>CACYZY010000039.1 GCA_902779085.1 uncultured Bacteroidales bacterium | reverse complement strand
TGGTGCTCTTTTGTTCCGCTACGATTTGCGCAAACTGTCTTTCTAATGTTGTCATTGTCTCATCTGTTTTTTGAATCTTTACACCCATTAGACGCAGTACGGTTACGAAAAACTACACGAATATCTTATTTTTTTCTATTTTCATTGTAATTTAGCTTTTCGATAAACAATAATTCTGCATCCTTACTGAAGTCGAACTGGCGATAGTCATCATACGACAGTTGGATGTCTGGGGTGAAAGCCTTTGCCATAGGATGATCTGTGGGGAAGCAACTCTGGAGTGAGTTGGAGGCAGAGCATTCTAGACCGGTATTCGGCAACTTGAATCGTGTAACTTCCATAAACGTGTTGGGTGCCTGCCCGGAAGTTACGCCTACCACCTTGGCGCCCATCTTCCACAGCATGTAAGCGGTATGGAAAGCGGAACTGAAGGTCTGCACGTCGGTAACCACATAGATTTCTTTTGGCGTGTAGATGGGTTCACCGTCTTGTGCTTCGAGAATGCTCTTGTCGGCACACATAAACCAGTCGAAACTGCTGATGCTTGATGATCGTTCAATGAAATCACCCATCTTCAGCGATGTTCCTCCATACTGGTTGAGTTGTTCTAAGGTCGTATTGTTCTTCTTCAGCCAGCCATCCGATACTTTGGTGGCAAAGTTCATGCCTAAGTCGGTATCCATGAAACGCTTGCCATAAAGTTCGTACAATGCAGCATACATGATCATTGTCCAACCACCAACTATTGGCAGCCTTCATCTCACGTAACATCTTGGCAAAGACATCAGCCACAATCACATCCGATTTAAGGCCGTAGTTTTCGAGGTTTGGTATGTCGGCACTCACTATAGAGTTGATGCACATCACCATCGTTTGTTTGCTGTCATCGATGAAGCGGTATTCGAAGTTCTTATGTGGGAAACGTTCATCAGTAGATGTCCATACAATGTTTTCCCAAAATGGACCGTTGGGATAGAAGGGAAGACTGACGAGCGTATCCTTGCCATTAGCCATGCGGAACTTCATTGAGACCTGTTCTTTATTGAATGTAGGGAATAGTTGTCGCAGGGTGTTCGTGTTGCCAATGTTTCTGCAAGCATTACCCATCAGTCCATAGCGATTCTCAGAAACAACAAGTTTGTCGAGGCGATCAAGTACCGATTCTAATGGCTCACCTTCCACCTGGCACAACATCGCTCCCTTCAAGGACTCCAGTTCTGGAGTATATCCGTTGACGATGATGCCTTTGGGAATAACCTTAAATTTCAGCGGTACCCATTGGTCTTCTACTTTCTTTGGTGCTTTATCATACCCTATATAAGTATGTCCGTCGTGGAGTGCGGATATCAGTTTGGTCACTTCCACCTGCATCTCGTTAAGTGTCAAGGAGTCGCGGTTGGCCAGCTCATTTCTCAGCTGCTTCACGGCCTTATCAAACCCATCCTTCCCGTCAAAAGCACTATAGGGATCGGGATGTATCTGCTCCAATTGACTAAAGAAATAGTCGTAATCCTGAAGCAGACTGTCTTGCTGGGATATATAACCGTTTTGTGCCTCGACCCCCTGTGCACTTACTAGTGTCGCCACGAACAGGGCTATTGTTATTATTATTCTCATCATATATTTCCTTATATTTGTTGTCCTAACTCGAATGTATGCTTTGTTATTCTGAAAGTACAGCGGTCGCTTCCCCTAAGAATCGTATTGAGCACTCACACTGCTGCGGATGGTTTCTCAGCCCACATTTAACCTTAGGGCACGTGCATTCCAGATAACTCAGTTCATATACCTTCCCTGGCTCAATCACCCTACCCGTATAGGACTTGTTGTTGTACCCTTCTGTATAGATCCTGTCAAAATTCCCTTCATACTTGGCATATATTTGCTTATGTATCTGGAGAACATGATCTTTTACACATTCGATTGCTTCTTCTCTATAGCGCATATAATAGCTTGGTATTTATGATTAGGATAATCATTTGTACTCTATTAGTTTCTTCACCTCACAGCCTTTGCTTTCATAATAGGCGAGCATCTCTGGCAGCTTCTTCAGATCATAACTGGTGATGCAGTCGGAGA
>CACYZY010000038.1 GCA_902779085.1 uncultured Bacteroidales bacterium | reverse complement strand
CTTCCGGATGGAGGTGGACAAAGGTCAGGAGTCTGTCCGAATAGACAAATACTTATCTGAACACCAACCACATTCAAGTCGAAATCGTATTCAGAAGGCTGCTGATGCTGGCTTTATCCATGTAAACGACAAACCAGTTAAGAGTAATTATAAGGTAAGGCCGGGAGATGTCATTACGCTGATGCTTGACCGCCCTCATTACGATACGACGATCAAACCCGAGGAAATTCCTCTTGAAGTAGTCTATGAGGATGAGTATGTGATGGTCATCAATAAACCGGCAGGGATGGTTGTTCACCCTGGATGTGGAAATTTCAATGGAACTCTCGTTAACGCCATCGCCTGGCATCTGAAAGATCTGGCGTCTTATGATCCGAATGATCCCGAGGTCGGATTAGTTCATCGCATTGATAAGGATACAAGTGGTCTGCTTGTGGCAGCTAAGACTCCAGATGCCAAGACATCTTTGGGAAAGCAGTTCTTCAATAAAACGACTCATCGCAGTTATAATGCTCTAGTGTGGGGAAACTTCGTAGAAGACGAGGGACGTATAGAAGGTAATATCGGACGTGATCCGAGAGATCGTCTCCGCATGGAGGTCTTTGCTCCTGATTCAGAGATAGGGAAGCCTGCGGTCACTCATTACAAGGTGTTGGAACGTTACGGCTATACGACTTTGGTAGAATGCATCCTTGAGACTGGGCGTACTCATCAGATCAGAGCTGAGCGGACTGCCAGCTATAAGGCATATATCCAAAATTGTTTTAAGCTCTGTCCCCGTCAGGCACTTCATGCGAAGACGCTGGGTTTTGTACATCCGATCTATGGGGTGCAGATGGACTTTACATCTGAGTGGCCTGATGATATGAAGGCGCTGATAGATAAATGGCGGAAATATATAAAGGTAAAAGAATAATAATTAAAGCAAGATAAAACAATGAAAAACTTAAAGAGAACAATAGCAATTGTTTGTGGTGGCGATTCTTCTGAGCATGATGTGTCGCTGCGTTCAGCACAAGGTCTTTTTTCTTTCTTCGATAAGGAACGCTATCATGTTTATATCGTAGATGTCAAAGGTCAGGATTGGCATGTGGAGTTGCCTGATGGTACTACGGCAAAAATCGATCGCAATGATTTCTCGTTTATCGAGAATGGAAAAGCCCGTCTTTTCGACTATGCCTATATCACCATTCATGGAACCCCAGGTGAGAATGGCTTGCTTCAGGGCTATTTCGACCTGATCGGCTTGCCATATTCCACGAGTGGCGTATTGGTTGAGGCGATGACATTTGATAAGTTTGTTCTCAATAATTATCTGAGGGCTTATGGCGTAAGCGTGGCTGATTCCATGTTGATCCGTAAGGGCTACGAAGAGCTGGTATCCGATGATGAGATTGAGGAACGGATAGGTATGCCATGTTTCGTAAAGCCGGCTGCCGACGGTTCTTCTTTTGGCGTGTCTAAGGTGAAGAATAAGGACCAGTTGGCTCCTGCTATTCGTAAGGCGATGATGGAAAGTCCTGAGATTATGGTTGAGGCTCTGCTTGAGGGAACGGAAATCACACAGGGTATTTATAAGACACAAGATAAAACAGTCGTTTTCCCGATTACCGAGGTGGTGACTTCTAATGAATTCTTTGACTATGATGCCAAGTATAATGGTCAGGTACAGGAGATTACTCCTGCTCGTCTGCCACAGGATGTAACAGATAGGGTAAGCCGTATCACATCCAGCATCTATGACATTCTGCATTGCAATGGCATCATCCGTGTTGACTATATTGTCTCAAAGGAGGGTAAGATATCGATGCTTGAGGTCAATACCACACCAGGTATGACAGCCACAAGTTTCATTCCGCAGCAGGTACGTGCTGCAGGTCTCTCAATGGCAGATGTGTTGACCGATATCGTAGAAAATCAGTTTAAGTAAATGAAAGTACCGCAAGAAAGTACCGCAAGAGTTTGATGAGATCCGGCCGTATGAGCCAGAGGAGATGCAGCAGGCATTCAATGAATTATTGGATGACCGTCAGTTCGCCTTGGTGTTGAAAGGGTTTGTGCCTTGGCTACCCAAGTCGTTGCGTAATGGTTTGTTGCGTATGGCCTTTTTAGGGGTACGGACACCGCTTGGCTTCCAGAAACGTTTTATGAAGCCTGTCGTCAAACTCATTATGCAGAGGCATACTGACGGATGCTCCTTTGACGACAAGATGTTGTCGAGTGTCATCTCAAAGTCGGATGATCGCTTTACATTTGTTAGTAACCATCGTGACATTGTTCTCGATTCTGCTTTTCTTGATGTTATGCTGGTAGAGTCAGGATATCCTACCACTGTTGAAATCGGAATTGGTGATAACCTCTTGATATATCCTTGGATT
>CACYZY010000037.1 GCA_902779085.1 uncultured Bacteroidales bacterium | reverse complement strand
GCCTAATGCCCATACGGATATGGTATCGTCAGACCATATACCACCTTTTGCCAACCATACGTCAGCATCCTCCTTGCTGGCTCTCCGATGTTTGTAGATATCCTTGGAGAGAATGTAGGTGATACCTTCACGCAGCTTCTTCCACTCAAAGATTTCCTTCGTAAAATGGTCTTCGTGGAAGTGGCTGGAGAAAACATACATGGGCTTCTCGCTCCTTAGCACACCATCCATCACACCACTGGGATCCATCCAGTAGTCGAATACTAGGATGGACTGCTCCGTTTCGAGCACAAAGCCGCTATGGAAGATGTAGGTCAGCGTCATGGAATCTCTATTTCTCGCTTATCATATACATGAGTGCAATTTGAGCTGACAGAATCAGAGGAAGTCCATATTTGAACTTCTTGTGCATCGTCTTGTGGTGCTAGACTTGCATGCCCAACAATGCGTCGATGCAGCCACCAATGATAGCAAGTAATAGCAAGGTTGCCTCTGATATGCGCCAACTGCCCTGCTTGGCCTTCCACTTGTCAATGCCATAGATCAGGAAAGTTATGACATTGATCACAATTAAGATATATACTATTGTCTGTGTCATACGCTCAATACCATTTGTCCCCGTGTTCCTTACAATAGTCAATTGCAGGCTGCCTTGTTGCGTGCTTTGGGCATAATTTATGTAAACTCAATGATGGCACTCACCTCACTCTCTATAGACAGGGAAACAATGATGCCGTCAGCTGTTTTGTATATAGTGGGAATCAGACAATCACCAAGTTTGGCAGCTACCCGGTATTCTACCCGTAAGCCATTCACCACAAAATTCTCCGGCAACAGTTCCATCGCTATACGGACATAGTTGGCATTGTTCAGATGCTTGTTGTAATCGATGTCGGCACGAAGCACCTTAATCGGCTCCAGCACTTCACCTTCAGTCTTAGGCAGAATGATGCGGCGGTCTTTGTAGTTCATATTCAGTTGTGGTTCCAGCGTCATTAATTGTATAGTCGCATCGTCCACACTTTGCCCGCCACCTTGTCAACGAATGCTCCCATGCTCCATGTCTTGTAGCAAGGCTTGCCTTCTGCATCATAGATAAAGGTGTTGCGGAATCCGAACATAGGCTTCATGCCATAGACGGAGGTTGTCACCGTCAGTTCCTCTTTGAATTCTGGCACTCGGACGATTTCAACCTGGCGTGTTGCTAGGAGTTGTGCCATGTTCTGCTCAGCGAAATACCGCTTTACGCCCGGTTCGCTGTCAATCCACATCTCTGAGCAGTCCTGCATCATCTGGAGAGCGGAATAGAGTTTCAGCTTTCCTTCGCTGTCGCAGGTGCTTGTTGTTACCTTGTATGTTAAGCTGTACATATTTTTATGCAGATAAATTGGAATTTACTTCTTACACCATCTCTCAATGTAGCCATAAGCATCACCTTTAGGGCCTTCGTAGCCACTGCCAAAATTGTGCGACTTAAAATACTCAATTCTTTCCAAAGCTTGTTTGGTGTTTCCTGAGTGTATATCCATCATTAGATCGTAAATGCGGTTCGTTCTTCCAGATGGGCAAAAACTATCTGGATTGGGGTTCTCGCTGAGGAAATGGGCAATGTCTGCTTCTACAGTACTGAACGTGCTTTCCCATCGGGCAATCACATCATCTTCTGTATAAACTGGAATTTTGGCTGTATCAAAGACAGCGTACTCCTTTAATTTTACATCTGAAACAGCAAAAGCTCCATTACCTCTTAAGCTTTTAGGTGCTTGTTTGTTTTCTGGCATCTCAAATATGTCCCACCATAGGTCATCAATGAAGTATGGCTTCACGGAAAGCTCAACCTGTTCCAAGACCAAATGACACAAGCTGAAATAATAGCCTGAATCTATTCTCCAATTGAGATAGCCACTTTGTTTCCAACCAAACTTCTTTGCAACTTGTTTCCTACACTTATTTGAGACCTTCTCCAATGCATTACGTGCTTTTGATTCTTCTCTAGTCATAACTATAAATTCCGATTTATTTATCTATTATTTCAGATACTCATCATCCCTCACCAGCACCTTCTCGATCTTACCGACGTACATGGTGTGATAGTCACCCTGCGGATAACTCTGGTCGATGGTTTCCTGATAGATGATGCCACTTGGCTGGATCTCTGCGGCAGCCTTGGCTATCTTGTCCTCGTCACGTCCTGACGTGCTGCCCAGATAGGCCATCTGCTTCTTGAACGACTTGTCCATGACACAGAGCGAGAAATAAGGCTCCTCATCGACAAACTCCTTGGTATAACGAGATTCACGAATGTAAACCACTGCCGAAGGATCGTTGTTACCCCACAGGCAACCAAGATGCCCCCATGAGGCAGTCATCGTGTTGCAGCTGTTCTCGTCACCAGCCGTTATCAGCATCCATTCACCGCCAATGAGGTTGAACGGATTAAATTTCATGTCTTTGTAGTTGATCTCTTTCATCTTCTTATTTGATTTCAAAAAATGTATTTAGATTTCATTGATCGTAGCCGATGGGTCTGAATTGTTTCTGATGCTCACTCCATACGAAGCCGTACTTCATGAGATAGTCCTTAATTTCCTTGGTTTCTCTGCTGAAGGCATAGCATAGTGATTCGAGACTGTCAAACTCTTCGTCTCTCAGAAGCATGTTGACGCTTGAAACTAGTATCGCAGGGTCCTTCGGTAGGTAGTCCATCAGTTTATTTCCTCCAACTCGCCAATTTCTGAATCAATAATGAAGCCCCTGACTACTATGTCTTTTGGAACGAGCGGATGGGTCTTGATGGTCTCAACGGTCTTACGGACGGAGGTCGGTGTGTCCTTGAAACCCTCCAACCACTGGTCGAGGTCAATGCCACATTTGCGGATGGTATCGAGTGTTTTATCTGTCACGCCACGGGCAATCATCTCATGATGGAAGTGATCGTAACTCATGTGGCAAGCTCCGCAATGCGAGTGTGCGACAACCATAATTTCCTCCACACCTAACTCGTAGATGGCTACTATCAAGCTACGCATGGCAGAATCGAAAGCAGAAATCACCAAGCCTCCAGCGTTCTTGATAATCTTGGCATCACCATTCTTCAACCCCAAAGCAGCAGGGAGCAGTTCTGTTAGTCTGGTGTCCATACAAGAGAGTACGGCCAGTTTCTTGTCAGGGTATTTGTCGGTCAGATACTTCTCATAGCCCTTCCGAGCCACAAAGTCCTTGTTATAGTCTATAATTTGGTCTATCATATAACAAAACATATTAAAACTAAGGGCAAAGTTACTTATTTTGCCGCAAATTTGCTATTTTTGCCGCAATTATTAAAATAGTTTATGAAATTCCATTACCGACGGACGTTTGAATCTCGGCACCTGGCAGGGCATCTACTTCTGCGAGCATCGCAATTTCTTGTATCTCTCGCCTACGAAACCTTGTCCAACCTCGCCTGCAATGAGGTCGAAATGCTGGAATACGGGCGGTGTCGGAGATAAATCGTAATAGTCCATCTCTGCTATT
>CACYZY010000036.1 GCA_902779085.1 uncultured Bacteroidales bacterium | reverse complement strand
TAACAAAGATCTCAATCGCTTAAAAGTTATATTGGCGGAAAAGAAGAAGTCCAATCTTTGGCTTTCCAAAGAGTTGGGCTGTTCGCCAACAACCGTGTCCAAATGGTGTACCAACTCGTCACAGCCCCCATTAGAAATGCTAATGAAGATAACAAGATTACTTGATGTGGATTTAAAAGACCTCGTCAGGTTTGAAGAACTAGACAAATAAGTTAAAGCAAGGATGGCAATTTAAGAATTGAAATACAACAAATGATAACAAAAGACGAAATACAAGAACTGCTGCATAGCACGGAAACCTATCGTGTAGAGCGCACCATATCAACTGGCGATATGGATAAGTTCCAAGAGGCTATCTGTGCGTTTGCCAACGACCTACCCAACTCGCGCAAGAAAGGTTACTTGATACTGGGTGCCCACGACAACGGGGAACTGTCGGGGCTTAAGGTAACGGATGATCTGCTGAAGAAGATAGCAGCCATCCGAAGCAACGGCAACATATTGCCCATTCCTGTGATGAGCGTCGATAGGTTCACATTTCCTGAAGGTGACCTTCTGGTGGCCGAGGTGAGTCCGTCCGATTTGCCTCCTGTGCGTTATCGTGGTCGTTGCTTCATACGTATAGGCCCAAGGCGTGATATAGCTACAGAAGCTGAAGAACGAATTTTGGCAGAACGCAGGATGTCATTTATGGCTTCCTTTGATGCCACTCCCTGTTTTGCAGCCAAACTCAATGATATTAACACAGATTCGCTTCGAACAAAATATCTGATACCGCTATTAGGTAAAGAATTAGTTGAGTCCGACACTCGTCCGATTGAGGAACAGATGTCTGCCGTTGGCATGTATGACACAGAGCATCAATGCCCCACCTACGGCGCCATCGCACTATTTGGTATGAAGCCGCGACGTTTCATGCCTGGCCTGTACGTGCAGTATGTTTGCTTCAAGGGAGAGGATGTAACAAGTGAGGTTGAGAATGAGATGCAGTTGGAAGGCAATTATTGCGAACTGCTACCACGTCTGGAATCACTGCTGGAATTGTCAGTCATTAAGAAGAAGCCCGTATTCGTTTCCATACTACGCGAGGAGATGGTCAGCAACTACCCCTACACGGCCATTCGAGAGCTATTACTCAATGCCTGCATGCACCGTGATCTGCAGAGTAATACACCGCTGCGTTTCTATGAGTATGCAGGGCATTTAGAAATTTTGAATGCAGGAGGGCTGTATGGTAATGCACGCCCCGAGAATTTTCCCAGCGTGAACGACTATCGCAATCCTCTCATAGCCAGTGCCATGAAGACAATGGGCTATGTCAACATGTTCAATCGCGGTGTAGGACAAGTCCAGGCGGACTTGAAAGAGAATGGCAATCCCCCTGCTGAGTTTGATGTGCATCTAATCACAGCATTCAAGGTAGATGTGAAAGTCGTCCAAAACTATGTTACCGAGAATGGCGGTGATATTGGCGGTAAAAATGGCGGTAAAAATGGCGGTGATATTCCTATAATTGAATTAACTGAGTTTCAGAAAGATATAATATAATAGATTCAATTCGGGTGGATTGTGCGATTTCTGTCAATCAATTGGCGACAAAATTGGCGGTAAAGAAACGCACATTGGAAAGAGAAATTGCCGACATGAAACAAAAAGGTTATATATCCCGAACCGGCTCCCCTCGTTCGGGTCACTGGGAAGTTAATATTCCACTCAATTCGGTTCTGGAGATTGTGTAAACAACAAGAGCCAAGCTTATACCTTTAAGATGGTTCGAAGACGGAAAGAGAGATGGAAGAGGACATGAGGGCACTAAGAATGGTGCATGAAATATAAACTAAAAAGAAATATGGCTGCAATAGATCAATACATAGAACGCATAGCTGACGAGAATCTGAGAGGAGAGATTCAGATGGAGTTGGCTCGTCTGATGAAAAAGAAAAGTTTTGGGCTGGTGTTTGAACACCACATGCCTGATAACCTGTTGACACCAGAGGTGCCAATAAGGAGGGGAACTAATGTGGTGATACGCAACGGAAAGGTAAGCGAT
>CACYZY010000035.1 GCA_902779085.1 uncultured Bacteroidales bacterium | reverse complement strand
TAATATCACAGTGAGTGGTGAGGTCTTATTTGAGGGCGAACAGACATTGTCCAGTAAGACCCAACGATTGACCGATGCCATTAAGGCTGCTGGAGGTGTAACACCTGATATGAATCAGCTTGATTTGGGTGATACCTATACTGTAGGTATTTATCTTGACAAGGCTTTGGAGAATCCTGGCAGCGAGTACGATGTCGTACTTCGTGAGGGGGATAATCTGATAGTTCCGGAATATAATGGAACAGTGAAGATCTCGGGTAATGTGATGTATCCCAATACGGTTGTTTACCATGCCGGTAAGAATTACAAATACTATATCAACCAGGCTGGTGGATATGGAAACCATGCTAAAAAAACCAAGACTTGGGTTATTTATCAGAATGGTACGATGGCACAAGTCGGGCATGGCGCAAAGATTGAACCTGGTTGTGAGATTGTTGTGCCCACAAAGCCAAAGTCTGACCCGGCTCGAACTCAGCAGTGGATTTCTATTGCCCAGTCGGTATTCAGTATGGCCGCTATGGTTACCATCTTGATAAAACAATTTAATTAGTTGAAGATCGAGAAATATGAATCCTGAAGAGAACAAAAATATTATCCCTGAGCAGGAGGAAAGTTCAATTGACTTTGCTCAGATTTTTGCAGCAATAAAGAAGCGTAAGCGCTTATATTATAAAGTGCTTCCCATAGCTTTCATATTGGCATGTATCTATGCACTCAGTATTCCAAACTATTATAGTTGTCAGGTAATGTTGGCTCCAGAGTTGTCAAATTCACGTGGAAGTAGCTCTCTAAGTGCTTTAGCCAGTCGGTTTGGCTTTGGTGTTGGTACTGCAGCCAATGGCGTAGATGCAGTAGGTCCTCAGTTGTATCCAGACCTTATGAATTCTGTTGACTTCAAAGTGAGCCTTTTTAATGTACCTGTCCACAAGAAGGACTCTACACGCATAATGACCTATTATGACTATATGGCCAAAGAACAGAAGAGTCCATGGTGGGGAGCTGTTTTATCTGCTCCATTTAAACTTCTAGGATCTATCTTGGGGGCTGAGAAAGATACTATTGACCAGCATAAGGTAAATACCTTTGAACTTACTAAGGAACAGACGATTATCGCTCAGGCAATCAATAAGAAGGTGGTTTGTGATGTTGATAAAAAGACGATGGTTATTACAATTAATGTAACCGATCAAGACCCTCTGATAGCGGCAACAATGGCAGATTCCGTACAGCGTCGTCTTCAGAAATTTATCACAGATTATAGAACAAAGAAAGCCAAGGTTGATTTAGCTTTTACTCGTAAAATCTATGATGAAGCAAAGGCTAGATATGTTAAGGCACGTCAACTTTATGCCAGTTTTAGTGATGCTAACCAAGACATCGTATTGGAAAGTGTCCGTAGTAAACAGACTGACCTTGAGAACGATATGCAACTCCAGTTCAATGCCTATAGCGCATTAGCTCAGCAGTTGCAAGCGGCAGAAGCAAAGGTTCAGCAGGAGACTCCTGCCTTCACCACGCTACAAAGTGCTACCGTGCCTGTCAAGAAGTCAGGTCCGAAGCGTGCGCAGATGGTACTTATCTTCCTTTTCCTGGCTTTCTTAGGTACAACGGTCTGGATTCTTCACACGAGATTCCCACACAGTGGTACAACATTTTGGCTGATATGCCGAACAAACCTTTACCTCCTATTCATCCGGCAACCAAACAGCCGCTTACCTGGCAGGATCTGGCGCATATATTCCCAGAGGAATGTTCAAAACAGGAATTGGATATGGAGCATCGCTGGATTGATATTCCAGAGGAAGTGCTTGAGAAATATAAGTTTTATCGTTCAACGCCCTTGGTTCGTGCCTATGAACTAGAGAAAGCTATTGACACTCCTGCCCATATATATTTTAAGAATGAGTCGACCAATCCTTTAGGATCGCATAAGATTAATTCTGCTCTTCCTCAATGCTATTATGCAAAACAGGAAGGAACAACAAATGTGACGACAGAAACAGGCGCAGGCCAGTGGGGCGCAGCACTTTCATATGCTGCTAAGATATTTGGACTTGACTGTGCTGTG
>CACYZY010000034.1 GCA_902779085.1 uncultured Bacteroidales bacterium | reverse complement strand
GATCCGCGTTACACCTGTATTGTCTGTATCAAAAAATCAGGTTTGCCGGCATCTGGTGGTGGTATGAGTGGTGTCGTCTTTCATCGCATAGCAGAAGGAGTCATGGCTCAGAATCTGAAACGGAGTGCCAAAGATGCTCGTGACTCCACCTCTCAGTTGATTCCTGACGTAAAAGGTGGTAACATCGAAGCTGCCAACTATATCCTGAATGGCCTTGGAGTCAAAAAGAAAATTTCGACTTCTCAAGCCAAGACAAGCAATAGCATCATACCCAATGTTATCGGTATGGGGGCTCGCGATGCTGTCTATCAGCTAGAAGCGCGTGGCGTAAAAGCTAAAATACATGGCCGAGGTAAAGTCAAGTCACAAAGCATTTATGCAGGAACTGCCATCAAAGAGGGTATGATCTGTGAATTATATATGGAATAATATAAAAGACTATAGATATGAAACTGAATGAACTGCTCAAAAATGTAGAAGTCCTCAATGTCCTAGGTGATATTGATGTAGAGATTACAGGTGTGAATATCGACTCCCGAAAAATCGAGAAGGGTCATCTCTTTGTTGCTATTCCCGGCACTCAGACCGATGGGCACAAATTTATACCTAAGGCCATTGAGCAAGGAGCTGTTGCTGTGCTTTGTGAATATTTCCCCAACAGACGTGAACCTGGTATTACATACATCGCTGTTGACTCAACAGAGGACAATGTCGGAGAGTAAGACTACCATTGCCACCTTATTATATAATATGTTCAGGAAGTTCGGTCATAAATGCGGATTGCTCTCTACCGTCTGCAACTACATTGAAGGTGAGGCAATCCCGGCTGACCACACAACACCTGACCCCATTGAATTAAATCACCTGCTAGCTCAGATGGTCGAAGCAGGTTGTGAGTATGCCTTTATGGAATGTAGCAGTCATGCCATCGCCCAGAAACGAATCGGCGGACTGAGGTTTACAGGAGGTATCTTTACTAACCTCACACGCGACCACCTAGACTATCATGGGACCTTTGAGAATTACCGCAATGCAAAGAAAGCCTTCTTTGACAGCCTTGATAAAGATGCATTTGCCATCACCAACGCCGACGATAAGAATGGTGCAGTGATGGTTCAGAACTGTAAAGCACAGATCAAGACCTACTCCACACGTACCATGGCCGACTTCAAGGCAAAGATTATTGAGTGTCATTTTGAAGGTATGTATCTTGACATCAACGGCAAAGAGGTCGGTGTACAGTTTATTGGCAAATTTAATGTAAGCAATCTTTTGGCTGTTTATGGCGCAGCTGTCATGTTGGGCAAGAAACCAGAGGACATCCTGGTTATCCTAAGTACACTGAAAAGTGTTAACGGACGTCTGGAGCCTATCCACTCACCAGAAGGATATACTGCAATTGTTGACTATGCGCATACGCCAGACGCTTTAGAGAATGTACTTAACGCCATACATGAGGTGTTGGATGGTAAAGGCAAAGTCATTACCGTCTGTGGCGCTGGCGGAAATCGCGATAAAGGAAAACGTCCACTCATGGCGCAAGAAGCTGTAAAACAAAGCGACAAGGTTATCATTACCAGCGACAATCCCCGTTTTGAGGAGCCCCAAGATATCATTAACGATATGCTGGAAGGACTCGATAACAAGCAGATGAAGAAAGTTATCAGTATTGTGGATCGTCGCGAGGCTATTCGTACGGCTTGTATGATGGCAGAGAAGGGGGATGTGATTCTGATTGCCGGCAAGGGGCATGAAGATTATCAGGAGATTCAAGGTGTGAAACACCATTTCGACGATAAAGAGGTGGTTCATGAAATCTTTAATGCTTAAAAACTTGAGAAATTATGCTATACTATTTGTTTAGATTCCTCGACCGATACGACATTCCAGGATCACACATGTGGTCTTACATCTCGTTCCGATCCCTTTTAACGCTTATCTTTTCGCTGTTAATCTCTGCTTGGTTTGGTGAGCGCTTTATCAAATGGATGAAACGTAAGAAAATCTTTGAAACGGAGCGTGACCCAAGCATAGACCCCTTTGGTGTAGAGAAAAAAGGTGTTCCAACGATGGGTGGTGTTGTTATCATCGTGAGTATCCTACTTCCCGTTATTTTGCTGGGTCGTATCCGTAATATTTACCTGATCCTGATGATAGTCACCACCTTATGGCTTGGATTCCTTGGATTTCTTGATGACTATATCAAGATTTTCCGGCGTAACAAGGAAGGTCTGAAAGGCAAATATAAAATTGTAGGGCAGGTCAGTATCGGTTTCATTGTCGGTCTTACGCTATGGCTTAGTCCAGATGCTGTGGTACGTGAGAATATAGACGTTAAGATGCAGAACCAGGAGATTGTGGTTAAGCATAAAAGTGAGGCAGTGAAGTCACTTCAAACAACGATACCGTTTATTAAGAACCACAACCTGAATTACTCCAGCGTCATGAGTTTCTGCGGTA
>CACYZY010000033.1 GCA_902779085.1 uncultured Bacteroidales bacterium | reverse complement strand
CTCCAAGGCACAATGAAAATAGAACGTCTTCTCATCCGTCCGAGCCAACGACAAAGGAAGCCCGTAAGGAGTCCCATCAGGTCGCGTCATGCTTACTGTCACGTATGGAGCCTTATCCAGCACCTCCAATGCGAAGGCTGCATCCATCTCTCTGCTTGCTTTTCTCATATTTATTTCATTCTCTTTTCAAACTTGAACAGACCGTCTTCCTGGTCAAACTGCACTAGCATGTGCGGGTCTGGATGATGCTCGTTGAAGAACTCGACGGCATGGAATCCTAAACTATTGATGTAGAAATGGATGTTGCGACGGTCGAAGTACGGGGTGCAAGTTTCCCATACCTCCGTCTACAGATGTTCCAAGGCCACCAATATTGCCAGGACAGTGGTGAGCATACTCATATTTTATGCCTTCTTAGACTTTGTTAGACACTGCCACCATTCTTTCAACTGCTGCCAGCCTCCTGTGCTCCAAAGAGCGAGGAAAATAAGGACTGGCTGAATGAACAGACGGATAAGACGCAGATTGTCGGTGTTGAGACCAAAGGCATCAATGTGATTGACGTACTGGTTGATATTGCCAGGGAAGATGGCGACATAAAAGAATGCCAACAGTGCACCAACAACTGCCTTTTTCTTCCACAACAGTAGCATACCAAGACCAAGTGCAATCTCCACTACGCCCGATGCCAGTACCACGAAATCGGTAAAGCCTTCACTGAATTGTAGCCATGTGGGCACCTGCGCCACAAACTCCTGACGGTTGAATGTCAGATGACTAAAACCTGCATAGGTCATAAACAGACCCAGCAACAAACGGAAAAATGTCTTGAGGTAACTCATATTCCTATCAAATTAAATCATTGATACTTCCAAAAATCATACTTCTTGCGAATCTCTTCCTGTTTCTCATGTGGCAGCGACTTAAAGTAGCCTCGCCAGCTGGGACAGAAGTTGATCTGCCAACGCCAGAAACGTCCGATTAACGATTTCGGGTTCTTGTCATACGCAGCACGTAGCTTGCAGTTCTCACATGGGTACTTCATATTTGATTGCTTTATTTTGAATATTGTTATTTTAATTGTTTGCTGTCACAACGGTCTTGCCAAGCTGTATACACCTGTTATCAGAATAATCATAGTCTTGCCTTCAGTACTGCCTTTACCTTTTCCAAGTCGCCACAAGATAATATAGGCATGAGGCTTTCTATTTCCTCGATGCTTTTGTCCCACCACCTGAGTTTAAGCAACAATTCTATCAGTTCGTCATCGAAGCGTTTTCTGACGACTCGACATGGATTCCCAACAGCAATAGAATAAGGTGGAATATCCTTTGCCACCACCGAGTTTGTTCCGATAATGGCTCCGTCGCCGATATGGATACCAGGCATCACCGTCACGTTCTGACCGATCCATACATCATTGCCTATGACGGTATCTCCCTTCAGCGGCAATTCATCTTTGACTGGTGCAATGGCACTTCCCCAGTCACCACCCATGATGTAGAACGGATAAGTTGTAGCGCAGTCCATCCTGTGATTGGCACCGTTCATTACAAACTCCACACCCTTGGCAATGGCACAGAACTTACCGATAATCAGCTTGTCACCTATAAAATCGTAGAAATGCGTGACGTGCTTCTCAAACTGGTCAGCACCATCCACATCGTCATAGTAGGTATAATCGCTTCACCACGTTCTTGATGAAGCAGAGGCTTGGAATCTTCGGATTCGGAAAAGCCTCATTGGGGTTGGGTCTATTATTGATTTCCATAAATTCCGATTTTTCTGTTTATTGAACTATTCTCTATTGTTTGCAACGATATACGAGCAGTATTTACTGAGCAGGTTGGACAATGGCAAATCTCCTTTTTGGTATCGGTCAGCATCAAGTTTCAAAACTCTTTCGCAGATAGGTTTCTTACCTTTATATAATGCATTGAGATACGGAATACCATTTTCTTCAGTAATGCTTACTTCTGTGAAGAATTGCGTCAAATCCTCTGCATCATAAACAATGGAGTAACTTGGGCGTTTGGCTCCAGGAATGTCCTCTCTCAGGATGTTCTTGTCAACCAAGTCCTGTATGTCGCGTATGGCCGTGTCTTTCGAGCACTTTGCTAATGTTGCCCATGTCTTGGATGTTATCTTTGCCTCGTAGCCGTCAAGGAACAGATTGAGCATCTGTGTCTGACGCTCTGTCATTGGAACAGACGATGCC
>CACYZY010000032.1 GCA_902779085.1 uncultured Bacteroidales bacterium | reverse complement strand
GGCGTTCACAAGGCGTTTGCTGAATATCAGATTGGCAGTGAATGCTGGGATGCTGTATATCTGGTGGTCAGTGTAGTAATAGCCTTCAGCTTCCAGCGGGCGCAAATAGGTCATGTTGGCATCAACTCTGAAAGATGGAATACTGAAATTCAGTTCGGCCTCTGCACCGGCTACTTTCAAACTACCAGAATTGATGAATTTGGGTGCATCCGGGTCATTGCTCGGGTTATTGACAACAATATCTGTCAAATTGTTATAGAAGAAGTTAACGTCATACACAAGATGCCAGTTGTTAATCTTTCCCATAAAGTCAAGCTGGAAAGCACTCATGAATTCAGGCATGAGGTTTTCACTACCTCGGTAAGCGTTGGAAGTATTAAAACGAGTATAATACGGCGCATCCACAAAGGCACGTGAGTAAGACAATTTAGTGGTGAACGCTTCATTGGGATAATAGATGAAGGCCACACGAGGAGACACGGCTGAAACACTTTTCCCGTTAACACGATATTTATAATCATATCGTAGGCCTGCATTAAGAATGATTTGTTTTGTAAAATAGTGCTTGTCTTGAATAAAGGCAGAAAAACTTTTCTCGCTACCAACACGTAGCATGCCCTTGGATTCAGGGTAAGTAACAAAGATCTTGGTATAGTCATTACCCATATGAAACTCATTGCTTGACAACTTGAAATATTCGAATTGAGCGCCCACTAGGATATTACCTTTCATGTTTCCAAGCGTATAGTTGGCATCTGTCTTTGCCATTGCACCAATCGTGTATTCCTGAAAAGGCACATCCTGAAACACAGCAGTTGTCGTCCTCTTATCAATAATATTGCCATCATAGTCAAACACGGGAACTTGCATAGAATCGTCGGATATTGGCATATAGTCTTGTACGTTGAACCAGTCACCGTAGGCTGAAATATTGAGGTTGACTTTACCTAGTCCTTTGGTATAGCCCAACTCAACGTGCTTTTCATTGAGGGTATAACCTGGCTTATTACCATCTATGGTACGATATGAATCATAGTCGTAGGTCTGTGCATACCAGGAATACTGTGGTACCTGTTTGCCGTTTTTCATATTAAACATGAAATTGAAATCCTTCAGTTTGATGTTGAAACCGATGTCATAAGATGGCTTGTCCGCATAGCCTCCAATATAGGCATAGCCGTCGTGTTGGGTTATGGAGTAGTCGGAACCTCTTGGGATGTCAACTTTCTTGCCTTGAGAAGTATAGATAGAGGCCCATGCCATGACATCGGCATCCAATAGGGTGGTGCCGGCGATAAAATCGGCACGATGTGTGCCGTACGAACCATAGCCGTACTTACCCTTGACCCCATTTATCTCGCGTCCGTTCTTCGTGATGATATTCACCACAGCGGTCAAAGCCACATTTCCATACAGAGAAGAAGCTGGTCCGCGCAGAATCTCAATGTGATCAATCTTCTCAGTACTAATGGTGTAGTCGAGTTTGCCGTTATTAGTGGCTCGCAAATTCAGGCGGTGACCGTTCTCCATCACCAGGATCTTTTCCTGACTGGTCGTATAGACACCGTGCATGGCTGCGTTCGAAATGGAATAGGCTGAGACTTCATTCAAACCAGGCACATAGGTGGCAAGGATTTGCCCGATGCTTTTGTTGTTGCTGAGCTGGTCAATCATCTCGCGGGTGATGACAGTGACGGGTACAGGGCTGCGACCCGACTTAAGCAGGGCTATCATATCTTCGAAGCGGATAGGATCCTGTACAGATGTATAATAAGGATTGATACTCAGCAGCAAACGGGCATATTTCTCAGAAGACTCTTTGTCATCTTGTGCGAGATAACAAATAGATACCAGTCGAAGAGCACTTTGACGGAGATTACCACTGAAATCATTGAGATGATCCTCCAGCAAATCTATGGCCTGGTCAAGTTGACCGATCTGATAAGCTTCTTCTGCCTTTTCATAGACTTGGCGTTGATTTTGCTTTTCCTGAGCTGATACAATCAGGGGCATCAACATCATGCACACTACTAAT
>CACYZY010000031.1 GCA_902779085.1 uncultured Bacteroidales bacterium | reverse complement strand
GAGATCCGTTTCCCGTTGGCAAGAAAATGATGCTGAACAAACTCGGTATATTTTTTCTCTTCGATGACTTCAAGACTCTGAATATCAGCGCTGTTATAGAATGGTCGTGCAGAGTCGCGGAACATCTCTTCTAACAGATGACGCTCACTTCCAGAGAAGATAAACTGTGTATTGGTCAGTTTCTGAATGTGCGAACGAAGCTCTGCCTCTATGTTTTTTTCTGGATAATTAGTGATTTGTTGGAATTCGTCAATGGCAACAAGGCATTTTTTACCTGCGCTTTCTAAGGTTCGGAAAATCTCCTCTAAAGAGTAAGTGGGATTCTGAATGTCGCCGATAGCTATACCAAAGGTAGGAAGGGCCGTTACAGGATCAGCTTTGCCCAGTTCGTAGGTGAATTCCTGCAAACTGGATGTCTTCAAGATATCTATAAAGAAGGTTATGTAATTATCGCTGATGGTATGTTTGTCAAAACAGTAATACATGAGCTGCGTCTTCCCTACACGGCGAGGTGCCATGAGGACCACATTTGCTCCATTAGTAAGGCTTTGGAGAAGGCGTTTTGATTCCTCTTTCCTATCGCAGAATAGTTCTGCTGGGATTTTACCAGTAGTAATAAATGGATTCATAATTAAGCGTTTTGCCTGCAAATATAGGCATTCTTTCTAAAAGATGCAAGGAATTAATTTTGAATCATTATTTATTTTGGATTATTTAACTTGCATTATGCAAATTGCATAATGTAAAAAGATGAGGCAATCATGCCGCAAATTCCCAAAATTGTTGTACTTTTGCAGCCAAACGTTTATCAATCATGTACGATCAGATTCGGGAAGATACGCTCTTTATTATCTTATATTCTGTGGTAACAGCCATGGCCATGATGGCAAGCTGTTATCTGCTGTCCCGTCGGGGTAATGCCTTTGCTACTGACATAAAGACGCCTGCACACCTTCGCCGCTGGACAGCAGTGTTCCTTGCGGCCTTCGCTTTGAATCACGTGTGGTATATGCCGATCTTTTTCCTCTCCTCAAGCGAGGACATCAGATTGTGTGACCTTGTAGGCGGATTGCTTGACAGCATGACGATTTTTCCTCTGGCGATCATCGTATTGCTCGCTATGCTGCAAGACCGCAGGCGACCGATATGGCCTGTTGCCGTGATGTTTGTACCACTCGCTGTAGGAAATGCATTGTGCGTTGCCACTCTTAGTTATGACTTTCTGCCAGTGTTATATCTCTACTTACTGATGATGGGCATGGGCATAATTATATATATGGTACGTGCGTTAAGACAATACGGTCGCTGGCTCCGCGATAACTATGCCGACCTGGAGCACAAGGAGGTGTGGCAGAGTTTCGTGGTGTTGGCTATCGTGTTGCTGGTATTCGTTGTCTATGCATTAACCAACGAAAACCAGATTTTCATATATGTCATGTTGGCAGTCAGTGCTGTACTTATCTGCTATCTCCTGTGGCGAGTGGAAACGCTCAGCGACCTGAGCTTCTCCCAGTCGTCTATCAATGAGGAAGCAGTGACCACACAGGAACAGACCACTCACAATGACTATGGCCCTTTCCTGCAGAAGTATTGCATAGACACGCAGCTCTATCTACAGCACGACCTCACCCTTCTCCAACTTTCCAAAGCCATTGGCACCAACCGTTTCTATCTCAGCCAGTATTTCTCCAGTCAGGGCACGACTTACAATGCTTATATTAACAATCTGCGCGTCGATCACTTCGTCAGTCTCTATCGTGAGGCTTTAGCTTCCCAGCGCTATATCACTGCCCAGCAGTTGGCTCAGGAGAGTGGTTTCCGCAGTTATAGTACTTTTTGTCGTGTCATTAAGGTCAAGACGGGAAAGTCGGTGACAGCCTGGATGAAAGATTGCGTGAGAGCGTAAAGTTACCAAATCAGCAAATATAGTTACTAAATCTGCAATAATCACGGTTCAAGACATGGGCCGTGATTCTTTTTTGGGGAGAATTTGCTAACTTTGCATTCAATGCTATCCAATCCGAATATTATAAATATGTGTAACAAATAAAAATTGTAATCATGAGAAAAATGGAAAAGTGTATGCTTGCCGCCACACTCATCTGCGGCTCAACAACGGTGCTCACTTCATGCAGTGACAGTAACGACAACCCTGTTGTAAAGGAGAAACCAACCGACTATTCCCAAGAGTCCAATTGGTACAAGATTCCTGAGATCACCAAGGAATTCGACACATTCTACATTTACTCGACCATCTACTTCGGCGCAAACGAGGGCGACCCTGACTACGCAACACTCGACAACCGCGAGATGCTGGACGGCATCAAGGTGGAG
>CACYZY010000030.1:473-2566 GCA_902779085.1 uncultured Bacteroidales bacterium | reverse complement strand
GATGGGTGCTCAGACAGCCGAGGCCAACATCAATGCCGGTATCGCTGCTGCCAAGCAGATCAATGCCTTCTTCAAGGATGGCGACACCAAGTTCCAGGTCAATAAGTAAATTACTGATATAGTAGCAAAAGAAAAGCCTCCCAACTGTTGGGAGGCTTTCTTTGTTATTTGGCTATGTATTTCTTTCCGTTCTTGATGTATATACCCCGTTGCGGATTATCTACGCGCAGACCTTGCAGGTTGTAAATCTGATGGTTGTCATCATTCGTCTTGCCATAGACGATAGGATTGATGGCTGTTATGACAGTCTCATCGACGGAACATCCCCAGAAAGGAGTGAGATACAACTGTTCTTTCGTGTCGTCATTCTTCACGAGATAGGCACTCTTAACCTTAGTCTGGTAAGTGTTGCTAAAGCATTGTAGCGTTACCTTCTGCAGATTATTGCCCATAGCCGATGTAAATGTCATTTTGCTCTTGGCTGAAGTGATGTCAACATTCACCCCGTCACCATTGCTTTTATAGACTTTGAATTTCAGAACGCCCGATTCAGGTGCAGCATCCAGTTCCAATTCTATGGCTTTATAGGTGTTTGTGTTGATGGTATTGTTATAGAGATACACTTCCGACCATTGCTGTTTGAAGTCAACAACCGTGACGATGTCGCCTATGATGTCACTTCTTACAGGGTATTTATATCCTTCAGTTGAACCACGATAGGCTTTGACAATGGTTTCAGCCAAGTCGGGCTGGTGGAATACCGGCAACGAACGATTCGAACCGTCAGAGAGTCCCATCCAGTAGAAAGTGATGATGCCATTATTCTTAGCCTCAGTCACGAAGTGCTTACAGAAGTCCAGATAGTTGGTCTTGTTATTATTGTAATTAACGTCGCTATCATCATTCAGTGTTCCCCATTCGCCTACGATGACGGGAGCACCCTTGGCTGCAAGAATAGTCTTCAGGTCGCTCATCATGGTGGTCACCTGGGTCTTGATGGCAGCCAGGTTGTTTGGTTTCAGTCCGGGGTAGGAGTGAATCTGGAAGATGAGATGATTGGAGGTCACGTCGTCGGGCAGTTTCATCTCTCTGATCGGACCCATGGGAAGTTCGTTGGAACCCCATTTGCCACCACAGCAGGCACCATAAGTGTTCACCACCAAATTGCGCACACCATTGTTGCCCTCAGTGCCTCGCACCACGTTTACAAAACTCTGTGCGTAGTCGTTGATGGCTTTGTAGGCGTCCATGGCTTCAGTTTCATTATATCCACCCGACTTGTTACTGGTGGCATAGTTCCAGGAACTGAACTTATCCAGCATCTCGTTATAGCTCTCGAAGAGCAGCTTCTGGTCGTAGTCCTTGAATTTGGTGGCTATTTGGAGCCATAGTTTCTCGAATTTGCTCTTGTTCTTTTCGTAGTTGGCACCTTCTGCCTTTATCCATGACACATGTGTTCCAGCTTCGTCAGCACCGGTGTCATGGTGTACGTTGATGATGCAATACAGCCCCTCTGCAAGTGCATAGTCAACCACTTGCTTCACACGGGCCATCCATTCTGCATTCACATTGCCGTCCTTATCCATGTGGTTATACCATGTGACAGGTATGCGGATAGCCCCGAATCCAGCCTCCTTCATCATTTTAAATACTTCGGGCTTGGTGTTTGGCTGTCCCCAGTCGTTCTCTGATTCCAGCCCTTCCTGTCCCCAGTAACTGTCTATGTCGGGATTGGGCTTTTTCGCGTGAGCCTCCAGGGTGTTTCCCAGATTCCATCCGACACCCATGTTGGTGACTGCCTCCTGGGCTGTTTCAAAACTTTGTGCTTGCATCGTGGTTACTGATGCAGCAATCATGCTAATAGTAAGTAAACGTTTGTAGTCCATTTTTGTATAATTAGGTTATTTTAGTTCACAAATATACGAAATTGTTAGCGAATCATTTCTAATTTACAATAGAAATTCTTATCTTTGCAACAAATTAGGTATATATTAAATACAAACAATCTATGCAAAGTGATCCAAAGCAGTGTCTTTACTGCACCAACAACCAAACATTGCACGATTTGATGATAGAGATTTGCGAGCTATCCG
>CACYZY010000030.1:0-417 GCA_902779085.1 uncultured Bacteroidales bacterium | reverse complement strand
CTATGGTGCCTATAGCGACAAACTGTCGCACCTGCATTTTCATCTGGCTCCCAAATATGTGGATGGTCCCGACTATGGCGGCACGTTCCAGATGAATCCGGGTAAAGTGTATCTCTCTGATGCTGAATATCAGGAGATGATACAGAAAATCAAGGAGAACCTCTAAAAAAGTTCAATCATTAATCTTCCCTGTTCAATGAAAATCAAACCCTTTAAAGGAATCCGCCCACCGAAACAATTGGTGGAGCGTGTTGAGAGTCGCCCCTACGACGTGCTTGATTCAGAAGAGGCACGTGCTGAGGCTGGCGATAACGAGATGAGTCTTTATCACATCATCAAGCCCGAGATTGATTTCCCCGAAGGCACTTCCGAGTACGACCCACGCGTCTATGAGAAGGCAGCGGAAAACTTCCAGAA
>CACYZY010000029.1 GCA_902779085.1 uncultured Bacteroidales bacterium | reverse complement strand
GTCGATCAGTACAAGTCCGTCAGATCCGATACCTTTATGGCGGTTGCTCCAAACGATGGCTGCTGCTTGCGGATCGGCAATCTCGTACTCCATTATATTTATATAAATGTAGTCGTTGCCACAACCATGCATCTTGGTAAACCTGATTTTCTCTTTCATTCTGCTATCCTAATTTAGAAGTTTGCTGTCATTTTGTCATCTTTTCGGGTGCAAAGATAGGCAAATAGTTATAAATAAACAAATAAATGATTACTTTTTGTTTATTGGTTTTGGTAAAAAATGACATTTTGTCAATTCTTGCCCGTTTTCTTCGGGTGTATCGTTTACACTTTGCGCTAAAAGCATTGGTTTCACGTGCAAAATGTCAAACGCGATTTATTTTATATGCAATTTTCTTGCAAAAACAAAAAAATTACGCTATATTTGCAGCCAGATAGACTTTATTATTTCAAAAACTACTATTAACATGAAGAGAATCAATCTGTGGATGCCAGTTGCCATCCTTATTTGCAGCCTTATGATGACGGGACTCAGTTCCTGTAATGACGTCGCCGACAACCCAGGTAATAGAGATGCCCAAAGCAGGGATGTCGGATATGATGTCGATAATGTGAAAATGGTCGAATCCAGAGATGTCAGTATTAAGGAAATCTTGGAGGATATTATCGTTGACCATGATGACCTGGAAACTGACGAAGACCTTATTTATACTGAATGGGGAAAAGAGCAGTTGAAGGACCTTCAGGATGATGAGCAGAATACCGCGTCCACCAGAGCAGGCCTTGATGGCGAATCGGGCGAAACAAAGATGGGTATAAAGTATGTGACCATACGTTACAAGACTATAGGAGCCGACGGTGAGGAAACGGAACTCTCCGAACTCATTGCCTATGACAAGAATGCAGGCGGTAATGACCCAACGATGAATCCGAAGAATCTGGTCATCGGTTGTCACTGTACCATCACCAGCGACGCAGAGCGCCCCACCAACTTCAAGAAGCTCGATTTCAACACCGATGTCAACATGTTGACCTTGCTCTCCTCAAGCCAGAAGTGCCTGGTGGTGATTCCCGATTACGAGGGTTACGGTTCAACCAGCAGCACCGCTCATCCATATTGCAATCGTGATGTGACGGCCAAGCAAGTGATCGACGGCGCAAAAGCAGCGGTAGTATGGTTTGAAGCGAATGTCGCCAAGCTGCAGTCAGACTGGAAGACGGTTGCCGTGGGCTATTCACAGGGTGGAGCTGTGGCAGCCAGCATACCGAGCTATTACTATGCCAATAACCTCACAGGACTGGATGTCATTGGTGCAGTATGCGGCGACGGTCCTTACGATCCGCTGGCCACACTGAAGCAGTATATCAAGGAAGACCGCCTCTACATGCCTGTAGCCCCCGCACTGTTACTCAAGGGGATGGTTGACACCGACAAGCAGTTGATGGCGCTGGGCTGCACCTACAAGGACTTTGTGACAGACAAGTTCTATAACACAGGCATCTTCGACTGGCTTAAGAGTAAGGAATACGCCACTGATGTCATTCAAACCAAGCTGCTCGAGTATTCTGCCAAGAATGGTGGTGAGTCGGGCTTTACCATGATGGCGATGTACAATAACGAGTTCAAGGCCTACATCCCTGAGAACATCAAAGAGGGCGACAAGAACTGGCAACTGTCGAATGGCAAGGGTGTGAACTATTGCACGGTCGATCAGTGTTTCAAGCCTGAGGTCATCGAATACTTCAAGAGTGGTACGATCACGGGCGACGTGCCAGAGGCGAAGCTGAAGGCACTGGAGCAGGCCCTTGAGAAGAACAGCCTGACTTACGGCAGTTGGAAACCCAGTGGCGCTTATCCACACGCATACCACTTCTTCCATTCTACACGCGACGAGGTGGTGCCTTTCTGCAATTATGAGAGTGTGAAAGCCGCTTGGGGCACGAACCTGTTCCTGGGAAACCCCTTCGAGTCGAGTTATTGCTATCTGCATCTGGGCACTGGCGCCAACTTCTATGTGCTGAGAGTCATCAATTTTACCTCAAACATCCTCAATCGTAAGTGGGCTCCAGGCGAAACAAAATGAGCCTACGCGCTTTCATCACGCCCGGCTCACGCCACTTCGGAGAGCTGCCTCGCGGATCACCTTCTTCTGGTCGAGACTGGTGTAGAGCTCGGGTTTCAACACGTAACGGTAAGAACCAGGATCGTTC
>CACYZY010000028.1 GCA_902779085.1 uncultured Bacteroidales bacterium | reverse complement strand
CCTACCTTAATAACAACGAAGAACTGATCCTTATGTGCTTTGGCGTATGCCAGGAACTTATCAATATGCCGTTTCATATACATTGACACGTTATCCACAGCTTCTCCTCTGATATCTACGGGGATGGCATAACAAAGTCCTTGTGGACCTTCCGCCTGACCCCATACTGCACCAAAACGCTGCATCGCAACCAAAGAAGCACCACCTGAATGATAACCAATCAGGTTACTGCCAAACACAAACACTTGCCCATCCTTTAGGCTCTCCACATTCTCCGGCGTATACGCCACATAACCTTTATGTTTCATACTTCAAATGTTTTGTTTGCAAAATTATACTTTATTCTTTTCTTTTTGTCATCATTTCCTTTCACAAGCCTTGTGAAAGGGTAATTTACATTTCCATATCACGTTGGCCCGAACGAGATCGATCTTCTTAACCTCACCTCTTTTACCAGAAATGGAGTAGTACCTTGCAACACTCTTGGGGAGTAGCTCAGAAAATGCCTTTCTTATTCGTGCGCACTTTTCGTTTATAGAATTCAACATAGGGTTCGTCACGTCCTCAATGCTCTGCAATACCCTATCAGTTAGTCCGGCAGGCCGTAACAAAAGATAGAACTGTGTTAGCTCTTCCCTATAGTCTGACAAACATTTCAGCACAATTCCTTCTGGGTGCGATAGGAACAGTAGATATACAGCCTTTACTAAAGGCTCCATTTTCACTTCTGTATTAGCACCATCATCTAACACAACCTTGTAGTCTTCTGTAACTATCAGTTGAGGGAATAATTCTTCCTCGTTCATTGCAGCCACAATCTCAGCTTCATCTACTCCATACGCTTTTAATCTGCGTACTTTCTCTTTCACTTCGTCTAAAAGAATGGAGCAATGAAACTGCTCCAGTTCTTTTGAAATCATAAGCTGTATTTGCTTTTCCATCATAATGCTATTTTAGAATCCTAATGCATCCATCATTGCGTCATACTCCATAGGATTACTGGGCATATCACCATACATACCGTCTGTCAGCGCATCCCAAGAGTCTTCTTCAGTCCACTCGTAGCCATCCTCATAGCCACCACACTCATAATCGTCTTCATACTCTTCATTTTCGTAAGAGTCGTAATCATAATCTCTTGCCATAATTGTAATTCGTTTATTTGTTAATACTATGCAACTTTCTTTATCATCAAGCTTTGAGAAGTCTGATCCATGAGGTTCTGCTTTAATTTCAGTTGATTCTCAACTATCAAGTCATAATCACATTTAGTGTCTCCCATTTTTATTGTCAGAACAAACAGTTCCAAGAATGTCAAGAAACAGAAGAGTACAATGTAAAACGCCAAAGAGACGGGACTTTTCGATACAACTTTCAGGGTTGCTTCTAACTCCTCAATAAAGCCAGGTTCGCGATTACTCACTTCTGCTGTCGTTTTCAATGCAATATCCTTCTTGTCCAGGCGTAGTTGCTCCAATTGGTTCGAATAAATTTGGATCTGCTCATTATTAGCCTTCAGTTGTTCTGCCAGTGGATTTGCCATAGTTACAGTATTGACAGATTGAGTTTTTATCTTTTGAGGAGTCCCATCTTCCCCCATCACAACATGCGTCTGTGTTGTAACGTTCGTACCTTTAATTGTTGGTCGTCTCTGGAGTTCCTCGCCTAAAGCAATCGTCGCTTTGCTTAGCGAATCCATATCATGTGTGATACGTTGAATATCACTTTCGTATATAGACAGGCGCTTAGCAACAGTTTCTTTGATAACATCCTCTCGATGCTCTTGAATGGCTTGTTGGATATCATTACGGAAGATAATCTGGTCAAATATGCAAGCCCCTAAAAATGCCATACACAAGGCAAGCATAACTCTCATTAAAGTCATCATGCGTGCTTTGCCGACTGTCAGAATAATCACACGCTCCACGCAAAGAACAATGAGCATGAACATAAGAGATACACAAATTTTTAATATTGTTGGCTCAATATTGATATACCTGTCAGCGAAACAGTAGCCAATTGTTCCCCAAAGCACCATCATGATGCAGATGGCAGAAATCAGTTTTCTGTACTGGCGATGACTTGCCTCGCCACACTCTTTCAATATGTCTTTATCCCATCCAATAAGGAGGCATCCCATGTCTGTTAATGTTTTCATAATTGTATATAATTTTATTTCTTATCAATGTAATTTAACGTAGCAGCTGTAAT
>CACYZY010000027.1 GCA_902779085.1 uncultured Bacteroidales bacterium | reverse complement strand
GGATTAGTTCTCTATAATCAACTTGCCCAAGAAATGAAGGAGTGACTGGTAACTTTTCATGAAGTTATTCTTGTTATAATTCATTCTTTCTTTTGTAGCAACCTCTGTTAAGGCAGTAAAACTTTTGCGCAACGGCATTCTCTATATTGAGAAGAACGGCCACACCTACAACGCTATGGGCCAGTTGATTAAGTAAAACCCAGATTACTTAAATAAATAGCAACCTCACTCCGGTGGGGTTGTTATTTTTTTCTCCTTTTTTTTCTCCCTTCTCTTCTTGCTCTCTCTTCTTAAAATCTCTCCTTTTAACGCAAGCATGTACCAATTTCCTCGATTTTTTTTAGTCCATTTTGGTACATGCTTACTAAATATACCCAATACAAGCATGTACCAATTTGCCATGTTTTTTCTCCCATTTTGGTACATGCTTACCAGATACCCCCCACCACTACCATGTACCAATTTACCATGTTTTTTCTCCCATTTTGGTACATGCTTACACATGCTTCGTTCATACTGGCATGTACCAAATCTCAGCAAAATTAACTTAAAATTAGTACATGCCTTGTGTATCTCAAATATTTGTTGTATCTTTGCAGCAAATTTCGAAATCAATACTTATGGGAAAGTCTTTGGAAGTAATCTCAACAGAGCAAAACAATGATTTTGCAGCCATACTGCAAATTATTGAACAAAATCGTTCACAAGCCATCCAGGCAGTCAACCATGCCTCTCTCTTGACTGCGTGGGAAGTAGGTGCTTTTGTTTCTAACAAGATCAAAAATGCGGACTGGGGCGCAAAAGTTGTACAACAGCTGGCTGAATATATCCATACGCAAAACCCTACTTTGAAAGGTTGGAGTAAGATAACCATTTATCGAATGGTGCAATTTTATGACACTTATTCTTCAAAAGGATTTCTTAATCTTCTTCAACAGTTTAAGCTCGACAAACCAATTATGCCAATATCATCGGCACAAACGGCAAGTAACTCAATTATATCATTGCAAATGACACAATTACCAACAGACAAAATTGTATCATTCGAAATGACACAATTTCCGGAGATATTGCTAAAAACAGGATGGACGAATCATCAAATTATTTTGCGCCAGTGTACGACATTGGAACAATATATCTTTTATATCTTGTATGCTGAATATGAGCACTTAAAAAATAAAGAACTCGAGCGAGCCATCAAAACAGATACCTATTCGCGCGTTCTGAATGATAAGAAATTTCAGTCGCAAATCCTAAAAGAGACATATCCGCAAGCGGAAATTATGTTAAAGGATAAGGCCATTCTCGAAATGTTAGGTTTACCACGTGCTTATAAAGAAACTCGTTTGCGAAAAGGTATTGTGGAACATATGCGAGACTTTATCTCTGAAATGGGCAAAGACTTCCTTTTTATGGATGAAGAGCACATCTTGGAAGTAGGTGGCAAAAAGTATCGTTGTGACCTGCTTTTCTACCATCGTGCTCTGCAATGCTTAGTGGCGATTGAACTAAAGACCACAGAGTTTGACCCGCGGGACCTTGGGCAACTGGAGTTTTATTTGGAAGCACTTGACCAAACTGAACGGCGCAGCAATGAGAATCCGAGTATCGGCATTTTGATGTGCAAAGATGCAAATCCTGAGGTTGTACGTTACGCGCTTAATCGCAGTATGAGCCCTACGATGGTTTCACGATATGAGGAACAAATAAAAGTTGGTAGCGTTTTACAGCGTAGCCTTGAGGAATTCATCGAGTTCCTAAATTAATAATATACGCACTGCGTTCACTATTTAGAGAAATCATAGTTAAGTTAATTAGGACTCCATCGAAACCTCTGTTAAGGCTGTAAAGTTCAGTGTTGTCAAGGGAGAAATGCCGGGAAGAGCGTTAAGGATGGTTCTGGAATGGTTGGACTTGCATCGTGATGAACTATTGGAAAATTGGGAACGTGCGCAAAAAGGCACAATGGTGGAACGCATAGCTCCGTTAAAGTAATATTAAACTATATAACTATGGAATTCTTGGAGATTACAAAGGCGCAATATGAAGGCGGTCTTAAGATTCACATTTGGTTCAATAATAATGTGGATAAAACAGTAGATTTTACCAATTTGCTGGAAGGTCCTGTATTTGAGCCATTACGCGATGAAGCCTATTTTAAGCGTTTTCATATAGCGTATAACACGATTGAGTGGGAAAACGGCGCTGACTTTGCACCGGAATATCTCTTGTCTCGATAGTTCGAGCAGCTAAACTTTTGCGCAACGGTGTTCTCTATATTGAGAAGAACGGCCACACCTACAACGCTATGGGCCAACTGGTTAAGTAAATCGCTTTATTGCAAAATATCTCATCAGAGGCAGCTTCGGCTGCCTTTGGTGTCTTTTATCTCTCCCTATTTATACTTGTTCCCTTTTTGATATAGCTTGGTTCCTTTTGAAAAGTATTGTCTTTTTACTTTGGTTTGCCATGTACCAATTTTTATTCAATTTTTGGTACATGCTTACCCATATCCCCATCTCTACCATGTACCAAATATCAACAAAATTCACTTAAAATTAGTACATGCCTTATGTCTCTCAAATATTTGTATTATCTTTGCACAAAATTTGAAAACACCGTATATGTCAACTCTGAAGTATGCCTTACAAACTGGCACATCGGCAAACGTATCAAAGAAGATGTATTGTACAATAAACGTGCTGATTATGGCAAGCAAGTTATCAAGAATTTGTCATCCAGACTTACAGAACGCTACGGAAAAGGATGAAGTGAAAAGACGTTGAGACATTGTCTCCGCGGTGCAGAGACAATTCAGTTGGACACACGGAACATATTGAATACTTGATGCTTGACGAAGATAGCACCATTAAAGTGGCACAATATTTCACACAACTGCCGGACAAGAAACTCTTGGCTGAGAAACTGCAACGAGCCATTGCCATTGCTAGAGAACATTATTCCG
>CACYZY010000026.1 GCA_902779085.1 uncultured Bacteroidales bacterium | reverse complement strand
GCTCATCCTCTCCGAGCAAATCACCGTCTATTTCCTCATCGGCACCCTCCTCATCCTCGTAGGTATGGTGATGGTGGATAAGTTCAATAGGGTTGAGCATTCCCGTTAATCGGGAAGCAAAAAAATTTCTTTACATTCCCCAAAACCTATTAATCCTAACAATTGTTCCCATTAAGGGGAAAAATTGTGAGCATTAAGGGGGAAAAATATTCTGGCAGGCGAGGAAAATATTTTTTGTAGGCCTACGAAAAAAATGCCCTGATTATCGGCAATCTGCCATTTTTAGACGGCAGCAGTCTTCCCATTTCGAAATATCTTTACAGACCTCCCTCGCCGAAACCCTTATAAATAATGGCTTCTTTGGCAATTGAGGGAGGTATTGATATTTTTGGTAAAATGTAATACTAAATAGATCTTTTAAAACTCATGGTTTCTTTTTATATGTATGATCTACTATACCTTTAAACCATTCAGCATCCTCTTTGGTACGGAAACGGAATGTGTTGGTGAAAGAATGGTCATAATTCTTAGCACCACACTCCCTGCATCTAAGAAAATAGCGGGCGACAACAACTGTATATGGCCTGTTGACGGCATGAGCACTATTATCTGTATAGAGGATTGTAAACAACAATTCACCTTTAGGAGTCAGCGTTGCATTTATCCCGATAGAGTCCTTGGAAAAATCATCCATCGCACATACTCCGGCATCTACCAGTTCCTGACGCGAAGGCAGCACAAACTCTAAGTGAGCATCTACACGTTTGGATATGTCATTCAGTTTGTCAGCGATGTCCTGTGCCTGAAAGATATTGAGATTCAAAACAGGGTCGTCAGGATGCACAACCTGCATATTCTTCGTCTTGTCGTAGTAGATGGCGGCCAACTGACGGTAGGTGAGTGGCGATTGGGAGATATAATACCCATTCTTCACTTTTCTACCCCATAGACCTTCGCCTGCTACCGACAGCACTACGCTTACCTTCTGATTATCTTTCAGCAATACCATATGTGGTTCCTGATACACTTTGACGGTCTCAGAACTGCCACACCAGATATGTTGATGTTGGGGAGTTACAGTCTTTTCTGGCGTAGGAGTTATAGAGTCTTGGAGGGCTCCGGGTGGCATATAAGGTGGATACTCACAAAACGGAGGCCACAACTCGCAAGGAGTGAGAGGTTTAGGCTTCTCTGGCTTCTTTGGCCTTTCTGGTTTCTCTGGTTTCTCTGGTGTTTCCTCATCATCCATTAGCGAACTCAAATCATCGTTTCCCAAATCCGTGATGTGTGCATGATTCTCTGGCACGTACATCACATAGGTGACGGATGGAGTGATAGACTTCTTCGATGTGAAATGGATACCACCTGCATCTACTTCGTAGACAATGTAGTATTTCACTGGCAGATTCTCCACATGTTTCGGATTGTCTGGAAGGAGAAAGTTCATAAACAGGGCGTTGGGCAATTTGATGGAGTATGGAGACCATCCTTTCCATTTATAGATCTTCTCATATTGCAGGTTAGGAGCATCGTCATTGACCCCGCCAATATCATCCTTCCCTGGCCCCACCTGGAAAGGCAGGCTCTCCAAGGCCGACCAATCAAGAAACTCATTGCCCTTATTACGAGGATTAAAAATGTCCTTCTCTCTCCAAATGGTAATACGCAAGGTATTATTCGTCTCGCGTACCGGATGACGGGGAAAGCTAAACGTCAGGAGCCACCCATCCTCAGTCATTCCATTGCCCATATACTCTGTTCCATAATACCGAGTTAGTTCATGATGGATAGTGGCTTTCTGTACAGGAGGAGGTTCCTTTGTTGAGGACACCACACTGATGTTGAGACCATTGCGAAAATGGGCAGTTGCGGGGAGAGCCATTGTAACCCACACAACCACCATAGCAAACAAACGATAATTCATAGGCATTTATCCTAACATATAATTGGCATAAGCACCTGATAGCAACAGGGAATTAATGTAGAGATAGTCTGTCCGGTTGGATTTAATCACCTCTTGAAAAATACGTTCCAGCACCTTATCGTTCAGTTTACTGAAGTCCAAGGTCTTCGTCATTCCCATACCACCCTGTACTACCTGCTGTACATAGTTTGAGCCTATTGTGAGAGTGTAATACTTAGTGCCGTCACGGTCTTCTGCTGCAAGATTCATGTAATTAGGAGCTTCATTATCAGCTACTTCGATAGTAAAGACAACACTGTATTTGAATACCAGAACGTTGCCAACCTGTTTGCCAAGATAGAGTTTGTTCTGTCTGTCACTCTGAGTGTAGTATACCATCAAGTCGTACTTGCTTTTTGTCTTGGATACCAGATATTCCTGCCACAAGTCATATCCATCGCTCCATCCAAAGAAGCGATTCAGCATCTTGTCTGTGATAGGTGCACTAGTCACCTTGCGGGCCGCAGACTTGCTAATCCATCCGATACCGATATTATACCATGCAGCGTTTTCGCTCTGTGCATTGTACACTTCGTTCTTGCTGATTGTAAGGTCCCAAGGAGAGTCTGGCCATTTCACCTTAGGAGCACTTTTTGAAGGTTTCGTCCTCACATTGATACTCGCTCCATTAGGGCGAACCATTTGTTTTGGAGCCTCAAATGTGAGGTTCTCTAACAAACTCTGTGCATTACCACTTGTCCAAACAGCCGTCAGCATCACCAAAGCCGCCAGCCTAAAAAATCTCTTGTTCATAAGTTTATTATTTTAATAGTTATACTTTAATTATTTCTTATATAGTACTACCTGGAGGTTCTTACCGTCGCCCTCAGCATAGCCGGAGATGAGACTTTCGTTGCCACCAAGGTGGAAGCGCCATTGATTGCCTTGGGCGTCGTTGCCCCAAAAGGTTGTGTTGCCCTCATTGTCATGTTTTGGTAATAGAGAACTCGATAGGGAAACCAGCCATTTCCCCTTTGAATTCTGAAGTTCCTTCAGGAAGAAGTCCGACAAGACCAGATATATCAGAATTGTTGTTTACTTCTGAAGAGGATTCTGCCTCCGACTGCTCCTCTTCAGCTTCTTCATTTTTTTCCTTTTCAGGAACAGAGAGGGCTTTTGCAGTATAGATTTCTTTACCTTCCTCTGTGAAGTAAGACTCCATCTCAGAGATTGGAATCATCACTTCTCCAAACCCATGATTGACAGACCAGGTCACTCTGCAACTATCGTTGGCTGCTGGCAGGACAGAGAAACCATCCCCTAGGAAAATGGGCAGGTTTTCCTTATAGTATTTCTGGATGATGGGCTCTAAAGTTTCAGGGGCGATGGACACCATTTCGTCCATCTGCATGATGTGACCATCAGAGAAACGGATTACGCGGAAATAGGTATCGGGTGCACCATTGAAATAGACACCGTCGTCCACTTGGAATGTCACACTCAGTTCATTCTGATAGACACTCTCGATGTAGAGTTGGCAAACAGGAGGTTCTGGAGCCTCAGTCTCTTTCATATAGTTATTGGCAAACTTCTGATAGCGCTGGTTGCAGTCGTCGATAATCTCATGCAAGCTACCCTCCTTAGGAGCTCCAACTACATCTTCCTTACACAGTTCAGAGTTAGCAATGATCTCACGCAGTCCTTTCGCAATGTTCTGCTCTCTGTCACCATCGCCTTTTGGAATATCAATAGTAATCTGATAGTATCCCTCCATCACCTCGTAGGTTTCAAATTCAATGCCCTTACCACTGCCAATCAACGAGATAAGCCAAAGAATCAAGGCCACCACAGCAACAACACCTGCTCCGATGCCTAATTTCTTCTTGTTGACAATAGTCCACTCTTTTGCTTTCCCAAATAAAGGAATCAGTGCAGCTTTGACAGAACGGGAATCCTTCTCCTCCTCAGTCTTCGTTTCTGCTACTGCCTCAGTAGGTACAACGGCCAGACTATCATCACCAGGTCCACCGTTCATAATTTGATACCACCCGATAAATGGATAAACAAGGGCAAAGAACATAAATACCAATGCACAGATGATGACAGCAATTCCCACAAAGCCACCTACATATAAGAGCCACGTTGGGTTGGAGCTTCCCTTCAATGATGCGAAAGCTATTAAGGCGAGTAATCCGAAAATCAATGCAACAACTATCGGCATCAGCATCAGTCGGATATTGCAAACGGCAGCATAGCGCAATTTCTTGGCACCTGTTTGAGATGCAGCACTAAAGGCAGGACTCGTCATCAAGACGCCAAAGGCATTCTTCATCTTGAAATAGGCAACCAATGTGGCTACCCATACGGCCAGACTAATCAAGGTTCCCAGGAATGGAATGCTGAACAAAATGCCAAAGACGGCTCCTGCTGCAAAGCAACAAATCAGAATAATAACAGCAGTGCGTACTTTCTGTATATTCGTGGCTGCATCAGTATTACTCTGCATAGCTGCAAAGCGCGTCAGGCCTAACAGGTAGAGCACATAACCCACTACAACAGCAGCCTTTGCCAAGAACCCCAGCGTATGGATGCTGGTAAAGAATGTTTGCAATCCGCTATTTCCACTTGGCAGATATTTTGCCACCAACTCAAAGATGAACACCCCATACGATACATAATCATACAACACATTGATAATGCCTGCAACAGCAATTACAATCACGCCCCAGAAGATTTTCTGAGTACTTTCTTTCCATAAAATACTTTTTTCCATTTTCGGTTTTAGTTACTGATAATGTTGCAAAGATATAAAAAAAGTATGCAAATGTGATGAAAGATTTTGTTTTTTTCTCTATTTCGTATGAAAAGTTTGCTATTTTAGTT
>CACYZY010000025.1 GCA_902779085.1 uncultured Bacteroidales bacterium | reverse complement strand
AGCGGACTAATCATTGACAAAGCATGCAAGAATGTGAACAGGATGCGCTTCATCTCCTATGACCCAGAGCCGTATGTGAATGAAGATGCTACATTATATACTAAGGTATGGGTGGAGCCTAAACCGACATACCACAGTTCCTGTACATATAGTGGTGGCGACATGGAGCAGGTAGAGATGACTGGTTCCATGTTGGTGCAGCCTTGGCATCACTCGGTGAACGTGGACGGAGATTGTTTCATCTGGTCAGCTCGCAAAATGCGAAGTACAAAGCAGGTGAAACAGATAAGAAGTTTGACAACCTCCTGCGCAATGTCAGCAGTATTAACATCGGTACATTCTTCCATATCTGTTCTCAGTATGGAATCAACTGGAAGGAGGACTGAATATGAAAGCAGAGATTACGAATTTCAACAGCTCATTCTTTGAATACCTCTGCGGCTTCATCTGGTTTAACCGAGACCGACTGGCAGATCTGATGAAGCGATATCCCATTGGTGTAACGGAGCAAGGAGAACCGATATTCTGGCACATCAATTCGGAGTACAAGATTACAAATGGTCGCATCTTGACAATGGATAGCGAAACAGGCAAGGTCTATGATGATAGCTGGTACTATCAAGACGGGCGACCGACTTGCTTGTTTGGCGAGCAATTGCTTGATATCTTCCCCAGCCAGACACTTGCATTGGTGACGGACGAAATGACCGCTGCCGTTATGAGTTGTTTCCCCACACCATACGTTTGGCTTGCAACTGGAAAAGAGCAAGCGACTCCCTCCGATTTGCTTTCCCTTGAAGGGAAATCCGTGGTTGTGTTTCCAAACAAGGGTGAGTATAGCAAATGGCAAGAAATGCTGCAAGCAGTTCCAAATCTCCATTTTCATATCTCTGATGTTATGGAGAAAGCACAAGGCGATTGCCACACCATTGCCCAGATGGTTCTCAGTCAGCAACCCTTGCGGCCGACCGAGGCAGAAGCTGCTCTGATACGGATGGAGGATGCCAATCCTAACCTCGCATTGCTCGTCAAAGCACTTGACTTGGAAGTGGTGGGCTTTTCACCCACCAGCAATAATGTCAAGGATGAAACGCCAAAAACAAAGCCAGCTTCGAATGAGCCAAAAGAGGATGCTGTCATGCTATCAATTCTGTTGGCACAGGAAGAACGATGGCATGGAAGGAATCCAGAATGCCACAAGTGCAAGCTCTCACATGAGGGTATCAACGGCACCTACTGTGGCAAGCTTCAACGCTATGTCGAGTACGGAAAGGGTGACTGCTGCATAGAAGCCGAAATACCTCCAGCTCCTGAGTAAATGCTACGCCGAGAGGGATTACCGAATAATCCCATAACATAATATGGACTTTTAGATTCGCTACACTCCCTTAAAAAGTCCCATTATGCTCTCCGAGGGGTAGACCGCCGCTGTACATCAGTGTCGCCGCACATGGCAAGAACCAGAAGCTAAGCGCATCTGTGAGGGAGTGACTCTCTCCCTCAACCCTCCACTCAGATTGCACCCGAGACCTAATGAACATTTATACATTAACTTCAAAAAATAATATTATGTCTAAAGCTAAAAACAACATTCCTCGTGCCGCCATCCATGTTGGCACACCAGCCAAGTCCTTTTCAGCAGCGGAAGGCTATGAGCCTGAACGTCGCGGATGGGACGAAAACACCTATCGTCTGAAGAACCAGGACACAAACAACCATTACGACTTCTCACGCAATCATCTCAACTTTGAGATTAACGGCAAAGGAGAAATTGTTTCTCTTGGTTCCAATCCCGTGCCACTTCATGAGCGTTTACAGAAACGTCTTGACGAGCTTGGCTTCAAACCATACAAGGACAAAGATAATCCTCTAGGAAATTCTGACAACAGTCCGAACTGCACCGTCGGCATTATCGTTAGTGGTGACCATCGGGTACTGACACGACTCGCCTTCGGTGACCAAGATGTGGATTTCACGCTTCAAAGAAGCAATGCCCATGTCGTGCTGAAACAAGGTATTAAAGACTGGGCAATGGACACCTACCATTGGGCATGTGACCGTTGGGGAGCTGAGAACATCATCGGCTTCGACGTTCATCTGGACGAGACAACACCTCACATCCAGATTCAGACCATCCCTGTTGCCAAGACAAAAGCCAGAGGTCGTGCATCTATCAAGTATGTGCATAAGGATGACAAGTCGAAAGCCCTTTCCCAGAAGGAATGGAAAAAACTGCCCGAAGAAATCCGAGGTGACTTCGTAAGAACAGAAGTCGAACGTAGGGAAAAGGAATGTGTATCGTATGCCCGTGTATGGGGCGAGGACAAATATGCCGTAGGACGCACCTACTACCAGATGCACACCGACTACTACAACGAGGTGGGACACAAATATGGTCTGGAGCGTGGTGATAACATTTCCATGCTGCCAAGTGAAGAACGTCGTGAGCGTGTCCACAAGAATAAGGCTGTTTTAGAGGCTGAACGTCAGGCAAAAACTGCTATCGACAATGCTAAAGCAGAGAAGCAACAGTTGGAACAGCAGAAAGACAAACTTGTTGACGAGACTCAAATCATAAAAAGTCAGAAGGCTATATTGGAAGACAAGGTCTCTCAACTGGAAGATTATGCTGCGGCATTGGACATCACGGAGGAAGACCTGCTGGTACCAACCCTGAATACCAATCCTCTTGTCAACAAAGCTTGGAATGCCATAAAAGAAGAAATTGATAAGCCTATTCCCACATTCGGGCAGAAAGAATGGAGAGAGGAACGACGGAAGGCAATTAAAGGCATCCTTACAGAATTACAGACCACACTTATGCAAGCCAAAGAAGTCCAGAAGGAGGATATACTGAAACTGGGTAAATCACTCTATAAAAGGGCAATGCAAGATGTCAGAGCCATCATAGAGCAGAGCAAACAACTGCAAAAGGAGAACGGTCGATTGACCGAAGAAAACAATGTGCTCAAAAAACAGATAGCCTCTATTGATGAGAATGCCATCATCAGACTGCGCAACCAGAAGGAAGCAGAAATCAAAGATCTACATGCACGACTTGACAAAGCAGAGTCTGAGGCTGTCCGTTCTGGCAACATGGCATATAGTGAGCATCAACGTGCCGATGAATCCGAAGGCCAAATCAGAGAAATGTTAGGCATCCCTGAAATAAAGAAAGTATGGGATTGTATTCAACAGAACAAGAAAGCCTTCTGGCAACAGATTGAACAATGGATTGGTAATGCCATTACTGCCATTAGGGATTATGCCTTTAGTAAATACAACGACTTCCAACCCAAGGAAGGAAACACTGTTGCTTGGGGAATCGTCGCTGAAGCCTTCAAACGAGGACTTGACCCAACAGATGATAAGCAACGAGAAACGGCTACCAACTATCTATTGGAAAAGGTATCTTG
>CACYZY010000024.1 GCA_902779085.1 uncultured Bacteroidales bacterium | reverse complement strand
TGACCTCTATGGCGAAAGCATTACCGTACCAGGTCAGGAACTCTATGGGGAACTGCCAGGCTATCTCAGTAAAAAGCGTAATTCCTTCTGCTGGCTTATTACTTCCTCCAAGATTGATGGAGATAAAGCAGAGCTTCAGATGATCAACGACTATGGCAGCGAGGATCTGACAGCCACACTGACTGTAGAAAACGATTCCCTCTACGTGTTGAAACAGGTAGAGGGAAGTACGCTAAAGGTTCCCAAGGATGGGAAATGGCAGAAGTTGCCATCACCTTGCGGCCCTGATGGATAAAGACTCCTTTATTGGCAGGTTTGCCGTTCAGGCGGGCTCCAGAAAGTGAGTACCAGGCATCGTCGGCTTTTGCAGGAGTGTCTGCAACAACCTTTCTAATAGCTGTCGTTCCACCACTCTCGAAGCTGCACTTGTTGCCCGACACCGTCATAGTGACTGCAAAACTTTCCGTATTCTGCATAGGCATCCAGTTATCTGTGTTAGGGAGCCTTGTCATAGCCTTGACGATATAAGTACCATCATCCAAGCCTGCACCTATGGGAAATAGATTATCATTTTCGGAAGAGTCAAGATAACCACCACTACCCCATTCATAGGATTTCCCTTTCTTGTCAGACAGGGTTATTGTGCTTACTAATTGATCATCATTCGTAAAAACACAGATTGCAGCCACTACCGTCAGTTCTGGCAGATGATAGTTCCAAAAACTGATATAATAGTCTGATACTGCAAAGTTAGAAGATTTTGAACTGCGGCTATATTGTACGGAAGGCACACCGAACTCAAGATTATCGTTATATAACGTATATGGCACGGAGGTATAGCCCTTACCGTCAGGTCCCAAGCCGCACAACAGATCCTGATACTCGGTGAAGCCTTCGTTTTCACCTTCATCATTGATAATCCATCCAGGGTCCATCACACTGAGCAGCATATAACCATTGTCTTCGCCATCCCAGCCCCAGTTCACCCAGAAATAATCCTTACCATCCTTATACTGATAACCGTCAAGTATAAACTGATGAGCACCCATGGTTGCAGTCTGTCCACCGAACATCACGGGACCAGCCAGTGACATCTCATGATAAACAGCGTCAATCCACCCCTGATCATCGTATTCAAAGTCGTTAAGAAGATACACATCATCATAGCCAAAAACCTCCTTTAACCCAATCAGCATGTCTGCACTAGATGCACTCGACTCTAAACCGTATTGCATATTAACAGCACAACCGCAATATTGCATCAGACGTGAAACAGCCTCAATCTCAACATCTTTGCTCTTCTTATTGTATTTATCTGTGATATTCGACCAATCGATGCTCGTATTAGCAGCAATAGCCTCCGTCTTCCATTTCACATTCCTTACAGTGTCTGATTTTCCTGTATCTTTATTAATCACAGGGATGTCACTCGTGCCTTCATAACTGGGAATGGCCTTTTTTAGCTTTGCCGGATAACGATAGTAGTTCATAATCATACTCATCGCTGTTGCCACACAACCTGTGGCGGCATAAATAGTAGTATCCTTCTTGTTATAACTAAAAGACAACTCCGGTGAATGGAAAAAATAGGGTATTTCCTGTCCCCATTCCGTTTTCAATTTAGTAGCGAGGTCTTTTTTTATTCCCCCACCCCTTGTCGAGGCCTTACGATGTAGCACCGTAGAAGCAGACATACGCTCAATTTGATTCACATACCCCTGCAGCCAGTGCTTCATATTCACAGGCAAACGATCTACATCGATATGTCCATTTTCGCTGAAGCCCAAAATATCTGCCGTACGGTCATCACCCGACACAATCACGTAGCCGCCACCATCATTGTTATAGACATAGATTGGTGCATCCGTCTCCGACCAGGATACACTTTTCGTCTGCAATGGCAGATACACTCTCGTCAGCATGATTGCTCCGCGCGTTGTCGTGCTACTAGTCATAAATGCCTCAGCTTTCTGACGAGCCTGTTGTTCTCTTACATGATCTGCCCAAGCACCCACTACAAGCCCCAACACTATAACAGTCAACAACGTTCTTTTATTCATATCTCTTTAAGCTTTATCCTTTTACCTTGTTCCAATAAATCACACCTCCGATGATTATCAGAATAACAACAGCACTAATATCTAACCATTCCATAACTCATATAAAATAATACTTTATTCTAAACTCCCCACTCTCAATTCTTCTGTTCTTCCAGCAGCCGCTTGATATGCGCATCCAAAATATGGAAACCAGGTTCCACCATAGCGCCATGATCGTGACCATCAATCTCGTAGAGATAGGTTTGTTTATGACCCACTAACTTCATCATACGTGCCAAATATTGATTCTCATCATAACGTCCGAAGAGTTCCTGCTCACGATCACCACAAATTAGTACAAATGTCGGACAGTCAGAACGCACCCAGTAAATTGGCGCATACTCATCAATCACCACCTGCAACGGGCTCATACCACGCATCTTACGAACATTATAATGCGTCACAGCCTGGCCACTGAACGGAGCATACATCCAGATATCATCTGCATCTACGCCATACGTCTTCAACCATTGTTTGTTTAAGCAAAGTAACATTCCCAAATAGCCACCAGCAGAATGACCTGTCACAACAATCTTCTTAGGATCACCACCATATTCAGCGGCATGTCGAAAAGCCCAAGCCACTGCTTCGGCAGCATCGTCAAGTGTCTTATCAATCGTCACCTTAGGCAGCAGACGGTAATTGGCACCAATCACTACATACCCCTTGCCTTTTAGCTTCTCAGGAATCTCCTTCTGTCCAGCTTCAATACCGCCCCCATGGAACCACACAATGACTGGACAGTCTTTAGTACCCTCAGGGTAATACACATCCAGTTTCAAACGCTCCTGAGCATATGCATCACTCTTGGCTGTATAACAGATGTCTTTTACAGTATTGTACTCCTGTGCACCAGACACCAGTCCTACCAGAAGCATCGTTACTATCAAAATTTGCTTTTTCATATCGTTTAGTTTTCGAATATCATTTCACCAGAATATGAGATACTTTCTCTTTTACGTGCTTGTACATCTATCGATGAACTGCCATTATCAAATACCGTAATGTGGTAAGTGTAACTATCCTCTTCATTAGTCAGTTCTATGCCGATTTGTCGAGATCCGTTTTTTGTCATGGTCTCCTGATAATGAAGTATTGGAGCTTCAAAAGATAATCCCTTACCTCCGCCATATGGCACTTCATAAGCCCTTCCAAAATACGGCAAATAGGAAAATAGAGAGTCATTCCTCACTTCAACAGAATATCCATAAGAGACATTCTTACTACTCCCCCGCATCGGTAGCATCCTGTTGATGCTGATCTTATATACTCTTTTGTCAAGTGCAACCTTCACCTTTCTTGTTAACTCAGCCTTTTGTGCTGCCCTCTCCTCAGAAGAAACGCAGCCACCCAACACTATCAATACCAAAGATAACGTCAAGATTGAAACTAGTTTTTTTCTATTCATTGTTTGCAAAGATACAATAATATTACGAAATTTCCAAATTTTACTCAGAAAAAGTGAATTAAAAAAAGCCTCGGGTCATTGCTGACTCGAGGCTCTCACTTAAAAAGACGGCGGCTTCCTACTCTCCCGCATTGCATTGCAGTACCATCGGCGCAGGCGGGCTTA
>CACYZY010000023.1 GCA_902779085.1 uncultured Bacteroidales bacterium | reverse complement strand
GTTGTGGCAGGTCAAGAAACAACGATACCTATGTCAAAAGTCTCAAATGTAGAGATGGTTCAGAGCGTTCAAACTTCTGTAGCAGAAAGACCTGCGTCTTCAACAAGTCGAAAGACAACATCAACTCCTACTCGTAATACTCAGATGGCTTTAGGGAACAGAAAACTCATGGTAACAGAAACAAAGTCTTACCCAGAGAGTATTACTATTAATGTGGGATCTTCGAACATAAAAATGATATTAGTGCCGGGCGGACGCATGAATATGGGTTATGATGGTGATGGAAGCCTCTCTATGGATAGTGAGCCTGTTCATGAAGTTACGGTTACTTCGTTCTATATTAGCGAAAGTCCCATCAGTGCAACATTGGCTACCCAATTTACAACTAAAAATGTAGAAGAAGATGGTAATTTGGCTATTGTTAGCAAATACAAATCTGTTGATGCCATAGTACAGGGTATAGCAAAACGCACAAATCTTCCTTTGCGCCTTCCTACGGAAGCTGAATGGGAATATGCAGCTTCCAGTAATCAGGAGAGAGTCCTTTTTGGATCAATTGCTCAGCGTCGCAAAATAGCTTTTGAATGGTGTGGCGATTTTTGGGACGAATTTGATGAACGTGGTGGTGGTGTTACAGACCCCACAGGTCCTGTTAAGGGTGACGAACGTGTTGTTCGTGCAATTAATGCCAAGAAAGGCAAATACGACCGTAGTAATAAAGTTGCCTATGGAAAGGCAGATTTAGGATTCGTTCGTCTTGTTATAAAGGCAAAAGATGTAAAATAAAACATATAAGTTCTATTAATTATTAATTTAAACATTAAGATTATGAAAAAGCAAATCATGAAATTAGTTGCCATTGTTGTATTTTCAACAGTTGCGACAAGTATTAGTGCCCAGAGTGTGCAATATCCCAGTTTCCACATGGGAATTCGAGCAGGTTTTACGGTAAATTCATCTAGTTTCTCAGACACGAATCTTTCTGGGGCTTCAAAGACCTTTCCGTATGGTGGCTTGGCAGCAGATTTTAAAATTGCCTCGATACCTTTATATTTGGAGACAGGTGTCTATTATATGAATAAAGGTTATAAATTCGAATATGAAAATTATACTGTGAAAGAAGATGACCACTTTATCCACATGCCTCTTCTTGCAAGTTATCATATTTATATAAATGACAATATGGCCATTCAGCCATTTGCAGGTTTTGCGGGTGGTTATCTTACAAAGGCTAAAGAGTTTGAAGGAGCCGTACGGCTTGGATGTGGCATTAATTTCGGCCGTCTCTATGCTAATGTTGGATATGACATTGGTGTCATCAAGCATAATAGGAGATCTAACAACACCTTCTTTGCGACAATTGGCTTCAACTTCTTAGGTAGTCGCTAAGTTATGTAAAAACGAAGAGAAGCGCTCTTCAGCAAGAGTGCTTCTCTTTGTTTGTTTGTTATTATTCATATTATTATACTTCCGAGCGTCACTCGCTCAGAAAAGTCTGAATTAATTTGGTTTTTCATTCGCTAATTCGTATCTTTGCATCCCAAAAGTAGAATATTGTACTAACATGAAATACGCTTTAGTAACAGGAGCCTCACGCGGTATTGGTAAGGCGGTAGCCATTCGGCTTGCACGCATGGGGTATCCAGTGCTTATAAACTATCTGAGGAATAGTGATGCAGCACAGAACGTAGTTGATGAAATCACTAATGATGGGGGGCGAGCCGAATTGCTTCCTTTCAATGTTTCAGATAAACAAGATGCACTTGCTGCAATAGAGAAATGGGAAGATGAACATCCTGACGACTATATTGCTGTTCTTGTTAACAATGCAGGTGTAAGGCGTGACAATGTGATGTTTATGATGTCAGATGAAGAATGGCATGAGGTGTTGGATACTACGCTCAATGGCTTTTTCTATATAACTCGACATCTTTTAAAACACATGCTGCTCCGTAAGCATGGTGGAAGAATCATAAACATAGCATCGTTGTCTGGGGTTAAAGGACTGCCTGGTCAGACAAATTACAGTGCAGCTAAAGCAGCACTGATTGGAGCAACAAAAGCTTTAGCCCAGGAGGTAGCATCCCGTAATGTTACTGTTAATGCAGTTGCCCCAGGTTTTATTGATACGGATATGACAAAAGATTTGCCACAGGACGATTTGAAGAAATTGATTCCTGTTGGTCGATTTGGTAAACCAGAAGAAGTAGCTGCCTTAGTTGCTTTTCTTGCATCTGATGATGCGTCATATATTACGGGGGAGGTCATAAATGTCAATGGAGGATTATACACTTGATTATGGAAAGACGAGTAGTAATTACAGGAATGGGTATATGGTCATGCCTTGGAACAGATATAGAAACTGTTAGACAATCTCTTTATGAGGGCAAATCAGGTATTGGTTTACAGCAAGAGAGACTTGAATATGGCTATAGATCAGGACTTACCGGTATTGTAGAAACACCGGTAATAACCAAACAAATGCTTGATAGGCACACCCGTGCGGGCATGTCAGAAGAAGCACAATATGCATATATGGCCAGTCGTCAAGCCTTTGAGCAGGCACAAATCAGTGATACTTATCTCCGTGAGCATGAAGTGGGATGTATATTTGGCAATGATTCATCAGCAAAACCAGTTATAGAGTCATCCAAGATTATGGACGAGAAACATGACTCTGCCATGTTGGGCTATGGGTTGATATTCCAATCGATGAATTCAACTGTGAATATGAATCTCAGTACCATTTTTCATTTGCGAGGTGTCAACTTCACAATCAGTGCAGCCTGTGCCAGTGGCAGTCATTCGATAGGTCTGGGCTATATGCTCATCAAACAGGGTTTGCAGGACATGATATTGTGTGGTGGCGCCCAGGAAACCAACTATTACTCTATGGCCTCTTTCGATGCTCTTGGTGCATTCTCCGTGAGAATGGATGAGCCAACGAAAGCCAGTCGCCCCTTTGACAAGGATCGCGACGGGTTGATTCCCAGTGGTGGAGCTGCCGCCTTGGTGCTGGAAGACTATGACCATGCTGTGGCAAGAGGTGCTACGATTCTTGCAGAAATTGTCGGATATGGATTCAGCAGCAATGGCGGAGGTATTTCAGAACCGAGTGACGATGGTAGCGTCACTGCTATGTCACGAGCCATGAAGGATGCGGAAGTCCAGTTAGATGATATTGACTATATTAACGCACATGCCACATCTACACACCAGGGTGATATGTATGAAGCCATTGCACTTGACCGACTTTTTCATGGGCAGCGTGCACTTATCAGCAGTACCAAGTCAATGACTGGTCATGAATGTTGGATGGCAGGAGCCAGTGAGGTTGTTTACAGTATTATTATGATGAAAAATAATTTTGTGGCTCCCAATATTAATTTTGAAAATCCTGATGAGTATTCAGAAAAGATTAAT
>CACYZY010000022.1 GCA_902779085.1 uncultured Bacteroidales bacterium | reverse complement strand
TTCCTGAATATTCTCCCTGAAGAAATACCAGAACTACGAATAGCCATTGTATATGCCATCATATTTGTCTGCCTGACTTTTGTCATGAAATTCATTGGCAACTTCTATATGGGAATGCAGTTACCTGCTGTCAGCAACCTGCTCGTTGCTTTAGCACAAACTGTCGTGTTAGTCGCCACATGGATACTCTATGTCAACGGGAAAGCAACATTCTTATCAATAGCTATTGCTAATACAGCGTCACCCCTACTGATTTATTTCTTAGCATATACATATACCTTTTACATCCAGTTCCCAAGGCTGCGCCCTTCTTTCCGATTGATTAATCTTCGTTCTGCACTTGAGTTAGGTAATTTGGGACTGAAGTTCTTCTGGATTCAAATTGCTTCTGTAGTCCAATTCATGACAACCAATCTGCTGATTTCGAAATTCTATACGCCTGCATTGGTGACTCCCTATCAAATAGCCTACCGATATATCAGTCTGTCAATGGTACTGTTCACCATCTTATGCATGCCTTTCTGGAATGCAACAACCGATGCCTACGAACGAAACGACATTGCGTGGATTCGCAAGGCAAATCAGAAAATGAACTGGATGATAGCAGGTATCATTCTTTTGCTGATAGTGATGATTGTCGTTTCTCCTTGGGTGTATCAAGTATGGATTGGGGATGCTTGCCATGTACCTATGGGGATGACCATGATGGTAGCACTGTATAATCTGCTACTGATAGTGAGCATGCGCTATGCTTACTTCCTTAATGGAATAGGAGCTCTCCGACTACAGTTATACATGACTGTCATGACTGTCATTTTCATACCATCTGTATATATCGTCTGCTCGCTAACCGATAATATACTATGGCTGATTGGAGTCATGTGTGTTTGTGTAGCGCCCAGTTACTTTGCTAATATGATTCAGTTCCACAAGATAATAAATGGTACAGCGACAGGAATATGGAAGAGATGAACTACAAAACAAAAATGCTGGGACTGGTAACTCTTTACAATCCAAAGCTTCCCAATGCCGTAGATAACATCATGCAGTATCTACCCCATCTGGATTTACTTATCATCTGGGACAATTCGCCATTGGAGGCTAATCTCAAGCAGAAAATACTGGAGGCTTTACCCGAAGGGGCAGATAAAATCATATGGCATGGCGACGGAAACAACTACTGTATTGCCCCCGCCATCAACTACACATGGCACTATGCCCAAGAGAACGGCTTTGACTTAATACTCCTCATGGACCAAGATAGCCAATGGGAGAATTTCCCACTTTACCGAAAGAGAATAGATGAACTGATGGCAGAAAACAAACTTTATGTCTATAAACCATATATTTTCGGTGAAGACACCTTTAGCTTTACACAACCTGTCGTTTTCAGAAGGAGGTTTATAAATTCCGGGACTGTAATACCTGTTGGAATCTTAGACAGCATAGGAGGAGCAGACGAGATTTTTGCTCTTGATGCGTTAGATACAGACATGTCACTACGCATATTGAAAGAAGGCTATCAAATTGCCTGTCTGACTGACTGTCATTTAACCCATATTATAGGGAAGCCCAAAAGACTGCGTTATTTACGTCTCTATACTAACGACTATGGGAGGTTTAGAACATACACGATGACAAAGTCACATATTATTTGCTATAGAAAGAACAAAAAACTGATGACATTTGAAGAGAAGAAGAAACTCTTTAAAGAAATCATTATGTGGAAATTTATACGCATCATTCTTGCAGAGGAAGACAAAGCAGGTCGTATGCGTATGTTTCTCAAGGGCATAAAAGACGGTATTACTTATAAAATCAACAGCTGATTATGGTATCAATAATTATCGTAAACTATCATACATCTCACCTTCTTTTACATTGTGTTGACGCTATAGAAGAACAGGTAAAAGGGGTTGATTATGAAATTATTGTTGCCGACAATGCCTCATCAGAAGAAGAACTCGTGTTATTACGTGATGATAAAAGATTCACACTGCTGGAATTGGACGAAAACATCGGTTTTGGTAATGCCAATAATGCTGCTGCACAAATGGCCAAAGGTGACTATCTGTTGCTTTTGAACCCTGACACGGTGTTATTGAATGACGCAGTTACCCTACTCTTCCGATACATGGATGCTCACCCCGAAGTAGGTATTTGTGGCGGAAATCTATATGACTCCGATTTACAGCCTACCCACTCGTTCCATCGCTTATATCCATCCTTCCTGTCTGAGATGGACTTTGCATTGGGACAGGTTTATAGGAAAATTCGTTTTCGTGGTAATGCGCAGTTCAACCGTTCTGAACACCCGATAGAGGTTGCAATGATTACTGGTGCCGACTTGATGATTCGTACCGACATCTGGAATAAGCTGAAAGGATTTGACACCATCTTTTTTATGTATGGAGAAGATGCGGATCTCTGCAAACGCTGTAAACAATTAGGCTATTCTGTCGTGGCTATACCCGAGGCCCACATTCAGCATTTGGAAGGCAAGAGCTTTATGGAATCAGAAAGTCACTGTCGCCGAATTTTGGATGGACGCTTTACATACTTTAATAAGCATTATGGCACTCTATACAACAAACTGACTGATGCCATGAATATTCTCAGCCTTCATATTGCCGTCTTCATCTATCGGTTAAGAAGAAACGAACGTGCTGTAACAAAATTCAGCAATAGACTGAGAATCTATAAGGAATACGCAACAAAACACAAACTTCATCGTTAATATAGTAAAACAAATGCCCGTGAAAAAAGTCATACTTCATGTTTCTAAATACTACTATCCCTATTTAGGTGGCATTGAAACACTCGTCAAGTCAATAGCAGAAGGCATGACAGAATACCGCCATGTGGTGGTTTGCTTTGCAAGTAATGGCGAGAATAGTAATGACATTGTCAATGGCATCACCGTACACCGAGTAAAAGTCAATTTCTCGATAAAGAGCCAGGATATAGCTTTTGGATATCATCGAGTATTAAAGAAACTGATAGCAGAATACAAGCCACAATACGTTCATGTACACTGCCCTAACCCATACGTTTACCCGATAGTACTCAATGCCATCAATCCCGACACAAAACTCATTCTACACTGGCATTCGGATATTTTGTCAAAAGGTATTATCTACAAACTCATCAAGCCTTTCGAAAAAGCTATTCTGAATCGGGCTGACAGGATTATTGCCACCAGTCAGAACTATATTCATCCGTCGAGTCCCATCTATCCCCACAGGGAAAAGACCAGCGTTGTACCAAACGGAATGATTACAGCTGACTTCGATTTAAAAGTGGGTGATGAGGAAAGAATCGAAGCTATCAAAGCGCAATATGGGCATAAGAAATTAATATTGTTCATTGGTCGTCACATTCCTTACAAAGGCATTGACTGGCTCATCGATATTGAGAAAAAGGTCAAGAGCGACTGCCACTTCATTATTGCCGGGCAAGGTCCCCTTACCCAACATCAAAGCGCATCACCTTTACAGGCAGACTCAGCACTGACGAACTGCGTTGCTATGCCCATGCTGCGGATATTTTCGCCCTCACTTCCAATACCAAGGCAGAGGCTTTTGGCATTGCATTGGCTGAAGCCATGTACTGCCGTTGTGCTCCTATTGTCTTCCATCTTGAAGGTTCTGGCGTCAATTGGGTTTCCATTAAAGACAAAACAGGATTGGAAATACCATTAGGCGATATTGACGGTTATGCCAAGGCTATTGACCTTCTGATAACAAACCAGACTCTAAGAGAAAGACTTGCAGAAGCTGCGCGTCAACGTGTAACAGACATGTTCACGGCGCAAAGTGCAGTCAACATCATAAAGTCTGTTTACCAACAATTATAACAGCGGAGGGCTATGAGTCGGATTTACATCAACGGACGCTTTCTCACAAGACCCATGACAGGAGTTGAACGCTATGCATATATGATATGTAAAACGTTGGCTGACATGGGAAGGGAATTTACGATTATCTGCCCGAAGGCACCACTCATGTCATGCTATGACATCAGCAACCTTCCTATCGTCCGTTATGGATGTGGTCAGTCTCATCTTTGGGAACAATGTGTACTGCCTTTCTTCTTCATCAGAAAGAAAGACTACCTTCTGTTCTCATTCACAGGACTGGGCTCTATCCTTATCCGCAACAAGGTCATGACGATACACGACCTCTCATTTCTTGAAAATCCCAAATGGTTCTCCAAAGGTTATTACTGGTGGTATAGAATAGCTACCCCCTGGGCTGTCAGAACCTCAAAACATATCATCACCGTCAGCCAGTTCTCAAAGAGAGAGATTCTTCGTTTCTATCCTTTTGTCAATGAACAGAATGTCTGCGTCGCCTATAACGCTGCCGACGAGAATACCTTTCACACACTGCCCCAGAGCCACATTCCAACCAAGCCTTTTGCCCTAACCGTTTCTTCCCTCGACCCTCGGAAGAACTTCGCCAATCTCATTGAAGCCTTTAAGGAAATCAAGGACTGTTCATTATATATTGTAGGCTCTCACTATCGTGTCTTCACACAGGAAAGCAGCATGACAGCTACTGATGACACCATCCGTTTCCTTGGCAGAGTCTCTGACGAAGAATTAGTACACCTCTATAATCAAGCCACCTGTTTTGTCTTCCCCTCCATATATGAAGGATTTGGACTTCCTACTATTGAGGCAATGAAGTGCGGTTGTCCTGTATTGTCATCCGATATTCCTGTATTGAGGGAAGTGTGTGATGATGCTGCTATTTTCTTTAATCCTTACCATGTAGAAGAAATGAGAGATACTATCAGACAGTTCCTGAAAGCGGATAGTACGCTCCGCTCTTCGCTCATCTCAAAAGGCTTTGTGAATGCCAAAAGGTTTTCATGGGAAGAGACCGCCAAGACCATCATCCAATTGGCGCAACAATAAAGGATGTCAGGGACAAATATGGTAAAACACTTGCATATCTCAAGAAAAAGTCATACCTTTGTAGCATCGAATGCCAACCCAGGCCCAACTTAACTCCAATACTTCTAAGGAGTAACTTCTATTATTGTGCGAATGAACCACGTTTGAAACATAACACAAAAACAATGTAAAATAACACAATAAAGCGCGGAATTAGCAGTTATATATTATATATAACCGATAGAATAGTGTATGGCAATATATCTACTTGGTGCATTTTTATTGAGTTTCACTTGTGGATGGGTGTTTACCCCAGCCATTCTTGACTATTGCAAGCGCAAGAAGCTCTATGATTTGCCGAATGGTAGGAAAATACACCATAACGCCATTCCGAGAATGGGGGGCATCTCGTTCTTTCCCAGTATGGTGCTGGCCTTTGCCATTTGCCTCATTGTGATAACCGCCAATAGCGGTATAGACCGCCCGTTCAGCATCTGGAGTGCCAGTTTCCTGGTTGGATTAAGCATCATCTATTTTACAGGTATCATTGATGACTTGATAGGTCTGAATGCTACCACGAAATTTACTGCACAAATCTGTGCTGCCTGTCTGCTGCCTATGGCAGGACTGTATTTGAACAACCTATACGGGCTTTTCGGTATTTACGAAATACCGTATTATATCGGTTTCCCATTAACTATCTTCATCATTGTCTTTATCGACAATGCCTACAACCTCATCGACGGGATTGACGGGTTGGCTGGCAGTTTATCGGTGTTGGCACTGGCTGGGTTCTTGGTCTATTTCGTCTATTATAATGTGTTCATGAACACATACGCTATCTTAACTGCTGGTTTAATGGGGGCATTGATAGCCTTTCTGATTTTCAACCTATTTGGGAAGCCGGAGAAGAACACCAAGATTTTCATGGGTGACTCCGGATCGTTGTCGTTAGGATTTACACTGGGATTCCTGTCGGTAAAATGCATGATGAACAATACTTTGATTTGGGACTATCGTCCTGAGGCACTATTGGTTCCCCTCACCCTACTCTTTGTTCCAATAGCCGATGTAGCCAGGGTGACACTCTACCGATTGCTCCACAGGCAGCCTCTATTCAAAGCCGACAAGAACCATATTCACCACAAAATGATGCGTACAGGAATGAGCCAGCATCAGACATTGTGGGCCATCTTAGCCCTGGCGGTAGTGTATATCATCATGAACAGCATGCTCTACATGGTGATGTCGCCGACCTATATCGTACTGATTGACATCGTGCTCTATTGTTTTGTACACCTTGGTATCAATCGAAAAATGAAAATGACGATATGAAACGTGTCATCGACTTTACCATAGCCATCCTGTGTCTGGTGCTGTTCTCCCCACTGATAGCAGCATGCTGGCTCGCCATAAAACTGGGTGGCGGACCCGCTATCTACAAACAGGAGCGCATAGGATTAGGAGGATGTCCGTTCAATATATATAAATTCCGCAGTATGAAAGTAGATGCTGAGAAGGAAGGCGAGGAACTTTTACAGATGGACAACGACCCGAGGTTGACGAAGATAGGTCGCATTCTGCGCAGTCACCATCTGGATGAGCTGCCCCAACTGTGGAATGTCTTGATAGGTGACATGTCGTTCGTCGGGTATCGCCCTGAACGGAGATATTATATAGAACAGATTATGGAAATTGATCCACGCTATGAACAATTGTATCAAATCCGTCCAGGCATTACTTCCTATGCCACACTGTATAATGGCTATACGGACACAATGGATAAGATGCTGAAACGACTGGAGATGGATTTAGAGTACTTGAATCATCACTCGCTGGGTGGAGACATGAAAATACTCATGCTCACCTTTATCAATATAATAACCGGAAAGAAATTCTAAATCATATTGCCTATGAGTTACAAATATATTAAACTGACAGCCTTGTTCTTGCTGCTTTCGGCTACAACGAGAGCACAGGACACATTGGCAACAAGTATCACCTATGACCTTACGGCAGAAACTGCTGTAGGAACTGGTGACTTCACAGCCTTTCAACTGGCCACCAACCGTCATCATGTGCTCAGCACTCGGGCGAATACCGCCTATCTGCGTGGAGCCATCAACATCTCTCATGCCTTCAACAAGAACTTGACATTGTCGGGAGGCTTAGATGCGATTGCCTCGGTACATGCCAATCAC
>CACYZY010000021.1 GCA_902779085.1 uncultured Bacteroidales bacterium | reverse complement strand
TCCGGACGTGGGGTCTCGTGCAGGATGGCCGCCACATAAAAGTGTGGAGGAAAGTCTGGAGATTATCCGTACTGTATTTAACGATGCCACCAATACCTGGGCTATTGAGTTGAAAGAAACTGGAGAGACCATTGGCGCTATGGGATATGGACCTTCATGTGAATGTGACTTGCCGGCCCGCGAAGGGGAACCGCTCATCGGCTATTGGGTGGCAAAGCCCTATTGGAACAAAGGCATCTGTACAGAAGCATTGCAACTGATGCTAGATCATATCCGGCAAACGACGGACATCAAATCGCTCATCAGCGGCCACTTCGTAGATAACCCAGCTTCAGGCCGGGTGATGGAGAAGTGTGGCTTTGTTCCCACAGGCGAGACCTGCATCGATGCTAATCAGTATCAAGGTGAGAATAGGCCAATTAGAGTGTTGAGACTGGATATTGGCACAGCAAGTTCTGGCAGTGGTGTGCCGCCCAGGCTTACGGAGCTTACATCGTCCATCTACTACTGATGATAGCTTTGCAGAATGCAGTTGACGGCATCTGGATGGGAGCATTCGGCAAGTTTATGTTTATTGGAGTTGCCATCAGTATAGCATCCTTTGGGCTTACTTGGTTGCTGCGGATGATTCCTGGTTTTAAGAAGGTACTATAACTAAAAGATATAAAGACGAGATAGTCAATCCATGATTAACATGGGGTTATATGGAGAAAAATATTAGAAAAAATAGAAAAAATAAAATGACACGAAACAATAAAGCACTTGTCGTTATCGACATTCAGAATGATATCACCAAACACTATCGTGACATCATCGACAATATCAATGCAGCCATCGAATGGGCTGTGGCAGAGGGTATGCACATTGTGTATATCAAGCACAACAATATCACAGCAGGTACGCGAACATTCAAGCCTGGTAGCAAAGGCGAGGAACTTGCGCCTGAAATGAAGGTTGTGTCAAACAACATCTTCGTGAAAACGAAAAGCAATGCCCTTACCAGCGAGGCTTTTTCTGCTTTCATAGCAGCGAATGGCATCCATGAGTTCTATATTGCTGGTGCTGATGCTACTGGTTGCGTAAAATCAACGTGTTTCAATATAGCCAAGGCTGGATACTCGGTTCATGTCCTCTCCGACTGTGTCACCAGCTATGATTTGAAAAAGTTACCAGAGATGTTTGCTTATTACGAAAGCAAAGGCTGTGAGGTGAAAACGCTTGCCGATTATAAATAATGAAAGAACATTATGAAACAGGAAATCTCCCCAAAAGAAACAAGTCGGGCTCAGGCTTTTGAACTGTGGATGTCATCGCCCATGCCTATGGTAACTATAGTAAAGACGCTTGATGTGACTCGATTGCGGAAGTATGCCAAACGTCATTCGATGCCGTTCAATATGGCGCTTTGCTGGTGCATCGGCAAGGCAGCCAGTCGGATGAAAGAATTCTATTTGCTGCCTGAGCAGGGAAAGTTGTACAAATATGATTGTCTTGCCATCAATGTCATTGTAAACAACACAGCTGGTGGTATCAGCTCATGCGACATTCCATATACCGATAACTTGGATAAGTTCTGCTCCGACTATATGGCTCTTACGCAATCGACCAGCACGTCGTGCCAGAGTTCCTTTGCAGATGGTGCAATGGTTATTGGTACATCAGCCATGATAGCCACCGAACTTGACTGCATCATAAATCAGTACACAGACCAGTTCTGTAACCCAATGGTGATGTGGGGCAAATACCGCAAGCATTGGTTCAAAGTCAACCTGCCCATCTCCTTCCAGTTCCATCACGTACAGATGGATGGTGGACACGCTGTCCGATTCTTAGAAGAATTTCAAAAAACAATAAACACAATATGAATAAAATGATTGCATGCTGTGGCATTAACTGTGAGACCTGTGAAGCTCGCATCGCCACAATAAATAACGACGACAAGATGCGCATTGAGGTTGCAAAAAAATGGTGCGAAATGAATAATACTGATCAAATTACACCTGAGAGTATCAATTGTACAGGGTGTCGTGTGGAAGGCGCCAAATTCTATTTCTGTAGCCATATGTGCGAAGTACATAAATGCGTTACAGCTAAAGGCTACGAGACTTGTGCCGAATGTTCCGATAAGAACACCTGCAAGACGGTTGGTGCTATCTGGGAGAATTGTGCTGAGGCGAAGGATAATTTGGAATCTATGCGCTATAGAGAAGAAGCAATAGAATGTGTTAAGGACAATGTTCTCCAGCTACATAAGCAAATATATGCCAAATATAATGGTGATTTTGACAGAATCTATACGGAAGAGTACAACAACAAGTCATATACTGGTAGAGTGATTGAGCCAGGAAAGGTATATGAACTGAGTTATCTGGAATGTTCGTGCCCTAAAGTAAAATGTGGGCAGAGAAAAAATCCGCAGCAGTGTGAGTGCTCACGACAGAGCATTCTATATATCTTGTCACAACTTGAACCAAACAGTCATTTCGAAGTGCACATCGAGAATACCATTCTCAGGGGAAGCGACCGCTGCACATTCCGAATAATGCGAGTAAGCAAAAGCTGAATCAAATTTGACTGAATCATGCCGAGCGATAGCATTATGCGCTAAGCAGATAACAAGACATGAAGGTTATTGACTTAATTGTGTGTGCCAAAAAACATTTGGCTTCTAACTTCTTTTATCTTCACAACGAAAGTTAAATAAATATGATAAGAACAATAGTAAAATTTGCCCTATTTGTGGCGACACTTGCAAGTGCACAAGGGCTCGAGGCACAAAACAGTTATATATCCCAGCAAGACAGTTTGCTTCAGGATTACGACTATTTCTTCAGGCAATTGGAGCAGATACATCCCGATCCATACAGCGCTTTTGGCGGGAAGGACGGCTTTGACAAAGCAGTGAAACGACTGAGAAATGAGCTGGCCAACTGCGACTCCTTGACACCTAACGATATACATGTTGAGGTAACCAAACTGATATCCGCACTCCACGACGGACACACCTATATAGGGAATGCTAAAGCGCCAAAGAAGATAGAAGATCAATGGGTACCGCTGAAATTTCAAGTTATTCCCGAAGGCATCATTGTAAACGGATATACTCCAGAACTGAAGGCGTTGAAGGGAGCAATGTTGTGCGAGGTGGAAGGGAAATCATTAGAATCGGTACTTGATCGCCTCGACAAACTTGTTGTTTCTGAGAATCGCTATGGACTGATGGGGTATGCTTGCAGAAACATTGGCAACACCAACACACTGCGACAACTATTCCCCACATTCAATAAGAATCAGATCTCAATGAAGTTCCGTATGACTAATGGCAAAGATACACTCGTCAGTCTGCCTTTCTATCCCAACGGCCCGTTTTGGGAAAACATAGTATGGACATCTACTGATGAACGTTTCCCTCATAAGAACTTCGAATACAACTTCATCGATGACAGCAAACAAACGATGGTGATGTGCATCAACTCTATAGTGAGTGCCGACATACCAAATCTCGAAAGCTACGGTTTGAAATCGGATGTGATTGTGGCTGATGCCTTCGCCAAGATGCTGCGCGAGATGAAAGCGGCTAACAGTCAGCGTCTCATCATCGACCTGCGCGGCAATCATGGAGGGTGGACGATGATTATGTATGCAGCGCTGTACGAACTCTACGGAAAGCGTTTCATGGATACCGACTTAGGCATGCACTATGCCACCAAAGTATCAGAGGGTTGGCTCAAGAAGAATAACACTACCTTAGAACAGTTCAACCAAAATAGTGGAACATCGTTGAAGATGGGTGATTTCATTGAACGACCATCAAACATCAGCAGCTTCGACTGGTTCATGTGTGCCGACATGAACATTCTCAAAGCACAAAACGGTGAGCCCATCTACACACCAAGAGAAATCTATGTGGTTACCGACGTGCATACCTTCAGCGCCGCTTTCCATACCGCTTACATGCTGTGGAAGATGGGAGCCAAGGTGGTAGGTGTTCCTTCGGGGCAGGCTCCAAACACGTTTATGGAGGTCACACTATTCAAGTTACCGAATACTGGTCTTGAATGTTCTGTCTCCAACTCCCTGCAGAGTTTCTTACCCACAGATCATCCTATGGCGAAGACTTTCACCCCTGGCATTCAACTGTCGTATGACGACTATCGCCAGTTCGACTTCAGTAAGGATGCAGAATTATTGTTTATAGAAAAGCTAACGAAATAAGATGACTCAGTTGCCGAACATCATAACGCTGCTTAGGATTGCAGACTCTTTGGGTCTGCTCCTTTGTGACGTGACGAGTGTGGCATATTGGATAATCTATGCGCTCTGCGGCATCAGCGACATAGCCGACGGATGGCTGGCTCGGAAGCTGAGGTGCGTCACTATGAAGGGAGCATTGCTGGATAGTCTGGCAGAC
>CACYZY010000020.1 GCA_902779085.1 uncultured Bacteroidales bacterium | reverse complement strand
CCTGTCGTCACCTGCTCACCTGATATGCAATTCGACTGGCGAGAGATCAAACTAAAGAAATAGGATTACAATATCTTCATGATCTCACGGAGACTGGTGACAATGAAGGTGGGGACAGTCGTCTTTTCGTGCTCAGGGTAGCGGTTGAAAAAAAGGGCATCGAGACCTGAGGCCATTGCACCCATAATATCCGTCTGTAGGTTGTCGCCGATCATCAGGGTTGTGGCGCGCTGGGCACCAGACCGCAGGAGGGCATAGTCAAAGAACTGTGGCGAGGGTTTATTGACACCTGCATCTTCGCTGAGGATGATCGTGTCGAAATAGTCTTTCAGACCACTGGCAGCCAACTTCTTATATTGCACCTCGTGGAAGCCGTTGCTGCACATGTGCATTCGGTAGCCTTTATTGCGCAGGTAGTCCATCAGCTCATGGGCACCATCCACCACACCAGGCTTCGACGAACAGAAATCCAGAAAACAGTCACTCATCTCCAGGCAGTAGGCTTCTGTCACATTCAGCCCTTCCCCTACGCTTAGTGGTCTACGGAAACGCTCCACAATCAGATAGTCTCTGGTGATCTCGCCTTTGGAGTACTGTGTCCACAAGTCGATGTTCGTCTGCCAATAGGCATCATAGAAGACTTTCGGGTCTGCAAAATATCTTCCCAGCCCATAAGCCTCATACGTCTCCTGCAAGGCAATGACAGAATTGCCATAGGTATCATAGAGCGTATCGTCGAAATCGATAAACAGATCCTTGTATTTCATACTTCTAAGCGCAAATTACGCCATTTTTCTCGAATTAACCAAATAAATCATGTAATTTTTGCAAAACTCAACTGTTAAAATACCTATCTTAAACTCATTTTTTTCGCCGTTTTCGCCTAGAATGCATACAAAAAACATTATCTTTGCAGCGTAAAGACAAACTGAGATGAAAAGATACACCTTATTGATATTAGGACTCTTCTTGTGCCTCGGAACGACCAAGGCCCAGAGTAGTGTAGATACCCAAATTGCTGTTAACGATCAGAAAGATCCCAATACATTTGTGTTGGTTATTTCGAATGAGAATTACAAGTATGAACAGCCCGTTCCGTTTGCTCTCAACGATGGTAGCATCTTTAAGCTCTATTGCGAAAATACCCTAGGCATTCCATCTAAAAACATCCGTTATGCGCCAGATGCCACACTTAATGACATGCGTATGCAACTGATGTGGCTGGAAAAGGTGATGAAAGCTTTTCAGGGTGATGCTCGTGCAATCGTCTATTATAGTGGTCATGGTATGCCAAGTGAGGATGGGAAACACGCCTATCTGCTTCCTGTTGACGGCAATAGCCAACTGGCTGGTAGCGGATTGAGCACAGAATCACTCTACAAACAATTGGGCCAATTGCCATCTAAGGGTACGATAGTGTTGCTTGATGCCTGTTTCAGTGGAGCCCGCCGTGATGGAAAGATGTTGGCTTCTAATAGAGGTGTTGCCATTAAGGTGAAAGACGAGCCTCTCACTGGCAATATGGTGGTTTTTTCTGCTGCTCAAGGCGATGAGACAGCTTATCCCTATCAGGAGCAGAAACATGGACTCTTTACCTATTATGTGCTTTCTGCTTTAAAGGAAAAAGGTGGTGCTATATCCTTAGGTGACTTGAGTGATCAAGTGACGAAGATGGTGACACGAACATCTATTGTAGAGAATAACAAGAGTCAGACGCCAACCATCCATTCCTCTTCATCCTCAACTAATTGGCGCAACTGGCGATTTGCAGATAAAGCTGCCACACGATTTGAAAATATGGATGTATCCAACGATACATCAGCATCCACCTTTACCCCAACCGTAGATCAAGGAAGCGTGAAGCCACAGAGTCTAATTGGTACATGGAAAAGCGTCAATGACAATAACGGACAAAAGATAGATATCTTCTTCACCTTTACCGGAAGTTCATTTACCATGAAAAATGTCTTAAGTGAAACTGACCCCAGATTGGGAGTGATTACCTTTTCTATATTGATTCCAGGTGACTATAATCTAAAGGGCAACAAACTGATCATCAAGTCCAAAGCCAACAAAGCAGAGCTAAAAGTTGAGAACATGGAGTTCAGTGGTGAGGCAGCCGAGAAAATCAGGCAGAAGCCTGAACTGAAAGAGCAGGTAATGACAATGTTAGAAAAAGAGATAAAGAAGTCAAAAAGAAAGTTTGTTAGTGGATTTTCAAACGACGGTGAAATACCTATAATATCGCTCACAGACACCCAATTGATTATGAGCCTCGGTCGCGGAGAGTCCATGACCTTCACAAGAGTACAGTAATCGCTAACTGCCATCTGTTCCTGTTGTTATGAAATGATGAAGGCAATGAAAAAAGTATTGATTCGCATTCTTTTGTCAATAGCCATCGTTTTATCAGAAATTAACGCAGCAAGGGGGTGTACGTAGCGCAAACGTAGCGCCTAGGTTCCGCCTAGCATCCGCCTAGGTTCCGCCTAGCAAGCGCCTAGGTTCAACTGTTAAAATTTCTGTCTTAGACTCATTTTTCTCGTCGTTTTCGCCGAGAATGCACACAAAAGCATTATCTTTGCAGCATAAAGACAAACAGTGATGAAAAGATACGCCTTGTTTATATTAGGACTCTTCTTGTGCCTCGGAACTACCAAGGCCCAGAGTAGTGTAGATACCCAAATTGCCGTCAACGACAGCAAACAGGACAAAACATTCGTCGTTATCATATCCAACGAGAACTACAAGCATGAAGAGGCTGTTCCCTTTGCGAAGAACGATGGTGAGGTGTTTAAGATATACTGTCAGAAGACACTCGGCATCCCGGAAGATCATATCAGGTTCGCCCCTGATGCCACATTGGGTGAGATGAACTTCGCCATCTACTGGCTTGGTAATATGCTAAAGGCGTACGACGGTGAGGCAAAAGCCGTCTTCTATTATTCAGGTCACGGCATGCCTGATGAGAACGGCAAGGAGGCTTATCTGCTTCCTGTTGATGGATTCAGTCAGTCCACAGAAGGTGCCCTAAGTACAAAGAGCCTTTATAGCAAACTGGGAGAAATGGCATCACGAAACATTGTTGTATTCCTCGATGCCTGTTTCAGCGGTGCCAAGCGTGATGGAAAGATGCTGGCTTCTTCACGAGGCGTAGCCATCAAGGTGAAGGATGATCCCGTAGCAGACAATACTGTAGTATTCTCTGCAGCAACAGGCGATGAGACAGCCTACCCTTACAAGAGTCAGAAACATGGTCTTTTCACCTACTATGTACTTGACAAGATGCAGCAATCCGGTGGTTACACAACCCTTGGAGAACTCTCTGACTACGTCACACAGAACGTCAAGCGTAAGGCAGTCGTGGAGAATAACGGCAAGAGTCAGACACCAACCGTCATTGCTGCATCAAGTAATAACGACTGGCGCAACTGGCGATTTGCAGACAAGGCAGCCAAACGATTTGAGGACAGAACAGTAAATAGCGAGACACACTCCCAGACACAGAGAACAGTGGCTACACCAGCATACACGACAGTTCCTGAGCAAAGTAGTCCTGCACCAAGCACGCCTGCGATGTCTGTGACTGCGGCAGAAGATCTGGTGATACTAGGAAAGAAACAGATGCGAGCCATGAACTATGACAAGGCAAAAACCACCTTTACACAAGCCGCAGATCAGGGAAGCCTTGAAGCCGTCTATCAGTTGGGAATGCTCTACTGCAACAGCAACTATGATGGGTATAATAAAGAGACAGCCTTAAATTACTTCTTAAAAGCCGCCAACAACTATCATGTAGAAGCCATGTATCAGGCAGGCATGATGTATCTCGGCACAGACAATTCCGCTGCAAAAAGCTGGTTTCAAAAAGCTGCCAGCAATGGTCATAGCCGTGCTCAGGCTCAACTTTCAAGATTAAGATAATAAACTATAAAAATATGTATTATGAAAAGGATTTTATTATTCATAATGGCGATATTCGCCTTTGGCTTTCAGAATGTTAATGCACAGGATGCACCAATCAAAATCGTAACTGGACATCCAGATCTAAAGGTAAAGGTTAATCGTTGCGAAGCAAGTGGTAATATCGTGATAATTGAGCTGACCTTTACAAATCTTAATGAAAAAGATGCCGAAGGAAATACAGGTCCCACCATGTATAATGGAAAGACATACGAGCCGTTGGCCTATGATAGTCAAGGTAACAAATTCTCTATTAAGTTCAAGGTCTCAAACCAAGACGATTACTCTGTATGGGGAATAATACCTTTGCTTTCCGAGGTCCCTGTTAAAGTAAGTCTTCGTATTGAAGGAGTTCCTGAGTCTTCTGAGTACTTTGCAAGGCTGAATTTAAATTTCGCATGCCAAGCTTTAGGATTAGAAAAAACCAATATAATGCAGATTAAAAATATCCCCATAACACGAGATTGACAAATAAAAAACATAAAACATTATGAAAAAGCTACTATTGATTCTCATGGCGATGTTCGCCTTTGGCATACAGAACGTCAGCGCACAAGATGCGCCTCTAAAGATTGTGACTAACCATCCAGATTTTAATATTAAAATTAGCCGTTGTGTAGCAAATGGCAAGACCGTTATCATAGACCTTCTCCTCATTAATTAAAGGTCAAAATCGCAAACAGGCCAGAGTATAGTCCCAGCCAGAGTAACTTCAACATCCCGACAGGTGTTCCCATGAAACTCAGCATTAGTATTGATGGAGTTCCTCAATCAGCAGAAAGCATTGCAAGGCTTAAAATAAATATTGTTTGTAGAGCCTGGGGAATAGACTCTAACAAACCTGTCAGAATTAGCAATATCCCCATCACTCGAGATTAATTCTGTTAAAATGATTTAAGGCACGGGAGGTGCTAGATTAGCACCTCCTAACAACAGCCTATTTACCCCGATTATGCTACTATTAATACTAAATATTGCTACTATTAATGTTAGCAATTGCTACATTTAAATCTAGCAACATTTTGATTTAACACCGTTTTTTGCGCTTCTTTTGCGACGAATTCGATATGTCTGATATTTTCCACAAGGTAGTGTCCATCAAAGCAGCCTGAGGTGTGATGGAAGGTGTGGTCAAAAGAAAAAGGCATCCGAAATCTATTGCATAGATCGAGATGCCTTGAAAATGTGTTTCTCATGGTTAGAATTACATATTCATTAAAGATTTTCCTATATG
>CACYZY010000019.1 GCA_902779085.1 uncultured Bacteroidales bacterium | reverse complement strand
CTTTGAAGGTCATATATGCAACCATACTTTTTGGACGCAGAATGTATATGGAGGATTGCTGCATAAAAGAGTCAGAAACGGGGAGAATGGGCTTGTACTGGACTTTGAGCCATTGCTCGGTGCTAACCAATTGGCTAAAACAACCTCTTTTGAAAAATGGTATGGGGCTGTAGTGTTTGAGAATGCTGAGTTCCGTTTGTCGCGAGAAGAGTGTATCAATGAGGTTGCTGACAAAGACGGCGGCGCACATCTGGATAAAATTATACATGCCAACTATGCCTGCTTCCGTCAACCAACGGCATTACAGTTTATCATCGACGGTGAGGTGGCGCGTTTCAACCAAAATCCCGTTTATGTTTCTCTTCGCCAGATTGCATGGGAAGTACTGGAGAGTTTGAAAGAAATACAATAAGAAATCGATAATAGTTGCTCCCGACACGAATGAGGGAAAAAGAATATGGACGAGAAACTGACCAAGAAAATTTTGGAACAATTAAGGGTGTTGGACAAGAACTACATCCCCTTGGTTTCGTTCCCAATCACAGATGGCAGCCCAAAGAACTTTCTAGGAGAAAAAGAAAACAGGACTTGTCGTTTTTGTGGTCGTTCAAAGACAGATGGAATAACTTTCAAGAAAGAAGCACATGCATTGTCGAATTTAGTGGGAAATGATTCGTTATTCTCCTATTACGAATGCGACGAATGTAATCAAAGATTTTCTATTTATGAAAGTGACTTCGCTGAATTTATGAAAATATATCACTGCATATTGAAAGTAAAGGGGAAAAGAGGTATTCCTTCGTATAGGATGAACACATCTCGGGTTGATATTGAGGGAACAACAACTTCAATAAAGCAATATGAAGGAGACCCGACATTGCAATGTGACATAGATGAAGTTAATAAAAAACTCAAGATAACAGCTCTAAGAACATATACGCCTATCCATGTTTACAAAGCGCTTGTGAAGATGGCACTAACAATTTTACCGGAAGAGGACTTTGAACATTGCAAATCAGCATTAAATTTTTTAAATCAAGAGCCTGTATCAGTAAACATTCCTTTGCCAGTAGTTGTTCAAATGTATGGACAAGGAGTAGATGTACATCATAGTGTAATGGCTGCAATTTTTAAGAGAAGAGATGATGCAAAGGATAAAGTATTCTCTTATGTATTTCTCCTTGCGTATAACAATATGTGCTTTCAAATGCCGATATATGGGTGTGATTTAGACAAATTTGCAGAAGGAGAGCCTGTTAATTTTTTCGCAATACCCACATTCCCACTTTTAGATGGCTATCCTTTAATATTGAATAGTGTTGTGGATTTATCTTCGTCGGAGAAAAAAACAAAAGAGCCAATCTCTGTCAGTTTCTCATTCGCAGATTTTGAAAGAACAGATTTTAACTCAAGTGCAGAACAGTAGCATACCAGTATTTATAGGTCATTGGATTGACCTATGGTCACAAAAGACAAACAAACCAAAATATAATTAACTTTTTTATTAACAAACTATAATTTATTAACATTATGAGAAAAACAAAACTCTTTTCTTTGCTGATGCTCCTTTTTGTGGGAATCACAAGTGTGTGGGCGGCAGATTATGAACTTTACTCAGAAAGTTCAATTTCCGCTGGTGACTACATTATTGTCGGGAAACAAAATTCTTCTGGCAAATACTACGCGTTGAATAATACATGTACAAACGACCAGTACATGGGAATAACTGAAGTAACTATTTCTGATAACAAAATTTCTACCACATCTGCAGATATTGTTTGGTCTATTTCTGCTAGTTCTAATGGGTATTATATACAAAACGGTAGCAATTATTTGGATGACAATGCGACTTCGAAAAAGAATTATGCACAATTAGTGAGTTCGCCGACAACCACAAGCGAATGGACCTTCGAAATAAAGGATGGATTATGGACTATAACTAATTATGGAACGGAAACCACAAAGAAAACATTGGCGTTCAATGTCGGTTCTACACGTGTCGCAACATACACTGCCGTGCAATCTGGTCACACACAAATTTATCTATACAAACTTGCATCAACCGATCCATCCGTTTCTTATGATGAAGATGGCGTAGATTTTGGTAATGTTGCATTAGGTGCTTCTATAACACCTGTAGAATTTGACATTACCGGCGAAAACCTCACATCTGCTTTGACGGTTGAATCTTCTAATGAAGATGTATTCACAGTAGCTGTAAAAGCAGGAAGTAGTTTGACTCCTGATGGTGATGGCAACGTTTCGGCAACACTCGTTATTACTCCAATTACAACTGCTTATGGCGCTTTTGATGAAGGTATTATTATCAGCGATGGTGGTTTGGAAACAGATTCACTAGTCCCTGTTTCTATGCATGTTGGAGGTATTGTAACCGTTACTCCGGCCTCTCCAGATCTTGCTTTTGGCAATGTGCCACAAAATGCTACTGCTGCTGATTATGCAAAGACGATAACTGTCTCCGCAACTCATTTAACAGCCAATAAGCAAATTCGCATTATTTGTCCTTCTAACTTCCAGTCTGATCCGATAGATATATACGCTGACGCTAATGGTGTTATTGAGGCGACAGAGGTTAAATTGATGCCTATAACTGATCGCGAGGCAGGCAGTTATGGAAGCGCTGATGCCAAATACTCTGTTACCTGTACAGGAACCGCAGAGTTCGCCAGTATAGAAATCGGTGCTCCGACAATGACAATCATCGCTTGTACTACGCTTGACAAACCGAGCAATGTTACTGTAAGCAATAAGGTTTATCCTTATGATGCCGTAGCTCTCGCTTGGGATGAAGTAGAAAACGCTGACAGTTACGAGGTTTATATTTATCAAGGCGAGACGCTTATTGACGCTGATGAAGTAAACACAGAAGCATATACAATTGGAGAAACACTTGCTGCAGCGACTACATATTCTTATCAAATTATAGCGAAATCTGAGGATGCTGCATATTGCGAAAGCGCGGTTACTTCAGATGACTTTACCACTGAAGATTTACCCGCCGCCGTACTTACGCTTAGTGAGAATGGAGTAACACGTGAATGGGGTAGCGATTTGAAAATCACTTCCGTAATTGCTCTGCCGACAGCAGTTGATGCAGGCAATGAAGTTGCAGGCAAAGTACTTGTAGGTTGGAGTGCAGACGCAGACCGCGCTACCGCTCCTGAGCTTGCAAAGGGTGCTAACTACACCATGAACGCAACTGCCGTTACTCTCTATGCTGTTTATGCAACCGAAACTCCGGGAACTCCGTCGTTGACAAAGCAAAGCTCTGGTGCAACGTTCTCTGCAGGCGATAATATCGTCATTGTTGCCATAAGTGGTGATGATGAATATGCTCTCTATCAAGAGACAAAGGGTACATCTTATGTAAAGAATTGGGCTTTTGATAATACCACTGCCACAGTTGCAACTGATGCTAAGAAATATGTAACATTGATAGCAGTTCCCGACGAGACCACATTCTATTTAGGTGATGCTACAAATGGATACTTATATAATAGTAGTTCAAATAACTTGGCAATCAGTACAACAGACTCAACAAAATGGGCAATTGCATGGAATAATACAAATAGTGCATTTACTATAATTGGAAATGGCAGATGGTTGTCTTGCCGTACAGATGCCGCAAACGACAATGCCAACATGTATCGCATGGGAGGAGCTACAAGTGGCTCTGAAAATGGAATATGTTATCTTGATATCTATAAATACGATGCAGGCACTCCTTCTTATAGTGACTACACCACATCTGGCGCGAAAGCTCCGAGTGCTACGGTTAATCCAGAAGAGGTTGAAATTAGTGCAGCTGCCCTTGTAGGTGGTCTTATTGACGTAACCTACGAAAACGTAAATCAGGCAAATGTTACTGTTGCTCTCTTTAACGATGCTGAATGTACAGAAGAATTTGATGGCGGATGGTTAACCGCAAGCCTTGATGCCAACAAAGACATTGTTTATGGAGCAGAAGCAGCTGTTTCGTACGCTAATGTACGTACAGCATACATCAAATTAACCGCTCCTTCGACAGATAACACTGTTGATCCGGCTATAGTTGTAATCCCTGTTACACAAGCTTACAAAGACAGAGTCTTTGCTTCGTTTGAAGAATTAGTTGCTTCTGACCTGCCTAGAGATGATAAAACCGGAACCTATGTGACTGTTTCGTTCAGCAATGTAAAAATTCATGATATAAGCGGGAAGAGTGTTTACTTGAACATCAAAGATAAAGTAAGTACGGAACAATACATCCAAATCTACAACACAACAGGCAATGCTCCAGCGGGTTGGACTGTAAATGGATATTTAACCGCCTCATCCGATATTTCAGGCTACTGGCAGTTGTACTCTGGAGCAATGGAACTCAAAATTAGTATTGAAGATTGGGCTGGTATTACTTATGAAAGTACCCCGACCGCTCTCGACAATACGGAAGTTGACGCTAAGGCGGTGAAGGTTTTGCGCAACGGTATTCTCCTTATCGAGAAGAACGGCCACACCTACAACGCTATGGGACAGTTGGTTAAGTAAATCGCATTATTGCAATATTTTCATCAAGGGCAGCTTCGGCTGCCTTTGGTGTCTTTTATCCCTCCCTATTTATACTTGTTCCCTTTTTGATATAGCTTGTTCCCTTTTTGATATAGCTTGTTCCCTTTTGGTCTAGCTTGTATCTTTTTTATACAGCTTGTGTCTTTTTTATATAGCTTGTATCTTTTTTTTGTATAGCTTGGTCCCTTTTGAAAAGTATTGTCTTTTTACTTTGGTTTGCCATGTACCAATTTTATTCAATTTTTGGTACATGCTTACTAAAGGAGCCTAATTCAACCATGTACCAATTTCCTTGATTTTTTAATCCATTTTGGTACATGCTTACCAGATACCCCCACCACTACCATGTACCAATTTACCATGTTTCTCTCCCATTTTGGTACATGCTTCGTTCATTCTGGCATGTACCAAATCTCAGCAAAATTAACTTAAAATTAGTACATGCCTTGTGTATCTCAAATATTTGTTGTATC
>CACYZY010000018.1 GCA_902779085.1 uncultured Bacteroidales bacterium | reverse complement strand
CTGCGTACCGTAACCGATAGCCACAACCTCACCCAGGTTGATAACGCCTGAGTTCAGCTGAACGTTGATAGTAGTGCGTCCGCCGATGTTCTCCTCGGTCGTGTTGTAACCGATGAAAGAGAACTGCAGTACACCGTTCATGTTGGTAACCTGCAGTGTGTAGTTACCATCGATGTCAGTGATAGTACCGTTGGTACTACCCTTCTCAACTACGTTAGCGCCGATGACCGGTTCGCCGGTATCGTCGGTAACTGTACCTTTCACTGTGCCACTCTGGGCGAATGCCGCAATGACACAGAAAGACATCAACACTGAAAGCAGAGAAGCCTTCAGTGTGCCAAATGCATTAAATGTCTTCTTTCGTTGCATAAATTCTAGTTAAGGCAAATGTTATGATGTTCAGGTTAAAACTAAAAATGTTTAACGGCTTTGTGCAAAATATTTTATCAATAATGCAGCCTTTTTACTCTAGCATTTTCGCTGCTGCTTTGTCGGCTGCTTGGTTGGAGGTGACCTTAATATATTCCTCCGTTTGTTGTAATGTTGAATGTCCTAAAAGTTTTGAGAGCGTCAGTATGTCGATGCCCCATTTGTAATAACATCTTGTGGCAAAGGTTCGGCGAGCAGTATGAGTACTGATAAGGGTGTACAATGGCACCGATACAGGCTTGTAATCACTGTGCTCTTCCGACAGAATCTGCACCATGTTGGTCAATCCCGCTTTTTCAGCAATTTTGCCCAAGTAATAGTTGGCTTGCGTAGGTGTGTACTTCGGCAATTGGTAATCATACTTCATCAATATCTCTTTGGCTTGTGAAGTAATGGGCACTATCACCTTGTGGTTGCGCTTGTCTTGAATCAGTTCCACTACCTCGATACCATTCTCATTTGTATGGATAGTATCTCGGTTCACCTTACTGATAAAATCACTGAAACGCTGCCCCAAGTTACAATTCAGTACAAATAAATCACGTACCTCTTCCTCTTTTGGTTTCAAGTCCTTGCATTGGTAGAGCATCTCTACTTGCTCTTCTGTCAGTGCAGGACGATTCCAACTATTGTCCTCCACTTTAGGTAAGCGGTAAATCTTATCAGTTCCATTGCGGAATCGTTCCTGACGGCTGATGATTTCCGCTTCTTCAGCTTCATTCAAACGAGAAAAGATAAACTTGATGTACTGATTATGTGTATTGGTACATAACTCACGCTCATCAAAAAGATAACGGCCGAATTGTCGGATGATTTGTTTATCCAGTTCATGGATGGACAAGTTAGGTTTGCCTATTTGCTGCAGGAACTGCTCTAACACACGCAAGCGATTGTAATAAGCATCCTTACTGCTACTTGTCTTTCGACTTTCATGGATTAACTTGCTGAATACATTGATGACAGAGTTCTTCTTTGCATATTGAGAACCATCTTGCTGATAAACAAGGCTTCTCAATATATTAATTGCTTGATCTATCTGCAATGGATTCTCACAAAGATAATGCTTGAAATCCAAGAATACATGCCTCAGATGTTGAATGCGCTCATTCACAATCAGGTTGTTCTGGTTTTCTAATACAGTAAGCATACGTCCTACCATAGCTTCTTGCTTTACGGGGTTCCATTGAGAAGGGTAAACCTTTACGCCTGTTGACAATTTACATTGTCGCTGATTGATGCGAGCATACATAAAAACCCGTGTGGGTTTGTTGCTGTTTGGCTCTCTCAACACGAAAGTACATTTCATTTCGGTGATGAAAAACTGTCTCATAATTCCGTTTCACATTTTTGTTTAACATAATAATAAGGATTTAATTTAACATATAATACAATACCAGCAGATGACCACATATGTGACCATCAGTCAATTCTCTCATAGATAGAGGTAAGGTGATATTGTTTTAGAAAATAATCTTTACTACTCTATCACATTCACAATAAGGTTTAATTAATAATGGCTGGCAAGCACAGTAATGTGAAACGGGTAAGGTTTAGGTTCAGGTTTAGGTCGTCAGTCTCAAGCCAGCGTTAGCTATTCAAAGCCCAATATAAAAGCGTTTAAGTTTAATGGATGGTTGTTACACCTTCAAAAGTAATCTTTACAGGTTTGATAAATCCCTGTTCGTCAAATTCAAGTTTGTCAATACACACCACACGTTCGTTGGCTTGTTTCAACCCTAAGGGGCGGCGGTGATATATTATATAATAGGTATCTTCTCCAGGCACTTTCACCACAGAATGGTGGCCTGCTCCAGTTGCTACCTCTGGATCTTGTTCCAATATCTTGCCAATACGTTTAAAAGGACCGAAAGGAGAATCGGCTATGGCGTATGCCACACAATAGTTGGGTCCTGTCCATCCGCCTTCTGACCACATGAAATAATACTTGCCGTCTTTTTTCAGCATGAATGGCCCTTCCACATAATTCTCAGGCGTGACCTCTTTATACATGGTGCCATCATCAAAAGGAACAATGCTCAGCAAGTCAGGACTGAGCTTCACCATATTACAATGCCTCCAGCCACCATAATACATATAAAACTGTCCATCGTCATCATGGAAAACAAACTGGTCAATGGGTTGCGCTCCATTAATAATCTGTGAAATCAACGGTTTACCCAAAGCATCTTTGTATGGACCTTCTGGACGGTCAGCCACTGCTACACCTATACCACCAGGTTTCTCGTTGCTCTGGATGTCATTGGCACTGAAAAAGAGGTAATACTTGTCATTAGCACGTAAAGCAGCAGGTGCCCACATGGCATACTTTGCCCAACTCACATCATTTTTAGTCAATATGCTGCTATGTTTGGTCCAATGCACCAAATCTTTCGATGAGAAAGCATCGAAATGGGTTTGCAGGTTATAGGTCTGGCTGTAAGCGTCAGTCTGACGTTCAGCATCGGCCTTGTAGGTCTCTATATCATCACCAGATAAGCGAGAGGTAGTTGGGTAAATCCAGAAAGTATCGTCATACACTACTCCTTCTGGGTCGGCATACCATCCGTCTATAATTGGGTTTCCTGATTTCTGTGCCATAAGGGAGATAGTAGCACAAAAACCTATGATAATAAAAATTGTTCTTTTCATGGCTTTAGTATTAGTTTATGTTGCGAAGTTACATAAAAAAAGCAACGAAACAATAATCTCGTTGCTTAATTTTGTCGATGACAGCCTTTTGCTTAATATTCATCCTCGTTGAAGAAGAAATCTTCCTTGCTTGGATAGTCGGGCCAGATGTCTTCCATGCTTTCATATACATCGCCCTCGTCTTCTATTTCCATCAAGTTCTCGATAACTTCAAGCGGAGCGCCTGAACGCTGGGCATAATCAACTAATTCGTCCTTGGTAGCTGGCCAAGGCGCGTCTTCTAATTTTGATGCTAATTCTAAAGTCCAATACATAGTGTATAAACATTAAGAAATTTAGTTATTTTGTCCTTGTTTCAATTTTGCTGCAAAAGTACATAAAAATATATCATCTGCAAGAGTTTTACCAAAATATTTCAGACTTTTTCTCGTCAATGTTAATCTTCCTGGCAAGCACAAAGAGGTAATCTGAGAGTCTGTTGATAAATTGTAATAATTCGGGCTGCACTTCGGCCTGCTCTCCTAAAGATAGAATCCTACGCTCTGCACGGCGACATACAGTACGGCAAACATGGCATTGCGAGGAGGCTTGACATCCGCCTGGCAAAACAAAAGCTCGCAGTTGTGGCAAAGAATCATCGATTGTATCTATTTCGTTTTCCAGTAACATGATATCTTCTGCATGCACCACACTCGCTGCCTTCAGCTCCGTGTTGCTCTGATCAGTTGCTAAGTTGGAACCAACGACAAATAATAGTTTTTGTATACGTGTCAATATTTCCACATCGTGCTCATTGTGCAGCAGACTAATCAGCAAGCCAATATGTGAGTTAAGTTCATCCACTGTCCCATATGACTCTAAGCGTATATCAGACTTAGCTACGCGTTGGCCACCAACTAAAGAAGTGGTTCCCTTATCGCCCGTACGGGTATATACCATGCTTTTCTTCATATTATTTAGATTTAAAAGTTGACTATATAATCTTGTTTCGTAATCTTCTTGTCAAAAAGGATAATCCCCACATCATACAAATCAAAAGTTATGCCAGACCTGTTGTCTGATACCAGTTCCTGCCAGATTTGCTTCATTTCTTTATTCAGGTAGATGCCATATATCACCATCATACTTTTGGGGCCCATTTTTTCAGCATTCTCCTCATACACCTTATTAATATATATAGGATCGGTCTGATTGATATAAACGAGAGGTGAAGCCTCTTTCTCCAACCTATGCAGGAGTGCTATCACCTTTCTCGACTCCTTTCTGTTTTTAGATGTAACTAGTAAGGCACGACGTTCTGCTTTCGACAGTTTCCCATATATTAAACGAGTAATAAAATCATACGCAAAGGGAGAATGTACGCCATACCCCTTGCGGTGACGGAAGCGTTTCAACCATACCCAGCCTTTCTTGACAGTTTTATGTATTAAAAAAGGTTTCATTTGTAACATTATGCCAGTAAAAAATGCGTTTCCTATTACAAAGGTAAGCATTCTTAGGGACGAGAAGCGTATATTTAGCATATTTTAATGCTATTTTATCTGCGTCAAATGTTAAAAATGCAGTTTATTAGGGAAAATAACACATCTTTTTTGTAAAAAAGTGTTGAACATATCAAAATATTATGTATGTTTGCAAAGGCATTTTGTGTAATTTGCCATAAGGAATAGACAATTATTAACCTTAAAAACTAGAATTTATGCAACGAAAGAAGGCATTTTGTGCATTTGGCGCACTGAAAACTACACTGCTTTCAGTGCTGATGTCTTTTTGTGTCATTGCGGCATTTGCCCAGAGTGGCACAGTGAAAGGAACGGTTACCGACGATACCGGCGAACCGGTCATCGGCGCTAACGTAGTTGAGAAGGGTAGTACCAATGGTACTATCACAGACATCGATGGTAACTACACACTGCAGGTTACCAACATGAACGGCGTACTGCAGTTCTCATTCATCGGTTACAACACAACCGAGGAGAACATCGGCGGACGCACTACTATCAACGTTCAGCTGAACTCAGGCGTTATCAACCTGGGTGAGGTTGTGGCTATCGGTTACGGTACGCAG
>CACYZY010000017.1 GCA_902779085.1 uncultured Bacteroidales bacterium | reverse complement strand
CACACTTTAATGCCAGATACCTTGACCTCTGCTTGCAGATTTATGTGGTCAGCCCAACGTTCGATGCTAATCGAAACGGGTAGTGAGCTTCCCGATACTGGAAAAATGTGGCACATGGGCAAGCCCTGTGCCTGAAGACTTGCAAAAGAGCTAACCAGGTGCTACAAAACTGTCTGTACGATAGGTCGCGTTGTTGAACACAATTTTCTTGACCATCTCATTGAGCCTGTCGGCAATTCGGTCACCATAATGCTCGCGTATTTGTTGCGGTGTGAGATTGGTGGTGATAATGGTGAAGAGCTGCTCTTCATAACGCTTTGTCAACAGGTCAATGACAGGCGTATAGACGTTTCCGTAGTCCATCACCTCTGACGGTTCTGTGCCGAGGTCATCAATGCCGAGCATGTCAACGCTAATGAGTTTGCGGTATGACTCATAGTTGTTCTTGCACAGGTACGCTATGTACTTGGCATCCACAATCTGGATTCCATATGTGCCATCGTTGTATGGCTTAGGGATGTGCAGATAGTTAAGCAACTGCTGAAATGCTTTTAGCATGGTGCTCTTGCCATTACCGCATCCGCCGCATAGCAGGATGCCGAACTTGGAAGATGGTGAGGTAAGCCAATGAGCCATCTCGTTGAGTTGCTTCTCCAAGTATTCGTTGGTGCAGAAGCAGCGGTGACGATATGCCACCTCAGCCATAATTGCTGCCAACAGATGGTCATAAACTTGTTCCATTGACATTGGCAACTTAAAACGTGCCTTCATAGGACGATGCTGTAGCAGAGATTTCTTTAACCCCTCTACGTCGATTTTGTGAGTCGTTTGCATTTGTCTTTTCCCTTTCTTTGAATGAAAAATTTTTCGAATCGCTTTTAATAAAATTGTCTTTCTCTTTATCTTTTAAAAGTGTAAAGTCTGCCGTCAATCCATCCGTCAACTCTACCGTCAAGTCATCCGTCCATTCAAGGAGTGAATATTTGGACGGTACATGACGTGATCTGCCATCGGTAAAAGTGATAAGTCCGCGTCTGGCAAGATTCTTACGAGCGGTGCAGAGGGTCTGCTTTGACATGTGCAGAACTTCGCAGATTCGTACTGTAGAGCATGGCACTGGCATATCCCAGCGATGCAGGTTGCACTCATTCACTATGAATGCATATAGTGCAACCTCGCTCGCGGACATGTATTCCATGGATGAAGCACGCCAGAATTGATTCATATAATCAATATACGTCATATTCTTCTTTTCCATGTCGTTTACTAATGCCAGTCAGACTTGTTCGGCTTACGCTTGTGTGAAGAGAGGATGGCCTCATTCTCTTCCTCTGCCGTAAGCGGAACTGCATTCTTACGGTTTGCTTCCAACCACTTGTCAAGCTCATCCTGATAGAGGACGTAGCGTTTGCCTGGCTTAGTGGCAGGAATCGTCCCGTCACCGAGCTTCATGTACAGCGTTCCCAATGGGATGCGTGTGTACTTGGCCGCTTCCTCCACCGTCATAGGCTTATGGCGGTTCTCGCGTACCTGATGTTTCCTGTTCTCTTCCTGCTGCTTTGTCAGCAAGGCTTTCAAGCCCATCACCTCATCCCGAAGCTGGGCGACGACCTGCGGAAGGTCGTTGAATGTTAATACTTCTTGCGTCATAATAAAATCGGTCTTTGGTTAGAGACCGGGCGCAAAGGAACTCAATGATGCAACGCTGATTCCGATTACTTCCAGTCATTCATCATTAATCAAACAATCATCAGAAAAGAGCTGGAAAAACAAGAAGTAATCGGATATAGAAGGGATGAAATGGGCAAAAAGAAACCTTCCCCAAACTTAGGCATTATGTCAGTTTGAGGAAGGATGGTAGGGAAAGGTGGATAGTCTGCTGTTACTCGTAATGGAAATGAAAGTCATTATCATCTGGTTCGTCAATCACAATGTTACCCTTGTTAGGCTGGAACTTGAAGTTGCGGATGCTGTCAAGGTTCATGTCCATGAAGATGTTGGGGAACATGCTCTTAATGAAATCGGCCCGGACATAGCCGCTGTAGTCATTCTTGCTGCCCAGTCGTTCTCCGATGTTCCAAACGAAGTGCCGCAGATCAACGGTGGTCAGTTTCTGCTTCAAACGGACAGGTGCTGGTGTGTAAGTATAATCACCAGCCCATTTTTGAATCTCATTGCAGAGTTTCTCCAGTTCACCATCATCATAAACAAAGGGGGACATGGTGTGTCGTGTATAGTCCTTGATGGCGGCAATTGTTTCCTGTCGTTTCTTTTCCTGCTCCAACTCATACTCTTTGCAGCGTTGGGTGTATTGAATAGGTTCAGATTGGATAAGTGGTACCGCCTCAGACTCAGTTGCAGGCTCAATATTTTCACTTGCAACCTTATCATCAGGCAATACAGAGTCTTGTTCCGTCAGAGGTCTTGTAATGGGACTTTCGCCCTTCCATTTCTTGGGCAGCAAATCGACCAATATTGACTGGAACATGACATACAAAAGCCACAGCAGGAGGTTACACAGCAGAAATGCCGCCCACTTGGCAAGGCCGTCCTGCTGGAAGTCGGCACCGACTTTCAGAGCTACAAACATAGAGATGGTAAGGAATACCACACCTGGGCATCCCCATAGGAGACAAAGGTCTCGCAGACTTTGATCTTTTACGCTAATCATATATTTCGTATTATGAGGGTTTAACAATCATCAGTAACCGGAAATTATAGGCATTAGCCTTATTCCATAGTGCAAAGTTACTCCGATTATTGTTGATAGCTAATGAATGGAACGACATTCAAATTTTTTTTAATATTAGTTGGCTTTCGAGTATGATTTTGCGGTGTTTTTCATACTATAAACGGAATTGAGAGTGATTCCATTCGGAAACGAAAAAGGGAGAAGCAATGCCTCTCCCGATACAACACCTATATAAAAACAGGTAAGCTATGTATGCTATTGTCCCACCACTTTCAACTGCACCGTCTTTACAGGTTTAAGCGTGATGCGGTTGACGGACTCGCGCTTGCTCTCGTCAGCCATGTTCGCATAAATCTGTGTGGTTGAAACATTCTTGTGTCCCAACATGTGCTGGACGGTATAGACACTTGTACCTGCATCGACCTGTAATGAGCCGAAGGTATGACGGCTGCAATGGAAAGAGATTTTCTTGGTGATGCCAGCGGCTTTCAGCCAGTTCTTCAAGGGTATCTGTGTCATCTTGTCTGTGAATCCTTCGAACACCTTACCTGTTCCGCTGCCACCAATCAGTTCAAGTGCCTCGTCACTGATGGGGTTGTTCACAAGTTCCTTGGTCTTCTGCATACGAAGGGTGACATACATACCTCCGTCACCGTAAGGCTGTATGTTCTCCCATGTAAGTTGACGAATGTCGCTCTTTCTCAATCCTGTCAAACAAGCAAAGAGGAAGGCCGTCTTCAGCACGGGATATTCGCACGGAGTGTTCGCCAGTCTGACAAGCTCTTCTTTGGATAGGTGTTCCTTCTCAGTTGGGATGGTGTCAATCCGTTCCAAGAAGCCATTAGGATTCTCCATGATCTTATGTTCCCTGTAGGCAGTATGGAGCACGGCACGGAAGGTTGACCAATAGCCTGCTATGGAATTGATGTGTAGTTTGTGCTCCGTGTGGATGGTCTGCGGTGCGGTTAGCAGGTACTCACGGAACTTGTTGCAGAGGTCAACATTAATCTCATCAAAGCGACACTTGCCGTTGGTGAACCTCTCGAAGTGCTTATAGACATGCTGCCATTTGCAGTTCTTCTTGTCAGCCTTCAACTTGAAGTAGGCAAGGAAGTCGCCTTTCATCTTGTCTCGGTCAAAGAAGTCATACCTCTCATTGACTATGGACTCATAGCGACGGCAGCGGAGGGCTTCAGCCTTCTCACGCATACGGTCGTTGTAGTCTCGTTCACGCTGATTCTTCGGCTTGGCATAAATGTAAATGCCGAGGGATTCATGACGCATGACCTTCATGGTCGATTCGTCACGATAGCCTGGGTAGTAGTCCAGATAGAAGGACAACTGTTCTCCGCCTTTGATTTTCCGTGTGCGGAGGGTCACGGTCTTACAGATGTTACTCATACGCGTATTATTGTTATTTTTGATAATTCAAGGTGAGGCGTTTCCTCACGGGTGCAAAGGAACTGAATGATGCGGTGCTGATTCCGATTATTCACGATAATCCGTCAATAATCATTCAGAATGGTAGAAATCAGAATCCAGCAGTCTTTCTTTCTGCCATCACTCGCTCCACATCGGAACGAAGAAGCAGGTTGATTCTGCCCACTTTGGTCTTTTCTATGTGCTTGACCTTGACTATATGGCAGATGTTAGCCTTCGTCAGCCCATAGAGTTCTTGCACTTGTTCAACGGTGTAGTAGTTCTCATCTGCCAGAAGATCTGTACGGCGAAGTTCGTCAAAGTGGCTTTGCGAGTAAAAAGTCTGCCCGTACTCACGCTTGGATGGTATCTTGTGGCGATGGGCATATGAACGGACAGCTGTAAGGTTGATGCCATAACGGTCTGCTACCTCCTGGGGTGTAAGCCAATCGACAATAGCATCAAGGTCAACGGAAGTACAAAACACAGCATCAATGTGTTTCTTGCTGTAGTAGTTACGTCCTGCAATACGGCACATGGGAATCTGGTGACGCTTGGCTGAGGCGTAGAGCCAAGACTGCTTGACCTTGTAGGTCTGCATCACTTCCTCGCCAGAGTAGTATTCAAGGACTTCATCTGTGGACTGAACATCGTTGGTGTTCTTCCTCAATGACGTTCTTTGTTTCTTGGGAGTTGCCTTCTTCGGTTTTGAGCATGGGATGACGCGATTGTAAGGATTGGCATCGAACATCCTTTCAATGTCACTTCTGCGGACAAGAGCCATTCGGCTGCTCAACCGAGAGGCTGGCAACCTTCCCTGCTCTACGAGTTTATAGACATACTGACGGGTACAGCCTAAAAGGATGGCTGCTTTGGAAAAGGTCAGGTACTCCTGCTGTTGGAGTTCCATCACTGGCTCAAAGGCACGGAGGAAGTCACGTTGTCTTTTCTTCTTGACTTCCTTTGCCTGTTCTGCACATTCTTCCGAGCAATACTTCTGCGTTCCGCTGTTTGGAACAAACTCTCTGCCACATAGGGCACACTTTCTTGTCTTTGGCATACTTGCGATATTTATGGGTTCAACAATCATTTCGTTGTACCTCTCCGCAAGTAAACTCATGTCAGCAGTGGACTATCATTGTCGCCTTTCGCCACGATGTTGCTTTCATTAAAAGCGGTTGGGAATCTGTCGTCTGTCGTAACCCATCAGAAACCCTTGTCAACTCCGTTCACGATGTGGAAAAAAATAAGCCTCGTAAATTCCCTGCGGTAGAAATACGTTGCAAATTTATAGGGAATTTCCGAAGCAACCAAAAACACGCCTTGAAGTGTTAAAATATAAAAGTCTCTGTATTACAGCGTTTTACATTTGGTTGTTTTGTGTTGTTTATGGTAGTTTATAAGGCTCTAAATACAACCAGAGAATGCACTTTCCCCGATTGTTGTGACGCTGTTAGGAATGTTCAAAGTAGTCAAACCACTACAGCCCGAGAATGCATTTTCCCTGATTAGTATGATGCTGTTAGGAATGTTTAAAGTGGTTATGCCGCTGCAGCCGTAGAAAGCATTATCTCCGATTGATGTGACGTTGTTGCCAATAGTCACAGAATTCAAACCTTTGCATTCACGGAAAGCAGAATTGCCGATTTTTGTGACGCTGTTAGGAATGTTCAAAGTGGTTATGCCGCTGCAGCCGTAGAAAGCATTATCCCCGATTGTTGTGACGCTGTTGCCAAAAGTCACAGATGTAAGTTGTTGGTTTCCTTTGAATGGGGAATGAGAGTCACTATACCTTATATTACGTCCCAAATATAACTTCTCAATTGGACAAGAGGCGAAATGACAACTATAGGCACCAGCACCACTGCTGCTAAACAACAAAGTCTCTGTACCGTCTTCGATGCTCACAGATGTCAAGCCACTGCAATTACTGAAAGCAAAATCACCTATGGAAGTGATGCTGTTGCCAATGGTCACAGAATTCAAACCTTTGCAATAAGAGAATGCACTTTCCCCGATGTCTGTGACGCTGTTAGGAAAGTTCAAAGTGGTTAAGCCACTGCAGTTCTGGAATGCACTTTCCCCGATGTGTTTGACACTGTTGCCAATGGTCAAAGTGGTCAAGCCGTTACAGTAGTAAAAAGCGGATTTACCGATGGAAGTGACGTTGTTGCCAATAGTCACAGATTTCAATTTCCCACAATTTTTGAAGGCATTATCGTCAATCGCTGTAACATTATAATATTTGTTATCATAAATAACTGTAGATGGTATTCTTATGTCCCCTGTATATTGACTATACCAATGGCGAGAGACAGACAATTCTTGTCCATCTTTTATGAATTTGTAATATATGTCTATACCGTCTTCATTTTTAACTTGAATGTCAAATTCTGAATCAGTTTCTGAAAACGCATTGACACTAAACATGCTTAAG
>CACYZY010000016.1 GCA_902779085.1 uncultured Bacteroidales bacterium | reverse complement strand
GCTCGTGAGGCACAGCGGTTAGCAGAGTTTATTGCGTGGGGACCAGTAGTTTTCCAAGTCTCCCGTTTGATGCTTAAATTTGGAATACTCGACCTGATTCGCGATTCGGATGATGGTCTCACAAGAGAAGAGATTGTGGCACAGACAGGCCTATCGGATTATGCCGTGAAATGTCTTTTGGAAGCCTCGCTGAGCATTGGACTTGTATTAGTAGATGTTGCCAATGATAAATTTACCATTTCAAAAACGGGATGGTTCTTGATCAATGACCCTGCTACCAGAGTAAATATAGACTTCAATCACGATGTGAACTATGAAGGATGGTTTCATCTGGAAGAATCGCTGCTTAATGGAAAGCCAGAAGGTTTAAAACACTTCGGAGATTGGCCTACGGTGTATGAAGGGCTGTCAAGCCTACCGCCACAAGTACAAAAGAGCTGGTTTGGATTTGATCATTTCTACAGTGACAGTTCTTTTCCAGAGGCTCTTAAAATCATTTTCGATGAGCATCATGTTAAGTCGCTATATGATGTTGGTGGTAATACAGGGAAGTGGGCATTGCAGTGTGTCAGTTACCAAAAGGATGCAGAAGTGACGATTTTGGATTTGCCTCAACAAATTGCTATGATGCAGGACAATATTCAAGGCAAGGATGGTGCTGACCGCATTAGTGGCTACGGTATCAACTTGTTGGATGAAAGGGTAGCCTTTCCGCATCGTGAAGGCGGTTTGGACGCAATATGGATGAGCCAGTTCTTAGACTGTTTTAGCATGGAACAAATTACAAGTATTTTGAGGCGTGCCAAACAAGTAATGACAGCGCAAACCCGTATATATATTATGGAGACGCTTTGGGACAGACAGCGATTCGAACCAGCAGCATTTTGTCTGACAATGACCAGTCTGTATTTTACGGCTATTGCAAATGGCAATTCTAAGATGTATAATACAGAGGATATGGAACAGTGCATCAATAACGCTGGTCTTGAAATAGAGCAGATACACGACCATCTGGGGCAAGGGCACTCTATATTGGTATGTAAATTATAGTTTTAATGATAAATAACCAGAAAAATGACAAGAACAGAAATTGAAGAGAAAGTAAGAAACTTCCTGATTGAAGACCTCGAAATAGATGAGGAGAAAATCAGTGACGATGCTAAATTGAAGGACGATATGGGCATTGACAGCCTTGACTTCGTAGATATCGTAGTTATCGTGGAAAAGAATTTTGGCTTTAAGATTAAGCCTGAAGAGATGACGGGTGTAACTACTCTGAAAGAGTTTAATGATTATATTGAAAGCAAGGTAAGTTAGGCTGACAATGGGAAAGCAGGAGTGGGATGGTACGACGTACGGCAATGGCTTGATGCATAGATGGCTGATTGCTATATTGAGAAGAATAGATATACGGATTATCTATATCTTTACATACATCTTTGTCATTCCTCCCTGTTTGTTCCGTCCTGGTTTTAAGCACATTTACCGCTATTTTCGTAAGCAATGGGGTTGTAACCCGGTTAAAGCCTTTCTGAAGACCTATCAAAACCACTGTATGTTTGCCCAAGTGGTCATTGACCGTTTTGCCATGTATGCAGGACGACATTTTCATGTGGATATAGAAGGGATGGAATATTTCCAGGAGTTGGCTGCGCGTCCAGAGGCTTTTGTACAACTCAGTGCTCATGTCGGCAATTACGAACTGGCAGGATATACCCTTGTATCAGATAAGAAACGCCTCAATGCATTGGTGTTTTTTGGCGAGAAACAAACTGTGATGAATAATCGCAGGATTATGTTTTCTGACACGAACATTCGTATGATACCCATTAAAGGGGATATGAGCCATCTTTTTCTGATAGACCAAGCTCTTGAAAATGGAGAAATCATGAGTATGCCAGCTGACAGGATTATAGGTTCTCAAAAGATTGTCAAGGTGAAATTGCTGAGATCTGAAGTCCAGTTGCCCCTGGGACCATTTAGTGTTCCTACGATGCGGAGTCTGGATGTGTTGGCTGTCAATGTCATGAAGAAATCGGCATTAACTTACCAAATATATGTCACTCCACTCCACTATGACAAGACAGCATCTCGGAGAGAGCAGATTGCACAATTGTCACGGGCTTATGCGGATGAGTTGGAACGCATCTTGAAGATGTATCCTACACAATGGTACAACTATTTTGACTTTTGGAGATTATCCTGATGGACACACTATCATTTAAATGGCCAGTTGAAGAGTTTCTTCGCAGTATTGATATCCATGAAGTGCTGCCTCAACAAGAACCTTTCGTAATGATAGGACGCTTGGTGCAGTTGGACGAAGTGCAGACCATCACAGAGACTGTTATCTGCGTTGACAACATTTTTGTTGAAGATGGATGTTTTTCAGCTTCTGGCATGATAGAAAATATTGCGCAGACATGTGCTGCCCGCATTGGCTTTATCAATAAATATGTTCTAAAGAAGGACGTACAAATAGGATTCATTGGCGCAATCCGCAATTTTGAAGTTTTTGACCTACCAAAGGTGGGACAAACTATTACCACCATAGTTAATGTCAAAGAAGAGGTTTTCGGCATGACATTGGCCTCAGCCCAGGTGAAACGGGGTACACAAATACTTGCTGAAACAGAAATAAAAATAGCTATCAAAGGTGAATAAAAGATGATGGAATTAAAGGCATCAAAGATATTAGACATCAGATTTAGTGAGGTTGACTCCATGAACGTGGTATGGCATGGCTCATATCCGCTTTATTTTGAAGATGCCCGCGAGCTGTTTGGCGAGAAATATGACCTTACTTACATGGGCTTCTTTGATCATGGATATTTTGCCCCGCTAGTGGAACTTAGTTTCCAGTACAAGAAGCCCATTCGCTATGGCACTCATCCTTGCATTGAAATCACATATCGGCCCACTGAGGCAGCTAAGATTATTTTTGACTACAGAATATATGATCCAGAAGACGACTCTCTCATAGCAACAGGTCACAGTGTTCAGGTTTTTATGGATACTAACTACCAATTGGTTTTGTATAGCCCTACCTTTTATGACGAATGGCGAAAGCGTTGGGGAGTTTTGTAAGACGAAAGAAATATGATATATAAAATAGCTGATAATGTATTGTCGCCACTTGGTGCAACTACGGCAGAAAACTACCAAGCCATGAAGGATGGTCGTTCTTCGCTAAAGCATTATGTCAGTTTCTCTGGTAGGGAAGAGGATAATTTTGTGGCATCAAGATTCAGCAACGAGCAGCGCAAACAGCTCATGGTATCAGGGCTGACATGGTTCGAGTCTCTTGTCTATCATAGTATTAAGCAAGCGCTTTCTGAATGCCCAAGTGGTGTGATAACTGATCGTACCCAGCTAATTTTGAGTACGACAAAGGGCAATATAGACCATCTGGCATCGTCAAACTATGAGAATTTGTTGCCTGCTGAGTCTGCTCTTAGAATTGCCAGGCTCATTGGTGTCACCATGCAACCTTTAGTGGTTAGCGATGCCTGTATCTCTGGTGTGGCAGCAATCATAACAGCTCAACGGCTATTGGATTCACAATGTTGTGATGTGGCTATTGTCACAGGATGCGATATTATCAGCCATTTTGTGGTGTCGGGTTTCCAGTCTCTGAAAGCTCTTTCACCGAAACCCTGTCGTCCTTTCGATATTGAGCGTATCGGACTCAATTTGGGTGAAGCTGCTGCAACTATGATATTAAGCAATAAAGATACGCAGGGCATACAATGGCAAATTGTTAACGGTGCTCTACGCAATGATGCCTACCACATCAGCAGTCCATCGCCCAAGGGTGAGGGGTGCTGTAGTGCTATACAAGAGGTTATAAAGGATATAGAGGTGGAGTCAATTGCAGCAGTCAATGTTCATGGTACAGCAACCATGTATAACGACCAGATGGAATCAAAGGCCATAGAGTCAGCAGGGCTGTCTCATATACCCATCAATACGCTAAAGGGCTATTTGGGTCACACGTTGGGTGCATCGGGAATACTTGAAACCATCATTACGATGCAATCCATTGAGCATGGAGAATTACTCGCCACCAAAGGTTTTAATGATATCGGTGTTTCTGGGCGAGTTAGCATTTCCTCACAGTCCGTTCCTGTCAGTGGACACTCATTCGTCAAGATAATATCTGGTTTCGGGGGAAATAATGCAGCTATTTACTGCAAGTATGGTAATCCTGTGGCTCGCCAAATTGAACTTGTAAACTATGAGGTGCTGCATCGTGTTCAGGTGACGCCGCAAGAAGTCCGTATCGATGGCTCTATATCAAACATCACCCCTCCGATTTCAGACATCTATAAGCGGTATATTGGCTCATATCCAAAATATTACAAGATGGATCGATTGAGTCAGTTGGGATTTGTGACCAGCGAATTGTTGCTGAACTTAGAACAACCAAGAAAAAGAGCATGTGACGACCGAGCTATTGTACTCTTCAATCATACATCCTCAGGATGGGTCGATAAAGAATACGCCCAAACCATCCGTCATCGTGATTCTTATTTCCCCAGTCCATCGCTGTTTGTTTATACACTGCCCAATATCGTGTGTGGTGAGGTGGCTCTTCGCCATGGTTATCATGCAGAGACCTCTTTTTACATGATGGACAGTAAAAATGAGGCTATGATGGACGATATACTCCAATCCACTTTCTTAGACCATACTATACATAGTATCATTGCAGGATGGATTGACTATCAAGACGAACAAACATTTGAAGCAGATTTTAAACTATTAAGCAGAATTTGATAATGGAAGAATTAATTTTAGAACTGAAAACAAAAATTATAGAGGTGTTAAACCTGGAAGAGATGACACCTGAAGACATTGACACCGACAGCCCCCTGTTTGGAGCTGGTCTCGGTTTAGACTCTATTGATGCACTTGAACTTATTGTGTTATTGGAGAAAAACTATGGCATCAAATTGGCCAATCCTTCAGAAGGAAAAGCTATCTTCAAGAATATTCGTACAATTGCTGAATATGTAAAGGAACATCGAACCAAGTAAAACGTGAAGATGAAACAACCTATCGTCATAACAGGAGAAGGCATCATTTCAGCTATAGGATGCAATACTGCTGAAGTTCTCGATTCTTTGAGAAAAAGACGTTCGGGAATTGGCACCATGAAATACCTGCATTCTATTCATCGTGAAATCCCCGTTGGGGAAGTACCCTTGTCAAACGACGATATGCGTCAACAATTAGGCCTGCAAGACGAGTCTTTACTTAATCGAACTACTCTTATGGGGATGCTGGCAGTTCGCCAGGCTTTGGACGATGCCAACATCAGCATAGAAAGTGTGCAGCAACAATCTTTACGATTAGTGCTCATTTCCGGTACCACAGTAGCTGGTATGGATGTGACCGAACAGTTGTTCTCGCAACTCGAACAATCTGATGAAGCTCTGCGGTGCTTAAATTATCATAGTGCAGGTAGCTGTACACGAAAAATGGCTGATTATTTCGGCATATTTGCGGAGTACACTACCCTTTCCACAGCATGTTCTTCAGCTGCCAATGCGCTGTTGGTTGGGGCTCGTATGCTTCAAGAAGGAACGGCCGATATAGTTGTGGCTGGGGGATCTGAAGCTCTGTCGGTTTTTCATCTTAACGGTTTTAATTCGCTGATGATTCTTGACCATGAGCCATGTCGTCCTTTCGATGCCACCAGAGCAGGTCTCAATTTGGGCGAAGGCGCTGCATATGTAGTTATGGAAACAGCTGACTTGGCTCTGCGTCGTGGGGTGAAATCGTATGCCTATTTGAGCGGATATGGAAATGCCTGCGATGCGTTCCATCAGACGGCCTCATCTGACGATGGCGAGGGGGCCTATCTTTCCATGACAGAAGCCCTGCGAATGGCTCAACTCGCTCCTTGCGACATTCAGTATGTAAATGCTCATGGTACAGGAACCCCTAATAACGATTTCTCGGAGAGCGTAGCCCTCAAGCGCGTTTTTGGACAACAGTTGCCTTTCGTCAGTTCCACTAAGTCGTTTACAGGTCATACAACTAGTGCTTCAGGCGGTATAGAGTCTGTGATATGTCTTTTGGCATTGGAACATCAATTCATACCTGCTAATCTCGGTTGGAGTCAGGCTATGGACGATGGAATTATTCCAACACAGGGCGAAGATCACTATCCACTTCAGCATGTCGTTTGCAATTCGTTTGGTTTTGGAGGTAACGATACGTCTCTTGTGTTCTCACTTAAGCCAACAACATCGTTGAATTCAGACTCACCATGCGAAAATGATGTTAAGATATTGTCAAAGGTGGAAATGACATCTGATGACGACTTGAAAGAACTCTCACGTTACGTAAAGCCTATAGAGGCTCGTCGCATGAGTAAACTGATGAGGAGTTCTCTTTTAGCCTCTTTAAAAGCCTTGGAAGAAGCAGGAATTGAAACTCCAGAAGCAATCGTTACTGGGACGGCTATGGGATGTTTGGCAAACTCTGAACAACTTCTGGTTAAGATGATAGAAGAGGGCGAAGTTTCCATGAGTCCTACACTCTTTATGCAAAGCACCCACAATACAATTAGTAGCAATATTGCCATCCATCTTGGTTGTCATGGTTATAACACGACTTATACACAAGACGAAGATTCTTTGTCCTGGGCATTGCGTGATGCCAGACAGTTGTTGAAAAGTGGGCGTTGTAAATCTGTGTTGGTGGGTTGTCACGATGAGGCTACCCCAACATATCAGAGAATGCAGGAGAGGCTTGGTGTCAAGGTGCGCCCTGCGTTTCATTCTATAGCTATCGTTTTGACATGTGGAAAATAATACCATACGCAATTGTTCAGAGTATACTGCTCACAGCAGGGCAGGTGTTTCTGAAACTGGCATTGATGAGGATGCCTTCATTTTCGTGGACCAGAGCTTTCTGGTGGAGCCTGATGACCAATTGGCAATTTGCTGCCAGTGGATTGCTATTTGCATTGGCATCACTGCTGTGGATGTATATTGTGAAAGTGTTCCCTTTCAGCAGTGCATATCCGATGATTAGTTTGAGCTATGTTTTAGGCATGTTAGCGGCCATTCTTATCTTTCATGAAGAGGTTTCGGTGGTGAAATGGTTTGGAGTGTGTTTTATAGTGTTAGGATGTATGTTAATCGCTAAATAGGTATGAAGAAAAATGTCGTTATGTGGTGCTTGCTGGTTACGGCTACGCTGACTTTGTCGGCTCAGCAGAGTGAGCAGC
>CACYZY010000015.1 GCA_902779085.1 uncultured Bacteroidales bacterium | reverse complement strand
ATCCACGCAGAGACAGTGTCTTCTGCACATCCACCTCAGGATAATACTTGCCGTATCCGGCGTTACCAGTGATTTTGTTCTGTCGGAGATTGATCCCCAATGCAATTTTTTCTTTTGCCATGTTTTGTGTGTTTTATTTTGTGTTTTTGTTTTTGCTGCCAACTACATCGGGTAGCAGCTCCCGCTTGTCATTCATGAATTACATTGCAAATATATAAAATATATTTTATATATGCAAATGATATACTAAAAAATATTTATATTTTTTGTTTTTTTTCTCCTGTTGTAAGGGTAGTGGCAGGGAGGCGTTCTTATGAGGTTTAGGGACAGATTTTATTTAGCGGTACTAAGAGGACGTTTTAGGGGAAGTAAGCGGGCTGTTTAGCGGAAGTAAAGCTTCAATCTTTCTGAGCAACCTTTTTAGCTCGGGCTTATCAGTCGTATTATATACTGCATTTATATATGAGCAAAACATACTTTAAGCGTGACAGCGTGACAGCGTGACAGTTATATTTTTGGTTGTTATTAACTCAAAATAGTATTTATATTTATTTATATATATATAAATAAAATTTTTCTTGACCTCAAATAGGGGGAAATTAAACTGTCACGCTGTCACGCTGTCACGCAATAAAACAAAAATGGCTACCTTCACAGGCAACCACTTCTCTCATATTCACTTAGTATTCATTTTATAAGACGGCGATCTTCACAGACAGCCAGTCTTTTAAACCATAAAGTTATTTTTAATGATCGAAAAAATCATCAATATTATCTAGCGCCAAGTGCTTATGCAGCCCTCTGCTCTCTTGATAGCAATACCATACACTCCTCAGCCACAAACTGCGCCAGATTGATGTCCCTCATCCGGATATCATTCATGTCGTTGATCAAGTTCTCAATGGTAAAACCGTCCATTGTACTGAGGTGCGACAAGTCATAGTCTTCGCTATCAATATTTGATTCATCATAGTCAGGCTTCACTATAAACTCCACATCCCATTCGTCCAAGTTGAAACCATCACAATTATAGTCTCGGAATATCTGGGTAATTCCCTTGATGTAGAGACTATAGTTCATAGACTCTCTGTCAGAGATGATGTTCATTACCAGTTCATTAAATAAATCCAGTACCTCCTTGTCACTGAAGGCATAATACATCACCTCATTAGTGCCCACATTTGTATATTGGAAACATATCAGACATCCTTTGCCTGCAAATGGATGCTCATTTGAGTGTTTGTTCATCCAGCCATTTACCTTGATAGCTTTATTTACTTTGCTGTTTGCGCCCACCATCTTCTCGTTGTAACGTACTAATTCCTTAAAGGACTTAGCCAAATCGTTCATGCTTTTCTTCATGCTAAAAAATTAATTTGAAATTATTATACTTACCTCTAAAAAAAGATGGGCGATTATCGAAACGTATTTGCCAAGTAGGCTCGGTAAGTAAGTTCAGATGGCGCACAGCCATTCTTAAGATTGGCGCAAAGGTACGGTTTAATTTGACATGCCTACTATAAAAGTTGATTTATTTTCAGGCGAAGGCAAAGATTTAACATTTGATGACTGTTTTGAGACCATTTTACCTTCATCTCATCTAATTATTTTGCGAGTAATAAAATTATTCTTAACTTTGAAGCCAGTAATGATTTGACTTGAGCGGATTGCTTCAGCCATATTTACCCGGGCATTTTTAGAGAACAAACAAGTAATCAGCTCATGCTCCCTTGGGAGTGTGGGTTGAGTGGTATTTTGTTCTTTTTACCTGCCCGGGTAGAAATAATTATGGCTTACTACTTCCACACTCCCTTCAGTGGCGATTATTAATCACATCAAATATACAACAATGAGGCAGAGAGATAACGAAGTCAAAAAGAATAAATCAAAAAAGGATGAACTGTTGTCGTATTACATTGAGAAAACTGAGCGTCTGCAGAAAGAAAAAGTACAACATCTTGTTAACGAGTCAGAAATGCAGGAAACGATTGATCAGCACAAGCAAGTTATCATTGACCGAGATGATATGATGAGAAGAGAATTTTTAGATGCTTATTCAAAGGATGTACAGCACCCCATAAAAGTGCACGTGTCTGGCAAAATAAAGATAGATAATGAGGAAGTAAATGAAGTTAATCCTATTCCTGCAGCAGAAAAGCCGACCATTCATCCGCCAATGCCAACGAACCAAACCTTTGTAGAGCGAGTAAAGTCCATTGTTTTGACAATGGCCACCAAGAACAGGCAGCTGGTTGAGAGTCGTGCCAAAGGCTATCTCTCCTCCTATACCTATTATATAAATGCTGACTGCTTCTGTAAGGCGATAGACGAGATGGCCACCAAGGAGCCAGAACTGTTGAAAGAATTCCTGGGCGGCAACCTCTACAATACGCAGGTCACCAAAATATGTTTCTTTTTAGGATATGTTTTAAAATTGAACATCATTAATGACGCATCTCTACAATTTGTAGATTTGCTCTTTGCCTTTGAGGCCTTTTACCCCAGCAAACTTACCATCCAGAAAAAACTCAGCAACATCAGTCCTACGCCACAACAACGGGTCTTTTTGGGCATTTTTGAGGGGCTGTTGCGCCGCTTTAATTCCTGAAGAACTCTGAAGAACTTGAAAGTTCTTTAGGGTTCTTTAGGAACTTCTTTATTTACAGCACTTTACATTTATAAAAAACTTTCTAAAGAACTTTTTTCATCCAAAAGTTATTCAGAATATTTGCACCAGTGATTTCCACGACGGATTTCACTGGTGTAATTTTTATGTATTGGTTTATGAAAAAGAAATTAGAAAAGAATCTGGTGGCTATGGCACTTGATGAGAATGGTGAATACACCTTGGAACAGGTTGTTCGTTGGTTGATGCCTTGGGTTAACAAGACAGGTGGGGCTGGCTGACGGAAAATGGCATGATTAAGGCGGAGAAGTTGCTGCATGTGTATCATCCCATGGATCGTGCTGCGATGACCTATGCTGCACTGGTGTTCATACTGACAGGACACAAGATGGAATTCAAGGCCATAGTGGCAAAACGCCAATTCAGGGTGCTTTGCTCAGTAATTAAGGAAAACATGACGGAACTGACATTCAGCGACCACATGAAGTATATGTTAAGAAAATATGGTAAGAAGAGAACATTGAAATAACCAATTATTTTTTATAGTATGGAAACGAAAATCTTGAAGGTCGTTGCACAGACCGAAGTAACCAAGGTGCAGGCAAAGAACGGCGAGTTGGCCAAGTGTTTTATCAGACTCAAGGAACTGGGTAACGACTATTCCGACGAGTACTTGTGCCCGCTGCTGGGTGAAATGGCGAATAAGGTATTTGCCCCAGGACAGTTGGTAGCGGTGGGATTGCGGTTTTCTACGCATGAGAACAATGGTGTCTTTTATCAGGACATTATGGCGAACGAAATTGTTTTGATTAATTGAAAATAACCTGAGTTGAAGCCGAGAGAATCAATTGAGCGTCAGCAATGACGTAGGGCCCTTTCTCATAACTTCTCTCGCAAAAAACTCAAGAAAATGACAACAAAAAACAATCAACAAAAAGAATTGAAGCCCATTGAGGCTGAAGGAGTGATGACCTACGGTGAATTGGAGAATGGTTTGAAAATATTTGATTTCCAGTGCCTGGAAGCTATAGAAGTGGAAGAGCATTGTGCCCAGTTCAAGGTAAAGAGAATGCGTGACGGCAACGTCTATATGACAGAGGTTCCTAAGTTTAAAAGGAACAAGCCTATCTTCAGAGATGACAACAGTTCGCTCTCGTTGGGCAAGGACGACAGGTATTACTTCTGCTTCACGTTGCCCAAGCAGCTGATAGATGAACTGCCAGCAGAGCTGGTGCGTCAGGCAAGTGCGATAGCTAACAAGGTGATTAGAGAATTATTAACATCTAATTGATTATGAGTGTATATAAGATAGAATTAATGCAAGACGGGGCGAAGCATATGCGCCCCGTCAAAACCCGAGAAGAATATCTCCAACTGAGAAACAGCAAGGTCCAACAATCTCTCATCAAGCGTATCCGTTCGGGACAAGTAGAGCTGAAAGGCAAGCTGTTGCAGATGAACTACAGCTGTCTGCCCAACGATGACGGTTCGCTGAAAGTTGCTACCCGAATCAGCAATACTGTTGGTATGGATATTGACTTTAAGGCACCTGATAATCTTACAATTGATGAGCAGAAAGCCTGGTTGGAAGAACAGCTTCAACGTGTGCCAGCATTGGTGCTTTCAAAGAAAGACGAGCTGGGTTTGGTGATGATGGAGCAGTCGGCTTCAAAGGGCTATCACCTCGTGTTCAAACGCCGACCTGAACTCACGCAAGAGGAAAACCTGAAGTGGGCTAGCGAACTCCTGGGCGTTCCATTTGACGAAAAGGCAAAGGACATTACAAGAGTTTTTTTCACGACCACAGGCAGCGATGACGATTTGATTTATCTCCATGATGACCTCTTCACGATTGAGGAAGTGACGGAAGTCCAGCAACCGATTGTCTCAGCGCCCGCGATTCCTGTAGCTCATGATTCTGAAGCCAAGTACAACGGCATCGCTTATTCCGACATCATTCAGAAGTATTGGGATCTGTTCAATGACGGCAAGCATCCTGTTGAGGGTGACCGCAATGCGCTGACATTTGAATTGGCAGTAACCCTGCGTAGCATCTGTGGCTTCTCATTAGAGAAGATGATGGCAGTGATTCCCAATTATTGGAATACAGAAAACGATACGGATGCCCAGCGAAAAGCCAATGAGACCGAGTGGCGACAGACCATCGAGAATGCGCTGAAGGAGCCTAAGAAAGGTATGCCAAGCAGGCTGAAGCAAGTGTTGGCGGAACTGAAGAACTCAGCAGGAGTAAAGGCCTGTGGCGGTACGATGACAACACCGCCTCCGATGCCAGCTAAGTTGCCGCCATTGATTAAGTTGCTCACCCGCAACGTCCCCTCGTTCTACAAGCCTGCTGTTGCCAATGCAGTGTTCCCAGCTTTGGGTGCTCACTTGCATGGGGTGAAGTTCCGCTACTGGGACAATGTTGATCACGAAGCTACCTTTATGAATATCCTGATAGGTCGCCAAAGTATCGGTAAAGGTTCTATCAAGAAGCCCATCGAATACATCATGGAGGATATCAGACAAAGGGACATCCCCAACCGCCAGCGTGAGGCCGAATGGAAACAGAAGAACCCGGGTGCCAGGCCGAAGAAGGACCCGAGACCAACCGACATCTGCATCCAGATGCTCATTGACAACCTGACAGATGCGGTATTCAATCAGCGCATTGTGGATGCCAACAATAACGGCGAGAGATTCATCTATACCAATGTAGATGAGATTGAGGCACTGAAGAAGGTCACCTCGCGAGGCACTGTTGATGAAGTGGGCTTGCTCATCAGGAAGGCTTTTGACAACTCGATGGCTGGTCAGGAGCGAGTGGGGGCCGACTCAGTATCAGGTATCGCTCCGCTTCGCTGGAACTTCAACGCCTCGACCACGCCACCCAATGCCAGAAGATTCTTTGGCAAGATGGTGAATGACGGAACAGTCAGCCGTCTGGACATCGCAACGATTATCAGCAATGACGATGATGAAGACGATAATGCTCCCATCTTAGGCATCTACGACCATTTGTTCGCTGCTGAGCTGAAGCCCTATATCGACCGTCTGGAGACAGCCAGCGGATTGATTGAGTGCCCGCAGGCTAAGAAGCTGGCTCTTGACATCAAGCAAGAAAACCGTGATGCAGCCAAACTCTATGAATCAGAAGCTTATCGGGTATTTTCCTATCGTGCCAACGTGATTGCCTGGCTAAAAGGTATGGTGCTTTATGTGGCGCACGGCTGTAAGTGGAGCAAGGAGATAGCAGATTTTGTACGCTGGACAGAGCAGTACAATCTTTGGTGCAAGATGCTCTATTTCGGTCAGCAGCTGGAGAAGGAGCTTCGTGAAGAGATGGATATACAGCGTCAAACAGGCCCACAAAACCTGTTGGAGCTGTTGCCTAACGAGTTCACCAGAGAGCAGTATCGCCAGGTGCGTGTCAATCAGGGTAAAACTGGAAATGGTGATGCTACGCTGCGTCAATGGACAAAACGAGGTCATATCTTTTTTGACGAGACCACTGGGGCCTATTGCAAGACGGAGGAGTATAAACGCAAGTATAGCACGAAAGTCAACTAGAGTTACATTTTATTTTTACTATTATGTTAGACAGAACCAAGAACCTCTCCGAGCATTTTACGCTCAGAGAGTTGACCAAGACCAGTTATAAGACTGAAGATAATAATGATCCTCCGTTGGAGGCAGTAGAGAACCTGATCCACCTTTGTGAGGACTGGCTGGAAGAGTTGCGATTCAACTATAATACCATCTATGTGCTGAACAGTATCGAGGACTATTACACCTCAAAGGAAGTAGAGCCCTTAGTCATCAATCAAGGCTTCAGGTCGTATCAAGTCATGTTGGCGATGGAGAGGGCAGGGCTGAACCCTTCGAAGACCTCCAACCACATGAAAGGCTGTGCCGTTGATATCCGCTGTGCTGGGGTAGAGCAAGCCCTCCGCTATATGGTAATATTGTTGGACATTGCCGACCAGAAAAAGCACGAGTTTGATGAACTCTTTTTGGAACGTAAAACCATGCGGAGCGAGGGAGGCACTCCAACTAGCTATGTCTATTGGCTGCACTTTGCAGCCCGACCAAAGGATAACAGGCGCAAGATAGGGTTTATCTTGAAGTGAGTAGGTCGCCTACTTAATATAGGAGCATCCTCCATCTACAAACTCCAGGATACTTTGGTTGAAGGCGTCCTCTTGGCCTAATAACAGCTTGATGTTGATGGGGAGGGCGTAGAGGCGATGCTTGAAGGTGTCGTCCAACTGGGCAGAGAAGGTCTGCAGGCGGGCGGCATCTTTTTGTGTGGTGATGATGAGCTTCTTCTCGGGCAACTGGGCAATGGTTTGCTGAATGAACTGGAGGTCGTCGGGGGTGAAGTCATGATGGTCGGCATAGCTTATGTGTTCTATGTTGGGCGTATGGCTATGCAGATAGTCAATCATGGACTCGGGATGGGCGATGCCTGTTACGGCCAACAGATGACAGGAGGCATCGATGGATGGCGCATGATGAGAATTGTTGAACTCGGCAAACACGGGCTGTGGCGCACCATAGGCGATGGTGGAGAAGTAGAGTTGCTGATGGGGTAGCAGATGCAGCTCGGCCTTGATATCGTTGGCTTCGTTTTCCGACAGACAGGCTGGACATTTGGTCACCACCACAATATGGGCTCTCTTGGCTCCTGCTTTGCTCTCACGCAGTCGGCCAGCTGGCAGCAGCATGTCTCTGGTATAAAGGCGATGGTAGTCAGTGAGCAGGATGTTGAGACCTGCCCTGACTGCCCTGTGCTGAAAGGCATCATCCAGAATGATGGCATCAACTTTGGGTTGTTCTTGCATGAGTTGTTCGATGCCGTGACAACGGTCTTCATCTACTGTAACAATGATGCCTGGATGATTGTGCAGGAGTTGCCAGGGTTCGTCGCCAATATCTTGTGCAGTGCTTTGTGGGGTAGCCTTGAGATAGCCTTTGGTGTGGCGTTTGTAGCCTCGGCTGAGGGTGGCTACTTGCAGACCTTGTGACAGCAACAGCTCTATGAGGTATTCGGTATGTGGTGTCTTGCCTGTGCCTCCTACCGCCAGGTTGCCCACACAAATGACGGGCAGGGGGTAGCTCTTCGATGCTATCCACTGCTGGTCGTACAGCATATTGCGAAACTTGGTGCCTACGCCGTAAACGAGCGACATAGGCACCAGGCTGTTATAAATCTGTATTTTATTGCGTGTTACCAAATCTTATTTGATAATGATGTTATAAGGCATTCTGGCCTGCACACGATCCATCTTGTCGATCTGACTGATGGTATAGACATCGTTGAAGATCTTGGCTGCATCACCCTTGAGCACCTGCTGGCGGATGGTGTTGTCTTTCATGTCGCTGAACATGCTGAAGATGCCACCTTCCTGTTCTGGATAGCTCTTGAGGGTATAGCCTTCAACACCTGCTTTCTTAACGGCAATATCAATGGCATCGTCAAGTCCGCCCAGCACATCTACCAGGCCACGCTCGAGCGCCATAGCACCTGTCCATACCCGTCCCTGGCCAATTGCGTCAATCTGCTCTTGTGTCATGCCGCGACCGTCGGCGCAACGGGTGGTAAACAGGTCGTAACCTTTTTCTACCATCTTCTGCATAAGTGTTTTCTCATATTCTGTCATAGGACGGTAGGTGTTGCCCATATCGGCCAAGTCGTTGGTTTTCTCTGTGTCAATGGTCACACCCACTTTCTTGGCTACTGACTCGAAGTTAGGTACAATGCCGAAGATGCCGATAGAGCCTGTGAGGGTAGTGGGCTCAGCCACGATGGTGTCTGCGTTGCAGCTAATGTAGTAGCCACCAGATGCAGCGAAGTCGCCCATAGATACGATGACTGGCTTTTTCTCCTTGAGTTGGCTGATGGCGTACCAGATCTGCTCTGAACCGTAAGCACTGCCTCCAGGTGAGTTGACGCGGAAAACTACTGCCTTAACATCATCGTCATCCTTCAGCTTGCGCAGGTCTTTGATGACCTTTTCGGAATTGATGCCTTCATCACCCGTTGGAAGGATGGAAGCACCACCGTCAATATCGCCTACTGCATAATAGACTGCTACAATATTGCCGCTCTTGTCTTTAGGGGTGTTGCGTTTTACACCACGCATATCAGCAGCGGTATAAGAACTAACTTTCTTGTCTTCGTCTAGACCCATATAGCGGTTCAAATAGGCACGAACGTCGTTTTTGTAGATCAGTGAATCCACCAGTCCGGCAGCAATCAATTCCTGCCCTGTCTTGAACATAGCGCCTTCGTCGGCAATCTTCTCCAAAGCCTCTTTGCTGATGTTGCGAGATGCAGCCACATCGTCGGAGAATTTCTGCCAGATAGAGCCCAGATATGCAGCCACCTGTTCGCGGTTGGCATCGCTCATGCTGGTGAGCATAAAAGGTTCAACGGCACTTTTGAAGGTACCTACTTTGAATATTTGCACTTCGATACCGAGCTTGTCCATCAGGTCTTTGTAGAACATGTTCATGCCAGCCAGACCGTGCCAGTCAAGGCTGCCCTGAGGGTTCATCAGCACCTTGTCGGCAGTGCTGGCCAGGTAGTATTGCAGTTGTTCGTAATTGTCACCATAAGCAATTATGAACTTGCCTGATTCCTTGAAATTCACCAGTGCGTTGCGGATAGCTTCTACAGAAGCAGGCTGTGCGTCGAGCGTACCAGCCAATAGGTAAATGCCTTTGATATCATCATTTTCCTTGGCTTTCTTAATAGCGGAGAGGATATCGTCGAGACCCATAGACTCTACACTACCCATAGGGTTCAAACTGCTCAGGAAGTCGAGTGGGGAACTCTCAGGGGCGCGCTCGGTAATGGTGCCATTCAACTCAAGTTTTAATACAGAATTGTCGTCAATGGTTACATCCTTGTCTGAAGATGAGGCGAGTCCGAAAATGGTGAGAACGCCTAAAAACAAGATGACCACACCGGCTACAATGATGCCTACAACGGTGGCCAAAACATACTTGAAGAATTCTTTCATTGCTTTTTTCAATTAAAAGTTTGGTTTTATCAAGCAAAGGTAGTAATTGTTGGATAAAACAATGCAAAAAAGGACAAAAAAATAACGGGACGTCGATGTCCCGTTATATAAACTGTGTGGGGTGAAACTGGTTATGATAATTCCTTTAACCCTTCGACAATGCGTTTCATCCCTTCCTCAAGGCGTTGACGCGGGCAAGCCAGGTTGATGCGTATGAAATGATCGTCGCCATACATTGAACCATCGTTGACCAGTACTTGTTGATGCTTAAGGAGGTAGTCTTCGATTGAAAGATGTGGCGCGTCGAGACCACAATGAGAGAGGGAAGAACCGTTTGTTCGCTTGGCCAACACTACCGAACAATCCACCCATGCCAGGTAAGTGCCCTCCAGTTTGATGACGGGAAACTGAGGAATTTCCTGCTCAAAGTAATTCTTTAGGTAATTGTAGTTACTGCACAGATAGTCATTTAGTTGTCTTAACCATTCAGCACCTTCGTCAGTATAGGCAGCTTGCAGCGCTATCACACCAAATGGGTTGACATCGCATACCTCATTGATGTTGATGGCACGATCAATCTTCTGGCGATAGTCGGGGTTGTCGCTGATGATATTGGCTATCTGCAGACCAGCTGTATTGAATGCTTTTGAAGGTGCATTGCAGGTGATGGAGTGGTGTTGCATCTCCTCACTGATGGAGGCAAAAGGAACATACTTGTAGCCTGGATTCACAAACTCGCAATGTATCTCATCGCTCACCACCAGTACGTCGTGACGAATGCAGATGTCACCCAGCCTGATTAATTCCTCACGAGTCCACACTCTACCTGCTGGGTTGTGAGGATTGCAGAGCAGCAACAGTTTGGCTTTTGGGTTAGCTACTTTGCGCTCCAAGTCCTCAAAGTCCATGGTGTAGGTCTGGTCTTTGTAGAGCAACTTGTTCTCTACTATCTCACAACCGTTATTGCGGATGGAGGAGAAGAAGCAATTATAGACAGGCGTTTGCACAATCACCTGATCGCCTGGTTGGGTGAAGGCTTTGATGACTACAGAGATGGCTGGCACCACTCCTGAGGTGTAGAGTATCCATTCCTTCTGCAGGTTGTTCCATCCGTGGCGGTTCTTGAACCAGTTGACTACTGAGTCATAGTAGCTCTCTGGCACTTTGGTATAGCCGAAGATGCCATGAGCTACACGTTTCTGAAGGGCTTCAACAATGCATGGAGCTGTCCTGAAGTCCATATCAGCAACCCACATAGGGAGCACGCCTTGCTCGCAGGAATCCCACTTGTAGCTGTCGGTATTGCGGCGATCAACTATTTCGTCGAAATTGTACTTCATCCTCTTGTTATAATTTGGCAGTCGGCAGGAGCCTTGATGTTTTCATCAATGATAATCTCACCATAGCTGTCAGCAACAATACGGCCACTCATAGGGTTCTTCACGCTCTTGATATAGCCCTTAATGTCAGCTTGGACAGTAGAATATTCAAAGGCACGGTCGCACTCAGCATCAAAGGTACAGTTCTCTAGTACAAGGTCTTGTGCATAGCAAAGAGGTTGCTCGCCGGCGATGTGGCAATTCACCAGTCGCAGGTTCTTAGAGTGCCAACCCAGGTATTCTCCATCGAGGTAGGAGTCGTAGATAGTAACGTTCTCCACCTCCCAGAACGAGTCTTTGGTGACGATGTGGGCATTGTGTACCTCGATGTTCTTGCAATACTGGAACACATACCTACTGTCACTATCCAAACCATTCACCTTAATATTGTTGCAGTGCATGAAAGGGTAGGTGCCCTCATGCAGTGTAACATTGTTCAGCACCAGTCCGTCGATACCCCAGAATGTCTCGTCGGCATCATTGATGGTAACATTGGTCAGTTCCAGATTTTTCATCTCTCGGAAGAATTTCGGTCCATTGATGACGCAATCCGTCATCTTCATGTCATCAGAATACCAGATGGCCGAGCGAGAGCCTGGTGCAAAGTAGCAGTTGGTGATTTCTGAGCCCTTTACGTGCCACAATGGATACTTACCTTCGAAATAGCAGTTTCTGCATATGATATTGCTACATTCTTTGATGCCCGACTCACCAAAGGTAATCTTCACATGGTCGAGAATCGTGTCATGCGTCTCAAACAGAGGACGTTCGCCTCCAAAAACTTTGTTTTTAATCTCTTTCATCTTTATA
>CACYZY010000014.1 GCA_902779085.1 uncultured Bacteroidales bacterium | reverse complement strand
CACGCCGATGGTACTGCCCACAAGGTGGGAGAGTAGGTAGCCGCCGTCTTTTTCAGTTGAAGCGGTCTTCAGATATCCTCTGGAGACCGCTTTTTTTATTAAAGTCTTTACGATATCTCGAACTTATACTGAAATGTTACGTTGTAGCTTAAAAAAGTAACGATTTTGTTTGTTGTCAACAATATTTTCTTTAACTTTGCATCGTTTTAATAGGATGTGACAATGATTTTCAACAATACATATATTCTACTGTGTGGCATTATTATTCTATTGGCGGGTGTCAGTGGAAGTGAGATATGTGCGTAAATATATGTAATGTAAAAAAATATAGAGCCTTTCTCACTTCCACAGTGTGAAAGGCTTTTTTTGTTGAATGTTTTTATTATGAATATATGAGCGAAAGATTATTTGTTTTTGACACTACTTTGCGAGATGGAGAGCAAGTGCCTGGATGTCAACTCAACACTGTTGAGAAAATCCAAGTAGCTAAACAACTTGAGGCATTGGGCGTGGATATTATAGAAGCAGGTTTCCCTATATCCAGTCCTGGAGATTTTAATTCTGTTATTGAGATTTCGAAAGCTGTAACATGGCCTACAATTTGTGCGCTGACGAGAGCTGTTGAAAAAGATATTGACATTGCTGCTGAATCGTTGAAGTATGCTAAGCACAAGCGTATTCACACAGGTATAGGTACCAGCGATGAGCATATCAAGTATAAATTTAATTCTAATCGTGAAGAGATTATCGAACGTGCTGTAGCTGCAGTGAGATATGCAAAGAGGTATGTGGAAGATGTTGAATTCTATGCAGAAGATGCAGGTCGCACCGATAATGAATACCTAGCACGTGTTGTAGAAGCGGTTGTTAAGGCTGGCGCAACAGTAGTGAATATTCCTGATACTACAGGCTATTGTCTCCCGATGGAATACTTTGAGAAGATTAAATATCTTAAAGAGCACGTTGATTGTATCGACCAAGCTATTATCTCTACACATTGTCATAATGACTTGGGTATGGCTACAGCAAATACCTTACATGGTGTGTTAGCTGGAGCCCGTCAAGTTGAGGTAACTATCAATGGTATTGGTGAACGTGCAGGTAATACATCTTTAGAGGAGATTGCAATGATCTTGAAGTGTCATAAAGGCATTGGTGTTGAAACCAATATTAATACCACCAAGATTTATCCTACGAGCCGTATGGTAAGCGGTTTGATGAATATGCCTGTTCAGCCAAATAAAGCAGTTGTTGGAAGAAATGCTTTTGCTCACTCTAGTGGTATTCATCAGGATGGTGTATTGAAAAACGTCAATACATATGAAATAATGAATCCTAAAGATGTTGGTTTGGATGACAACTCAATAGTCTTGACTGCACGTAGTGGGCGAGCAGCATTAAAATATCGTATGAGTGTATTGGGAATAGATGTGTCAGACGAGAGCAAGGTAGATCAGATTTATGAAGCTTTCTTGCGCCTTGCAGATCAAAAGAAAGAAATCACAGACGATGATGTCATGATGCTGGCTGGAGCAGATCGTACAGCTTCTCATGCTATCAAACTAGATTTCCTCCAAGTTACTACTGGTATGGGCGTTCGCAGCGTGGCAAGTATTGGATTGGATATTTCTGGCCAAAAGTTTGAAGCTGCAGCTACAGGTAATGGTCCAGTAGATGCTGCCATTAAGGCTTTGAAGAAGATTATTCTCAAACAAATGACATTGAAGGAATTTACCATTCAAGCTATCAGTAAAGGTAGTGATGATGTGGGTAAGGTACACATGCAGGTAGAATATGATGGAAGCATGTATTATGGCTTTGGCGCTAATACGGATATTGTGACGGCATCAGTAGAAGCTTACATAGATTGTATCAACAAGTTCAAAATAAAAAAAGCATAGTATAATTATATGAATACGTTATTTGATAAGATTTGGGATGCGCATGTGGTGCAACTAGTTGAAGATGGACCAACGCAACTTTACATCGATCGTTTATATTGTCATGAGGTTACGAGTCCACAGGCATTCGCTAGTATGAGACAGAGAGGGCTTAAATGTTTTCGTCCTGCACAAATATTTTGTATGCCAGATCATAATACACCAACGCATGATCAGGATAAACCGATAGAAGATCCTGTTTCCAGGAAACAGGTGGATACATTGGCGAAAAATGCAGAAGATTTTGGCTTGAATCATTTTGGAATGATGCACCCTAAGAATGGTATTATACATGTAGTAGGTCCAGAACGAGGTTTGAGTTTGCCAGGTATGACTATCGTTTGTGGTGATTCTCACACATCAACTCATGGTGCTATGGGCGCTGTAGCTTTTGGCATTGGAACAAGTGAGGTAGAGATGGTGATGGCTTCACAGTGCATCTTGCAACAGAAACCAAAGTCAATGCGTATTAATATCTCAGGCAAATTGAGTAAAGGTGTTACCGCTAAAGATGTGGCTTTGTATTTGATGTCGAAGATTTCTACTTCAGGTGCAACAGGCTACTTTGTGGAATATGCAGGTGATGTTGTGAAGGACCTTTCTATGGAAGGACGTCTTACTCTTTGTAATCTTTCTATAGAGATGGGTGCACGTGGAGGTTTCATAGCTCCCGATGAAAAGACATTTGAATATTTAAAAGGGCGTGAATATGCACCAAAAGGTGAAGCTTGGGATAAGGCCATTGACTATTGGAAGACTTTGAAGAGTGGGGATGATGCAGTATTTGACAAAGAGCTCTATTTCGATGGCGCTGATATTGAACCTATGGTGACCTATGGCACCAATCCGGGCATGGGTATGGGTATCACAGAGAGCATTCCTACATTGGATGGCATGGGTGAAGCTGCGCAGGCTTCGTTTATGAAGTCTATGCATTACATGGGTTTCGAACCCGGACAGAAGTTGTTAGGCCACAAGGTTGATTATGTTTTTTTGGGCGCTTGTACCAATGGTCGAATCGAAGATTTCCGTGCATTTGCTTCTGTAGTGAAAGGAAGGAAGAAAGCTGATGCTATTACCGCATGGTTGGTGCCTGGTTCATGGGCAGTTGACCAGCAGATTCGGAAGGAAGGTTTGGATAGCATCTTCAAAGATGCAGGCTTTGAAATTCGTCAGCCTGGATGCTCTGCCTGTTTGGCCATGAATGATGATAAGATACCTGCTGGTAAATATGCAGTATCTACCAGTAATCGTAATTTTGAAGGCCGTCAAGGACAAGGTTCACGCACCATCCTTGCTAGCCCGTTAGTAGCAGCAGCTGCTGCTGTAACAGGAGTGATTACCGATCCAAGAACATTAATTTAAGCTTATTATGAAACAAAAATTCGATATTATCACAAGTACTTGTGTACCACTTCCTTTAGAGAATGTTGATACAGATCAGATTATTCCTGCCCGTTTTTTAAAAGCTACTGATAAAAAAGGTTTCGGAAAGAATCTTTTTCGCGATTGGAGATATGATAAGCAAGGCAATCCTATTAAGGATTTCGTTTTGAATGACCCTACCTATAGTGGCGTGATTTTGGTGGCTGGTAAGAATTTTGGTAGTGGCAGCAGTCGTGAACATGCAGCATGGGCTATAGCGGATTATGGTTTTCGCGTGGTTGTGAGTAGTTTCTTTGCTGATATCCATAAGAATAATGAGTTGAACAATTTTGTTTTGCCGGTTGTAGTTTCCGAATCTTTTTTACAAGAATTATTTAACTCTATAGCAGCAAATCCTAAGATGGAGGTAGAGGTAGACTTACCCCATCAGACGATTACTAACAAGGCAACAGGCAAGAGCGAGCAATTTGAAATTAATGCTTATAAGAAGCATTGCTTGATGAATGGACTTGACGATATCGATTTCCTTTTAGAAAATAAGGATAAGATTGAGGCTTGGGAGAAAAAGAATGAAAGATAAGTTGCTGCGTGAAATAGAAATCATGGACACCACCTTGCGAGATGGAGAGCAGACGAATGGTGTGTCTTTTGTGCCTCACGAAAAACTGATGATTGCTCGTCTGTTACTCGATGGAGTGAAAGTGGATCGTATAGAGGTGGCATCTGCTCGTGTATCAGAAGGTGAGCACGAGGCAGTGACTATGATTTGTGATTGGGCAAAAAGGCACCACCACTTGCATCAAGTGGAAGTGTTGGGCTTTATTGATGGTAATACTTCTGTCGATTGGATTCATTCTACAGGGTGCCGGGTTATCAATATGCTTTGTAAAGGTTCAGAAAAACATTGTACCTATCAGCTCAAAAAGACGGTAAATGAACACATCGCTGATATAAGGCAGACGTTAGATTATGCAACGTCTCAAGGATTGGAGGTCAATGTTTACCTCGAGGATTGGAGCAATGGTATGAAGGACTCGCCCAGTTATGTGTTTCAGTTGATGGATGCGCTCACACAGAGCGATATTAAGCGATTCATGTTGCCTGATACATTGGGTGTCTTGAACCCTTTGCAGACATATGATTTTATAAAGAAGATGGTGAAACGCTATCCACATGCACATTTTGATTTTCATGCGCACAATGACTATGATTTGGCCGTTAGCAATGTGTTGTCAGCCGTATTTGGTGGTTGTAAAGGCTTACATACCACCATTAATGGTTTGGGAGAGCGTGCAGGAAATGCACCACTAGCTAGTGTTCAGGCTATATTAAAAGACCATTTTAATGCAGTTACACATATAGACGAGAGCCGTCTGAATGAGGCTAGTCGTATTGTCTCATCTTATTCTGGAATACCTATAGCCCCTAATCGTCCCATCGTTGGTGAAAGTGTGTTCACACAGGTGGCTGGCGTACATGCCGATGGAGATAACAAGCGCAACCTTTATTGTAACGACTTGCTACCTGAGCGTTTTGGTCGTAAGCGTGAGTATGCCTTAGGTAAGAATAGTGGCAAGGCAAATATCCGTAAGAACCTCGAAGAATTAGGCTTGGACCTCGATGATATATCGATGCGTAAGGTAACAGAGCGTATTATCGAGTTAGGTGACAAGAAAGAGTTGGTAACACCAGAAGATTTACCTTATATCGTTTCTGATGTGTTGAAGCACGGTGTGACTAACGACAAGGTAAAACTCAAGAGTTATGTCATCAACTTAGCTCATGGTCTGAAACCTATGGCGATGCTGAAAATTGAGATAAACGGACAGGAGTTTGAGGAGAGTTCCAGCGGCGATGGTCAGTACGATGCTTTTGTTCGTGCCTTGCGCAATGTTTATAAGAAAACATTAGGGCGCAAGTTCCCGATGCTGACTAACTATGTGGTAAGTATTCCCCCAGGCGGGCGTACCGATGCCTTGGTGCAAACCGTTATCTCTTGGAGCTTTGATAACCGTGAATTTCGAACTCGTGGTTTGGATGCTGACCAAACTGAGGCAGCTATCAAGGCTACTATCAAGATGCTCAACATGATAGAAGATGAATATGAGTCAGGCAAAGACCTATACGAGACAGAAGAAAATGATTAAAATAGAAAAGATATGAATTTCAAAATTGCTGTACTGGCCGGTGATGGTATCGGTCCTGAGATTTCAAAAGTAGGCGTTGACGTAATGAACGCTGTTTGCAAAAAGTTTGGACACCAAGTGACTTATGAATATGCGATTTGTGGTGCAGATGCTATCGACAAGGTGGGCGACCCTTTCCCTGATGAGACTTTCCAGACTTGTATGAGAGCAGATGCTGTGTTATTCTCTGCAGTAGGTGATCCAAAGTTCGATAACGATCCTACTGCTAAGGTGCGCCCTGAACAAGGTTTGCTTGCTATGCGTAAGAAGTTAGGCTTATATGCTAATATCCGTCCGATGCAGACATTTAAGAGTTTGCTTCATAAATCACCGTTAAAGGCAGAGTTGGTGGATGGAGCTGATTTCATTACTATTCGTGAGTTAACTGGTGGTATGTATTTCGGGGAGAAATATCAGGACAATGAAAAAGCATACGATACCAATTTCTATTCTCGTCCAGAAATAGAACGCATTTTGAAAGTGGGATTTGAATATGCACGCAAGCGTAACCATCACCTCACTATTGTAGATAAGGCCAATGTGTTGGCTTCTTCTCGATTGTGGCGTCAGATAGGGCAGGAGATGGCAGCTCTATATCCTGATGTGAAGACCGATTTCATGTATGTTGACAATGCGTCTATGCGTATGATTCAGGAACCCAAGTTCTTTGATGTAATTGTGACAGAGAATACCTTCGGTGATATCCTCACAGATGAAAGTTCATGCATCAGTGGATCAATGGGTTTGTTGCCTTCTGCTTCTACTGGCGAGCATACGCCAGTATTTGAACCCGTACATGGTTCATGGCCTCAGGCTAAGGGCTTGAACATCGCCAATCCGTTGGCACAGATTCTATCAGATGCTATGATGTTTGAGTATTTCGACCTTAAAGCAGAGGGCGCTTTGATCCGTGAAGCTGTTGATGCTTCCATTGAGGCTAATGTGCGCACTCCAGAGATTCAGGTCGAGGGTGGCACTAAGTATGGAACGAAAGAAGTTGGAGAATGGATTGTTGATTATATTGAAAAGTCAATATGATAAGATTTTTATTGATTATTTCATGTTGTATCTTAGGAATATCTTGTTCAGAAGATAAGTCGTTACCCAAAGCACCAGTCTATTCAGACATGTCTCAGTGGTACTTAACTGAGCGCAATGCTGACGCTGATATGTTTTATATAATATCTACCGAGATAGGTGATTATACATTAGAAGATGGGACAGTTCGCCATCATGCTGACACTTATCTTGACAAAACGCGTCAACCTATGTATGGAGAAATGTTAGGAGTTGACACGCTGACCAGTGGTCGTTTAAACTATTATTCTCCTTATTATCGTCAGTGCTCATTGAACTCGTTTGCTTCTGACAGCGTTTCCTATCGTTTCAAAATTGCTTTAGATGATGTTCGTCGTGCATTTTCTTACTATATTGATAATCAAAACGATGGTAGGCCTTTTGTGCTAGCTGGATTTAGCCAGGGTGCCATGATTGCTCTCGAATTGTTGAAAGAAATGGATGAGTCTGTCTATCGGCGAATGGTGGCGACCTATCTCATTGGCATTCGTTTAACAGATAAAGACTTGGCCTCAAATTCCCATTTGCATCCTGCCCAAGGAGCTAATGATACAGGTGTTACTATTTGCTATAATAGTATGCGAGGTGAAGATGCCAACTATCCTGCACAAAATGGTTCAAATGTCTTTGCCATTAATCCTGTGAATTGGTGTACGGATGATGAGGTGGCTTTGCTTATTACGGAGCCGTCGCCTCTAAAACCTGTGCATGAACAGACTAAAGACACCATGACTGTGCAGTTAGATACAGCCTCTAACTTATTATTGGTTTCTGGCTACTCCGCTACTGATTATGTTTTGCCCCTCATAGGTAACAAAGCGAGCTATCACACTCGTGAGATTTGGCTCTATCGTGACCAATTAAAAGATAATATTCAGCAACGAGTAGATGCTTATCTTAATCGATAGTTTGCTCGGTTTAACCATAGTTGCATACTTCCCCATACATCAAATAGAACATCCTCTTTTATAATTGCGATGTTTTGTGTGTGGTGTATTGCAAAAAAAACTCTAAAAAAATAGCGAAACAGTTTGTTAGTTGGAAATATTGTTATTAATTTGCAACTTGAAATTCGAAGTCGTTATTAATTAGAGATAAATTTTAGTATGGTTAAGACAGAGAACGGTCTTTCTGTAGATACTGTTAAAAAACCTGCCGCTAGGATAAACAGAGAACTACGAAAGGTCAGAACCCGCATTCATGAGATAAAAGACATTAAAAGTCTTAAGAATGTTCCCTATAGAAAAATGATTAGTTCAGCGATGGTGAAGAGCATTAGCCAGGATGTTTTGTATATGTTGGAAAAGAAGAAAATATACTTAGATCCAGGATTCACAGCTAAGCAAATGGCTACTGAATTGCATACCAATACTCGCTATCTTTCTGCTGTAGTTAATTCTCATTTTAAGAAGAGTTATTCTTCTTTAGTCAATGAATATCGAATCAAGGATGCAGTAGTGCTGTTGGCAGATAAGAGACAACGTAATAAAACCATTGAGGAGATAGGACTGATGGTGGGTTTTGCTAATCGTCAGTCGTTTTATGCAGCTTTTTCTAAATATGTTGGTGAGACACCTCGCTCTTTCCGACTGAGATTTGTTTAATTTCTAGCTGCTGACAATAGAGGTTCAAAGGCCTCATTTTTTTATCTCGTTTCATTAATGAGAGTATTCTTTATTGTGTTTTCTTGCTAATGTATTATAATCTAGTCTAGAACAACATGATTGTTCTACTATTAGATATACATAACCTGAAGTAAGATCTTCGAGTTATTAATATAGTTGCCTAACCAAACAACCATTATTATTAACATAGTGTTTTAACTTATCTGTTTATTATTATATCTTAGTGGGCTTCTCTACTGGCGTTTCTTATCTTATTCAAGTGGTTGTCTTTGATTCCCTACCTCTATTCTTATAAATATTTTGGTTTGGGTTCTAACTCTTTTCTACCCTCAAATGACTTCATTTTATGCGCAACCTTTTTCAAAAGTTGGAAAAGAGTGTGGTTGTTTCCTCTTTTTCTTAGGAGTCACATTTTATTTATTATACTTTGCATTTCTCCCGTTTATTCGTATTTTTGTACAAAAATACTGAACAATATGAAGAAACTAATTATTTATGTATTGACAGCTCTTGTTATGCTTACAGGGTGCAGCAGCAATGAGCAGAAAACTGCACCTAATAATCAAAATTTTAAATATACAGTGGAAAAGTTTGCAGATTTGCAGATATTGCGCTACAGGGTAAATGGTTTTGAGGAACTGAGCTTGCAGCAGAAAGAGTTGGTGTATTACCTTACAGAGGCGGCTTTGTGGGGGCGTGACATTTTCTATGATCAGAATGGTAAGTATAATCTCACCATCAGTCGTGCATTGGAAGCTGTTTATACGAATTATAAGGGTGACCGTAACAGCGATGACTTCAAGGCTATGGAACTGTATCTAAAGCGAGTATGGTTCTCTTCAGGTATACACCACCACTATGGTAGTGAGAAGTTCGTGCCAGGGTTCTCAGAAGATTTCTTTAAAATAGCTTTGCTCAGTGTGGATGCAGATAAGCTCCCACTTCGGGATGGACAGACAGTGGAACAGTTGTGCGAAGAGATATGTCCTGTAATTTTTGATCCCAACTTGCTGAAGATGCGTACTAATCAGGCTGATGGCGAAGACTTGGTGCTGACATCGGCTGTCAACTTCTACGAGGGTTTGACACAGGCCGAGGCTGAAGCCTTCTATAATAAACTGAAAGATCCAAAGGATGAGACGCCTGTATCTTATGGCTTGAACAGCAAGTTAGTGAAGAAAGATGGAAAAATATATGAAGATGTCTATAAGGTTGGTGGCCTGTATGGCGCAGCTATCGAGAAGATTGTGTTTTGGTTGCAAAAGGCCGAGGGCGTGGCAGAAACACCAGAGCAAAAGGCTTCCATTGCCAAACTGATAGAATATTACCAAACAGGTGACTTAAAAACGTTTGACGATTATACCATCTTGTGGGTGAAGGATTTGAATTCACAGGTGGATTTTACCAACGGATTTACAGAAACTTATGATGATCCATTGGGTATGAAAGGTACTTGGGAAGCTATCGTTAATTTTAAGGATATGGCTGCAACCAAACGTACAGAGACGATCAGCAAGAATGCCCAATGGTTTGAGGACAACTCGCCTGTTGACAATCAGTTCAAGAAAGAAAATGTTAAGGGTATCTCTGCAAAGGTAATCACGGCTTCTATCCTGTCTGGTGCTTTGTATCCGTCTACTGCCATTGGTATCAACTTGCCCAATTCTAACTGGGTGAGGGCGCAGCATGGCTCAAAGTCGGTGACCATAGGCAATATTACCGATGCCTACAATAAAGCTGCTCATGGCAACGGCTTTAACGAGGAGTTCGTTTATAGCAAGGAAGAGTTAGATAGAATAGATAAATATGCTGACTATACTGACGAGCTTCATACTGACATGCATGAGTGCTTAGGCCATGCTTCCGGTAAACTGTTGCCAGGGGTGGATCCCGATGCGCTGAAAGCCTATAGTTCTCCGCTAGAGGAAGGCCGTGCAGACCTGTTTGCCTTGTATTATTTGGCAGACGACAAATTGGTAGAACTTGGACTGACACCTGATGCAGAGGCATACAAGTCGCAGTATTATACCTATATGATGAATGGTCTAATGACACAACTGGTTCGTATAGAGCCTGGAAAGAACATTGAGGAGGCGCACATGCGCAATCGTTCATTTGTGGCTCATTGGGCATTTGAGCACGGCAAGGCAGACAATGTGGTAGAATTGGTTAAGAAAGATGGAAAGACATACGTGAAGATCAATGATTACCAGAAGTTGCGTCGTTTGTTTGGGGAATTGCTGGCTGAGGTGCAACGCATCAAATCGACTGGCGACTATGAGGCTGCTCGCCGCTTGATCGAAGATTATGGCGTGAGAGTGGATCCTGAGTTGCATCAGGAGGTACTGGAACGTTATAAGAAGCTAGATCTAGCTCCATATAAAGGTTTTGTGAATCCTAAGTATGAGCTGGTGAAGGATGACGACGGTAAAGTTACAGATGTGAAGGTAACATACGATGAGAGTTATGTAGAACAAATGCTTCGTTACAGCCGTGACTACAGAACCCTCTAATTCATTAAAAGAGATTAAGACGCAGTTGCGCTTGGCGATGAACGGAACTGCATCGGCCAGCATGCGGGAGAAAGGATTGACCTACAAACTGAACTTCGGCGTGGAGTTGCCTCGACTTAAACAGATTGCTGCCCAGTTTAAGAAAGACCATGAATTGGCACAGGCGTTGTGGAAGGAGAGTATTCGTGAGTGCAAGATACTGGCTGGTATGCTGCAGCCCATCGACAGTTTCTATCCTGAAATCATGGATATCTGGATAGAAGATATGCCAACTGTAGAAATAGCTGAAATGACTTGCATGCATTTGTTCCAGTATTTACCATACGCTCCGCAGAAGTCGCTGCAACTCATTGCCGATGATCGTGATTATCAGCAGATATGCGGTTACCTAATCATAAGCCGTTTGCTGACCAAGAAAGCTGACCTGCAAGAACGTGTAGAGAACGAGTTGCTTGACCAGGCAGTAGTGTCATTCATTTCAGGATCGTATGCTGTGCGTCGGGCTGTGATGACAGCCTTGAAGAAATATATTGTTGGCAATGAGCAACATGCCTTTATGCTGTGTAGGGTGGTGGAACCGCTTAGAGAAAGTGGTGATGACCAGGCCAAGGCTTTAGTTAATTGGGTGACGCGAGAAGTATCTTTATTTTTTTCGTGACTATTGGTCTTGATAACATAAAAAATAGCTAACTTTGTTGCTGTAAGTAGTAAATCATGGTTGAGAAGACACGTAATATGGAGGTGAGGGAAAAGGTAAAGCAACTATTTACCGAATACCTGACAAAGAGAAAGCATCGTAAGACGCCCGAACGTTATGCAATACTCGACATGATTTATTCGCTCACTGGGCATTTTAACATTGAGTCCCTCTATACCATGATGGAGGAAACTGCCAAATTCAGGGTGAGTCGTGCCACACTATACAACACCCTCATCCTGTTGCTAGATGCCCACTTGGTAGTGAAGCACCAATTTGGCACAGTGTCGCAGTATGAGAAGTGTTTTGATCAGGTGACACATCACCACATGATCTGTACGCAGTGTGGTAAGGTAACTGAGTTTCAGAATGCTCAGTTGCAGGCAGATATAGAGAGTGCCAAACTTACTCGTTTCAAACAGACGCACTATTCGCTTTATGTTTATGGCTTATGCAGTAAGTGCCAATGGAAACAGAATATGAAGTTGAACAGTTTGAAACGAAGCAAGGATAAGTTAGCGAGAAGTGGTGACAGTAAAGGGATGAAAGCTATTAATAAAAAGAAAACAGAAATCAATATAATAAAAGGATAAGAAATGAAAGTAGATGTACTGTTGGGTTTACAATGGGGTGATGAAGGCAAAGGCAAGGTTGTGGATGTACTAACCCCTAATTATGATGTAGTGGCTCGTTTTCAGGGAGGTCCCAATGCAGGTCATACCCTCGAGTTTGAAGGACAGAAATATGTGCTTCGTTCCATTCCCTCTGGCATTTTCCAGGGCAATAAAGTGAATATCATAGGTAATGGTGTGGTGCTTGATCCGGCTTTGTTCAAAGATGAGGCTGTGGCGTTAGAGAAGTCTGGCCATAATTTGAAAGACAGACTGATTATCTCCCAAAAAGCTCATTTGATTATGCCTACCCATCGTGTGCTCGATGCTGCATACGAAGCTGCTAAAGGCGACTCTAAGGTGGGCACCACAGGTAAGGGTATTGGTCCTACCTATACTGACAAAGTAAGCCGTAATGGCTTGCGTGTGGGTGATTTGTTGCACAATTTCGACCAGAAATATGCTGCTGCTAAGGCTCGCCACGAACAGATACTGAAAGATATGAATTTTGCATATGATATTACAGAAACTGAGAAGGTTTGGTTCGAGGGAGTTGAGTACCTCAAGCAGTTCCAATTAGTGGATAGCGAGCATGTAATCAATACTTTGTTGGATGAAGGAAAGTCGGTGTTATGTGAGGGCGCTCAGGGCACTATGTTGGATGTGGATTTCGGCTCTTATCCTTTTGTGACTTCATCAAATACTATTTGTGCTGGAGCCTGCACTGGTTTGGGCGTATCTCCACGTCGAATCGGTGATGTTTATGGCATTTTCAAGGCCTATTGTACACGCGTGGGTGCAGGTCCATTCCCTACGGAACTGTTTGACGAGATTGGCGACAAGATTCGTGACCTTGGACATGAATATGGCGCTGTGACGGGAAGAAAACGCCGTTGCGGATGGATTGACCTAGTGGCATTGAAATATGCGGTGATGATTGATGGTGTTACTAAACTCATCATGATGAAGAGTGATGTGCTGGACGATTTTGATACCATTAAAGCTTGTGTAGCGTACAAGGTGAATGGCGAACAGATTGACCATTTCCCATTCGACATATCTGAAGGCATTGAACCAGTATATGTTGAGATGCCAGGCTGGAAGACACAAATGAGCAAGATGCAGAGTGAGGATGAGTTTCCAGAGGAATTCAATAACTACCTCTCTTTTTTGGAAGACGAGTTGGGTGTGCCTGTGAAGATTGTGTCAGTGGGACCAGATCGTGAACAGACGATTGTAAGATATAACGAATAATTGATAAAGGATAGCTGATTGCAGAGAATGAATAAGGTTATTTCATTTTGGTTGCTGACATTGACTTTTTTGATGGTTAATAGTAAATGGTCTATTGTCTATGCTCAGTATGTGCCAACAGCAGAGAACCAAAAGGCTCGCAGTGAGTTTCAGGACAAGAAACTGGGCATCTTTCTGCATTGGGGTGTTTATGCTATGATGGGACAGGGCGAGTGGGTTATGAACAATCGTAACATCGATTACGAAGAGTATGCCAAGTTGCCTGCCGGTTTCTATCCTGCCAAGTATAATGCTGAAGAGTGGGTAAAGGCCTTTAGCGATGCGGGGGTGAAATATATTACCATCACTTCTCGTCACCACGATGGTTTCTCCATGTTCAATTCAAAGGCAAGCGAAGGTTATAACATTGTGGAAGCTACGCCTTTCAAACGCGATGTTATCAAAGAACTTGCAGATGCTTGCTCCAAGTATGGTATTACTTTAAACTTTTATTATTCTCACCTTGATTGGCACCGTTTGGATTATCCATTAGGTAGTACTGGCAGACAGTTGGGCAGGCCTACTGATCAGCAAGACTGGAACTCATACTATAAGTTCATGAACAACCAGTTGACAGAACTTCTGACACAATATGGTCCGATAGGTGCCATTTGGTTCGATGGTGTTTGGGATCATTCGGGCGATGCTGTGCCTTTCGACTGGCAGTTGGAAGAGCAGTATGCTTTGATTCACCGCTTGCAACCTGCTTGTTTAGTGGGTAATAACCATCATAAGAACCTGAATCCGGGTGAAGATATTCAGATTTTTGAACGTGACTTGCCAGGACAGAACACTGCCGGCTATTCTGGTGGAATGGAGGTGAGCAATGAAGTGCCATTGGAGTCTTGTCAGACCATCAGTGACTCGTGGGGATTCAACATTACAGATACGCACTATAAATCGACAAAAGAACTAATTCAAATGTTAGTGTATGCTGCAGGGCTCAATGCCAATCTGTTGCTCAATATTGGTCCACAAGCAGATGGACAGCTCCCTTCCACTGCCTTGAGTCGTCTTAAGGAGATAGGGGAGTGGACTCGTCAATATGGCGAAACTATCTATGCTACTCGTGGAGGGCTGGTATCTCCTCGCGACTGGGGTGTGACTACTCAGAAGGGCAACAAACTCTATGTGCATATACTCAAATGGCAAGACAAAGGTTTGTTTTTGCCTGTATTAAACCATAAACTGTCTGGCGCTAAGTTGTTTAAGGATAACACACCCGTTAAGATGGTAAAGAGTAAAGAAGGCTATTTGCTAGAGTTGCCAGCAATACCGAGTGACATTGATACGGTGGTGGAACTAACCATTGACTGATTTGGCACAGGTTTTGCTATGTTTTGGATAATAAAGCAACAAACAGAAATGCTGAGTAATAGTAATATAAAATTTAAATAATTACAATATGCAAACAGGAATAGGTATTCAGTGGATTATATTTATTGGCGTAGCTATTTTAAGCTGGTTAGTACAGTGGAACTTGCAGCGTAAGTTTAAGAAGTATTCCGAGATTGGCAATTCTTCTGGTCTTACTGGTGCTGAGGTAGCAATGAAGATGTTGCACGACAATGGTTTATATGATGTGCAAGTTACACATGTGGAAGGACAGCTTACCGATCATTATAATCCTACCAATAAGACAGTAAACCTTAGTGAGGGAGTGTATAACAGCAATAGTATTATGGCAGCAGCTGTGGCAGCCCACGAGTGTGGTCATGCAGTGCAGCATGCCCGTGCCTATGCTCCACTGAACATGCGTAGTCAGTTGGTGCCTATTGTGAGTTTTGCTTCTCAGTGGGTTACTTGGGTCATTCTGGCAGGTATCTTCCTGTTGGAGGTGTTTCCACAGGTGTTGCTAGTGGGCATTCTACTTTTCGCCACTACCACATTATTTAGTTTCATTACCCTACCGGTAGAAATTGATGCCAGCAGACGAGCAGTAGTGTGGCTTGAAAGTAGCGGTATGACTAACTATACTAATCATGCTTTCGCCAAAGACGCTTTGAAGGCAGCTGCTTATACTTATGTGGTGGCTGCACTGGGTTCGTTGGCAACACTCATTTATTATATTATGATATTTATGGGACGCTCAAGGGATTGACCGTTGACAATTGACCATATATATATATATTAAACTTAAGAATAATGGTAAAACCAAGTATACCAAAAGGGACAAGAGATTTCTCGCCCATAGAGATGGCGAAGCGAAACTATATCTTTAACACAATCCGAGAGGTATATCACCTATTCGGCTTCCATCAGATTGAGACACCAGCAATGGAGAACCTGTCGACGTTGATGGGTAAATATGGTGAGGAAGGCGACAAACTGCTGTTCAGGATACAGAACTCAGGCGACTGCTTTCGTGGCATTACCGATGAAGAATTGCTGAGCCGTGATGTACAGCATCTTTCTGCCAAGTTCTGCGAGAAAGGTTTACGATATGACCTTACTGTACCTTTTGCTCGCTTCGTGGTGATGCACCGTGAGGAGATTACTTTCCCCTTCAAGCGTTATCAGATACAGCCCGTATGGCGTGCCGATCGTCCGCAGAAAGGTCGCTATCGTGAGTTCTATCAGTGCGATGCCGATGTGGTGGGCAGTGACTCCCTGCTCAACGAAGTTGAACTGATGCAGATGGTTGATACGGTCTTCAAACGCTTTGGCGTAAGGGTGTGCATCAAGATCAACAACCGTAAGATATTGAGTGGTATAGCCGAGATTATCGGTGAGGCAGAACGCATTGTTGATATCACTGTCGCTATAGACAAACTGGATAAGATTGGTCTCGACAATGTGAATGCCGAACTACGTGAGAAAGGAGTCAGTGATGAGGCTATTGCCAAGCTACAACCCATTATCCTGCTCAGTGGCACCAACGATGAGAAGCTGGCAACACTGAAGACTGTTCTTGCTGACAGCGAGACAGGCTTGAAGGGCGTGGAAGAGACAGAGTTTATTCTACATACACTGGCTGCCTTGAACTTGCAAAATACCATCGAGTTAGATCTCACCTTGGCTCGAGGCTTGAACTATTATACAGGTGCCATCTTCGAAGTAAAGGCACTGGATGTACAGATTGGCAGTATCACAGGCGGTGGTCGTTACGACAACCTGACAGGTGTGTTTGGCTTGCCAGGCGTATCAGGCGTAGGCATCTCGTTTGGTGCCGACCGCATTTTCGATGTACTGAATCAGCTGGAGCTTTATCCTAAGGAAGCAGTGAATGAAACCCAGTTGCTGTTCATCAACTTTGGTGAGAGAGAAGCAGCCTTCGCCATGCAGACCCTGATACAGGTACGATCAGCAGGCATTAGTGCCGAGCTCTTCCCCGACACCTGCAAGATGAAGAAGCAGATGAGCTATGCCAATGCTCACAATATCCCATTTGTCGCTTTGATAGGTGAAAACGAGTTGGCAGAAGGTAAAGTTACTCTTAAAAATATGACAACTGGTGAACAGATATTGCTGACTCCTGCTGAGCTGATTACAGCTATTAAGTAATAATTATCTTTTGAGAGTAGTAACCGACATTTAAAGTATAGATACAATTTTCCCCCTACTTATTAATAGAGGGGGAGCTTTTGTTTGTCTTATCTAAGGATAATGATATTCAAATTCACTTATAATCTCTTGCTTTTATTTAGAGGAAGGATTCTTATTTGACAGGTTTGATGTTTAGGTTGACACCTAAGACATCTTCGCTGTCAACTATTGTCCAACTACTGCCTGTATAGGCACCGAAGGTGCGGTCGGTATTAAAGCCAAGACCTTGCAACTCTTGGATTACTTCATCACGCAGGTCGCCCACCTCGAAACCTAAGTGGTGAACTCCATTGCCGTGCTTGTCGTAAAACTCTCGGAAGGAGCTGGCTTTCTCATCGGCCTGATGCAGCTCTAATACCCAACTGCCCATGTCAATGTCACACACCAACAAGTCGCAGGTGCTTGGCTTACCACGATAGGTGTAAGGGAACTCAGGCTTATACTCCAAATGATTGGTTCTTACCTCAGGTACAGGGATGTCCAGTAATGCTGCCCAAGCCTTGGCAGCTTTGTAGATGTCACCTACCACAATGTTGATTTGAATAAACTTGTCTTTAGTCAGAGGATGAGCTAATGGTTTGTATTCAGTAGTCTGACTTACTTCTTCTGATTGTTGTGGCTGAATAGGTTGCTCGGCTGCTCTCTCTTGAGGAGTAGTGCAAGATACTAAAACTAATAATGATGCAAAAAATAAATGGTTGATTTTCATTATGAGTTTGATAATTATGTTTGATTCGTGAAATAATTACTGTCTTAAAAAGAGAAATCTTTATACGAACTCCTCTCAACGCTCCCCCTACTACTCTAAGGGGGAGCAGAGAGGGGATCTTTTATTTTATGTCGAGATGCATGGTGAATGGATTCTCCTTAGTATCAGGCTTCCATTCTCCATCTACATTGTTGCCGTTAGGGTTGCCAAACTTAGCAAAGTTGGTCCAATAGTCCATCATGCGGTCAGCAAGTTCGTAGTCTGCAGCAGTAAACGGACGACGACTGTTCTTCAGTGTCTTGAAGATAAACCACAACTCAGATGAGTGGTAAGCGGTGTTAGGCTCACCAGGCAAACGACGGTCAAAGCGATAAGCATATACAGGATTTTTAGTTTGTGTTTCACGCAGAAAAGCAAATTGGTCAATGCCTTCACCCATAGTAGGCATCATGTCGTCAAGGGTAGACCCCAGCATATAAGGTACATCAGCAATGGTGTTATCTGTAGCAGCTTCTGTGAAGCTCTTGCCCAGCAAACGCCCATCGATATGAGGAGTGAAAGGCAGTCCCTGTATCTTTCCAGTGGCCATGAATGCACCAAAAGCAGCATTCAGCTGATCTGGAGTCGCAGCACGCATTGCCTCCAAGGTAGTCAGACCGGCAGCATCCATCATCTCCTTGCCAATATTTTCTGCAACATCCTGTGCAGGAGCAGGAATCAACTCGCCCAAGCCACCTATGCTCTGGATGATAGCTTTGCTCACCAATTTCTTCGATTCGTTGGAAGTAACCAGGTTCTTGATGCTTGCAGCACCTGCACTTTGTCCGAAAATCATGATGTTATCTGGGTCACCACCAAACTGAGCGATATTGTTGCGTACCCACTTCAGGGCTGCTACTTGGTCCCAAGTGCCATAGTTGCCTGAAACGCCATCAGTGTCTTCCTTTGCCAACAGAGGATGAGACAGGAAGCCCATTATTCCTAAACGATAATTGATGGTTACGAGGATAACGCCACGTGTTGCCCATGCGTCGCCATCCATTGTAATTTCATGTCCCCATCCGCCCATATAGGCGCCACCATGTACCCAGAAGGCTACTGGCAGTTTGGCTTCTGTCTTGCCAACTGTCTGAGCAGGAGCCCAGATATTTAAATACAGACAGTCTTCACTGCGAGCAGGGTCACCACCGAAGTAAAATTCTTCTGTGTAGAAATCGCCGGGATTATGATCACTTTGTAGAGATGCGTTACCCCAAGTGTCACATAGTTTCACGCCTTCCCAAGCCACAACAGGTTGAGGACGTTTCCAACGTAAGTCTCCCACAGGAGGAGCTGCATAAGGGATGCCCTTATACACCATTACGTTGGTAGAATCGGTTAATACTCCCTGAACTTGACCACCCTCGATGGTCAGCACAGGATTTTCATTTACTTGCTTCTCGGCAGTACAAGCTGTCATCAAAGCAACAATAGCTAGGCCAAAAATGTACTTTAATTTCATCTTACTATTAATTAGATTTAGTTTTGTTATTCATTATTCTTCTTGTAAATACCAATACACTAGTCAACGACAACAGTGTGCCAAGTATAAGTATCATCCACATTATAGGTGACCAAAACTCTGGGTGCTTAGCAAAGAGCTTATAGCGCAGGTCATTGAAAGCATGGTGCAGCAGATAGCACCCCCAACTACTGGTGTTATAACGAAGGAACGCACCTGTGCGTGGGTTCACATAGAAAGTATATTGTCCTGTAGTAACTTTCCAAATGGGCAATGGGGCGATGTGCTGCAAATCAGCGTAATAATTATCATAGTCGGTCAGTAGCTCTGTGCTAACGGTATCCGACTGGCAGAAAGATTTTACAGCACCTGCCACCACCTCATCGCTTAGGTAGAAAGGTTTAACAAATTGTGTTGAGGCATTGATATATATAGGTTCATCGTGCCCCTTTAAACTGATGATATATATGGGTATGGTGTCGAAACTGTTCCATTCGATACGACTAACCTGTCTATCATAACGGGCAATGATGCGCCTATAGTCCAGTGCATAGCGATCCAGCGACATAGTTCCTTGAAGTAATGAGTCGCTCCATGTTGTAGCTTCAGGTGGGGGAGCCATATACACTGGAGGTAATGTGTCGGTGATATGGGCAGGGATTGTCAGTAAGTTGTCGTTGATCACATCATATAATGTGTGCCCTTTAAAACGATAAACTACTAACGATTTGCACCGGAAACCTTTCATGATAGACATGGCTTCTTTTTTCGCCCCCATAGAGGTAACGGAAAGAGAGTCTGTAAGGCGTTCACCTAGTAACTTATCGATTGATGACAGTCCCCGAGGCAAAGGCTCCAGGTCAGCAAAGCGAATATACACATCTTTGGGTAGCATCGACTGATAGCTCTTGTGCATTCCATAACCGAAGGATAGTAGGCAAGCTATACTCAGCAGAAGACCTACCCATGTTATAATATGACGAATACCTCCCATTATGATGCAAAATTAAGGAAAAAAACTATTTGTCTCAAAATAAAATACTACATTTGTGGCAAATACAAACTATCAAACCTTTTAACGATGAATTTCCTTTACAGATTTATCTGCCTACTGGCTTTATCAATACTGATGGCTTGCGGCTCTCAGACAACCACCTCCACTGTGAATAACCCATTGACACTCACAGATGGCAACCCTGTAGTAATGGGTGACCCCTTTATCCTTCATGCTAGTGATGGTAAATTCTATGCTTATGGCACTGCTGAAGGTGGCTTGGATGGTTTCCTGGTATATGTGAGTGATGACCTCTCCAATTGGTCTTTGGCGGGGCAGTGCTATAAAGCAGATCCTAATGGATGGACTACCGACTGTTTCTGGGCACCTGAGGTTTATGAGCGTGATGGTAAGTTCTATATGCTTTTCTCCTCCAACTGGAAGGAAAACCCCACCAACGAAGGCGAGATATTCCGCATTGGCGTAGCTGTAAGTGATAAACCTACAGGCCCATTTAAAGAACTTTCCGACAAACCCATATTCGACCCAGGTTATCCCATTATCGACGCCAACCTTTACTTTGCTGATGATGGCAGGGTGTATCTCTATTACTCGCGTTGTTGCTATAAGCATGCTGTAGAAAGCGAACTGGCTCAGCAACTGAAAGATGAGGGCAAATATGAGGAGATAGAGGAAAGTTGGATATATGGCGTAGAGATTAAACCCGATTTTAGTGGAGCGATAGGTGAGCCAGTACAGTTGCTCGTGCCTCCTTATGAACTGAACGGTCCACAGGAGTGGGAGAGTCGTAGCGCGATGGCTGGTGAAGCCAACCGTCGTTGGAACGAGGGCTCCTATATTTTCAAGCATGACGACACCTATTATATGATGTATAGCGCCAATTTCTATGGTGGCCCTTACTATGCAGTGGGCTATGCTACAGGAAAGTCACCTTTAGGCCCCTTCACTAAAGCTGCCAATAATCCTGTGCTGGAGCGTAACAACGACAAGGGAGGTGAAGTATATTGCACTGGTCATAATATGGTGCTTACTATGCCTGATGGTACCATCTACACCGTTTATCATGGCCGCACCCAGCGTACCGATGCTATTACCAATAAAGGTCGTGTAATGTTTATTGACCGAATGGAGATCCTACCAGATGGTCAGTTGGTGGTGCATGGCCCTACTACAGAGCCACAGACGATTAATGTGAAATAAAAACAAAGCAGGGAACTTCTTAACGAAGTTCCCTGTATGTTATAGAGCAAAGATTATAGTCTGTTGTAATCCTCGTCGCTTACTGGTTCCAGCCATTCGTTGCTGGCACCAGGCTTCACATCGGTTTCATAGCCTAAATGTTGGAACCAGGAATCTTTGGCAGCCCCATGCCAGTGTTTCGCTCCCTCTGGGATGGCGATAACGGTACCAGGTGTCATGAGCACAGCTGGTTTACCCCATTCTTGATACCAACCACGGCCTGATACGCATATCAATACCTGTACGGCTCCATGATGGATGTGCCAGTTATTGCGACAACCAGGTTCGAAGGTCACATTGTAGGCCCCGCTTTCTCCCATCATGGTGAGGTAGCTCTGTCCAGTGAAATACTGTCCGAATGGATTTGGTTCACCCTTAGGCCATATGGAAAAGTCTACCGTTTGAATGGTCTGTACACTCTCGCCATAGAGTTGTGCCACAGCTTTCATTGCCCTATTAGTAGTTGCTTCGTCGCCCAGCTCGGCCAGTGTTAATACATACGAATGCATCTCATTTTTGCTCATACCCTTTTGTTGGGCTCCTACTATGTGTGCACTCAGCTGTGCCTCCAAACCCTCTATACTGGCTAATGCGCTAATGGTCACTAGTTCGCGCTCCTTATGAGTCAGCAAGTCGTTGGCAAAAATGTCACCAAATAAATGTGCTTTAAGGTAATAGTCGATTGTTGGCGAGAATGTGTTTGTATAAGGACCAAACAACGAAGCCTGCACTTCAGTACCCTCTTTCAAAGCATTGTAGTCTTGAGGCAACGCAGTAGGTATACGGCCTTCTTCGCATGCTAGCCCTTTAAGCTGACGGTCAGCTATCACTCTTTGCAGGGCACTTAATGCATTTAAAGACTTAGGGAAGCCCATATAAGCATAGAGGTGGCAGCAAATTTCTTTCAATTCATTCTGAGTAAATCCCTCGTTAAAAGCTTTGTCAAAACTTAGTTCCAAGTTCTTGATATCCCCCTTTGAAATAAAAGAGGAGATAGCTACGATACTTTGCTGACGTGGTGTCAGCACATTCTGTGCATTAGCCCCCATCGTCAGTGCGATAGCGGCTGTGATGGCTGTTGTTTTCATCTTGTTTATAAAAAACATAAATCTATTTTGTTTTTCTGCAAAGATAAGAGAATTTATCAATATTATTTACCTTATGTCACTCAAAAATGTACAATTAAGGAGTCAAAACGAAGCCACATTATTTTTTTATCGCTATCTTTGCTTATTGGGTATTGATATTTCCTGTGATTTGTTGTAATGTTTGCTTTGGGCCGTTGCAAAGCCTGCTATGGGTCGTCGCAGTATCTGTTATGGGGGTAAAGGAGATATTGCGACGGGTGATGAGAGATACTGGAACGGGTGAAAGGAGATATTGCAACGAGTGGTAGAAGATAGTGCGACGAGTTGTAGGTGATATCCCTGTCACTCATAACAAATATTGGAGTTTAAAAGAGAACAAACTAATACTATGAAGAGAAGAGATTTTATTAAGAAAACGGCATTAATGGCTGGTGCTGCAGGGTGGGCTAACAATGCGTTAGCTGATGAAACAAAGGTGGAACAGTCAGCTATTGGGAATGAAGGACAGCAGATATATATTGCTAATGAGGGACCATTGATTATTTCTGCTCCTATGTTGCAGAACTATGCGGAGACATCGATGGGGGTGGCCTTTGCCGTGAATGACCTAGCTAATGGCTATGTGATAGTTGGTCAGCAACCAGACCTGAGCGATGGGGAAAAGGTGAAATGTGGTGGTTATAGGACAACCGAAATCAGCGACCGTGTGATCCAGGTCCGACTGGCTAACCTGCAACCCAATACTACCTATTATTATAAAATAGGTGCTGACCGCATCCACTATGGGGGAGGCTATGATATGAAGATTATTGGCAATGAGGAGGATCCTCGAATATATCATTTCACTACAGCCGGTAGTAGATCACCTGCACACTTTTGTGTCATCAACGATACGCATGCACGATGGGAACCCTTCGGGTTGGCTATTGAAAAGATTGCAACACTGACGCCTCAATGCGTTATTTGGAATGGTGATGCAACGAATGTTGAAGAAACTATCGAGGCACAGATGCGTATTTTTCTCCAACCAGAGATTGAACGCAAAGACTATGCTTCAGAGATACCATATCTGTTCTGCCCTGGCAACCATGATTCTCGTGGTATGGCAAACCGTCATTTGGAAAAGGTATGGATGTATCGACAACCCGAAGAACGTGTATCACGTGATTGGGACTTAGGACGTAATTTTGCTGTTAGGATGGGAGAAGTGGCACTGATAGGGTTGGATACTGCTGAGGATAAGTTAGACACGAATCCGTTGTTCGCAGGGTTGTTCAATAGTGGCCCTTATCGAGAAGCGCAGGTGGCTTGGCTGGATGATGTGTTGCATAGACCAGAGATAGCCAGTGCTCCATTCTTAGTGGCTTTCTGTCATATCCCATTGTATGAGCCTAATCCTAGATATAATCCTGGTGATGTTGTTCCTGCAGACAAAGACCCACAATATACTACCGACTTTGCTATGTGGCAACGTACTTGTGCCCAACTATGGACACCTTTGTTGGAAAAGGCTGGATGCCAGATCGTTATAACTGCTCATCAGCATGAATATCGCTTTGATGCACCTACTCAAACACGTTGTTGGGCTCAGATTGTAGGCGGAGGTCCTGAGATGGGATTTACTGGAAGTGGTGAGAGTAGACGTGAGCGACCAGAGAAATATCCTACTGTAATTGAAGGAAAGGTTGTGGATGGTAAGTTGCAGATACAGATTCACAATTTGCTTACAGGGAAAGTGCAAGACTCATTTGAATTTAGGAGCCGGGGATAATTATAAAACAGTGATGGCTGCCTTTTTGGCAGCCATCACTGTTTTTTATCTTAACGCTTCACTCTTACGAGTAGGAAGTTGTTTGATGCGCTTGCCAAACTTATATTTGTTGTGCAGCATCTTGAGCTCAAACGGAGGCATCTTTAAGTCAAGTGAACGGGTAGTGGCAATAGTTGTATATTTCTTGCCGGCTGCTTCAAGGGCAGCTTTCAACATAGCTTCATTTTCATCACCAATCTCATGAGTTTCGTAGATTCTATCATTATCATCGATTCCATAGAAGTGATCAAATGCTTTCACATTTGGAATTATACCAACAGGACGAGCCAGGTTCTTATTATCGCGATCGGCATAGGTAGCCACCATAACATAAATACCCCATTTACTGATGACAGATGGAGCGGTTTCATATATATCATCAACATCCAAAATATAGCCTGTACAATACTTGCCGTGTGATTGCTGGCCAATGGTGACGATATCGATAAATGGGCTCAGACCTACCAACAAAGATTCTGATGCTGATGCTGTGTTGCGGTCAACAATGGCGTAAATCTTATTCAGGCCAATATTAGCATCTTCAGTATTGTATTTCACATAATCCTTACTACCTTCTTCGCCCATCTCATGCACAAATGAGAGGTAGCTTTTATTGAAATTCTTGCCGGATTGTTTGGTGAAAGCTTCTGTAAGCACTTCGTTATAGATTTCTTGCATATAAACTTCACCTGCTTTAACATTAGTTGCTGGCGCAAACATTGAAGCCATAAGCTCTTCCGTGAACACAAAGCCACCACCATTGTAGCGAAGATCAAGTATAAGCTCTTTAACGCCATCGCTCTTGAACTGTTTGCAGACATTAATGAGTTTCTCAGCTGAATCGAGATCAAAGCTATCGTACATGAGGTAACCAACTTTCTTACCATTTACATCAAAAGTCTTGCTGCAGATAACAGGATCAAGATACATCTTTACAGGGGTTAAAGTAACCTTCTTATCTAATTTCTGGATGCCGTCTTCTTCCCATGAACCTAATCCATATTCTGCAACAGTTTCACCATAGTAAGCGTCTTCAAGATTAGCATCAGTAATGTCTTTGCCTTTATAAGATAGGATGATGTCGCCGCGTTTTAGACCTGCCTTGTCGGCTGGGCTGTCTGCATATACGAAGTTCACGATGAAGAAATAACTTTGAGGTGATGAGTTTGAGAAACTGCCCACACTCAGGTTCATGCCATTAGTAGTAGAAACACCTTCCACAGACTCCTGGAAAGGTGTAATATCTTCAAAGAGTTGTGTCCAGCGGTCTTCGTCCTGATTGGATTTATAGCCGCCGCCCTGCTTATAACGTATCTTTTCAACTGTAGCTACAGGGTCTGTGCACGTTTCAGGATCGAGTTGGTTGTTTATGGCATCTTCAATCACTTTATTCCACAGATAATAGGTGCTCAACGCTTCTTGCGCAAATTCGTCAGCATACTGTATCTCTGAACTGATAGTAGGACCAGAAGGTGTTGGTGTTTCACCTCCTCCGCTCGGGGTTGGGTTGGGCTCGTAACTGTCTTTACTACAAGCAGCCACCATTATTAGTAATAGTAGTAATGATCCGAATTCTCTTACAATCTTCTTCATAAAATAATTGGTTTAAGTGAAAACATTTTGCGAAGTAAATAATAATTTGTGATATTACCGCCTTTTATCACAAAAACTTGCATTTTTACAGTTAATTTAGCAATTACGTATGCTACACGAGAAAGAAGGAAGGCTTTAATATTTCAAAATAAAATCTGCATAGATAGGAAGGTGATCAGAGAAACCACCTTTATATTTCATGCCCGAATAAGTGCGGAAGGGCATCTTGCCACCATAGCGTTCATCTTCTTCGAGTAGGAATTCGGCGCTGAAAACATCAGCTTTTACTAAGAATGCATCGTTAGTAGACAAAATGTGGAACGAACCTTTTTGTCGCAACAGCCGACCATTGACAATAAGGTGGTCGAGTGAATCCCATTTGCCCCGATAGCGATAACTGGCATAGTCTTTCAGCGCTTTCTCCTTAGCTGCTAGCAAGTGATAGAGTTCCTGCTTGTTGGCTTTAAGTGTAATTACTGGTTTTGCGCCTACCACCTCTGCTACGGAGCGGTTGTTATAGTAGTCATTGAAGTCGCCCATAATGACCACCTGTGCTTTTTTGCGATCTTGTAACAAACTATCCACAGCTTGCATCAACACTCCAGCTGCCAAGATGCGATAAGGTTCCGACTCTTTCTCTCCGCCAGAGCGTGAGGGTAGGTGACATACAAATACATCAAGTAGTGAGTGGTTGGGCAACTCTCCTGTAACATGAAGAATGTCGCGAGTTGCATTCTTCTGCTTTGTCAATGGTGGTACGCGATAGGTTTTGATACAAATTGGCTTAAACACCTCACGTTGATATAGTAAAGCTACATCGATACCTCGCTGATCTGGTGAGTTGGTCATCGCATAGCGATAACCTGCCTCTTTCAATAGAGAGTGTTCAGTTAGGTCTGTTAGACAATGTTCGTTCTCCACTTCGCAAAGACCTACCAAAGCAGGAGGAGTCCACTCTCCTGTGGCAATGATAACACGTCCCAGATCATCTAACTTTTTATGATATTTATGATAGTCCCAATGGCGTGTAGCATCAGGCAAAAACTCATAATCGTTCTTAAGCGAGTCGTGTTGGTAGTCAAACAGGTTCTCTACGTTGTAGCTAACAATACGAAAGCGGTAGCTGTCTTGCCCAAGACAGCTACACGCTACTACTAATAATACTAATAGGATGTTTGCTCTTCTCATTTAGTTGGCACGTTCTTCAGAATGTCCAACAAATGCCTCCAGAAAAGATCAACAGTAGGAATCAGCATCCGTTCATCTGGTGTATGTACACCACGTAGGGTAGGACCAAACGAAATCATATCGAGATTAGGATATTTCTCCAAGAACAAACCACATTCTAGACCGGCATGGATGGCCTTTACTTTAGGTTCCTTACCAAACAAACTCTTATAACTCTCAACTGCAATGGTCAGGATTTCTGAATGTGGGTTAGGTTTCCAACCTGGGTAGCCATCGCCATGGGTCACTTTCGCTCCGCCCATCTCTAAAACAGTGCGTACCATTGTAGCAATGTCTTCCTTCGATGACTCTGTCGAACTTCGTTGACTGGTACCTATTATAATATGGTGTTCGGAAGGGTTCATCTTGATGGTGGCAAGGTTGGTGCTGGTTTCAACCAATCCGGGTACATCCTGACTCATGCAAAACACGCCATGGGGCATAGCATACAACGTTTGGCACAGACGCTTAGCCGTGTCGCAATCTATAGCAACCTTAGGCGTTGCCACACTCTCCATCACAATCTGCAATCCAGGGTCTGTAACGTAATATTCGGCCTGAACGGCAGCAGCAAATACGTTGAGCAGTGCACGTAAGTTATGCTTGTCGGCTTCAGGTAAGGCTACCACAGCTTGTGCCACAGCAGGGATAGCATTGTGCAGACTACCTCCGCCTATCTCACACAAATAGAGGTGATATTGTTTAGCTGCCTGCACGAGGAAACGATTAAGTACTTTGTTGGCATTTGCACGCCCACGGATAATGTCATCGCCTGAATGACCTCCCTGTAAGCCTTTCACTTCGATGCGGCAAGCATAGTAATTAGACGGAACCTCAACATCTTGATAGGTAAAAGTACCTACAGAATCAACACCACCTGCACAACCAATGAATATCTCTCCTTCATCTTCCGAGTCGAGGTTGAGCAGAATATCACCATGCATGAAACCGTCCTGTATTTCAAAGGCGCCAGTAAGACCAGTCTCTTCATCACGAGTAAAAAGGCACTCAATGGGTCCATGCTTTATGCTGTCATCGGCCAATACAGCCAATCCTGTAGCAACACCAATGCCATTGTCAGCACCTAGAGTAGTGCCTTTGGCTTTCAACCACTCACCGTCAATCCATGTTTCAATGGGGTCTTTTAGGAAATCATGCTCCACATCTTTGCGTTTGTCAGGCACCATATCCATATGGGCTTGCAGCACCACTGTTTTTCTATCTTCCATTCCTGGGGTGGCTGGCTTCTCTAGCAAAACATTGCCACAGACATCGGTGGTGGTCTTTAAATTGTACTTCTTACCAAATTCTTGCAGGTAGGCAATAATCTTCTCCTCGTGCTTCGAGGGTCTTGGAATCTGACAAATTTCCTCAAAAAATCTGAAAACTCCAGCAGGTTTTAGCTCTTTTTTTTCCATATTCAATATTAAATTGTATCTTTGGGGCTGCAAAAAAAGACTGCATCTCAACAAAGTCCATGTAAAATTTGGCGTTGTGTTTGATTTGCACTATTTTTGCACCGATTTTTTGCAAATATAGGTATTTATTTTGATTTATGCTATATACGTTGCTCATTACTTTAGCTGTGGTTTGCATTTGCGTTTTTCTCTTGGGTATAAAGATATTTTTTACCAAAGCAGGCAAGTTTCCACATTTTCACATTAGTGGCAACAAAGAGATGATAAGACGAGGCATTGACTGCGTGGAGTCACAAGATAGAAATGCACGAAAACCGTCAAGATTGGGCGTGAAAGAATAAAATCTAAAGATAAAATTATAAGTAATTATGAAGAAAATGAAGAATTTGATCATGGGTTTGGCAGCATTGAGCTGCATCATGATGTTTGCACAATGTGCCAATAAAGGTGGTCAGGAAACAGCAACTGACGATGCAGCAGGTGTTCTGTCTGACATGAAGGTGGCTTTCGTTGAAATCGACACATTGCTGGCTAAGTATAATTTCTGCATCGACCTCAACGAGGCAATGGTCAAGAAGAGTGAGAATGTACGTCTTCAGCTTAACCAGAAAGCTCAGGATCTGCAGAAGCAGCAGCAGGAGTTTCAGACAAAGTACCAGAACAACGCATTCCTTTCGGCAGAACGCGCACAGCAGGAGTATAACCGCATTAATAAGTTGAGTGAAGACTTGCAGACTTTAAGCGACAAACTGCAGAGCGAACTGGCAGCAGAGAGTGAGAAGAACAACATGCAGTTGCAAGACTCTATCAAGAACTACCTGAAGGAGTATAACAAGACTAAGGGCTTTGCGCTGATTATCAGTAATACCGGTATGGATAACCTGCTTTATGCTGATGAGGTGATGAACATTACTCAGGAAGTACTCGATGGTTTGAATGCTCGCTATTCTAAGCCAGTAAATTGATATAGATCATAATCCTGAATTGATAATTAAGGCTGCTTATTTGAGCAGCCTTCTTTTTTGTCTTTGTTGCTCCAAGAAGAATCAATTATCAATTGTTAATTATTTCCAACGCTCTGGCCAGTAGGTTTTCTTGCGGTGAACCAAGGGGGAGGATACCCTCAATAGGAGAAAGAGGGTTGACAATATAATCTGGTTCAATGCCAGTATCAATATAGTCAACTTTTTTGTTAACATCTGATACATGACAAGCTGCCAAATGTAAGATTTGGTCGTTAGCTGGGTCAATGAATGACTCACATGCCACCTCAATGCCTTGTGTTTGCTGTCCAATGACCACTACATCCATCACTTCTTTGAGACAATTAATCAGCATTTCTGCTGGACCAGCAGTAGCTGATGACGTAAGCACATAAAGCTTGTTCAAATTGAGGTTGACTCCTTTCTCCAACTCGTTAGCTGTGAGGAATGGTAGAGATGTATCCATATGGCGGGACTCAGCATATTCTACAGAAGCAAACTGGTTGCCTAGAGCACTAGAGGGTACCAAGATAGACGCAAGATACTGCAATCCTTTAACATCGCCAGTTGTAGCATAGCGCAAGTCAAGCACCAAGTTTGTAATGTCCCCAGCCGATAAACTTTGTGTGGCTGATGCCACCTCTTGCTGATTGGCTTCAGCAATATCGTTATAGAGCATATATCCCACATGATTGTCTAAAACAGACACTATAGGTAAGTCATTGGGAAAAAAGCCCAATGCAACGGGTATATTTACTACTCGGTCAAAAATGACAATACTTTGTTCCACCTCTTCACCCGAATTCTCGTCGTTTATAACGATAGTGGTGCTATGCCCTATCATTAGTTTGTGTGCCTCGCCATCAGTAAGCCAATTCTGTGTCTTTTTGGTGATAATCTCATCATCTACTGCCATAATCCATTCGCCTCGTTGTAAGCCTGCAGTAGCAGCCACAGAGAAAGGCTCAATATAGGTAATAACTGCCATAAGTGCCGTGTCGTTTACTTGAGTGGTAGCTAGCTGGTAACCATAACTAATGATTGGCTGTGAGCATGCCGTGTCTATGTAACTAACTTTGTCATCGCTGTATCTCACCTTTGACAAGAAAGCCGCAGAGTTTAAGAAATAAGAAGAGGTGAGTTCGTCTTCATCTTGCAACTCGTCGTTCCAGAGGTAATTTTCCCGCATTACGCTATCAATCCATAGACTATGACGAGTGAAAGGATAATACTCTTCCCATCGGTCCTTTCCGCAAGAGCTAAAAAGGCTGGTAAGTAAGATGATGGAGACTAGTATAATAATGCTATATTTGGCTTTCATCTTTAATTCTTGGTTTAATGATGCAAAGATAAAAAAAATATAGTAATTTTGCAAATCAAAGAATAATGTATTCTATGTGACATGAATATAGCAGTATTGATATCGGGAGGTGTTGATAGTTCAGTGGTGGTACACCAGTTGTGCGAACAAGGCTATCGGCCAGCATTGTTCTATATCCGCATAGGACGTGATGATGTGGATTATATGGATTGTACCGCTGAGGAAGATATGGAAATATGTACTGCGGTGGCCCATAAATATGGTTTGAAGCTTGAGCTAATAGACTTGCATCGTGAATATTGGGACAAAGTGGCAGTGTATGCTATTGATAAGATTCGTAATGGTTTCACTCCCAATCCCGATGTGATGTGTAACCGCCTGATTAAGTTTGGTTGTTTTGAGGACAAGGTGGGCAAAGATTTTGATGTGACAGCAACTGGACATTATGCCACCACCCATGTGATTGACGGCAAAACTTGGTTGGGTACTGCAGTTGACCCAGTGAAAGATCAGACTGATTTCCTAGCACAAATTACTTATATGCAGGTAAAGAAACTAATGTTTCCATTGGGCAATTTGATGAAAACTGAGGTGCGCCAGATAGCCGCCAAAGCAGGTTTACCTAGTGCCAAGCGTAAGGATAGTCAGGGTATCTGCTTCTTGAACAATATCAACTACAATGACTTTGTTAGGCGTTTTCTAGGTGAACAAGAAGGTTCTATCATAGAGCTAGAAACAGGTAAGGTGCTGGGTAAACATAAGGGATTCTGGTTCCACACTATCGGACAGCGAAAAGGTTTGGGATTAAGTGGAGGACCTTGGTTTGTGATTCAGAAAGATGTACAGCAGAATATCGTTTATGTGTCGCATGGATATGATTGCACTAAGCAGTACGGAGATACTTTCCACCTGAAAGATTTTCATTTTATTACAGAGAATCTTTGGCAGGAGGGTGAACACGAGATTACATTTAAGATACGCCATACACCTGAGTTTACTACGGGAACGATTGTCAACGATGGTGATGGGTATCTTGTTAAATCCAGTCAGATGTTACAAGGTATAGCCCCTGGGCAGTTTGGCGTAATTTACGACAAAGACCGAAAACTGGTAATTGGTAGTGGTGAGATATTTTGATATTTATTAACGCATATATGGACAATAACTGAAATCTTTTGTCTAAATTTGCCTCGAATTTAATATATATACGACAATGAAACAGATTAGAATGATGGCCCTTTTGGGTTTGACCCTGTTGATGGGTGTGATAATGACAAGTTGTTTGTCTAGCAGTGAAGGTGACAATAAAGCAACTCAAACACTTGTAGCAATCTATGAAAATGGCGCTTTTACTCAGCAAGGTGGCGGTATCTTAGTTCCTGTGAATTCCAGTTTCTTGCCTTCGGCTCCTGGCTTTTACTTGATTGAAATAGAGTATGATCCTACCACATGGAGTGATAATAAGCTGAATGTGACCCTTCTTTCTGCTCCTCAAAAAGTGGATACATATAATGTGGTGAAGGGAACAGGCGAAGGTAATATTAATATTTTTACTTTGCAAGAAAGTACTATAGCACCTTCTTTGTTCAATAAAGATTATTTAGTAATTCCATGTATCTTTTGGGCTGATAAAGTGAATTCTGAGAGTGAGAAGGAGCAGGAAATAAAGAAACACCATTTCAATTTGCAGGCTCCTGCTGATATGCATAATTCCGAAGGTGTACTGGAACTTACCTTATATGATGTTGTTGACGATCCAGATCTCCAGCGCTTAGATCATAAATATGTTGACCGTATCTTCTATATCGGCGATATAATTAATGAATTCAATGTTTCAAATAGTGTAAAAGTGTCCAAAATCCGTATAAAGGCAAAGGTAAATCGCAGCACTTATGAAATTAAAAGTGGTGGCGATGATTTCTTTGATATTGATTTGACCCCATTTCAATAATAGCATTGGACTATAAATTTCTATTACATATAGCATTTTTGATGATATCGAATCCCGCTAAAGCGTGGGAGGAAGTTCGTTTGCGCCCCAATATTCGTGAGGTGTCGTTTGATTATGTCTATCCTATGATAGGCTTTTCGGCACTTGCGGTGTTCTTAGGTTCTATCTTTGAAAGAGGATGGGGTAGCGCTGAGGACTACCAATACGCAATGATGAACTGTGCTGCAGTAGTGGTGTCTTTATTTGGTGCCTTTTTCCTATCATCATACCTTATTAATCTGGTTAGGATGCGACTGTTGGAACAACGCGATGATATATTGCTTTCTCAACAGTTTGCAGGCTACAGCATGACGGTGACCTTCTTGTTACAGATACTGACAGGTATTTTACCTGATTTGGGTATTATCTCAATACTTTTGCAGTTCTATATTATCTATTTGGTTTGGGAAGGCAGCGAGAATTTGCTGGCTGTGACCGAAGAGAAGCGTACGGTTCTGACGGTGATTGCATCTATCGTCTTGCTGGTTTGTCCTCCTTTGATTCGCTTCGTGTTTGACCAACTCAATATCTTGTTGGACTGATTATATGAAACAGGCTCCTATCAATATCAAGAATAAAAGAGCTAGCCACGACTATGAGTTTATAGAGACTTATACCGCAGGCATGGTACTTACGGGTACTGAGATCAAGTCTATCCGACTTGGTAAGGCGAGTTTGGTAGATACATATTGCTTTTTCGACAAGCGCGAGTTGTGGGTAAAAAACATGCACATTGCCCAATATATGTATGGTACCTACAATAACCATGCTGCCACCCGCGACCGTAAGTTGCTGCTGAACCGCAAGGAGCTCAACAAGCTGCAGCGTGATGCTTTGAACCCAGGTTATACCATAGTGCCAGTAAGACTGTTTCTCAATGAAAAAGGTTTGGCAAAGCTAGTGATAGCCTTGGCGAGGGGTAAGAAAGAATATGACAAACGACAGACACTGAAGGAAAATGATGACAAACGCGAAATGGCGCGGATGTTTAAACATTAAGATATGACCGATAATTCACCATTTACGGTTCTTAAGGCTCAAATCAATCAACGTGTACTGGTGCTCGATGGGGCACTGGGAACCATGATACAGCAATACAACTTGACAGAATGTGATTTCAGGGGCAACTTGTTTGCCGATGTCTCGCAGCAAATCAAGGGTGATAATGATATACTGAACCTCACACGCCCCGATGTCATTGCCGAAATACACGAGAAATATCTCAAAGCAGGTGCCGATATTATTGAGACCAACACTTTTAATGCTACAGCTATAAGTCAGGCAGACTATGGCATGCAGACTCATGTTAGGGAAATGAATCTAGCAGGAGCAAGGTTGGCACGTAAGTTGGCAAATTGCTATTCTACTCCTGAGAAACCACGATTTGTTGCAGGATCGGTAGGACCTACCAACAAGACTTGCTCTATGAGTCCTGATGTCAACGACCCTGCTTACCGTTCACTTTCTTTTGAAGAATTGGTGCAAGCTTATCAGGAACAGATGGCGGCTCTGATAGAGGGTGGGGTTGATGCATTGCTGATAGAAACAATCTTTGATACCCTCAATGCCAAAGCGGCCATCTTTGCTGCAGAAAAGACGATGGAGATGTTAGGGAAAAAAGTACCTCTGATGCTTTCTGTCACCGTATCTGATGTGGGTGGTCGCACCCTTTCTGGACAGACATTAGATGCTTTCATAGCTTCTGTTGCCCATGCTGACATCTTCTCGGTGGGTTTGAATTGTTCGTTTGGCGCAGAGCAGATGAAGCCTTTTCTTCGTCAATTAGCTGCTCATGCACCTTATTATATAAGTGTTTATCCCAATGCTGGCTTACCCAATAGTTTGGGACAATACGACGAGACACCCAGTCACATGGCGAGTGTTATTAAAACATACCTAGACGAACAATTAGTGAACATTGTTGGTGGTTGTTGTGGCACTACTGACCAATATATTGCAGCCTATCAGCCTTTGGTGAAAGATGCTAAACCTCATATACCAGTAAGTCGTTCTCCTTATCTCCAGCTCTCAGGATTGGAATTGTTGGAAGTGAATTCTACTATCAATTTCGTCAATGTGGGAGAGCGATGTAATGTAGCTGGTTCCCGCAAGTTCCTCAGACTTATAAAGGAGAAGAACTACGATGAGGCTTTGGACATTGCGCGCAAGCAGGTAGAAGATGGAGCACAAGTGTTAGATATCAATATGGATGACGGTTTACTGGATGCCCGTGAGGAGATGAAACACTTTCTCAACTTATTGGCTTCAGAACCAGAAATAGCACGAGTGCCTGTGATGATTGACTCTTCAAAATGGGAGGTGATAGAGACTGGGTTGCAATGTCTGCAAGGCAAGAGTGTAGTTAATTCGATCTCTCTGAAAGAGGGCGAAAAGAAGTTTGTTGCCCAAGCTCGCAGTCTCAGGAAATATGGAGCTGCTGTAGTGGTAATGGCGTTCGATGAACAAGGGCAGGCCGATACTTATCAGCGTAAGATAGAGGTATGTGAAAGAGCCTTCCGACTGCTTACTGATCAGGTTGGTTTCCCTCCACAAGACATTATCTTCGACCCCAATATATTGGCTGTGGCAACAGGTATGCCTGAGCATGACAACTATGCTTTGGATTATATCAAGGCTACAGCATGGATACGTGAACACCTCAAAGGCGTTCATATCAGTGGTGGAGTGAGCAATCTTTCGTTCTCATTCCGAGGCAATAACTATATTCGTGAGGCCATGCATGCCGTATTTCTCTATCATGCAATTCAAGCAGGTATGGATATGGGCATTGTCAATCCATCTACCTCAGTCTTGTATTCAGATATTCCTGCTGATGAATTGGAATGTATCGAGGATGTCGTGCTGAACCGTCGCAAAGATGCTGCTGACCGGCTGATTGCCTTGGCGGAAAGAATAAAGCAGAAAGAGGAAGAAAAGAAAAATGAACCTGCTGCACCTCAGCAGAACTCTTCACTTGCTGCTTCAAACAAACTCGATTCATGGCGCAATGCTTCATTGGAAGAGCGCTTGAAATATGCTTTGACCAAAGGCTTGGATACCTATTTGGGAGTTGATTTACAGGAAGCCCTCCAAAAATATCCTAAGGCTGTAGCAATTATCGAAGGCCCACTGATGGATGGCATGAACTATGTCGGTGAACTATTTGGCTCTGGCAAAATGTTCTTGCCACAAGTGGTAAAGACAGCTCGTACCATGAAAAAAGCAGTAAGTATCTTGCAGCCAGCCATTGAGGCTGAGAAGCAAGCTGGTGCTAAATCAGCAGGTAAGGTGCTGTTGGCAACAGTTAAAGGTGATGTGCACGATATTGGTAAGAACATTGTGTCAGTAGTGATGGCTTGTAACGGATACGACATCATTGATCTGGGTACGATGGTACCAGCAGAAGAAATCGTCAAGACGGCCATTCGAGAAAAGGTAGATATGATAGGCTTAAGTGGACTGATTACCCCTTCGCTCGACGAGATGGTGCAAGTGGCAATAGCTCTGGAGAAAGCAGGACTCGATATCCCTTTGTTGATAGGTGGTGCCACAACTTCACAGCTACACACAGCCCTGAAGATAGCGCCTGTATATCACGCCCCTGTGGTACACCTCAAGGATGCCTCGCAGAATCCCTCTGTAGCAGCCCGTTTGATGAATCCTACCCTTAAGCATGAATTGGAAGATGACCTCAAAAAAGAATATGCCCAGTTGCGTGAAAAAGCAGTTGATAATCAAGCGTCATTGCTGTCATTGGAGGAAGCAAGAAAGAAAAAAATCAATCTTTTTTAAAAGAGAATTTGCCCATATCGCAAATAATTACTTATTTTGCATCGAAAATTAGTTAACTAAATTTATATTGGTTATGAAAAAGTATTTATTTATGTTAGTAGCAGTGTTTGCAATGAGTACTGCTGCATTTGCTCAAAAAGGTGTAACCGGTTTTGGTGTACAGGGAGTTTATGATGATTGGAATGGTCAATTCGGTATTGGTGTGAAGCTTCAGTTTGGTCTTGTTGATCAGCTTCGCGCTGATGTTGCTACAGATTTGTTCTTCAAGAAGAAGGATATTTCTATGGTAGATGTAAATGGTAACCTCCACTATGTAGTTCCTGTAGCTTCTGGTTTCAACGTATATCCATTGGCTGGTGTTAACCTTGCTTTCTTCAATCACGACATTCCTACCAGATTGGGTGCAAACCTTGGTGGTGGTATTGAATTCTTTGTTGCTGACAACGTAAAGCTTGGTGGTGAAGCTAAATATATTGTTTCTGACAATGGTTTTAGCCGTTTCGGTGCTAACTTTGGCGTTACTTTCCTGTTCTAAGGAAAATAGCTGATAGAACAAAAGAGGTTGCAGCAATGCAGCCTCTTTTTTTTGAATAACCCATCATCTATCCTCAATAGCTCGCCAATTTAGGAGTGAAATGATCGAGATGTGGAGTTTTTATTCTTTGATTACTTCCCTGTAACGATAGTAGCGCTGCATAATGTCGCGCACAAAATTATAGGTTTCTATACCTCGGAAATAGCCGTGCTTGCACACAGGATCAGAGAAGTATTCTTCATTGCTTTTGAGTAAGATGTATTTCTCCACGTTGTCGTCCCACACATATTTGTTGGCACCATATTTTTCAGCTAGCGCCATTGCATCGGTAATGTGACCTGTACCAGAGTTGTAGGCAGCCAAGATAAATTTTATGCGTTCTGGTTCAGGGATAGACCTGAAAGTGCCTGATGTTAGACCGATATATTTCACAGCTCCCTTGACACTTTCTTCAGGATTTTGTTCCATACCTTCTGGCACTCCCATCGCTTTAGCAGTACGAGGCATAAGCTGCATCAGTCCTTTGGCTCCAGCCCACGAAACAGCTGTAGTGTCGAAGTTAGATTCATTATAGGCAAGCGAAGCCAACAGTCGCCAATCCCAACCAATTTCTTTAGCGTATTTGCGGAACAAATTATCGTAAGGAGAAATTTTACCTTCCTTTGCCGACATAATGGGAAAGAGCACTTTGGTTTTGCTCAACTCGAAATAGCGTTTTATACTAGCCGAATAGTTAGGTGATGTCACATTTTCATCATGCCAACGGTTCACAATTTCAGCTAGCTGCGTACATTCTTTCCTCACTGCCCACGAAGCACGCTGGTCGTGTCCCACCGCCATACTTACCTCCAGATTGGGATAGTAGGTCTGGTTCAGCTTGGCCAGATCATTGTTAGCTACTGTATAGTCAATCTTTCCCTGTGCAACCTGTGTGATGAGGTCTTCTAACGAAAGACTGTCGTTCTCTACATTGTGGATGATAATGCCACCGCCCACCTCTTCGTTTAGGTTGTTCATGCGTTGCAGAAATCGCCCAGGCTTTACATACACCTCTTTGCCAATTAGTTCCGTTACATCTTTTAGTGGAGCAGGACGCCACCTGTTGCGTTGTATCAACACTTGGTGGGTAATGGTTTCTTCACCGCAATATTCCAGACTGTCCTTCCAATCTGCTGAATAGGGCAGAGGAAAAGCAATCAAGTCGCCCTTGCCTTGTAGTAGCATGCTCCTCATTTCTTCAATATTGTTGGCTACCAACACCTCTAACTCCACACCTAAGTATTCTGCAAATTGATTCGCCAATTCATATTGGAAACCCATCTCCTGTCCGCGATACTGGAAGTAGCTGGTGGAGCCATAAAGGGTAATCACCCTCAGCACTCCGCTGTCTTGAATCTGTTCCAAGTCATACTTGACAACAATCTCTTTTTGCTGGAAGTTACAACCTAAAGCAACCCCCAGCAACAGCATTCCCAACAATATGTACAGAGACTTAATTTTCAATCTTTCACATGTTTCTTGACGTACATAGTCAATATCTTGATGGCCACTTTGTTATGTCCACCTTGAGGCACAATCAAGTCAGCATAGCGCTTGGTAGGTTCGATAAATTGCTCATGCATAGGTTTGAGTACCCTTGTGTAGCGCTCCATCACAGCCTCATAGGTTCTGCCACGCGAAACCACATCGCGCTCAATGTTTCGTATCAGTCGCACGTCAGAATCGGCTTCCACAAAGATCTTTAGGTCCATCATGTCACGGATGTCCTTGTCGTACAATGACATGATACCCTCAAAGATAATCACGTTTTTAGGTTCTATGTGTATCGTTTCAGGGTGGCGCGTACAAGTGATGTAGTCATATATGGGTTGCTCAATGCTCTTACCCTCTTTCAACAAAGCTATATGAGAGCGTAATAAATCCCAGTCAAAAGCATTAGGATGGTCAAAATTGATCTGTTGTCGTTTCTCGGGTGGAACATGACTACTGTCTTTATAATAAGAATCCAATGGCAGTAGAACTACCTCGTCCTTATCCAGCTTCTCCATGATTCTTTTCACGACGGTGGTCTTACCTGACCCAGTCCCGCCTGCAATACCAATTATTAACATTTTCTTAATGTTGTATGTACAAATAACTATCTTTAAATATGATAAACTGCACCTCAACAATACTCAAATAAAAATTGGCATTGTGTTCGGTTTGCACTATCTTTTCATAAAATAGGCTGCATCTCGGGATAAAAAATAAGCAAGCTTATTTTGTTCTCCGCTCGATTTGCACTATCTTTGTGGCAAATATAGATAAAATTATTTACAAATCACATTATGGTTAAACACATTGTTCTTTTTAAGCTGAAAAATGAGGCTTCAGCAGAAGAAAAACAGACTGTTGCACTAAAGTTCAAATCAGCTATCGAAGCTTTGCCTACAGTAATCCCCTTTATTAAACATGTTGAGGTAGGAATCAATATAAATCCCGATGAGCAGTGGAACATTGCCTTATATAGCGAGTTCGATACATTGGCAGAAGTAAAGGCCTATGCTGTTCATCCTGCTCATGTGGCTGCTGCTAAGTTGTTGGCTGATGTGAAAGAAAGTCGCTCTTGTGTAGATTACGAATCTTAATATTTTATTCAAAGCATGAAAAAACTACTGTCAATTGTCGGATTTCTCCTGGCAACCATTATGCTGCAGGCCCAGATCTTGGACCCTGTTAGTTTCCGCACCGAATTCAATAAAGTCTCCGACGATGTAGCAGAGATAGTGTTTACAGCCACCATAGATCCAGGTTGGCACATTTATTCTACCGATTTGGGTGAGGGAGGTCCCATTTCTGCTTCATTCAATTTAGAGCGGGCCACAGGAGCTCATGAAGATGGTAAATTGCTTCCTGTGGGTAATGAACAAGCTGTCTATGACAAATTGTTCGGTATGGATGTTCGCTATTTTGAGAAAACAGCCAAGTTTGTTCAAAGAGTACGTCTTGAAGGAGGTACTTATCGTTTGGAGGGGTATCTTGAATATGCAGCCTGCAACGATCAGAATTGCTTGCCACCCAGCGAGGTGCCATTTATGTTTACAGGCACAGCCGATGTAGCTGCTCCTGCAGAAGATGCTGCTGAGTCTGCCAACATTGATGATAATTCCTCGTCAGAAGAAAATAATTCCCTCGTTGGGAATGAAAATAATGATCAAATGTCAGAGGTCGGTGCTCATTCTGCATGGTGGCAACCTGTTATTAGCGAGCTCCGCTCTTTTGGCGAGTCAGCCGGCACTGTTGACCGCTCATGGCTATACATATTCTTTACGGGATTCTTAGGAGGTTTGCTGGCGTTGTTCACCCCTTGCGTGTGGCCTATCATTCCTATGACAGTCAGCTTCTTCCTCAAAAGAAGCAAAGACAAGAAAAAAGGCATCGCTGATGCTATGACCTATGGTTTGGCCATTGTAGTAATCTATGTGGCTTTAGGCTTGTTGGTTACTTTGCTTTTCGGAGCCAGTGCCCTCAATGCCTTATCTACCAATGCTATATTCAATATTTTCTTTTTCTTGATGCTGGTGGTATTCGCCATCTCTTTCTTTGGTGCATTCGAGATTACCTTGCCTTCATCGTGGAGTAATGCAGTAGATAGCAAAGCTGAGAAGACCACTGGTTTGCTCAGCATTTTCCTCATGGCATTCACGTTGGCACTGGTATCCTTCTCTTGCACAGGTCCTATCATCGGCTTCTTGTTGGTAGAAGTATCTACCTCGGGCAGCATTGTGGCACCAGCTATCGGTATGCTGGGCTTCGCTATTGCCTTGGCATTACCTTTCACCCTTTTTGCCCTCTTCCCTTCATGGCTCAAGCAGATGCCTAAGTCGGGTGGCTGGATGAATGTCATCAAGGTGTCGTTAGGCTTCATCGAACTGGCTTTTGCGCTGAAGTTCCTGTCGGTAGCCGACTTGGCTTACGGCTGGCATATCCTTGACCGTGAGACATTCCTGTCGTTGTGGATTGTCCTTTTTGCCTTGTTGGGTGTTTATCTCCTGGGCAAGATCAAGTTTCCGCATGACGATGATGATACTCGTGTCAGTGTGCCTCGGTTTTTCTTGGCACTGGCCTCTTTGGCATTTGCCGTATATATGATACCAGGCTTATGGGGCGCCCCGTTAAAGGCGGTCAGTGCCTTCGCCCCACCTTTGCACACGCAGGATTTCAATCTTTACAAGAATGAGGTTCGGGCACAATTTGACGATTACGACTTAGGTATGGAATATGCTCAAAGAGTAGGGAAGCCTGTCATGTTGGACTTCACCGGCTACGGTTGTGTGAATTGTCGCAAGATGGAGTTGGCTGTATGGACAGATCCTACAGTAGGTAGCCTGATGAACGACGATTATGTACTCATTACACTCTATGTTGATAACAAGACCAAGTTGCCCGAACCTATCAAGGTGGTGGAAAACGGCAAGGAGCGCACTTTAAGGACACAGGGCGATAAATGGAGCTATTTGCAGCGAGTGAAATTCGGTGCTAATGCCCAGCCATTCTATGTACTCATTGATAATGATGGCAAACCGCTGAATAAGTCCTACGCCTACGATGAGGATGTTGGAAAATATGTTGAATTCTTACAGTCAGGATTGAGGAATTATCAACAAAAATGATTATCTTTGCGTCTTCAATTTGATAAGATTGAGACTAAACAAATAAAAATATACTACATTTATGGGAGGTTTTTTTGGCACCATTGCTAAGCATCGTTGCACAGCAGACCTGTTCTACGGTACCGACTATAACTCGCATCTCGGCACTCGCAGTGGAGGTTTGGCAACCTACAATCAAGAAGACGGCACTTTCGCTCGCTCCATCCACAAACTGGACAGCGATTATTTCCGAAGCAAATTCGAAGATGAATTAGACAAATTCCAAGGCAACTCAGGTATTGGCATTATCAGCGATACAGACCCGCAACCCATCATATTTAACTCTCACTTAGGCAGATTCGCCATAGTTACGGTAGCCAAGCTTTTCAATTTGGCCGAACTGGAACAAGAGATACTTGATCATAATTTACATTTTGCCGAGCTGAACTCTGGTAAGACCAACCAGACAGAGCTGATAGCCTTGCTCATCATACAAGGAAAGAGTTGGGTAGAAGGCATTGAATTTATGTTCAGCAAAATAAAGGGCTCTTGCTCACTGCTCATCCTCACAGAGGATGGTATCATAGCCGCTCGAGACAGACTGGGAAGAACCCCTGTCATCATAGGCAAGAAAGATGATGCCTACGCCATTTCAAGTGAGACCAGCAGTTTTCCTAACCTCGACTATCATCGTGACCATTACATGGGTCCTGGTGAGATTGTGCGAGTACGTGCTGATGGCTGGGAGCAGTTGCGTAAACCCAACGAGGAAATGCAGATTTGCTCGTTCCTGTGGATTTACTACGGCTTCCCCACCTCCAGCTACGAAGGCATCAATACCGAATCGGTACGCTTTAGCCTGGGTATGCAGATGGGACAGCATGACGATACCGATGTAGATTGCGTTTGTGGCATCCCGTCATCAGGTGTGGGTATGGCGTTGGGCTATGCCGAGGGTAAGGGCGTTCCTTATCACCGTGCTATCTCCAAATATACACCTACCTGGCCACGCAGCTTTACTCCTGCCAATCAGGAGATGCGTAACTTGGTAGCAAAGATGAAATTGATTCCTAACCGCTGCATGTTGCAAGACCGCAAGATGGTGTTCTGCGACGACTCCATCGTACGAGGCACCCAGCTGCACGACAATGTAAAGACCTTCTACGAGTATGGCGCTAAGGAAGTACATATCCGCATCAGTTGTCCACCATTGATTTATTCTTGTCCATTTGTGGGTTACACGGCTTCTAAGGGTGATTTGGAGTTGCTGACCCGTCGTATCATCAAGGATGTGGAGGGCGATGCTAATGCCAAACTCGACAAATATGCTTCAGCGGGTACCCCTGAGTACAACAAGATGGTGGAAATTATGCGCCAGAAGTTTGGTCTCAATACGTTGAAGTTCAATACAGTGGATAATGTAGTTAGGGCTATCGGCTTGCCTAAGTGTAAGATTTGTACCCATTGCTTTGACGGAAGCAGTCACTTTTAAATGACCAATATTGACATTGATTGTTGACTATTGCGGCGATGTCGTGATTCTCATCATTCAATTAAACTTAATACCATGAATAAACTGATTGATAGATTCTTGAAGTATGTCACATTTGAGACAACTTCTAATGAGGAGTCAGGCGTTACGCCTTCCACTCCCGGACAGATGGTCCTTGCCAAATACCTGAAAGAAGAGTTAGAAAGCCTCGGCTTGCAGGAAGTCTTTTTGGATGATAATGGTTACCTCTATGCTACCTTGCCTGCCAATACAGACAAACAAGTGCCTGTGGTAGGCTTTATCGCCCACATGGATACAGCTCCTGATATGAGTGGCAAGAATGTAACCCCACGCATCGTGCAGAATTACGATGGTGGCAACATCGTGCTCAATTCAGCAGAGAATATCGTTTTGAGTCCAGAGCAGTTTCCTGAACTGAAGAAACATATTGGCGAAGACTTGATTGTTACCGATGGCAACACCCTGTTGGGCGCCGACGATAAGGCAGGTATCGCCGAAATCATCTCAGGTGTGGAATATCTCATGCAGCATCCTGAAATCAAGCACGGCAAAGTACGCATTGCCTTCAATCCTGACGAGGAGATTGGCTTGGGTGCCCATAAGTTTGACGTTGAGCGCTTTGGATGCGATTTTGCCTATACTTTCGACGGTGGTGAGGTGGGAGAACTGGAGTTTGAAAACTTCAACGCAGCAGCTGCCAAGCTCACTTTTACGGGCCGCAATGTACATCCAGGTACCGCCAAGAACAAGATGATCAATTCCATCCGTGTGGCCAACCATTTCGTGGCTATGCTGCCTTCACACGAGACACCTGAGCATACTGAGGGTTATGAAGGTTTCTATCATATCATCAGCTTCAACGGCACAGTAGAGCAGACAGTGGTCAACTATATCATCCGTGATCATAGCCGTGAGCGTTTCGAGAGCCGTAAACGCGAGTTCCAGCACCTTACCAACAAGATCAATTCAGAGTATGGCGAGGGAACGCTTAAGTTGGAGTTGCGTGACCAGTATTACAACATGCGCGAGAAGATTGAACCAGTGATGTATGTTATCGACATTGCTAAGGAAGCTATGCTGGCAGCTGGTGTTGAGCCTGTGGTCAAGGCCATTCGTGGTGGTACCGATGGTGCTCAGCTCTCATTCAAGGGCTTGCCTTGCCCCAATATTTTCGCTGGTGGCATGAACATGCATGGTCGCTTCGAGTATGTGCCCATACCAAGCATGGAGAAAGCCATGAAGGTAGTGGTCAAGATAGCAGAATTAACCGCTAAACAATAACTAACCTAATCATAAACCAATATGAAAAATACTCCATTCACCGAAAAGCACATCGCACTGGGTGCAAAGATGCATGAGTTTGCCGGCTATAACATGCCTATAGAGTATCCTGGTGGTATTATCCAAGAGCACATGACCGTTGTCAATGGCGTGGGTGTGTTCGATGTATCCCACATGGGCGAGTTTTGGGTAAAAGGCCCTAACGCTCTGCCATTCCTTCAACAGATTACCTCTAATAATGTAGCAGCACTGACCATTGGTCAGGCGCAATACACCTGCTTCCCTAACGAACAGGGTGGCATCGTTGATGACCTCCTCGTCTATTACTATGAGCCTGAGAAGTATCTGTTGGTGGTCAATGCAGCCAATATTGACAAGGACTGGAACTGGTGTGTGTCTCATAACCAAATAGGAGCAGAGTTGCAAAACTCTTCTGACAATACAGCTCAGTTGGCAGTGCAAGGTCCTAAGGCGTTGGCTACCCTGCAGAAGCTGACTTCCATCGACCTCAGTGCCATTCCATATTATCACTTTACTCATGGACCATTCGCTGGTGTGAAGGATGTCATCATCTCTAATACAGGCTATACAGGTGCAGGAGGTTTCGAAATTTATTTCTATCCTGAGGATGCAGAGCAGATTTGGAATGCCGTATTTGAGGCAGGTAAGGAGTTTGGCATTGCCCCCATCGGTTTGGGTGCCCGTGATACCCTTCGCCTGGAGATGGGTTTCTGCCTCTATGGCAACGACCTTAACGACACCACTTCGCCTATCGAGGCAGGTCTGGGTTGGATCACCAAGTTCGTTGATGGCAAGAACTTCACCAATCGTGCCGAGCTCGAACGTCAGAAGAAAGAAGGCGTCAGTCGCAAACTCGTAGGTTTCGAGATGATTGACCGCGGTATTCCTCGTGAACACTACAAATTGCTTAACACCGATGGTGAGGAGATTGGTGAGGTAACCAGCGGCACTATGTCACCCACACGCAAGATTGGTATCGGCTTGGGATACGTAAAGCCTGAATACAGCAAAACAGGTACTGATATCTTGATTGATATGCGTGGCCGTAAGCTGAAGGCTGTGGTGCAGAAGCCACCGTTCCGTAAGTAACATAATTTCAAAGATCATTTATAAGCCCGATGGATGAAGAATCTGTTGGGCTTTCATTTTGCATTCAAGTCGTTATGCCTCGTCCTTCCGTGGCCTTTGGATGGTTTCGTGGCGCAACGTCTCAATTGTTAACCCTTAGGGTTCTTTTTGCTTTCTCGGAGAAAAACAGCTTTTTTCCCAAATTAAAACAACCTTTTTCCCTAAGCAGCAAAATTTTGTCCTTCGAATGACGTTGCAACTGTCGTGCAAGGTGGTGAGTGCGGAGGCGAGCTTGCTTGGCCTTAGCTGAGCTGCAGCCGACAGTCGCACTTGCATCGTTGCGGGTACAAATATATAACACGAAAAATGCGGGTATCGAATGTTTTGCTATTTTTTTTCTAAATATTTTTTCAAGCATTTTTTTCATTGTCATTTGGTCATTTTGTCATTTTGTCATTTTCGTTTTCTGGTTGTCAAAACCCGCACTATAAATATATATATTTATTTTATAGTGAGCAAAAATGACATTCCAAATCCATTTTGACAAGATGACAATCTTGACAGCGTAAGATCATTTACTAAAAACTGGATGTTGTGAAGTAAGATTTTGACAATTAATGAATAAAGCTCCTCCGAAGTGGGGGAGCTTTATTGTTGTGTACTAACTTTTGAAGTCGAGAATCCAGGTTGTTATTTGAATAATCTGGGGGCAAAATCCTTCAAGTTGTTGCGCCAAGTACTCCAAGTATGGCCTGTTTGGTATGGCTCGCTATACTCGTAGTTGATACCATACTTGTCGAAAATCTTGTTGGTGTTGGTGCCACTTCGGTAGGTCATGTCTGAAGGACCACCTTGGGTGTGGACGAACATCTTAAAACTTTTGTTGATTTTGGCTGCATTTTCCTTGAGGTGGAAACGTTCAGCCTGCTGCTCGTAATCAATATTGGGGTTGAAACCACTGCTCAGTACCATAACGTAGCTGAACTTGTCGATGTTCTGCAAACAGATCTCGAGTGTCTGGATGCCTCCCATAGAGAGACCTCCGATAGCACGATGGTCCTTGTCGGTAAGGCAGCGGTAGTTGCTCTCGATAAATGGAATGATGCTGCCCATCAGGTCATTGGTGAAGTTGTCCATCAGGTCGCTCATGTCTCGCTTTTGTGCAGGTATGTTGGCATTAGGCATTACCACAATCATGGGTTTGATCTTGCCTTCTGCCAACAGGTTATCGAGGATGAAACCAGCTCGTCCTACTGTTGGCCAACCGTTGTCGCTGTCGCCTCCACCATGAATCAGGTAGAATACTGGCAGTTTCTCTTTTGAGTTTTCATAACCTGCTGGTGTCCATACATGCAGGCGACGTGTAGTGTTCAACGCCTTGCTGTGATAGTAACGCTGTGCCATAGCGCCATGAGGTACGTCTTTCATGGCATCGAATTCATTCCCGTCCCCAATTACGGCAATGGCTGATGTCTCGTTTGCCAAAGGACCTTTAGGGTCATATACATTGATACCATCTACCACAAAATGATAGCGGTAAGTGCCAGGATTTACATCTTTGACGGTGACGTTCCACACACCATTGGGGTTTTCCTTTACTTCGGGCTGAGTACCCCAGGCTATCATATCACCAGCCACCGATACGGTTCTTGCTTTAGGGGCATAGATGCTGAACACTACACTGCCATCAGCAAGTTTACGAACAGACTGTAGGGTGTCGTTAGGGGTAGGGGCGCGCTGGAACTGTGCATTGGCAGTAGTAAGACTGCCAAAAGCCACGAAGGCTGCTAAAATAAGGTTGCTGTATTTCATAATCATTTTGTTTAATAGTAGAACAAAGATAGTACAAGTCGAAGACAGAACAAAACAATTTTGTTTGTTTTTTATGTTGAGGCGAAGCTGATCTTATTAAAAGATGGTGCTATTTGAGATAAATACAAAGAAAAAGACTATCTTTGTGGCATAAAGCTCAATGCTATGGAAAGACGAAGTTTTTTTAAAAGTTTGGCATCAGCAGGTTTCACCACCCTGCTGCCCACAGGATCAATAGGCGCATTGCTGGCTTCGTGCGCATCAGCTAATCCTTCAGAAGAATTTGATTTTGAGAAGTTAATAGACCGATCAGGTACATGGAGTGTCAAATATGGCAGGGCTACAAACGGAGAAATACCGATGTGGATTGCCGATATGGACTTTGCAACAGATCCGTTTGTAAAAGCTGCTCTGTCGGCACGTCTTGACCGCGATGTATTAGGCTATACCTCTACGCCTCCCGAGTTTTATGATGCCGTTGCTGGATGGCTAAAGAACTATCATGGTTATCAGGTTGATCGTGAGTGGGTCGGATATGCTCCTGGGGTGATTGCGGGCATTAATCAGGCTTATCTTACCTTCACCAATCCAGGCGACAAGATTATCGTGCAGCCTCCTGTATATGATCAGTTCAAACTTTATGCAGAACGTTTGGGACGTATAGTTGTAGATAACCCTATGATTTTGAGGGATGGTAACTACTATATGGATTTCGACGGATTAGAGCAATTGTTTGATGATCAAACTAAGATTCTGGTGCTTTGCAATCCTAGTAATCCTTGTGGTATTCATTGGGAACGTGAAACGTTAGTACGCTTGGCTGAAATCTGCGAGCGACATGGAGTAATCGTTATTTCTGACGAAATACATGCTGACCTTACACTTTATGGTGTCCAACATGTGCCGTTCTGCAGCGTGAGTGATGCTGCTGCCCGTATTGGTTTGATGTTTGGTAGCCCCACCAAATCATTCAACATCGCTGGTCTTTCGGGCACCGCCTACTGCTTGATTCCCAATAAAGAATTACGTGAACGTTATCTAGCCACTTTGGAGAATAGTAAGTTGGACGAACCTCCTATCCCTACTTTGGTGGCTACGATTGCTGCTTATCGTGACGATACCCGTTGGCTTGATGCTTTGAAGCGTTATATAGAGGGAAATATCCAACGAGCATTAGATTTCTTCTCTGAAAATCAAATGTGTATGGAAGCTTTTAAGCCTCATACATCTTTCTTGTTATGGATAGATTGTCGTGCTTTGGGATTGCCGCAAGATCAGTTGATGTCCCGTTTCAAGGAGGGTGCCAAGTTAATTTTAAGCAACGGTGCCAGCTATGGTCCTGGTGGTGAAGGCTTCGTCAGGTTGAACCTGGGTTATCCGGTTTCTGTGTTGGAGGAGGCTTTTGCCAGAATTAAGCAGGAATTCGCATAATTTTATTTGACATATTCGCATCAATACCTACTAATTGTGAATGGCCATCGGGCTTTTAACTATTAGTAGGTATTTCGTTTTGTTTAGAATCGTTCTACTTTTGCAGTGTAATATAATTGCAAGAGTTATGTATAGGTTCTTTACTGCATTTGTGTTGGCTCTTCTGCCATTAACAACTGCTTTTTCTCAAGATTGGAAGAATAATGAATACCAGTCTGTTACTTCAGAATATAATGGTGATTGGCGTTTCCGCCTGGGTGGCTATGGTGAGATGTATGCCAGCTGGAAAGACTACGGACTGAACCGTTGGAGTGGTTCAACAGTAGGTAACAGCAAGAAGAATCACGCTGAGATTGCCATTCCTCGTTTCGTGCTGGCACTTGACTATAAGCTTTCATCCAAATGGATTCTAGGTGCTGAAATTGAGTTTGAGTCAGGTGGTGTAGGTACAGCTTACGAACTGGAAACTGGTACAGGAAGTGAGAACGGTGAGTATGAACAGGAGTTTGAGAAGGGTGGTGAGGTAGCACTCGAGCAGTTCCATATCGCTCGCTTGATTGCGCGCGAATTTAATGTACGCGTGGGACATTTGGTACTGCCTGTGGGCTTGACCAATGGACACCATGAACCCGTTAATTTCTTTGGCACTACACGCCCTGAGGGTGAAACTACTATCTTCCCTTCTACTTGGCACGAGACAGGTATCTCTTTCTTTGGAACTGTAGGCAAAGGCTACGGCACCTTCAATTACCAGGGCATGATTGTGGCTGGCTTGAATCCCAACGGTTTCAGTAAGTACGACTGGGTGAAGGGTGGTCGCCAAAATCTTTTTGAGCTCGATAACTTCACATCACCTGCGTGGATTGCTCGCTTAGATTATGTGGGAGTTCCTGGATTGCGTATCGGTGGTTCGTTCTACTTTATTAACGATGCAGGTGGTAATGCAGACAAGTTGAATACCTATACTTCATTAGGCAAGATTCCTGTACGTATCTGGAACATCGATGGTGAGTATATTAATAAATATTTGATTATTAGAGGTAATGTTATAAGTGGTCATGTGGGTCATGCTGCAGGCATTACCCGTATCAACAACAGCTATTCTAAGTTGTCTCCCTATGGGCGCAAAGCACCTTTTGCCTCTGGTGCCCTGACCTATAGTGCTGATCTGGGTGTGCGTGTGAAGTCGTTTATTAAGAATGAGAAGTTCCCTGATATCATCCCATTTGCTCACTATGAGTATTATAATCCTCAACAAGTGATGGATGATGGACAAACGGCTGATGCCCGTTGCCAAGTGAGCATGTGGCGCATGGGTGTGAACTGGAAACCACTGCCTAACCTGGTTGTGAAAGCCGACTTTACTACTCGTCAGATTGGTACACAGAAAGTATTCGGTACTACACGATTCAATAGTGAAAATGAATTCAATATCGGCATAGCTTATGCTGGTTGGTTCCTTAATCGTTGATAATCAATTTAAATAATATATTATGAAAAGATTTTTTTACAGTATGATGGCATTTGCTATGGCATTTGCTTTTGCTGCTTGCGGCAGTGATAAGAATGAGCCTGCTCCTGCACCAACTCCTACACCAACGCCTACTCCCACACCAACACCTACTGTTGCTGTGACTGAGGCTGACCTGAGTGCAGCTGTAGCACAATACGTTGATGGAGTGGTGCTTCCTACCTACAAGGCTTTAGCAGAAAAGAATGAAGCCTTGAACAAAGCCGTTGAGATATTCCGTCAGACTCCTTCTGACGCTGCCTTCGAGGAGGTTGCCAACGCTTGGCTCGATGCACGTGAGCCTTGGGAGTCAAGTGAGGCATTCCTGTTTGGTCCTGTAGCTGACAAAGGATTAGATCCTAATATGGATAGTTGGCCACTCGACCAGGTATCTATTGTTGCTATTCTGAACTCTGCCGATTGGGCTGCATTGGAATGGACTGGTGACTATGACGAGGATGACGAGGATATAGAGGCAGTACAGAGCGTGCGTGGTTTCCACACATTAGAGTATCTAACTTTTAAGGATGGTGAGCCTCGTACTGTATCTGCGACTACAGGTTCTACTGATCCTAATACAATGGAGTATGCCGATGCCAATAAAGATGCTTGGGCAAACTACATGCAGGCTGTTGCTGCTTTGTTGCGTGCCGACGCCAATACATTGTATACTGATTGGAGCGATTCTTATAATGGTGGCAAGAGCTATGCAGATATTTTCAAGGCACACGATGGTACTGAGGGCTATAACAGCTCCATCAATTGTATTGAGCAGATTATTGACGGCTGTGCTGACATCGCCAGTGAGGTGGGCGCTTCTAAAATAGGTGACCCTGTGGGGCTGTATGAGGATGGAAAGACACAGGAGGCACTCTATGCAGTAGAGTCTTGGTACAGCTGGCACTCACGCGATGACTATACCAATAATATATATTCGATCCGCAATGCATATTTTGGCTCATTGGATGGAAGTGTGAACACCAACTCACTTTCTGCATTAGTGAAAAAGGTGGACGAAGCATTTGATACCAAAGTAAAGGATGCCATACAGGCTGCTGCCGATGCTATCCAGGCAATTCCACAGCCATTCCGCAATAACATCAACAGTAGCGAGGCCAAGAAAGCTATGGATGCTTGTGGCAATTTGGAATCACTGTTAACAGATGAGCTGAAGCCATTTATGCAAAAGATTCTAGATTAAACGATGAACAAGTGTTTTCGATTAATATTGGGACTATTCGCTACATTGCTGGTGACCTCGTGCGATGAAACAGGCGACCAGATTGTAGTAACGGATATAGATGTTCCAGCTGGCTATGCGTTGTCAGCTGGAACATCAACCGTTTTTTTCAATTCAGCAGTGGCCTATGACCAGCCTGCCAGATGGGTGAGTGGGGTGTATGATACCCGATTCAACAGAGGTGACCGTCTTTATGATAATGTGAAGAGTACTAACAATAATGGTCATAATGGTGGCTTGGGACCTGTATATGCTGGTTTTTCGTGCGGCAGCTGTCATAGGAATGCTGGACGAACGGAGCCAACGCTATGGACACAAGGAGGATCGGGAACATATGGCTTTACTTCAGCCTTGATTTATGTCACACGCAAAAATGGAGCTTTCTTCCAGGACTACGGACGTGTGATTCATGACAACGCGATATATGGTGTTGAGCCCGAGGGCAAGTTGAAAGTAACATATGAGTTTGAGACTTTCGAGTTTCCTGATGGAGAAAAATACGAATTGGCCAAACCTCACTATGAGATTTATGAATGGTATGCCGACAGCATCGCACCAGAAGACTTGTTCTGTACGGTGCGCATCCCTTTGCGCCACGTGGGTATGGGGCAGATTATGGCTATCGACCGCAATGAGATTGAGGCATTGGCTCGCCAGAGTAACTACCCTGAGTTCGGTATCAGTGGCAAGGCCAACTACATTAATGAGCGTGGCAAACGGCAACTTGGACTGTCGGGCAACAAGGCGCAGCATGCCGACCTGACGGTGGAACTGGGTTTCTCGAGCGATATGGGTATGACCAACAGCCGTTATCCAGAGGAAATATCTGAGGGTCAACTCCAAATCAATCAGGGTAGCATGATGGGTTTACTCTATGATCAGTTGGATGTTTCTACCGAGGATATGGAGGATGTGGACCTGTATATGCAGAGCTTGGGTGTGCCGGCAAGACGCAATGTCAACGACCCCAAGGTGAAACATGGGGAGCAAATGTTCTACAAAGCATCCTGTCAGCTGTGTCACACGGTAACACTTCACACACAACCTCGTGGTTCTACGTTACTCAATGGTACCGAGTTACCTTGGTTGGGTAGTCAGGTGATTCATCCATATTCTGATTTCCTGTTGCATGATATGGGGTCAGAAATCATGGGTGTAGGTCTGAACGACAACTATGTCAGCGGATTGGCACAGGGCAACGAATGGCGTACCACTCCTTTGTGGGGCATCGGCCTGCAGCAGAAAGTGAATGGACATACCTACTTCCTGCATGACGGACGTGCGCGCAATTTCATAGAGGCCATCATGTGGCACGGTGGTGAGGGTGAGGCCTCCAAGAACATCTTCAAGAATATGACAAAAGAGGAGCGAGACGATTTAGTAGAATTCTTGAAATCACTATAACCATTAACCTTTATCAATGATGAAGAAAGTATTATTAGCAATAGCTATAGCATTCTTTCCATTAGTTGCTATGGCGCAATATGAAGAAGATACCGACAATGGTGTGGTATCGTTGGCAGGTAGGGAAGGTTTCTCTATAGCCACCAAGAAGGGAGATTTTGTGTTTAAGCCCTATCTGCTGATGCAGGCTGCAGGCAAGTTTAACTATTATGACGATCAGGGGCTAGATAAGGCTTATAATCAAGATAATGTGGCCAATTCGGGCTTCTCTATCCCATATGCCGTGTTGGGTTTTACTGGTAAGGCATTCGACAAACTGACGTTCAACTTAAGCATCAATGCTGCAGGGAGTGGCGGTGCTTTACTCCAGCAAGTATGGTTTGACTATGCTTTCAATGAGAAGTTTGCCGTGCGAGCAGGAAAGTTCAAGACTCCTTTTACGCATGCTTACCTCACCACCTTAGGTGAGACTTTGATGCCTGTTTTGCCTACATCACTCACGGCTCCTGTTATACTGCCTCATGCACTGAATGCTGTGAATCCAAACTTCGGTACGGGTTTCGATCTGGGTATTGAAGTGCACGGCTTGCTAAACAAGGTAGGCTATGAGGTGGGCATCTTTAATGGCACAGGAGCTGCTGTTAATACAGCAGGCAAGACATTCAGCGATGATTGGCACATCCCTTCTATGCTCTATTCTGGTCGCCTCACTTATATGCCTAAAGGTGTGATGCCTGCCACACAGGGCAATCCCAAACGTTTGAACGAGGATAAGATTTTGTTTGGCGCATCAGCATCACTGAATGTTGAAAGCGAGAGTGAGAGTACCAACGATTTCCGTGCGGGTTTGGAGTTCGCTATGCTGAAAGGTCGACTCTACTTAGCTGCTGAGGCCTATTACATGCATGTGGGCTTTACCAAGCGCATGAAGATTGATGATAGCTTTAACTACTGGGGTGGATATGTTCAGGCTGGCTACTTTGTAGCGCCTCGCGTACAAGCTGCTTTGCGCTATGATTTTATGGATCGCAACGGAACTGATGCTAAGGGTTTGCTGAATATGCCCGCTGTAGGCATCAACTATTTCTTCCCTAACAGTAATGTGAAGTTACAGGCAATGTATCAGTATATCGGCCGTACGGGACATGCTACCCAGTTGGACCGCGACATCGACGACTTAGGACTGGCTACCCATTCGGCTACCGTTATGCTTCAGTATTCTTTCTGATAAAAGATTATGAGGAAACTAATTGCTTTAAGTACTATAATAGTGGGCTTCACCGTGCTGCAAGGTTGTGACGAAGGAAGGCTATATGTAGATGAGATGCCTATTCCACCAGAAGGTCGTACAGTTACCCTTACAGCCCACCTGAGTGGGTTGGCTTCATGGCCCGATCCCTCGATGTATGTGGTGCTAGCAGGATTTAATGATGACAGTGATTATGCATTGATTAACAAGTCGGTTCCACTACCTGCTGCGGAGGGAGATGAGGTGTCAGTGGTGCTATCTGGCATCAAGGAAAATGTCACCCGTGTGGAGTTGTGTGTTATCAATCGTTTGAGAAAGCATATTCTGTCTTTCTATACGATAGACGAGAGTCAGTTGACAGCTTCTAATGAAATTGAGGTAAATGCAGGCACACTGAACGTGGGAATGTACAATACCATTCAAGAGCGAGTTTTCAACTCCACTTGTGTGAATTGTCATGGGGCCTCTACTTCTGCTGCTGCAGGTCTTTATTTGACGGCCGACAAGAGTCATGCTGCTATCGTGGGTCAACCCTCGAAGAAATTGCAGGGTATGAGTATTGTTGAACCGGGTGATGCAGCGAAAAGCGCTCTATATGAGGCCATATCAACTGATGTGAGTATTACGGACGGTTGGCACTATAATCATACGGCTGAGGTGGTGGATGAAGGCATACTGGCGATGATACGTCAATGGATTACTCATGGGGCGAAAGAAGATTGATAATTGAAAAATGCCCAGCGATGGATGCCACCCAACCTTACCCTTACTAAAATATGGGAGTACCCGTTAGGGTGGGGGTGTATATAATTATGATTCTATTATGAAGAAATCAAAAGTAGAAATATTTAAGTTTGAGACAACTGGGGTGAATGAATTTCACCTTATGGTACATGTGTGCGATCCTACACTTACCTACCAGCAACAAGTAGACGCATTGTTGGATGCTTACGAAGCTGCAACTCGGCAGATACCTGGTGCTGTAGCTGTGTTTAAACGCTATTTCCTGAGCGATGCAGCCAACCAAGCCGACTTGCTGTTGGCGATGGCCACAGAAGGAACTGATTGCGCCCTTTCTTTGGTTCAACAGCCACCGCTTGATGGTACGAAGATAGCATTGTGGGCCTATATGTTGCAGGGTAATTTGCAGACCAAAGCCTTACCTTGCGGACTATTTGAGGTAGTTCATGGTGCCTATCGCCATTTGTGGACGGGTAGCAACACCAATCAGGCAGCTAATTCTGAATACCAAACGAGATTATTGCTCAACGACTATATAATGAACCTCATGCAAGAAGGGTGTACATTAGCAGACCATTGCTTGCGTACTTGGTTCTTTGTACAGGACATTGACAATAAATATGCTGGTATGGTGAAGGCTCGCAATGATGTGTTTATAACACAAGGTCTTACTGGTAAGACACACTTTATTGCCAGTACAGGTATAGGGGGTAGAATGGCCAATCCAGCATCTTGTGTTCAACTGGATGCCTATGCTGTTGGTGGTATCCAGCACGAGCAGGTGCATCATCTTTATGCGCCTACACACTTGAATCGTACATCGGAATATGGCGTAAGTTTCGAACGTGGAACAATGGTGGACTATGGCGATCGGCGTCAGGTATTCATCTCAGGAACAGCCAGTATCAATAACAAAGGAGAGATCATGTATCATCGCGACATCCGGAAGCAGACCCTACGTATGTGGGAGAATGTTGAAGTATTGCTCAAGGAGGCCGACTGTTCTTTTGATGAAGTAGGGCAGATGATTGTCTATCTGCGCGATATGGCTGACTTTTATGTGGTGAAGGCTTTGTTTGACGAGCGTTTCCTTGATAAGCCTAAAGTGTTTGTTAATGCCCCAGTTTGTCGTCCAGGTTGGTTGATTGAAATGGAGTGTATGGCAGTGAAAGCACAGGTAAATCCTGCTTTTCCTGCGTTCTAATTACCTATTTATAATGATTGGTGCAGACGATTATACCTATTTCGAGTGATTGCGTAGAAAGTGCAAAGGTAGTAACTTTGCATTGTCAGATTTAAATGAATTAGTTAGTCATAATTACGTAACCACTTTTATCAAAAAAGTTCCTCGTATCCCGATGTGAATCGGTTTACGAGGATTATTATTTTATTGTTATTATCTCCAATTATAATTCCACGTCTTTCAACTCCACCAACTTGTTGACAATGGCGTAAATGGTAAGTCCAGCAGGCGAATGAATCTGAAGTTTTCTAGCGATGTTGCGCCTATGGGTGATTACCGTGTGGACAGACAGAAAGAGTTTATCGGCAATCTCCTTGTTGGTAAGGCCTTTCACCACATATGTGATAATCTCTTTCTCACGTTGGCTCAATGGCTCTGTGTCGTTGTCCTGATTGTTTTCCTCGCTCTGCATCAAGGCATTCAGTTTTTCTGCAATTACCTCCACGGTATCATATAAGGCTATACGCTCTTGATAGTCTTTCAGCTGGTTAACATCAATCACGCTAGCCACAATAGCAACATATTTTACGCCTGTTAGTTTGTCGTACGCTTCCTTAAACTCCGTCAAGTCAAACCAACCGCCAAAAGTAGGGTCAACCATGATGATGTCAGGGGTATGCAGTGTTACATAGTGTTCCAGCATCTCTGGTGTACTGATTTCTACGGGCTGTATGTTCAGTTCATGCAGACGCCTCAGCACTGCAGCCAGTCCGCTGCGAATGATGACCGATGATGAGGCCACTAGTACCTTTAGTATGTTGTTACCGCCCATTCTTTAGTCTCCTTTCTTCACGTGCCACAGCTGGTACAAACATATAGTCTTCTACAGCACCGTGCGATTTCAAGTCTTGCTCGCAGTTGAATATATCGTACAGAACCGAGTTCATCAGGTTGCTGTCGCCTTTCTCGGGATAATATTTGATGATGATGTTCTTCAGCTCATTCAGCTTTGAATCAATCTCGTTGTGGCGACTGCTATAAGTAACTATGTTGTATGAATCCGACAACTTGCCCTGTAGCAGTTCGTCCACATAGCTGAACACCTCGTTATTTTCATATTCCATATGGTTTCTGACCTCTTCCACATATTCGTCGAAGAATTTCAGTATCAGCATCCCCACATTGTCGCCACATGCCAGATTCAGTGCTTCAATCAGTTTTCGCCGTATGGTAGGCAGGTTGAAGTCTAAGAAATAGGTGTGAGCATTCTTCAGGTAGTCCATTAGTGAAGTGAGTGACACCTGTTCGTCGTCACCATACGATAGTTGTTCTTCGTTTACGAAGTTAGCTACAGCCAGGAATGTGTGCACATCCACACCCTGCTGCTCACATACATCCTTAACTGTCTGGTCACCAAATCCCAGTTTCAGGCCAAAGCGACTCATTACCATCAGCAATGAAAAATTGTCGGTGATTAAATCACTCATTCTGTCGATGGCCCTATATCTATGTTCTTTTTCCATATTACAGCTATTTTTCTGTGTAAAGATACGATTTTTTATTCAAATGTCAGTCTGTTGCGGCGAATAATAATACTTGCCGAGATAGTTTATTTTGCTTTTTCTTTGTCTTAATTTAAAAAAGAAAGCCGCCCGCTTGTGGCGGACGGCTATGCTTAATGAGTAATTGGTATGAGATTATTTCAACTCTGCCAAGTACTTGATAGTGCGAACCATCTGAGAAGTGTAAGAGTTCTCATTGTCGTACCAAGAAACAACCTGTACCTGATAGGTATCGTCGTCAATCTTAGATACCATAGTCTGAGTAGCATCGAACAGTGAACCGAACTTCATACCGATAACGTCTGAAGAAACGATCTGGTCCTCGGTGTAACCGAATGACTCAGTACCAGCAGCCTTCATAGCAGCGTTGATACCTTCCTTAGTAACATCCTTACCCTTAACAACAGCTACCAAGATAGTAGTTGAACCAGTAGGAGTAGGAACGCGCTGTGCAGAACCGATCAGCTTACCGTTCAGCTCAGGAATAACCAAACCGATAGCCTTAGCAGCACCAGTTGAGTTAGGAACGATGTTCTGAGCACCAGCACGGCTACGACGCAAGTCACCCTTGCGCTGTGGGCCATCCAGAATCATCTGGTCGCCAGTGTAAGCGTGGATAGTTGACATGATACCGCTTACGATAGGAGCGTACTTGTTCAGAGCGTCAGCCATAGGAGCCAAGCAGTTAGTGGTGCAAGATGCAGCAGAGATAACTGTATCAGCAGGAGTCAGAGTCTTGTGGTTAACGTTGTAAACGATAGTAGGCAGGTCATTGCCAGCAGGAGCAGAGATAACAACCTTCTTAGCACCAGCAGTCAGGTGAGCAGAAGCCTTCTCCTTTGAAGTATAGAAACCAGTGCACTCCAGAACTACGTCAACACCCAGCTCACCCCAAGGCAGCTCAGCTGCGTTAGGCTTTGCATAGATAGTGATCTCCTTACCGTCAACGATGATAGAGTTGTCTGTAGCCTCTACAGTGTGCTTGTTCTCACCGAACTTGCCAGCGCGTTGATAGCTACTACTTCATAACCTTCAGCCTCGAACATCTGACGGAAAGCGAGGCGACCGATACGGCCAAAACCGTTAATTGCAACTTTTGTCATTTGAATAAAAAATTAAAAGGTTTATTGTATATTAATTACTTTTTTATCAATTAAGGTGAAAAATATTCCCTTAAGCGGTGCAAAATTACAAAAATGTTTTCATATATTTGCATCATTGAAGTGTATTAATTAATAAAAAACTTTAAATTATGGGATTTGTTAAAGAATTTAAGGAGTTTGCCATGAAGGGCAACGTGATGGACATGGCTGTTGGTGTGATCATCGGCGGTGCTTTTGGCAAAATTGTCACCTCATTGGTGAATGATGTGCTGATGCCTGTAGTCAGCTTGTGTACAGGTGGTGTTGACTTCACTAATCTGTTTGTTAAACTCAGTGGTGAGGGCACCTACAATACTTTGGCAGAAGCTCAAGAGGCTGGTGCTTCAGTAATGGCTTATGGTCAGTTTATCCAGAATATTGTGGATTTCCTGATTGTTGCATTCTGTATCTTCCTGATGATTAAGGGTATGAATAAACTGAACAAGAAGAAAGAAGAAGAACCTGCTCCTGCTCCAGAACCTCCAGCACCTACCAAGGAAGAAACCTTGCTGACTGAAATACGTGACCTGTTGAAGAATAAATAATATTTCTTAGGTAAAAGTGTAGTAAGAATAAGAGGGTATGAAGTTTTTTTGTACCCTCTTTATTTTTTTTCTAAATCGATGTAGTTTTTCCTTGGTTGCCTGCGTCTAATGGACAAAAAACTGAATGAAAAACGGATGATGGATGCATTAGAAACTCAATTTGCGCAAATGGTGAGAGAGCACAAGAGCACAATCTTTACGGTGTGTTATATGTTCTCGAAAGACCAAGATGAGGTGAACGACCTGTTTCAAGAGGTGCTGATTAACCTGTGGAAAGGACTGGCGTCCTTTAAAGGGGAGAGCAACATCAAGACTTGGATCTATCGTGTGAGCCTCAATACCAGTATCTCGTCGGAGCGAAAGAAGAAACGCAACGCACTACCACTTGAGATGGATGTGAACTTGTATGAGGACCGAGATGATGATACACGTCAGATCAAGATGCTGTACCATCGCATCAACAAGCTGGGGTTCTTTGACAGGGCCATCGTACTGCTGTGGCTGGAGAACCTGAGCTATGACGAGATAGCTGCCATTACTGGCATTTCGGTGAAGAATGTTTCTGTTCGTCTGTTTCGCATTAAGGAACAACTGAAAAAGATGTCTAGCGATTAAAACTTTTGTATGATGGAAAACTATAACGAATTAGGAGAAATGCGTCAGCAGATCAATCTGTTGAAAGATAAACTGAACGACCAGAAAATTGTGAATGACAACATCATCCGCAAGGTGGTGCAGGAAAAGGTGGACACCATAAATAAGGTGGGCTGGGGAATAGTAATCTTTGGCATATTGGAGGTGCCGTTCGTAATATGGGTGTTCAGGGAACTGTGCGGCTTCTCGTGGATGTTCTGTATCATCACTGCTATCTATGTGCTTTCGTCTGTGGTGTTCCAGGTGATGATGAATATGTCGATGAAGCGTCAGATAAGACCTAACGACGATTTGCTTGCAGTGAGCAAGCAACTGGTTACCTTGAAAAAACGCAATATAAAATGGTTGTATTTTGCTATGCCTTTTACGGCTTTGTGGACAGGCCTGATTATTTGGGAGGCATACAAGAATCCTGCTTTCTTCCCGCTTGACTTTGAGGTGTTTGTGTACATCATCATCTTCGGTGTGACACTGGGTCTTATCATCGGACTGACCATCTTCTTCAAGCGCTATAATGCCATGAAGGATGCTATCAGTCAGCTTGATGTATTCTTGCCAAAGAAGAACCAGATTTGGCAGGGGAAACTGGATGATGCTATTAACAGTATTGACGAAATGCAAAAGGAACAAGACTGAACCTTGTGACTCTTTATATTCCTCATGGGAGATTTTTACCTCGTGAGGAATTTTTTTTTCTGTTGTACGAGTGGTGTGAGATTTATTATTAATTTTGCACCATTATTTATATAAATACCACTAAATGATGCAACAGAAGATTGTAATACTTGATTTTGGCTCACAGACTACCCAGTTGATTGGCCGTAGGGTACGTGAAATGGATACGTTCTGTGAAATTCTGCCATATAACAAGTTTCCTAAAGATGATAATAATATAATAGGTGTTATCCTGAGTGGGTCGCCTTTCTCAGTCTATGACAAGGATGCGTTCAAAGTGGACCTGTCTGAGTTTGTAGGCAAATATCCTGTATTGGGCATCTGTTATGGTGCCCAATTGATGGCTTATACTTATGGAGGAATGGTGGAGCCAGCTGGCAGTCGTGAGTATGGACGTGCCCACCTGCAATACTTTGAGGCAGACAATCCTCTGTTCAAGGGCTTTGAGAAAGATTCTCAGGTGTGGATGAGTCATGGGGATACCATCACCCAGTTGCCTGAGGGTTTTCATGCTATTGCATCGACAGAGCAGGTGAAGAATGCTGCCTATGCCAATCCTGACAAGCGCATCTGGGCAGTGCAGTATCATCCTGAGGTGCATCACTCATTGCAAGGCTTCAGGCTATTGAAAAACTTTGTGGTAGATATTTGTGGCAGTATGCAAGAGTGGAGTGCTGCTTCGTTTGTGGAAACCACTATCAAGGAACTGAAAGAGCAACTGGGTAACGACCGTGTTATACTGGGACTTAGTGGAGGTGTGGATTCCAGTGTTTGTGCTGCCTTGCTAAATCGTGCTATTGGCGACCATCTAACCTGCATCTTTGTGGATCACGGCATGTTGCGCAAGAATGAGTTTAATAAGGTAATGGATGCCTATAAAGATTTGGGATTGAGCGTAATAGGTGTGGATTCCAGCCAGAAGTTCTTTAGTGATTTGAAAGGTGCCACTGATCCAGAAGTTAAACGTAAGATTATAGGCCGTGACTTTATAGAAGTGTTTGATGTTGAAGCACGTAAGATAAAAGATGCCAAGTGGCTTGCTCAAGGTACTATCTATCCTGACCGAATAGAGAGTTTGAATATCACAGGAAAAGTCATCAAGAGTCATCATAATGTAGGTGGCTTGCCAGAGGAAATGCATTTGCAGTTGTGTGAACCTTTGAAATGGCTGTTCAAAGATGAGGTTCGAAAGGTAGGAAGACAATTGGGTATGCCCGAACGACTGGTGAATCGTCATCCGTTCCCGGGTCCAGGCTTAGCTGTCAGGATATTGGGTGAGGTGACTCCAGAAAAGGTGAGGGTGTTACAGGATGCTGACGATATTTATATAGAAGCCTTGCACAACTATGTGTGTGAGGATGGGGTATCTTTGTATAATAAGGTGTGGCAAGCTGGCACTGTGTTGCTGAGTCCTGTAAAGAGTGTAGGTGTAATGGGTGATGAGCGCACATATGAGAATCCAGTAGCTTTGCGTGCAGTAACTAGTATGGATGCTATGACTGCAGACTGGGCACATCTGCCTTACGACTTCCTCGCAAAAGTATCGAATGAAATCATTAATAAGGTAAAAGGCGTTAACAGAGTTTGCTACGACATCTCTTCAAAACCTCCATCGACTATAGAGTGGGAGTAAGAGGTGAGAGTAAAATCTTTTTCCTTTATTTGATGGGAAATTCATAAATATTCATTATTTTTGCAGTCTTAAAAGCTAAAAAAGAGGAGAATATATATGCTGGAAATGTTGTCAAAGTTTGATTTTCTGGAAGTTGTAAGATGTACCATCTCATTGTTGATTGTGATTGATATCATCGGCTCATTGCCCATCATCCTTGACCTGAGGGCAAAAGGCATGAAGGTAAATGCTACCAAAGCTACGGTTTTGGCCACCCTCTTCATGTTGGGCTTCTTCTATGTAGGTCACTTGATTCTGCGACTTTTCAGCGTGGATATCCAATCGTTCGCTATTGCAGGTGCTTTCATCTTGTTTTTCATGGCGTTAGAGATGATTCTGGATATTGAAATATTTAAGAATACAGGCCCAACCAAAGATGCAACTTTGGTGCCTTTGGTATTCCCTCTTTTGGCTGGTTCTGCATCGTTTACCACCTTGTTGGCGTTGAGGGCTGAGGCATGGGACATCAATATCTTGATTGCTTTGATTTTGAATATGGTTTGGGTGTATGTGGTGTTGCACATGGCCGATAAGGTAGAGCATTTCTTCGGCAAATCTGGCATCTATGTCATCCGAAAGTTTTTCGGCATAATCTTGTTGGCCATTGCAGTGAGAATGTTCACGGCCAATCTTTCAATGTTGATAAATCAGCTATCACAGTGAGCATATGATAGCAAGATTATAGGTTTTTTCGTACTTTGCATCAAAATTTTGCCGTTTTTGTTTGCAAAGATGTCCATAATTCGTAATTTTGGGAAGATAACGGATAAAAAACGTGTAAACGTATTTTTATCCTACTATTTATTTGATTAACCTTTAAATGTAATGCTATGAGCTATTTGCGTTTTGATAAAGCCCTGATGAATAACCTCGAGGAAGCGTTACCACGCGAAATCCTCAGAACTAATAAGTCGGGCTCGTATCATTGTACGACGATAGTGGGATGCAATACACGAAAATATCACGGCTTGTTGGTTATACCCGTGCCAAACTTAGATGACGAGAACCATGTACTGCTTTCTTCTTTGGATGAAACGGTGATTCAGCATGGGGCTGAGTTCAATTTGGGTTTGCACAAATATAACGGCAATCACTTTAGTCCTAATGGACATAAGTATATCCGTGAGTTTGACTGTGATAAGATTCCTGCTACAACCTTCAGGGTGGGTGGTGTCATCCTGCGTAAGGAAATTGTTTTTGTACACCACGAAGACCGTGTGCTTTTGCGCTATACATTAGTAGATGCACATTCGGCCACAACATTGCGCTTCCGCCCCTTCCTAGCATTCAGAAGTGTACGCGAATATACCCATGAAAACTATCAGGCTAACCGAGAATACCAGGAGATTGAAAATGGTATCAAAACCTGTATGTATCCTGGTTATCCAGAACTGTACATGCAGTTGAATAAGAAAAATGAGTTTCATTTCCAACCCGACTGGTATAGAGGTATCGAGTATCCGAAAGAGCAGGAGCGTGGATATGATTTCAATGAAGACTTGTATGTGCCTGGCTATTTCGAGGTGGAAATCAAGAAGGGTGAGAGCGTAGTCTTCTCGGCTGGTACATCACCATTCAAGAACACTCGAACAATGAAGTCTGTATTCCAGTTTGAAGTGGATGACCGCACCCCTCGCGATACTTATTATCATAGCTTGAAGAATGCTGCTCACCAGTTCCATAACGTACATGGCAATGAGCATTATATACTGGCAGGATATCCTTGGTTCAAGTGCCGAGCACGTGATCTCTTCATCTCTTTGCCTGGCTTGACATTGGCTGTAAATGAACAAGACCAGTTTGAGGATGTGATGAAGACAGCAGAGAAAGCTTTAAGACAGTTTATCAATGGTGAGCCTGTAACTTATAAGATTTACGAAATGGATCATCCTGACATTCTGTTGTGGGCCGTGTGGACCTTACAGCAGTATGCTAAGGAAACATCCAAGGCACATTGTCGCAAGAAATATGGTGCTCTGCTGGTAGATATCATTAATTTCATCTTGGAGCGTAAGCATAATAATCTGTTCCTACATGACAATGGTTTGTTGTTTGCCAATGGTACAGAAAGAGCAGTTACGTGGATGAACTCTTCATCTAATGGCAAACCTGTCATTCCTCGCACAGGCTATATTGTTGAGGTTAATGCATTGTGGTATAATGCTCTGCGTTTCATCGCTGATATGGAGCGCGAGGGTGGTAATGCGGCTTTTGCTGACGAGCTTGATGCACAGGCAGAGGTAACTGCTAAGTCGTTCGTAGAAGTGTTCCGTAACGAATATGGTTATTTGTTCGACTATGTTGATGGTTACATGATGGACTGGAGCGTTCGTCCTAACATGATATTTACGGTTGCATTTGACTATTCACCTTTGAATTCACAGCAGAAGAAGCAGGTGTTGGATATCTGCACTAAGGAATTACTGACAGCTAAGGGTATTCGAACGTTAAGTCCTAAGAGCGGTGGCTATAATCCTTATTATGTGGGTCCGCAAACACAGCGTGATTTTGCTTACCATCAGGGTACAGCATGGCCTTGGCTGATGGGATTCTACATGGAAGCCTATCTGCGTATCTTCAGGATGAGTGGCGTTTCGTTTGTTGAGCGTCAGTTGATTGGTATGGAAGATGAGATGCAGACCCATTGCATTGGTACCTTGTCGGAGTTGTATGATGGTAATCCACCTTTCATTGGTCGTGGTGCAGTCTCTTTTGCTATGAATGTGGCAGAGATGCTGAGAATATTGAAGCTATTGAATAAGTTTAATATGTAATAAGAGGAGGAATAGAGATGAAAGTTTTAATGTTTGGTTGGGAATTTCCCCCTCATATCTTAGGTGGTTTGGGTACTGCCAGCTACGGACTTACTAAGGGTATGTCCAAGCAACGCGACTTAGAGATAACATTCTGTATACCAAAGCCGTGGGGTGATGAAGATCAAAGTTTCCTGCGCATTATTGGTATGAACAGTGTGCCTATTGTTTGGCGTGATGTGAATTGGGATCAAGTGAAGAGTAGACTGGGAGGCTATATGGATCCACAACTCTATTACGACTTACGCGATCATATCTATGCTGATTTCAACTATATGCATACCAATGATTTGGGCTGCATGGAGTTCTCTGGCCGTTATCCTGAAAACCTGCATGAGGAAATCAATAATTATTCTATCGTAGCAGGTGTAGTGGCTCGTCAACAGGAATTTGATATTATTCATTCACACGATTGGTTGACTTACCCTGCAGGTATACATGCTAAGCAGGTATCAGGCAAACCATTGGTAATTCATGTGCATGCTACCGATTTTGACCGTAGTCGAGGTAATGTGAACCCTACTGTTTATGCTATTGAGAAAAATGGTATGGATCATGCTGACCACATCATGTGTGTGAGTGAGTTGACACGCCAGACCGTCATCAACAAGTATTATCAAGATCCTCGTAAGGTATCGACGGTGCACAATGCTGTAACCCCATTACCACAGGAGATATTGGATATCATTCCAGAGAAGAAACCTAACGAGAAGGTAGTTACTTTCTTAGGCCGTCTGACCATGCAGAAAGGGCCTGAGTATTTTGTTGAAGCTGCTAGTATGGTGCTGCAGCGCACTAAGAATATCCGCTTCTGCATGGCTGGTAATGGTGATATGATGGAAAAGATGATTCGTTTGGTGGCTGAACGTGGCATTGCTGATCGCTTCCACTTCCCTGGTTTCATGAAAGGTAAGCAGGTTTACGAATGTCTCAAAGCCAGTGATGTGTATGTGATGCCTTCAGTATCAGAACCTTTTGGTATTTCTCCACTTGAGGCTATGCAGTGTAGTGTGCCTACTATTATCTCTAAGCAGTCTGGTTGTGCTGAGATTTTGGATAAGTGTATCAAGGTGGACTATTGGGATATCCATGCATTGGCAGATGCCATGTACTCCATCTGTACTTATCCTGCTATGTATCAGTATCTGCATGATGAGGGTAAGGTAGAGGTTGATGGCATCACTTGGGAAGATGTGGGCTTGAAGGTGCGCCGCATTTATGATGATGTGATTAGGAATTTCTAAACGATAATAATTATTGATATGAGAACAATCTGTCTTTTTTTTGAAATACATCAGCCGGTACTCCTGAAACGCTATCGTTTCTTTGATATCGGTATTAATCATTATTATTACGATGATTATGCTAACGCTACTCGCATTGGTGATGTAGCTGAGAGGTCTTATATACCTGCCTTGAATACCTTGATTGACATGGTGAAGGAGAACAAAGGAGCATTTAAGGTAGCTATTTCTATATCGGGTATTGCATGTGAACAGTTGGAAATACATGCTCCTGCTGTAATTGACTTGTTGAAGAAGCTTAATGACACTGGTTGCTGTGAGTTCTTAGCTGAACCTTATTCTCATGGTTTGGCAGCGCTGACAAATGAAAAGGTGTTCAAGAATCAGGTTGGTCGCCAAGTGGAGAAAATGAATGCATTGTTTGGTGTTACTCCTAAAGTGTTGGTAAACACAGATATGTTGTATAATGATGAGATTGGTGCTATTGCTGCCGACATGGGTTTCAAGGGTATGTTGACCGAAGGTGCTAAGCATGTATTGGGATGGAAGAGTCCACACTATGTCTATCATTGCAACATGAATCCGAAATTAAAACTGCTTTTGCGTGATTTCAAGTTGTCAGATGATATTTCCTTGCGTTTTTCAAATACTGAATGGAACGAGTATCCGTTATTCGCAGATTCTTTCATGAAGAAGATTAACGATCTGCCTCAGGAAGAACAGGTAATTAACTTGTTCATGGAACTAGGCGCTTTGGGTATTGCTCAACCATTGTCATCAAATATCTTACAGTTTATCAAGGCATTGCCAGCACAGGCTAAGGAGATGGGCATAACCTTCTCTACTCCTTTGGAAGTGATGACGAAACTGAAATCAGTTTCTCCTATTGACGTGCCTTATCCAATCTCTTGGATTGACGAAGAGCGTGATACTAGTTGTTGGTTAGGTAATGTCATGCAGCGTGAAGCATTCAATAAATTGTATGATGTAGCTGATAGGGTACTATTGAGTAATGATCGTAGGATTAAGATGGATTTCGATTATCTGCAATCGAGCACCAATTTCCGTGACATGACTACCAAGAATAGTGGGGTAGGCATTGATCGAGGTATCTACGATTCTCCTTACGATGCTTTCACTAACTATATGAATATCTTGGGTGATTTCTGCAAGCGTGTTGAATCTCTTTATCCGTCAGACATTGAAAATGAAGAATTGAATGCGCTGCTTACCACTATCAAGAATCAGGATACCGAGATTGCTAAGCTGAACAAGGAATTGCAGAAAGCTAAGGAGAAGTTGGAGGATGATAAAGCATTGAAGAAAACGAAGATAGCAACGAAGTCTGCAGAGAAGAAGTCTGCTGCTAAAAAGTCAGTTGTCAAGAAGGCAACTACTAAGAAGTAATTAGCTTAAATCTACTCTAAAGAAAGAGGTTGTCTCATGTGAGACAACCTCTTTCTTATTATTTATAAAGTGTTTCAATTAGTGCCAAATCTTGTATATGTAACTTCTAGCTGAATAGGGTTGTTCAGCTTACCATCAGTTTTACCTTTACCTCCTACCAACCTTGCATATGTTGGCTTTAGATCGTGGGTTGTGCCCACAACAGTAGTCGTTCCACTAGAATAATACGAGGAACCTGTTGTATAGGTATCCACTACAACAGGTACTACTAGCAACTTATTATCATCCACCCATTTGTTCTCTCTTGCAGTATCCCATGACGAGCCAGCAGCTGCTTTTTCATCAATCTTCTCTTTAATTGTGGTGGTAATGAGCTTAGCTATATTGTTGAAAACATACTTGTTACTTTCTGTTGCATTATGATTCACGTAGAATGTAGTTATATTGTTTGGCAACGAGTTGGTCTCAAAGAATTCTTTCAAATCTTTCTTTCTGATAAGTAACACTTTCGAAGGTGTTTCCATACTGATCTCATAAGGACTAACATCTGGGTAGTTTGTCAAAGACAGTTTCACAGTATTAAGCGTGTCTTTTCCCAACGTCTGGTATATCTCGTCATAAGGTATTGTTAAAGCTGTGAATACACCTGCTGGAGACTTGATATAGGTGTTGTCAGGGTCGTTAATTTTCTCTGTCAACTTATCTGTATAGGTAAACTTGTTGGCTTGAATTACTTCTGGAGTAGAGCTGAAAAGATATTGTACTGCATAATAGGTAGAATCAGAGCCCTCTTTCCCTTTATCATCTGTTACTTTCTTCTTCAAGGCAACGCCCAATGAGTCTGTAGCATACAGGTTTAAACCCATGTAGAGAATGACTCGGTTTACATAAATGATAGTACCGTCACCATAATCAGTAGTCAAATAAAAACCTGGTGTGACATGATTGATAAATGACTCGCTATCCTTGAAATATTCAGGGTGCTCTCTGTTCAATTTCAATATCTTATCACCACGTTCCTTGTCCATCTTGATATCGATATAATTCTCATTATCACTAGACGTAGTAGAATAATCGTGGGCCGTATATGCAGTAGAACCTACCAAGTCTTTTTTGTTGTAATATTTGTCAACATCAATATTGGTGTAACGATAAAATCTACCTTTCGATTTTCTATCAGCCAACCATTGTCCATTCAACTCGTAGGCACTCACGCGACAAGCAGTTACAGAGTCGCCAAAGAAACCTTTAGTGCTATTTGTATTTTTGCTATAAGATATCCTTAAGAAAACATTTTCGCAATTATCTGACACCAATCTGCCAGTACCAGTCTTGGTGGCTTCATCATATTTATAAACCTCTGGAAAAAGATAATTCTCAGATGTGGTCAATTCTGTAATGAAACTTGCATCGTAGTAGCCGAATTCAGGATCAGAGAATCTTCCAAGGTAGGCTGTTTGTGAGCGTGCATATACAGAATCTGCCATTACTGTTTCAGACATCACCTCAAAATCTGTGGTATAAGTAGCTACCATATCTTCAGACGGCAAGATTTCCCATCCTATCTTGTCTGTTGTATCGTCGCAACTAAAAAAAAACAGAAGTATTAATATTGCAAGACTTGGAAATTTCAATTTCATATTTATCGTACCTTATCGTTTGTCTATTATAATCTCTCTGTCAATATGTTAGATGGTATCATATAAATCGCTTATTGCCTGCATCATATTTTCCTCTTGGTAGGGCAAAAAGGGCTTTCCGCTTTGTTTAGCGTAAGCAATCAGTTCAGGATCTACATCTGGTGTTTGCTGCACTACGGCATCAGCATGATCTATAGCTAACTTACTCAATTGAATGAAGTTTATAGGTTCTGTTATAGTGCCTAATTCTTCTTTCTCCATTCCCTTTATCATTACTTTCTGGGTAAAGTTTTCAGAGAAATCTTTGCTAAACTCATTGCCATACAAAGAATAAACGATTTTGGAATCCATGAAAGAGGGTTCGTCGCAATAGGTTTTCTTTATGTAAAGAGGGACCAAAGCTGTGATGCAACCATGGCAGTGGATTATATCTGATCTCCAGCGTAACTTTTTCACTGTTTCCAAAACACCTCTGTCGTAGAAGATTGTTCGCTCGTCATTGTCATCATATTCATTCCCATCCTCATCTATCAGTTGCAGCCTATTTTGGAAATAATCATCATTGTCAATAAAATAAACTTGAATGCGAGTAGCCTGTATAGAAGCAACCTTTATGATGAGCTGGTGGTCAGTGTCATCTATTATAATATTTATGCCGGAAAGACGAATTACTTCGTGCAATTGATTCCTACGTTCATTCACTGTTCCCCATTTTGGCATGAAAACCCTTATTTCTCGGCCGCTTTCTTGAATAGCCTGTGGGAGACTACGGCACACTTCTGCCATGTCTGACGCAGAAACGAACGGAGCAATTTCTTGCGTAATAAATAAAACTCTATCTGTCTTAGCCATAAATAAACCTATTCTACTTCTAACAAAATACAAAGGTACAAAAAAAATATGACTTTCGGTAATTTTTCACAAAAAATGGCATACTGATAGCCCCAGTACGCCATTTTTAAACACTTATTAATACGCTTTAAGTTTTTCTATTTTTGAAAACTCTTATGCATAGCAGCAGCAGCTCTTCTGCCATCTCCCATAGCCAGGATCACTGTAGCACCACCACGAACGATGTCGCCACCTGCAAATAAGGTAGAGATAGAAGACTGCATCTCGTCATTCACAACGATAGTACCTTTTCTTCCTAATTCCAAGCCTTCTACTGAACGAGGAACAATAGGATTAGGTGATACACCTACTGCTACGATTACCAGATCGGCATCCAATGTCTCAGTTACGCCAGGAATAGGCTCCGGACTTCTTCTGCCTGATGCATCAGGTTCACCCAACTGCATTTTCTGCAGTACCACCTGCTTCACTTTGCCCTGCTCGTCAGCAATATATTCTAATGGGTTGTGCAATGTAAGGAACTGCACGCCTTCTTCCTTGGCATGCTTCACCTCTTCCTTGCGGGCTGGCATCTCATTTTCAGAGCGACGATAAACGATAGTGGCACTTTCGGCACCCAATCGTAGCGCTGTACGCACAGAGTCCATAGCGGTGTTACCACCACCAACAACAATTACGTTCTTGCCAAAAGGTACAGGAGTGTCAGTATCTTCGCTTGCTGCATCCATTAAATTAACACGGGTCAGGAATTCGTTAGAAGACAATACATTAATCAGATTTTCACCTGGTATATGCATGAAGTTTGGCAAACCAGCCCCACTTGCTACGTAAATACCTTTGAAACCTTCTTCTTCTAACTGCTTGGTACTGATGGTCTTACCGATGATGCAGTCCTTCACGAACTTAACACCCATTTTACCGAGGTTCTCGATTTCCACATCCACAATTTTATTAGGTAGACGGAACTCAGGAATACCATATTTCAGTACACCGCCAATCTCATGCAGCGCTTCGAATACGGTTACATCATACCCCAATTTAGCCATATCTCCAGCAAATGAGAGTCCAGAAGGACCAGAACCTACTACTGCAATTTTAATTCCGTTCTTTTCTGCTATCTCAGGAGTAGCCAACTGTCCACTCTCACGCTCATAGTCAGCGGCAAAGCGCTCCAGATAACCAATAGCCACAGCCTCGCCCTTAGTCTTAAGGTGGATACAGTGAGACTCGCATTGCTTTTCTTGTGGACAAACACGACCACATACAGCTGGTAATGCACTTGTTTCACGCAGTGTCTTAGCTGCTTCCAGGAAGTTACCACGTTCAATATTCTTTACAAAACGAGGAATGTTGATGTTTACCGGACAGCCTTCCACACAACCAGGATTAGGGCAGTCCAAGCAACGCTTAGCTTCTACAAGAGCCTGTTCTTTAGTCAAACCTTGGTTAACTTCTTCTTTCCTTGAGTGAGCACGATAAGCAGGATCCAACTCATTCATCTTCACACGCGGGATGGCCATACGCTCCTTTGGTTTCATGCTGGCTCTCAACTCTACACGCCAAGCAGCATCACGACTTTTCTCATCTGCCTCTGCTTTATGCTGGTTAGCAGCTTCATATTTCTCTAATTCAGCGCGTTCTTCAGGTTTATAAGCTCCCATGCGCTTCATCATTTCGTCGAAATCAACCTTGTGGCCGTCAAATTCAGGACCGTCAACGCATACAAACTTGGTCTGTCCGTCGATAGTCACACGGCAAGCACCACACATACCTGTACCGTCAACCATGATAGTATTCAGAGATACATCTGTTGGGATTTCGTATTTCTTAGTCAGCAAGCATACGAATTTCATCATGATGGCTGGACCAATGGCAAAGCATTTGTCAACTTTCTCTCTCTTGATAACGCTCTCAATGCCTTCGGTCACCAGACCTTTGTTGCCGTAAGAGCCATCATCTGTCATAATAATCACCTCGTCTGAGCTGGCTCTCATCTCTTTCTCCATGATGATGAGGTCTTTGTTACGACCAGCCAATACGGTGATGACTTTGTTGCCAGCAGCTTTCAGCGCTTGCACGATTGGAAGCATAGGAGCTACACCTACACCACCACCAGCACATACTACCGTACCAAATTTCTCGATATGGGTAGGCTGGCCTAATGGACCTACGATGTCAGTGATATACTCCCCGACCTGGAGGTCACATAGTTTTGATGAAGAAAGTCCTACTTTTTGTACAACCAGTGTGATAGTTCCTTGTTTTGTATCTGCCTCCGCAATAGTCAATGGAATACGTTCACCCTTCTCGCCGATTCTGATGATTACGAAATGTCCGGCTTTGCGTGACTGTGCGATTAGAGGTGCTTCTACAACAATCTTGAATACCTTTTCGGAGAATTGCTCCTTGCTAACAATTTTATTCATTTTTCTAAAAAATTAGTTCCATAACCACTATTTCTCTTTCTTTTTGAAAGAATGGTGCAAAGGTACACTTAAATTATGACATTTTAAAAGAATATGCACAAAAAAAGTACGATTGTATGAAAAAACTTACAATCGTACTTAATTAATATGGTCTAAAAACATTTAGTCAATATATTCAAACCCAGTATAAGGGATAAGAGCCTTCGGCATACGAATGCCCTTTTCGGTCTGATTGTTCTCCAGTAAAGCAGCTACGATGCGAGGCAATGCCAAAGCCGAGCCATTGAGTGTGTGGCAAAGTTCCACTTTCTTGTCAGCATTACGATATCGGCATTTCAAACGATTGGCTTGATAAGTGTCAAAGTTGGACACAGAACTAACCTCCAACCAACGCTGCTGAGCTTCAGAATATACCTCAAAGTCATAACAGATGGCAGCAGTAAAACTCATGTCACCACCACAAAGGCGCAAGATGCGATAGGGCAGTTCCAGTTTCTGCAGCAAACCTTCTACATGATTCAACATCTCCTGATGACTCTGCTTTGAGTGCTCAGGCTTGTCGATGCGTACCAGCTCTACCTTGGAAAACTCATGCAGGCGGTTCAATCCACGTACATCCTTGCCATAGCTACCTGCTTCACGACGGAAGCACTCAGTATAAGCGCAGTTCTTGATAGGCAAATCCTTCTCGTCCAGAATGACATCACGATAAATATTGGTAACAGGGACCTCAGCTGTAGGGATCAAGTAGAAATTATCCACTTGGCAGTGATACATCTGTCCTTCCTTGTCAGGTAACTGACCTGTACCATAACCAGAATCCTCATTCACCACTGTTGGAGGTTGGATCTCGCGATATCCGCTCTTGCCCGCTTCATCCAAGAAGAAGTTAATGAGGGCACGTTGCAATCGAGCGCCCTTACCTTTATAAACAGGGAAACCAGCACCAGTAATTTTTACACCTAAATCAAAGTCTATCAAGTCGTACTTTTTTGCCAGTTCCCAGTGAGGTAGTGGGTTGCTGATGCCCAATGATGGGTTAACGTTCCAGTTGCCTACGGTGTCACCATCAGTACACTCCTTCAGGTTGCTCTTTACTACCAGGTTGTCCTCTGCTGCAGCACCTTCAGGCACTAGGTCGTAAGGAATGTTAGGAATGGTATAGAGCAGTTGTTTCAAGTCTTCGGCAGCTTGGTCCATTTCTGTTTGCAAGGTCTTGTTGGTTTCCTTCAACTCAGCCACACGAGCTTTGGCAGCTTCTGCTTCGTCTTTCTTGCCTTCCTTCATCAGCATACCAATACTCTTTGAGAGTTTGTTTGCTTCAGCCAGGTTGTTGTCCAGTACGGTCTGCGTTTTTCTGCGCACATCGTTTTTCTCCAAAACCTTCTCAATGGTTTCCTTTGCATTGTCGAAATGCTTCTTCTGCAATCCTTTGATTACCTTCTCGGTATCTTCAGTGATTTGTTTAATGGTAAGCATAGCCTATACTTGTTGTTGATTGTTTGTTTTTTATAAGAAAGGGATGCAACTTTTCCAATCGCATCCCTTCCGTTTATTCATAAACCGCTTCGTTGTTATGCCTCTGCTACTACTTCAGCTGGGATAACGTTTACAAAGCGCTTGTCTTCACGCTTAACCTGGAACTGAACTGTTCCGTCAACCAATGCGTACAGAGTGTGGTCGCTACCCATACCGATATTCTTACCAGGATGGAACTGAGTACCTCTCTGACGAACGATGATGTTACCAGCCTTGCAAGCCTGGCCACCGAACAACTTAACGCCTAATCGTTTGCTATGTGATTCGCGTCCGTTCTTAGAACTACTAACACCTTTTTTATGTGCCATATCTTTTCTTTTTTAATGTTTATGCAATAACTTCTTTAATCACGATCTCGGTAAACTGCTCGCGGTGACCGTTTAACTTGCGCAACCCTTTTCTTCTTTTCTTGTGGAAGACCAGTACCTTGTCGCCCTTTACCATCTTTGATTTTACCTCAGCTACAACCTTTGCGCCTTCAACCACTGGAGTACCCACGGTGATAGCACCTTCGTTGTCAACCAATAATACTCTGTCAAACTCTACTGCGTCACCATTTTCAACATCATGCAGCAGATTAACGAACATTCTCTTGCCTGCTTCTACTCTATACTGCAGACCTTTGATTTCTACAATTGCGTACATTTAAATATAATTGTAAAAGTTAGCTCCGACGGGTGGTTGACCTCCTTTGCCAATCGCTTAATCGAACCCGATGCGGAATAATCGGCTGCAAAATTACAACATTTAATCTAAACTGCCAAGCTTTTCCAAAACTTTTTCTTAGGTAATTTGATATAAGAACCACATCACTGCGCTTCCCAACATGGTGATGATTGGAACCAGTAGCATGGCCAGCAAAATAGAATAGCCACCCATATATATAATAGTACGTTTAAGGGCATTGCTCCATGAGAGGTTGAAAAACTGTTTCAAATCCCAAGTAATGAACATTAAGCCTGCTCCCGTATCGAAACTATGGGCAAAGTCTGATGTTTGGGTAAACAAGAGTACGATGAGTTGTATCCATAAGAGTTGTGATCCAATAAACGTGAATAACAGGATAAACTCTGCCAAATTGGTTTTCATGCTTACCCTTGTGGTTCGGAAACTCCTTCTGGCACAAAATACCATTATTGGAATCATCAGGATGATGGCTACGGCCTTGTTCATATCAAAGAACTCCTTGATCATGTCAACCATAGCATATAAAAATGTGCCCTCATGATAGTATTTATCCTTGAATTTTTCCACTACCGCTGCATTTTGGGCAGCTAAGCGAGCTCCCCATCCGAGGAAACTTTTCACATCCTTTACATTTTCACTCAGAACCTCTGATAGTTTCACACTATCATCTTTCATCATTGCAGACATTATTTGGCGCATCACCAAAATGCTGTCTTCTTTGCTCATAAATCGGGTAGCACCTTGCCTCCTCATTATACTATCGGCCATTTCCAAGCTTCTGGCTGTTTTCTGCTCTCTTCTGATTTCCAAAGCCTCCCTTGCCAGTTTGTTGATTTCAAAAAGCTGAGGTACGATGTCGGTGTTGGCAGAGTCGGCCGACAACTTCTGACTGATGGCTGGTATTTGTTCCAGTCTTACTTCCTCTTGTTTTACAAACGAGGCTGGATCCAACAAATGAGCTGCAACCAAATAAATGGTTGCTAAAACAAATATAGTTTGAAATGGTTTGTGATAGTCTTTCCGCTTGCCAGTCAAATAGTCACGTACCATATAGCCTGGTCGCCAGAACATTTCTAGGAAATTGCGCAAGAAGCCGTGTTCAATATTAATGGCTTCCGACAGTATATTTTTAAACAAATCTTTGATGTCAAAACGAGGTGTCTTGTAGGTTTGTCCGCAAGTGGGACAGAAATTGCCTTCGTAACTCTCACCGCAATTTTTGCACTTATGTTGCTGTTGACTGTGTTTGGGCTTGTGCGACAAACCTTTAATTTGTTTGAAATGCACCCATCGAGTGTATTTCTTGACTTGCTGGCCCACCCAACCTAAGTGTCTATAAGGATAAGACTGACCAAGTAGTGGTAGTAACTTTGTGTTGCTCAATAGCTTGCGATAGGGAAGTTGCTTGAAATCCTCTTCTTGTGTTGTTCCGTCCAGTAATCCGCAAAAATCTATTTTAGCTTGATTGGCAACTTGTTGTGACTCAACGGTGTTACCTATCACTAAAGCATAACGTTTGTAACTCTTCAGCTCCTTCAGTCTTTTCTTGATGGTTTGGACATTATTTTGTATATCGATTACCTTCGCACCAGTGGCGCAAATGTCTTCCTTTACGGATGATAGCTCCGTGTTGTTCATCTTTTCGTCAAACAGATAGTACAGGTAATCTTTCATGTTATTTACTTCTCTTTTGCTTTGAACACATCAAATTTCGTAATAATTTTCGGAATTTACAATTTATACCCGTAAAAAAAGATAATATTCAACTTCTACTAAAAGACCCGTTTACTTCCGCTAAACCATCCGTTTACTTCTACTAAAAGGCCCGTTTACTTCTGTAGTTCAAAACATAAGCTACCACTTTATTCCTGAATAAACACTCATAATCGTCCTGGATAAATAGATGTCTTTACTTCTTCGTTATTATTTATGTTTTTTTCGTTTTTAGGTGAAGATATATTTATGGTGTTAATTTTTTATGTTAATTTGCCTAACAATAATAATGAAAAACTGAGTAATGGGAGTTTTAGATAAAGACATCAGGGTAGTCAAGGAGAAAACGTGGCTCATAAGCTTGCTGCTGGCCTTCTTTGTGGCATACCCAAATAACGCATGGTTGGTTTGCGACCTGGAGTGGTTTGTCAAGCCAGAAGATGTGGGAGCCTATGTGGCTTTCTACTTCTTCCGCTTTGGCTTCTTCTGGTTGCTCATTTGGCTGATATTGAAATATGACTTCAAGAAGATGACCAGCATCGTCTTTGCCAAGCATTTGTGGAAAAACCTGTTGCTGACCCTGATGGGTTTTGCTGTATATGAGGTGCTTACTTTTGCATTCAAGCAATTTGACCATTTTTTAAGCATTTTGTTTTTCCAGTTTATTGTGATATGGCTCGTTACCGCATTTGTAAGCTATATCTACGTTTTGTTTGATAATCAAGTTAAGAAAGAAAAAGAAATAGAAAGGCTGCAGATCGAGAATCTGGAAAGCCGATGCAACGCACTCACAAACCAAATAAATCCTCACTTCTTCTTCAACTCACTGAATGGCATCTCGTCACTCGTGAGGAAGAAGAACGATGAGAACACCTTGAATTACATCAACGAGTTGTCTGACATTTTCCGCTACATCTTGCAAAGCGAGGGCCGTAGCTTGGTGACATTGGACGACGAGTTGAAGTTTGTCGATGCTTTCAGTCATGTGATGCAGGTACGTTATGGTGCCAAAATGAACATTCAAGTAGATGTGCCAGAAGAGAAGCGTGACATACAGTTGCCCGTATTGTCACTATTGCCTTTATTGGAGAATGCCACGACGCACAACATGATTGACAGTGAGCATATTATGAATATTAATATCAGCTTGGATAAGCATGATGTACTATTGGTTAGCAATCCTGTTTATCCAAAACTTACCCCTCCTGTTACTAATGGCACAGGCCTTAAGAACCTGGATGTTCGCTTTGAGATGATGATGGGCAGACATATCCAGGCAGAAAAACAGGGTGATAAGTATGTTGTGAAGTTGCCATTGGGGAGTAGAAGTGAGTAGAAACTATTATCCATTTTTCATTATACCTATAAAAAGTGAAAGTACTAATTGTAGAAGACGAAACAGCTGCAGCTGAGAACCTAGCGGAGATGCTGAACGAGATAGACCCTACTATTAAGGTAATGGGTAACACTGAGAGTGTGCAACAGACGGTACGTTGGTTGCAAGGCAACGAACGTCCGGATTTGATATTTATGGACATACATTTGAGCGATGGTTCGTCGTTTGCTATCTTCCAACAGATGGAGGTGGATATACCTATTATATTTACTACGGCATACGACCAGTATGCCATCGATGCTTTCAAGGTGAATAGTATAGACTATCTGCTTAAACCAATTAAAGAGCAGGACTTGAGACAAGCGTTGTTGAAGTTTAGCAAACTGAACCAGCAAGATACTGACCAATATTTGCAGTTTCTGAAGCAACTTGCAGTGGATAAGAATTATAAGTCAAGGTTGCTAATACCTAATCGTGATAAGTTATTGCCTATTGAGGTGAAAGACGTGGCTTGCTTCTATAGTACCAATAAAAATACTGAGGTCTATATGAAGAATGGTCAGCATTACCCTTGCACTACTACCCTTGACCAACTGATGTCGCAACTGAACCCTATAGAGTTTACACGAGCTAACAAACAGTTTATCGTGGCTAAATCAGCTATTACCAACATCACAATCTGGTTTGATAGCCGTTTGTTGGTGAATGTAGGGGTAGAAGTACCTGAACGTATATATGTCAGCAAGAACCGTGCTGCTGAGTTTAAGGCGTGGATTGTAAAGTAGATGATACTCTATAACAATAAAACTATATGAAGAGAATTGCTTTTTTATTAGTGGGTGCTATGCTGGCAAGCATGAGTTTTGCCCAATCAAAGGTCTATATGACCAAGGAGATTTCTGCAGAATCACTGGTAAAGATTTATGAGGCTTTGGGTGTTAAAGCCAACGGCCGTGTTGCAGTGAAGATCAGCACTGGAGAATCTAGTCAGTCTAATCATTTGCGTCCAGAACTTATTAAGAACCTTGTACAAACGGTGAATGGTACGCTAGTGGAGTGTAATACAGCTTATGGCGGTAATCGAAGTTCTACAGAGAAGCATCTGCAGGCCATTGCCGAACGTGGTTTTGATAAAATTGCAAAAGTAGATATCATGGATGCTGATGGTGATATGCAGATTCCTGTTGCTGATACTAAGACCATCAAGAGTGACATTGTTGGCAAGCATTTGGCTAACTACGATTTCATGATTAATTTGGCGCACTTCAAAGGGCATGCTATGGGTGGATTCGGAGGAGTACTGAAGAATCAAAGTATTGGTGTGGCATCGCCAAAAGGTAAGGTCTATATTCATTCTGGAGGTCATAGTACAACTAGTTGGGGTGGTGGAACTCAGGATGAGTTCCTTGAAGCAATGGCTGCTGCTGCTCAAGCAGTTCACAATTATTTCAAAAAGGATGGCAAAGATATCATCTACATTAATGTTATGAACAATATGTCTGTAGATTGTGATTGTGATGGTCATCCTGCTGCTCCAAGAGTGAGAGATATGGGTATCTTGGCATCTACGGATCCTGTTGCACTTGATCAGGCTTGCCTTGATTTGGTGTTCAATCATGAAAGCAGTGCTGGTGATGATGCCAAACCTTTGCAGGATCGTATAAATCGTCAGCATGGTACTCATACCGTTGACTATGCTGCTCAAATTGGTTTAGGCTCTCAGAAATATGAGTTGATTAGTATTGACTAATTTCATCATATAAACAGATAGCTGGCACAAGTTAGAAACTGTGCCAGCTATTTTTGTATATTTACTTTGACTAACTATTGTATTGTACCACTGAACTGGGGCACATCTGGCTCATAGTTCTTGTGGACTGTTACTTGAATGTTGTTGTCCTTGAAGGTGATGGTGAGGTCCAACGCACTGATCCAATTGACATATTGCAAGTTGAGGTGTAAAGTGTTATTGGATGCCCATCCATAGCAGGCAGCAACGGCAAAGTCACCTTCAATACCCTTGAACTTCTGTTGGGCATTCATCGAGTAAGGAGGCCTGGATTCAGTCCATACGGTATTCCAAAACTTATAACCAGCAGAAAGCTCTGCACGTTTACCTTGCTGATCAGTAATGACAATTGTCATTTGCTTGTCGCCTTGCTTGAAACTGATGTCTTTCCATCCAAATTGGTTGTCCTCCAATTTGAAAGTCTTTCCTGTTAGTCGATTAGCCAGATTGCTCTTTGCCTTACCTGATACAGAGGGATAACTATAGGCTTGTAGCTTCTTTTGTAATGATGCATAGTCTTTACCGAGATCAATGCTGCCAGATTGCACAGCAGGAGCCAGTACTCGTGATACAACCCATGGGTTGGGAGAGTTGCTGCATTGTGTGATGACCACTACCATATCCTGTTTAGGCATCACGACTATATATTGCCCGAAACGCCCGTCTGCACGATAAGCTCCATCCTTGGAGGCTTCCCACATCTGATAACCATAACCTCTGCCATCACCTGTATCAATGTGGGTACGCATCATCTGATTTACCCATCCTTCAGAAATCAGTTGCTTACCATTCCACTGGCCTTTTTGCAGTAAGAGTTGTCCCATCTTTGCCAAACTCTCGGGTTGCATGTATAAACCCCATCCACCTGTAGTGACGCCTTCTGGACTCTCTTCCCATGACACCTTATTTATATGTAGGTCTGAAAAAATCTTTTCTTGCAAGTAGGCCAAAACGGTCTTTCCTGTTACTCGTTGTACTATAGCACTGAGCAGGTAGGTGCAGAGCGAGTCATATTTGAATATCTTGCCTGGAGTCTTGACTGTTTTGGCAAGTAGGGGCTTTATCCAATAGGTGTTATCTGCTCGCAGGTTGCCATCGGGATCAATACCTGAGGCCATGATGAGCAGATCGTGTATAGTCATTGAAGCCAATTCTGGTGATACTTTAGCTGGCAATGATTCTGGGAAGAAGGTGGCCACACGATCGGTAACACGCAACAGATTGGCATCGATAGCCAGTCCCACTGCTGTGCTGACAAAGGTCTTCGAGCAAGAATACAACGTGTGTTGGTATTCTGCCTTGAAAGGCTCTGGATAAACCTCTGCTATTACTTTTCCGTGGCGTAACATCATCACACTGTGGATGTCGGTTTGAGGTATTGAGAACAACGAGTCGAGTAGGGCAGAAACTGTAGCTGATGGAACACCTTCCTGTTCCGGTGTAGAACGAGGCAGTTCGTTTACTTGTGAAAAGGCTGTGTTGCCCAACAGCAAACAAACTAATAACAAAAAAAGAATATGTTTTTTCATGATCGAATGTTAATTATTTCCTGCGAATATAGACAGATTTGGTTAGAAAACATAATAAAAAGAAGAAAATGTTTGGCAGTTTGTTTTAAATCGTGTAAATTTGCAACGTATTAAAAAACGAATTGTATGAATTACACAGGTTCACATCATCACCATCATCATCCTAGCGAGTAAATTCGGTGGGCAGAATGGTATGTATGTGGATTTCTGGAAACATAAATATGAAGGCTTACCGAATATTGAAAACGGTGAGCCTTTTTTAATTATCAAGTAGCATGTTAAGAATAGCAGTACAATCTAAAGGTCGTCTGTATGACGAGACGATGTCGTTCCTGGCTGAATCAGACATCAAGTTGAATTTAATGAAGAGAACATTGCTGGTGCAGGCGAGCAACTTCCCTCTGGAGGTGCTCTTCCTGCGTGACGATGATATACCTCAGACGGTGGCAAGTGGTGTGGCTGACATTGGCATCGTGGGTGAGAACGAGTTTATGGAACGTGACGAGGATGCTGAAATAGTAAAACGTCTGGGCTTCAGTAAGTGCCGTTTGTCATTAGCTGTTCCAAAGAACGTTGACTACCAGGGTGTCCAGTGGTTTGAGGGAAAGAAGATTGCCACCAGCTATCCTGTCATTTTAAAAAAGTTTTTGGCAGAAAAAGGCGTGAAGGCCGATATTCATGTGATTACCGGCTCTGTAGAAATAAGCCCGGGTATAGGTTTGGCTGATGCAATTTTCGATATCGTTAGTTCTGGTTCTACCTTGGTGAGCAACCACCTGAAAGAAGTAGAGGTGGTGATGCAGAGTGAAGCACTGCTGATTGGTAATCGTAATATCAGTGCCGACAAGCGTGAAGTCCTTGAAGAACTATTGTTCCGCATTGATGCAGTGAGAGCGGCAGAAGATAAGAAATATGTGCTGATGAATGCTCCCAAGGATAAGTTGGATGAGATTATTGCTGTATTACCTGGTATTAAGAGCCCTACAGTGATGCCGTTGGCAGAAGAAGGGTGGTGCTCGGTACATACGGTACTTGACCAGAAACGATTCTGGGAGATTATCGGGAAACTGAAAGACTTGGGTGCTCAGGGCATTCTTGTTATTCCTATTGAGAAAATGATTGTTTAAATCAGAGAGTATATGATTTTAATTAATTATCCAGATAAGTCAAAGTGGAGTGAGTTGCTCAAGCGTCCTGTGATGAATACGGAAAGCTTGAACGAGGTGGTGAAGAGTATTCTCGACCAAGTGAAGTATAATGGCGATGAGGCCGTACTTAGTTTTGAAGAGACCTTCGACCATGTTAGGTTGAGGAGTCTTGTGGTGACAGAGGAAGAGATACAGGAAGCCGAGTCGTTGATAAGTGACGAACTGAAAAATGCTATCGTACTTGCCAAAAACAACATAGCCCGATTTCATGAAGCCCAGCGTTTTGAGGGAGTGCAGGTGGAAACCCAACCAGGTGTTACTTGCTGGCAAAAATCAGTTCCGATTGAACGAGTGGGATTGTATATCCCAGGTGGTACAGCACCCCTTTTCTCAACCGTACTGATGTTGGCCATACCTGCTAATATTGCGGGTTGTGGCGAAATAGTATTGTGTACCCCTCCTGCACGTGATGGTAAGGTACATCCTGCTGTGCTGTTTGCGGCAAAGACTGCAGGTGTAAGTCATATATATAAGATTGGTGGTGTACAAGCGATTGGCGCTATGGCTTACGGAACACACTCTGTGCCTCGGGTATATAAAATCTTTGGACCAGGCAATCAGTATGTTACTGCTGCCAAGCAGATTGTGAGTATGGGAGATGTGGCTATTGATATGCCAGCAGGTCCTTCAGAGGTGATGGTGTTGGCAGATGAGATAGCTAATCCTGTGTTTGTAGCAGCAGATTTGTTGAGTCAGGCAGAACATGGGGTTGATAGTCAGGCGATGTTAGTGACTACCTCTGAATCGTTGCAGCAAGCTGTGATGAAAGAAGTAGAGCGCCAACTGGATGTATTACCTCGTAAGGAGATTGCCAGCAAGTCATTAAAATACAGTCGCCTGATACTGGTAAAGGATATGGATGAAGCCATAGAGATGGTGAATGAATATGCTCCTGAGCACTTGATTATTCAAACAAAGGATTATGTTGCATTGGCCAAACGTGTGGTAAATGCAGGCTCAGTATTCTTAGGAAAATATGCTTGCGAGAGTGCTGGCGATTATGCTTCTGGCACTAACCATACTTTGCCAACCAACGGCTATGCGAAAGCATATAATGGCGTGAATCTCGATAGTTTTTGTCGCAAGATTACTTATCAGGAACTCACGGCTCAAGGTATTGGCCGCATAGGTAAAGCTATCGAGGTGATGGCTGCTAACGAGCAGTTGGATGCACACAAGAATGCAGTAACAGTAAGGTTGCAGAGTTCAGTGTATCAGATGGAGCAACTTGCTACACAACCATTTAATCTTGAACAACTTGTTAGAAAGAATATCTGGGAATTGGCTCCTTATTCTTGTGCACGTGACGAATACAGTGGGGTGGATGCCAGCGTATTCCTCGATGCTAACGAGAATCCATATAATGGACCTATCAATAGATACCCCGATCCTTTGCAGAAACAACTTAAGCAAGAAATTGCTAAGGTGAAGGGCGTGAGCGAAGATCGCATCTTCTGTGGCAATGGCAGCGATGAGGCCATCGACTTGGTATATCGTATCTTCTGCAATCCTGGTGTAGATAATGCTGTGGCTATCGACCCCAGCTATGGCATGTATAAAGTATGTGCTGATGTGAACAATATCGAATACCGCAAGGTGCAACTTGATAACGACTTCCAGTTCCATGCTTCAGATATGCTGCAAGTAGCAGATAATCATACCAAACTGATGTTTATCTGCAGCCCCAATAACCCTACAGGCAATGACATGAGTCATGCTGAAGTCGAGCAACTGTTGCAGCAATTCAGAGGTATTGTGGTGGTAGATGAAGCTTATTTTGATTTCTCTGAGCAACCTTCATTTACCCAGTTGTTAGACAAATATCCTAACCTGATTGTATTGCAAACCTTCTCTAAAGCATGGGGGTGTGCTGCTATCCGTTGTGGTTTGGCTTTTGCTTCCCCTCAGATTATAGGTTTGTTCAATAAGGTGAAATATCCTTATAATGTGAATTTGTTGACACAGCGACAAGCTCTTGAGGCATTACGCAATGCCCAACAGACTAAGGAATGGGTGAAAATTCTCAAGGAAGAACGAACCAGACTGATGCAGCTTTTTGCAGAACTTTCAATGACTGATAAAGTATTCCCATCAGATGCTAACTTCTTCTTGGCAAGAGTATCTGATGCCAATGCCATTTATAAATATTTGGTGGGCGAGGGCATCATCGTCAGAAACCGCAACTCTGTTACCTTGTGTGGCAACTGCTTGCGCATTACGGTAGGAACACCTGAAGAGAATAATACCTTAATCGAAGCATTAAAAAGATGGAAAAGATGAAGCAGGAATACAATTCCCAATCAAAACAACGTGTATTGTTTATCGATCGTGATGGTACATTGGTAGTTGAACCACCAGTGGACTATCAGCTTGATTCGTTCGAGAAGTTGCAGTTTGTACCCAAGGTGATGAAGAACCTGGGTTTTATCCGTAGTAAACTAGACTTTCGCTTTGTAATGGTGACCAACCAAGACGGATTGGGCACATCGTCTTTCCCGGCTGATACTTTTTGGCCCGTACATAATCTGGTAATGAAAACTTTGGAAGGAGAGGGCATTTCTTTCGACGAGGTTTGTATCGACCCTTCTATGCCAGAAGACAATTCGCCTAATCGCAAGCCTCGCACAGGTATGCTGCAACAATATATTGATAATCCTGAATACGACATCCCCAATAGTTTCGTTATTGGCGACAGACCAACTGATGTGGAATTAGCCAAGAATTTAGGATGCAATGCCATTCTGCTGCAACCAGACATGTCTAGTTTGGAAACAAAGCCCGAGCTGAAGGATGTTTGCGCCCTTGTAACTGATGATTGGGACCGTATTGCCGAGTTCCTTTTTGCTGGTGAACGAAAGGCTGAAGTACGTAGAACAACCAAAGAGACTGATATCTATGTGGCAGTTAATTTGGACGGCCGTGGAGATTGTGATATCAATACTGGTCTGGGTTTCTTCGACCACATGCTTGAGCAGATTGGCAAACATGGAGGCATCGACTTGATTGTCCAAGTTAAGGGTGACCTTTATGTGGATGAGCACCATACCATTGAAGATACAGCATTGGCTTTGGGAGAATGTTTGTATAAAGCCTTGGGCAGCAAGCGAGGTATTGAACGCTATGGTTATTGCTTGCCGATGGATGATTGCCTGTGCCAAGTATGCCTCGATTTCGGAGGGCGTCCTTGGTTGGTATGGGATGCTGAGTTCAAGCGTGAAAAGATTGGCGAGATGCCTACCGAGATGTTCCTGCATTTCTTCAAGTCATTGAGTGATGCTGCCAAGATGAACTTGAACATAAAGGCTGAAGGACAAAACGAGCACCACAAGATCGAGGGCATCTTCAAAGCGCTGGCCCGAGCAATTAAAATGGCGATAAAACGAGATATCTATCACTATGAGCTTCCCTCTTCAAAAGGAACGTTATAAACTAAAGAATAAGCTCGGCATTTTGCCGAGCTTATTTCTTTATGATGTTTTGTCGCAACAAGGACTAGTTCTTATGTCACAACAATAATTCAATTCTCATTGATTGTCATTTCGTTAATCAGTCTCTGAGCACCACCCAGCTTGTCAATCACGAACAGCACATAGCGGATATCCACTGCGATGCAACGCTGCAGGTTATCGTCGAAGTTGATATCACCACTCAGTGATTCCCAGTTGCCGTCAAAAGCAATACCAATCAACTCACCGTTGTCATTCATCACTGGGCTACCTGAGTTACCACCAGTAATATCGTTGGTAGTCAGGAAGCAAGCTGGTAATGAACCATCCTTCATGGCATAACGGCCGAAGTCACGTTTCTGTAGGAGCTCCTTCAACTTAGCAGGAACCACAAACTCAGAATCGTCAGGATTCTCTTTCTGCAGCACACCGTCGCCAGTAGTATAATACTTGTAGTGCACACCATCCTTAGGATCGTATGACTTCACATTACCATAGGTAAGACGCATGGTGAAGTTAGCATCAGGATAAGATGGGGTAGGCTGTTTCATCTCGCCAAGACCACGGATAAATGCTTTGTGCAGCAAAGACAGATCCTCCATTTCACTATATACATCCATTGCTTGTGAGAGGCAATTCATTGTAGAACTTACAAAATCCAGCGATGGGTCCCTGTCGATAGCCTTAACATTCGGTTTCTTGAGGAATTTCTCCAGATTAGCTTCGTTGGCTAAGATAGAGTTGTTGTAGATATTGTCAACAAACGCATCAATGTTGCCCTTGAAATCACGTTGGATAGTCTGGTAGAAGTTAGGCAGTTCGCTGCTGCTAAGCGCTTTCTCTAATGCAGGAATCATAGCCTTTGCTACCTGACGGTCAACTTCGTGGTCATAGTCTTTGTTGTGGATACGAGCATATTGCGCCCGAATCATTTCCTTGGCTTCCTCGATAGCTGCATTATCCTTGTTATTGATAGCTTCCTTCATCTTCTTCATAGGCTCTTCTGGAGTCCTGAATTCAATGGCACTGTAGAACTCACTCAGGTAGTCAATCTGACGTTCCACTGGGATAGACTTTTCTACGATATCATTGATTTTGTCAACCACACCTTCATACTCAGGCTTGCCCTGTGCGAAAGCTTTGAATTGCTTTTCCACCTCAGCTTTGGCTTCCAACACCTTGTTATCAGCAATAGCCTGGTTCATACCTATAGAGTTCTTCCAGTAGTTACTGCTACCTGCAAACTTGCTGGCATACTGGATACGAGTCTTATCGCTCTTGGCCATCGCCTCACGCAATACATCCAAACGTACCGTACGCATGTCAATGCGTGACTGGTTGGTGGTGTACATACGCTCGGTAACCTCTGATTCAGTGAGGTAACGACTGGTGCTGCCTGGGAAACCCAAGATCATGGCATAGTCGCCTTCGTTCAGACCTTTGATAGAGATATTGAGGTACTTAGGAGTGCTCAGAGGCACATTCTCAGGAGAATAATCTGCAGGCTCACCGTTCTTGTCGGCATAGATGCGGAACACAGAGAAGTCGCAAGTATGACGAGGCCACATCCAGTTGTCGGTCTCACCACCAAACTTACCAATGCTTGATGGAGGAGCAGCTACCATACGGACATCGGTATAAACCTTATAATAAATGAGGTAGAACTTGTTGCCTGCATAGAAAGGATAAGCCTGAGCAACGATACCAGGCTTGCCGTTCAGGTCGCTCTTAGCCAACTCGTCTTGTGCCAGTTTATTGAGGTAGGGGCGAGTGAGAGAATTGATTTCAGTTACCACACCGCTCTTGATTTGCTCGTTCACCAGGTCGGTAATATCCACAATGCGGTGTACGAAGCGGAAAGACAGACGCTCGTTAGGCAACTCGTCAGCTAATGTTGCTGCCCAGAAACCATCCGTCAGGTAGTCGTGTTCCACAGAGCTGTGTGCCTGGATAGCACCATAGCCACAGTGATGATTGGTAAGCACCAAACCGTTGGGAGAGATGATTTCACCAGTGCAGCCACCACCGAAGATACCCACTGCATCTTTCAGTGATACGCCATTGGGGTTATAGATTGCAGAGGCATCCAGTTTCAGACCTTGTTTCTTCATCATGTCGATGCTGTTCTGCTGTTGCATGAGTTGCAACAGCCACATGCCTTCATCTGCTTTTGTCGCTAATGAAAATAGTGTCGCAAATGCTACAATAATTAAGACTTTGACTTTCATTTTCTAAAGATGTTTAAAATTTGGGCAAAGATAACTCAATTAATTGAATAAAACAATATATTTGCTGCCGACATCAACATAAACATGATTGGTATGATTCAAAAGACGTTAAGTCGTATTTGTTTTGTGACGATTCTGGCATCAGTGCTGGCTGCATGTAGCAGTGCCTATCAGATTGCAGGAAAGTCAGATATCAATAGCCTAGACGGAAAGAAACTGTATCTCAAGACATTGTCGGAGAACGGATGGATGCCCGTGGATTCTGCCTCGGTCGAGCATGGTTTGTTCTCTATGGAAGGAGTTTCCGACTCTACTATGATGGTATCCATTTACATGGAAGACGAAAGCATTATGCCTATCATCTTGGAAAACGGTATCATTCAGGTTTCTATCAATACAGGTGATATGCGAGCTTGGGGTACTCCTTTGAACAATGCACTCTACCACTTCTTCGACCAAAGAAACAATTTAGAAGATCAGTTGAACAACCTCGATCGCCGTGAGGCACAGATGGTGCTGAATGGTGCCAATATTGACGAGGTGCATGCACAGATGATGAAGGAGAGTGAGGAGCTGAACCGCAAGATGAACGAATATATATTGTCATTCATCAAGGACAACTACAACAATGTGTTGGGTCCAAGTGTGTTCATGATGATGTGCAGTTCGATGCCTTATCCTATGATGACCGATCAGGTGGAAGATATCCTGCGAGGTGCTCCAGACATTTTCAAGCAGCATCCTCTGGTGCAGGAGTTCATCACCAAGGCGCAGGAAAACATGAAGCTGATAGAAGAACAGCAACTGTTAAGACAGAATATGGCAGAGCGTGAACGTGCTGGCATCAATCCTGCCAATCAATAATCAACCTTCACATATTATGAAAAAAACCGTTATTTTTATCGGTTTGTGCATGATGATGCTATCGTGCCAAACAAACATTGACAACAGTCAACCCATCACATTGGAGGGCTTATTGCATGAGATGGTCTCCTACAATACCGTAGCCCAATATCCAGCCATATCTTACAAGGCTGCCCAGGTGAGCAGTTATGATAGACGTTCTGTCAGTCCTGATAGTCTTAATTGGTTTGCCAATGGCGATGGTTTTGGCTATGAGCGTTTAGACACCATCAACGGACGAGTTGAAAAAGTGCTCTTCGATAAAGATGGTCCAGGTGTGGTGACACGCTTCTGGATGACTACCAACGATAAGCGTGGAACAATCAGAATCTATTTAGACGGACAACAGGAGCCTGAGGTAGAGGTGCCAGCTTTCGATATGAGTCGCTTCCCAGTCTCCGTTGGTCAAGCGTTAGCATTGCGTCACACTCATTATAAAGAGAATATGGAAGAGACGGGAGGAACCACATTCTTCCTGCCTATTCCCTATGCCTCACAGTGCAAGATTACCTTCGAGGAGCCCGATATGAAAGTCTTGAAGCCCCGATACTACCATATAGGCTATCGTATCTATCCTGCAGATACCCAGGTGCAAACATTTACTTTAGAGGATTTGAAGCAGCATCAGGATTTACTAAATCAAGTCAACGAGAAGTTACTCCATCCTGTTACATCCAAGGCTGGTGAGCATCATGCATTGGAGATGGAGAACGAGGGAAGCATGTTGCTGGAAGGCAACAATCAGGCTATCAACTCCATCATTCTCTCGCTCGATGCTATGTCTGAAGATAGCTATGCTAACGTGATGAATGAGGTGAACATCCAACTGCTGTTCGATGGTAAAGTTAGCGCCGATTGCTCTCTCGCCAACTTCTTCAGTGGCGGTACTGACGGACCTGTTACGGAATGTTGGTATTTCAATTCGGATGGAAAGGGGAACATGGAGAGTCGATGGGTGATGCCTTATCAGCATACGGCTGAAATCAGATTGGTCAACCCGAAGCACCTTCCATTCAAGGCTAAATTGGAAGCATATACGAACGATTATAAGCGTGATGCAAACACCCTGTACTTCCATGCTCAGACCAAGCAGGAAGACAATATCCCTACCTATAGTGATGTGTCATCCCCAGATATGATTGACTGGAACTTCGCTACTTTGAATGGACGTGGGGTTTATTGCGGCGACTTGCTTGCATTGGACAATCACTGCCCAGACTGGTATGGGGAAGGTGATGAAAAGATTTGGGTGGATGATGATGCATCATTCCCTTCTTTCTTTGGCACAGGCACCGAAGACTATTACAATTGTTCTTGGGCTCCTGTGGTGGTTTTCCAGACACCTTTTGGTGGTGCACCTCGTGCCGATGAGGAATCATCCCATGGCATGAATGCATTCTTTAGGACTAGGAACCTTGACGTAATACCATTCAGCCAACGACTGAAATTCGATATCGAGATGATGAGTTGGCACGATGGCTCCGTTGATTATCGCGCTACCGTATTCTGGTACGGAGATTTATAATGGAGCAGCGAGCGCCACAATGCTTGCATTAATTTGGCTAAGAGGTGACGAAATATCGAGATATGATAATAAATAAAGGCGGAAATTATTCCGCCTTATTTTTTAGTCAAACATACTCTTGAACTTTTTGAAGATCCTTTCCTTCACTGAACTCGAAGGACGGAAGTTGTCACTGTCCTGCATCTGCTCCATCACCTTCTTCTCGTCACGACTCAAAGTCTCAGGGATGTAGACACTGACATTGACCAGCAAATCACCTGTACCATAACCGTTGACATCAGGCAAGCCCTTGCCACGCAGGCGCAACACCTTGCCAGGTTGTGTGCCAGGTTCAATCTTTACCTTCACCTTGTTGTCCACCGTAGGAATCTCTACGGTGCCACCTAAGGTAGCCGTAGGAACGCTCAGCAGCAGGTTATATACCAAATCGTTCTCATCACGAATCAATTCCTTGTCCTTCTCTTCCTCCACCACGATGAGCAAATCGCCAGGAATACCGTTATGCTTGCCGGCATTACCCTTGCCACTCATTGAGAGCTGCATGCCCTCTGCTACACCTGCTGGAATCTTTACGGTTACGGTCTCTTCGCCCATCACGATGCCGTCGCCACCACAGTGGGTACACTTGTTCTTGATTACATGACCTTCGCCACCGCAAGTAGGGCAGGTGGTCTGTGTCTGCATTGTACCCAAGATGGTCTGCTGGGTACGAATTACCGTACCACGACCCTTACAAGTAGGACAGGTCTCTGTGCCACCATTGCCCTCGGCACCACTGCCGTGACAATGCGGACAAGCCACATATTTCTTCAATTTGAACTTCTTCTCAACACCCGTAGAAATCTCCTTCAGGTTGAGCTTGACACGCACACGAAGGTCGGAGCCACGGAACTTGCGCTGCTGGCCACCGCCACTGCTACTTCCTCCGAAGCCACTGAAGCCTCCGAAACCACCACGACCACCGAAGATATCACCAAACATGCTGAAGATATCATCCATAGACATGCCGCCTCCGAAGCCACCTCCGAACGGACCACCGTTGCCTGCTGCACCACTCACACCAGCTTTGCCAAACTGGTCGTAACGCTGGCGCTTGTCAGGATCAGAAAGCACGCTATAGGCCTCTGCAGCCTCCTTGAACTTCTCCTCAGCCTCTTTGTTGCCAGGATTACGGTCAGGGTGATACTGTATGGCCTTCTTCTTATAGGCTTTCTTGATCTCGTCAGCCGACGCGGTCTTCTCAACACCTAATATCTCGTAGTAACTTTTTTCTTCCATCTGTTTAGTCTGTTTTTATTTGCCCACCACAACTTTTGCGTGGCGTATAACCTTATCGTTCAAGGTATAGCCTGTTTCTACACAGTCCAATATCTTGCCTTTCAATTCTTCTGTTGGAGCATCGATAATGGCGATGGCATCGTGGTAATCGGTATCCAGTTCCTTCTCCTTGGTATCGATGGCCTGTACGCCATTCTGTCCGAGAATCTGAATGAACTTGTTATAGATCAGGTCAACACCCTCTTTCACAGCCTCTACATCAGTAGCTTTCTGCATGGTGGCCAACGCCCTCTCCATATCATCAATCACAGGTAGAATGGCCTTGAAAGCCTTCTCACCACCATTGAGAATCAGTTCAGCCTTCTCCTTCATCGTGCGCTTGCGGTAGTTGTCAAACTCTGCAGAGAGACGCAGGTATTTATCCTTCATCTCCTCTTGTTCTGCCTGCAGTTTCTCCACTTCAGCTTGCAGTTTCTCTTCAGCAGTCAGCTCTTTTTCAGGTTCTTCAGCCTCATTCTGAGCTTCACCCTCTACAGGCTGTTCTTCCTCAGTAGCAGGTTGTTCAACGTTCTTCTCAACAGTTTCCTCCTCCACATTCTTCATCTCTTCCACATTCTTTTCTTCTGAGTTCATATCGATTTTTTGCTTTTTATTCTGTTTTAGGTTAAATCTCCGTTTCATATTTCCATCCTCCTGTTTTTGTTAGCGTTGTAATAAAGTCACTTGTCAGTCAGCAAATAGCTTGCCAAAGCCGAATTATGCCACACTGTCAGCTATTTTTGCGATACCAGTGGCAGAACCAGCCTGTAGCAACCACCACAGCCACAGCACCACAGATATAGGCGATGTTCTTGTCTAAGCCGAAAGCGATAGGTGACAGAATGAGGAAAGACACTGTTACAACCGTCATGAACATAGCCGGTATCAGTGTGATATAGAAAAATTTATGCTGTTTTACTAAATATACTGTTTCCGTCCATAGCACGATGGTAGCCAGTGACTGGTTTGCCCATCCGAAGTAGTTCCAGATGACATTGAAACCATTCTCGTCGGCAATGTTGAACCACAACAGTCCGAGGGCAATCAGGAACAATGGGATGCAGATGATAAAACGGTTGACAATCTTTCGTTGGTTCAGGTGAACAAACTCCGAGATGATCAGTCGTGCACTGCGGAAAGCCGTATCACCACTGGTGATAGGAGCAGCAACCACACCTAGCAGCGCCAACACACCACCCAAAGTACCCAACCATCCTTCAGATACCAGTGTCACCACCTGAGGGGCACTCGACTTGAGCGAAGCGCCCAAAGCTTCTGCAGCACCACCGTAGAAGAAATAAGACGAAACAGCAGCCCAGATAAGTGCCACCACACCTTCGGCAATCATTGCTCCGTAGAAAATGGGGCGTCCTTGCTTCTCTTGCTGCATACAACGAGCCATCAACGGACTCTGTGTAGCATGGAAACCACTCAGCGCACCACAGGCAATGGTGATGAACAAGCACGGGAATATTGGACCAGCCGAAGGCTTCATATTATCCAGGCCGTCCCACACCTCAGGGATGTTGGGCATATCCTTGATCAGCACGAAGCACAGGGCCACCGCCATAAACATCAGCGAGAAAGCAAACAAAGGATAGATGCGGCCAATGATCTTGTCGATAGGCAACATCGTGGCGATGATGTAATAGAAGAAAATGATGAGACACCAGGTCATCACCATCTGCGTGTCGCCACCCATCTTGTCACCCAGGATGATAGCTGGACTGTACACAAACACCGTACCCACCATCAGCAACAGGAACACCGAGAACACCAGCATGATCTTCCTGGCAACAGGTCCCATGTAAGTACCCACCAGTTCTGGCACACCCACACCGTTGTGACGCACTGAAAGCATACCACAGAGGTAGTCGTGTACGGCACCAGCGAAGATACAGCCAAACACAATCCACAGATAAGACGAAGGACCAAACTGGGCACCCATGATGGCACCGAAGATAGGGCCCGTTCCTGCAATGTTCAGAAACTGTATCATGAAAACTTTCCAGGCAGGCAGAGGGATATAGTCCACACCGTCAGCTTGCGAGTAGGCTGGTGTACTACGGTGGTCATCAGGACCGAACAGTCGTTCCACAAACTTTCCATACACCAAATAACCGATGAGTAAAGCCACTAAGGCAATAAAAAATGATGCCATATCACTTTTGTTTTATGTTTAGTGGTGCAAAGTTAAAGATTTATTATCTTTGTAACCAAAATAAACCTAAAATAAATATGAAGAAATATCTTATATTGTTGGCCAAGCTCATCGTCTTCGCGATGGCAACTTGTTTTTTTTTGGTGGTTTTGATGTTGCCGTTCGCCTTCTCGGGATGGGTCGATGTGAACAACCCCGAGCGTTGGGCCATACTGGTCATCGAAGCCATCCAAGTGGCGTCTGTTCTGTTGGCTGCCTGGCTCATCATCCACTATTGGGATGAGGTACCGTTTGTCACCAATATGGGCTTCGGCCTGCGAGGCAGGGGCAAGGACCTGCTCTGTGGCTTTGGTATGGCAGCAGCTATCTATGCCATTGGCTATATCGTATCCCTCATTGCTGGGTGGATCCGCATCGATGGTGTGCATTTCGACCCCTCTTACCTGATAATACAGTTCCTGTTCTACATAACGGTAGCCGTAATGGAGGAGTCTATGATGCGAGGTTTCGTACTCGGCCACATGCTCGATACAGGCATGAACAAGTTCCTGGCACTCTTCATCTCAGCCTTCATCTTTGCCTGCCTACACTTGGGCAATCCAGGCATGACCAACTTCTCGTTGTTCAACCTCACGTTGGCAGGCATCCTGCTCGGCGTGGCCTATATCTATACCCGCAACCTGTGGTTCCCCATCAGCTTGCATCTGTTCTGGAACTACATCCAAGGACCCGTCTTGGGCTATGACGTGAGTGGCACAGGCGACAAGAACACTTTGCTGAAGCTGCACATCTCCGACAATACACTGATGAACGGAGGTGACTTCGGCTTCGAGGCCTCTTTGCCTTGTACCATCCTGATGATAATAGCCACAGGCCTGATCATCTATTATTTTGAAACCAAAAAAGTGAAATATGAAGAAGCAACTCTTGTTTTGGATGAGTCTGCTGATGATGACATCCTGCATGACCTCGGGGGAGACGAAGACGGTGGAACTGAGAGTAATTGAAACCAGTGATGTGCATGGTAGTTTCTACCCCTACGACTTTATCAACCGCAAGGATGTAAAGGGTAGCCTGGCACGAGTGCATACCTATGTAGAAGGCCTTCGTCAGCAGTATGGCGACAACGTGTTGCTGTTCGACAACGGCGATATCCTGCAAGGACAGCCCTCTGCCTATTACTACAACTATATCGACCAGCAGTCTCGCCATCTGGCAGGCGAGATGCTGAGCTACATGGGTTATGATGCAGGCAATATGGGCAACCACGATGTAGAGGTGAGTCGTCCTGTGTTCGACCGTTGGGCCAACGATTGTGACTTCCCCATATTGGGAGCCAATATCATCGAGACAGCCACCGAGCAGCCCCATTTCAAGCCCTATGTGGTGTTCAAGCGCGAAGGTGTCAAGATAGCTGTATTAGGCATGATCACCCCAGGCATCCCAGCGTGGCTCTCCGAGAACCTGTGGGAAGGCCTGCGCTTCGACGATATGGAAGAGACAGCCCGCAAGTATATGCCCATCCTGAAAGAGAAAGAAAAGGCCGATGTGGTGATAGGCTTGTTCCATACAGGCGATGAGGCCGAGTGGCTCAGTGGCATCTATCGTGAGCATGCAGCAGCAGAGGTGGCCGAACGTGTCCCAGGCTTCGATGTGGTACTCTTTGGTCATGACCATAGCCGAGATTGCCGCAAGATTGTCAATGTGGCAGGCGATAGCGTGCTGCTCGTCAATCCAGGCAATGCAGCCCATCAGGTGAGCGATGTCACCATCAAGGTCAATGTAGAGAAAGGCAAGGTAGTGAGCAAGGAAGTCAGTGGCGAGTTGGTATCTGTCGATGACCTGCCTGTGAGCCAAGCTTTCATGCAACAGTTCTCTAAGCAGTACAACGATGTCACCCAGTTCATCTCCAAGAAGATAGGACATTTTGCCTCCACCATCACTACACGTCCCGCTTACTTCGGACCATCGGCATTCATCGACCTCATCCACTCCCTGCAGTTGGCACTGACAGGCGCCGATATCTCCTTCGCCGCACCTTTGTCGTATGATGCCCAGATCAAGGCAGGCGATGTCTATGTCAACGATATGTTCAACCTCTATAAGTACGAGAACATGCTCTATACGATGGACCTCACAGGACGTGAGATCCTCGGCGCGTTGGAATATTCCTATGGCATCTGGATCAATCAGATGAAATCTAAAAATGACCATGTGTTGTTGTTTGATTTGTCACAGGAGAATGCAGGCGACGGCTTCAATAAGTTCCTGCACCCCATGTTCAACTTTGATTCAGCAGCAGGCATCATCTATACCGTCGATGCCACCAAGCCAGCAGGACAGAAAGTGAAGATAGAGAGTATGGCCGACGGTACCCCTTTCGACCTTGACAAACACTATAAGGTAGCCGTCAATTCCTATCGAGGCAATGGAGGAGGGGAGCACCTCACCAAAGGTGCCGGCATTGCCCACGACGACCTCATCAAGCGCGTCATTGTCTCCACCGACAAGGACCTCCGCTACTACCTCATGGAGTACATTGAGCAACACCCCGATGTCAACCCGCAACCCCTGAACCAGTGGAAACTCGTGCCCGAGGAGTGGACCAAGCCCGCCATCGAGCGCGACTATAAGGCCTTGTTTGGAAATAAGTAAAGTAAAGCCCGATAAGTTCATCGCTTACCGGGCTTCTTTTTGTATATCGATAGTACCATACATCACATACCCCCAGCCCTTAAAAAAACAAAAAAATAGGCTGAGATAAGGATAGCATAAAGAATTATGCTATATTTGCATTATTAGATTATTATGGCAATAATTATTTGATAAACATATCAAACTTAAACATACTAATATTATGGGAAAGCACCTTGTTACACTATGCACCATCCAATGGGCAGACTTACCATTTGATGAGTTATGCACGCTTGCCAAGAAAATGGGTTACGACGGATTAGAAGTGGCTTGTTGGGGCAACGGCATCGATGTTGACCGAGCAATCTCTGATGAGAGTTACGTGAACTGGATGAAGGAAAACCTCAAAAAGAACGGACTGGTCATGACGGCCCTGGCTGTTCACATCATTGGCCAGTGCGTGGGCGACGACCCAGACCCACGTTTGAATAATTTTGCACCATCTGCCCTAGCCAATAATCCGGAGGCAATCAGGCAGTGGGCCATCGATACCATGATGAAGGTGCCCGTCGTCGCTGCCAAGTTTGGCGTCCACGTAGTCACTGGTTTCACAGGATCCCCCATCTGGAAGTATATGTATTCTTTCCCCCAGACAACTGAGGAGATGATTGAGGCAGGCTTTAACCGAATCGTAGAGCTATGGAGTCCCATTTTAGACGTCTTTAAGAAATATGATGTCAAATTCGCTCTTGAGGTACATCCAGGCGAGATAGCATTCGATTACTATTCCACCAAACGCCTGTTGGCGAAGTTTGCCGACCGTAAAGAATTCGGTCTGAATTTTGACCCCAGTCACCTCATCTGGCAAGGCATGAAGCCCCATCTGTTCCTCAATGACTTTATCGATCGCGTATATCATGTCCACATGAAGGATGCTGCGGTCACCCTTGACGGACGTTCTGGTATTCTGGGCAGTCATATCGATTTCGGTGATTTGCGCCGAGGTTGGAATTTCCGCTCACTAGGTCATGGTGACGTGAATTTCGAAGAGATAATACGTGTGCTCAATGCCTATGGCTACGATGGGCCGCTGTCTGTGGAATGGGAGGATTCGGGCATGGACCGTATCGATGGAGCCACCGAAGCTGCTGCCTTTGTACGACGTGTTGACTTCAAGCCATCCGCCGTTAAGTTTGACGAAGCAATATCCAATAAATAACAATATAAGAGGATAAGATTATGGCAAAAGAAATTCGTTACGGAATGGTAGGCGGTCATAACAAAGCCTTCATAGGTGACGTGCACCGCAAAGCGCTTCAGTTTGACCCCCGTTCATCCTTGGTTGCCGGATGTTTCAGTACCCGTGAAAGTTTGAACCAAGAAACAGGCAAAACCTATGATTTGGATCCCGACCGTGTCTATCCAGACTACAAGACAATGGCCAAAGCCGAGGCAGCCCGCCCTGATGGCATCGACTTCGTGGTGATAGTTACGCCCAACATCACACACTATGAGATAGCTAAATGTTTCTTGGAGGCGGGCATCAACGTGTTCTGCGAGAAACCTTTATGCTTCACTGTGGCACAAGCCGAGGAGTTGGAGGCTATTGTCAAGTCAACAGGCCTTCTCTTTGGCGTAGGATATAGTTATACAGGCTATACCATGAGTAAGGTGATGAAGGAAATGATTGCAGAAGGCAAGATAGGTAATGTCATAGCAGTGAATGCAGAATATGTACAGGGCTGGCTGCTCGACATACTTGATCCTGATAGCAAAAATGACATGAGCCTGGCTGTATGGCGTACTGATCCCGTTATCTCGGGTATTACCAACTGCGTAGGAGATCTGGGCACACATATCGAAAACTATGTTTCCTACCTCACCGGTCTTAAGATACATCGTCTTCTTGCCACTCGTGATAAATACAATCAGCCTCTAGAGCTGAATGCCAATATAATTGTGGAATACGACAATGGAGCCCATGGAGCCTATTGGTGCAGTCAGATTGCCGAAGGTCACTGCAATGGTTTTGTCGTTCGCGTATATGGTGACAAAGGCGCTCTGGAATGGATGCAGGAAGATCCCGAGGTGGTGCGTTATACTCCAAAGGGTGAGTCCATGCGTCTCATACACCGAGGAACAGCAGCCATACACGAGAAGGCCGGTGCCTTTGCACGCATCCCATCAGGACATCCTGAGGGACTATTCGTAGCATTTGCGAATATTCATCGTGAATTTCTCAATGCTGTGGAAGCAAAGAAACAAGGCAAAGACTATTCTTGCTTCGATTTCCCAACAATATCTGACGGTGTGAGCGGTGTGAAGTTTATTCATGCCGTAGTGGATAGTGCTGACGGTGGAAGTCAATGGGTAACGATTAAATAAGCATCATCTCATCTCCCATCTAACAGACAATCCCCGCCAGCGGCGGGGATTGTTGTTTTTACATATAGATAGTACCATGTCCCATGCACTAAAATACGCAAGCCCAACCAAACCTTCTTGCGAGCTCTTGCAATAGGTTATGATCACGTGCAGGGATGGTCACAGTAACGGTTTGATGCTCACTATCACGCTTTGCAATGTTGGCAGAATCAATATTATAT
>CACYZY010000013.1 GCA_902779085.1 uncultured Bacteroidales bacterium | reverse complement strand
ACATCTTCCCATATAGTTGGCACATCAATAGAGAAAGCACACCTTTCGTAATAGATGGTTTTATCAGATTCCAACAGTTGGTTTGCAGGCTTATGGATTGCAGACGGAATGCGACCCTTTATAATGTGGCTGCATCTTATCTCTGGCTCATCCACCTGCTCACCCCTAAAGAAATCCTTAGTTGCTTCTTCAACAACCTGTATAAACAAAGGATGGCTTATAGTAAGCTCATTGTCCTTTGCAAAAACAGGTGTTACACAATCATTCAGAAGATGCTCCATTGTTACATCTTCCGTGTTAGCCTCAATGAAGTGAAGTTGTTTCTTCGTTTCTTTCACTTCTTCCCTCACTGGCTCGACAATCTCAGCATCTGAGAAGTCAAACTTCCTACCGTTTCTAATGGTAGGCATTAACATTAAATTTTCCATACTGAATTAGTTTAAATGATTAATAAATACTATAGTACCTACAGTTGATAATAAATGCTATTTTCCATAGATGCTATTTTTCATACTAATACTGGGCGGGGGACTGACGGGGGTTCTAGACCGTTGAGGCTACACCATATATATAAATGGAGTGGTGACAGTATGGGGAGGGGGTGTTTGTATAGCAGGTGCCTGTACCCATTTTCTTGGCTTTCGTTTATTTTTGGCAAGCTTGAACAGGTGATTTTGGAAGAAACAGGAAACTTTCAGCAGAACATGACAGTTGAGGCTATGAACAAAGTATATGCTATATTAAGTTGCATATTGGGTATGATTTTGGCAAGTTGGCATTTGTGGTGTTTTGGGGAGCGGATGGGTAGGACAAAAACAGAGCCTGCCCATCCACAAAGGTGAACAGGCTCCTAAATAGATTCAACTGCCAACTGGTGGCAGGATAAGGGGGATTACTTTACAGACCAGACCTTAGCATTGTCCTTAACATTGACTTAGGTGTAAATATTAAAATGAAGCGGATTCACAGCAATAATTGTATAAAAACAAGTTGCAGGAATCCGCTCTCGAAATTAATTGGCTTAGTCTGTCAATTACTTATTTACTGATGAATTGGATTGCTCCCAAAGAGAATTTAATGCCTTGTTAATTAAAGTCTCTTTTGCGTCACCGCCACGTTCACCTTTGCATTTTTCAATTTTATTAGCTTCGTGACGATCAATGTTACTTAGGAAGTTACACATCTTTTTTATAAAAGAAGATTTGCCTTCCTCATTATCTTTTAATTTTGAAAGTATCCAATCAGCTAAGTACCGCTTAGCTAAAAAATCTTCGTTAAAGGACTTCCTTGCGGCACTCAACAACTTCTGACCATTTTCAATGTTTTTTGTATCACGAAGCTTGTCAACTATTTTACCATTCATGGCATCCACAAGGACAGATTTTGATATTTTTTTTTCAAAAGTCAACCATAAGGATGCAGCATCAACTGAATAGCCTTTTGCTGTAAGATCATTAATAGCTGATAGAAGAGGAAGATCCTCATCAAGCAACATTGCAGCTCCTCTACCAAAATCAGCAGTTTTCCACGGATTTGTAGCGATGTTAATTTCACTCAACATCTTGGCTACCGAGATTTCCTGTAAAGGGAACATAAAATAAAATTCACCACTGTAACTATTGTCAGTTTTCAACAGCTCAAGATGTGCTTTGTAACGATGATTAGCATCTACTAACACTACATAACTTTTTGCATCATCTTCTGACACAGTTTCATTAGTTTCAAAGTCCACTACTTCAAGACCTTCGTCAATAGCATCCTCTGCCTCTACAATGATGGCAGGTACTAATAACCCTGTTTCTTTCAACGACTTTTTCTTAGCCTTGATGATTTTGCTATCAAAGGTTCTGTTACCTGCTAGTCGGCCTATTCTAAAACCTTTCTCCTGCAACATGGCAAGAGTCATAATTAAGGGTAAATTATCCCCTACTGTAGCATTACCTGCTACTTTTTTAATAAGATTACTCATCTCGTTTTAATTTTAATATTTTACTCCAAATTAAGGTAGTTGGAGCTTCACCATTTCTTTCTTCTCCGAACTCTCATGATGTCCAGAGCGAGATCAGCATCAACTACTATCATCTTTCCAGCTTGACTGATAGCAGCATCAATGACGCCAGATTTTTTTATCCTTGATGCCGTAGCTTTACTGCATCCGAATAAATCACATAGCCCCTGAAGCCCATAAACATAATGTTTTTTAATTTTCACACCCTCATCTGGATCAGGTGTGATCAAGGCTTCAGCGAGGCAAATCTTGAGTCTTTCAAAGAACTCTTCTTTTGAAATATTGATTAACATATTCATTTATGTTAAATAACGGTACAAAGGTCATTCTTTTTTTTAAAACGAGAAAAGTTCAATAAAGCCCAAGATGGAGAAATTAGCTCTCAGTAAAATCAGTTATGTTTCAATAAATTTTCTTGATCTCAATAAATTTTTGACCTGTGATTACAAAAAAAAACACCATGCTTGCGGCATAGTGTTTTTTTTGATCCAGAGGTTTCGGTGCATTAGGATGCACTTACAATTTCCGTCTGAATGATCTGTAGGAAATTTTTTAGTTGTACCTCGCCAGCTTGGTTTAGTAGATTTATTATTTGACTGCGATATTGGTTTTTGTTCCATTTCTCCATCTCCAAAGCTTGCGTCTCAGTAGCGGTTTCAATATAAGGTTTCATCGTATTGTAAGATTTATGTCCCGTACACTTCATCACAGATTCAGCAGGGATCCCCATAGCCAATGAGCAAGAGACAAAAGTACGACGTGCATCATGGTTTGATATGATGTCATAAAATCTGCTTGATTTTTCTTTGCGTTCTGTTCCGATATAGTAAACCTCAGTAATTATTCTGTCAAGTCCTGCTTCCCTTGCAGCATCTTTAACTGCATAATTTAATAACTGGGGACATTGTATGTTAAAAATGAGATCATCGTTTTGCTTACCTATTATATATAAGGAGAGAATCCTTTTGGCTTCATCTGTCAATGGTATAATTAAATGCTCTCCTGTTTTCTGGGCAAACATTTCTATCCTAACGTTATGGATATGTACAGCCTTTAGCCTTCTTAGATCTGAGATACGAAGTGAAGTAAATGCCATGAAGCACCAACAATCACGAGCTTTTGATAATCTACCGCATTTGTCATTCTTAAATTGAAAGTGTGCAAAGTGAAGTAGTTCATCATAATGAAGAAATGTTACTGTTTTAGGTAAAACTTTTAGATTAGTCTCAAAATTTAGCACATCAGTTGGAACCATATAACCATCCTTAGTGTTGAGCCATTTCAAGAAGCCTTTTAGCATCGTGATCTGTTTGTTTATAGTACGGTTTCGATAGCCATTTTTAATGTACCATTCTCTTAACTTAAACATGTGTTCAACAGTTATCTTATCAGGCTTTATATGTGGGTTAGCTTTGGTTATGTGTTGAAAAGCCTGTGTGTACTTCTCTTTCGCTTGATCATCCCAATTCTTCTCTCTACCACATTCGTTAAGAAACTGATCGACTGCTTCTTTAAAAGTCAATTTTTTAGTGGGCGTGTTTTGGCTATCAGCATTTGCACTTATCCGACCAAGAGCAGAATTGACCATAGTTTTTAATTCTTCTGTTGTTGGTATTGTGTTTTTAAGAGCACATTTATCAAACACGCTTTCAATTTCTTGACGGTATTCGGCAATAGCTTCATTAATTTCAATAGAAGTAAATTTCATTTCACGGACATTGTGAGTAGTCCCCTTTTTAGCCCTCGATAAGTCTTGATCCCACTTACCTGGCTCTGCCCAAACAGAGGTAAAAAAAGACACCTCAGACTTACTGTTATTCCATCTAACTTTGATAGCGACCTGCCCTGTACTGCATTTAATGTAGGGTCTCACAGAGTAATTAATTCTAATCATAATTTTATCTCCTTTATTTAATTTTTTTTGCAAAGGTAGATTAAAAAAAAGAGATGAACAAGAGGTTCCGCCGAATCGATTATAAAAGATAATAGATGAGATTATTTGATAACGAAAATTTTGTAACAATCTAAAAATTAGCTCATTTAGTTTTATTCAATATCAGAAGTTATCATACCAAACCTCCCTCTCTCTCCGCAAACAAAAACTGGTTGATAATTCAACCAGTTTTTTATTTGTAGTTACCCAATGAGAATGCTAGGAATGAGCAAGCCAGTGCTTCGTGCATTAAATGGTCTCCATTGCACTCGCTACTTGGGCCTCACAATCCCTCATTGCATCGATGGTCTTTTGCAGGACCTCATCCAGAGGCCATCCCAACATCTCTGCTCCTTGCTCAATTACTTCGCGCGAGCAACCAGCGGCAAAACCTTTTGATTTATACTTCTTCTTCAGCGACTTCAGCTCCATGTCCTGCACACTTTTTGATGGACGCATCAATGCAGCTGCACCAATCAGGCCTGTCAGTTCGTCAGTAGCAAAAAGCACCTTCTCCATCTGATGTTCAGGTTTCACGTCTACGTGCATACCGTAAGCGTGACTACAAATAGCATGAATCATCTTTTCGCCCACGCCTCCTTCTCGCAGCAATTCAGGCGCTTTGATGCAATGTTCCTCTGGATACTGTTCGAAGTCGATGTCGTGCAGTAGTCCAACCATGCCCCAGAAATCCACTTCATCTGCAAAGCCCAGTTGCTGAGCATACCAACGCATCACACCTTCTACAGTCAGGGCATGCTGCAGATGGAACAAATCCTTGTTGTATTTCCTTAGCAGTTCCCATGCTGACTCCCTTGTAATGTGTTTTTCCATATTCTTAACTTTACCCCTAAATTTAGGAACAAAGATAGCAATTAATCTTTAATTATAGTATCTTTACACCCAAATATGAAAATATGATATATCCACAAAACTTTGAACATAAGATTGGCTTCGACCAGATAAGACAGTTAGTAAAAAGCAAATGCCTAAGCACATTGGGCGAAGAGCGTGTTGATAACATGACGTTTAGCAAACAGCATGCATACGTCAACCAACAACTTGACCTAACTTGTGAGTTTCTGGCCATCTTGGAAGGCAACGACGACTTCCCTATACAACATTTCTTTGATGTACGTCCTGCTTTGCAACGGGTAAAGGTAACGGGACTGTTTTTAGAAGAAGCAGACCTGTTTGACCTAAGACGTTCTTTAGAGACTATACGCGACATACTGAAATTCTTGAAAGCAGAAGAGACTGAAGAAGAGAACACTGCACTTTACCCTAACCTGCGCCAATTGGCTGGTAACATTACAGCTTTTCCCAAGCTAATCAGTCGTATCAACACAATATTAAGCCCATATGGGCAAATAAAGGACAACGCATCGGCCGAACTGGCTCGCATCCGTAAGGAGCATACAGCCACACTGAACAGCATATCTCGCATCCTCAATGGCATCTTGAACAATGCCAAGGGTGAAGGATATGTAGAAAAGGATGTAACGCCTACCATGCGCGACGGACGACTGGTAATACCTGTTATCCCTGCGATGAAGCGTAAGGTAAAAGGTATTGTACACGACGAGTCCGCTAGCGGTAAGACGGTGTTTATTGAACCCGAAGCTGTTGTGGAAGCAAACAACAGGGTGCGCGAACTGGAAAGCGAGGAGAGACGGGAGATTGTGAGAATTCTAATGGAATTTACTGACGAGCTGCGCCCCCAGATACCCGATGTATTGCAATCATATGAGTTTTTAGCAGAAATAGATTTCATTCGTGCCAAGGCGTTGTTTGCCCAGCAAACTGGAGCTATCAAACCTGCCTTTGAGAACAAACAGACCATCGATTGGGGGGCAGCCGTACATCCTTTACTCCAAATCTCATTAGCCAAGCACAACAAGAAGGTGGTGCCTTTGGACATAGAGTTGACGAAAGAGCGACGCATTCTAGTAATTTCAGGCCCAAATGCCGGTGGTAAGTCAGTCTGCCTTAAAACTGTAGGTTTACTGCAGTATATGCTGCAATGCGGCATGCTGATCCCCTTACATGAAGGCAGTCATGCAGGCATTTTCAATAGCATCTTCATCGACATCGGCGACGAGCAGAGCATTGAAGATGACCTGAGCACCTATTCATCTCATTTGCTGAACATGAAGAACATGATGAAGCAATGCGACAGCATGAGTTTGATTCTGATAGATGAATTTGGTGGAGGCACAGAACCACAAATTGGCGGTGCTATCGCAGAAGCTGTATTAAAACGTTTTAATGAAAAGGGTACGTATGGAGTAATCACCACGCACTACCAGAACCTAAAACACTTCGCCGACGCTCACGAGGGTATCGTCAATGGTGCAATGCTCTACGACCGTCATCTGATGCAACCTCTTTTTTTATTACAGATAGGTATGCCCGGCAGTTCTTTTGCCGTTGAAATAGCCCGTAAGATTGGATTGCCCGAGGAAGTGATAGCTGATGCTTCTGAGATAGTAGGCAGTGACTATATCAACTCCGATAAGTATTTGCAAGATATTGTGCGCGATAAGCGCTATTGGCAAAACAAACGCCAGAACATACACCAACGCGAAAAGGTGATGGAAGAAACCATCGCACGTTATGAGCGCGAGCTTCAGGAACTGCACCAGGAGCGCAAGGACATTCTGCGTACCGCCAAAAGCGAGGCCGAGCAACTGGTGCAAGAAGCCAATGCACGTATTGAGGGCACCATCAAGGGCATCAAAGAGGCGCAAGCAGAAAAAGAAGAAACCAAAAAGATACGTCAGGAACTGGCAGACTTCCGTAAGCAACTGCAAGAGCAAGAGGCACAAAAAACAGAAGATAAGATTGCCCGCAAAATGGAGAAACTGCGTGAGAAACAGCAGCGCAAAAAGGAAGGAAAGACAAAGAAAGGCAAACAGGAAGTTCTATCTACTGAAGATGTTGCTACACAACAAGCTAAAAGAGCAGCAGAGCAACAGGCTTTGATGGTAGAAGGCGCATCTGTCAGACTGAAAGGACAGAGTGGCATTGGTCAGATTATGGAAATACATGGCAAAGAAGTGACAGTGGCTTTTGGCAGTATTAAGACTACGGTGAAAGTTGATAGGTTGGAGTTAGCCGAAAAACCAGTATCAAAGCCCAACATCACGCAAAAAGCTACTTACCTAAGCGAGCAGACACAAGACTCGATGCACGATAGAAAACTGAACTTTAAGCAAGATATTGATGTGCGTGGCATGAGAGGTGACGAAGCCATACAGGCAGTGACCTATTTCATTGATGATGCTATATTGATAGGTGTTAGTCGAGTGAGAATACTGCATGGCACTGGCACTGGCATTTTACGCACCTTGATACGTCAATATCTACAAAATGTGGCTGGCGTGAAAGATTTCCATGACGAGCATGTTCAGTTTGGCGGTGCTGGAATTACTGTTGTAGACCTAGAATAAAGAGGCCACCTTTGGTCTAAGTCAGTTTTTGTTGGATTCGGATGCAGGCTCAGCTTCGGGTTCATAATCATCCATCAAGTCGGCCTTATCAATAGAAAGCGTTCCATTCGGAAGTACCGTTACATGGAATGGCACATAGAGATCACTTTCAGGATAGCTCACACTGGCGGCAAACATCAGACCGTAATCAGTCACCTTGTCAAACACCAAGCCTTCCAAGATGGCATGTTGAATAAAATCTGGTTCTAAGTAAGATACAAATGTGTTCTTGCTGAAAACCTTATTGGCAAATAGTTTGCCGCCTGTCATTATCTCCAGAGTAATGGTATTATCGTAATACTTTAATCCCTGTTCATCGGTTACAACAGGTAAAGAGCTATCTGCCTTTCGGACAACATTCATGGTGTAAGTCCTGCCCTTGAAGTCGGCAGAAGTAGAGGACGAGATGGTCTGCAACTGATGAATCTCATTGCTGATTACATCTTCCTTAATGGATTCAACCACATAGTTGTCGGGATCTTTTTGTGTACGTTGTCGACAGGATGCCAAAGCTACCAACAACAGGCATAGTATAATAGTTATCTGTCTTTTCATTGATCTTTATTATAATTTCATCGGCAAAGTTACTATAATCTTGCGAAATATCAAAACTTACACTAAATTTGCACACAATATGGCAACTGAGAACGAAATATTCAACAGGTCGGAACTGCTATTGGGCAGTGACAACATGCAGCGTATCGCCAAGACTAAGGTGTTGCTGGTGGGTGTAGGAGGTGTAGGCAGTTGGTGCGCCGAAGGATTGATTCGGACAGGGGTCCGTCACCTCACTATAGTTGACTACGACATAGTGCAGACCTCGAACATCAACCGCCAGTTGATGGCTACAACTCAAACTTTGGGCCTAGTGAAGGTGGACGCCTTGAAAGAACGGTTGTTGCAAATCAACCCAAATGCCGACGTGAATGCCATCAGCATGGAATATAATGAAGATAGTGCCTATCATCTTGACTTAGACAGTTTTGACTATGTGGTAGATGCCATAGATAGCGTGAAAGACAAAGCACTACTGATATTAAGAACCACTGCATCAAAGGCCAAGTTGTTCTCATCTATGGGGGCAGCTTTGAAACTCGACCCAACAAAAATAGAGGTAGCCGAGTTTTGGAAAGTAAAGGGCGACCCACTGGCCAAAGCCTTACGCAACAAATTCAAGAAAAGTGGAGTATTCCCAAAACGTAAGTTCAAATGCGTTTTTAGTCAGGAGCGTTTGACAAGCAAGACACAAGGAAAAGGTTCGTTGTCACAAATCACTGCCATCTTTGGCTTTACCTTAACGGGATTAATTATCAACGATATCATAGAAAACAAACAATGATGAAAAAAGTTATTATGGGAGGTATCTGCCTGGTATTGGCATTCACCTCTTGCAACGGAGGAAAGAGTAAAGAGAATGGAAACGGCTATCTAATTGAAGGGAAGATATCCGACATTAGTACTGGTATGGTATATCTGAAAGAATATCATGACAAAAACTACATATTGGTAGATTCTGCTGAAGTAAGTAAAGGAGAGTTTGAATTTCGTGGTTTTGCAATGCAGACAGTGGCCTATGGTCTAACCACTGACAAGGAGAGTAATAACCCACTGGTGTTCTTTCTTGGAAATGAAACCATGAAGATTAAAATGAGTGAGGCGAACAAAACACTTGACATTGAAGGTTCTCCTATCAACACGCTATATCAAGAAACAGTAGGCAAAGTGGGCAAAGAAGGTTTCGATATCAATGAGTTTGTGGCAGCAAATCCTGCATCTGCCCTTGCACCTTATTATATTATGCGCAATCTTGCATGGGGACTTGATCTTGAGCAATTACAAACTTTACGTGGAAAACTGGATAAGTCGCTTGACGGTAACCTGTACGTAAAGCAGTTGGAGAACTTGATTGCCAAGAAAGAAGCCGTACAAGTGGGTAAGATTGCACCAGACTTTACACTACCCGATCCAAATGGCAAACCTGTTAGTTTGAAAGATTTTCGCGGCAAATATGTATTGGTTAGTTTTTGGGCTGGCTGGTGTCCAGATTGCCGAAGGGAAAACCCATTTATAGTAGAGGCATACAACAAGTATAAAAACAAAAACTTCACTGTTTTGGGCGTATCACTCGACCGAAACCGAGAGACGTGGCTCAATACGATTGAACAGCAAGGACTTGTATGGACACAAGTGTCTGACTTGAAATATTGGCAAAGTGATGTAGTAGAACTATATGCTATCCGTTGGGTGCCTACTGGTATTTTACTTGACCCTGATGGTAAGATACTTAACATTAGCCTTAATGAAGATGAGTTGGTCAAGAATCTTGCCAGCGTATTTGAGCAATAAAGGATAGTAGATTGACATATTGTCTGCATTGATTGACAATTTTACAGACTATACCTCCATTTTTTGACAAATTGTCATTATATACATCATGGCATGCGACTTGCACATAGAAATGTGAAAGCCGCAAGCGAAAGCTGAGGCAAATGAATGTATAACAATTAAAAGAACTAAAATAAAAATGGAGGTATTTACTATGTTACCAGCAATGTTTAGAAACACATGGTTTCCTACAGTATTCGATGATTTCGATTTCTCACCTCGTGCCAACACAACCGCACCGGCAGTAAACGTTATGGAAAATGAAACGGCATATACTATGGAGGTTGCCGCTCCTGGCATCAAGAAAGAGTTTTGCCGTGTCAATATTAATGAAGATGGCAATTTGTGCGTAGCTATCGAGAACAAATGGGAGCACAAGGAAGAGGACAAGGAGAAGAAGCAGCACTACCTGCGTCGCGAGTTCTCTTACAGCAACTACCAGCAGAACTACACTCTGCCGGAGGATGTGGACAAAGAGCATATCTCAGCAAAGGTAGAAAATGGTGTACTGACCGTTGTCCTACCTAAGTTCAAGAAAGAAGAAGTGAAGAATGCCCGTACTATTGAGATTGCATAACACATTTCAGACTACGAATGTCATTCATATAGAAAAGGCTGCATCTATGGTGCAGCCTTTTTGTTATTAGAACGGATATATGAACGTAATAATCAAGAGTAGGATGGGTAATAAAACCAAGTGCATAATGGTTCCCAAACGAGCGAAATCAGTGAAACGATATGAACCAGGTCCAAATACCAACATATGGGTGGTGCTGCCAATGGGAGAAGCAAAACTGAGAGCAACACTAAGCATTAGCGCCATTACAAATGGTAATGGATTGCAATCTAGCAGCAACGACTGTTGGTAAATAATGGGGAAAAACACAGCACCAGCACCCACATCACTGATGAACTCGCTTACTACCGATGCCAACAAGCACATGACACCCATGACTATATAGGGATTAGAGTGACAAAGGTCAAGCACATTGGTAGCCACGAAACTAGCAACACCTGTCTTAGTAATTGCCACAGAGAATACCACAGTTGATCCAAGGATAAGCAGAAGGTCCCACTCGATGTATTTGGTTACGTCCGTGATACGGCAACATCCTGCCATCATCAGCACACCAGCAGCGAGCATGGAGGCCGTGATAAGTGGCAATATCTTAAATGATGAGATGATAAACATCAGTGTTAAAACAATAGCGGAAGTAACAGTTTTAGGGCCCAACTGAGGCACAAAATGACTGTCGAAGAACTTAAGTGAGCGACGGTTTGCTTGCTCCAACTGGCTTTCACCCTTAGCCGGACATTCCAATAACAATGTATCGCCTGCCTGTAAACTAATTTCACGAGGCATACCTTCAACACGATGTCCTTGGCGGGCCACTGCTACAAGCACAACATTATTGCGCCTCTCAAAGCTAGAGTGAGCCATTGATTTACCTATCAATTCACTACCAAAGGTAACATAAGCTGTTCGCATGCGCCGTTTGGTATCTATCTCATTGATGTTCCAAACATGGTGGTCAGCAGCGACCAAACCATGAGTTCTTTTCAACTCTAGCAAATCGTTGATCTGGCCTGCATAAATAAGGCGATCGCCACCCATCACTGGCTCGTCCTTAGGTACAGGCATTACAATCTCACGATCAAAATGCATTATCTCAACAAGCGATCCCCCTTTAGGAGTTAAAAGACCAGCTTCCTCCACCGTCTGCATCACATAGGGATTGTCGGTAGGCACCAATAATTCTACAGTATAGTCACTAGTTGATTCAAAAGATACGTCAGAAGACTGTCTATCTGGGATGAGACGCTGCAACAGCACCAATAGTATCATACCCAATACAGTAAGGATTATGCCTGGCAGCATAGGCTCAAAGATATTCATAGGCTGCCCCGTATGACTGGTATACAGACCTGCAATGACAAGATTGGAGGAGTTACCTAATAACGTACACATGCCTCCCAAAGAGGCAGCATAACTCAAAGGCATCAACAGTTTGGAAGGAGAAAGATTTATTTTCCTTGACCAAATCTTGACAGCATCAATCAACAGTGAAACGACATTAGAGGAGCCCAAGAAAGCAGAGAGCAAACTGGTAGGAATCATCAGTTTGATGATGGCACCCGTGAAACTACGTGCCTCCCCTAACACATTTTGGGTAAGCCAATATAGGACACCCGTCTGCATCAGACCACCGATAATGACGAAAAAGGCGGCATTTACTGCTACAGGCTCGCTGCTAAAACCAGCTAAACCTTCTTCCTCATCAATAATACCCAATACCAGCAACACCGTGAGCGCACCTATGAAAGCTACCTCAGCTGGGATACGCGAGTATGCCATCACCACGAATATGCAAATCATAGTCAGGATAGTCACCCAACCACCTATACTGACACCAAATACTATCTCTTGAAATAATGATTCAATCATGGTTTTTCAATTTCGTGGCAAAGGTATGGCAAGTAAAAGATAAATCCAAATTTATCCCTCAATTTCTGATAATTCCAACCAGCTGAAAGACTTCTCATCCAACTCCGCTTCCAAGAGGGATAGCCGTTTCGATTTCTCTGTAAGGGCATCAACCGACAGCGTTCCACTGCACAAATCTACTTCCAACTGCTTTTTCTCAGCCTCCAATGCCTCAATCTCTTTCCCAAGTTGTTCAAACTCGCGCTTTTCCTTAAATGACATACGCCGTTTGTCATTCTGTTTTTGACGTTCTGGTTTGGGCGTAACTGATTGTGAAGACTTTGACAGATTGCGTTCATGCTGGTCTTTCTCTTCTTTCCATGCACGATATTGGGTATAGTTACCAGGGAAATCGCGGATATCACCTTGGCCATTGAACACCAATATATGATCTACCACCTTGTCCATGAAATAGCGGTCATGACTCACAACTATTAAGCAACCTCCAAAGCCTTTCAAGTATTCTTCAAGCACTTGCAGAGTCATGATGTCGAGATCGTTGGTTGGTTCATCTAGGATCAAGAAATTGGGATTACGCATAAGTACCGTACAAAGATACAACCTGCGACGTTCCCCCCCACTTAGTTTATAGATGAAGTTATACTGCGTTTCGGGAGAAAATAAAAAATATTGCAGGAACTGTGATACCCCTAGTCGTTTGCCATTACCCATATCCACTACCTCAGCAATGTCACGAACAGCATCAATAACCTTCATCTGTTCATCAAAATGCATGCCTTCTTGAGAGTAATAGCCAAAACGCACCGTTGAACCTATCTCCAGCGTTCCACCATCAATGGGCAATTCGCCCAAAAGAATTTTCAAGAAGGATGACTTGCCCGAACCATTATTCCCCACAATGCCCATCTTCTCATAGCGGGAAAAGACATAAGAGAAATCATCAAGTATTTTAACATCGCCAAACGATTTACATAAATGGTCGGCTTCAAAAATCTTGTTGCCGATATATGAAGACTTAACGTTCAGTTGCACCTTGCTATCAACAATTCTCTGTTTCGCGACTTTCTCCAGTTCGTAGAATGCTTCCTCACGATAGCGAGCCTTGTGTCCACGCGCCTGTGGCATGCGGCGCATCCAATCTAATTCTGTCCGATATAGATTATTGGCACGTTCAATCTCAACGGCCTTGGCATCCATACGTTCTTGTCGCTTCTCCAAGTAGTAAGCATAATTCCCATCATACTCGTAGAGTGACTCTGTATCCAACTCCATAATATGATTACATACACGATCGAGGAAATAACGGTCGTGCGTCACCATAAGCAATGTCATTGTACTACGCCTCAAATAATCTTCCAACCATTCCACTATATCAAGATCGAGGTGGTTAGTAGGTTCATCCAAAATCAACAATTCTGGATCATTGATTAAGGCATTCACCATTGCAACACGTTTAAGTTGCCCACCCGATAACTCAGAGACAGGTTGCTGGAGATCGGTTATCTTTAACTTGGTAAGCAACTGCTTTGCTGCCAACTCATAGTCTATGTGAGAATCATTGTTGCAACTGTCGTGCTTCAAACATGCCTCCAACACAGATAGATGAGAAGGATATTGTGGCGTTTGCGGCAGATAACCCACTCGCAGGTCACGTCGATAAGTTATCTTTCCATTGTCATAGGGCTCTTCACCTGCTAAAATATTCAATAAGGTGGATTTCCCAATGCCGTTCTTGGCTATCAAACCCACGTGCTGACCTTCCGACAAGCCAAAACTGATGTCGTGAAACAACACATGGACACCAAAAGACTTAGTAAGGTTCTCAACTTGCAGGACGGGATTATAATTGCTTGCCATCAAAGAATATGTTCGTAAGTATCGATTAAGTTGACAGGCTCACCATTCTTCACCTTACTCCAAACTAGCTTCATAGGGTCTATTGTCCTCCCATCAACCTTGTTTATAAGCACAGGCACCTCACGATTCCCATCAATGAGCGTCATCCACTCTACACCATCTATTTCGTTGACGAGAATAACACAAAGTGTAATGCCTAAAGCAATCCAGGCATCCCGTTTACGCGGGTTAAGCGACCCGTTGTCAATCATGCGTTGCATGTTCTGGATATCACTTACCTCACCACGGAAATCTTTCTTAAACTGTTTCTTGATTTCTGATTGCACCCAATCATATGCCTCGTCTATCTGATAAATCTCCATGAGGCGTATAGGTATGAGTTCTGCATGATACTTAACACCCGGATAGCGCAATTCCAAAGAAGCTATCACATCTTGTGCCTTACGGATAGACGCTCCTTGGGCAGTAGCAAAAGATACTTCAAAAGCAACATCACCTATACCTGTCACCCACTGATGGTTCTCAAATGCCTCATTATCTTCAGTAAAAACCTCACAGCTATAAGCACAAGGATGATTGCCAACGATGACAGCTTGAGCACGTCGACTACGTTTCAATTCATCATTCACCATTTCTTGCCCATAGTTGGCATGATCACCACGAAATGCTGAAATACGGAAGTTTCCATCCCAATCATCGGGATTATAAAACAGGAAAGACTCTTCCCCACCCTCAAACTCATGCCAATCGGCTGGATAGGTCATACTAAACCAGGCACCTGGTGCTATAAACTTCTTGCCATTAATCATAGTCAACTCTTTGGATGTAAAGATACTGCAAGTTGATGACACTGCCAAATAATAATGAAGAATAGTTGAACTATACGTTTTGCAGAGTAATGAACCCATCAGCATGCAGTTGGGAAATATATAGGGCTAGGCGTTGTGGAAAATCTATCTCTTCGGGATGCTGTAATGCAACAATACGAATCACCTCTTCGGTAGTGCGTTTACCATCAATCAACTGCCACACCTCAGAACCATATTGCTCAAGAGGGACATGAATCAACGGAGAATACCAATGTGAAAAGAGCCTAGCCATCCATGCATTTGGGAAACGATGATACACCAGGACTAGACAACCATCAGTTGTCTGTTCTGTCCATACATGCGAAGCATGAACGGGAATAGTATCTAAAAGATTTACCTTATTGCCCACAATTACTAGTTCTTAATATTCGGCTTCTCCAGCCCGTAGCCTATTTTCTTATCAAGGTACAGCATGGCAACTGCCACCAGTACACCTGCCAAACCTGTACAAGCAAAAATCTGCATGCCTGCAGTATAAGTGGGATCAGTCTCGTTAGCCTTGCCGACAAACATTGGAATGATGGCACGACCAAAATTCTGGATGAAGAATATCAGTGAGTAGGCAGTCCCCAGACATTTCAACGGCATGATTTTCGGCACAATTGGCCATAAAGCAGCAGGAGTAAGAGAAAATCCTATGCTCAGCATCACCATCAAAACGATAGCAAAAGCACTAGCATGTATCGGCAATGAAAATCCGAAATGAACTAATGTTAACATGCCAGTACCTATTATTATTAAAGTAACACCACGACCATACTTATCATAGACAGAACCGAACAGAGGAGTCATCAAGATAGTACCAAATGGCACGATAGATGTAAAAAATCCAGCAATATCGGGAGCCACCGCGTACTTATCTATCATCAGACGAGTAGCGAATTTCAAGAATGGGCTTACAGCAGAATAGAACAGTACTACAAATAGAGTAATAAGCCAAAAGCCAGGACTCTTCAAAATCAAACCAATGTCACGAAGATGGAACTGGTCATCCTCTTCCGAATGAGCGGCAAGGATTGAACTTTGAATAGCTCTCTCATCTTTATCTAGACGTATATCGAGGACACAGAATATGAAAAAGGAAACTAAGCCAATGAGTAAACAAACCAAGCCCAATAGCAGAGGAGCAGACAAAGAAAAATGACGAGCTAATGGGGCACTAACACTCAAAGCTGCAGCAGTACCTAAACGGGCCATTGCCAACTGAATTCCCATGGCTAATGCCAGTTCGTGACCAGTAAACCAACGTACCATCGCCTTACTGACGGTAATACCACACATTTCATAACCAACGCCGAAAATAGCAAAGCCTAAACTCGCTACAGCTGCTGACAAAGGAAGGTGCACATTCCAAAACAGGACATTGAAGTTGAAAGACTCGCCGGCCAACGGGGCAGTCACTGCATAATACTTGATGCTCACGCCTATCAGCATCAAAGAACAGGCGAGCACGCCCGTAAAGCGCACTCCCATCTTATCTAAAATGAGCCCACTGAAAAAAAGCATCAGCAAGAATACATTGATGAGCCCACCCGAACCAGAGAAAAAACCATAGTCGGTGCTTGTCCACCCTAAACCTCCCTCTTCAATCGGCATCTCCAAGAGTGTTTCTAAAGGCGACATAATGTCATTGAGGAAATAACCCATCATCATGGCGGTTGCCACAATGACCAGTACTATCCAGCGCACAAGCGCTGAGTCGTTGGTTTTCTTCCTTAATTCTTCCACCTTAATATGTGCTAATTTTATTATGGAGTAGTGAAGACAGAAGCGAAACTGCTTTGGATATGTCGCTTAGAGATAGAAAAGATACGTCTTATTATAAAAAAGTTAGGAGTTAAGAACCCTTGTACTGATTCTTAACTCCTAACTTATAATTACTATTTATTTAATATTTGGTTCCTCCAAACCAAGGCCTTTTTTCTTGTCAACTGCTTTAAGCACTAAGCCCAATATCAATGCAGCCACACCCAGACATGCCAACATCACCAGTGGCCAGGTATAATCGAACTGCGTTGGGTCAGTCACACCAGGATTTGTATTGTCAAGTACCTTACCAATGAGCAATGGGAAGAGCCACAATCCAATGTTTTGAATCCAGAATATTAAAGCGTAAGCTGAACCAATGATCTTGGCATCAACCAACTTTGGCACGCTTGGCCAAAGAGATGCAGGAACAAGTGAGAAAGAAGCGCCCAACACTAATATAGTAAGGTATGCAACAATGATACCACCCACCATGTTACCCTTGAAACCTGGCAATATGAATGCGAATGTCAGATGACAGGCAATCAGCAGTAAAGAACCAAGTACTAACATGGATGCAGCCTTACCCTTGTGGTCTACATAGCTGCCCAAGATAGGTGTAATACCCATAGCTAGCAATGGGAATACAGCAAACACGGACTCGGCACTTTGACGCATGTAACCCATGTAACAGTATACAACCAAGGCTACAATGGCCAATGCCAACAGACAGTATTTTTTAGTTTTATCTTTCATGAAATTGCTGGTAAACGATGCAATAGCAACCACCAACATTATCACATACTGTACGATAGTAACGCTGCTGTTGGCCCAGAAAGAATTTGGATCCACCTCTGTAAAATCAAGGTTACATTGCAACATGTTCACCGCATATTTCTGGAAGGGGAAGATGGCACTGTAATATAGCACACAAAGCAAAGATACCAGCCAGAAACCAGTACTGGTAAGAATCTGTCCCAAATCACTGATCTTGAATGGATCATCTTTTTCTTCTGCCTCACCAGTTTGTGCATCCAGTTTCTTGTCCATAAAGAAGTAAACCACAAACATGATCAGACCTATAGCCAATAACACTACACCAAAAGCTACAGAACGGCTTACACTGATGCTACCACCTAACTTGGCAAAGAATGGTGAGAAAATCATGCAGGTCGCTACGCCCAAGCGAGCCAAGGCCATCTCACTACCCATAGCCAAAGCCATCTCACGGCCCTTAAACCATTTCACTATACCACGACTTACTGTGATACCAGCCATTTCACAACCACAGCCAAAAATCATGAAACCGCAAGCAGCGAACTTAGCTGAGGCAGGCATTCCCTCATAGAAAGGAGAAACGCCTAATTCATCGAAAATGGGGATATAATTCAAGTTATTAGTAAACCACTCTTCCAGTCCACTGCCCATAAATGACTCAGTGACAGCATACCACTTGATAATCGCACCAAGTAACATCACCGCTCCCGAGAGCACAGCAGTAAAGCGCACCCCCATTTTGTCAAGAATGATACCTGCGAAAATCAGGAAGAATACAAACACATTGAGGAATACCTCACTGCCTTGCATGGTGCCAAACGCTGTGGAGTCCCAGCCACGAGTTTCCTGCATCAAGTCCTTGATAGGCGACAGGATATCCATAAAGATATAGGCAAAGAACATGCCCAAAGCCAGGAGCAGCAAAGCAGTCCAGCGCATTCCAGCGGAATCACGTAAAGTTTGTTGAATTTTGTCTGTTGTCATGACAATAGTTATTCTTCAAAAACTTCAGTTAGCAGGATTCTCTGCGGGAGCCTCAGCAGGGGTCTCTGTTGCAGGAGCAGTAGTACCTACAGGCATGTTATAAGGATTGGTATTGGCATTTTTCTGTGCCTGTTCCATAATAGCGTCCTGGCTACTAGAGTTTGCAGAAGGCAAAGAATAAGCTGATGCCACGCTGCAAATTACCATAATAGCTGCTAGCGTCCAAGTAGCTTTCTCCAAAAAATCGGTAGTCTTACGAACACCCATGATAGCATTAGAAGATGAAAAACCGGAGGCCAAACCGCCACCTTTAGAATTTTGAATCAATACGATGCCGCACATCAGGACAGATGCAACCAACATCAAAATAGTAATCAGTAAATACATTTTTAATTATGATTTTGTTTTCTCATTAATAACTAATTTCTCCAAAAAACGAATTTGGTCTGCAAAGTAAATACTTTTTTTTGGATATTTCAAGTTTAATTTTCTAATTATTTCCAAAGCCTTACCATATCGCCGCTGTTTGATATAGATTTTGGCCAAAGTTTCGGTAAAATAGCTATCGTCAAGTTCTCCCGTTTCCTCCTCTATTATTTGCTCATCATCGCTGTTAGTTTCATTCAGGAAATAATCTTCTGTCGGTGGTGGAACATTTAGCTCGCTATCAGATGATTGCTCCTCTGACATTTCTGACAAAAAAGAGTCGATAAGCGACAAGGTACGATCTTTAACAGGTATTTCTTCCTCTAGAAGAACTGATGGTTTACTATTTTTTGCTGGTTTTAATGTGAAGCGATCACCCTCTATTAGATAGTACAACTTACTACGATCTGATATAAACATGGCAGACTTGCGTAGTTCAGGTCCGAAAGATTCGTCATGCAACAGATATAAATTCTTCAAATACAACATTCGAAGCGTCTGAAAAAAAGGATACCGAGCTACGGCTGTACGTAATTCGTACAACGTGCTTGCATTCAGCAATTCAGGCTGCTTAATCCACTGTATGATATCATTGGTGGTCATCTTACCAATTGGCTACTGTTGAGTTAAAAATCTGCTCTGAAATATCCTTCACCATTACTTCAATCAGTTGATCCTGTACAGCAGTCAACAACTGAGTAGCATCATAGGTTTGGAAGGCAGTAAAGGTGCGGTTTTCAAAATCCTCTTCATGGTTAGTGTTATTGGTATATGACACATTAACGGTCAATGTCAATCGTACTTTAGAAGAATAGCCACTAGCATCGATTGCCTCATTAAACTGGTTATAACCAGTAATCTCTCCTTCTATTACAATATCTCCGTTGTTATTGACCAACGACAATCGCGTCTGCCGCATAAACAAATCTTTCATCTGATCGTTCAGGGTAGTAGCAAGGGGACCATAAACATAATCAGCATGGTTCTGGAAATCCACAATCTGCATAGTATGCACCTTGCTATAATCTATCGAAGAGATGGGAGCCAGGCCTAAAGAAACCTTGCAAGACACCATTATCAAGGCTAACCCAATCAGCCATGTACCATGTTCCAACTTCTTATTCCAAACCATACACCTTAATCTTTCTATATAATGTGCGTTCTGAGATATTTAATTCTTTTGCCGCTGCCCTACGTCTGCCACGATTCCTCTCCAGTGCCTTCTTAATCATCTCTTTCTCTACCTCATCCAGTGACATAGTTTCTGCTTCTTCCACGGCCTCGGTATCTTGAATATTATCATCATCATTGTGTAATGAAGCTGCAGATCGTCCATTAGCAGCTGAATGCTGAATAATAGGAATTACAGCATCAGTTGATGGTGTTGCTGGAGCGTAATAGTGTGTATGAGCAGGTTCGGCAGCTACAGTTACCTGTTCACCAGCCATTAGTTTCTTTACTACTTGCTTCAGCTCAGTGACTTCATTATTGAGATTATAAAGCATTTTATACAAAAACTCACGTTCTCCTTCAAACCCTTGGCCAAATTCCTTTGATCCAAACAAGGCAGGCAGACGCTGACCTTGTTCCTTCTGTGGCAAATAACGCCTCAACATATCTGCTGTTACTTCTCGGTCGGTCTCAATAATAGAAATCTGTTCCGTCACATTCTTAAGCTGACGTACATTACCCGGCCAACGATAGTTGACTAACATACGCTTTGCCTCCTCTGTCAACTGAATAGCAGGCATGCGATATTTCTCTGCAAAGTCAGCCGCAAATTTACGGAACAACAAAGCAGCATCATCCCCACGCTCACGCAAAGGTGGTACCTTAATGGGCACCGTGCTAAGTCGATAGAACAAATCCTCACGGAAACGGCCGTCAGCAATGGCCCTATCCAAGTTGACATTAGTAGCTGCCACAATACGAACATTGGTCTTCTCTACTTTTGAAGAACCCACCCTGATAAATTCACCATTCTCAAGCACACGTAATAATCTGGCCTGCGTCGCCAAAGGCAGCTCGCCTACTTCATCAAGGAAAATAGTACCTCCATCCGCTTCACTAAAGTATCCTTTTCTGTCGCTGATAGCACCAGTAAATGCACCCTTTTCGTGCCCGAAGAGTTCAGAATCAATGGTCCCTTCAGGAATGGCACCGCAGTTTACGGCAATGTATTTACCATGTTTTCTCCGACTGAACTGATGGATTATCTGAGGAAAGCTTTCCTTACCCACGCCACTTTCACCTGTAATAAGCACAGACACATCTGTTGGTGCCACCTGCATGGCAGTATCAATGGCATGTAGCAGATTCTCATCATTACCGATGATGCCAAACCTCAGTTTCACTTGTTGAATCTCAGCTCTTGTCATAATGTTTCATCCTCAGGTTCTATCATCTGTTTAAGTTTGTCACTATCATCACGCCTGTCATAATATTGCTTACGAAGAGGGTTGACTAAAGCTTCTTCTTCGCGGTTCCTATTTCGCAAAACATCTATTCCTAAATAGATGGCATTTCTCAACGAAGATTCATCTGCAAGACCCTTACCAGCCAATTCATATTCCACTCCATGTACAGGTGTTGCACAAATAGCGGACAACCCAGTAATGAACCTCACACCACTATTAAAGCTCAGAGCCTTGAACAATCCCATACCCTGATCATGATACATGGCAAAAATACCATCAAAATGGGCATAATTGTTTGTCTCTAACAAAGAATCTACTGAATAAGGACCGTAACAAATAACTCTCTCTTCCATCAATTCCTCTAGAGCGGGTTTAATAATTTCTTGCTCTTCTTGTCCCACAACGTCGTTTAACACAGCCCCAGGGTTCAGGGAAAGAACAGCTATACGAGGAGCGCTAATGCCAAAGTCTACCTTCAATGACTGGTTAAAAACTGCCATCTTATCTTTTATCAAATCTTTGGTTAGGGTAGATGTCATTTCCTTCAACGGAACATTCTCTGTAGCAAATGCCACACGCAAATCATCCTTTACGAGAATAGACAAAGCTACATCTCCGGGCTCACCCAATTCTTTTAGAACCAAGTTGGTCAGTCCAGGATAGTCAATTCCTGCCTGTTTAAAAGCCAACTCATTGATTGGTGCCATTACCAATACATCAGTCAATCCATCACGATACTCATCCAATGCTTGTTGCATAGCATACCAAGCTGCTTTCCCTGATTCAGCATCAGTTTTGGCAAACTCCACTTTCGCTTCATCATCATTGCAAGAAACTATATTTACAGTATCATCTGCAACGTTAGCAGCAGAATTGACAATAGAAAAAGGTGTTTGGATATCCATCGTTTTACGATGGTAAGTGGCCACTTTAGGTGATCCATATATAACAGGAGTACAAAGTTCCAGCATCGCAGGGTCCTCAAAAGACTTTAAGGCCACTTCCCAGCCTACTCCATTAATATCTCCTTGCGTAATAGCTATTCTAATTTTCCCTTCCATCGAAAAATATTAGTTTTTTGTTGATAAATAGTTTATTCATCTTGAAGAGGAATCTGTGCATCATCCATTACCTTACCAGGTAGCTTTATCGTATATAAAGCAGCTTCCATGCCTCTAACCAAATTACGTTTTAATTTCTCAGGTGCATATATAAAGATTTCCTCAGTTATCACACGCTGGTTGATGGTATCTACACGGCTTTGTGAAACGAATGGGCCTCCCATCATGTCACCCTTTACTCTCCAAAGGCCACGGGCTTCAAACACGTATTCACCTTTCAACATGAAAGCGCGAGTAGTAACAAAGCGTGCATCTGTTTGCATGTACGTACCTTCAGCTGCACCCGGGATATTAATCTTCATTACAGAATCTCGCTTTTGGATGAAGAAATCCTGAGTAAACGTTCGACGATCTTTGTAAGGATAAGAATAAATGACAAAATTCTGATCACCGGAAGCGGCATTGGCACCAGCCCAGAAGAAATCTTCACCACGTTTGGATGACTTCAATTCACCAGATACCCATACATCACAGTCAAACATCTCCTTCACATTCTTAGCAATCATATCGCTGTGCTGATATTCCAACACCTGAATCTGACGGTTCATCTCAGCACGAGTGAAGAAATCTATTATAGCTTGCCCGTTTTTAGTAACATATTCAGCCACTGACTCTGCATCTGGACCTTGAATGGTCAGTATGGCCTGTGGATTAGCATATACATTCATTTCTGACCGAAACTTCGGCTGCGTATAGGTAGTCGGATCTATATCTACTTTGATAATGTTACGCAACATCTTCAGCGTAGCATTATAGCCATAGGGAGTGGTATTCATGATACGGAAAGAGCGTTCAGATTGTGGCAAACCAGGTACATCAGTATCCAGCACGTCAAATAATGCACGGCCTGCCACGCCCTCCCAGTTGGCATCATCGCAGACCACCAGCAGCTCATATGCCCTGCCGCTGGATGTAGGGGTAAAAATATTCAGTGAAGAGCGTTTGTTGCCTCCACGATTACAGGCACCCAACAACAAGGCTGCCATCACAATAATCATCAAATAAACTGTTCTTCTCATATTTCTCTTTTATTTTGTATTATCAGCACAAAACTACGAATAAGTGAGAATAGAATACAATTCTTTCTTAATAATTAATATTAATTCTTGTTAATCTCCTCCTGCTTAGCAGTTGACAACATTCCACAAGCTGCAAAGATATCTTCTCCTCGCGAAGCACGAATGGTAGTAAACAAACCATGCTGGGTTAGGTAATCTCTCAACTCTGTCATTTTTCCCATATCCACGCCTTCCAAATCCACATTCGGTATAGCATGAAAGCGTATCAGGTTTACCCTGCAATCCAACCCACGTAACAATTTTAATAGTTCTTTGGCATAAACTACGCTATCATTAACTCCCTTGAACACTATATATTCAAACGAAAGCCTACGCTGGTGACTAAAATCGTAATTACGCAACACATCCACAATTTCGACGATAGAGAAGGCACGCTCTGCCGGCATCAGTTCACGACGCAATGCCGGAACAGGCGCATGTAGACTCACAGCTAAGTGGCATTCGCTTTCTTCTAGAAAACGCTGCAAACCTTTCTTCAAGCCTACTGTAGACAACGTGATACGTTTGGGACTCCAGGCATAGCCCCATGGAGCTGTCATAATTTCAAGGGCTTTCATCACCTCATCTAGATTGTCCAGAGGTTCGCCCATGCCCATCATCACAACATTAGTAAGATGCTCATACTCGGGCAACGACTGAATCTGATTAATAATTTGATTTGCGGTAAGATTCCCACTGAAGCCTTGCTTGCCAGTCATGCAGAACTTGCAATTCATCTTGCAACCCACTTGAGAAGACACACAAACCGTGCCACGATCTTCATCAGGGATATAGACTGTCTCTACAAAATGATTATCGTGTGCATGAAAGAGATATTTCACCGTTCCATCTTGCGAGCGCATCTCATTGATAGGAGCCTCGGCACCCACCACATATCTCTCAGCAAGTATAGTGCGATGCTTCAAAGAGAGATTGGTCATCTCATCTATGCTCTTAACCCTCTTCACATAAAGCCATTGCGCTATCTGCTTAGCAGCAAAGCTTGGCATCCCCAAGTCTTTCGCCACCTCTTGCAATTCGCTGAGTGTCATCCCCAAAAGCGGTCTTTTATCCATTGCTACACAATTATGCAAAATCGACTGCAAATTTACAGATAATTACGGAAACTGCCAAATTGTCACTCCACTTTCTATAAGACATACTTTCTTCAATTCAGCTACTCAAGTGAAGTTGTCTCAACATACTATAAAAACAGAAGGCAGCCCTTTGGGGTTGCCTTCTTATAAAGAGTCAACTATTTCAAATTAATTGAAGTAGTACTTCACACCAAACTGGATTCTCCAAGCCTGATTCCAATTACGATCATACTCCCAAGTCTTGGTTGGAGCATTACCTGCCTTATCACGATAGAGTGAGAAAGTAGGCTGATTAGCGTCGTTCTTGCCCTCATACTTCAGGATAGCACCCTTATTGATAGAATTCATATTCTTAACAACACCCCAATCAGAATTAATCAAGTTGCCTATGTTCTCAATATCAGCTGAGAGCTGCAAAAGATGCTTGGTATTACCAATGTTCAGGGTAAAGTCGTGTGCCCAACGGAAATCAAATCTGTGTACCCAGGGAGCGCGTGCACTGTAAGCCTCAGCATATTCACCCTTATGGTTCTTCAAGTATGAATCCTGAGCCACAAATCTCCAGAAATCCACACGGTCTCTATCTGCAAAAACAGTTTGGTTACCATCCTTATCGAACTTGTCAACAAAGTTGATTTCGCTGTCATTCTTTGGAATATACATCAAGTCACCACTGATACCGTCACCATTAACATCACCATTGTAATAATAGCTATAACCTGAAGGAGAGAAACCAGTATAGAACAAGCTAAAGTGTTCTTTCCAAACAGTATAACTAATAGAAGCAATAATACGATCCGGAATTACATACTGAGAATTCTGAACTTTTGCAAAGTTAGGACCATCGACAGTATAAAGGCCAGACCATGCAGAAGAAGCATTTGAACCAGGCATACCTGACACTTCCTTCATCACGGTGTGAGTATAAGATGCCATGATGTTCAAATTCTCAATAGGCTGAGCATTCACAGTTAAGTTTGCAGTCCAACCGTAACCCTTGTGGGTATTAGTCAGCACATAAGCTGCATTTTTCTGGTAAGTATAATTATTCGGATAAATCAGACGATTGTCTGCACCAGCGAAACGATCCCAACCAGAAGTACTCTCAGGAATATTCCAATTTACCAAACGTACAGCATTGATGTTCTTGGTGTAGTTGAATTCACCTGTTACAGTCAATGGGAATGATACTGGCACCTGATAGTCAATAGCTACAGAAGTCTTCCATACCTGAGGCATCTTGAAGTTATGATCCACGCCGTTTACGTCCTTTGGCACTGTACCTTCTGCAGGGGTAATAGATGTTGGAGTGCCCAAACGGTTAATAAATTCACTCTGGTCGGTTACCATTTGACCAGCAAACTTAGCCAATCTTGGATCTACACTGGTAACAACATCATTACTATACTTAGTTACAGCTCCTACCTGATTCTGTATCATACCAGAATTGGTAGGCATATTGGTGAAGAACACCAATGGCAGACGGCCAGAGAACAAACCCGTACCACCACGCACTTTCAGCGTTTTATCTCCAAAGACATCCCATGTAAAGCCAAAGCGAGGAGAGATTTGGATATTATTTTTTGGCCAAGCGCCTGTATCTACATGACGACCACCATAATCCAATGCATAAATAGCATTGTTGCGCATGATATCATCATTGTCGAAATGGATGTTATCAAAACGAATACCACCTGTCAGTTTTAGGTTGTCAAGAACGTTCCACTCATCCTGTACATACACACCAATCTGGTTAAAAGTAACCTGCGCAGCGGGGTTAGCATCACCATTATATCCATAAGTCAGAGCCACAGCTTCTGGAACGCGTTCCTTCAGGAAGTCATCCAGTGAACGATAGCGATAGTAACCAGTACCGTTACGCATATAAGCGTTATTAGCCAACTGATGCTCGAAATTGAAACCAGCAGTCAGCTTGTGAGCGCCTAAATAAGCAGTGAAATTATCAGTGATGGTAGTCACCTTGTTCTGCACCTTGTTGTTCCACGTAAACAACTCATAACCCAATGACATATAAGGATACAAATCTTGCTGAATATTATAACCACCAAAATCGTATGCAATATTTTTACCATCCTGATCAAGCACCTCAAAATCTCCTTCAGTATAACCATTCATGATATCCACAAATGGGAAAGGAGAAGAGTTAGAACCGCGAACATCTACAATATTAGAATAAGTGAATAACAACTGATTAGACAGGTTATTGCCGAAATGGCTGTTCAAATCTGCAGAGATGGTATTCACCTTGTTCTCCTGAGAATACATGGAGTTAGCAAAAGCCATTGAATACTGTGAAAAACGATCAGCATTCTTGTTACGATATCCTGCATCTGTAGAATTACCGTTGGTAGGATTCCACGCCTCATTCTTAGTATAATTGTAGCGAACAGCCAAGTGGTGGTCATTTGTTATATTCCAATCGATACGACCCAACAATTTGATGTTACTTTCATCAGCACGGAAGTTGTCGTAAGAACCTGTATCATAACCATACTTAGACTTCACGAAATCGCTCACAGCCTTCATGTCAGCTTGAGTAGTACGAGAGATGTACTGATCAGGCTTAGCCACTCCATCAGCAGATGCTTGCCAATGGTTAACAACGGTAGGGACCTTAGAATACTCAAAATTAGCGAAGAAGAACAACTTGTTCTTGATAATAGGACCGCCTAAAGTAGCACCATAAGTATATTTCCTATCCATTGGGCGATCAATATCTACCCCGGCAAGACGCTTTCCATGAAGTTTCTCATGTGCAAAATAAGTATATGCAGTACCCTTGAAAGTGTTAGTACCAGACTTGGTAACAGCATTGATACCACCGCCGATGAAGTTGCTCTGGCGAACATCGAAAGGAGCAACCACCACCTGCATTTCCTCGATGGCATCTACTGAGATAGGAGAGCCACCACCAGGCAGAGCAGAGCTCAGACCGAAGTTGTTGTTGAAATTAGCACCATCCACGGTGAAGTTAGTTGAACGACCGTCACCACCTGCAAAACCCATACCGTTAGCATATGGAGAAAGGCGAGCAATATCCGTAATGCTACGGCTTACGGTTGGCAACTCACGGATAGTAGCGTTGTTGATGTTGGTTGTAGCACCAGTCTTTTCCTGTGCGAACTTTGAAGCGGTTCCAGTGACAACAACCTCACCCAGCATCTCAGCTGACTCAGAAATCTCAACGTTAAGGTTAAAAATTTCACCCAGCTGCAGCGTGATGTCCTTGTAAGTCCTAGTAGAGTAACCAATGTAAGAGATGGTCACTGTGTATGGACCACCGGTACGCATACCTTGGATGGCATAACGACCGTCTACGTTAGTAATCGCACCATAAAGCGTACCTGAAGGCTCATGAACAGCCTGTACAGTTGCGCCAATGACGGGTTCGTTGGCATCATCAACTACTTTACCACCCATAGATGAGGTAGTGATCTGTGCCTGAGCGCCTACAGCCACTAAAACAGCAGCTATCGTAAGCAGCATGAATCTTACTTTTCTTAACATAATACTTTGTATTAATTTAAATGTTTACCAATTTGGCGGTGCAAAGATAGTTATTATCTCAATACAATTGCTAAAATCGCTTAAAAAAAGTTTTCAACATTATATTTAGTCGTTTGTCAATTTTCTGTACCTTACCCTTGTAGGTTCAGTCTTACCCAAGCGTTTAAGCTTGTTCTCCTCATAGTCAGAGTACGAACCTTCAAAGAAGAATACATTAGAATCCCCCTCGAAAGCAAGGATATGGGTACAAATTCTATCGAGGAACCAGCGGTCGTGACTGATAATGACCGCACAGCCGGCAAAGTTCTCCAAACCCTCCTCAATGGCACGCAAGGTATTCACATCAATATCATTGGTAGGCTCATCGAGTAACAACACATTGCCCTCTTCCTTCAACGCTAAAGCCAGTTGTAGGCGATTTCGTTCACCACCTGACAACACGCCACAGAGTTTCTCCTGATCAGCGCCTGAGAAATTGAAACGCGACAGATAAGCACGGGCATTCACATCACGATTGCCAATACGCATCAAATCCATGCCGCCACTCACCACTTGGAACACGGTCTTGTTGGGATCTATACTGGTATGCTGCTGGTCAACATATGCCAGTTTCACAGTTTCTCCTACTTCAAATGTGCCGCTATCAGGCTTATCCAAACCCATAATCAGGCGGAACAAGGTAGTCTTACCAGCGCCATTAGGGCCAATCACACCCACTATGCCATTAGGTGGCAGGGTGAAATTCAAATCGTCATACAAGAGTTTGTCACCAAAGGCTTTTGCCACATGATGTGCTTCAATTACCTTATTGCCCAGACGTGGACCATTGGGTATATAAATCTCCAACTTTTCTTCCTTCTCTTTCACGTCAGCATTGAGCAGCTGCTCGTAGGAGTTCAAACGGGCCTTTCCCTTTGCCTGACGCGCTTTCGGTGCCATACGTATCCATTCTAACTCACGTTGCAAGGTCTTCCTACGCTTACTTTCAGTTTTCTCTTCCTGAGCCATGCGCTGTGTCTTCTGCTCCAACCAGCTACTATAGTTGCCTTTCCAGGGAATACCCTCGCCGCGGTCCAGCTCTAGGATCCAACCAGCAACATGATCAAGGAAGTAACGGTCGTGGGTAACAGCAATCACCGTTCCTTCATACTGCTGCAAATGCTGTTCCAGCCAATCGATAGACTCTGCATCCAAGTGGTTGGTTGGCTCATCAAGCAACAACACATCAGGTTTTTGCAACAGCAATCGGCACAGTGCCACACGTCTACGTTCGCCACCGCTCAAGTGTTCACATAGCTGGTCCCTGGGTGGGCAACGCAAAGCATCCATAGCTATCTCCAACTTGGAATCTAGGTTCCATGCATCAGTAGCGTCGATAATGTCTTGCAACTCACCCTGTCGAGCCATCAATTTGTCCATTTTGTCAGGATCTTCATAATATTCTGGCTCACCAAACTTGAGATTGATTTCCTCATATTCCTTCAAGGCGTTCACTGCTTCTGCCGTACCTTCCTGTACAATCTCTTTCACCGTCTTTTGAGGATCCAAATATGGATCCTGAGGCAAGTAGCCCACTGTATAACCAGGAGAGAACACAACCTGTCCTTCATACTGGTTGTCCAATCCGGCTATAATTTTCATCAAAGTAGATTTACCAGAGCCATTCAGACCGATGATGCCAATCTTGGCTCCATAAAAGAACGAGAGATAAATGTTTTTCAATACTTGTTTGTTGGTCTGCCTGATGGTCTTGTTCAAGCCTACCATGGAGAAGATGATCTTCTTGTCGTCAACTGTTGCCATATTGCTATCTTTATATTTTTGTGCAAAGTTACGAAATTTAATCGTATTTTTAGTATCTTCGCAGCTGTTTTAGAGAAAAGACATGATAATTGTAGCTACCGTTCTTATCTATTTCACTTTGCTCTGGATAGTGAGCCGTATCGTTACTCGCCAAAGCAGCAACGAGGCTTTTTTTCGTGCTGAGCGCCAATCACCCTGGTACATGGTGGCATTCGGCATGATTGGTGCCTCTATCTCAGGCGTCAGCTTCGTTTCGGTGCCTGGTATGCCCATACACATCAACATGTACTATCTCCAGATGTGTCTAGGTTTTATACTAGGGTATTTTGCCATTGCCTTTATATTACTGCCCATCTACTATAAACTAAACCTTACCACCATCTACAGCTACCTTCGCCAACGATTGGGTGTCAAGGCCTACAAGACAGGGGCCTCGTTTTTCCTACTGAGTAAAATAACGCGTGCTGCCGTGAGTTTTTATGTGGTGTGCATGTTGTTGCACCGCTTTGTATTCGAGTCACAGGGGATTCCCTTCTTCCTAACTGTGATTGGGTTGGTGACACTCATCTGGCTTTATACTCATAGGGGTGGAGTGAAGACCTTAGTATGGACAGACACTTTCCAGACACTATGTCTATTTGGGGCATTAACGCTGATTATTGTAAATGTGGCTGATGCCTTGGGTATGACGTTGGGAGAAGCAGCAAAAGCCATACGTGAGAGCGCCTACAGTCAGGTGTTCCTTTTCGACGACTGGTTTTCGAAGCAAAACTTCTGGAAGCAGTTTTTGAGTGGCATATTCGTGGTCATCGTAATGACAGGACTTGACCAGGACATGATGCAGAAGAACCTTACTTGCAAGACGTTGCGTGAGGCACAAAAAGACATGTGCACTTATGGTTTCTTTTTCGTGCCTGCCAATCTGCTATTTCTTAGTTTGGGTGTATTGCTCATTATGCTTACACAGCAATCCGGGCTACCACTTCCGGCTAATACTGACGACCTGTTGCCGATGTTTGCCGCTACAGGGGAATTGGGTACCACCGTTACCATCTTGTTCACCATTGGTATTGTGGCAGCATGCTTCAGCAGCGCCGACTCTGCACTTACTGCCCTTACTACCAGTTTCTGTGTGGATATCAAGGAGAGGCCACAAGATGAACGTCTTCGTCGCAAAGCTCACATCTCCATCTGTCTGGTATTTACCATTTTTATCCTCCTGTTTCGTATGGTGAACAGTACCAATGTCATCGATGCCATCTACACGCTTTGCTCTTATACCTATGGTCCCCTGTTGGGACTATTTGCCTTCGGTTTGTTGACCAGACGTATTCCCAACGACCGCTACGTTCCGTATATTGCCATCGCTTCACCTGTTATATGCTATCTGACAGATACCATCACTTCCCACTTCACAGGTTACACCTTCGGCTACGAACTGCTAATGTTGAACGGACTGCTAACCTTCATAGGACTATGGATAGCAAGTAAAAAGTCCCATTCCATCGGAAAATAATGCTCAGAATTATCCAAATGTCTCCCATCACCTGATGCAAAGCCTGCTATTGGTGACGCTAAGGTTTGCTATCACCCGTCGTAATATCTTCCACGACCGGCTGCAGTATCTGCCATCACCCGTCGCAGTATCTCCTTTCCCCCTATAGCAATATCTCCTTTTGCACACGCGACATATTGCGACTACCCATAGTAACACTTCCGTCCGACAATAGCAACGTCACTTGTAATTTCATGTTCATCAGATATTGTATAATCCCCCTATACACCCCTCCTTACTATAGCGTACCCCTCCTCTCTATAGAGAGGGGTACCTATATAAGGGAGGGAGTTACTAGGAGGGGTATATATACGAAATTGATGAAATGACGTGTTTTGTTTTGATAAGTCAGCAAATCTTGCTAACTTTACAAAAATTTTCAAGAACAACTATGGCGACAAAGAAGACAACCACCAAGAAGACCACGAAGAACGGTGTGACCATAACGACTACTACCACAACTTCGACGGCAAAAAAACGGAAGAAACGCACAACAGGGACCCAGATTATTCCGGGCGTGAATCTCACCATCTCATGGAAGAAGCTGCTGGGCATTACCCAACTGAAACGGTGGTTTACCAACAAAACAGGCATACCCACCACTGAGGCTGGCATAGAGCGCAAGATTGGACGCTGGCTCATCGGACTGATTACAGGTGGCAATAAGAAAGATGAAAAAAAGACCGATAAACTGGTCGATATACAAGCGCCAGAACAGGTTTCAGATACTATTACTGACCCTTCTACACACGATAATTAGGGAAAAATCTTAATATTCTTAAAAAAAGGAAAGAATATTAGTAGCTTTTATAAAACTTTTAGTAACTTTGGGACCGATTATGAATTTTTATCATTTTTATTAACAATATCATGAAAGAAAAGAACGGAATTTCAAGAAGAGACTTCCTGAGCTATTCAGCTCTGGGTCTGGCCAGCTTGACTATTTTACCTAGCTGGGCTAATTCTAATGGTGTGAAGGTTGCTCCAAGTGACCGCGTTGTTATGGGTTTCATTGGCTTAGGCCAGCAGGCACTGAATGACTTCGGTGGCTTTGCAGGGTGTGATGGTGTTCAAGTAGCAGCTTGCTGTGACGTTGATACTATGAAGACTGAGCGTTTCCGCAGAAGAGTTGCAGCTTGGCAGAAGCAGAAGGGCATGAACGAGCGTTGCGACAAGTATGAAAGCTATGAAGACTTGCTGGAGCGTAAGGACATCGACGCTGTTGAGGTTTGTACTCCTGACCACTGGCATGCACTGCAGGCAATTCATTCTATCCAGGCAGGTAAGGATGTTTATTGCCAGAAACCTCTGACCTACACTATTACTGAGGCTTATGCTGTTGAGACAGCTGTTCGTGCTAACAAGAAGGTATTCCAGGTAGGTAGCCAGCAGCGTTCAAGCGGCGAATTCCAGAAAGCTATCGAACTGATTCAGGCAGGTAAGATTGGTCATGTAGAGAAGATCTACTCTAAGGTAGGTGATCCTGCTCGTCCAATCGCTAAGATGTATGAGGAATTTGGTGGTGTTCAGCCTATCCCAGCTAACCTCAACTTCAACCTGTGGCTCGGCCCATTGAACGATCCTCAGATTGAGTACAACTACCAGCTCTGCCCACCTATCAGCTTGGATCCTGAGAAGCGTGAAGAGTTCTGGGGCGCATGGCGTTGGTATCGTGAGACTGGTAACGGTTACACCGCAGACTGGGGTGCTCACATGCATGACATCGCTAACGCAGCTATGGGCTTCGATGGCCTGCAGCCAGTTGAATACTACCCACGTGGTACTTGGGGTGAGGGTGAAGCTTACTCAGCTCGCTACCCGAACGGCACCATCCTGATGGAGCATGCTTATCTGACTAAGGAAATGGACGGTGAGGACAATCCTGGTGCACAGGGTCTGAAGTTCATCGGTACTAAGGGTTGGATCAACGTAGCTCGTGGTTATCTGGAGTGCTCAGACAACTCACTTGTTCCTGAGAACCTGCGCGGTAACAAGCCTCGTATGATGACTCCTGAGGAGCGTGCTAAGATGTTCGAAGAATATCGCAAGCGTGCTGCTGCTGCTGAGCGCGGTGGTCAGCGTCAGGCTGCTCAGAACTTCGAGACCAGCTCACCTCACATGCAGAACTTCATCGACTGCGTTCGCAGCCGTCAGAACCCAATTGCTCCTGTTGAGGCTGGTACAAGCTCTGCAGTATTCTGCTGCCTGTGCAACATCGCATACGAGCTGAATCGTCCTGTTAAGTGGAATCCTGCTACTCGTACATTCGTTAATGACAAGGAAGCTGCTGCTCACCGTCTGTACTACTACGACTATCGTCGTCCTTACGAGTTGCCTTATCTTGACAAGCGCTGCTAATTCCCTGTTAACAGGTTTTAGAAATGAAAATCCCCGAGGCGAAAGCCTTGGGGATTTTTTGATTTACAACATTACGATAAAACTTTCTGCCCGATAATAGAACCTATAAGAGTAGTCAGGAAGAACAAACGCCAGAAAGACGCCGGCTCTCGAAAGATGAAAATGCCAATGATTACGGCACCCGCTGCCCCTATGCCAGTCCATACTGGATAGGCTATGCCTAATGCTATTGTCTGTGTCGCCCTTGCCAACAGCACGGCACTGAGAACATAGAAAAAGGAAAATGCTGCTATCCAGCTCCATCATTCACTGCCAATAACCTCTTTTGCTCTTCCAAGACAATACGTGAAGCCTACTTCACATAGTCCTGCACTAATCAATATTAACCAATTCATTTGTAGAAAAGCCTGTTTGAGGGCTGCAAGACTATCTCGGCGACTCCTTCTAAGGCACTGCAAAGATACACAATTATCTACTACAACAATGTTTTTTTGATTTATATCAAGTGAAACAACAAGAAAATAGTTGTATCTTTGTAGAAAGTAAAACAAATTGATATGAAAACCAGACTGACCCTATCTTGCCTGATGGTTTGCAGCCTCTCACTGGGTGCAATGGCTCAAGAGACCGCCGTGAAGGATTCCGTACCCCAGACAAAGGAAGAGCGTAACCGCAACGTGATGCTGAATGCATCGAGTGACAACCAGCCCCGACAAATCTCTATTGGGCTTCCTGATGGTGAGGCAGTGGATATCTTTGAAGATGGCACCCCCGTGAGCTATCTTTTCTGGCCCGACTATCCTTACTACTCCTGGCGAGGAGGCGTCAGCACTTCGTCACAAAGTCTGCTATCGCTTAGTGAGAGCGCGCTGCAATACGGCAAGTGCAGCTATGTGCTCAACTCTTCAACAGTGAAGGCTGGTGATCATTTCCAAGGCTTAGTGAACTATACCACCAATATTTTCCGCAAGCAGGTGGCTGATATCAATGTATCGGGCCCTATTGCCAAAGGCTGGGGCTACATGGCTGGTGCATACATCGGCTTCGACCCAGGCAGTAACCGCTTAGATGCCTTGGACCCTCAAGACCAAATGCAAATATATAAAATAGGTATTAACAATCGTTTTGCTAACGGCAAAGGTGAGATGAGCCTGCTCTACAAGTATGCCAACTATGTGTCAATGCCCGACAACTACGGATTGTTCTACTACAACGGCAAGGATGGCAGCGTGGATGAATTGGAGGATTTCAACTTAGGCAGAGACCAACTGCTGGCCGACTACCAATACATCAACTACATTGATGTAAGAGACGGACAACGTGTACGCCGTACCATGAGGCGTGCCAACAGGGTGGAGAACCACCAGATTACCTTCAATCTGGGCTATCAGCTGAATGACAACATGAAATTGGACATCAGCAGCAAGGTAAAGTTTGCCGACATGAACAAGGTGATGATGAAGTTGGGTGGTATTTTCACGGCTCAAGCTGATGATGGTTATACTTATACTACTGGCGTCCCCTATACCGGTACTATCCAGAACCGCTATATGCTCTACTTCGAGGGATTCGAGAAAAGTTGGATGACCACTGCCCAACTAACTGGCAAATCCAACAGCCATAGTTGGCGATTGGCTCTTAACGAATGGTACAACCGTGCCGGCATCTACACCGCGACAGGACTTTATGCACATGAGGCAAAAGCCACTCCGTTACGTTTGCTAATAAATGGGGAGGAGGGTGCTTCCTATAACGATGGTAGCGAATACTACAACGGGCATGAGAACCGACTGGCACTGATTGCTTCTGACGACTGGGACATCAGCAAGAACCTTTGGCTGTCGGCAGGTGTGCGTCTGGAATGGATGACGCAAGGTGGCAGGGCTGCTTTAGCTTTTACTGACGATGGCCAGGTAATAGAGCCAAAGAACGAACGCACCTATATGTATAACCTGAAAGATGGTGTGAAGAACCGTTTTGGAGCTTACAACTGGTTCAACCCTTCAGCAACCTTTAATTTCCGCTATACTATTGCCAAAGGCTTCGGACTGGTGGGCGAATATGTGTATGTGAAGCAACGCCCTAACCTGCAAGACTATGCCGGGCCATACATGCCACTGATGGATCCTATCAACGTACACATGGCTAAAGGCGGTATTTATTGGAACAACAACTGGATGCAGTTGACCTCACAAATCAGCTATATCAACCAGACTAACTATAAGTTCCGTGAACAGTTTACCAACCCTAACGACCAGAGCGAGACGGTGGTACTGCCTATCGTGAACGATGTGGCAACACTCGGATGGACCACCGATGCTGTGTTTACTCCTTTCAAGGGTTTCACCTTCCACGGTTTGCTGACCCTGCAGAACCCAAAATACAAGAACTTCACCTTCCAGCCTGTGTTCAGCGACGGTCCTGGACAACTCTATAACTTCAATGACAAGAACGTGATTGCGATGTCGAAACTCATCATGGAGCTGGACCCTTCCTATCAATGGGATAAGTGGCGCGTGTGGCTGAGTTTCCGCTACCAGAGCAAGCAATATATCAACCGTACGAACACACTCTATTTCAAGGGTCGTTGGGAAACCTTTGGAGGTATTGACTATGAGGTAAACAAACGCCTGTCACTCTCTCTGAATGTCATCAACATCTTGAACCAGAAGGGTGCCAGTGGTAATATTCCTGCAGCCGACCTGGCTACAGACGTGAGTGCCTACCAGCAGCATTACCTGATGTCGGGTACCTATATCCGCCCGTTCACGATGGAGATGACTGCGTCGCTTAAATTCTAGATTATTCGTAACGCATTGAATTGGCTGGAAGGATGCGAGCCACGATATAGGAAGGTCCCACCAGCATCAAGACCGAGATAAGCAGGGTGCCAATGTTTAAGAGCAACCATACAGGAATGCTCAGCGATACTGGCACCTTATCCATATAATAGGTAGTTGGATCAAGCGTAAAAAGACCAGTGTATCGCTGCACGAAATAAAATGTCAGGCCAATGATGTTGCCCCACAGCATGCCCCTGCCTATCAAGAACACCGATAGCCAGAGGAAGAGATGACGGATGGTGGTGTTGTTGGCGCCCAACGACTTCAACACGCCAATCATCTGCGTACGTTCAATGATGATAATGAGTAGTCCAGCAATCATCGTAAAACCTGCAATACCTATCATCAGCACCAAGATTACCCATATATTCACATCCAGCACCTCCAGCCAAGAGAACACAGCAGGGTTCTGTTGCTCCACATTTACTACTCCATAGCGGGTACCATTCCTATCGGAAAAGTCATTCAGCAAAGTGCCCAACTCAAAAGTGGTCTGCTCCAATGCCCCATCATCTTTTAACTTCACCTCAACGCCAGAGGCCTCGTCGCTGTCCCAATGGTTCAAGCGGTTCACCATATATAAGTCGGTAAACACATAAAGTCCATCGAAAGCCGAAAAATGGGTTTCATAGATGCCAGTCACCAGCAACTTTCTCGCCCTGATATTATCATCGAAGAAATAGGTATCCACTTTGTCACCCACCTTGAGCTGCAACTTATCAGCCAGTACCTTTGAGATAAGCACAGTGTTGGAAGATGCTGTATCACTAAACTGAGTGAGTTCACCTTGTATGATATGTTGCCTAAGGAAGTCGGTCTGGTAGTCGGGTCCTATGCCCTTAGCCACCACCCCTTGAAAGGAGTCGATCGTCTTCATCATACCCGCCTTTTGCGAATAGTGTTGCACATGTGCCACTTGAGGATGGGCTGAAAGCAGTGACTGCAAACTGTCATTAAATATAACAGGCGTTGACTCATCCCCCATCACCGCATTGACATCGGTCACCAATAAATGGGATGCAAATCCCGTTACCTTGCTCCTTATCTCACTCTTGAAGCCAGTTATCACCGACACAGCAATAATCATCACAGCCAATCCGATGGCTATGCCAATCATGGATATGATGACAGCAGGACGAGAGACCTGCTTAGACAAGGCAGGTCCATTATAAATACGTTTCGCGATGAAAAGGGGGAGATTCATCTGTTAGATGGTTCTTCCAGGATATGCCTCCAACGCTTTCTGCAGCACGAACAAGGCCCTGAAAAGGTCATTCTTCTTCAGCACATAAGCAATGCGCACCTCATCCCTACCAATACCAGGAGTGGTATAGAATCCCGATGCAGGAGCCATCATCACAGTTTCGCCCTCGAAATTGAAGTCGGTAAGACACCACATACAGAACTTCTCTGCATCATCAACTGGCAATTTGGCTACTGTATAGAAAGCACCCATTGGTATAGGAGAATACACGCCAGGAATACGGTTCAAACCGTCAATCAGGCACTTGCGTCGTTCCACATACTCATCGTAGGTCTCACGCAAATATTCCTCAGGCACATCCAATGATGCCTCTGCAGCAATCTGTCCAATCAAAGGCGGACTCAATCGGGCCTGGCAGAACTTCATCACGGCAGCACGTATCTCAGCGTTTTTAGTAATCAAGGCACCAATGCGGATACCGCACTCAGAATAGCGCTTCGACACAGAGTCAATCAGTACCACATTCTGCTCAATGCCTTCCAAGTGACAAGCCGAGATATAAGGCGAACCAGTATATATGAACTCACGATACACCTCATCTGAAAACAGGAAGAGATCGTATTTTTTCACCAAGTCACGTATCTGGTTCATCTCACGGCGAGTATAGAGATAACCTGTTGGGTTGTTAGGATTACAAATCAGAATGGCACGTGTGCGCTCATTAATCAGTTCTTCAAACTTCTCCACCTTCGGAAGAGAAAAACCTTCCTCAATGGTGGTGGTCACAGTGCGTATCTTAGCTCCTGCCGAAATAGCGAAAGCCATATAGTTGGCGTATGCTGGTTCAGGAACAATAATCTCGTCACCTGGATTCAGGCAAGAAAGGAAAGCAAACAATACTGCCTCTGAACCGCCAGAGGTGATGATGATATCATCTGCAGTTAAATTGATATTGTATTTGGCATAATAGCCAGTAAGTTTCTGTCGATAACTCAAGTAGCCTTGACTCGGGCTGTATTCCAAAATCTTACGATCGATATTCTTGATGGCATCTAAAGCACACTGCGGAGTGGGCAGGTCAGGCTGACCGATATTCAGGTGATATACTTTGACTCCCCTGCTTTTAGCTTCATAAGCCAATGGAGCCAATTTCCTGATAGGTGATGCGGGCATCTCGGTGCCTCGTATGGAAATTTTCGGCATAAAAGTATTGCTTGTTATAAATTAGGTGCAAAGATAGCGCAAATTGTAAGCATAACCAAACTTTTAGTATCTTTATTTTAACCACACGCGCTCTCCCACCTCTGGGATATGGTCGTTGGCCATACGGTTCAGCTTATACAAAGTCTTCAGCCGCACGCCATATATCTGCGAGATGCTATGCATGGAGTCACCCTCACGCACCTCATGATAAATCACATCAGCAACAGTTTTCTTGTTCTTTTCCTTCAAGTAGATGACATCACCCTCTTCCAGTGTATAGTCACGTTGCAGGTCATTAAACTTGACAAGTTTCTTCCAACTGATTTCAAACTCACCACCCAACAACTGGAAAGAATCGCCATCGCGAGCCACCACATACGCCAGTCCATTAGCAATATAGACATCATGCGGATTGGCCAGCCAAGGTTTCTTCTTGAGCAATTTCTGCCACTTCTTGGCCTCACGCTTGCTCATGCCATCATTGTCGTATTTATACAAGTCGTAGGTCTCAATAATGGTAATGAGTTTGTTGGCATACGAAGGGTCAGTAGCATACCCAGCCTTCTTCAAGCCACGCGCCCAACCTTTATAGTCAGTCTTTTTTAACTTAAACAGAGATGCATAGCGTTGGTTACCCACCAAAAACAATGAGTGGTCTTCATAGGAGTCCTCCACTTTACGGTAAGCCCTAAAACACTCGTTAGGCGCATCATCATTGGCCCGCACGCTTCTGCCACGCCAACCAGTGCCGCACTTTATACCAAAGTGGTTATTACTTTTGGTTGACAACGTACTCAACCCTGCACCGCTTTCCAACAGTCCTTGTGCCAAAGTGATGCTGGCAGGCACGTTGTGCTGCTTCATCTGTTCTACTGCCAAAGGGGCATATTGCTTGATGTAGTTATTGTAACTGGCTTGGCGACGTTGTGCATTGGCGGTAATTGCCACCATCACAAAGCATGCCAGGATGAGAGATTCTCTGATGTGCTTCACGCTAATAAGTAGTTTTAGTTTCAGGCAACAAAATTCAGCAAAAATATTGAAATATGCAATTCCTTTTATATATTTGTAACAGAAAACACACATAATCCATGAAAGAAAACAAGATAGAGATACCCCTTAAAGTGTATGACTATGAAGAACTGAGCGAGGCCGACTGTCAGCTAATTGACAAGGCCAAGGAGATGACCTATCATAGCTATGCCCCCTATTCCCATTTCTCTGTAGGAGCAGCAGCCTTACTGACTAATGGTGAGATAGTATGCGGTTCCAACCAGGAGAATGCCGCCTATCCTTCGGGACTTTGTGCCGAGCGCACCACCCTGTTCTATGCCAACTCACAATATCCCGACGTGGCAGTAACCACCATCGCCATCGCTGCCCGCAACGAAAGCGGCAACTTTGTAGAGCAACCTGTTTCGCCCTGTGGTGCCTGTCGTCAGGTGATGCTGGAAAGTCAGTGGCGTGGAGGTGTACCATTGCGCATCCTGCTCTATGGCACAGAAGGCATCTATGAACTGTCCAAGGTAGAAGATTTGCTGCCCCTTTGCTTTACGGCTGATGACATGGAGTAAAATAAAGATAAGTAAAGATAAGAGAGAACAAGCATTCAGGACTTACACAAAAAAGGCTGGAAAGAATCCAGCCTTTTTTGCGGAAGCTGGGGGATTCGAACCCCCGGTACGGTTACCCGTACGGCAGTTTAGCAAACTGCTGGTTTCAGCCACTCACCCAAACTTCCAATCCGCACTTGCTCTCAAATGCGGTGCAAATGTAGGAGAAAGTTTTGGGATACGCAAATGTTTTGGCAACTATTTTTAAAAAGAGCAACCTTTATACCCAAATGAAGACTTTCTACATCCTTTTATTACTTACATTATACTTCTATTACAAAGCATTCCAGAAGCGACGGAAATTGGAGAACTTGCCGAATATTACGAGCTGGTCACCTTCTTCCAAGGCCAAGTCATCAGGGGCATCTACCAATACATTACGCTCAGTATAGCTAATGCCCAATGTGTTTTTCTTCACCTTGCCACGAATGGTTGCAATCAGTCGCAAGCCGAACTCTTCCATCAAATGTAGTTGTGGCACCGAATAACCAATCAGCTTATCTGGTACTATGAACTTTACCACTGCATGGTCTTTATCAACATGGTAGGTCTCAATATCATAGCCAAATTCAATAATCTCCACCAAATCATGGGCGGCATCAGCCTCTGGCGACAATATCTTCTCGATGCCGAAAGCCTGCATCACCGAACGATGCACCTCGTCGTTGGCACGGGCAAAAATATGTTCTACCTTCATCTGCTTCAGCAAGGCTGTCACACGTACCGACACGCCAAAATTCTCTCCTATCGCCACTATCACGGCATCGACATTGCGCAAAGGCAAAGCAGCGAGCGCCTGTTCATCGGTAGCATCCATCACAAAAGCTGCAGCCAACTTTTCCTTCAATGGTTCTACATGGGATGGCTTAATATCTACACCTATCACCTCATGGCCCACTGTAGCCAACTCCTCTGCCAGTGCATAACCATAGTCACCTAAACCAATAACAATATACTTCATATCTATAATCTCCTAATGATTCGTTTGCCTTGTTTAATTTATAATAATCTCGCCACTTGGATAGCGATAGTTCACTACCTTCTTCTGCTTAACCAAGCCCATCATGATAGTTATCATGCCCAAACGGCCAATAAACATCAGTGGTATCATAAACAACCTACCCTCGTCATGTAACATCGAAGTAGCGCCCAAACCTACACCATCGGTAGTCAAAGCTCCCAAACATTCAAAGAACACGAAACGGAGGGGTATCTCTGGTTCTAGCAAATTCATGATAAATATCGCCAATCCCAAGGCTGCAATCGAAAGCAGCACTGTAGTGTTAGAGCGTCGGATGGAGCTGGCTGACAACTCACGATGAAAGATTTCAACCCTTTCGGACCCACGTAACATCGATTTCAAGTTGAGTAACATCACTGCAAAGGTATTAACCTTGATACCACCTGCTGTAGATTGAGCACCGCCACCTATCCACATCAATACAGCAAAGATAATCATGGATGATGTGCTCCATGTCAATGGATCTATTGCAGTAAAGCCTGCCGATCGGGGACACACCGCCATAAAGAATGCATGTGTGAGTTTATCTTCTGTTGTAAGGCCCAGCAATGCACCGTTCCACTCCAGCACCGCAAAACAAATGGTAGGCACTGTAAGCAGGAAGATGGTCATGAGAAGGACAATGCGTGTATTGAGGTTATAGTTATGGTACAACTTGCGCCCCTCCCAACGATGATGACGTACCAGTGTCCAAATCCTATGCAACTGGAATACCAATGCATCTTTAAAGTTCACCAGGATGGGAAAACCTATGCCACCCAGTATCACCAGTACTGATATATAAAGATAGAACGGTGCATGGTTACCAAAAACCAATGGGTTAGCCAAGCCATCGGGCAAAGTGCTGAAGCCTGCGTTACAGAATGCGGATACGGCGTGGAACACCGAGAACTTTATCTCATCTACCAAATCATATCCCAGGGTTCCATGGATATCAGTCCACACCACAAAAGCACCCACCCCTTCAATGACCAACGTGAAACTCAGAATATACAACAACGTGGAGAGCAAAGAGTTGAGCGAACTGCCACTCACCATATCGCGCACCATCATACGGTTGTAGATACTGGTGTTGCCCATAAAAAACAAAGTAAAGAAGCTGGTGAATGTCATCACACCCAAGCCTCCTACCTGGAACAACAGCATCAGCACCACCATCCCTGGCTCTGTGAAGGTCTGCGTAATATCAATGGGACTCATACCAGTAACACACACTGCACTGGTTGATAGGAACAGCGCATCTATCCACGAGATACCATTGTAGGTGCATCGTGGCAGCAACAACAAGCCTGCACCAACAAGAATGATAAACAGGAAACTAATGGCTAACATGAGTGACGGATTGGCTCTGCGACTTAGTAAATAGGTAAAGCCTCTGGACAAAGTGACAAACGCCAATACCAGACTCATTCCTACATGATAGCCTTTGCTGCTCATCAGTAGCCAGAATTGCTTAATAGGGCCATCATCAGGTTGGTGGAAGATAACAGGCACCAGTGTCAACAGATACATCACTACCAAGATCCATGACATGACATTCATCTGTTGCCGAGTATTGCCAAACTGAAGCAACAGATGCGAAATAATATCCACTAAGAACACTACCCATACGCCATGATACACCCGATTCAACATCAGTGCATCGCTATGTGAGATGACAAAACCATGCTCATATATCACAGCCACAATCAGCAACAAAGCTGCTACTACAGCAAGGAAGCGAGTAACGCCTAAGAGCAACCTTATATAAGGATAAATCCAACGATGGCGGTAGAGTATATATTTATTGTCAGATAATTTCATGGATTGTCACTTGCACTAATAACAAGCAAACATAATCAAAAGTAGAATTATAAACAAAAAAACAGAGCAAAAAGCGTCATACTTAAAAATAATGATTACTTTTGTGGCTGTTTAACACTATAAAAAGTAACAACAATGAGCAACAAAACAAAAAGATTTATTCTCCCAGAAGAGGAGATACCACATTACTGGTACAACATTCAGGCAGACATGGTAAACAAACCACTGCCTCCTATTCATCCTGCTACCAAGCAACCATTGAAAGCGGAAGACCTCTATCCTATCTTCCCTGAAGAATGCTGTCGTCAGGAAATGAACCAGACAGATCAATGGATTGAGATACCTGAAGAAGTACGCGATATGTATAAGTATTACCGCAGTACCCCACTGGTTCGCGCATACGGACTAGAAAAGGCACTGGGTACACCTGCACATATATATTTCAAGAATGAGAGCGTGAGCCCTATGGGTTCTCACAAACTGAACTCAGCTCTGCCACAGGCTTACTATGCTAAGATGGAAGGCACGACTAACATCACCACCGAAACAGGTGCTGGCCAGTGGGGCGCTGCTTTGTCGTATGCAGCCCGCTTGTTCGGGTTGGAAGCAGCCGTTTATCAGGTAAAGATCAGTTATGAGCAGAAGCCATATCGCCGCAGCATCATGCAGACATATGGTGCGCAAGTTACTCCTTCACCATCTATGTCCACCCGTGCTGGTAAGGACATCCTTACTCGTGACCCATTCCATCAGGGTTCTTTGGGTACTGCTATCTCCGAGGCTATCGAGTTGGCTACTACCACTCCCAAGTGTAAATATACTTTAGGTTCTGTGCTTAACCACGTAGGTCTGCACCAGACCATCATTGGCTTGGAAGCTGAGAAACAGATGGAAATGGCTGGTGAATATCCCGATATGGTAATTGGCTGCTTTGGTGGTGGCTCTAATTTTAGCGGCATCAGTTTCCCATTCATGCGCCATACTATCTTAGAAGGTAAGAAAACACGCTATATTGCAGCAGAGCCTGACTCATGTCCTAAGCTCACACGAGGAAAGTTTGAATATGATTTCGGTGACGAGGCTGGTTATACTCCATTGTTGCCGATGTACACACTGGGCCACAACTTCCGCCCTGCTAACATCCATGCTGGTGGTTTGCGTTACCACGGTGCAGGTGTCATTATCTCTCAGTTGTTGAAAGACGGGCTGATGGAAGCTGTTGACATTCCACAGCTTGAGACTTTCGAAGCAGGTACCCTGTTCGCTCGTGCCGAGGGTATCATCCCTGCTCCAGAGTCAAGTCACGCCATCGCTGCCACTATACGTGAAGCTTTGAAGTGCAAAGAGACTGGCGAAGAGAAAGTGATTCTGTTCAACCTATCTGGTCACGGTCTTATCGATATGGCTGCCTACGATCAGTATATCGCTGGTAACCTCCAGAACTACCGTGTTACGGAAGACGACTTGAACAAATCGTTAGCAGATGCAGATGCTTTGAACAAGTAAACGTTTATTTTATGATAAATATGGCTGGGCTAGGAGTTTATTCTAAGTCCAGCCGTTTTTTATAGTACCACATCAGTTCATCTGTTGGGTGGTACGCTGACTCATAATGACATAGATGATGACGGGCGCACCAATGACGGGAGTAACCGCATTGAGGGGAATAATGCCATTCTCGCCAGGCAGTACGCAAAGCAGGTTACATAGTAATGCCACAGCACTGCCAGTAAGCATGGTTACAGGCAAAAGAGAATGATGGTTTTCAGTACCCAGAATCAGACGGGCTATATGGGGCACTGCCAAGCCGATAAAGGCTATAGGGCCACAAAAGGCAGTAGTGATGGCAGTAAGTAGTCCTGTAATAATCAACAGGTAATTACGCAGGCGCCAGGTATTCACGCCCAAGTTGGTGGCATATTTTTCTCCCAGCAACATAGCATTCAATGGTTTGACCAGCAAGATCGAACATAGCAATCCAAACAGTACCACAGCAGCAAACGATGGCATCTGCTGCATAGAAACCCCTCCAAAGTTTCCCAAACCCCATACCAGATATGATTGCACCCCTTCTTCCGTAGCAAAGAAATTGAGCAAAGAAATGGCGGAAGAGGCTATATAGCCCACCATAATGCCTGTTATCAGCAACATTACACTGCTGCGAATCAAGGTAGAGAAGAAAAGAATCAACGCCATAATGGACATAGCTCCGATAAAAGCTCCTATTATGACCGAGAAGAATCCTGAGATATTAAAAGTTGCAGTAGTAATACTACCACCAAAAGCCAGCATAACCAATGCAACGCCTAAGCTGGCTCCAGCATCAATGCCTAAGATAGAGGGACCAGCCAACGGGTTTTTCAACACAGTCTGCAGCATCAAACCACACACTGCCAATGAAGCACCACACAGCAGAGCTGTTAATGCTTGCGGCAAGCGACTCTGCCAAATAATAAAACGCCAACTGGCTTTCTCTGGCTCATCGCCCATTAATATGCGCAACACATCGGCCACTGGTATGGATACTGATCCTACCAGCAGGTTGGCAGCAAACAGCAGCATGATAACTACCGTCAGTACTATACCATATCTTAGTCCTCTACTCATTCAGTCGCTCATAATATTTCAACCCACCCAAATCAATCTGCGGATGGCAAATCTGAATAAAGTCACCCAAAAGACGGTCTGGATGGAAAGGGGTTTCTTCATAAAACGCCGTATAGGCAGTATTGCAACCATATACGTTTCGCTGCTTATATGCTTTCATCTCGGCATTGCCATGATAGTCGGCAGCCAACTGACGATAGGTCAACGGCACAGGCTGGTTATAACGTATCACCCAAATGTCGGATTCACCAGCCTTATCGAACACCGCCTCGAACGACAACGCCAACGATCCACTATGGCTATCATCTGCATATGGATAATCAGCATTGGCATCTGCCCATAATTTGCCCTGTGTGCTCTGACCACCAGGGACATACCACACAGAGCCAATCTTCATGTCGGTTACTACCGATGGCTTTTCTGTAGCATCTGCAGCTTTAGCTTTCATCTGGAGATAGTCATCGTTTACCTGCTCAAACAATCGGTCTGCTTCATCACCCACTCCAAACAGTCGACCATAGAACCTCATCCATTCAGCTCTGCCTAATGGTGATGTTTCCATATAGTCAGCACACTCCACCAGAGGCACACCCAATTCTTCTACCCTGCCATAGCCACCGCTATTCTCAAATGGCGACAACAACACAACATCAGGCTCTAAATCTATAATTCTCTCTAAATCAGGACTCATGGCATCACCACAGTCTTTGATACTACCCTGCTTCACCCCGTCAATAATATAAGGTGAATGGATGTATTGAAAGTCACACACACCTCCTATCTGTTTGCCGGCACCCAATTCTATAGCCAAAGCACTATGCACTGCCGTATAAATTAATGCATTGCTTACTGGTGTGCGTACTATCGTAGCCTTTTCCATACCTGATGGTACTTCGGCACCCTTGGGCAGCAACACATATTCATGCAATGTACGCCCTTTGTTCCACGGGTCACCAATGGTCACTATGCTATAACCATCGTAATCCACTATAGTCAGTAGCTGAGCATATTGCAAGGATAGGGTGTCTCCCTCGGGCAACACCCCAGCCTGTCTGTTTCCTTGACACGCTGTCATGGAAACAAACATCAGGACGATTGCAACTATATAGCCCTTATACCTCATTTATCTCAGCACTAACATATAGCAAGGGCCAACGCCTGCGCTATAATCATATGTTGACACGCCATTGAAATCATACTGAACCACATGACCAATGGTTGAATAAGCAGGGAAGCCATACTCTAAATAATATGATGATATATATATATTGCCTCCTACAGGATCAATCGCAATGCCTGCTGGTGATTCCACTTTATCATCTTGCAAGAAATTCTCAGTTTTCACTGACATATCCTTAACATTATAGACTGTGTAATAATTAGTAGTTGACCAATCGGCATTATAAACTGAGTTAATAACATATAGCAAACCAGCATTCACAGCTATCCACGTAGCACTTACACCTGTATCTACAGCATTGTCAGCAGCATCTATCTTCCAGACAGAAGAAGGAATAGTGTCATAATCGCCCATAGACAGCGCATAAACATAGTTACCATCGGTAGTGATACGGGTTGGGTTAATGCCAATCTCTATTTTCTTCACCTCTGTAAATGATGACAGGTCTATCTTTGATACGCTCTTACCGTTTACATAGCCATTCTCATAGTTCAAGCCATCAGAGTTCACCACATAGAGGAAACCATTCATAATGGTCATCTCCTCGGGATTAGGGCCAACTGCAATGGTCTTATCCACCTCGTCTGTATTAGGATTGATTCGGCTCACAAAACCAGTTTGCATAGAAACATACACATAGTTATTATCAGCCACAACAAAACGTGGATTACCATTATCCTCACCCAGTTTGATTTGCTTTACTGACTCCACGCTCAACTTGTCAACCACCTCAATGGTGTTAGAGCCAAACACTGCTATATACATCTTGTTGTGCCAGATTGTAGCGTTCTGTACTGTCGAACCTAAACTACGTCCATTTACAGTCTCAAATACTTTGGCATGGTTGTTTTGTTTAGAGAAATTGACAAAATTGACTGAGCCATTTATGCCGCTACCCTCATTGCCTGAACTGAAAATATATAGCCCCTGCTTGTCTTCAGGCACAGAATAATCAGGCTCTGGGTCAGGAATAGGTGTAGGTTCAGGAGTAGGTACTGGTACTGGATCATCGTCATTGTCACAGGCAGCAAACACAAATGGCACTGCCAACATCATCACTAATAGTTTCAGAAAATCTCTTGTCTTCATAGCAAACATTATTTAAATTGTTACACTTATCGTAAATTTGAAAGATCGCCCCGGCATGGGGTAGCTCTTCACAATACTATATTGCTTGTTGCCCAAATTGACGCCATCTAAGCGTGCAGCCATTTCAAAACCACGCATCTTAAAGGTTCGATACAGTGCCATGCCCCACTCACCATAGCCCGGCAAACGGTTTGTTTCCACATGGTCTTGCACCGTATAGCGGGCACTTGCCATTGTGGCATGCAGCACTACGTTCACCCACGGGTTCTCCCATGTAATGGAAGCAGCGCCTGAATTCTTAGGCGTATATACAATCTGATTCTTATAATAAGGAGATGTCGGATCGGTCCAATTCTCTGCTTTCTGTAGGGTATAAGAACCATTTAGCATCAATCGGTGTTTCTGTGATAGTCGAATCGTAGCATCCACATTTACATCAGCACCCCATATATCTACCCTACCTAGATTGACAATAGTCCAAAAGAACATATTGAAAGGCACAGCCACAATCTTATCTTTCACCTTATTATAGTAGCCATCAGTCGTGATGTTGAGATTTTGCAGCCAGGCATTTGGCTGAGCCAAACTGTATGTAATACCCACATTGTACTGGCGAGCTATCTCTGGACTGACATCCCTACTGCTGTATCTGGCAAAATAGTTCTCACTAAATGTCGCCACTCTGAAAATGTCCTTATAGGAAGCCCTAAGATAAAGGTCTTGCTGTGAGAACGGCTTGTACGATAGCGAAACTGAAGGCGAGAGCCTGTTGGCACTCTTGGAGGCAGCTCCGTTCTTGGCTCCATTATCATAGATGGAAGCCAACAAACGTGCTGTGAGCAGCCATTGTTTGCTCTGGTACTTGGCGGTTAATGTTTGTAATAAAGTATTACGATAAGGCCTAACGCCACCAGTTGTATTGCTATTGAAGTTGTTATAGGCATAGTCTGCAGCATATGCCAATGCCCAATGGCCATCCGGGGTGAACATCAACGTGCCTGAGCCATAATACTCACGCTGATAGTAGTAATTGCTCAACATACCTCCTGGATACTGATTGCCAGTGTCTTGGTAATGAGTATATGCCCAGTTGAACTTACCATTGAGCTGCAAGTGCCACTTACTGCCCAATAGTGTTTGGTAGTGAAGTTGCGTGAAGAAATTACGATCTGTCTCTTTTTCACGACTCACATTATTATACAAGATTACAGGGCCAGGTAATTGGCGGAAAGAGTTGTAATAATATGCCTTTGCCTGGAGCAAACCAGTCTGTGAGGTATGCGCTGTAAGGTTAAGTTCCCCTCGATAGGTCTCAATGAAATTATTGGTTCGCTTTTCTGTAGTGACATATTTACCATTCACAAGGCGGAAAGGATAACGATTGTCAGCACGCAGGTAGTCGCCATAGGCAGATAGACTTACCTTTTGACTCAACTGCTGGTCATAACGTAGATAAGGGTTCAGCATACCAAACGAGCCTGTCTTCACTTCTGCCTTCAACCGATAAGCATGACGGGAGAAATCAGGTACCTCTGTTTGCAGGCGCAACACCGCTGCAGAAGCAACCGTGCGCGCAGGCAGGAATATATCATCGTTGTCTCCGATAGTTAGAGAGAGTGAACGAATATTATCGAGCGAGAAACGCGAGAGGTCTATCTGTCCGCTCTGCGCATCTGTGATGGTAATACCATCGTAAGCCACTGCCGTATGTTGAGACCCCAGGCTCCTGACAGATATGGTCTTCACGCCTCCTGCCCCGCCATAATCCCTGACATTTACACCAGAAAAACGACGCAAGGCATCGCTCAGATCAGTAATGCCTTGATAGAGCAATTGCTTTTGAGTAACGAGTTGCGTGGGAGCAGTACTGATGACATTTCGGCTACGACCTGTAGTACTGACGGTAACCTCATCAATCACATGCACTTTGCCAGTAATAGTGTCTGTTACATGTTGCTGTGCCCAAAGGTTGCCAGACAAGAGACAGCAACAGAGTAGCCTCAGCACCCTGCCAACAGTTTTCTCCACATGTGTCAGTTTTCCTTTCATTAGCACAACAGATTAATGCACATCCTCGCATGCAATTATCACTATTATCGCTTTGCAGGTCTTCTGACTTATTCCATCCCTATGAGCCTTCCCACCCCATACGGAGCAGTGGCAAAGAATTATAGGCACTTCGCGGAAATCACAGCAGCGGGACTGTACGGGATTTGCACCCGATTCCCTTTTATCCTTCAGCACCAGAATGTAGTGTGAAAGAACAAAGCAGTTGCAAAATTACAACTTTTTCTAAATAAAACTGCTGATTTGCAAAAAATAACGATAGTAATGTTCTTTTGTAAACATTACTATTGTGGGAGTCTTTATGATAGTATTGATTAAGGCATCACATTACTAATGTGTTTCCTTAATCCTTCTCTTGTACCAAACCACTGCGATAGGCTACTAACAGTTTCTGCAGTTCATTTATCTGCTCACGAATCTCACGGCCCTTATCTGTATCTTTCACCATCATACGCTTACGGGTATAATCTACAAGGAAGATGGTCGATTTGATGTCGAGTCCCTCCTTGATAGCTTTCTCACGACTCTCAAAGGGCTCGTGCTGTACCAATTCGAAACCGTGACTGTGATATACGAGCGTATAGCCAGCAATGCCAGTTGTGGGCTGATAGGCTTTTGAGAAACCACCATCTATCACCAGCAACTTACCATCAGCCTTTACAGGCTTCTCGCCCTTGATAGTACGCACAGGTACATGCCCATTGATAATATGTGAGTGAGAACCTGGCTCAATACCAAACTCACGCAAGATGTTGTCGCAAACTTCTGCTTGGTCACGCAGCTCATAATAATGGCCTTTCTCCTCCTTGTAAGTTTCCTTGTCAGCCACAAAGTAGCGCTCAAAAGTTGCCATCTTACTCTTGTCGAAGGTAGGCGTATCGGCACCACACCAGAGGTACCACACATAGTCCATAGCATCGCGTTTGCGCTGCTTATCGTGATATTCGTAGTAGGCGGTACGTAACATACGATCAGCCTTCTGCAACAAATTCTTACCCCAGTACTCTTTCTGACCAATTTGCACATGCTTGAATGTACCATCAGCATTCAACGGTATCGAAGCATGAAACAGTAAGTTGCTGTTGCTCACCAAGTACATGCTACCGTTACTATACAGGCAATGCATGTGCTTACGCAACTTCTCGCTGTTCATGAACGATGCCACAATCTTATCCATAATGTCACGCTCCTCATCAGTTAGTACATAAGGGTTAGCAGGATTCACAGTAGGCATGAAACAGTCCAACATTGGGTAGTCCTTATCGCCAATCCTTACAGTGCCTTTCTCAAAATCAATCTTATCCAGTAGCAAGCGATCATCCATCTTATATTCCGGATGACGTTTGATGATCTCAGCCTCTAACTTAAACTGAATAATAGCAATGGCCTTGTGCATTTGTGCTATGAGGCGTTGCGTTTTCTCATCAGGTTGGTTATCATTAAACTCGCTCAACAAAGGTTGGAATTGCGTGCAAGGGTCATCCTTATAAGTATCCATCGCAAAGGTAGCCAGCGGCAACAGATTAATGCCATAGCCATCTTCCAAAGTACTCAGGTTGGCATAACGCATACTCATACGTATTACGTTGGCAATGCAAGCTGTATTACCTGCAGCAGCGCCCATCCACAGGACATCGTGGTTACCCCATTGAATATCGAAGTTATGGTATTCGCATAGCGTATCCATAATGATGTGCGCACCCATGCCACGATCATAGATATCACCCACAATATGCAGCGAGTCGATACACAAACGTTGTATCAGGTTACACATGGCAGCAATAAAGGCATCGGCACGACGGGTAGATATGATAGTACTGATAATCACCTCCAGATAGGCCTCTTTATTATGATCGCTACTGGACTCGTGCAACAATTCCTGGATGATATACTCAAAGTTCTTGGGCAACGCCTTACGTACTTTTGAGCGTGTATATTTAGAAGAAACGTTCTGGCACACTTTCACCAAACGGTTTAGGGTGATGCGGTACCAGTCGTCCATATCCTCCTCCTGTTTCTTTATCAGCCTTAGCTTCTCCTCAGGATAGTATATCAGTGTACAGAGATCTTTTATTTCTTGATCTCGCAAAGAATGTGCAAATATCTCTTCCACCTTACGTTTCACAGTACCCGAAGCATTCTTCAGTACATGCTGGAAAGCCTCATACTCTCCATGTACGTCGCTTAAGAAGTGTTCTGTGCCCTTGGGCAGGTTCAAAATGGCTTCTAGGTTGATGATTTCCGAACTGGCAGCTGCCACGTTAGGAAAGTTTCTTGCCAGCAGTTGCAAGTATTTCACATCATCGACAATATCTTCGGGTGTCAGATTATCAGTCATAACGTATTGTTTAAGTTTACTGCTGCAAAGTTACGAACTTAAAAGAAGAAAAGCTACATCATGGGGGCAAAAGTTTGTTGAACAAAGAATGGGAGAGCTAACACTTAGCTCCCCCTGCTCTCTTACAAAGTGCTCAAATCATAGGACACATTTATCGCCTCTGGCCAATCCACATCGTTTATGGTGATACTCCAGGAAGCGTTAACTTGAAAAAAATTGCCACTGTATTGGGTGGAATAGCCTGGCTTCATTTGCACGCCATTAAAGGTGTGAGTCTTTACCACATTGTTATTAGCATCATAAGCTGTGGCAGTAACCGTCACCATAGCATCTGCCGATGGCAGGAAGACGTACATTCCACAATATACAATTGATCTGCCTGTTTGGTCAAAGGTACTGGTAAGCGTTGTACTTCCAACACCCAAACCTGTCTCAGCATTAAGCGAAGTTGTGGCACCAGAAATTTCCAAGGTGAAAGAAGCTACCTCCGATGGTTTAGCATCTGTTTGGATTACAAATCGAGCCACCGCACGATCCAGACCTACAGCCACAGTTCCCGTCTTAATTTCTTCTTTACTCAAGACACCATAATAATAAAAAGAGTCATTCAGCTTTTCTCCCACAGGGTGAACATTGGTAGGTGCTTCTATCTCCATTTCAACTTTCGAAGCAATCACAACCATCGTGTAATCCTCTGGCACTAACAAAGCTGAAAGAGTACCGAAGTTCTCATCTTCAGACGTTTGTGAGAGCTCATACTTTTTGACGCCATCTAAGAACAACGCCAACTTCAAATAAGCAGCGTTATCAGCAAGAGAGGCACGGGTATCAGCACTCTTGACACCCATCTGCGTCAATGTCTGTTCAAATTCTACCACGCTAAAGGTTACCTCTTGCAGTCCTTCCTCTTTGTTTATTGTACCATCACCTGTAATCTGATTCTCGCAGGCAGAAAGTACCATCATGGCACAGCACATAGCTATACCTATAAGATTCTTTTTCATTGTTTTATTATTTAGTTAGTAATACGAATTCATCTCAACAAGACAGACCGCAACTCCCCTTTGCGGAAGAAAACGACGTTGTTCTAAATTAAGAGATGATAGCTGAATTGCAGCCTTTGTCGACTGCTTTGGCGGATAGAATCTTCCGCAAGAAAGTGGGTAGTTGTCCCTGTTTTCATAGTCTTCTTTGTTAATGATGAATTAATGGGGGCGAAGATACGAAATGTTGTGCAATGTGCAAACAAATCGGCAAAATATTTGCATGATAAGAAAAAACGCACTACATTTGCATCCGCATTTTAAGAATTGCTGCAAGAAGTTCGGGGTGTAGCTCAGTCCGGTTAGAGTATACGTCTGGGGGGCGTGGGGTCGCTAGTTCGAATCTAGTCACCCCGACACAAAAAAAGAAGCTGAAAATCAACAAGATTTGAGGCTTCTTTTTTTATTCTCCACCTTAGCGAAAACCTAGCGAGTGACGGAAATCGTGACGGAAATCGTCACTAAAAACGTCACCTATTTATGAATGCTAAGATTTCAGTAACGTGCTACAAAAGCAAAGTTTTGAGTAATGGAGAATGTCCGTTAATAGTAAAAATTACAAAAAGCGGAAAGCGTAGTTTGAAAACTTTGGGCGTGTCCGTGAACCCAAGATATTGGGATTTTGAAAAGGAAAGACCCAAAAGCAATTGTCCTAATCGGACATACATCGTAAATATAATCACCAATGCTTTGCAAAAATATCAAGCCATCCAACTTGATAAGGAAACAAAGTGTGAAGAATATACTGCCTCGGAGATTCTGACTAAAACAGAACTCAAAAGCATTGAGCAGATTACTGTGGATAATTTTTTGACAACTCTTATTAGGCAGCTCAGAGAAAATGGTAAGATAGGCAATAGCAATGCTTATCAAAACCTTCGCTCCACCCTGCATAACTTTCATGGTAAGAAGCTGAATTTCTATTTTGGTGCTATAGATGTAGCATTCTGCAACAAGTTTGAAGCATGGATGCGAAAGAATCAGTTTGAAGATACAACCATGAGTTATTATTTCCGAACACTTCGGGCTACCTATAATAAAGCCGTAGAGGCAAAATGTGCAGTTCGTGAAAAAAGTCCATTTATCGAATACAAGTTGAGCCGTTTTTGCACCAAGACCATGAAACGTGCATTAACTAAAGAAAATGTGAAAAAGATTCTGGAATTGGACTGCTCTAACATGAGTGAAAAAGCATGTCTGGCTCACGATGTCTTCGCATTCTCCTATTACTGTGGCGGTATTTCACTTGTTGATATTTCTAACCTCACTCCAGAAAATATTATGGAAGGGCGATTAGTGTACGAACGTCAGAAAACTCACGGAATAATTAATCTGACCATACTTGACGAAGCTCAGTTTTTCATAGATAAATATAAGACCTATCAAGAACAAGCTGGTTATTTATTTCCAATTCTTGACAATCGAAAGCATGTAACCCCGATGCAAAAGTACAATCGTGTCCGAAAATTATGTAGCCAAATCAACTCTGAGCTACACAAAATTGCTGAAAAATTGGGAATAAAAGAAGATGTCACAACCTATGTTGCACGTCACTCATTTGCTACCATATTAAAAAAGTCTGGGGTAAATATCGGCATTATATCACAAGCATTAGGGCATCAAGATATAAAAACCACCCAAATATATCTTGACAGCTTTGACAATGAGCAGATAGATGAAGCGATGAAAAACCTGCTCTGATTGAAAAGAACTCCACCAGTCATTTGCACAGGTGGAGTTTCTTTGCTAATTTTGGGGGAATAAAATAGATGGTATATGGATATGGATAAAGAAGTATTAAAGATAGAAGAGCTACCTATTGTAAACTGGAATATAGATGAATATTACCAGTTCAATGACATAGAATTACTGGACTATGTATTTGAAGTAGCAGATGAGTATCTTCCGAACTTAGAAGCAGGCAATCCATCATGCGCACCAGCCATCTTTTACAATAGGTATATGGAGCGCAACCTCACCATTGAAGAAAGATATGAGAGGCACAAGATGTTCTTCCTCTCCAATGAAACATTTGAAGAATATCAACGGTTCCATTCAGATTACAGGAAACTAAACGATTCATTCAATGATATATATTTGAATAACAGAGATTTACAGCTAACAATAAAAGCGTTCAAACTTGATGTCAGCAAGCTATGGTATCTGCTTCTTTTCGTGTATGACTACATTGAGGACATTGGCACGAACGCTCCTACTGTGGGAAAAACTATACTTGATGATTTCAACAACTTCATTACAAAACTGGATGAAACGACAGGTATAGTTCTTAAAAAGAACGGCAGGAAATGTCACGAAACAGACAGAGAAGATACAATAAAGGTGATTCAATCTGCCTTGCAATACTATGTAAAATCTTACAATGCAATAGTGGACAGTGAATACACAGATGACGTAAAGAAAGAAAAGCTGAAAGAAATGGGTGGCATTGTGAACGGCAGCACCCATCCTTTCAGACTTGATGGAGCATATAACCTACCCATTACTTACAAGAAATGGAAGTTTGCAGATATGTTCACCTACTTTATGAAAGACAGGAAAGCAAAGACCATTCACAAGAATGAATCAAGAGACAGGCTGCTGTTCATATCCAGACTTATCTATACAGTTGGATATGAAGGGAGTGAGCATTATAATAAAGAATATATAGAGGATTACAAAAACAGGCTACTATCCAACCTATTGCGTAAGTACAGACATGAACAGTTCCCAATAGTGTCTGGCAAGTATTACATGAGATAAAGCCTATTGATACAATAACAAGAAAGCGTACTGTATAGTCTAATCTTTACGGTGCGCTTTTTTTTACGTACTTAGAAATCCTATTTTCTTAGTACGCTTATATTTTACGTACTACAAATCGCGCCTTCCAAAGTACGTAATAATACTTGATACTCATGCATTATTTATCAAAAATATTATATTACCTTTGCAGCGCAATCGGCAATCAAAGCAAGATGTACATAGCTGAGAATGCTGGAAGCTCTAAGGGGTGCACACCTTAGATTATTATATGTCTAACCGAGGTGTAACAGCCTCATAAATATTTAAAAATTATGGAGAAAAACCATAAGGTGGTGACCTTAAACGCAGAGGGAAGCACAGATAAGAGTAGCTTCGACTTTACCATCAACTGTGAAAGTGCAGTTGTGGAGTATGATAACAGAGGCGCATTCGACACGCTGCAAGCTATCAAGGTGCGCAGGGAGAAGATAGATGTGAGTTTCTATCTGGGTAGGGATATGATACCCTGTGCATGGATAGAAAGCAAACATGTAGAAGGGTTCAAGCTGCAACTGAGCGAAGACATGTACCGAGGCATTTTCGACTACCTATTTAATGGCGAGAATACCGATAAGAATGCAGACCCGACTGATGTCAAGCCTCTGGATGCAGAAACGGACTATCCTTTTAAAGTGCTGAAAGAGCTGATTGCTAAAGGAAAGGTGATAAAGTATGTTCCCCGATTCAGGGAGCGCAAGAATTACATCACAGCGACCCTGCCCTGTTTAATGGGTAAAGTTGTGTTACGAGTCAAGCGCACTGAATATGTGGAAGAGTACCTGCTTGAACATGAGCAGCCTATCTAAACCCTACAACTGTTGTTTTTAAGGGAAGGGGGATGAAATATGCCCTCTTTCCTTTCGCTAATAAAATATTAAACAGAAAGAAAGATGAAAGAGCAGATTATTAACATCAACAAGAAAGAGGATGGAAAAATCCAGTATCTGTCTGAGGTGTTACCTGTGATTCCGAGCAATACCATCTTGTGTAAAACATTGCCTGGACTTGGAGCGACTTACGGTGAGCTGAAAGCAAAACGCAATTCCATCATCATTGAGCCTAACAAACCTGTGATTCATGGTAAGTGCAATGACCCGAAGCATAAGGATGATAACCTTTTCGGAGTACATGACAAGGTAGATACTGACAAGATAATGGAATACATAGAAAAGAGCTTGGATAAGGGTAAGTTCCACAAAGTCCTCACCACTCCAGAGAGTTTTCCAAAAGTTCTTGAGGCTTTTGAAGCTATGGATATTGACCTTCGCTTCAACTGCACCCTATTTCTTGACGAATGCCACAAGATAGTTAAGGATAATGATTACAGGAAACAGATTACCTTACCTATGGATTACTTCTTTGAATGTGAGAATAAAGTGCTTGTGTCCGCTACCCCCGTTGAATTTACAGACCCACGGTTTGAGCAGCAAGGCTTCAATGGGATTAGCATTAAACCTACTTTCGACTGCCAGATACCTCTTGAACTACACATGACCAACAATGTGCTGCAAACAATAAAGGAGGTGTTGCCAACGCTTAACGGCAAGGTCTTTATCTTCTGCAACTCGACCAACATGATATACAGTCTTATGATAGCTCTCGACAAGATGGACGAGTCAGCCGTTTTCTGTTCCGAAAATAGCGTTAAGAAGCTGAGAAACAATATGGAAAAGGATTTTAAATATGCCTATGAGAATTGGGATATAAGAAAGATGGGGCAAATAAACTGGTTGACGAGCAGGTTTTACAATGCGGTGGATATTGTCTTGGACGAGAAACCGAATGTAATACTACTCACGGACTGTTATCATGCCGAGTTTACCACGTTTGACCCCTTCACAGATTCCATCCAATGCTTTGGCAGGTTCAGAAACGGAGTTGCCTCAGCAATCCATATCAGTAATTACAACAAGAATTTCACAGTAAGAGTTAAGGAAGAAGTGAGGGGATATGTGAGAGGACTTGAATCTGCACAGAAACAGCTCACCGTTCTAAAAGACACCTCTACAACAAAAGAGCAGAAAGACGCATGGGATAGTATCATTGCGATGTCACCATATAACAACTACCTTACCTATGGGAGAAAGGACTACTTCAAGATTGACAATTATGTAGATGATGAGGTAGCTAAAGGATATTACAACAATTCGCATACCCTTATTCATGCCTACAAAGAGAGCAATATGTTTAAAGTGCATGAGATTCACTATGCCTATAAATATGGAGAACATGAGCGTTTGAAGATAAGCACCGCTAAAGGCATCAAGGAAAAGCAGAAAGCGATAGTAGAGCAACTGGAACTGTTGGGAGAGTGCCAGACTAAAATGGATTTTGAAATCAAGAGGGAGTTGATGGAGGCTGACGCATTCATAGTGGAGGCTTACGATACTGTAGGTAAGGCTGTCATTGAAAGAAATAAATTCAGGAGAAAACCCATAAAGGAGGCTGTCATAATGAAACGCTACCATGATAAAGCTACAGGCACTGAAGCTATGGAGCTAATCAAGAACTCATTCAAGGAAAACACTTGGTATGCTGACAGCTATATAAAGAAAGAAATCAACAGGATTTTCAAGCAATTAGGCGTGGATTACCCGAAAGCTGTGACATCTTACATTATTGGCGATTTCTTCACCTACACGCAGAAAAACAAGAAAGACAAGAAAGGTAAGATGCTGATTAAACGAAAAATATGAGAGGTGACCTTTTTCCAGAATTATTATCTTTATATACCCCCCTTGAAAAAAGTCACCCTAACAATTATTTTTTTAATAATTAAAACATACTAAAGATGAAAACAATTTTAGTAGAAGACCCCATGTCAGAATCGGGGTACAAGGAAATGGTTTTTGACCTGCCTCTTAACAGGGCGAGTGGGAACATGTACAAATGGGTGAGCCACACTTGGAATCCTGTAAAAGGGATATGCCCACACGGATGCCAGTACTGCAACATGAACAATCTGCTATTGGATAAGTACAAGCCCATATTGGTTGATGATGAGTTTCGCAGGAATCTGGATGAAGCTAAAGTACTGTTCGTTGGTGATTCCATTGACCTGTTTAGCGAAGCTGTTCCAATGGGATGGATTATGAAGGTACTCGATCACTGTACGATGTTCAACGATGAAAGACCAGAAAAAGGGCATATCAGTTTTCTGTTCATGTCTAAGAATCCTGCGGGCATGCTTAAATATGCAGCCCATCGAGTTTTCAAGCACGCAATAGCAGCTACCACCATTGAGAGTAACCGCCATTATCCCGAGTATATGGGCAATACCCACAAACCAGAAGAAAGGGTTGAGCCAATGGCGAAATTGTCAGAAATGGGAATATACACAATGGTCAGTTTGGAGCCTCTCATGGATTTTGACTTGGAAGAATTAGTTGACCTTATCAAACGGTGTGAGCCAAAGCGAGTAGTCATAGGGAAAAACTCAAACAGGCAAATCTCCGTACCAGAACCACCAGCCGAAAAAGTGAAGCTTCTTTGTGCTGAGCTTGGTAAGTTCACGAAGGTCTTTGTCATGGAGAATGCAAGGGAATGGTACGATAAGAATATAGCGACTATTTCTTGAACAGCCTAATTTGACGATTGCGGAACCGTAGGGGATTATTCTTCTACGGTTTCTCTTTTCTTATGGTACACCAGTATCTATGCTACATCGATATTTTTCCTATTGCTCCATTTCCCCACCCCCAATGGTAACTATATAGCATCAACTCTACAAACAGCCTCAACCACCTTTAACTAAAGACAGCCTCCAATACCCGAAAAAACGGATTGAGTCAGTTCCCCGAAAAATCAGAGAGGGGCGAGAAAGTGGGTAAGGGTACTTGTATTTAAAGCCCCCCTCCCTCTCTCTGGTCATTCCTTATTGTATCTAAGGCAAAGCCTCTGTGATTGTCTGCACCCAGTTTCAAACCACACCTATATATAATAGAGAGCTACAGAAAACGGCAGAGAACCCCCGTTAGTCCCCCGCCCATGCTTAGAATAAAAAGAATGCTTTTCCTATTAAAGAAAAAGTTTCTAAAAATTCAAATAGTTCAATTAATTATTAATCTTTTTAAATTTCTAGAGTATGGAAAATTTAATGTTAATGCCTACCATTAGAAACGGTAGGAAGTTTGACTTCTCAGATGCTGAGATAGTCGAGCCAGTGAGGGAAGAAGTGAAAGAAACGAAGAAACAACTTCACTTAATTGAGGCTAACACGGAAGATGTAACAATAGAGCATCTTCTGAATGATTGTGTAACACCTGTCTTTGCAAAGGACAATGAGCTTACTATAAGCCATCCTTTGTTTATACAGGTTATTGAAGAAGCAACTAAGGATTTCTTTAGGGGTGAGCAGGTGGATGAGCCAGAAATAAGATGCAGCCACATTATAAAGGGTCGCATTCCGTCTGCAATTCACAAGCCTGCAAACCAACTGTTGGAATCTGATAAAACCATCTATTACGAAAGGTGTGCTTTCTCTATTGATGTGCCAACTATATGGGAAGATGTAAATGGCAATCGTCTTTACTTGTCAGTTACAGGTGTTAGGGCATACAACCAGCAAAACCTGTTCTCAAAGAAAGTGCCAGAAGTATTTCGTGTGGCTATAGGCTTTAAGAACACTGTTTGCTGTAATTTGTGCATCTTTACAGATGGTTACAAAGGTGAGTTGAAAGTTAGCAGTACAAGAGAGCTTTATTTGCGTGTTCTGGAATTGTTCAACCAGTTCAACCCTGCAAAGCAACTCCATTTAATGCAACAGTTGGGCAACTCCTACCTATCAGAGCACCAGTTCTGCCAGATATTGGGTAAAATGAGACTATTCCAATATCTACCCATGAGGTTGCAAAGGAACTTACCACCTCTTTTGATAACTGATACGCAGATAAACAATGTGGCAAAGTCATACATAGCAGATGAGAACTTTGGCAGCTATGGAAAGGACTTGAATATGTGGAAATTCTATAACCTGCTAACAGGTGCGAACAAAAGCAGCTACATAGATAGCTTCTTAGATAGGGCTGTGAACGCTACAGATGTGGCAATGGGGATAAACGGTGCTTTACATGGTGAAGAAACCTACCGTTGGTTTATTGATTAATACTAACTTGGGGAGCATTCCAGTAAATGGGGTGTTCCCCTTTAATTTTTACACAGTATGCAGACAATGAGTTTTAA
>CACYZY010000012.1 GCA_902779085.1 uncultured Bacteroidales bacterium | reverse complement strand
ATTGATGTCAAGGTACAGGCTTGAACTTCCATCTTTAAGCTTCTTTTCGCGAAGCTTAACTTGTCCTCTTTGGACGCTTGCTGATTTTTTCTTTGCCATAGTCATTAATCGTTTTAGAAATTACCACCGACTTTTGTTTCGAGGGACACTTTTTCTGTCCCCGGGGGACAGTTTTTGACCCTTTGCGACTATTTCGGGGGACAACTGGGGGACAAAGTTAAAGAAAAATCTGCAAATAAACAATACCCGAAACAAAAATCTGCAAAGATAAGCACAAACTTTAACACTTGAAAATAAGGGTGTTACGGGCTTATTTTTGCAGATTTTATTATTTTCTTTGTAGTGGCTTCACTTTCCCACGCAAAAGTGCTCAAAGATGAATTGGAGGGTGTCGTCTGTTGTTACTTCACCCACGATATCACTGAGATGGTGAATGCACTCGCGAATATCTTGAGCAAGGAAATCGCCACTAATGCCCATGTCCATACCTTGCTGCACACGGTGGATAGCATCGAGAGCATGTGTAAGTGCTTCGTGATGCCGGGCATTGGTAACAATAACATCAGCTTGGGTGATTTCGGGCAGGTGGGCACAGCTAACAAGCATGTCTTGTAATTTATCTATGTGTGTGCCTTTCTTGGCTGAAATAGATATATGCTGACAGTTAGTGGGTGGGGTAGGAGGGTTGTATGATAAATCTTCTTTATTATATACTAAGATGAGTTGTTTATCTTTGCAAAGAGGAAGTATCTGTTCCGCTAGGTCGCTATACTGGCGGTTAGCAATAGTAGCATCAAGCAGCCACAACACAATACTGGCTTGCTCGATTTTCTGAAAGGTACGCTCAATGCCCATGCTTTCTATTTCATCAGTTGTTTGGCGAATGCCTGCCGTATCGATAAAGCGGAAAATAATGCCTTGAATGTTGATGGTATCTTCTATGACATCCCTAGTGGTACCACTGATTTCACTTACGATGGCACGGTCTTCGCCCAAGAGGGCATTCAGCAGGGTACTTTTGCCAGCGTTTGTCTCTCCAATAATCGCTACAGGAACACCTTGCTTAATTGCATTTCCTACCTCGAAGGAATCAACCAACTTGCTGATTACCTGCTCTATATGATCCGCCAGCTTTTTTAGTTCTCTACGATCGGCAAATTCCAAATCATCGTGGTCGCTGAAATCCAACTCCAGCTCAATAAGGGAAGAAAACTTCAGCAGTTCATCTCGTAAGGCAGCCAACTGCTTACTGAATCCACCTCGCATTTGGTTCATTGCCAAACGATGGGTAGCAGCAGAAGTAGAAGAAATCAGATCCGCTACTGCTTCTGCTTGACTCAAATCCATTTTGCCATTCAGGAAAGCACGTTGGGTATATTCGCCAGGTTGAGCCATTCGGCAACCTTGTTTAATCAATAACTGAATAACCTTTTGAAGGATATAGGAAGAACCATGACAGGCAATTTCCGTACTATCATCACCTGTATAGGAATGAGGCGCCTTAAAGAGACTTACCATTACTTCATCTATGGTTTCATCTCTTTCAAAGATATGACCATAAGTCAACGAGTATGGGGCACAGTCCTCCAATCTTTTGCCTGATTTGAAAGGGTTAAAGATAGCCGATGTGTAAGCAATGGCATGAGGCCCGCTTACGCGGATGAGACCAATGGCTCCTCCCTGGGCTGTGGCGATGGCGCATATGGTGTCTTCCCGGTTATTGTTCATACATACAGAGTTTTGATGATAATGCTCACCAGCTGTTCCAAATATCGTTTGTCTGTTTCATCGAAATTGGCCAATTGGTCACTGTCAATATCTAATACCCCTTTTACCTCACCAGCCACTGTCATAGGTATTACTATCTCTGAACGTGATAACGAACTGCATGCGATATGACCAGGGAATTGATCTACATCGGGAACTACTTGGGTTGTTTTTTCTTTCCAAGTTGTACCACATACTCCTTTACCATATTTAATAATAGAACAAGCCATTGAACCTTGGAATGGACCAAGAATAAGTTGATTGTCCTTTACTAAATAGAATCCTACCCAGAAGAAACCAAATACCTCTTTTAAAGCTGCACTTACATTTGCAAGTAGTGACACCTCGTAGGTTTCTCCCTCAATGCAGGGCTTTATCTGTTCTAAAAACTGTTCATAACGTCCGGCCTTGTCGGTAGCTGTGATGTTGAAGTTCGCCTCGCTCATATTCTGTCTAATACGGTCTTAATCAAGCTATCAATGGTATTCTTATAACCAGTATTCATCTCTTTGACGAGGCGATTTGCTATGATGAGGCATACTGTAGTGGCTTTATGTCCCATCAGTTTTCCTAAACCCGCCACTGCAGAGCTTTCCATCTCGAAGTTTGTTATGTGCAAACCTTCGTACTCAAAAGTCTCTATCTTAGCATTTTGTTGAGGGTCGGCAGGTGGTATGCGTACATCGCGCCCTTGTGGGCCATAGAATCCATTTCCTGCAATGGTGATTCCCCTTACCATATCATCTGCAGCAATACGATTCACTAACTCTTCATCTGCATGAATGGCGTATGCGGCAGGTGCACAGAGTGTTCCACTCCATCCCATGTGAGCGAGAAAGGCACGTTCCATTGGAAGGTCACAAACTGCATTTCTACCAGCATAGAAGTTCAGTACACCATCGAAACCGATGGAACGGGCTGAACATACAAAGGTGCCAACGGGTGTATTGGGCTGTAAACCGCCACTGGTGCCTATGCGTACTATTTCCAACTGCTTAATATCGTCTTTTACTTCACGGGAGTCAAAGTTTACATTGACTAAGGCATCCAATTCGGTTATAACAATATCGATATTATCACATCCGATGCCCGTTGATACACAGCTGATACGCTTGCCATGATAAGTACCGGTGATGGTGCGGAATTCTCGGCTTTGTACGTCACATTCAATCTTGTCGAAATGACTTGCAACTGTAGGAACCCTGCCAGGATCACCCACAAGGATAATCTTCTTTGCCAGCTGATCGGGTCTCACATGGAGGTGAAATACACTTCCATCTTCGTTAATGGGCAATTCTGACGGAGCTATGTATTTTTTTGCCATATGTTATTTTTGTTGAGGATTACTAATTGGTTTAGCAATATTCTCACGCATTGATGTGTCGGCCTCGATATTCTTCATGCGATAATAATCCATAATACCCAGGTTACCACTACGGAACGCTTCTGCCATAGCCTTAGGCACTTCTGCTTCTGCTTCAATAACCTTAGCACGTGCTTCCTGAGCCTTTGCTTTCATCTCCTGTTCGTTAGCCACAGCCATAGCACGACGCTCCTCTGCCTTAGCTTGGGCAATGTTCTTGTCTGCGTTAGCTTGGTCAATTTGCAGGGTAGCACCAATGTTCTTACCTATGTCAATATCGGCGATATCAATAGAGAGAATTTCGAAAGCTGTACCAGCATCCAGACCTTTACTCAGTACCAGTTTTGAAATTGAATCGGGGTTTTCCAACACAGATTTGTGATTGGTGGCAGAACCAATACTTGATACAATACCTTCACCAACACGGGCCAGCACAGTGTCCTCGCCTGCACCACCCACCAATTGGCGAATGTTGGCACGTACTGTAACACGAGCTTTAGCTATCATCTGGATACCGTCTTTTGCTACAGCACTTACTGGAGGAGTGTCAATTACCTTAGGGTTTACTGACATCTGTACAGCCTCAAATACATCACGACCAGCTAGGTCAATAGCAGTAGCCATCTGAAAAGGCAGTTCAATGTTTGCTTTGTTAGCAGATACCAGTGCATGTACAACCCGCTCTACATGTCCACCTGCCAAGTAGTGGGCTTCCAGCCCATCTCGAGTAATGTTCTTCAGTCCTGCCTTATGAGCTTCAATCAAAGCTGGCACAATGATATAAGGAGGCACATTACGGATGCGCATCAAGAATAGTTGTAACAGAGAGATATTAACGCCCGACACTTTGGCGCTAAGCCAAAGAAAGAAAGGTACGTAGTGGAAGAAAATCACCAGAAATACGATGACAGCCACTACTAAGAATGCGGTAAAGTAGAATGATTCGATTTCCATACCTTATAAGTTTTTAATTTCTTGAACAATAATTTCATTATCTGTTACACGAGTGACTACCACAGGAGTCTTCTCGTTAAGGAAGCCGTCAGCAGAGCGAACCTCAACGATATGACCATTGATCTCAGCATTGCCAATTAAAGCAAGACGTGTAACGGCATATCCTTTGTCGCCTACCTGTACTTGTGCAGCTACAGAGCGATCAAGAGTAGATGCCACTTCTTCTGTTAATGCTACCTTGTCAAGGGTTTTCGAACGCATGAATGCAATAAGTACGCATGATCCCAGAATCAAAGCGATGATTAAGGTAATAATGCCAGCCAAAGCGCTGATATTGATAAATGCATACGCTACAGCCCATACCAAGCATATCGCTGATAGCATGGCTGCAAGACTGCTGCCTGGAATCACAAACAACTCAACGAGCAATAGCAGCAGGGCTGAAATGACTAGCGCAATAATGAATAATATTCCCATGTTTGGTTTATAGTTTTTAATTTACCTTTTCAGTTTATAGTTAAAAGAAAGCTTATGGCTTTTCCAGTTGTCTTATCTCTTTGGAAGTTTTTATCATTTGTTCATACAATTCTTTCTCTCTTAGTTCCTTTTGTTGAATACTGTTACGTAGCCTGTTTTTTGCAGCTGTATCACCAGCAGCATATTGATTGCGTAATTGCTCCAATCTGACTGAAGTCTCTTGATATGCTTGCTCTATCTGGCGATAATGATTAAAAGCATTGAGAGCTTGAGGAGAAGTGAAGTCTGTCGCTTGATAATAGGTATGTTCATCGTTAATCACAAACTCGAACTCATGCTTGGGCACAGTATTGGCTGGTAAACTGTTTATGCTTGCCAGTCTTCTTTGTGCATCCTGTACCTTAGGTCGGTCACTCCAACTGTCTTTGATAGCATGAATCTTGGCTAATTTGGCTAATGTTTCTTTATCAGTATTCTCGAAACTATATACTGATTTTGTATCATTAGGAATGAAAACATAAATGCAAACTTTCCCTTCTGGCTGATAACGATCGGATGCAAACCATCCCAGGTTGTTGAACTCATCAATGACATACATATAATCGTTATAAGGCGAATTAAATGGCATACCAATGTTTTCTGGAGTGAAATAGGAGTCATCTTCTGTGTCATGCCGTGTAACAAAGATATCATAGCCACCTAATGATTGTTCTCCGTCTGATGCAAAATAAATTGTAATGCCATCAGGCATTACAAAAGGGTAAGTGCAGCTACTGCCTTCCTCATTGATGTTGTCTGGTAATACGGTTGGGTTTGCCCACTGACCGTTTAATTTCACAGAAACTATCAACGATTGGGTAGAATCGTTCGGTAGCGTTGCGCCATAGTATAATCTATCACCCATCTCTGTCATAAACAGAGCATTACCGTCATTGGCCCTCCCATAAAATTCACTTGTAGTATACAAATGACCAGTTTCTACACCTATGCGATAATGACTCACAAAATCAGCCTTGTCAACCACCAAACTGTCGATAATCATTACTTGCTCCACCCCTCGTATCATACGTAGCCCTTTACGGCTTTGTTCTAATAATGTTTCTGCATCAGTTGATGTCTTGCGACGTTTCCTCAAGTCGGCGATGTAGGTTTCAAGAGTATTAACTGCGTCTTCATACAAGTAGAGTTCCTTGTATGCTTCTGATAAAAACAGTTGACTATCTTGTACTCTACGTTTTACTGCAGTCTGTAGGTAGGGCAGGGCTTCTGCTGCATCACCAGTACGCAAAGCGCAAACGCCATACCATAAATTATAGTTGGCATTGCTGGGAGTAGCTTTTACCAACTTTTCAAACGCAGGCTTTGCTTCGTCAAAGTAGCCTTCGGCATATAGTTTGCGAGCCTCTGCAAGTGTTTGAGCAGAAAGTGTTATTGCTATGAGACTTAGCAACAGGAGAAGTATGTGTTTTTTTATCAACATTATCAAATGAGTAAATTCTTTGCATTCAAAAATACAAATAAAATGAATATAATCCGATTTTTTGAGTAATTTTGTGCCCGATTTTATAAAGATTAAGATGAAGGCACTTTATACAATATTATTATTAATAGTTTCTAACATCTTTATGACCTTTGCTTGGTATGGTCATCTGAAGTTGCAGGAAATGAAAATATCTTCTTCCTGGCCGTTGTTTGCTGTGATTCTGCTGAGCTGGGGACTAGCCTTTTTTGAGTATTGTTTCCAAGTACCTGCAAACCGTATTGGTTTTCATGAGAATGGTGGACCTTTTTCTTTGATGCAACTTAAAGTGATTCAAGAAGCAATCACTCTTATCATCTTCACAGTTTTCACTACTGTATTATTTAAAGGTGAGTCTCTGCATTGGAATCATTTGGCAGCATTCGTATGTCTTGTGTTGGCTGTCTATTTGGTATTCTTAAAATAAAGACTTCTATTATTCAGTTACATATTCTTTCATGCCTTCGGTCATGAATGTCTGATAGTTGCCTTTTTCATCACTATAGATAAAATAGGCTTCAATGTCGTGATTCTTTTCCAATAATACCTTAGCGCGTTCTAACCCCATCACCATAAAGGCGGTAGCAAAAGCATCTGCTATTATGCATTCTTTAGCAATAACAGTAGAACTCAATATGCTGTGCTGAACAGGATGCCCTGTCTTAGGATCAATGGTATGGGCATATTTCATGCCGTCTTTGTAGTAAAAGTTACGATAGTTGCCACTTGTAGCGATGCCTTTATCTGATATTTCAAGTATTGTCTGAAGATCTTGATTGCGGCTTTCTGGGTCGTCATCAGGTTTACTTATGCCAATGCGCCATAGGCCACCCGAAGAATTAACGCCAGCGACATCTACTTCTCCTCCTATATCTACCATGTAATTCTTTACTCCTTTTTTTCTAAGTAAGTCAGCAATGACATCTACAGCAAAACCTTTTGCGATGGCGCTACAATCAAGCATGATTCGTGGGTCCTGTTTCTCCACCTTGCCTTCTGGTGTAAATTGAACTTTCTGCCATCCAACAATCTGTAGAATGCTATCTATCTTCGCTTGAGAAGGGGCAGTTTCCTCTGTGAACCCAAATCCCCATGCATTGACTAATGGAGCTACAGTGATATCGAAACATCCATCTGTAATTGCTGATACAGTCATAGCCATTTTGAATACCTTAGAGAAGAGGCTGTCAACTATAACATCTTCATTGCGGTTGATTCGGCTGATAATAGAGCTCTCATTGAACATCGACAAAGACGCATCAAATCGTTTTAGCTCATTATCAATGTCGAGTTTCAGCGATTCGTCATGCTCATATGTGATGTTATACATCGTCCCAAATATCAAACCTTTCTCGTTGCGGTATGTAGCTGCACTATCGCCCCATGAAATGATGTTGTTATGGCGTAGAAGTACCAATACCGTACCAACCACTAATAAAACCAGCCAAATGTAGTTGCTCTTTTTCATAACAAACCTAAATGCTCAATTACTATTTTTATACCTATCATCACGAGGATGATACCTCCTGCCAACTCAGGCTTTATCTTTTTCTCTATACTTTTGCCGAAAGTAACTCCCATAAATAGTCCCAGCAGTGAGAACAGTAGAGATACTACGCCAATCATAACAACAGGATAGACTAAATCTTTGAAATCATTATAATTCAGACAGGCTAAGGAGATACCAATAGCCAACGCATCGATGCTGGTGGCCACTGCGAGCGTGAGAATCATCCATGCCGAGGTCGGGTTGATGTGACGCTCATCACTTTCAGTCGATAAGCCGTCTTTGATCATCTTACCACCTATCAGTGCCAGCAAACCAAAGGCTATCCAGTGGTCCACACTTTCTACCCATCCGTTGAAATATACAAATGCCAACCAGCCTAAGGCACACATCATACCTTGAAACCATCCGAAGCTCAATGACATAGGTAGCATGTTACTCCATACATACTTTTTTTGTATAATGCCTGAGGCTATAGATACGGCAAAGCAATCCATCGCCAAACTAACTGCAATCAGCCAAATCTCAAGTGTACTCATTTCAGGTGGTAAATAATAGAGTAGGTAACACCTGTGTTGTTTGAATCATACCTGCCAAAGCCTGGAATATAATAGGGGTCGCCATATGTATCAACCGAAGCTTTCAGTTTGTGTTTAATTCTTAGCATCAGTCCCATTTTAATGCGTTTAGTTATGTTAGCACGGATGCCAACAGTAAACTCTACCCAATGCATGGTGTGTTTCATGCCTTCGTGCACATAGTTGGACATATCGCTCCATATAGGGTCTACTAGGTTGGTCTGCTTTGCACCTCCAGTATAGTCTGGATCTGTGATATCAGGTACAACTACGTCATACTTTCCGCTGCTGAATCCATAACGCAAGCCTACTAACAACAGGTTGCCATGTGCTTTTTTCCAGAGCGTATTGTAATCAAAACCCAAGCGGAAATATGGAGCAGAAGCTTTAATGCTTACATCATAGTCATTGAGGGATTTGCCACCACCATAACCAACCTCAATTGTTGGGAAATAACGGTTATAGAGATTCATATCCACCATCGCTTCTGCTGACATGAAGTCAGAACCAAAAACCTTGAGCACAGGTGACAGAATGTCCACACCCACATCAATGCCATTCATGAGTGGATAGGTCACCTCAGGCTGCGTTTTCTCCCTTTTCTTTTTTTCTTGCTGTGACGACTGCCTATTTCTATTGCTGCTATAATTCTGCGCAGAAAGAGGCGTCACGAAAGCCAACAGCAACATAATGCTAATAATATATCTTGATATTCTCTTTTCCATTATTGGAAGCTGTTGGATTAACGATTACAATTGAATCAAGCACATGCGTGGTATAATGCAGGTCAGTAAGCTCCTGTTTCACCACAAAATTACAGTCTAATGTCAAGAAATAGGGGGTGTTATGATGACGGAATACAATGGTATCCTTATCGTTGTTCTGTGGCAATACGTCTTCAGAATGGCGCACATAGCTAAACACTAATGTCGTTTCTTCTTCATTAGTACGCAGTGGCAGTGAAAGTGTCTTTACATTAGCATTATCATTAATGATGATAGAATCAGTACCAAATGCATATACAGTCAGCATCTCTAGGGTGTCAGGCATTTCCCAAGAAGCTGAGTCGTTGGAGAATATGGTCCTGATGTTGGCTGTCAGCATCTGGCGTGCATTGCCTGAACAGTCGTCATCTTCAGCACATGAGCTGATGATGCCTATGAAACATCCTAACATTAATATGAACGGAATAATTCTCCTCATTGCTCAATCTTTGATATTCAACATCTTTTCAATTTCGTACTTGTTTCTTTCTTCGCTATTACGAGATATTAGTTCGCCTAAGAAACCAGCCACGAATAGTTGTGTACCAATAATCATGGATGTAAGTGCCAAATAGAAATAAGGTGAGTCGGTAACTAATCTGTGAGGGAGACCATTCATGATGTAATAAAGTTTGTTCCCACCTACTATCATGACTGATATCAAACCTATCAGGAACATCAGTGAACCTAGAGTGCCAAACAAGTGCATGGGCTTTACACCAAATGTAGAAAGGAACCATAGGGTTAGCAAGTCAAGATAACCGTTGACAAATCGGTTCAAGCCAAATTTGGTCTTACCATACTTGCGTGCCTGGTGCTTTACAACTTTCTCGCCAATCTTGCTAAAACCAGCATTCTTGGCCAGCCAAGGGATATAACGATGCATTTCCCCATACACTTCAATGCTCTTTATAACATCTTTCTTATATGCTTTAAGTCCGCAGTTAAAGTCATGCAGATTATGTATGCCGCTGGCATTCCTCGCTGTGGCGTTGAACAACTTGGTAGGCAATGTCTTTGATAGCGGGTCATAACGCTTTTTCTTCCATCCACTTACTAAGTCATAACCTTCATCTTTAATCATGTGATAGAGAGAAGGTATTTCGTCAGGTGAGTCTTGCAGGTCAGCATCCATAGTGATAACCACTTCACCTTGAGCTGCCTTGAATCCGCAGAACAAGGCAGGTGATTTTCCATAATTGCGACGGAATTTGATGCCTTTAACTTCTGGGTACTCACGTTGCAAATCTTCTATTATTTGCCATGAACCATCGTTTGAACCATCATCTACAAAAATCACTTCATAGGTCAAGTTTATTCCATCAATCACTCGCTTTATCCAGGCATGTAGTTCTGGCAGCGATTCTTTCTCGTTATATAATGGTATTACAACACTTATGTCCATGTTTATTCAATATTGTTTTTCTTTTTTACTATCAATGCTGTGGGCAGTGCCATCAGCAGTCCGTAGAACATATTTTGACTCACTAATTGAAGGGTGATGTCAACAGGATTCAAAATGGCATAGGTGTCAATAGCTAACTGATATTGTTGTAGGTAGCTATCCATGCCAGGTAGTGGATTATCTTTTACTGTCTCAAACATTTCTTGGAGTCTCTCCAAGACAAAGCCATTGTCTATAAAGTAAAAATATATCAAATGTCCTACTGATGTCAGTAACGATGCGTACATGTACATGAAGAGACAGAAAGTAAATGCATGAATAAAGCCAATACTACCATTATTGTTTGAGAATTTATCACGATAGTGGCAAGCAAGTCTATAACCTATAAATGGCACGCATATGGTCAGAATACCGAAAACCAGCATAAAAACTGGCGTTGACATACCTAATGGGAAGAAAATGAATTTGAATATCCAGAATGCTCCCATGATAGTACCTGCCGCCATTGAGACCCTATGCAAATTACTCCTGTCTTCTATCATACGTACTTTCGTATTATGGGTACAAAGGTAAAAAAAAATATAATAATATGTTGTTGTTTTCAAAAATAGTTGTACCTTTGCACTCGCTTTTAGCAAAAAGCACATGGGCAAGTCCTATACGGCCAGCTCCTTGTGAATCCCCCAGGGCTTGACCGCAGCAAGGGCAGCAGGTTGTAGCGGCGCGATATAGCAAGCTTGCCCACCCGCCTCTTTAGCTCAGTTGGCCAGAGCACGTGATTTGTAATCTCGGGGTCGTTGGTTCGAATCCGACAAGAGGCTCAAGACTTTAAAAACAAACTGCCATCTGAAAGCTTGCTTTCAAGTGGCAGTTTCGTTTTTAGAAGGTTCGTACTATAAGCCATAGGTTAATCACTCCTGATCCATAGTGTACGTTGATGAGATCCTTCAATATTAGCTTTACATGTAAATGCTATAAACAAATAAGGGATGCACCAATGGTGCATCCCTTATTATTGTGTAGTCAGTTTTACTTCGCGTAACTTACAGCTCGTGTCTCTCTGATCACCGTAATCTTAACTTGTCCTGGATAAGTCATCTCATCTTGGATCTTCTTTGCAATTTCGGTTGAAAGACTTTCTGTTTGCTTGTCGTCAATCTTGTCGGCACCAACAATCACACGCAATTCGCGACCAGCCTGGATAGCATAGGTCTTGGTTACACCAGGATAAGAAGCTGCCAAAGCTTCCAAGTCGTTCAGACGTTTGATGTATGCTTCGACAATTTCCCTGCGAGCACCAGGACGAGCGCCAGATATAGCATCGCATACCTGTACGATTGGCGCCAACAAGGTAGTCATCTCTACCTCATCGTGGTGAGCTCCAATGGCATTGCAAATATCAGGCTTCTCCTTATATTTTTCTGCAAGTTTCATGCCTAGCAGTGCGTGTGGCAATTCTGGCTCATCATCTGGTACCTTGCCAATATCATGCAACAAACCTGCACGGCGCGCTTTCTTGGGATTTAATCCCAATTCGGAAGCCATTACTGCACACAGATTAGCAGTTTCACGAGCATGCTGCAATAGGTTCTGCCCATAAGATGAGCGATATTTCATCTTACCGATAATACGTATCATCTCAGGATGCAACCCGTGAATACCCAAGTCGATGGTGGTGCGCTTACCTGTTTCCACAATCTCATCTTCTACTTGCTTGCGAACTTTTGCTACAACTTCTTCAATACGTGCAGGATGAATACGTCCGTCTGTTACAAGTTGATGGAGAGCTAAACGGGCAATCTCTCGACGCACAGGATCGAAGGCTGAAAGTACGATGGATTCAGGTGTATCATCAACGATGATTTCTACACCCGTAGCTGCTTCAAGAGCACGTATGTTTCGTCCTTCACGGCCAATGATGCGTCCTTTGATTTCGTCAGAATCAATATGGAATACAGTTACCGAGTTTTCAACTGCCGTTTCTGTAGCAACTCGCTGAATAGTTTGCACCACAATGCGTTTTGCTTCTTTATTGGCATTCATCTTGGCATCGTCCATGATTTCGTTGATGTAAGACTGTGCTTGCATCTTTGCCTCTTCTTTGAGAGATTCAATCATGCGTTCTTTTGCTTCCTCTGCAGATAAACCAGAGATAGCTTCCAGTTTCACAATTTCCTGCTGTTGCAGTTTGTCCAACTCTTCTTTTTTCTTCTCAATTACGCCCAATTGATTAGTGAGGTTGTCTCTGATAGCGTCATTCTCAGCTTTCTTGTGCAGCAAGTCTTCTTGACGTTGGTTGAGTACCATCTCACGTTGCTTAAGCTTGTTCTCAACCTGCTGAATTTTCTGATTGCGTTGAGCTACTTCTTTTTCTAGCTCAGCTTTCTTGTTTAGGAATTTTTCCTTTACTTCCAGCAGTTTGTTCTTCTTGATAACCTCTGCTTCGGCATTTGCCTCTTTCAGTATGGTATCAGCCTTCGATTTCAGAACGCTCTTCTGAATGAAGTACATGATGGCCAAACCAATGAGCAGGCCAATCACGCAGAATACTATATTTACTACCATAGTCGTTAAAATAAAATATATAATAAAAACGCACTGACAACCAACTTGCTACATAGTAACAAGTAAGTCAACAGTGCGTGGATGTACTTATAAAATAGCTTTATCTGTTGATGCAATCATCAACTAGCTGTGCCAATTCTTGAATTTTGTCGGTATAAGGAGAAGTTTCATTGCGTCCTTTTTCCTTCAGTCCTTCCAGTGATAGCTGGTAAGCTACCATCTGCAAGATGCGCACCTCTGGCAGTTCTGGGTAATGCTCCTTATACGCATTTGTCAAGATGTCAACCTGTCTGGCAGCTTTGCGTACGGTCTCTTCTTCGCTTCTGCGAATGGTGAGTGGAAACGGGTTGTTACCAATGGTCAACTGAATTTTTATCATATCATCGTCCATACATCTCAAGTGTTATGATTGATTCAACATAGCGATGCATTTATCGACTTCACGCACTATTTTTGACAATCGTTGTTTGGTTTGGCGCACATCGCCGCCTTCCAAACTCATTGTCATGGCAGACTTCAAGTCCATATACGACTGATTTAATTGATCGTATTCAGAACGTAACTTCGACAAGGCTTCTTCTTTGTCCAATAAGAGTTGCTGTAGTTCGGCATGCTCGCGTCTAAGTTTATCATGCAGATAAATCAGATGGCGAAGACTTGTTTCGAAGTCATTGAGCTGTTTTTTCTCTTCGTCTGTCATTTACTACACCTAATTTGCTACAAAATTACAACTTTATATTATTTCTCCAAATAAAAGTTTACAAAAAAGTAAAAATAGTATGTAGTTTTTTATTATATAGCGTTTTTACGGCCATTGTTTGAGCTAAAGTTTATGAAACAATCTTATTTAGACTCTACTTGTTCATCGTTTTTGCTGCGTTTTTCTTTCTTAGCTAGCATCACAACTTTATAAACAAATTCACTCATCCACTGCTCTGAATAATCCAAACGCTCCTTGTAGGTACGAATCTGCATTGCAGTTTTCTGCTCGTCGTCTTTCTTGAATACAGGTTTAGTACAAATGTCATGTACTGTATCTTCCACTGCATTTTTGAGTACACTGGAGAAGATTGAAGGTACACGCATTTTCCACTGCATCAAGTTGCTAATCATCATCATGAGGTCTGCAGTAAAACCTTGGTACATATACATATATGACTGTACTTGGTTCTGATTACGTACATGCTTCTTAATGGAGTTGTCAATTTCCTTAAAGAAATTTTCACTCAGTCCATAGTCTTGAATTAGCATTTTCTTTGACGCAGTTTTCTCACCTTGTCCTAACTTGCCACCTGTTGTGGGAATCTTGAATAACCGTTTGAAATTAGCTACATCTGGGATGGCACGTATATTGGTAATGCCCAGGTTAACTGCCAGTACTGACTGGAAGTATACACGTACTAACGACATGAAATCTTCTGCACTCTGTGCTGAAGTATTATCTTTTTTACCGAAAAGTTTAGAAAATATACTCATTGTGAAAACCTATTACTGTTTAGCGACGCAAATTTACATATTTAATTTGACTTTCTAACATCTTTTTCTTATTTTTGTAAATAGATAATTCTAAAATCCTAATGCGATGAAAAAGTTTTTTTTACTATCCTGTTTGGCAGTTTTTGCTTGTGCAACGATATCATGCAGTGGCACAAAACAGCAGATGTTACCAAAAGCAAAACATGTAGTAATGGTGGGTATCGACGGATGGGCTGCTTACAACCTCGACCAGGCACATGACATTCCCAATATCCGTGCTTTGATGGCAAAAGGCAGTTATACGTTGCACAAGCGTTCTGTTTTGCCTTCAGCATCAGCCATTAACTGGGCTTCTATGTTTATGGGTGCACCTACAGAACTGCATGGATATACAAAGTGGAACTCTAAAGTTCCTGAAATTCCAGCGCTGGTACAGAACAATCACAATATTTTCCCTACCATCTATTCTATTATTCGTGAACAACAACCCGATGCTGAAACAGGTTGCACTTTTGATTGGGATGGCATCAAGTACGTAGTTGATACAATGGCTATTAGTCATTGGGAATATATCCCTGACAGCTATACTGATATCAACAAGAATTGCACAATTGCAGAGAATTACATTAAGCAGCATAAGCCCTTCTTTTATACCGCTTATTTTGGGACGCTCGATGAAACGGCACATGAATTTGGATGGTACACACCTGAATATTATGATAGGTTAGCAGAGATTGACCAAGCAATAGGTCGCCTAATACAAGCGATGAAAGATGCAGGTATTTATGATGATGCCGTATTTATTGTTTCATCTGATCATGGTGGTATTGACAAAGGGCATGGAGGTATGACTATCGAAGAGATGGAAACGCCATTTATCGTTTGTGGTAAAGGTATCAAGCAAGGTTTTGAAACACCAGACGTAGTGATGCAATATGATGTGCCTGCCACCATTGCCTGTATTTTAGGCATTCAGCCCCCTCAAGCTTGGATAGGACGGCCTGTTATGAGTTTCTTTGAGTAAAGTAGAATTGCTGCTCCTTATATATGGCTTCCACAATGCCGTATCTGATGAATCTTGCCAGCAGTTTGATAGTAACAGGGCGGGGTAACCCAGATAATTTGCAGCATTTGTTGAGTGTCAACATACGGTGATCGTTAAGTAAACTCAACAAATGTTGTTCCCTCTCTGTATAAACCGTTAGTTCTCCGCTTTGACTTTCGTTTTGTCGCCAGTATCTTAAGTGTACAGGAGTTGCTAGGATGTTCTCGTCGGCTATTCGCACATAAGCCAGCAACTTGCCATCTTCACATTTTGCATACACGGGCCGCTTTTCTGTCCGTTTGATATCGGCCAGCAACACTTGTTTGCCCTCCACGATATAAGTAGTCATCTCGTATACCACAGGGGGGGTACAATACAATTCGGCAGCTGCCTGAATCATGTATTGCTCTTCTTCCGAACGCACACCGGATATCTTACCATTGTCTTTAACACCAATAAGCAACCTTCCTCCATCAGTGTTGGCAAAGGCTGACAACGATTTGGCAATCTTGCACACATCAGATATCTCAAATTTGAAATCCTGTTGTTGGTGTTCGCCCTCCTTAATAAGTTTCTGTATGTATGCTTCGCCTCTTCGTTCTTTCATACTGCGAATATATAAAAATAATCCATTACTTATGCAGCTATTTCGAAATAATGTGTAATTTTGCAGCCAGGATATTGCACAAATCTTTTAGGTTTGTGCAGAATAAAAATGTTTAAAAATGAGTACTAAAGTAGTAGTGAATAACTTAGCCGAGTTTCAGGCTTTAGAAGGTCATCGTATCGGCGAGTCCGATTTCTTGGAGATGACACAAGAACGTATCAATATGTTTGCTGACGCCACACTTGACCACCAGTGGATTCATGTAGACCCTGAGCGTGCCAAGGTAGAAAGTCCTTACAAGACCACTATAGTTCATGGTTATTTTACTTTGTCGGTGTTGCCTTACCTGTGGGGACAAATTATCGAAGTAAACAACCTCAAGATGATGGTCAACTATGGTATGGATAAGATGAAGTTTGGACAGCCTGTACTTTCTGGTCAGCGCATCCGCCTTGTTGCTGACATGAAATCAGTACTCAATCTGCGCGGTATTGCGAAAGCAGAAATCAATTTCTACATTGAGATTGAGGGGGAGAAGAAACATGCTTTGGATGGCATAGCTACATTCCTTTACTATTTTAATAATTAAGCATAAAGGATAGTATTGGTCTACATTTCTGTTCGCAGGCTGGATAGAAATGACCATGTATGCGTTCCTCGTTCTTGGGTGAGTTACCCCACCAGAATTCAGCCATCGCGATGGGCTGTAGTTTATTAAGGAAAGCATATTGTAATAATTTAGGAGCAGCACATTCTCCAGCACCGCCAGGAGGTAAATGCTGCTCTTTTTCTTGAAATATCTTAATCAGGTTTTTGCGCTCACCATAAGCATTCTGCAATATGAACTGCTCAAATAACCAAATCTGCAATGCTATTGAGCGTTGCTTACGCTCTTGTTTGAGCGTAGTAATAAGTGCAGATTGTCCTTCGTCTGTCGATAACTGTTCAATACGGTGATTGATGAGGCTAATTTTCTTTTCTTCCGTTTTGAAATGACCGTTGGGCTTTAGCATGTCATACACCGCTGGTACGAAGTAGGGGAGGTCGTTTTGCTTGTTCAATAAGCCTGAAAAAGCAGCTAAGAAACCTATTTGTCCCAACACGTTTTTCACCACCAATATACCAAACATCTTGCCTAATTGCAGTTCATCGTGCCATTCTGGGTGAGTGTCAATATATGACATCACCTCATCCGCTGCTAATCTGCAAAGCGGATGAGGTGTGTAATCAAAAGGGTCGGTAAATTTAGTTGGCAAAGAAATCCCTTCGATGTTTGTGCTAAAACGATGAAGCCGGCTTACCTGTTTCTTGCCCAACTTGTGGTCTTGTTGCAGGGAATTACGTTTAGCTTCGAATTCAGCATAGTGCCTCTCTAAGAAATTATCAGCCATCTAAGCATCTACTTATTTTCTCACTGCGGTAGCCTTTGTTACTTTTTTGGTAGTAGCCTTCGTAGTGGTCGTACTAGTTTGACCATACTTCTTCTTGATGTCAGGTAAGTTCTTTTGGATGTCGCTGATGCGGGTCTTATCGCTTGGGTGTGTACTTAAAAACTCAGGTACAGTTGACTGACCGCCACCTGACATCTTCTGCCAAAAACCTACAGCTACATCGGGATTATAACCTGCAATAGTCATCAGTATTAAACCCATATAATCGGCTTCTGATTCATGTTTGCGAGAGAATGGCAACATCATACCATATTGTGCACCGATCCCATAAACCTCGTTTGCCACACTTCTTACAGCAGCACTTTTGTTTGACAAGGCACCGCTCACCACTTGTGCACCATATTGTGCCAACAGTTGTTGACTCATACGCTCGTTGCTGTGTTTAGCAACGGCATGTGCTACTTCATGACCTAGTACTACGGCTAGTTCGTCATCAGATGAAATAATTTTCATCAATCCTTCATATACCACGATTTTTCCACCAGGCATACAGAAAGCGTTTAACTGGTTATCCTGCACTAGGTTGAACTCCCAGGAGAAGTTCTTTACCTCATCTGCCAGTCCGTTCGCATTTAGATAAGCCTCAGTGGCAGCTGCAATCTTTTTGCCTACGCGTGTAACCATAGCACTTTGTGTAGTGTTGCCACTCCTTTTAGCTCCTTGCATATAAGATGTGTACTGTGACAAACTAGATGAGAGTATCTCTTGGTCTGACACTAAGTTCAACTGCCTGCGACCGGTGATAGGTACGGAACCACAGCTAGAAAGCAGCAATGCTGCTGTCATAAATGCGAAAAAAAGATTTTTCATAATATTCTGTTCTTAGTTGTTTGATGATACAAATGTAAGCTAAATTGAAGATATTGCCAAATAATCAAATAAAAAAGAAGCCCTCTTGTATAAAAGAAGGCTTCTTATACTTTCCGCAAAGAAGTTGATTTACTTCTTTACATGACCATAGCGGCTCATGAAGCGGTCTACACGACCAGCTGTGTCTACCAACTTGCTCTTACCAGTATAGAAAGGGTGAGAGGTGTTAGAGATTTCAAGTTTAACCAATGGGTAAGTCTCACCTTCGAACTCAATAGTCTCGTTGGTCTTACAGGTAGAACGGCTCAGGAACATGTCACCATTTGACATATCCTTGAATACTACCGGGCGGTAATTTGTTGGATGAATACCTTCTTTCATTGTTGTTATCTTTTTAATTTTAAATTCGTTTATATAATTGTAAAGTGTAATGGTCTTTGTTACGGGGTGCAAAGATAATGCTTTTATCTGAAACCAAAAAAGATTTTGCAAAAATAGTGCAACTTTTTTTATTTTTTGAAATAGAATGTGTATTTTTGCAGTTGAAAGAAACTATTAATAACTTAATATAGTAAACAAAATGGTTAATTACAAAGAATTAGGCTTAGTAAACACCCGTGCGATGTTTAAGAAGGCCATCGAAGGCGGTTACGCCATTCCTGCATTCAACTTCAATAACATGGAGCAGTTGCAGGCTATCATCAAAGCTTCATCAGAGTTGAAGTCACCGGTTATTCTGCAGGTTTCTAAGGGTGCTCGCAACTATGCTAACCCTACGTTGTTGCGTTATATGGCTCAGGGTGCTGTAGAGTATGCTAAGGAGCTGGGATGCGCTCATCCTGAGATTGTCCTGCACCTTGATCATGGCGATAGCTATGAACTTTGCAAAAACTGTATCGACTTAGGCTTCTCTTCTGTAATGATTGACGGTTCTTCTCTGCCTTATGATGAGAACGTTGCTCTCACTCGCAAGGTGGTTGAATATGCTCATCAGTTCGATGTGACAGTTGAGGGTGAGTTGGGTGTACTGGCAGGTGTTGAAGATGAGGTACAGGCTGAGGAATCTCACTACACCAAGCCTGAAGAGGTAATCGACTTCACATCTAAGACAGGCGTTGATAGTTTAGCTATCTCTATCGGTACTTCTCATGGCGCTTACAAGTTCAAACCAGAACAGTGCACTCGTGACCCGAAGACTGGTAAACTCGTTCCTCCTCCATTGGCATTCGATGTTCTTGACGCTATCATGAAGCAGTTGCCTGGTTTCCCAATCGTGCTCCACGGCTCTTCTTCAGTTCCACAGGAGTATGTTGACATCATCAACGCTAACGGTGGTAAGTTGCCTGATGCAGTAGGTATTCCAGAAGAACAGTTGCGTCTTGCTTCTAAGAGCGCTGTTTGCAAGATTAATATCGACTCTGACTCTCGTTTGGCATTCACCGCTGCTGTTCGCAAAGTATTTGCTGAAAAACCAGGTGAGTTTGACCCACGTAAGTACTGCGGTCCTGCTCGCGATTTGATGGAAGAACTCTACAAGCACAAGATTACCGATGTGCTGGGTTCTGACGGTAAACTGGCTCAGTGCTAATAATTAACTATATGTATTCGGGGACTGTGTTCGGCGCAGTCCCTTTTTTATTCTAACCATTGACGAATATGAAAAAACTATTATTCCTGTTGACAATAGCCGTAATTGCGGTTGCCTGCCAGCCACACAAGGAAGGCTACACATTACCTGATCCTCATGATGTCATTATGTATGAAGTTAATCCGCTTGTGTTTGCACAAGAAGGGGCGTTTAATGTCATTGCCAACCGCCTTGACTCCATTCGTGCCCTGCAAGTCAATGTCATGTGGTTTATGCCTATGTATGAGCAAGGTGTTTTGAAAGCCAAGGACTCACCTTACTGTATTCGTAACTATAAGGCAGTAAACCCAAAATATGGCACCCTTGATGATTTTAAGCGCTTGGTTAACCTTTGCCATGAGAAGGGCATGAGTGTCATCATGGATTGGGTGGCCAACCATACCTCTTGGGATCATGTGTGGATAAATGAACATCCTGATTGGTATACTCATGACGAGGAAGGCAATATTATCTGGCCTGCTACCACTAATTGGGAAGATGTGGCCGACCTGAACTTCGACAACCCTGATATGCGCTTGGCCATGATTGATGCCATGAAATACTGGGTCAATGAGGTGGGAATCGATGGCTATCGTTGTGATGCTGCCGATTTCGTTCCGTTCGATTTCTGGAAACAGGCTGTTGACTCTATGCGCGCGATGCCAAAACGCCTACTTATGTTGGCCGAAGGCAAGCGTGCAGATCATTTCGATGCTGGTTTCGACATGAACTATTCATGGGATTATATGAATGCTAATCGCGATGTGTTCCAACGCGACAGCAGTGCACTTAAACTGTTCCAGACAGACTTTATGGAGTATGACACCATTCCTCAAGGGAAAGTGAAGCTGCGCTTTATCACTAACCATGACGAGGCTGCCGGACGTTCACCAGTGGAAGAATATGGAGGTGTGCGTGGCTCTATGGCAGCTTTTGTCGAGACTATCTTCCTGCGTGGAGGGGCTTTGCTCTATGGCAGTCAGGAGGTGGCGTATCCTGAACGCCTTAACTTCTTCCACTGGAAGCCTATCAACTGGATGTCTAACCCTGAGGTCTATAATGAGTACAAAACCCTCCTCAACTTATATAATAAATATGGTGCGCTGAAGTGGGGCCAACTCGTAGCTTATCCTGCCGTTGATGTGATGGTATTTGAGAAACGCTATGAGAAGCAGGATTTTCTTCTCTTAGTAAATGTGCGCAACCGTGAAGTATCAGCTTATATACCTAAGGAATGGCAAGGAAAGAAGGTTGTCGATATGATGCATGACATGAATAAAGACCTCCCTTCAACAGAAATAACTCTCCAACCTTATGAGTATTTCATATTGAAGAAATAACTAGATAGAGGATGTGCAAAAAACGCATCCTCTATTTTTTTATAAAATATTTGCTTAAATCAAAATAAATGCAGAAATTTGGTGTGTTAATTTGATGTTTCATTTTTAAAACATAATGTAGATATGAAAAAGTATTTAGCTGAATTAGTAGGTACATTCGTACTTACTTTCTTGGGTTGCGGCGCTGCTGTGGCTCTGGGTTGCGGCCAAGACACCGCATCTATTGTTGGCACAGCCATCGCTTTTGGTCTGGCTGTTGTAGCTATGGCTTATACCATTGGTGGTATCTCTGGTTGCCACATCAATCCTGCTATCACCTTGGGTGTTTTCCTTAATGGTGGTATCAGTGCTAAGGATTGCGGTATGTATATGGTATTCCAGGTAATTGGCGCCATCTTAGCTGCTGCTGTTTTGGCGGGTATCGTGGCTACAGACCCAGCTGCTGTGATAACTACCGCTACTGGTGCTAATGCTTGCACATATGGCGCAACCAACGGTCTGATTGTTGAAATTGTTTTGACAGCCTTGTTTGTGCTGGTAGTTTTAGGGGCTACTTCAAAGACTAATGGTGCTACCAACAATTTTGCAGGTTTGGCAATTGGTTTGTCACTGATCTTGATTCACTTGGTAGGTATCCACTTCACAGGTACGTCAGTGAACCCAGCTCGTTCTATCGGTCCTGCTTTGTTCCAGGGTGGTAAGGCTTTGGCTGACCTCTGGGTATTCATTGTTGGTCCATTGGTGGGTGGCGCTATTGCAGCATGCATCTGGAAGTGCATCAAGCCGGAGGAGAAATAAATTTGCTTTGAAGGGATTTGAATTATACTGTGTAGGGAGAGTCTTGCAAAAGACTCTCCCTACTTTAATGATAGAGCATTTGCACTTTTATTTATAAAACAAGCTGCACACAGATAATAATATATATTATTACTTTGCTGTGTTTTTTACGGCTAAACATCAAATGTAGCATTTGTGCTTTCGTTGTTCCAAAATTTGTTTTTGTCCTTGGCTTGCACTATTTTTGCAAAAAAGTTTTCTAAAAGGATGCAGTAGTGTTCTAAATTATGGATTTAAGAATTGTAAGGCGACTGGGAAAGCAGACTCTCACAGAGCAAGAGTTGGTGGAAGGGTGTAGGCGAGGCGATGATATGGCCCGTAGACAACTCTACGAACGCTATGCTGGCAAGTTGATGGCCATTTGCATGCGATACATGGGTAATCGCGAAGAGGCTGAGGACTTGTTGCACGACGGATACATTAAACTCTACGGCTCGTTTGACAAGTTTGAATGGCAGGGTGAAGGTACTTTACCTGCATGGATGGCACGTGTGATGGCAAACTTAGCTCTACAGCGTCTCCGCAAGAACGATGTGATGAGTCAGTCGGTTGAATTAGATAATACTGCAGAACTTCGTGATGATGTAGATAGGCCAGATGAAGGACCTGAGATCGATACCATTCCCAAGAAAGTGCTAATGCAGTTTATCGAAGAATTGCCACCTGGCTATCGTGCTGTGTTTAATATGCATGTATTTGAGGGCAAGAACCACATAGAGATTGGTAAAGAGCTGGGCATCAATAACAAGTCGTCTGCTTCGCAGTTGGTAAGGGCAAGAGCCATACTGAAAGAACGAGTAAACGAATGGAGAAGAAACAACGGATATTAATATGAAAGAGCGAGATGACATATGGTTGAAGCAATGGAAGGATAGCCTCGAAGATTTCGAGGAGGAAGTTCCTGTGAATGGCTGGGAGCGACTTCAAGCAGATTTACATGCTAATGATCCATTGGGTCAAGTAGAAGTATCAAAGGCCAAAGTCATTCCTTTTCGTACTTGGAGGGTAGTGGCAGCAGCTGCTGTTGTTGTGCTCATCGCTGGAGCAGGTATATGGTTCCTAGCTTCCGACAAGGCACTTCAAGTACCTAGCATTGATTCTCCTGTAGCTCAAGTGGCGCAACAAGAGTTGCCAAATACTATGTCGCCTATTGCGACACCAGAGATTGTTAAAGAAGAAGCCGAGGCCCCTAGCAAAGAGGAAACAGTAAGGCAGGAACGCATTCAGAATGGGCAAGCATCTCAACAATCTGTTGTTAATCCTGTGGCTCCTGCATCAACTCCATCTCTCTCTAAATCTGCAGCACAAACATCATCGAGTATAGCCCAAGCCTCTTCCTCCAAGACAGATGAGGTGAAGAGTGGCACCCCTATACAAGTAAAGACTCCTAGTCGTTCTGAAGCACAACGTACAGTTAACCCAGTTTATCGTGGTAGTCGAGCTAACACTTCTGAGGAGGTGAGCACTATTAACAGACGCCAGGTGCGTATATCTACTGATGAACGCTTGCATAATGTAACACGACTTCGTGGACAAGGTGATGCTACCACCCGTTCTGCCAGTGAGGTGAGTGATATGGATAGAGTTTTCAATTCTTATACGGCTCACTATAGCGAGTTGTACAACAAAACAGAGCGTTTGTTTGATAATGGCGCAGGTGACTATAGTACATTGGATAATGCTTTGTTCCTCGTGGGTTTGGTTAAAAAGATGCAGAATCAGCGCTCTGCTGCCGATGAACAGTTATATCGTGATATAGCCAGCAGATTTGTAGAATTGCAGCAGCCTAATGGCTTGTGGAGGAATAGTTTACTGGATCCTTCCTCACATAGTGTTGATACTGATACAGAAAGCTATATCTGCTATGCTTTAGCATGGGGCCTAAACAATGGGTTGCTGAGCCGTAAACAATATCTTGATGCAGTTCGACATGCATGGAAGTCCATTGGTAATTGCAATAGTGAGCCTTGCCTTATGGCAGCTGAGCAGGTGCAGAAGCTTCAAAATGGTTTGTAATACCTTGAACTCCCTTAATCGTTTAGTCTTCAAACTCAAATTCTAGTTCTATCCATCGGGGCTTGTCATTATAGGCATCGCCCTTTTGGTTGGATACCCCTAAGCCTATGAGGCGAATAGGGTGGGATTGGTATTCTACTTGATTCAATAACTTTTTTGCTAAAGGCAAGATGTCATCTTTGGTGCATAAAATATGGTCAATAGTGACACTCCGAGTGATTTGCTGAAAGTCCTGATATTTGATTTTCAGTGTTAAGGTTCGTCCCTCGAATTTATTATTCTCAATGCGTCTCACAAGCTCGAGAACGGTGTGGTAGAGCTCTATGATAATAGCTGACCGCTCACTGATGTCCTTCTCGAAAGTATGCTCACAACTCACCGACTTGCGTTCCCATTCGGCAATGACGGGACGGTTATCTATGCCACGTGCAAATTCGTAAAACACCTGTCCCATCTTGCCGAACTCCTGTTTCAGCCAACTAAGTGATGTGTTCCTGAGGTCCATCCCTGTGAAAATGCCCATGTTGTGCATCCTTTCAGCTGTTTTTTCTCCTATACCCCATATTTTCTCTACCTTCAGTTTGGCAATGAAGTCAAGAGCCCTATCAGGGTGTATCACCATTAATCCGTTGGGCTTTCGCCAATCAGAGGCAATTTTGGCAAGAAACTTACAGTAGCTTACGCCAGCAGATGCTGTCAGTCCTGTGGTGTCATAGATACGCTGCTTAATTTCGCGGGCTATATCTACCCCCAGTTCAATGCCTTTCTTGTTCTCAGTAACATCGAGAAATGCTTCATCAAGTGAGATGGGTTCTATCAGATCAGTATAATCGTGAAATATTTCATGCAGTTGGGCCGACACCTCTTTATAACGTTTAAAATGAGGTTCTACAATAATGAGTTGCGGACACAATCGCTTCGCTACTACGATAGACTGCGCAGAATGAATTCCAAACTTTCTTGCTTCGTAGCTGGCAGTAGACACCACTCCACGCTCCACGTCGTGCCCTACTACCATTGGCTTCCCTTTCAGTGATGGCTGATCGAGTTGCTCTACGGCAGCAAAGAATTGGTCCATATCTATATGAATAATCTTCGTATGTGTAGCTTTTTTATCTTTCTCCACATCTACTATTTCTACCATGATAGTTTTTGTGGCACAAAATCTTTCTAATTACAGATGAAGAGCGGGAAAATGAAAAAAACAATATCGTTTTTTATTCTTTTTGATGCTATCTAACCCCTAGTTTACTAGTATCAAATTCTATGTTAGGTACTGTTAAACTCTTTGATTAGAGAATAATAAAGATATAAAGGGGAGACCGCAAGGAAATGTGTTACTCTTGTTTGGCTGCTTCTTCCGCTGCATTGTCGGCAATGCGCTTTTCGATATAGCGAATCTTGAGCTGTGCCTCTTCCTTAGCCTTGTTCAGTTGTGTTATACTATTCAATAAAGTAGCAAGTTCGCATATGTTGGCAGCAGCTTTGCGGTCTGCAGCTGTCATTGTGGTGTTATATGTGCGGTCTCCCACAAACTGAACTTTCAGGTTGTCAGTTTGGTGGGCAGTGATAAAGTCGATCACACCCCCGTCTTCACCGTATTTAAAATCAGCTTTCTCTATGTACTCGCCCAGGTCGGTGGTTTCGTAACTGTCTTTAGAACTGGGGGTTTCAGCAAAAGAACCATCAGGAGCAATCACTTTTACGGCTGTATGGTGAATGTTGCCAGCACCGCAATAGGTGGAGGTTAGGCTCAACTTGCCTTCTTCACTTACCTGAAAACGCAGGAAAGAGCGGTGAATGTTTTTCTCAACTGTCTGCGACTTGTCGAAGTAGTTACCTATTCGCTGATACTGTTCGTCTTTTTCCAGTATATAGCGGTCTTTGATGTTCTCAATGACCTGCTGCTTCTCTGCTATCTCAGAATCGATGGAATCAACTAGTTGGTGTTGCTCAGTAAGCTCTACTTCTCTCTGCAAAGCCAAACTGGCACGACGAGTGTCAAATGCTTTGGGGAAGAGTATCTTGATACTGTCAATTAGTTGCTTAGCCACGTCCAACTGACCTTGCTGGAAAGCTGCTTTTGCTTCCAGAAGTTTCACCTCAGCCTGCTTCTCTATATTGTTACAGCCGATGAGGCTGCATAGGGCGATCACACTTGCCAATAAAGGTAATAATATTCTTTTCATAATAGTTGCAATCAAGTTTCTGTTGCAAAGATAGAAATTTTTCCGTAACTTCGCACCCCATTAACGGACTTTTGTATAATGATATACCTGACAACCGAAGAACTGAAAAATAAACTGACAGGAAAGATATTTCAGCTGATTCAGCAGACTGCTGATGAATTACAGTTGGAATGCTATGTGGTGGGCGGTTATGTGCGTGACCTGTTCTTGCAACGCCCATCGACCGATATCGATGTGGTGGTTGTAGGTAGTGGCATCGCTATGGCTGAGGCTTTAGGCAAGCGCTTGGGCAGAGGGGCGCATATATCTGTTTTTCGCAACTTCGGCACGGCTCAAGTAAAGTATAAAGGACAGGAGATAGAGTTTGTGGGTGCCAGAAAGGAGTCGTATTCACACGAATCGCGTAAACCTATAGTTGAGGATGGTTCGTTGGAGGACGACCAAAACCGGCGTGACTTCACCATCAACGCTTTGGCGGTGTGTCTCAATGCCGACAGGTTTGGTGAACTGGTGGATCCTTTCGATGGTTTAGAAGACCTGAAGGAAGGTACTATTCGCACGCCACTAGACCCAGACGTAACTTTTAGCGATGATCCCTTGCGTATGATGCGTTGTGTAAGGTTTGCTACCCAGCTTAACTTCTTTATTGACGATGAAACATTTGACTCGTTGGAACGCAACCGTGAGCGCATCAACATCATATCAAAAGAACGTATCAATGATGAGTTGAACAAAATCATTATGGCAAAGACACCTTCGAAAGGATTTGTAGAACTGGATCGTTGTGGGTTATTGCCATTGATTTTCCCAGAGTTGGTAAAGTTGCAGGGAGTGGAAACCCGTAATGGCCGTGGGCATAAAGATAATTTCTATCATACTCTTGAGGTGCTTGACAATGTGAGTCGCAACAGTGATAACCTGTGGCTGCGGTGGGCGGCTTTGCTGCATGATATAGGCAAACCAGCCACCAAGCGATGGGAGCCTGGAGTGGGGTGGACCTTCCATAACCACAATTATATAGGGGAGAAGATGGTACCACAGATATTCAAACGCATGAAGATGCCGCTGAACGAGAAGATGAAGTATGTGCAGAAGCTGGTGAGTTTGCATATGCGCCCAATTGCTATGGTGGATGATGTGGTTACTGACTCAGCTGTGCGCCGCATGATGTTTGAGGCAGGTGAGGATATTGACGATTTGATGCTTCTCTGCGAAGCTGATATCACCAGTAAGAACCGCGAAAAGAAAGAGCGTTATCTGCAGAACTTCCAGGTGGTGCGCCTCAAGATGGAAGAGTTGAAGGCAAAAGATCATCGTCGCAATTTCCAGCCTATCGTGGATGGCAATGAGATTATGCAAATGTTCGGACTGACTCCAAGCCGAGAGGTGGGGGCGCTAAAAGAGGCTCTCAAGAATGCCATTCTGGATGATAACCTGCCCGACAGTCGTGAGGCAGAAATCGCTTTTTTGGTGGAAAAGGCGGCAACAATGGGCCTTAAGCCGATACCGTAATCAATCTCTTTTTATTATATAAAGAAAAGGATAGAAATGCAAATAATGACAAAGGCTTCCAACAGGGGAGCCTTTATCATTATTCCGGCATCATAACGACACCAATTTTTTTCTTGCCATCCATTTTCACCACCAAAGGTGTATCAAAATGCACATGCCTCAAGTATGTCGTTTCTTCAATGGCAGGTTGTGCATTGAGGAATTCCTGGTTGTAAATCCCGTCGTTCATATAGGCATTGATGGTAAAATAGCCCACGCCAAATGAGGTGAGGTTCTGGAAGAAGTGGGTGCCCTGACTGGGATCTACACGGTAGTTGGTCAGACCAGCTTCTACGATGATGCGAGCTGCACTGATGTGAGGCCATTTTACTGGGATGCCTAGCCAAGTGTCACTGCTACCCCAGCGTCCTGGGCCAATAAGGATATAGTTCTTATCCTCATCGAGGAATCTCTTGTTGATTTTCTCGATTTCCCATGCTATAGCCTGATTATTTTGTGCATTATAGTTGTCTGTCTTCACATACACAACATCCTGAATTTCGTTCATGATGCCGTGACCTAAAGAATTAACAGACTTCAGCAGCAGTTGGTCGTCAGGTATTAATGACAAGTCTTCCTCAAGGTTCTCCTTGGCATCAACAATAGGCCTGATTTGAAGCAGGTAGAAGGTGCTCACCTCATTCTTTTCTTTTGCCAGTTTAGCAGCAAACTCAATTTCCACAGGTCGGCGCATCTCCTCCTGACCATATTTTAGCGACAATTGCAGGATGCGTGGCAGAGGGAAGATATCGTGTTGCAGGATATTGGCAAAGGTGATGACTTTCCTGCCACCAGGGTAAATGCCGTCTCGAATCACTTGATCGTAAGGATCGAAGGTAGAGGCGATATAGTTAAGCGAACCGTCTTTCTCGGCATCCTTCACACTCAGTTTCAAAAGATTGAAGCCATCGTTGATGGAGAAATTCTGTCCAGTGTTGGTCATGTCAAGTGCATAGAAACGTGTCTGAGTCTCTCGTAATGCCAAATCCAATTCGCTGGTCTGTAGTACTTTGTTAGGGTGATAAGGCGAAAGTCGCAGTGTTAAACCGCCATCAACAATATATTTACCCAGTCCTAAAGCCAAACTGACGGTACCCTCCTCTGGTTTCTCGTCTCCGATAGGGTAGTAGTTGAGCGATCGTCCCACACCAGAGAAGGAAGGGTAGAAATGATCGCCATATTGTGTACCCACCACCTCTTGAAGGATAACAGCCATTTTCTCTTGGTCGATAACATTACTTGTGGCTTGCATGTATGCCTTAGAATCTTTGAAAAACACTGATGCATAGACTCCCTTGATGGCATCGCTCAACATTCGGAGCATTTCGTACTTATCGTCACGATAAGGTATCATATAAGTGCTGTAGATGCCGGCAAATGGTTGATAATGTGAATCCTCCAGCAACGAAGACGAACGGATGGCTATAGGCGATTTTACAGCATCGAAAAAAGTAAAAAAGTCTTCGATCAATCTCTCAGGCAGACGCGCCTTGAGGAAATACTTCAGGATGGTTTCGTCGTCGGCATCCGATAGGGCAATTTGATACAGGTTATTGGTAGCCATGAACTCGTCAAACACATCAGTACATAGAACCACCGTTTTCGGTACCATAATGCGGGCATTGTCGAACTCATCAAACTCAGTATGACGCTTCAGAAAATTATCGATGAATGCCAAGCCACGGCCTTTGCCACCCAATGATCCCTCACCAATACGAGCAAAGTTCGAGTAGCTGTCAAAGCGGTCACGCCTGAAGATGGCCACCACACCCTGATTTTTCATCTTGCGATACTTCACGATGGCATCGAAGATGATTTCTCTGTGAGCATCTACGTCTTGCAGACTGTTCCATGTAATAGGTTTCAGAAACTCTGCTATGGGGAAGATGGCGCGGGAATACAGCCAACGACTCATATGGTTGCGGCTTATATGATAGAGAAACGACTCTGTTGGAATAGCAAACAAGATGTGTTGCAATTCTTTGAGGTTCTTTACAGTGGCTATCTTCTCGTGAGTCATAGGATTACGGAAAACGAAATCGCCAAAGCCTACTTTCTCCCTAAGAATCTCACGCAGGTCAAGATCCATATGCTTTGAATTCTTGTCTATAAAGGCTGCTCTGAATTTCTTGGCATACAATGTGTTTTCCTTCTCTGCCGACTGGATGATAAGCGGTACGAAGGGATCATTCTTGCGAACGTGATGACAGAACTTGATACCTGCCAACGGATCTTTCTCCTGTCCTTGAACTTGTGGAAAGCGTACGTCAGTAATGACACCTAATATATTGTTCTTATATTGCTCGTAGATATTTACCGCCTCCTCGTAGGTTCTAGCAAGGGCAATTTTAGGACGTCCACGTAAACGCAGGGTGCGCTGGTGCTCGTTCAGTGCCTCGTCGGCAAACTCCTGGCTCTGCTGGAGAACGAACTTATACAAGTTAGGAAGGATGGAGGAGTAAAAGCGAATGCCGTCTTCCACCAGTAAAATGACTTGCACACCTACCTCCTGAACATCATGTTCCAAGTTCATTTTGTCTTCCAACAGTTTGAGGATAGACACGATGAGATCAGTGTTGCCTAGCCAGCAAAACATATAGTCGAATGCACTTAGGTCCTCGTTTGCCATTCGTTTGGTAATACCGTGACTGAAAGGTGTTAAAATCACCATTGGGATATTGGGATACTGTATCTTTATGCTGCGAGCCACACCGAAGGTCTCGTTATCACCTGTACCTGGCATACAGATCACAAGGTCATATTCCAGTAAAGCTAACTGTTCAATGGCTTCTTCGTAGGTAGTAACCTGTGTGAAGCGTGGAGGATAACGCAAGGAGAGTGAAGAATACTCGATAAAAATCTTTTCTTCAATGCGTCCGTCATCTTCCAACATGAAAGCATCGTATGGATTGGCAATGAGTAACACATTGTAGATGCGTTTGGTCATCAGCTTGGCAAACTGTGTGTCACGCAGGTATAATCGATTTAAATTCTGCTTGCTTAGCATGTTTTATGTATGTACTATTATATAGGATGCAAAAATAATATTTTTCAACATTTCTGACAAGAATATTCGTAAAATCAAAATAATATCCGTACATTTGCAATAATAAACATGCAAAGAGTTCTTTGAGATTATAACCTGAACCTGACAGATTAATGTTAATAGTTCTAAATATTAAGGCAAAAAGATTGGTGTAAAGAATTATTTAGTATATTTGCAGTGCTTAGACGTTGACGTTTTGACGCAAGCGATGTAGATAATGATAATTTTAAAATCCTATATGCTATGAATATTGATAGAATTATGTCCAATTTGGAGGCAAAGCATCCAGGCGAGTCTGAATACCTCCAAGCAGTTAAAGAAGTTCTTCTTTCTATTGAAGATGTCTACAACCAGCATCCCGAATTTGAAAAGGCGAAGATTATTGAAAGGCTTGTTGAACCTGACCGTATCTTTACCTTCCGCGTTACTTGGGTTGATGATAAGGGTGAGGTACAGACCAACTTGGGTTACCGAGTTCAGTTTAATAACGCCATTGGCCCGTATAAAGGTGGCTTGCGTTTCCATGCCTCTGTAAATCTTTCTATCCTTAAATTCTTGGGTTTTGAGCAGACATTCAAGAATGCACTTACTACTTTGCCAATGGGCGGTGGAAAGGGTGGTTCTGATTTCTCTCCTCGTGGTAAGAGCGAAGCTGAGATTATGCGTTTTTGTCAGGCTTTTATGCTTGAGTTGTGGCGCCATGTAGGTCCAGAGATGGATGTCCCCGCTGGTGATATAGGTGTAGGTGGACGTGAGATTGGTTATGTGTTTGGCATGTACAAGAAACTCACCCGTGAATTCAATGGTACTTTCACTGGCAAAGGTCTCGAATATGGTGGTTCATTGATTCGTCCAGAGGCTACAGGTTTTGGTGCCCTTTACTTCACTAAGCAGATGATGGCTACCCGTGGCCTTGACCTGAAGGGTAAGACAGTGGCTGTTTCTGGCTTTGGAAATGTGGCTTGGGGTGCAGTAACCAAAGCTACTGAGTTGGGCGCTAAGGTGGTTACCATTTCTGGCCCTGATGGTTATGTATATGACCCGGATGGTATCAGTGGTGACAAGATTGATTACATGCTGGAACTGCGTGCTTCTGGCAACGATGTAGTTGAGCCTTATGTTGAGCAGTATCCTAACGCTAAGTTCTTCCCTGGCAAGAAACCTTGGGAACAGAAGGTGGATGTAGCTTTATGCTGTGCAACCCAGAACGAGTTGAATGGCGATGATGCTCAAATGTTGATTGACAATAAGACACTTTGTGTTGCTGAAGTTTCTAACATGGGATGTACGCCTGAGGCTATCGATAAGTTTATTGAGCACAAAATGCTGTTCGCACCTGGAAAGGCTGTAAATGCAGGTGGTGTGGCTACTTCTGGTTTGGAAATGTCTCAGAATGCTATGCATCTGAGTTGGAGTGCTGCTGAAGTAGATGAGAAGTTGCACAATGTAATGCACAACATTCATGAGCAGTGCACTAAGTATGGTACTCAGCCTGATGGTTATATCAACTATGTGAAGGGAGCTAACGTAGCTGGCTTCATGAAGGTAGCTCATGCAATGATGGCTCAAGGAGTAATTTGATGCATGTTTTTAAAAAGATTTTGATAAAGAAGTATTCTATAAGAAACTTTGTTTAGTTGTATTTGTATTTGTGGTTTGTGCCGCCAGCAGTCTGTGAAGATAGTTGGCGGTTTTTTTTGAATATTTCTATATTTTGATTTAATAATAAAGCTCTCCAGATGGAGAGCTTTTCTTTAAATATCCCTCTTTGAAAGAGGAAACTATAAGGCGTGTAAGTATTATACTAATTTCCCAATCCATTCATCTTTATCGCCGGGCAACAGGTCAATTACAGGCACTTCAATCATGGTATAGCAGCCTGGCTCACGACGCATGGTAGCACGAGCAGCACATACTAGTACCTGACCTGTCAGGGCAGGGTTGTTGATGTGCATGTTGAACTCAAACAATTGGTTCTGGGTCTTGCCAGATACACCTTTGCGTGTCAGGTTCACTCCATGCCCCATGTCTTTGAGGTCATCTACACAAGGAACTTGCATCACGTGTGTCTCGTCATTGGCGAAATAAGGGTCGGTTTTAATGGCGCGTTCTACATCCTCAAACTTGTAACCATCCTCCAACTCAACATACACCATTCGGCGATGGATACCAGTCCCTACGGGGATGGTCATTGATAGAGCAGCCTTCACGCCTTCTTTAGATTTCACCGCAACGGTATGTCCCATACTCATACCCGGGCCGAAGTTGGTATAACTTATGCCTTTTGGGGCTATGGCCTGTAACAAGGTGCGGACTATAGAGTCTGATCCTGGATCCCATCCTGCAGAGATGATTGATACTGTGTTATGTGCTTTAGCCACCTCTTGTAAAGACTTACGCAAGGCTGGGATTTGGGTATGTATGTCAAAACTGTCAACGGTATTGATGCCCAGTGCCAAAATATCCTTGGCATAGCTTTCCACGCTACGAGTGGGAGTACTTAGAATGGCTACGTCTACATCATTCAGTTCACGAATATCCTTAACTACCTTAAAACCTTTCAGTTCGGCAGGACAGTTTTCTGCACCTGCACGACGAACAATACCTACTACCTCGAAATCTTGTGCTGCTTGTAATGCTTCCAGTGTGAAGCGACCAATGTTGCCATAACCCACTATGGCTGCTCTAATTTTCTTCATAACTTCTGTGTATTTGTTGTAAAAAACTATTGTTAGGTTGCAAAAATACATAAATAATCTGTATCTTCGCATCAGAAAAACAAAAAATAATCGTTTTATGCTAGATTATGTTAGAGGTGAGTTGGCTGAACTAGCTCCAGCCAATGCAGTAATAGATTGTCATGGAGTAGGGTATATGTTAAACATTTCCCTCAATACATATAGTGCTATTCAAGGAAAGAAAGATGCGAAGCTATATGTCTATGAAGCCATACGTGAAGATGCTTATGTGCTGTTTGGCTTCGCTTCCAAACAGGAGCGTGAGTTGTTCCTTTTGCTTATTAGCGTTTCTGGTATTGGTGGTAATACGGCGCGCACCATCCTTTCTGCACTTTCACCCAGTGAGTTGGTGAATGTCATCAGTTCTGAAAACATACAGATTCTTAAGTCGGTTAAAGGCATAGGACTAAAGACAGCACAACGTATCATTGTTGAGCTGAAAGATAAGATGCAGAACGACGGTTTAGCAATGGGTGACATCACTGTTGTGGATGTACCCAAGCAAGATACTGTCAACCGTGAGGTGCAGCAGGAAGCCGTGTCTGCACTTACTATGCTTGGCTTCCCTGCTGCACCATCTCAGAAAGTGGTTTATACTATTCTTAAAGAAGAACCCGATGCTGCCGTAGAGCGTGTTATCAAACTGGCATTAAAAAGGCTTTAAGTAGTCTTTCAGACTCTCCACATAAGATTGAAAGGCTTCCACACCTTTCTGTGTGATATGGCACGTTGTGCAAGGACGCTTGCCTACAAACTTCTTCTCTACCTCTATGTAACCAGCGGCAGTAAGTTTGTCTATCTGTACACTCAGATTTCCTGCTGTTGCATTAGTCTGCTCTTTAATGTAGGTGAAGTCTGCTTCCTCCACGCCCAAAAGCAGCGACATTACAGCCAGACGGAGCTCTGAATGTAATATGGGGTCTAATGGCTTGAACATACTTATTTCCTCCTATTTACCATAATACCTGGTATTAACAATGTTATAACACCTACACCTGCCATAACAAGCATCTCATAAGGACCTGCATAAAGTACGGCCAATATGAAACCAATTATTCCACCTATGATACCACCCATTGTAATCCACCCATTTTTCAGGATCAATCCTGTTATTGTGGTGGCTATACCCAAGAGCAAAATAACCAGTGGAGTATAGCTATAGCCGATTAAGAATTTGTCAAATAACAAGGGAGCCACAACATATATGAATATTGGCAATATAGAAGCAAATATGCCAAAAGAGAGCCATGTCTTATTCATTACATTTGATATTAATGTAATAGGAATATTACTGTTCTTTTCTTTCTTATTCATATAAATGGTGCATCCCCATCCAACAGCTGCCATGATGAACCACAGGAAATTCCAGACGGCATTACCTGTTGTCCCCCACAGATACCATACAATGAGTGCAGTAATACATACCAAACTGCCCCAAATAATCATGGGAAGTCCTGCATTCTTTTCTGTGGACATACGACTCAGTTCAATTTGTTTTTTGATGATTTCCAGGCTGCGCTCAGCAGTCAATTCATTGTTCGTCTCCATACTTTTCCTCCTTTATATATAATTAGTTATTTTTTGCTGATAAATTGTTTGTTATAGGCTTCTCCCATTGGCAACCAAAGTAATGTGTGGCGGTAAGTGACTGTTGATCATAGATGACCGACCACAATGTCCCACCAGGATAGCTTGCGGCCTGTATGGCCTGCTGTGCCTGTTGCTTGTCTGTAACTGGCAGATGTTCTTCATTGAGCATATTGAAGCGTCGAAGTGACTCAGTAATGGACTCGCTGTTGCTTACTTCGCTCAGACAGTGGTTAGTGACAACTTGTGTAGGTGTTGTTTTCAACTCTCCACCTTCCCATTCTACTACAACACTATGACCACTGAGGTCGCTTAGCGAAAGATGATGCATACGGCTCACCGATGGGAATACATCGTACTGTGACAATAGCCCAATGGCCTCTTCCACATCAGCAGCATAATCTAATACCAGTCGGATAGCACCTACAATCGTCAGGTCAGGCTTCTCTGTGTCTGGCACGTTCGTGTCGCCGTCAATTTCTATTAAATCAGCCACACAAAGCCCCTTTTCGTTCATGCCATCGAGAGGTACATACACTGCTGCCATCGCCATAAACTTCTCCTGCATGCTCTGCGGTTTCCAGTCTTCGCCAAACCCCAGGAACGATAAGTTGCTGGTGGCGATAGATGCATAGCCATCATCAGGATTCGTGTGCAGGATGATTATATTACCTACCGGTTCCCAGTCGAAGTTACGGGCAAAGACATGCCCTCCGCTAACGGTCGTGCATCCCCCCTCAGGCATAGTCACTTGAGGTTTGTAATAGCCGTGCGACAGGAATCCGGCTATGTAGGTAGCCATCTCCGCATCTGTCTTGGCACCGCCCTGTTCCAGGAATCCCTTGAATCCGTAATCCCCGCTGTAACTGAGGGTATAAACACCATTACGAACCTCCTCAACCGACTGCATAGCAGCAATCTCGTTTTTGAACATCTGGTAGCCTCCATACAGGAACAATCCCAAGGCAGCCAGCACTACTACTACGACGATGATAATAACCTTTTTCATGCACTTAAAATTTAATCACACTGCAAATATAAACAAGTTTATAAAATAAACCAAATTATTTTGTAAATATTTCTAATATTTTTTCGATACCTTATTTATATAAAGAAAAAGCCCGGTAAGTTTCCTTACCGAGCTTTCTATTAGTACGCCTCTAATCAGAGAGCAATAGGGCCATATCCCATGCAGCTTGTTGTGCTGATAGCAGTCAGTGCTGCTGTCAAAACCGATATTACCAATTGAATAACGGATTTCCAAAATTCTTTGTTTTTCATAAATCACTTAGTTTAGGTTGATAATGTTTTTCTTGATTGATAAACTCGACTGAATTTCTTCCACTAAAAATCACTCACGTTTTGAATAACCTTGGCTGCACCTCAGTAATTAAAGCAAGCTTTATTACATTCGGTTTGCACAAGCTTTCCTAAAACTCAAAAACTCGCTTCGCTCAAACAGCCTGAGTTTTTTTACGGAAAACTTTCCCGATTTTCTTCACGCTTCAGAAATATATGTCGAGTTTATTCAAACCAAGATTTGTGGGGAGGAGAGGGGGCTTAGATCTGCAAGCCGTCGCCTCCGTCGCCGTCGCCATTGCCTCCAGTGTTACCACCAGTTGAGCCACCAGGGTTAGTGCCCGTGTTACCGCCTGTGCTTGGCGTACTGCCACCTGAGCGAGTGATTGCCACAGCCGTAGAGATAGGGGTGAGTGTCTGCATCTTGCGAATTTTGCCGTTCACAGTCACCGCCTGCGTATCCACGATATTGCGGAGCTCCAAAGCGCAAGCCTCTTTGAAGGCCCTGCCACTGATATTGTCCAGCTTAGAGCTGTCGGGCAGGAATCGGATGTGGATAGCCTGCACCAGGTCGTTTGGGTCGAGGCCCTCCATCTCTGCGATGCTCGACACAGCTGCATTCTTCTTCACCTCAGCCGTAGGGTAGAAAGTACCCAGGTTGCCCAGCTGTACAGGAATGCCCTGTGACACCAGTTCGGGCAGACATTCGGTAATCTTGATCAGCACACCCTCCAGCAGGTCGCGTCCATAGACACTGCCGTGATCTGTCATGTGCTTGGCGAAGCCGCGCAGAGAGAGAGTTTTCTGCACATCCACCTCAGGTAAATACTTGCCATAAGCCGGACTCTTGTCGTTCTTGTTTTGTCGGAGATTGATCCCCATAGAAATTCTTTCTTTTGCCATAGTCTTGTAATGTATTATTTTGATTTGTGTTCCATTCTGTCGCAACTCGGTTTTCCCATGCTAGCCTTGGTTCTGCCTTGCTGCTCCAGAAAGTGTTTTGTTTTATTTTGTGTTTTTGTTTTGCGGTAATCTACATCGGGTCACCGCCTCCCGCCTTGTTTAGTTGCAACTGTCATCTTGTAGCTTCGCTTCTTCACCTCCGTGGCCTTTGGCGATGTCGTTGCTCTGCGACTTGATTTTGTACTATCCCGAAGAAAAAGCCTCTCTTTCTCGAAGTAAAGCACCCTTTTTCTCGATGTAAGCCATTTGGCATGTCTGAGAGGAGATCTTCTTCGATTGTGATACAAAGTTACAAAATCATCGGGGGTGCTGCAAATGAAAACGCGAAATAAGCACGCCCCCTTTTTTGATGTGCGTCGATGTGGTACGGATGGCAGATGGCAGTTTCTTTGGGAGCAGGTATGTTGTGGTAGGGGTAGAAAAAGATAGAAATTAAACTTATTAATATAATTATATAATAATTATTATTAATAAAATTTTTGTTCCCATGTTTTGATGTGCTCCCAAAGAAACTGTCATCTGCCATCTGCCATCGTGATGAAAATTATACGGCTACAAAGTTCTGGAGCATCCTTTTTTGTTTTATTGAATAGTAATGTTCAGCGTGTAAGTGTTGTTGCCCGTCAAGTTTCTGGGAACGGTGGTGGTGTAGGTCAGGCTGTCCCCTGTGGTAATGCTTGTTGCTATTGTAGGGTTATTATAGGTTCCTGTTATACTGTCTGGAGTACTGGTGACAGTGCGATAGGTGATTCGAGCCTGTATCTGATCAGATGGAATGACCAGATAAGTTCCATCGATAGAGGTTGCTTCGGTAGAAATACCATAGCCATTGACAGCTATACTATCATTGCTTGTCGTATTTTGTGCTTTGTCTGGAATTGTAAAGCCTTCATAAGTACCTGAACCAGTCTGGTTGCTCCATAGGGGTTCATTGGCAGTGGTATTGTTCAGATCCAGTAAACCAGAAGTGTAAAGATTGGTAAACCTAATTCTTTCGAGTACTAGCTTTTGGGTTTTATAAGCTTTGGTATTAGTAGTGTTGGTTAGAATTTCTTCTATCTTCTGATCCACCCAATATTCTTTTATTGTGTCATCTTCTGACATGGCTCGTAATATGTTTTCTTTAGCTTCTGCTAAAAAGGAAACATCATTCCAATATTCCTCAATATTCTCCGAGGTTATGTTTCTCCACCTAAGCCAACCTACATAAACATTATATAAAGTTACATCGGTAGAGTCTAATAATGCTTCAGCTATTCCTACGCTCTCGATATGTGTTATGTATGAGCTATATTGATCTGAATAGAAATTACTTAAAGTATCGGAATTTATAAAAGTTGTTTCTTCAGTATAACTCAAATTATCTGAAGCTTGGATATTGAGTTGAACTCTTGCCAATGCATGCTTGAAATTAAAATCGATGCCACCTCCATTATAGTCACTTGTAATACCAGTGAAGGGCAGACCAGTGTCAGGTCTCACTCCCCACATAAGGTCGGTGGGATTGTTGATATCACTGATGGTATAGGTGATGGTTGAAGTAGCATCTGAAGGAGTGACACTTGGGTCACCAAGAGGAGCGTAAGCATAAAAATTGACACTGCCATGGGGCCAACGCTGCTCAGGGGTATAGGTCCATCCAGTCGCTTCGTCATAAGTCACAGCTTGGTTGGTCATGATGAACCGTTCAGAGGTATTGGCATAAACTCCGAAACCTGTTGTTTGCAGGTATTCAAGGTCGACATCAGAAGCACAGCCACGGCTAGTTGCCCACTCGCTGGAAGCTCCGAAAGAGATGAATCCATCGGCATCCTGAGGCTGGGTATATGGCTCGGTAGTGTCGACGGGAAGGTCACTGCTGCAAGCAGTGAGCAGTGCCAGCACAAATATATAACCAATCCGCTTCTTCATATTCATCAGTTATTGCTGAGAGATCTTCACCGTGAAGCATCTCTCTCTTAAAAACAACTTTTCAATTGTAACCAGTTGGGGAGTCGAACCCCAGCTGGCTTAGATTAATAGTATTAGTTTGATGGCATTGTTACATCTGTTGTACCACCATCTTGCCACTCGTCAACAGTTACACTGACAAACTTGATGATTGCATCTTCAAGGATAGGATCGAGTTCGGCGTCACTATCAGCAACGTTTGTCTCGAAATAACCACCACCAGCAAGGTCGATGGTGTAGGTATACTTCTTACCAGGCTCCCAAGTAAAATCTACTGGCCAGATGGCCCAAGTCTTATCTTGGATAAGGGTACCGGCAGTGTCATTGTTCATGATTTTAATCTCAAGAGCTACGTATGAACCGTTAACTTTAGATCCAGCGTCAGCTGCTGCATATGCTTTAGCTTTAGTAGGCTTTTGTGGGACAAGAATCATTTCACCATCTAGAAGAGCTGCTGTAGAAGCACTAGCAGCAACGCTTACAGCTGCTGATAAAGTATTGGTATAAGTGTTGTCGGCAGAATAAGTGGTATTATCTGACCAGTCAGAATAAGCCAACTGAGCTGAATTTTGTCCATCTGTATTAGTGTCAGCGTAAGTAAAAGTTCCAGCATTGTCCAAATAGCCTACTCTCCAGCCAGTCACCTCAAATTTCATGTTGGCAGCAGTGTTCTTTACCTGGAAAACAATCTTAGAACCTGTATGGCGGAAGTTAAGAACTACACCAGTGCCACCAGAGGTAGCCTTGGTCTTGTCATTTGTATTGGCATAAACCAAATCTACCTGGTCATCAGGAGTAGTAGCAGGAGTTACACCGAAAGTCTTGTAATCTGTTCTCGTTACCTGGTTGCTGCTGATGGGGCTGTAAGCATAGAAATTCAAAGCATTGGCTGGCCAATAATATGGAGTTGCTGAGTTGAATGTAGTTCCATCCTTAGTGAAGGTAACATTATCAAAATAAGCATTATTCCCATTCATAGCAGTCACATTGAATTGTTCAATGTTAGCGGTAGTAATGTCAGCAGCACGGGTCTGTGCATTGACAAAGGTACGGAAGCTGATAGCATCGCTCATGTTCACCTCGATGGTCTCATCTTGGCTGCATGATGCAAGCACTAAGGCTGCAGTAGCAATAAAAAATAATTGTTTTTTCATACCTGAAAATTTTTAATTGGTTAATAATATATTACTTGTTTTTTTAATATTTAAGCATCTGAAATATTACATATCCACTTCTATGTCTTCATTCTCCCAATCATCCACATCGGGTTTGAAACCCGAGCCATTGACTATAGGCTTGGGTATGGGTAAACCGCTGAGCTCTATATGGCAGTCATCAGAATCGGGATTAAGAGTGGTATCATTCAATAGGTCGGAAACATCGTATGTATAGTACCACATGCTGCCATCACTCAAAATGACATAGATGGTGAGCAAATGCTCATTGTAAACACCTTCATCATTATGTGGACAGTGGCCAAAAGTGTAGAACTCTGCCGTAAGTGTGCTGACGCCATCGGAAAAGACCTGGAAGGGTAGGATAACCAAGTCTTCAGTAAGTTGCCCAGTAGCCATGACTACGCCTCCTGCCATGCCTGAGATAGCCCCTCCAAACTGGGTGGAATATTTGAGATTAGGCACATCAGTAATGGTAAGTGAAACGTGTTTTACACGACTTTGAGGAGTTATGGTGATGCTTTGGTCTGCGCTCAACTTCATTTCAAATGGATTGGAAATTCCGCACCATAGAGGATCGGGTTGTAGGGCGACTTTCTGCCCCTCGGCTTCAGCAGCTATGGGCATGGGAGAAGTACCTTGCAAAAGGGTACCCTCTTCAAGGGTTGAAGGGCGGGTGTAGCATTCAATAGTGCTTAGTTGGTCGTTGTAGCGGTAAAGATTAGCTTCAGTATCATTGTTGTAAGTGATAAGTTCATAGTTGCCAATAGGAAGCCTTACAGTTCCTCCCTCTTTACCACTCAAATCATAGCGCTCTACATCTTTGACTGCTTCGAGATCATAAAAATAGAGGCTCATGCCGCTGGGATTGGCCTCGGGACATGTGTTCCAATTGTATGTGATATTCAAATTGGTGACATGTGAATGGTCATAACAAAGGTCTTTGTATTCGCATGAAGTGAAACAAAGAGCAGCCAAAGAAAGCAGAAGTATGTGCAAAGACTTCATCGTTGCCCTCCTTTCCTGGATTTATGATTGCCTACACCTAGCAACCATACAAGTGAAATCTCGGCCTTTGTTGGTCCAAACCAATGGAGTTTGTTAGTAGCTTGCCATACATAGTGGGTATCTATGGGCTTGTATTTCTTGTACTTGCCAGTGAGATAGCCGATTCCTAAAGAGAAATCTAGGTTGAGACTCCGTGATATAGGTAATGCATAACCATACTCGATGCCACCGCCATAGTCCCAACGCGCTGACTGATAGCCGTGTCCATTGAGTTCGAAATCGTATGTAAGTGCTTGCCCGTAGATGCCAATATGTTGCCCCGTTAGGGGATTGTTGCAAGCAGTAGAGCCAAACCAATAACGTAATGTTATATCACCACCATAGGTTTGCCAGAATTTGTTCTTTTTCTCAATTTTCCACCATGCATAATGCCAATTAGCCTGCAGAGAGAGGCTCTTTCCAAGATATATTTCGGCACCCACATTGGGTATCAAAGCTGCATCGTAGAGTAAATTAGAATGTATAGAAAAGAAAACTTTGCTTGAATGTTTAGGTGTATTCTGACCGTATGATGAAAAACCTAAGGACATCATTAAAACAAATACTACGTAGAGTTTTAGTCTAGTTGAGTATGTATTAATCAGTAATTTTATGACAGAGCAATAACCCATTTTAAACCGAAACATTCACCAATTAGGTCACAAAAATACTGCTTTTGCTTTAAAGACGAAAGATTTTTGTAATTATTTTTTGGGGGTAATTATATATCTCTTTATAAATAAATATTCAGCAGTGAATGTGAAATAAAGTATATGGCGTCTATTGGCATATGCCGAACCCTGTAAAAATAATATCGGATAATGTTTGGCGCTGTCATGAATTATCCGTACCTTCGCTGCCCAGTAAGGAAGCAATGTTGCTGACTATTAATAATTTAAGTAATATTTAATTATAAACAACTGCTGATACATATGAGTTAGTATCATCGAAATACAAGCTGTCAAACAGTTACGAATATAACTATAATAGGCAAATCGCATATTCGTTTCGCTCGAAACTACGATATTCTGTTAGCAGATTAAACCTTATACCTCGTGTACCTACTGGCATGCGAGGTTTTTTTTACCCTCTCAGGTGGTGATCGAATCAGATCACGACATCAGCACAATTAAAGAAAAAGTATAAACCGCGAAGCCCGTTTGAGTCCCGCACCGGTGCATTTTGAAGATAGCTATCACTTGCGAGCCGAGCACAACTACTTCACGGTTTTGCGAGAAGCGTATGAAATAGTGCCTGTAAAAGGTATGACTGCCGAAGATGTACTGACTCTTTGGCATAGGGGAGAACTGTTCCGCAAGGCAGTGAGACCTACTGGCGATGAGCTGCTGGCTCGTTGTCGGCAAGAGGCTTTGTCGTATGTGGCGGCCATCGATGACTATTCGACTCCAGAATGGCGACCATTTATTAAAGAGGTTTGGGAAGCAATAGTAAATGACGAAGCTTTTGCATCGGGTTTGGTGATGAAGCAGAAGCGAGCCATGAATCGTTATTTCGTTACGGCCATCGTATTTGTCATTCAAGTAAAGGGCATCTATCTGCCTGTTGAACAGGTAAATCAGCTGAAACTACATCTTTCTTTGGAAGGAGTTAACACCAAAAATAACATCTTGAAAGGCTGGTGTAAATATGCCTTGACACTAGCCCAACGAAGGCGTTTGACCACACTGATGAGCGTTTTTTCAACGAGTCGAAAGTAAACGACTTTCGACCAGAATTAATCTCCCGACCTTTGTCGCAGTAAACTTAAAAGTCGAACTAAAAAAAGAAAAAGTTATGCGAATTACAGGTAACAGACATGGTATGAGGATAGGTAAGTGCTGCGCCTCATGCAGGTTTAAGGAATCGACGCGACTGCAACTGACGCGTCACTGCACCAGGTTGAACAAGGAGGTTGACCCGCTGGGGGTGTGCGAGTGTTGGAAGATGAGCAGGCAGCTCAGGAAGCTGAGTTTCACGCTGGGCAAGGTGAAGAGCAGGGAGTATCTGATGCATCTGGTGGATGTGCGGGTGAAAGAATCCGAACTGAAGGGGCAGGGCGAGCAGGTGACTCCCAAAACTATAGTTGAGATCAGAGCGGAATTTGAACAGGAGCATGGCTCCATCTATATCAATATTTAATCATTAACCTGAGTTGAAGTGAGGAGGATGTTCTCGAGTAAATGGCCAAAGATTCTAAACTTCTTCTCGCAAAAAAACTCAAGTAAAAATGGCTAAAGAGAAATTTACAAAGACGCTGAGTGCCCTGGTGGCTGTCAGCATGACTGAGACTGGAATGGATTATGTGCAGGTGATGCCTGACAATCCGCGTGTTGGACTGGTGAAGCCTTTTCATGGCCGTGGCTATGGACAGATGCTGAGCAATGGCACCTTCGATTTTGTACGCAGACCGAGAACACATGGCAAGCCTGTGCTGAAGCTGCCGCACAGCTCGGTATCGTATGGCAAGGATGGCTACGACCGTTACACGTTTGTACTTCCTAATGAAAAGCGGGCAGAGTTTGCCAAACTGCTAAAGCAGGAGTCGGTGAAGGTAATCAAGTTTATGAACGATCAGAAGTAGGAGACTATGAACGGAATGATAGCAGCAAATACGAAGCATGCTGGTGATGCCAGGAAGGATCACCGCGGCTATGCAGAACCCTTTACATCGGAGCAGGTGGACCGTCTGCTCCGTGAGAAATGGCTCAAGCAGATGGTAAAGGACATACGAGGCGGTAAGGAGAAGATGAAGGACTGGCTGCCCTTTGTATGCCCGCACTACTCCATGTTCAAGGATAACCACCGTGCACAGGATGGCATCATACCCGAGGCTTTCACCTTTATGACCTGTGTGGATGTGGATGACCTGGAACTGGTGGAGAAGGCCATTGCCAACACGAAGAAGGTGATTGAGGATGAACATTCTGACTGGCAGGACAAGGTGCTTCGCATGGATTATTCTGCCCGAAAGAAGTTGCATATCTGGTTACAGTTGCCAGTGGGCCTGACCATTGCAGAGACGCAGCAGGCATTCTGTGAGGAGATAGGTGTTCCCTACGATGAGAGTTGTATCACTCCTGAGCGGTTCATCTACCTGACGGGCATTGACGAGGAGATTTATCGCTCTGAGAAGTGGCTGCAGCCGATGGGCGACGAGGAGTTGGAACAGCGTCGTGAGGCCTACCTGAAGCGGGGCTTGGATGTAGATGGAAGGCCTTTGATAATTGAGCTTCGCTCCAATTTCGTCGCGACTCGGCATAGCTCAAGCGAGCTTGGCTCTGCCCTAGCTGCTCCGAAAAGTGGAAATGAAGCAAAACAAAAAGAAGAGTTGATTGTTGATACTGTTCAATCTTCAAAAGTTACTGACCGTATGCGCTTTATAGCCCAAGGTGTGATGAAGGAGAAAGGACTGGAGGAAAGTGACTTCCTGGATGAGGGCGGACGGCATACAACGGTAAAGGTGTTCCTGAGCGGAGCTACCCAGTTGTTGACCAAGGACGAAGCGAACGGCATCTTGACGGAGCTGATGCCTGAGCATTGGAACGACCGGAACATACAGCAGCTGGTGGAGGACTTCTACAAGAACTACACCAATCCGAATCAACGCCTATTGAAATACCAGGAGGCTTTGTTTACGCAAAGCCAGCGATTGTATGGAAAAGGTGGTTCGGCAAGCTCACCAACCGCTGAGAGTTTAGAGTCGGTTGAGGAATCCCCAGCACCGCCTGAAATGCCCCAGAAACTGCCCAAGCTGGTGCAGTTGCTTACCAGCAACACGCCAGAGGTGTATAAGGGCGCTGTGGCACATGCCATATTCCCGCCATTGGCTACCCATCTGTGTGGCGTAAGATTCTGCTATACCGACAATGTGGAGCATGAGGCCACGCTGATGAACTGCCTGATGGCCATTACGGGTGCCGGCAAGGGCTGCATCGACGAACCCATACGCCGTATCATGGCGGACATCAAGCACCGAGATAAGGAGAATGAAAGGCGCGAGGCAGAATGGAAGAAGGATTGTCAGAAGAAAGGTGCCAATAAGGACAAGATGTTGCGACCTGAGGGTTTGGTCATCCAGATCATCGACCCTGATATGACGAAGCCAGCCCTTGTAACAAGAATGGATGAAGCCGAAGGTCACTTTGTGTATGTAAAGCTGAATGAACTGGATTTGTTTGAGCAGCTGAAAGGGCAGACGGGCAAGCAACATTTCCAGTTGATGTGCCTGGCTTTCGACCCAGGAGCAGAGTATGGACAGACGCGTGTGGGAACGCAAAGTGTGACGGCCCGTCCTGAGTGCCGTTTCAATTGGAATGCCTGCACTACTATTCTGAAAGGACGCAGGTTCTTCCATAGAGTGCTGACCGACGGTCCTATCAGCAGAATCAATTTCTGCACGATACCAGAAACAGAAATTGGTGCCGAGCAACCCATCTATGGCCAATATGATGCTGCATTCGACGAGGCGTTGAAGCCTTATATCGACAACCTGGTTGCTGCCCGTGGACTGATTGACTGTCAGCAGGCTTACAGGCTGGCTAAGAAGCTGCAGCAGGAGTGTGCCGAGTTTGCCCGCTTGAGTCAGAGTGAAGTGTATTGGAACCTGTCACATCGTGCTGTCGTCATAGCCTGGCTGAAGGCTTGTGTGCTCTACGTAGCCAATGGTCTGAAGTGGGAGAGAAACATTGAGGACTTTATCCGTTGGTCGTTGAATTATGACCTGTGGTGCAAAATGCAGTTCTTTGGAGCCGACATTGAGAAAGCTGCCAATGGTGATGATGCCCGTATTGGCACTCGCGGACCAAGGAATCTGTTGGAACTGTTACCTGATGTGTTCACGCTGGAGGATGCCAAGCGAGTGAGACTAAAGCAGGGAATGGGTACGGAAAAGACTGGCAATATGGTTAGTACTTGGAAGAAACGTCATTATGTGGTACAGATGGCAGATGGCAGTTTTCAGAAGAGCACTAAAGAATTGAAATTATGATTATGTTAGACAGAACCAAGAACCTCTCCGAGCATTTTACGCTCGGGGAGTTAACGAAGACGAGCTTCAAAACTGAAGACAACAACGACCCACCATTAGAGGCCGTTGAGAACCTGATAACCCTCTGCGAGAACTGGCTGGAGGAATTGCGATACCTCTATAATGTCCTGTATGTGTTACGGCCAAGTGAAGATTATTTCACCTCGAGAGATGTGGAGCCGCTGATCATCAATCAAGGCTTCCGTTCTTATCAAGTCATGTTAAGGATGAAAGAAGCTGGGTTAAATCCTTCTGAAACCTCGAATCACATGAAAGGCTGTGCAGTGGATATCCGCTGCATGGGAATAGAGCATGCCTTGCGCATGATGACTATCCTAATAGATATGGCGGACACCAATAAGCGTGATTTCGACGAACTTTTCCTTGAACGCCGAGATACCGTCTATTGGTTGCACTTTGCTGCAAGGCCCAAGGATAACCGACGAAAGATAGGGTTTATACTGATGTAGTGCAAAAGAACTCGGGCAGAGGAATCATCCTCTGCCCGTTGTTTGTTCAGTTAGTAGGCTTGGTGCTTGGTGAGATGCCGTTGGCATTGAATATTGTTGCAAAAAATATGAAGTATTTACTTGTTTGTATTGGTTATTCTGCTTATCTTTGACATAAGAATAACCTTAAATAAACTAATACTATGACCGAACAGAAAATGCCTACTGTCGATGAAGTTTTCTCATGGATGAGAAAGCTGTACGACGAGAGTTACTCGGGATTGACCAAGACCGAGAAGAACGAGCAACACATGTATGGTACGATGGTGACTACGCCCAACGACAAGAAATTCATGGTGCGTATGCTTGACGAGACCAGTCAGGTGCGTGACACCCAGAAACTGGCTCTGCGTGTGAAGGAGTTGATTGACCAGTACGGAATACCTAAGTTCCTGGGTTCTGGCGATCGCTTGCTCTTCAAGATGTACCAAGGCTTTGCTTACAAACCTTTGTTCAACTGGGTGGCTGTGCCCATCATCAAGTGGCGATTGCGTCGTGACACCAGCAGGGTGATCATCGATGCAGCCCGCCCTCATTTGACACAGCATTTGGCTACACGATTTGAGCAACATATTGGTCAGAACGTAAATCTTTTGGGTGAAGTGGTATTAGGTGATGGTGAGGCAGACAAACGTTACTACTCTTATCTGGAAGCGCTGAAAGAACCAGACATCAACTATATCTCTGTAAAGATTTCGGGTATCTATGCACAGACCCATGCCTTGAATTACAAAGAGTGCTTCCCTGAACTGATACGCCGTATGTCGGAGCTGTATCAAACGGCCATCGATTATCCTTACACGGATCCGGAGGGTGTGACAAGACCTAAATTCATCAACCTGGATATGGAGGAGTACAAGGATGCGCACTTGACCATGAAGCTGTTTAAGGATGTGTTGTCGTTGCCGCAGTTTAAGAACTATGAGGCTGGTATCGTGGTGCAGTCTTATTTGCCTGATGCCTGGGATTTCCAAAGTGAACTGCTGGAATTTGCCAAGGCTCGTGTTGAGGCTGGTGGTTCACCTATCAAGATGCGTATCGTGAAGGGATGTAACCTCGATATGGAGAATATAGTCAGTGATTTGCGTGGCTGGCCAAATCCTGTGCGTCCTAACAAGACTGAGGTGGATGCCAACTACCTGCACCTGATTGAACGAGGCTTGAAACCAGAGAATGCCAAAGTATTGCATATCGGCATGGCTTCACACAATTTGTTTACCATCTCGTATGCTTACTTGCTGACAGAGATGTACCATACTCCTAAGGATTGCTTCTGTTTCGAGATGCTGGAGGGAATGGCCAACCATGTGTGGAGAGCTCAACGTAAATTGGGTAACCACGTGATTCTTTATACGCCAGTGGTGAAGAAGGAGCACTTCCTGAATGCCATCTCTTATTTGGTGCGACGCATGGATGAGAATACGGCTCCCGACAATTTCCTGACACATTCGTTCTCGTTGAAGCCAGATACTCCAGAGTGGAAAGAGTTGCAGCAGCAGTTTATCAATGCGTATAATATGAAGGATACCATCACCCATATTCCTACTCGTACGCAAGATCGTAACAAACCATATATTGGACAGGAACCTCAGGATGAAATGATCAACGAGCCAGATACCGACTTCGACCGCTTCTGCAACCAAGAGTGGGTGGAGAAGATTTTTGCGAAATGGAAGTCTACTGGTAAGATGAACTATGAAAAGGCAGGATGGGGTGACTGGAAACCTGGTGACACACTGCCTACGCAAATAGGTGACGAACTGATATATAATGAAGATAAGGTGAGCTACTACGACCGTAGTCAGGAGGGTGATGTGTTGGTTTGCGAGATGTCACGAGCTAATAAAGTACAGGTTGAACAAATTTTGGATATCGCAGAGAAAGATGCCGGTGGATGGAGGAATACTACTATCGAGGAGCGTCATCGCATTATGTACAAAGCTGCCAATATCATGGGGCAGATGCGTGGCGATTTGATTGGTTCGATGTGTGCGATTACAGGTAAGACAGTGGAAGAGGCCGACGTGGAAGTGTCAGAAGGCATCGACTATTGTCGCTTCTACACCACTACGATGAAGAAATATGCTGCTTTGGACGACATTGAGATGAAGGCCAAGGGCACGGTATTGGTTTTGTCACCTTGGAACTTCCCATGCGCTATTCCATGCGGTGGTGTGGTGGCAGCATTGTCATCTGGCAATACCTGTATATTGAAACCAGCTACTGTTGCTGCTCCTGTGGCTTGGCTCTTCGCTAAGGCGTTCTGGGAGGCTGGTGTGCCTAAAGAGGCTTTGCAGGTGATCATTGCCAATAAGGAGGCTACGCCATTGCTTACTTCTTCTCCTGTGATTAAGCACATTATACTGACGGGTGGCACTGAGACGGCGCAGAGTATTGCTCATACTAACCCAATAACACCTTTGTCAGCTGAAACAGGTGGTAAGAACGTGATGATTCTTTCTGCTAAGGGTGATCGCGACCATGCTATTATGAACGCTTGTCGTTCGGCCTTCGGCAATGCAGGTCAGAAGTGCTCGGCATGTTCTATCCTTTTGGTGGAACGCTCTGTATACAAAGATCCTGAGTTTATGGAGAAGCTCAAGGACTGCGCTTCTTCACTCAAGGTAGGTGGCGTTTGGAATGCCGGCAATATTGTAGGGCCGATGATTACCAACCACAATGAGAAACTGGAAAAAGCATGTAAGTTGGAACCTGGAGAGAAATGGCTGATTGCTCCCGAGTTTGTGGATGAGAAGAAGTACATCCTCAAGCCTACGGTGAAGATAAATGTAAAGCCAGATTCTTATACTTTCCGTACTGAATTGTTTGCTCCGTTGTTGGCAGTAACGCCATTTGATACTTTGGAGGAGGCAGTTGATCTGGTTAACAGTCTTGATTATGGTTTGACATCTGGTCTGCAATCGCTCGATGAACAGGAGCAGAAGTATTGGAAGAACCATATCAAGGCAGGCAACCTTTATATTAATAGAGGTATAACAGGCGCTGTTGTAAATAGACAGCCATTTGGCGGCATGAAGTTATCCGCTTTTGGTCCTGGATTGAAAGCTGGTGGTCCTAACTATTGTGCTCAATTTATGCATATCACTGACAAGCCAGGCTCTACAACTGATTATAAGCAGTCGTATGCTGAATGGTACGAGAAAGAGTTCAAGCACGCACGTAATATCCAGCCGAAGATTCGTGGCGAGCAGAATGTATTCCGCTACCTGCCTGTGGATGGCGGCATGGTACTCCGCTTGTTTGGTGATGAAACACTCGAACAAGTGCAGATGGTACAGCTGGCAGCAAAGACCGTTGGCACACTGCTCACCGTATCAATGGATGTCAGCAATCCGTTGTTCGAACAACTTGATGGTGAAAAGAAGCAAGAGAATATGGCTGCTTTCTTGGAGTCTATCAAGAACTATGGGCGTGTGCGTGTGATCTCATCCCGTATGCCGGACGTAGTATGTGAGGCTGCTGCCAACTATGATAAGTACATCGCTCATTCGGCTCCAGTAAAGGATGGACGTATCGAACTGGCACTCTATATTCAGGAGCAGTCAATCGCCAATGAGTATCACCGCTACGGCTCTCAAATAGAAATTCCCGAGGTGGAATAAAAACAGTGAAGGCTCCCAGATGGGAGCCTTCATTATTATATATATGGTATACAACTGAGCCTCTTTCTGAGCAAGAGGATTTACTTTTTGGAGAACTTGAATTGTTCGTTTGCAAATCCGATGTATGCTTCCCAGTCAAAATCAGTTACATCATGGATACCTGAACGAATGTGATAACCGCAACTGCCTTTCCAGAGAGGCTCGTTGACAGCAGGGAAAGAGTAGCCTTGGAGGGTATCTAAACCATAGAGCGCATAGACTTTACTTGCCTCCTGCAACGAGAGAAATTCTCCGCGCGGATCAGCCCATTGGTCTTCTTGGGCACTGGCTACATAAACTGCTCGCGGAGCAATTAGAGCAATCAACTCATGTTGGTCCATAGGAAGTGAGGAAACGTCTTGGCTATAAGACTGATATTTATTGCAGAACCACCAAGGGAAAGAGTTGTTGATACTTAACACGGTCTCACCATAATTCCGTCGTGATAAAGCAGCGCCCGAACACCCTGTATCATTGGAAATAACCATTGCAAAACGCTGATCCAACGCTCCGCACCATAGGGCTGCCTTTCCTATACGTGAATGTCCCAAGACAATGGTACGTTCTCCATCGATATTATCCAATGTGAGCAAGTAATCCAATACCCGAGAGCATCCCCATGCCCATGCAGCAATGGCTTTGCCTGTATTATCTTGTAGATCATCATTAGAGTTGATGCCGAAAAGAGGGTAGATGGATTCGCTCACATCATTGTCCTTATCTGGATAAACATCAAAGTATTGGAAAGTAGCCACAGCATACCCAGAATTTATAATACGGTCATAAGACCATCTACTAGTCTGGTTAGCCCGTCCGTTAGTGCTGAACTGAGACTCGATGACATATGGGTCTGTTGTAGTAGTTGCATTCCCTTGGAAGTTAGGTGACACAAAAACAGGGCACTTTTTTACGTCTTTTGGCATATAAAGCAGCACGAGCATCTTGCGAGTCTGCCCTTTACCGCTAAACGTTATCTCAACTTGACGCCGGATAGCTTTCCCTCCTAAAGCGTTGTCGCTTTCCTCAACAATGCGATAGCTTGAGTTGATGGTTGCATCGGGTATAATGCCATACTCGTTGTCCTCGAAAAGTTTTATGATTTCCGGGCGGCGTACTTCTTCCCATTGCTCTTTGTTAACTACTTTCTGACCATTGAGCGTAGTCAGTGCATCGGGTAGCACGTAGGTGCCCACTTTGGATTCATCGTAGTTTGTTTCCTGGGCTTGAGCCACCAAACCCATTAAGGAAAAAGCAATATATAACCTAATTATAAGATGATCTTTCGTTTTCATACAAAAGCTATTAGTCTTCCTGATGCAAATATATAGTTTTTTCTGTTTATCCAACGAATGATTGGTAAATAAAAAAGGCTGCACCTTTACAGGTACAGCCCTTATGATAATAATATCAGGAATTATTTGTAAGCTGCTACGCGAGCATCGTTGATGACACCGCTCCAGTTCATACCGAATGCGAAGTCATAAGTATTGCCGTCGGCATCCTTGTAGCAAACCATGTCGCGAGGAACATCCTCGTTCTGCTGCTCAACGGTCATCATGTTAGCAGGCATCTGCATTGGCAGCAAACCAGAAGGCTCGTTCTTGCCACTGATGATGTCGAAGATAGCCTGGTTCTGTACACCGAAAGAAATCAGGATTGCATCAGCCTTACCCTCAAACTCTGCAGGAACTACAGGCTTACCGGTATTCAGTACCACGATAACAGGCTTGTTGCTCATAGCTGCCTTGGTGTCGAGAATAATCTTCAGGTCATCCTTGTTGCTAGTCTTCACGCTCTTGCCCTTGTAAGTACGGTTAGTAAACTTCTCCAATGGGTCACCACCAGCGATAGAGGTTGCACGAGCATAGGTAGCAGTATAGTCGTTGTACTGCAAGCTGATAGGTACATAGCCATTGCCACCACGCTTAGCGTCATCAGCGTCATAACCTACGCCACTGTTAGGAGCCTGGATGAAAACTATAGCGAAATCTGCTTGAGCAGGGCTATCCACTACATCATAGTACTTCTTTACGAGGTCGAGGTTTACAGGATCTACCCATTTGTCCTCACCGCTCATACCGAAGAATCCACGGCTCTGAGTTTGATGGCGCTTAGGAATATATACTTTCTTCTTATCCTTAACAGGCAAGGTGTTGTTGTGGTTCTTGATCATCACCACAGACTTCAACTGTGCCTCATAACCAGCTTCCATGAATTCGCTCTTACCAACAGTTGCAGTAGTAGCTGCTGGGTCGAGGTAAGGATTCTCGAACAAACCAGTGCGGAATACGTTCAGCAGCAGACGATATGCACTCTGCTGGAAACGTGCATCAGCACTCTCCTTGCCAAAGTCATTTACCCACATCTGATATGCCTCGAGCACAGGACCCTTGTCGTTGTTACCACCAAACTGGTCAACACCAGCCTGCAGGATCTTATAGTGACGCTCAGCGATGCTCAAGTTCTCTACGCCCCAGCACTTACCGTCGAATGCCTCTACAGCTTTGTTGTCGTTGGTAATGCCCCAGTCGGTGCAAGCAACACCTTCAAACTTATACTTGTCGCGCAGCTGATCCTGGATCATCCACTTGCTGAAGCTACCACCTACGTTCTCGCCAGAAGGATCCTGGTTGAAAAGAATACTGTAGATAGGCATTACAGCAGAAGCCATGCCAGTACCATCTTCCAACTTGAAAGCACCTTCAGTAAATGTGATGGCATGCTCTTCACGGTTGTTGCCTGGATAAACGGCAAACTTACCGTAGTTATAGTGAGAGTCACGACCACCTTCCTGAGCACCATAGCCATACCAGTGCTTCACCATAGCGTTTACGCTCTTGTAACCCCAGGCACCGTCTATTGCCTCATCAGCAGGAGAGGTCTGGAAACCGTCACAGTATGCGCGAGCCAAGTCGGTAGCCAGTTTTGTTCCTTCACCAAATGTACCGTTGAAACGGCTCCAGCGAGGATCAGTTGCAAGGTCTACCTGAGGAGACAGTGCAGTAGCGATACCCAGTGCACGGTATTCCTCAGAAGCAATCTGACCGAACTTCTTCATCAAGGCAGGGTCGAAGGTAGCAGCCATACCCAGAGATGATGGCCACAATGAAATCTGACCACCTGCTCCGTAGTTGTATTCTGCGTCAGAAGAAGTCTCATGACGAGGGTCAGAACTGTTGTTGGCAGGAATACCATGGTTCAAACCTTCAACAAAAGCCTGTACATTGTTATTCCATTCAGCAGCTACAGCAGGACTCTCTACTCGTGTTACCAATACGGCACGCAGGTTGTCTTCCTGCAGGAACTTCTTCTGAGCGTCAGAAAGATCTGATGCCTTGGCACCACTTTCAGCGAAAGGTTTGCCGTTATATGTAGGAGCAGGACCTCTGCCACCCATTGCAGCTGAAGGAATTGACTGGTGAGCGCTATACAGCATTAAGCCTGCAATCTCTTCGATTGACAGTTGCTCAGCCAGATTCTGTGCACGGGTCTTAGGATCGAGGCGCCAGTCTTCATAAGGATCAAGTGCACCATTACGGTTCAAGTCCTTGAAAGCATAACCTTTGTCAGTGATGAGTTGTACACCAGATGTAGGTGAGTAACCAAGGGTTTGTCCGCCCTCCTGAGTAACCAGATTGTAAGAGCCCTTCTGCTCTTCAGTCCACTTCTTACCATTACAGCTGCTCAAAGCGATAAGGCATGAACATGCTGCAACAGCGAACAGCATAGAATACAGTTTTTTCATTCTTTTTTATTAATAATAAGTTTGTTATTTGTCTGCAAAATTACGCATAATTGTTCAAATAATGCGCTGCTGATGTGTAATAAAATTATTTTTCTAATGATTTCTCGCTGAGGAAACGGTTAAAGGCCTCTTTGTATCCCTCGCTCACTGGGATGTAAGTATCTTTATCCATTACTATGCGACCACGTTCTATCTGTTGTATCTTCTGCAGGTTCACAATATAAGAACGGTGCACTCGCATAAAGTTCTGCGGCAATCGCTCCTCCAGACGCTTCATACTGAGCAGGGCAATAATAGGTTTGGTTTCACCCTCCAGATAAAGGCGCAAGTATTCACTCATCGCCTCTACGTAGCGTATCTGGCGGATGTCGATGCGTACCATGCGGTACTCTGACTTGACAAAGATGATATGACTGTCTTCATCCATCGTGGGCGCAGTTGCAGATGAAGATGGTTGAACATCAGCAGTTGTTGGCTGCGGTACATCACTAGACAGGGGTGCCAAATCCACCAGATTATTGGCGTCTCGTCGTTGCCTGAAATAGAACTTGATGCCCAGATTTACTCCCATCATCAGTGCCGCAATTAATAACTTGGTATATTTCTCCCTCATGGGCGGCATATCCTCACGCATCTCAGGAGGATTATCCATGTTGCCATCGGGCTTGAATGGAGGACGGTTACCTGCTTCTGCCCTTTCCTCAGGTCTTACAGGAGGACGGTTGCCGTCTTGCATCTCACCTCTTGGAGGAGGCGGAACACTGTCGAAGTTGGGTACATCACCTTGTGCAAAGGGAGGTCTTGACGGACGCATATCAGTCCGCATCTCGTTCAGCTGTGGAGGAGGATTATCGAAACTGGGTCGCTGGTTCCAGATATAAAAGCCAAATAGCAACAAGGCACATCCGGCTATGCCGAAGTAGGCAGCTTTCTTTTCGTCATTAACCAAAAAGGGAGCAATCAGCCAGTCGTGTACAACAAACAGAAAAAGGAAAGGCACATAGTCTTTCCAAGTCCTCAATACCAATGACCAGTCAAAAGAGGCATCGGGAGCTGTACTGCGGTAGTAGGTACCAATGACAGGTACTATGAATACCAACAGCCACAGACCGACGTAGAGCAACTTCTCATGAATCTGAAGCTTGTCAAATTTCTGAAACCAATTCCTCATCTTTGTTGACTATTATGCCGCAAAGATAGAATATTTTTTACAACAAAGCAAAAAAAACAAGGAGGCGAACCCCCTTGTTAATATATTATTCATGTCGTGTAGAAATTGCTATTAGGGCCTTCCTCCTTGCATGCCACCCATACTGTTACCCCCAGCAGTAGCTTGTGCCGTCACGCTGCCTAGTTCGGAGCCCAAATTGCTTACAGTAGGATTGGTATAGAGTCCATGCCAATTGTCGCCACTGACAGTTGAACCTGCATACACTGCATAGCTGCTGCCATCCTTCAAATCGGGAGATGAAATCAAATACAGTCCGCTTTGGTAACTGCGCTTCATGGCAAAGCTCATTATAGCGTTACTGCCATCACTTATTGTAAGGGTATTGCCAGACGATATAGATGCCTGAAATGCTACAGACATCTGACTGCTACTGGATGCAGGGTAGGAGGCATTGCTGCCACCAATACCAATCACTGTACCGCCGCTTATGTAAAGGTTCTTACCTTCTGCAGCATCAATGGCACATTCTGCTCCAGATGATCCCAATGCCACAATGACACCCCCTTTGATATACAAGTCGCCATTACTGTCTATGGCATCGTTATTTGTAGCAAATGCGTAGATATAGCCACCACTGATGATCATGTCTCCAGCAGAGTTGATACAGTCGTCGTAGCTGGCAATTTCTATCTCGCCATCGTTGATGTTCATTACCCCTTTGGCTTCCAGTCCTTCACTACCTTCACCACCCATTGTTTTGATCTTTATTGTACCTCCGTTGATTGTAACATCCGTATCGCTCTTGATTCCTTTTGCTTTTGAGTCGAGATCGCTACTGTAGGTAAATGTCTGACCTGTGGTAATGACCTGTATGTCACCATCGTTGATGATAATCTCGCCATCTGTATTGATGCCTTTACCTCCTGCTCCCGTACTCTTGACGTTCAACTGACCGCCATCCATTTGGAAGTAACCGTCAGCTTTGATGCCCGCTGCACCAGATACATCGTTCTCGTCTTCGTCATATTCCCCTTCTCCCGAGGTGACGATGGTGGTACGGCCACCTGAAACTAAGACATAGCCATCGGTACTGATACCCTTTTTTGCCGTACCACTCACCTCGATATTCAGTACACCGCCACCAATAACTACATAATCGTTAGATTTTACGCCGTGACCGTTAGAAGCTGTTATATAGATATTGGTGCCAGTACGGAAGCGGATGTAGTCATCACTTACAATTCCGTGTTTCTTGTTGCCAGTAACTTCTAGTGAACCTTTGCCGTTGAATATCAGCTGACCTTCGCTAAACAATGTGCCTTTCTCATCCTCATCATCAGGGGTGTTGTAGCTGGTTCCGTCAGTCAGACTGTTACTGGTGCCATCAGCTAGGGTGACAAATGCACGCTTGCCACTCTGGATATTGATGGGGGCACCACTAGGATTGGTCAGTGACACTCCGTTCAAAGTAAGTCGGAATTTCTTCTCGCTATATATCTTGAAATACCCATTGGAACTACTGCCCTTCAGCTCGTAGGCCACTCCCTTGATGGTAGAATTGATGATAACCCCAGCGCCGTCAACCGTTGCCTCCACACCTTCGGGTAGTGTGCTCACAGTAGCTTTGTCGTCAGCATATTCAATGCTTACTGTTTCAGAAAATGATGAATGCTCTACATAGTCCTCGTAGCTTTCGTCGTTTTCATCTGTCGGGATGGTTTCTGTGTCGCTGGACAGTGGTGTCCTATCCAGACTGATGTCGAGGTCCTGCAAGTCATTGCCGTTTGTGTCGCTTTGTCCCATGCCACCAGGACCCATACCTCCTGGCATCTGTCCATTAGGCCCCATCATCTCTGACATAGATGGGTATCCGCTGTTGTCGTCTTCTACTGAGCAGCAGGTGGCCACTATGGCTACCACTGCCATCATTGCTAAATAAATACATCTGTTTCTCATACATCTTAACCTTTAAAAATCACGGCAGCAAAGGTAAGACGTACAGCCTATTCTATAAAATAAATTCAGCGAATGACCCAATTTGTTCAGCGAAAACCCTTAATTTTTGATAGGCAACCTTACCCACAGCCATCTTGGGATAAGTCGCCAGAAGAACACCAGGATTCGGTAGCGCCAGTCGATGATCTTTACACTGCGTTGCTGTTTGATGGCCTTGAATATTTGTCGGGAAACATACTCCTTATTCATCAAAAGCGGGTAGTTCTTGCCATCGTTCAGCAAGTCAGTCTTGACAAAGCCAGGACGTATATCGGTAAAGGTGATGTCGAGATGACGCATGTGTGCCAATTGCTGCAGTGCTTCTATATATTTGTTCTGAAAAGCCTTAGTGGCAGAGTAGGAGGGAGCCATGCCTAATCCCTTTACGCCAGCAATGCTGCTGATGACGGCAATATGCCCTTTGCCCCCATGATTCGCCAACCAGTTGAAGGCAGTATCCACCATGCGAGTAAAGCCCATGCCATTGGTAGCCACCGTACGCAACTCTATCTCGCTGTCAAGGTTAGGATCCTGCTTGCCGATGCCAGATGCCAGGAAAAACAGATCCATTCCACCGTTGTCTGTAATCAACTGCTCCAAGTGTTGAGGCGCATCATCTGCCATCACGTCAATGGTAGCTGTCGTTACAGCATCAGGTTGCATGGCTTTCAACGCTTCCAGTGCTTCTGTTCTGCGAGCAGCAATGCCAATCTGCCAACCATCTGCCAATAGTAGCTTGCTCACTTCTTTTCCCATGCCCGATGAGGCTCCAATGATAATAGCTCGTTTCATATTTTTTATTTTTTAAGTGCTACAAATATAAAGAAATAATTACTATCTTTGCCCCGCAATGGATATGTTTAACAATAAAAATCAAAGCAAATGAAACAACTAAAGTTTTTAGCAATCGCTGCCGGTGTAATGGCACTGGTAAGCTGTGGACAACAGCCAGCTCCAGCACAAGAGCCTGTTGAAGTGGACAAAGCTGCTGTAGTAATTGAGAATATTATGACACGCGTCAGCGTGCGTCAGTTTACGGAAGAGCCAGTGGCTAAGGCTGACTTGGAAACCATCCTCAAGGCTGGTCTTCAGGCACCGAGCGCCATGAATGCTCAGGATTGGCAGGTACGCATCGTTACTAACCAGGAAATGCTGAACACCCTGTCAGGTTTTATGCTCAGCACAGAGATGGGTAAAGGTATGGCAGAGCGTCTGAATGGCAAGAATGCTTTTGCTAACGCTCCTGCAGTGGCATTTATTGCTGCTGAGACAGGCGAGAAGGCTACTGCCTATAATCGTGAAGATACTGCCTTGTTAAGTGAGAACATCCTGTTGGCTGCTCATGCATTAGGTTTGGGCGCTACCTATCAGGCTGCTCCTGCACGCATGATCAACGACAGCAAGGAGGCAAAGGATTTCTTGAAAACTACGCTTGGTTTCCCTGAGAATGCCGACCTGATCAATATCATTATTATCGGCCATCCAGCAGAGAGTCCTGCTGTTAAGGATCGCGACCAGAGCAAGGGACGCATCATCGAGTAAGATAATGATGAAACCCCAAGCCTCCCAAGTAGGAGAGAGGTAATGATAGGGTTCCCCTTTATTATATAAGGTGCTGGCGACTATTTATAGCCGCCAGCATTTTTTTTGTTATTTTTTGTTCAAAATATTTGGAGATATGAAATCTTTTGTGTTATCTTTGTGATATCAAAATGATATTATTTATAAAACTAAAACTATACGACTATGGAGACAAAGGAATTTACTTTTCGTGGCGTGACATTCAATGGCTTTGCCATGCTGTTCTTTAACTTGTTGCTGACGATTGCCGGTATTGCCGCTATCGTAATGTTTATAGGCTATGGCGACTGGTGGCTGATTCTGGCAGGTCCGCTGATGCTGATCCTTTCTTTCTTTATTTGGCCAGGCTTTATTATGCTGGAGCCCAACGAGGCACGCGTGCTGACCTTCTTCGGCAAGTATCGTGGCACCTTTACCAAGACGGGTTATTACTGGATCAATCCTTTCATGAGTACCAAGAAGCTCTCTCTTCGTGCCAGGAACCTGGATGCTCAGCCCATCAAGGTGAACGACAAGACAGGTAATCCTATCATGATAGGCTTGGTGCTGGTATGGAAACTGAAGGACACCTACAAAGCTATGTTTGAGATTGACGCACAGACGATGGCGCAGAGCAATGTGAAGCCTGACCAGATTTCTGCTGGCGTGTCAGGCATCATGAAGGCCCTCGAGCAGTTCGTGCAGGTGCAGAGTGATGCAGCTTTGCGTCAGGTAGCTGGTCAGTATGCTTATGATGATACCGATGACAGGAACAACGAACTGACACTGCGTGGTGGAGGCGAGGAAATCAACCAACAGTTGGAGAACAAACTGAACGAGCGCTTGGCATTGGCAGGCATTGAAGTAGTAGAGGCACGTATCAACTACCTGGCATATGCTCCCGAGATTGCTGCGGTGATGTTGCGTCGCCAGCAGGCAGCTGCCATCATCACCGCTCGTGAGAAGATAGTAGAAGGGGCTGTATCTATGGTGAAGATGGCACTCGACAAGCTTTCTGCAGAGGAAGTTGTTGAGTTGGATGACGAGAAGAAGGCAGCTATGGTGAGCAACCTTATGGTAGTGCTCTGCGGCGATGATGCTGCACAGCCAGTTGTCAATACTGGTACATTGAATCATTAATCATTAAATCGACTCTTAGCATGTCAAAGAAGGAAAATACCACCAAAAGCTTTGTGCTGCGTGTCGATGCTGCCACCATGAATGCTATCGAGGCGTGGGCGGCTGATGAGTTCCGTTCCACCAATGGGCAGCTGCAATGGATTATCAACGAGGCGTTGCGCAAAAGCGGAAGGCTGAAAAAACAAAAGAACAATGAACTGGAAGAGACTGTTTAACGAGCGAAGGCCGTCGGAGATATACAACGTGCGACTGCCTGTTACATGGACCGACCGTATCTTAGAGTTTGTAGCCCTGCTCTTGTTGATTGCCATGTGGGTGGTGGCGGCTGTGCTCTGGAGAGAAGCTGCAGGCGACGAGGTGGCGCTGCACATGAACCTGGCAGGTGAGGTCGATAAAGTAGGGGACCCAATATCGCTTCTCATCATGACTGGCTGCTGGACATTTGTGATGTTGATGCTGGGCTTCTCTGCCTATCGTCCCCGATTGATGAATCCCTCTACCCGCATCACCACCGTCAAACAGCTGAAGTTGGCAGTCACGCAGGTGAGGGGCATGAACATCATCTTAGGCATCATGGGCATCTGCCTCCTGCTTTCTATGGCGTATGAAACCCCCGTTTGGGTAATCATCCCTGCGGGCTTGTTGTTCATAGAGGTAATTGTCTTCAGTATCCTGATCCGTAGGGCAGGGAAGTGATGCACTAACCTCAGACTAAATGATGGGCTAATACTCATTTTAGAATAATGGATTATCCCCGCCTAACTGGCGGGGATAATTTTATGTAATACCTGCTACCGCTAACTGTAGTATCTGCTATGGGGTATAAGGAATGCCTGCCATGGGTCGCTGCAATATCTCCTATACCCCTATAACAGATACTGCGACGGGTGATGGGAAGCCTTCCGACGACCCGTAGGAGATACTGCGTCGGGTAATAGCAGATACTGGAGCCAGTGATGGCAGATATTGGCCTATAAAGAAGCAGGCGGAAGCTTTAATGCTCCCGCCTGCTTGCTATATAACATCTATAGGATGCTTACTTTAATTAGTACTCAATGGAATTGAATAATTCTTACCGAAGTACTCTACATAGAGGAAAAGACCTACATCTCCAACTGTGGCATACTGGATGTTTTGGCGAACGTCCTTGAAATAGATATTTACAATACCATCTTCAGGACAAGTCTTCAAACTGTAAGTGTACCAGAAATCCCAGAAATTACCTCCCTGTTGGAAATACCAATGTGACATATCATCGGTGTTAGTTGATGATACAGGGCTTTTATAACCGGTCTCAAAATTTTCTTCAGTCACCAAGCCTGATGTGCTTTCTACAGCAACGCCGAACAAACCGTAATTAGTAGTACCTTGCGTAGTTCCGTAGGCATTCAACGTGTTAGTAGTAAATTTCACATCAATTGGGTAAAGCTCTTGAGGATATACAAGTTCATTAGGATCTGGTGAACCATCAGGCAAGAACTGTGTATGTTCTGCAGGTGGCAACTGGAATGTCAGCAGGCAGTCACCATAGTTACCAGTGCCAACACGCGTCAACTTAGGATATAGCCTGTAGCGGAACTGGTCAATGGCGAAAACATGAATGAAACGTTTCAGACCAGTAGCCTTGTGTTTCACGACAATCCATTCACTCTGCAGCTTTTGAGTAAGCTTATCCTCTAATACTGTCGTATGAATCGTGAACAACTTTGTCGTCGAATTGTAGGTCAGCGAATCTCCTGATGCAAAACCAGTACAGAATGTCTGTTTTTTCTCCCACTCAATCTCAAAATCATCAGGATCAGTAGACCCAGACTGAGTTATATCAGCAACCTCACGGAATGCAAAATCCATAGTCCACTCTGTCTCTCTATTTAATACGATTGAGGTTGTCTCTGTAGGCAACAGAATCTGCAAAGTATATTCTTTATTGTTGACTTCTGTAATACTTCTGTCAACCTCCATTTCTGCATTCATGAACTCTTTACCATTGATAGCGTCTTCGAGTGTGTTATAATACGCCACATCAGGGCTCAACAGTTTAGCTTTAATGTAGTAAGTATTATTACGTACTATATCATAAAGTTCTCGAGTTTCATTTATTACATCAACGATTCTGTTTAATTTAAGAACATGGTAAACAGTCTTAGAGGCATTATTCACTGTGTATGTTACTCTCAGAATGACCTTAACACCATCAATTTCATCATTAGTGTCATCGAATAGGAACTGAGGTACATTTAGATTACCACCATTCGCTGCATCGTAAGTTGTATTGAAATTGTTTTCATCGTTTTCTGTTGCAGATTTCCAAAGTGTATAGCGCTTGTCTCCAGGATATACATTCATGCCTGCAACTGAGATTAACTCATCTGTGTGACCAGAAACAGTTGAGTTAGTATAGTAATCTGTGTTAGTCCATGAATCCTGAGCTGGAGCCAAATAACCGCGCTCAAGACCATGATGAATTAACCATTCAATCTTTGTCACAGGAGGATCAGCATCTGTTGGATCATAAGTCAATACAATCTTTGCACGGTCACGAATCATATAAACTTTACTGGTACCATCATCAGAAGTTGGATTCAACCAGGCTTCCATAGCGCCTGCGTTAGCCGCTTCGTGGTAACCCCAGTAGCAAACCTCCTGATGGTCTTTATCGTTCCAGATGGTGGAAAGCTCTTCAGAAGCCATCACTTCAGCTTCTGGCGTGCCAACAATCGCATTCAAAGGTACGGTCAACTTACGGTTGGCAATGAAGTGAATGCGGCTGGTGCCTTGAGGCACGGTACCTTTGATGACACCAGTGTCAACGAACGTTCCGCTTGCCCCATTACTGGATACAACAGCATTACGAATACCCAAGTACAATCCATTGGCGTCGAAGCAGACCATCTGCATTGTGTGCACAGGTAATGTTTCTGTACCACTCACCTTGCTACGTGTCTGAGCTTCTGCATCAGGCATAGCAAATGTTATGTTCACAGACATATCGCCATTATCAGGCAACTTTGGGCTTATGGTATCTAAAGCATCTTCGGTGCATGCCGTCAAGCCAAAGACCAAACCCACTGTGAATAATATTCGGGAAATATATTTCATATTCATCAGTATTTATAGATTCAAATTAATTCTCATACTTGTCGATAATCGCCTGGAAGCCATTCAGATCATCTACTTCTTGAGCAGAGAGATCGCGAACACAACGAACATATCCAGTTTGAGCGGTGTCGTATCCAGTATCAATTTCTTCACCGTTTAAAGCCCAATAGGTTTCTCCTGTTAAAACACTTCTCATTACACGATAAGCTGTAGGAACATGGACATTATCAATATCTCCTTGTTGATAGTCAATAATTACTCCTATTTCTGCTGGTGTAGGTAGTCGCCATCCTGTATATCTTGTACCATCAGTACCGACTTCCATGTATGTAGAACAATGTGTAGCTGCCTCAGCACCTGCACCTGAATATGGAGTAACAGCACCAAGCTGAGATGCGATCATGAAAGCAGGGGAAACCACATCATCATTAGATTGGTGGGTAGCCACATTTACATAAGGCCTACCAAGAACATATTTATCACTTGAAGAGGAGATTTGAATTACATACATATGATTATTATCAAGACCACCCAAATTATCTGTGGTTCCTACCCAATTAGTATAATTTGGATTAATTCTATGCATTACCCCACCTGAATAAACTTTTGCAATAAAATTATTATCACTAAGCACACCAGTTATACGATCATCATAATCCACCCAAACCACTGGTGTGGTAACAGCATTTGCATAACGAACTCTATGATAAGTATATCGATTGCCTCCTCTACTAGTACGCCAATAATAATAATTATTCGTTCCTGCATATGCCGTTTCCTCAGAAGTGTAATTAGTCCAATTGTTAGGTTGGCCAGACCAATAAGGATTATTATTACTAGTATTTTCCGTTCTAATGTAATTGTCTGGATTGGCAAAATATTGGGTATTTGTTCCATATCCAGTTCCAGCCGTTTTCTCTACAGCCCCATACCTTGAAGACCAACTACCAGTGAAACTCTGTATGTTATCCGTTGGGAAATGGCGGATAATGATGTCTTGATGATAATCATTCTCTAAGGACTCACCATCTACCTCTTCATCCAAATAAACGCGCAAGCGGATATATTTGATAGCCTTATTAGTCAGTGCTTTAGAAGTAACGGTTATGGTTCCACTTGATCCACTAGTACCTTCATTACTTTGAGTGATGGTTACACCCATATTATCCCAATAGCTAATAGAAGAGTAATCAGATGTACCAGTGTGTTCACCGTATCTAGTTGTAAAATTACCTACGTTATCATAGAACCAAGCTCTCACTGCATTGCTTGCATTATTTGCTACAACACCAGTCTGATTACCATTAGCATCATAGGTAAAGAGTTTCCAGTTCACCTTAGTACCAGAGGCCTTCAAATAATTCAAATCAACACTTTGGTCGCCATCACCACGCAAGGTATAAATTTTTGGATTCACCTTGAAGTAGTAGTGCTGTACAGACTTTACTTCATCGTGGATAGCAGCACTGTTGTTCTCATCATTCCAAGGCAGTACCTCGTATACCAGGTTGTCCATCTCGGTAATATCCTCGTGAGATTCACTACCGCGTGAAGCGATGGTAGCATCAATCACATAGAGGGTGTTACGGTTCAATGTCTTGGTTTCCTTAGGAACGATAGGGATACGATAGTAATTATAGGTTGTTACAGCACTCTCACCTGTTCCCTCTTTAAAACCGATAGAAACTACCAATGAAGGAGCAGAAATGGCATCGGTCCACTTGTTAGGATATGAGTAAGTAACGATGGCATGATGCTTGTCATCACCTTCGTAACCCGTTCCCTCATTAATCAAGAAACCAGCGTTATGTACCTCAATACCGTCGCCTGCTGCATCTGGAGCAAATACTGGAGCACCAAAAGCGAAGTTGTTGAATCTCCAACCTGGGGTACCAGTAATCTCAACCTTATCTTTATCATCCTTTGGTATTGTATAATTACCGTCAGTATCCTTGTCATACTGTAAAGACTTCAGGAAATCAGCATCGAACTTCAGGTTCATGACAATCTTTGCAGCAGCACGGTTCATTGTCACAGGGAAGACCTGCGTCTTTGAACCGGTAACTGGTGTCCATTCCTTAATAACGCCGTCCATCATGAACTCCTTCTTTTTAGTCAGAGCCCTTGCATCACCTGGGTTAGCGTTATACACCTTATAGATGTTACCTGATGTGGGTTCTTCTGCCCCATCTGCACTCCAGTCTATAGTATTATTTTCATCATTTACTATAGCAATACCTGCATCGACTTCGTCATAGGTCAATGCCTTCAGAGCGGTAACATTAGCGATAGTAGCTGTGGTCTCAGGGTTATTGGCAGCCACATAGATGTTGTATTTCTCACCATCCAACAGGCCCTCTTCACGCCACTTGTCAGCAAGCCAGTTGTTCACAGCCTCCTCAACAGCAGCACCAGGAGTAATTCCACCCTCACCTACTGCAAAAGGAAGATGGTATTGCTTCATGAATGTGCCGTCACCTGTACCGTTGGTAATATGCTCTACAAACACATCCAGTGTGTTCAAATCCTTCTCCTTCAGATCCGCGTCAGAGGCAGTACGGGTAACAGCATTTTTCACCGTAGACTCGGAAACGATAGGAGAAACAGACAGTCCCTCTTTGCTTGCCTTGGTCTTGACTACGCCATCTACAACATAGTCATCCTGAACGCAAGCAGAGACAGCACCCATGAAAGCCAACATCATGAATGCATGACTAAGATGTTTAATATAATCTATTTTTGCCATATTGCTCTATGATTTAGTCTTGATTCTCTGTTGGAACCAATGGGTTATTGATGTCTTGATAATACATTTTCAGCTTATCACCGTTACTATTATTGTATTCCGCAGCAGGGAAGTAGTGCACCCAGATCTCAGAGCTGTCGTCAGAATAGCCAGGCAATGAATTATTGTTGAATGTGAGCTCCATTTCACCCAACTGTGGATCATCATAAATCATTGTCACCTTGGCTACCTTGTTTTCATCTGTAAACGTCACACCTTCTTTAGGAACAATATAGAAATAAGTATAAGTGCCAGTGCCTGCACCAATCACAAGAGGTGAACTTGCAGTATAACTTGCTACTGTTCCGTCTTCATTCTTGGTAACTTTTATAAACTGGAAATTAGTATTGTCCAGTCTCAATTCAACAGGACCGTCCGGGTTGGTGGTCACCAGCTGAATCTGTGGAGAATACAGAGGCATTCCTGCTGGAGTAGTGGTAGCGTCAACACCTGGAGCAACTGCCATATGACTTCCTGCCCAATTCTTCTTCCAATCAGTATAAGTTTCATCAGTATCATAACGGTACAGCCAAGAGTCGAACAGACGCATACTGGTAGATACATTGATTGAGTATTCTAACTTTGTAGCATCTATCCAAGGAGCCACTGTAGGATTGACATACAACTTACCATCGTCAGACACCTGTGTGATATTGAACTGATACCAATGGTTACGGGTGATGTTGTAAAGCTCAGCATCCGTTCCTGTTGCAGGAACACCGTCAGCATATTTGCAGAACTCAACAGGAGCCTCAAACTCGATGGTCTTGGTTGTGCCATCTACTGTCACCTCTTTGGTAAGCGTTACAAGCACTTCAACAGGAGCATTGGCAGAATTAACATACTCAGGCAAATAGAATGTTATTTCCTTGTCACCTGCAGCAGCCGGTTCAAAAGCCAGATCCGAGCCTGTAGAAGTGGCATTGACATGCATGGTGTTTGCATCGTCAATTACGAGATCGGTCGTCTCGGTAACGCCTGCGTAACCGGAAGGCAATACATAACCGTTCTTGTTATACTTGTTCACGGTTACTTTCTTCAGGCTATAGTTTCTTGTAGCTTCAGCAGTACCAGTTAATTTTACGGTCACCTTAGATACGGCACGCAGCAGACTGATCTTACCGATATCCTGACGGGTACCTTTTTCTACTGTCAGTTTAGTCTCAGCAGTGACGCCCTTAGTACCCCACATTGGGATATTAGGCAGGCTGTTACCTCCAAGATAAGTAAATGCCAGGTTAGCAAAATTCTCGTCATCTAAAGAAGCCGGTGTTATAGTCGGAGCGTTTGCCAGTATCACAAACTTGTAATCGCCTGTCGCCAGATCATCAGGAGCAGTACCTATATAATTGTAAACATTCTCCTCTGGAATAGTATAGGTCAAGTCCTTCAGTTTACCTGCATATTCATTACCTTTGAAAAGCAACATCTGAACGCCAGCCAGATCAATCTTGTTGTCATAGCCTACACCCTCTTTCTTCGGACTGTAATTGCCCCATGTCACATCTCCATCCGCACGGGTCTGTGTGTTGTCCTGCAACACCAGCGAGAAGAGCACTTGAGTCTTGCCGTTGGATGACAGGCATGGACCTTCGTCGTCGTTGACGCATGAAGCGAGTACGAAACAGCCCAGCATCAAGGTGAGACCATATAACATCATTCTCTGTTTCATAATCTATATCTTTTTTATAATTAGACTAATTTAATTCAGTATCTTGAAGCACAACCTTCCAGTCGTTGATGATAATCTCAGCACCGACATAGGTTGGTTTCTCTTCTGAACCTGAGCTATAGAGGAAGAATGTCATGTTGAAATCATCCTCACGGTCGAGATACTCCTGATCATCCATGCTCTGGTATTCCTTGCCCTTGACAAGTAGGAAGAGTTCAACCAGTGAAACAGTGATGATGTTGTTGCCGTCAGCATCGGTGATGTGCAGCTTGTAAGGTGTCTGCCAGTTCTTCACCATGCGGGAGAGGTTCATCTCAGACATCAGGAGGTTGTACTGCTTGCCGTCGCTTGCAGGCTGCTCTGCCTCGCCATCTTCATCAGCGCGGGTGGTAACGATGATCTCTGAAGCGCCTTCCTGTGTGTAATAAGGCACATAGGTCAGCAACTCGTCTGCCATCAGGCTGTTGTCGTAGTCCAGCAAACCGTTCTCAGCAGTAACGAAGATCTTGTAGTCATCCACACCCATAGCACTGTCCTCTGAGAGGTTCTGCAGCACTACCTTCAGGCGATTGGTGTCCTTCATCAAAGGAACAATTGCAGTGTGCACGCCTTCCTCATCAGGGAAATCTGCCTCTGCGATGCCATGATAAAGCTGGTCAATCTCACCTACCACGGCAGTGCCGTCATCGGCAGCCTGACGCTTCAGGGTGTTCTTGAGTTCCTGCATGGTTGATGAACCCGGAGTAAGTGTAGGAACATCATAGCTATGCAAACCATCGTTCAATCCGCACCACGCCAGCAGTGAATACTTGCCGGGAGCCAGATCAACGTCCATCATGTAGTTG
>CACYZY010000011.1 GCA_902779085.1 uncultured Bacteroidales bacterium | reverse complement strand
CAATACTGCGAAAGGTATTGAATTCAGGCAATGGGCAAATAGTGTACTTAGAAATTATTTGTTAAAGGGATATGCTATTAACCAAAGGCTGGTCAATCTAGAGAATAGAATAGACAATCGTTTTGAAAGCCAAAATGCAAGAATAAATGCCATTGAAACAAAAGTAGATTTCTTCGTACATTCTTCCTTGCCTCCAGTAGAGGGTATCTTCTATGACGGACAAATCTTTGACGCTTACCACTTCGTTGCAGACCTGATTCGCAAAGCGACACATTCAATCGTCCTGATTGACAACTATGTGGATGATTCTGTGCTGGCCCCCTGAGTATCTAAAAAAGTGGTCCGCTGAACTAATGATCCACTGGGCTTTGTTTATAGTGATATACCTTTCGATTTGAATTATATGAGAAATTATCAGAATTTCTTTTGGAAATGTTCATTAATTAGTTAACTTTGCATCGAATTACTCATTCATAACAATATGGAAAAGATAAGAGACATCATTTTTTATAAGACATATTTCAAGGAGTTTTATATCCAGCTCAATGAAAATGTGCGTACGAAAATTAATTATGTACTGAAACTTATTCAAACACAGGAAAGAATCCCTGTTAAATTCTTCAAGTTTATAGAAGGGTCAAAAGGTTTATATGAAATCCGTGTCAAGGTTGAAAGAAACATTTACAGGGTGTTTTGCTGTAATGACAAAGGGGCTATAGTTGTACTTTTCAATGGCTTTATGAAAAAGACACAGAAAACGCCAAAGTCAGAGATTGAAAAAGCCGAGGCAATAATGAAAGAATATTTTGAAAACAAGAAGGAGGGTTAACTATGAATACTGCCAAAGAGAAAAAAATATTAGAAAGCACTACATTTGAAGAGTTACTGGATGCTGAATATGGCAAACAGGGCACTGCAACTCGCGAGAAATTCGAAGTTGACGCAGAAACATTTATACTTGCTGAATGCTTGAAAGAACAACGTAAACTTGCAGGGTTGACACAACAGGAGTTAGCCGATAGAATCGGCACCAAGAAGAGCTATATCTCGAAAATAGAGAATGGCCACACCGATATTCAGCTGAACACTCTATTCAGAATCATGAACGGATTGGGACGCAGGGTTAGGCTTACCATCCTATAAAGCACTGACAGCCTTCAGCACAACAAGCTGCATGGGGGTATAAATGGGGATTGTCTGTTTATGGGACATGGTCCTGTCTATAAGCAAGCAAATACTGGGTTAGAGCGTACAACAGCTCAATACTAGAGTAATCAGTACCATAATGATTTCAGAAAGGCGGTTGATGACGACCGCCTTTTTCATGTCGTCAGTGGTGAGCTCACGGTCGTTGGTGCCGATATAGGGCTTGTCGAAGACTTCGCCAAAATAGATATGGGGACCTCCGAAACGACAGTCGAGGATGCCTGCCAATGCTGACTCGGGATAGCCTGAGTTGGGACTGGCGTGACACTTGCCGAAACGTCTGACGAAACCCAACAGACGGGGCTTGCCTGCAGCCAGGACCATCAGCAGGGCTGTGAGGCGTGCTGGGAGGTAGTTGGCCACATCGTCCATACGGGCGGCAAAACAGCCAAACTGGAGGTAGCGTTCTGAGTGATAACCTATCATACTGTCGAGGGTGTTGACCATCTTATAGGCCATCATGCCTGGAACACCCAAGAGGATGTACCAGAACAAGGGGGCGATGACGCCATCACTGAGGTTCTCTGCCAATGTCTCAAGGGCTGCCTTGCGTACTTCCTGGGCGGTGAGCTGTGTGGTATCGCGCCCAACAATGCGGGCTACTTGCTGGCGACCTTCTTCCAATGAACGGTCTAACGCATAGAACACCTCACGCACTTCGCGTATCAGGGTGGTACCTGCCAAGCAGCAGAATATCAGGATGATTTGTACTGCGGTATTGAGCCAAGGGGAAAGTATGGTGCAGAGCTTGAGCAAGCCCCAAGTGGCAAAGAAAACGAGCAGCACAAGGGTAATGGCAAGAATGGCGCCTTTCATCTTGCGGTGAGTGCCTTTGTTCAACGCATGCTCGCCACCAGCTATCATCTTGCCGAAGCCGACAACGGGATGAGGGAGCCAGGAGGGGTCGCCCAACCACACATCCAATAACCAACCTACTAAGACTTGAATTGCTTTCATTACTTCTTTTCTTTGCTATCAGCATATTTGCTGGCTTCGCCGACTGCATCTCTGCAGTTTATATTTCTGTTCCTTTCTTCGACTACCTTTTTCTACTATTAGCATAGTTCAAGAGCTGAACCTCCAAGGCTAAAAAAACTTCACTTTTCGCTAAACTGCAAGAACTCGCTTCGCTCAAACAGGCTTGCAGCTTTTAACGCGCTAAGCTCGTTTTTTCTTAACGCCTCTCCACTTATGCTCTTTCACTATGCAATGTCTCATGCCGGTAGTTATTATATGGAGCCAAATGGATGGGTGTAGGCGGCGGAATTACGTCGTTATCCATTCATTAATCGCTGCAACAAGCTTATCGTTCTCTTCTGGATCCTGTGCAGCGATGCGGAAGAAACGATTATCAAGGCCGTCGAAGTTGGAGGCATCACGAATCAGGATACCGTGCTCGTTGGCCAACCAGTTTTTCAAAGCGGAAGCATTACCATACCGCATTTGTACCAGCATGAAATGCGTGGAGGTAGGCCACACCTGCAAGGCGCCCAAGGCATTGAGGTTGTCGCGCAGGCGTTGTGCCTCTTGCAAATAGGCATCGACAACAGGCAAGCCTTTTACATCATGCTCCAGCAAATAATGTCCTGCCTCTATCGCCAAGGCATTGACTGACCAAGGCATCTTGTGCGTGCGAAGTTGCTGTATCAGATGTGGCGCAGCAGTGACATAACCCAGTCGGATGCCAGGCACACAATAACGTTTCGTGAGACTGTGAAGCAGCAACAGATTGTCGTATCGCAGGGCTTCGGCAGCACTGAAAACGGGTTGTCCGACGAACCATTCATACGACTGGTCGATGATGAACAACACTTGTGGATTTGCTTCAACTAAGCTTTGCAAATATCTTTTATACACCAAATTACCTGTTGGATTGTTGGGGTTACAAAGCCACAGCAAACTGACTTCTCCATCGAGGCGGAAGTGCTCGCGCTCGGTAGGCAACTGATAGATGGCACTCACCTTGCACCCATTCATGATACAGGCATCGGCATACTCGCTGAAGGTGGGTTGCAGCACCTGGGCATGTTGTTCGTTGTAAGCATGAGCAATAAGGTAAATGGCCTCTGTGGCACCACTGGTGACCAGTACACTGTCCTTGTCGATGTGGTGTATATCAGCCAACTTGTTTTCCAACGTGTGTGCCTCGGGTTCGGGATAGTTGCCAATCACCCCCATCCTATCGTGCAGGTGGGCATAGAGTCCGCTCAGATCTGCATGACTGTAGATGTTGGAGCTGAAGTTCATCACAATGGGATGATCATAGCGATAGCTGTCGTCACCGTGTCCTTCAATCATGGCTCGTAAGTATTTGATAGACATTATCCATATCTACATGCTGGCGGATATGGGTAGCCAACTTGTTGTACTGCTCTTCCTTGAACGCCTGATAGTCAAACGACTCAGATGCTTTATCCATCTTCTCTTGCCAAGGACGGAGAAGGAAATCGATAAAGGTGGGATTGTCGAGGATGCCGTGAATATAAGTTCCCATACATTTGGCATCGACAAAGTATCCATCAGCATGACCGTCGGCAAAGATATTCAGTGGCGAAGGGGATGCCTCTTGCACGGGCTTGGTCTCTCCCATATGGATTTCATAGCCTTGCATAGTGCTTGTATCCGCACCTGTTACCGCCAAGTGGAAAGTATCTTGGCGCGTCACCTTTTCGCCTGTCATCGAAGTACTTATAGGCAATAGTCCCAAGCCTGGCAAGCGTTCGATGGTGCCTTCTACATGATCGGGGTCGAGCACCTCTACACCCATCATCTGATAGCCACCACAGATGCCCAAGACGGTAGCTCCTTCACGATGGGCACGGATGATGGCTTGTGCCACACCGTTGCGACGCAGTTCGTACAAATCGTCGATAGTGCTTTTGCTGCCTGGCAGGATGATGACATCGGCCTTCTGGAGGTCTTCGGTATTGTTGGTATAGAACAGATGCACACGTGGATCGCGCTCCAGCACGTTGAAGTCGGTGAAGTTGCTGAGGTGACGCAACAGTACTACTGCCACATTCACCTTACCCTGTTCTGCCTGCATAGACTTGGTAGCCAGCGCCACACTGTCTTCTTCTTCAATATAGATATCCTTGTAGTAAGGCACCACACCCAGCACTGGCACTTGGCAAAGGTCTTCCAACATCTTGACGCCACACTCAAAGAGGCGCAGATCGCCACGGAACTTGTTGATGATGATGCCTTTGATGAGTTTGCGCTCATCAGGACGCAGTAAGGCGATGGAGCCATAGACGCTGGCAAACACCCCACCCCTGTCGATGTCGCCCACTAAGATGACATCGGCACCTGCATGCATCGCCATAGGGAGATTCACGAGGTCACTGTCGCGCAGGTTGATTTCGGAGATACTGCCCGCACCTTCCATCACGATGGGGTTATAGCGTTGTGCCAGACGGTCGTAGGCTTCGCACACAGCCTGACGCAGTTCCTCACGTCCCTCCTTGCGGAAATAGTCGTAAGCATGACGGTTGCCGATGGGTTTGCCGTTGAGCACCACCTGACTGGTATGGTCGCTCTGGGGCTTCAGGAGCAAGGGGTTCATGTCAGTATGACAAGGGATGCCCGCAGCCTCGGCCTGTACGGCTTGTGCACGCCCTATCTCAAAGCCTTCAGGAGTGGCATATGAATTGAGCGCCATATTCTGTGCTTTGAAAGGTGCAGGACAATAGCCGTCCTGCCTGAAAATACGGCAGAAGCCAGCAGCAATGATGCTCTTGCCCACATCGCTACCTGTGCCTGCAAACATGATGGGATGCAACTTTTTCATACTGCAAATATAGAGCAAACAGAATAACGGAACAAACATTTTGGAATGATTTTTTCAGGCCAAAAACGGCCTATCTTATTTAAGATAGAGGGGCAAAAAGAAAAAACTTGCAGTATTTTTACATAAATTAGGCTTCGCCTCAACAATTTTCAAATAAAATTTGGAATTGTGTTCGGCTTGCACTAATTTTGCAATCCGGAATAGGCAAGCCATTGTATTTTCGTACAAGGCTTCAAGGGAATCAGGTGAAAGACCTGAGCTGTTCCTGCAGCTGTAATCCTCATTAAGAGGTCTGCTACTACAAGTGTCACTGTCAGTAATGATGGGAAGGCCAGCAAGACCGAGGAGAGCCAGAATACCTACCTCTTCCAAACGGTAATTAATTAGCTTCCAGGTAAGAAGCGAAGAATGTCGGCTTTTATAATTGTATGAACTACAGACATTTTGTTGTAACAGGCTGTTGTTACCTGCTATCTATGCATGTATCGGCACAGAGCATCATTGAGAACAAGACCAATGAGGAATTGTCGTTAATGCTTGACGAGGTAGTGGTGACTGGTACTGGTACGGAGCATCTGTTGAAGGATGTTCCCGTGCAGACCGAGGTCATCAACCGCAAGATGCTGGAAAGCTATGGGGGTTCGTCATTAGAGGAGATTCTGTCATCGCTCAGTGCCTCATTTGATTTCAACCAGAGTGATATGGGCAGTCAGATGCAGGTGGGTGGTCTGGGCAACGACTATATCCTGGTGCTGATTGACGGTAAGAAGATTCATGGTGATGTGGGTGGTCAGAACAATCTCGGACTGATTGATCCTGCCCGTATAGACAAGATAGAAATCGTAAAGGGTGCAAGCTCTACCCTATATGGTAGCGATGCTATGGCTGCAGTGATCAACATCATCACCAAGAAGAATACTACGGACGACATCTTCTTGTCGAACACTACACGAGGTGGTTCGTATGGCGAACTGCGACAGAGCAATACGGCACAATTCAGGTTGGGCAAGGTAACCAGCATCACCAACTTCCAGCTGAAACACTCTGATGGTTGGCAGAACACTACGGTGGAGGATCCACGTAAATACGAAAAGCCTGTTACCAACAGTATCAACAAGACGGCCAACCGTTATACCGACTGGCAGATTGAGGAGCGTCTGGAATACCAGCCTGCAAAGAACTTGAGCCTGTATGCTGAGGGAATGTATTATCGTAAGCGCATTTATCGTCCTCGTGGGGTACCTGATTACAAGACCTACGACTTGGCTTACAAGAATACTTCATTAGCTGGTGGAGGTCGTCTGGATTTGAAGAATCACAACTATATCACGTTGGATATCAACTACGATACGCACAACTATTACTACGACTATACGTTTGAGACTTGGGAGTATAACCCTGAGAACCCTAACCGTCCATTGATTTGGGAGGCTGGTGACAGAAGTCTGCAGAGCGACCAGGAGCGTGTGCTTTCTACTGCAAAGGGTGTGTTCAACCTGCCAGGCATGAACAGGCTGAGTGTTGGTGGTGAATTCCAGTACGATTGGCTCAAGGCGCCCAAACGCTTGGATACGGGCGATACAGCGCACGACTATACGGGTGCTTTGTATGTGCAGGACGAATGGTCGGGTATTGACAATTTGAACATTACGGCTGGGGTGCGACTCACGCTGAACAAGGAGTTTGGTGCTAAGGTGTCGCCTAAGATTTCAGCAATGTATAAGTTGGGCAACTTCAACCTGAGAGCAACCTATTCTGAAGGTTTCAAAACCCCTACCCTGAAGGAATTGCACTATCTGTACGTAAGACAGATGTCTATCGTAATTCTCAACATGGGTAACCTCAACCTCAATCCTCAGACCAACCGCTATGTATCTGCAGGACTGGAATATAACACCAAGCAGTTCAATGTGAGTGTAACGGGATACATGAACTGGTTGGACAATATGATTACATTGGTGACGATTCCCACGCGTGAGGCTCCTGGCGACATCATCATCGCTTACGACCCCAACCGTGTACGCCAATACAGGAACATGGATGATGCACGGACTACAGGTGTTGATTTGAACATCAAGTGGATGCCTATATCATCGCTCACGCTTACTGGTGGCTACAGCTATCTGGACACCAATGCCAACATGGCTGGCGAGGACAGTCACGGGAAAGCTATCACCATTAAAGATGTGGTGATTGACGGTATGGCGCATCATCGTGGTACATTCAGTGCTGCATGGAACAAAGGCTTTAACCACAACAAGTATCGCCTGAGTGTGGGTTTGTTTGGACGCTTCCAAAGCAAGCGATACTATCAGGATGACGGCAACGGCAAAGCATATCAGATTTGGAGGCTCAACACCCGTCATCAGTTTAACCTGACGAAACAGATCAAGGCCGATATCAATGCCGGCATTGACAACATATTTAACTATTACGAAACAACGCCTCATGGTCTGAACTATGGTACCACTACCCCAGGACGAACAGTGTATGCATCGCTCACCTTGCAGTTTGGCAAGCAACTAAGGGCTAACAGGACCAGAAGCAATAGTACGGATGAATAAATTATTAAAATAACTTTTTAAAAACATTTGTTTTATGAAATTATCTAAGTTTTTTGCAATGGCTGCTATCGCAGCAATGACTATTTCGTTAGGGGCTTGTTCTGACGATGACAAACCTGTACCAGAACCTACTCCAGAACCAGAGCAGTCAGCTTGGGATAAGAAGATGAATGCTGTTACTGCTGAAGTAACTGCTAACAAGTCAAAGAGCAGTGCACTGCTGCTTATCAGTTTCGGTTCTACTTGGGAAGAACCTCAGAAGACTTTCCAAAAGGTGAAGAATGAGTTCAAGGAAGCTTTCCCAGATCGTGATGTGTATTTCGCATTTACTTCTGAGATTATCATGAACCGTGTTGCTGCTAACGACGAACTGATTTCAAAGGGTTATGGTCCTTACTATAGCCCACTGTTCTACATGTTGGCACTGGGTAAAGCTGGTTATACTCAGATTGACGTTCAGTCTCTGCACGTGATTCCTGGTGAGGAGTTCCTGCGTGTTCAAAGTGTAGTAAAAGACTTCCACAATACTGACCAGGATGGTGACGGCAAGCGTGAGTTCGAGGGTGTAAAGGTAGCTCTGGGTACCCCACTGCTCTATACTCAGGAGGATGTTGACAACGTAGCAAAGATCCTGCACGAGAAAGTTGGTAAGGATTTCGTAGCTGCAGGTGATGTGGTAGCATTCATGGGTCACGGCAATCCCGAAGAATACAACACTATGGATGGTAACACTCGCTACACCATGATGGAAGAGGCTCTTCAGAAGATTGACCCTCACTACTTCGTAGCTACTGTAGATATGGAAGACAACTATATCGATGAGATGATGGAACGCATGCAGGCTAAGGGCTACGGTGAAGGTACCAAGGTGAAGCTGCACCCACTGATGTCAATTGCTGGTGATCACATCAACAACGATATGGCTGCTGGTCCTGAGGAAGAGCCAGAAGAAGATGACGGTTTCTGGCGTTATCGTTTGGTAGAAGCAGGTTATGACTGCACATTGGAAGACTGTATCCTGCAAGGTCTGGGTGAATATCCTGACATTGTGAATATCTGGATCCAGCACACCAAGGCTGCTCAAGAGGATCTCTTCTACGATGGAGAAACAGAAGATTAATGCATTTTTTCTAGCATAATTTTAAATATCAGTTAAGTTAAAAAAGACGGGACTACCCCCTTTGGGGGTACGCCCCGTTTCTACGTAATTATGATTATCTCATGGATAGAGTTTTAGCAATTGGCGTTTTGTTGTTTATAGCATCTTTTCCGACGTTTGCGAACGAGACGCCTGCAGCACCACAAGACAGCACGACCGTAAGGCGCATGGGACAGAATCCCGATGTGGCCAAAGAATTTGAATTGAACCCAGTGGTGGTGACTGGTACGGGTACACACCAGCGACTAAAGAATACCACTTCTCCTGTGGCTGTAGTCACTGCCAACGAAATAAAACGTGCTGGCATCACAGATTTTCAGCAAGCTATGACTATGATGGTGCCTGCGCTCTCATTTAATCCTACATCTATGGGGTCTTACCTGATGATGAACGGCTTGGGCAACAAGTACGTGCTCATCCTCATCAACGGACACAAACTCATAGGCGATATTTCCAACAACATAGACCTTGAACGTATCGACATGAGTCGCATCAAACGCATCGAGGTACTCAACGGTGCGGCTTCATCTATCTATGGTTCTGACGCCATAGCTGGTGTAATCAATATCATCACCAATGATCCAGAAGACGAAATCACATTTACAAGCAGCAGCAAATATAGTGGCAAAGGACAATATACGCAGGATGTGAACTTTGACATTGCCAAGGGCAAGTTTGGTTCATCCACTGCTTACAGACATACACAGGCCAATAACTGGCAGAACTCTCCATACGAGTCGGTTACGGCAAAAGATGGCACGGTGAGCTTGCGCGAGGCCGTCTATCCTATGTCATTTGGCTATCATTCCAACTCTATTAACCAGAAATTCACCTTCAAGGCCAACGACCAGTTGTCGTTCTACGCCAGTGGTAACTATTACTGGAAACTTACCGACCGTCCCGTAAAGACGAAAGATACCAATGGCGGTTTTAACTACGACCTGCACAACGAGTCGTGGCGATTTGAGGGTGGCGGTCTGTATCGCATCAACAACCGCAACTCTATCAAACTGGACCTTACGGCAGACGACTATAGTCAGAACCATAAGTTCATTACCGACTATGATGGTTATCAGCCTGGCGACTATGCCCTTAGCAAACGTCAGAAGTTTTATAATGCCGAATTGCGTGGCATTTTCCGCTTTACAAAGAACAGCAACACAGTCTTTGGCTTGAATGCCCGTCAGGACAAACTCAAATCATCGAGTGGCAATATAGAAGGCTCTGCTTACACCCTATCTGCCTACGCCCAGCATGAGGTGAAATGGAACGCTTTCAAAGCCACAGTGGGTGCACGATACGACTACCACGAACTGGCAGGTAGCCATTTCAGTCCGAAGGCAACGTTGATGTATACCATTGGTAGCTTTAACTTGCGCGCCACCTATGCACACGGTTTCCTATCACCCCAGTTGAGCGAACTATACTATAAATACTATAACGACAATGCGGGCAAGAAACCTACAATCTCTATCGGCAACAAAGATTTGAAAGCAGGCAAGAGCAACTATGTATCACTGAATGCAGAATATAGAAATGACCGTTTCAGTATGTCTGTTACTGGCTATCTGAATTATCTGAACGATATGATTACTCGCAAGAACTATACTATTACGGACGAAATAAAGGACTGGGCGCGTCAGAACCTGCATTTGACAGAAGAGCAAATTGACCGTCTGGAAGATTATAGTTTATATGTGAACTTCGATAGAGCAATTGTACGAGGCGTACAAGTGGATGCTTCAGCCAACCTCTTCCCAGGTTTCATCGTAACTGGTAACTACAGTTATACTTACTCTCGTGGCAAACTGGATGGCGTATGGCAAAACATTGAACGCAGTATCCGTCACACGGGTACCATTGCTGCCAACTATTCACATAGCTGGGGCTACTATCGTCTGAACATCAACTTGAATGGTCGTTTACAAAGCAAGCGACTCTATCCTGATGAAGATGATGCTCCAGGTTATGGTATCTGGAACATCAACACGCGCCATACATTCGACCATATCAAACATGTACAGATTGAACCAAGTATAGGCATCGATAATATTTTCAACAAGAAGGATTGTCGTCCAAAAGGTGTCAACTACGCGTTGCTATCACCTGGCAGAATGCTGACCGTGGGACTGATAGTAAAATTTTATTAAAGGCTAAAATAAACAAGATTTATGAAGAGAATAACTATTTTGTTGATGGTATTGTGCATAGGACTAATGTGTTATGCACAAACTGAGAAGACCGCAATTTTGATGGTGCATTTCGGCACTTCAGAACCTGAGGGCAGAGCTTTGTCACTCGAAACGGTGAACAATGATGTAAAAGCTGCCTTCCCAAATATGGAAGTAAGACAAGCATACGCTTCTACCATAATTCGTAATATCTGGAGCAAACGGGGCGAACATTTCTATAGTCCACAGGAGGCATTGATGCAATTGCGTGCCGACGGTTACGAGCGTGTGTATGTACAGAGTACTACCTTGATGGAGGGCTACGAGATGACTTATCTCCGTGAAGCCATTGCATCGCTACAACCATTCTTCAAAGTTCTGAAAGCTGGCAATCCATTACTCTATAGCGTTGAGGACTGTCAAAAGGTTTTGGATATCTTGACTCTCGAAGGAGCTGAGAAGAACCAAGCTGTAGTGTTCGTTGGTCATGGTACCACCCACCCTTCTACAGCTGTATATGCGATGTTGCAAATCATGTTGCAGGAGCGTGAGCAGAGCAATTGGTATGTTTCTACAATCGAGGGGTATCCTACCCAAGAAATGACTTTGAAGAACATGAAGGGCAACAAGGTGAAGAAAGTGCAATTGCGTCCTTTGTTACTGACAGCTGGTGATCATGCGCGAAACGACATCGCCAAAGAATGGAAAGAATTGTTTGAGCAACAAGGCTTCGAAGTGGATGTTAAGTTGCAAGGATTGGGAGAAATTAAGGCCATCAGGGATATTTATATCCAGCACATCAAAGACATGTTGAAGTAAAATCTTTATATTTGCTGTGTCAACGGATGATTTCCATGACATGATTAATTGAAAAAAGATGAAACAACCCAAAATTATCGTAGCTGGCATAGGTCCGGGGAATGAAGCCGACATAACAGGAGCCGTTCTGAATGCTTTGAGAATTGCTGATGTGGTGGTGGGCTACAAATACTATTTCCAGTTTGTGGAGCCTTTCCTCAAAGAAGGAGCACAGTGCATTGACACAGGAATGAAGAAAGAGCGAGAGCGTGCCAAGCAAGCTTTCGACCTTGCAGAAGAAGGCAATACTGTAGTAGTGATTAGCTCTGGTGATGCTGGGATCTATGGTATGACACCCCTCATCTATGAGATGAAGAAAGAGCGCAACAGTGATATCGAGGTTATTTCTATTCCAGGCATCAGTGCTTTCCAGAAAGCTGCTTCATTGTTAGGTGCGCCCATAGGTCACGATCTTTGCCTCATTTCCCTGAGCGACCTGATGACGCCCTGGGAGAAGATTGAGCGTCGCATTATTGCGGCAGCAGAAGCCGATTTCGTCACGGCTATCTATAATCCCAAAAGCTTGGGGCGCTACTGGCAACTCTATCGTTTGCAGGAGTTGTTCCTGAAACATGGAAGAAGTGGTGAAACACCTGTTGGCTATGTGCGTCAGGCTGGTCGTGAAGATCAAGAGGTGAAAGTCACTACCCTCTCGGCTTTCAATCCTGAGGATGTAGATATGTTTACTGTTATCATCATTGGTAACTCACAATCCTACAACTGGCAAGGCACTATGATTACTCCTCGTGGCTATTATCGCGAAGTGGTATCTGATGGTCAGAAGGTGGGACAAAACATCATGATAGAGAGTTTCCGCACCATCGAGAAAGAGTTGAAGGACAAGGATATGCCAATAGGTAGGAAATGGCCTTTACTACATGCCATCCATACTACCGCCGATTTCGATATGGAGAACATCCTGTTGGTAGATGACCAAGCTGTAGAAAAGCTATATGAAGGCGTATCAAACGGACGCACCAAGCATATCATTACTGATGTGACGATGGTTGTTAGCGGTATCCGAAAGGGAGCTCTGCAACGCTTGGGTGTAGATGCTAAGTGTTATCTGGATGACCCTCGCGTAAAACAAATGGCGGAGGAAAAAGGCATCACCCGTACACAAGCTGGTATCCGTCTGGCAGTAGAGGATTATCCTACTGATGCTATTTTTGCCTTTGGCAATGCGCCAACAGCTTTGATGGAGCTATGCGAATTAATTCGTAAAGGCAAAGCGCATCCAGCTGGTATTATTGCTGCACCTGTGGGATTTGTGCACGTAAGGGAATCTAAGCATATGGTGAAACCTTTCAAGGATATCCCAAAACTGATTGTAGAGGGACGCAAGGGTGGCAGTAACCTGGCGGCTACGTTGGTCAACTCTATCCTCTGTTTTAATGATGCAGAAGCTTTATGGCCAGGGAGGGACTTATGAAGAAGTTTGTTGTAATAGGGTTAAGCGATGCACCAAATCCTTGGTTAGAACCAAAAGCTTTGGAGGCCATTAAGCACGGAAAGGTGTTTAGTGGTGGCAAGCGACATCACGAAATTGTAAAAGATTTGCTTCCTTCTGATGCAGTGTGGATTGACATCACTGTGCCACTATCAACCGTATTTGAGCAATACAAAGATTATTTCAATCATTCGCTTCGCCCTATCTCGTTACAACTCGACCAAACAAACAAGCATAAGGACTCTAACTGCTCCGAGAAGTCTCAATTAGCAATTTGTAATTATCAATCGTCAATTGTTGTATTCGCCTCAGGAGACCCTTTGTTCTTCGGCTTCGCCAACACCATTCTGCGCGAAATGCCAGATGCAGAAATAGAGTTATTCCCAACATTCAACTCCCTGCAAACACTGGCACACCGCATGCTGATACCCTATCACGATATGCACATTGTATCACTCACTGGACGCCCTTGGCATGAGTTCGACAAAGCGTTAATAGAAAGAGTTTCCAAGATAGGTATATTGACAGACAACAAAGAGCATACCCCAGCTACTATTGCACAACGTATGTTGAACTATGGCTACGACCAATACAAGATGTGTGTAGGAGAGCATTTGGGTAACCCGGGAAAAGAACACATTTCCCATTTTACTTTAGCAGAAGCTGCTCAGCAGTCGTTCACCAATCCCAATTGTCTGATACTGCAAGCAAGTCACACAAAGCCAAGAATATTTGGTATTCCCGATGAACGGTTTGCCGTATTGGAAGGGCGTCCAAGAATGATTACCAAAGCCCCTATCCGATTGCTCTCATTACAAGCCTTAGATCTGTATCAGAAGCACACGCTTTGGGACATAGGTTTCTGCACAGGTTCCGTGAGCATAGAAGCTAAGTTGCAATTCCCTCATCTGGAGATTGTTTCTTTTGAAGTGCGCGAGGAAGGCAAAGAACTGATGCGAATTAATTCGCAACGCTTTGGAACACCAGGCATCACCGCTTTGATAGGTGATTTCATGAAGCAAGACCTGAACAACCTGCCTCATCCGGATGCTGTGTTCATTGGAGGACATAACGGACAACTCTCTTCTATGTTAGAACGCATCAAGAGCGTGTTGCTGCCTGGTGGATGTGTAGTTTTAAATTCAGTAAGCCAAGAGAGTCAGCAAGCATTCAAACAACAAGCCGAGGAAATTGGTTTTACCTTACAACCATCTATGCACATTACACTCAACGATTTTAACCCCATAGAAATTATAAAAGCAACCTTATGAAAATAGCTGTTATACCCATAAACGAAACAGGTAAAGTGGTGGCTAATACTATATGCCAGCAATTTCATGCAACCACACTACATCGCGTAAATGTGGGCAATACGTGGAATCAATACGATGCCTTTGTATTTATTGGAGCCCTGGGTATCTGTGTGCGAACCATTGCGCCATACATATACGACAAGCATACTGACCCTGCCATTATTTGTATTGACAGCTTGGGAAAACAAGTAATATCTGTTTTGTCTGGTCATGTAGGAGGGGCGAATGATTTGGCTTTACAGATTGCAGGCATTTTGGGAGCTACGCCTGTCATTACCACACAAAGCGATATGTCTGGATTATGGGCACTCGATACACTTGGCGAACGCTTTAACTGGCAACCCCTTCATGCCACAAATCCTGCTATTTTTGCTTTTGTCAACCAAGAACCAACGGCCCTGTTGCTCGACATTCACGATGAGGGAACGGAGTATCTGGAGAACACCCTACCCTCACATGTCACCATCGTCAACAACATAGACGAAGTGACAACCAGTAAGTTTAAGTTGGTCATCATTGTTTCCTACAAGCATTTTGAGGCTATCAACGGTGTTGTCATGCTTCAATATATTCCCGAAGTACTGACATTGGGCATCGGTTTGGCACATCAGGCGCAACCAGTTGAGAGTATTTTGCAGGAAATCTACCATCAATTGACACTCGACGGCATAGAGCCGAAGGCAATAAAGCAATATGCCACCATTAACGTAAAAGCTGATGAACCTGTCATACACCACTTGCAAAAGGGAGGCAATGAGGTGGTTTTCTACAAAGCCCATGAATTGTCGGATGTTGATGTACCGACTCCCAGCAGTACGGTAGCGCAACATGTAGGTACACCCAGCGTTTGCGAAGCAGCTGCCATCTTAGGTTCCAATAACGGCAAGCTCATCAAAGAAAAGGTGAAAGGCAAGAACTGGACGGTTGCCTTAGCAATAGGCAACACCTATTTGAGAGAGCCTAAACAAGGACATATTGAGATTGTGGGAGCTGGTCCTGGTGATCCCGATTTAGTGTCTGTTAGAGGCAGGAAAATGTTGGAAAAAGCCGACCTTATCCTATATGCAGGCAGTCTGGTTCCCAGGGAATTAACCGAATGTCACAAACCAGGAGCCACCGTTCTCAGTTCGGCCTCTATGGCATTGGAGGAACAAGTAAACTTGATGAAGAGATTCTATGACGAAGGTAAGTTCATCGTACGCTTGCACACGGGCGACCCTTGTATATTTGGTGCCATTCAGGAACAGATGAATTATTTCGACAAATGGGGCATGAGCTATCATATTACCCCTGGCATCTCGTCATTCTTAGCTGCTGCTGCTGAATTGCGCTCTCAGTTTACTATACCAGAACGGGTGCAAACCATCATCCTGACACGAGGAGAAGGCCGTACCCCTATGCCTGATAAAGAAAAGCTGCATTTGTTGGCACGTAGTCAGAGCACCATGTGTATCTTCCTGAGTGCCGCTATCGTTGACGAGGTGCAACGTGAATTGCTGATGGAATATCCTGAAGATACTCCTGTTGCGGCTTGTTACCACCTTACGTGGAAAGACCAACGCATCTATCGTGGAGTATTGAAGGATTTAGCAAAGATTGTGAAAGACAACAACCTGACACTGACAACCATGTTAGTAGTTGGCGATGCCATCGACAACCGTCAGGGTTTGTCGGAGTTGTACAATAAGCAGTTTACTCATCTTTTTAGGGAAGGGAAAGATAATTGAAAATTGAGACTTTCTGGAGCAGCAAGAGCAGAGCGATGCTTACATCAGCTATGCCGAGTTGTGACAGAATTGGGTGAAGCCAATGGATAATGAATAAGGAAAGTAATTAGGAAGAATAAACTAATGATTTTAGTTTTTGGAGGAACAACTGAAGGCAGGATAGCCATCAGGAAGCTCGAAGAAGCAGGCAATCCCTACTACTACTCAACGCGAGGCGATGAGCAGGAGGTTGTGTTGCATCATGGCACTCGCCTTACAGGTGCTATGAACATTGAGCAAATCAAATCCTTCTGTCAAGAACACACAATCAAACTACTGATTGATGCAGGACATCCGTTTGCAGAGGTGTTGCATCAAACGATAGCTGATGTAGCTCTATCCTTAAATATTCCTGCCATTCGTTTTGAGCGTATCTTTCCTCCACGAGATCCTTCCATCATTTGGTGTAACAATTATGCCGATGCTATTGAGAAGATTGAAAAAAAAGGTGTAAAACATCTGTTAGCACTTACTGGTGTGCAGACCATCGCCAAACTAAAACCACTTATCAATCAAGGCGTTGATTGCTATTTCCGCATCCTCAACCGAGAAAACTCATTGCAAATAGCACACGAAAACTGCATTACTGATGACCACCTTCTCTATTATGACGAGAATAATGATGCCACATGGAATAAACTTCACTTGTCGCTACAACCACCGTTTGATGCCATGATCACCAAGGAAAGTGGCACAAGCGGAGGCTTTCTCGAGAAAGTGAATGCAGCCAAAGAACAAGGCATGCAAGTATTTGCCATTTGTCGTCCAGCTACGCCATCAGTCTTTCATATCGTCAATGGCGAACACGGTTTACGTAGAATGGTAGAAAAACTGTTGCCAGAATTCTATCCTCTGCATAGTGGAATTACAACAGGCACCTGTGCCACAGCAGCTTCCATAGCTGCTATGCATCAAATAGATGGACAACATCCTCAAGTCGTTCCCGTTATTCTCCCTGATGGCGAGACTATTCATGTGGAAGTACACTATGGTGACAATTATGCCTATGTACTAAAGGATAGCGGTGACGATCCTGATATCACCAAAGGGATAGAAATCAGGGCTTCTGTAGAAATATTGCCTGATGGCACACCTTTATCAACAGAAGACCAAGCCGATAATGATCAGCTCTTGCCACGCATCCTTATCCGAGGTGGTGAAGGCATTGGACGCATCACCCTACCTGGCTTTGACTATCCCGTTGGCTCTGCTGCTATCAATAAGGTACCTCGCCAAATGATTCGTCAGAACCTCCGGCACTTATTAGAAAAGGGACATGGTCCAATTCTCAATAATCAATTAAAAACAATCAAAGTTATAGTAAGCGTTCCAGCTGGTAAAGAACTTGCCCACAAAACCTTCAATCCTCGTTTGGGGATTGTCGATGGTATATCTATCGTGGGTGTATCAGGCATCATACAACCTTTCAGCATCGAGGGATTCATCAATTCTATTAAGAAATGCATGAATGTAGCAAAGGCGATGGGATGCCAGCATTTGGTACTCCATTCGGGAGCCATGAGCGAGAAAATCTTGCAAGAAAAACACCCGGAACTGCCCACACAGGCTTTTGTGGAATATGGTAACTATATAGGCGAGGCCTTGCGTTTGGCTAACGAAATGGAGATACCTCAAATTACCATCGGAATTATGATGGGTAAGGCCGTCAAACTAGCTGAAGGGCATTTAGATACTCATAGCCGTGAAGCTACGATGAATAAGGATTTCATCAAGGCGATGATGTGTGAAGCTGGATGTTCAGAAGAGAGTTTGCAACTCTCTGACAACCTGAATATGGCACGTGATTTGATTAGTTTGCTTCCTCCACTCGAATTTGATGCTTTTGTGAAGGTGGTACTTCGGCATTGCTACGAGCATTGTGCTCCATTACTTCCCAATGGGAAATTGTGTTTTGAATATGTACAATTAACTCGAGACTCAGCACCGAAGTCAAATGACATATCATCAAAGAAGCAGAACGATGATAAAAGCAAAAAATAAGATTAAAAATAATAAGAAAAGATATATGAAAAGTATTATCAAAACATTTGGTTTATGTCTGTTGGCTTGTCTTCTTTGTTGTTGCAAAGGCAAGAAAACAAATAACAACGATTCTGTTGCCAATGGCCTCTCTACAGAAAAAGTCACTGTGCTGAATTATGCTCAAGGCTTTCAAGTAAAAGACCTTACCAACGGTATCCGTCTGATTGATATCCAAGACCCACAAGCAGAGGAATCCACTGCCTGGCATTTTGCTTTGGTACCAAAGCAATTGTCATCATTCGATGTACCTCAGGACTATACAGTGGTTCGAACCCCTATCGACCAAGCCATCTGCATGACCATGCTGCAATTGGCTGACTTCATTGCCCTAAATGCATTGAATAATGTGTCAGGCATCACCAGTATCAAGAATCTCTTCAACGAAGATGTATTGCAACTGGTGAAAGATGGCAAGATACAACAAATTGGTTCGGAAGGCGACTTCGATGCTGAGGTGGTAATGGCGGCCAATCCTGATGTAATCTTCATTTCTCCATTCAAAAGAGGAGGTTATGAAGCCATCAAAAATACGGGAATTACTTTGGTTCCCCATCTGGGATACAAGGAGTTGCATCCACTCGGACAGGCCGAATGGCTGAAGTTCATAGGTTTGTTCATTGGGCAAGAAGAACAAGCCAACAACCTCTTTGAAAGCATTTGTCAACGTTATGACCACATCAAGGAGATAGCTTCGAAAGCCGAGCATCGTCCTACTGTGTTGAGTGGCGAAATGCATGGAGGCAACTGGTATGCGGTTGGTGGCAAGAGTTTCCTAGCACAGATTTTTGCAGATGCAGGAGCTGACTATGTTCTGAAAGACGATCCTAATAGTGGTGGCGTGAATATAGAGTTTGAGAAATTGTATGCTATGGCGGCCAATGCAGACTACTGGCGCATCCTCAACAGCTTTCCTGGCGAATTCAGTTATAATGCTCTGAAAGCCAGTGAGCCTCGTAACGAATTGTTCAAGGCATTCAAAGAACATCAGGTCATCTATTGCAACATGAAACGGAGTCCTTATTACGAAAAAGCGCCTGTAGAGCCTGATATACTGCTTTCAGACTTGGTATATGTATTTCACCCAGAAGTTTTACCATCTGATTATCAACCTACTTATTATAAGATTCTGAAATGAAGACAACCACCTACCTCATTGGACTAACGCTGCTTATTGTAGTATTGTTTGCTCTCAATTTGGCAGTAGGCACCATCGAGATTCCCCTGAAAAGCGTATGGCTGATTCTCATGGGTGACAACTCCCAACAAGAGATTTGGCAAAACATTGTCATGCGTTCTCGTTTGCCACAAGCACTTACAGCAACAGTAGCTGGTGCAGGATTGGCCGTAAGCGGTATGCAGATGCAAACGGTATTCCGCAACCCGTTGGCTGGGCCTTCTGTTTTAGGCGTAAGCAGTGGAGCCACTTTGGGCGTTGGTTTTGTGGTATTGCTTTCTGGTTCTTTAGGTGGGGTTGCCCTTAGTCGTTTAGGTTATCTGGGTGATGCAGCTATGTCTATAGCTGCTATCGTTGGTGCTTTGGCTGTATTGTCACTTATCGTGTGGGTATCTCACAAGGTGAAGGGAAATGTCACCCTCTTGGTGATAGGTGTGATGATTGGTTATCTGGCTACGGCAATTATCGGTGTACTGAAATTCTTCAGCAATGAAGAAGATGTAAAAGCGTTCGTTGTTTGGGGATTGGGTAGTTTTTCGCGAGTTTCAGGTGACCAAATGCTATTGTTTGTCTCCATCATGGTGGTTCTCCTTCCCCTTTCCATGACCTTGATTAAACCTTTGAACCTATTATTACTGGGTGATGGTTATGCCCGTAGCTTGGGATTATCTATCAAGTGGGCACGCACTCAGGTCATCTGTTGTTCAGGTATCTTAGCAGCAATCGTCACAGCTTATTGCGGTCCTGTCATGTTTCTTGGATTAGCGGTACCTCACTTATGTAGAGCCCTGTTTCGCACCTCCGACCACCGGATTTTGTTGCCGGCTTGCGTATTGGCCGGAGCTGCTTTAGCATTGCTCTGCAATTTGGTAGCTCGTATGCCAAGCTATGAAGGAGTATTGCCAGTCAATTCTGTTACTGCTCTAATTGGTGCCCCCATCGTGGCTATTGTACTTTTCGGCAAAAATAAAGGCAATAAGATAGACGAATAAATAGGTTATTTCCAGTCCTCTGGAGCAATTCCTTCTTTTTGCAATTGCTCTTTAGTCATCACGAACAGGAAATCGCTCAGTCTGTTCATGAATCGCATCACAGACGAATCAATAGGATAATCTCTGTTTACTGTCCATAGTCTGCGCTCAGCTTGTCGTGCTATCGTACGGGCAATGTGTATCTCAGCAGATGCAATCGAACCTGTAGGCACAATAAAGTGACCATGTTCTTCTATCTTGGCCATCACTTCGTCCATTCTCAGCTCCATGCGCTCGGTCAGTTCGTTCACATGTAACAGACGCGGATTGATCTTGTCCTCTGGTGTGGCGACATGACTCATCACCGTCATCAGCTCTTTTTGGATATCCTGCAAATAGGGTTTCCAGTCATCACTAATGCCAGGCATCACTCGCAACTTGCCGATTAGGGCATTTAGCAAATCGATGGTGCCGTTGGCCTCTATACGTATATCATCTTTAGGTACTCTCACACCACCCCTTAGGCTGGTCATTCCCTCATCTCCTGTCTTAGTATATATCTTCTTCATGATTCAAATAAATCCACAAATCCCGACTCACCCCAATAAAGATGAGTATAACTGGAAATCAAATTCTTATATCTAAAAATAGGCGTTATAACAGGTCTGTTTAACGCATCGAATACCTTGAATTCAGAAGGTGGCACAGGTTCATCAGGCAAAAATTGCGTATAATGAAACTCATGTCCACAACAACGTTTTCCTTTCCAATCAAATACACGATAGCCCAACGATAACTTTCTGTCTTGCTTGCGCATGGATATCTTAAAAGGCAATACACCAACCATTGGATAGTAATTGTCGTCATCGGCAACAATGCCTTGTGAAAGGTATATCATACCTCCGCACTCAGCTAACGTTTTACCACCATTTTCTATAAACTGCTTAATAGAACCTCTTGTAGTCTTAGCTGCTACTAAAGCATCCCCATGCTTTTCAGGATAGCCACCAGGCAGATAGAGTATATCTATATCACCAGGAATCTCTTGGTTATCTTCAGGATTGAAAAATGTAACATTTCCCATGTTATACAACAAATCCAAGTGCTCAGCATAGATAAAAGAAAACGAATCATCATTGCGCGCCACCCATATTTTCATATTCTGTTGGAAATTCTTCTTAGGAACCTCTATCGTTGGTACTTCACATTGCGTAGCTTGTAAGATACCTCGCCAATCAACATGCTCCTCTATCAAGTCGGCCAAGCCATCATCACCATTCATCTCACTGAAATCTAGACCTAAATACCTCGATTGTTGCATCAGTTCCTGGCGTTTGGGAATGTAGCCAAAACAAGGGACATGCAAATCTTCACATACATTCCACAACATTTGCTTGTGTTTCTGTGAACTCACATTGTTGAATATCACACCAACTATCTTGACATCTCGTTTGAAATGCAGGAACCCACTGATTAAAGCAGTTAACGAATAAGCAGCACTCTGAGCATTCACCACTAAGATGACAGGTAATTGTAAAATCCTTGCCACCTCAGAACAAGAGCCTCTGTCACGATCGTAGCCGTCAAACAAGCCCATCATCCCCTCTACTACGCATACATCAGCATCATGAGCATGCAAATTATATAAATCAATTATATGATTTTCAGATAACATAAAGGAATCCAGATTATAAGATGGACGCTTGCAAACCCGCTCGTGAAATTTCGTATCAATATAGTCGGGACCACACTTATACGGTTGCACAAGATAGCCATTACGCACAAGCAGAGCCATCAGCCCTCGACTGACAGTGGTCTTGCCTGTCCCAGAAGCCGGAGCAGCAATCAGGAATTGTGAGACATTTCTCATGTTTATACTCAATTTTGTTAGCCAAAGATAAACATTTTTATCGAAAAAAACGTATATTCGCAGAGTAAAAACAGAAATAAAGACATCAATGAAAAAAATCATCATGATAACAGGTGGAGCGCGTTCTGGCAAAAGCAGTTACGCAGAGCAACTAGCACTGAGTCTATCATCTAACCCTGTCTATCTGGCAACCGCTCGTGTGTGGGACGATGAGTTTCGCCAACGTGTGCAGAACCACCAAGAGCGTAGAGGTTCAGAATGGACCAACATCGAAGAAGAAAAAGAACTGAGCAAGCACCAGCTACCTGGGCGTGTGGTTCTCATTGACTGCATCACCATGTGGTGCAATAATTATTTCTTCGACCTTCACGATGAAGTGGATGCTACACTCAATGCCATGAAGCAGGAGTTTAAGGAATTCACTAACCAGGATGCTACCTTTATTTTTGTAACTAACGAGATAGGTATGGGTGGTACCTCACCTAACAATATTCAGCGTCGCTTCACCGACCTGCAAGGATGGTTCAATCAATTCGTATCTTCACAAGCTGACGAGGTGATATTAATGGTAAGCGGAATACCAGTGAAAATCAAATAATTTGACTATGAAAGAATTTAATATACAATCACCGAATTTGGGCATTAAAGACGCTTTGGTTGACAAGATAAACAACCTTACCAAACCTAAGGGATCATTAGGCACCTTAGAGGAACTGGCCCTACAAATAGGGTTGATTCAGCAAACACTCAGTCCACAGCTTCGCCATCCACAGAACATCATTTTCTGTGCCGATCATGGCATTGCAGACGAAGGAGTAAGCGTATCACCCAAAGAAGTGACCTGGCAACAGACCATACATTTCACACACGGCGGTGGTGGCGTGAATTTCTTGACACACCAACACAGTTTCGGATTAAAGATTGTGGATGCTGGCGTTAATTTCGACCTGCCTTACGAACGAGGGATCATCAATATGAAGGTACGCAAGGGTACACGCAATTTTCTGTATGAAGCAGCAATGACCGATGAAGAAATGAACTTGTGCTTAGAACGTGGCGCCGAGATGGTGAAACGTTGTGAGGACGAAGGCAGTAATATACTGAGTTTTGGTGAAATGGGTATTGGTAACACTTCGCCCTCCTCCATCTGGATGCACCTTTTTACTAGCATACCTCTAGCACTGTGCGTAGGGGCTGGTAGCGGTCTCGACAGTCGAGGTGTGAACCGCAAATTACAAATCTTGCAAAAAGCATTAGACAATTATAGTGGAAGCAAATCACCTAAAAAAATCATAAGCAATTTCGGAGGATATGAGATGGTAATGGCCATCGGTGCCATGTTGCAAGCAGCTGAAGACCATATTATTATATTAGTTGATGGCTTTATCATGACCGCCTGCATGTTGGCAGCTATGCAATTATACCCAGCGGTAAAGGATTATGCCATATTCGGACACTGTGGTGACGAGTCGGGCCATAAACTACTACTCGACGCTATGGGTGCCAAACCGCTATTGAATCTTGGTTTACGACTGGGTGAAGGCACGGGCGCCATCTGTGCCTACCCCATTGTTGATTCTGCCGTAAGAATGATCAACGAGATGGAGAGTTTCCAGAAAGCCTCCATCACGAAATATTTTTAATAATATGGATAGGATATTAGCGACATTGATGTTTTTCACCCGTTTGCCTTTCTGGCGAATCAAGCAAGTTGATACTGAGCACTTCAAGCACGTGGTTCCTTTATGGCCATTGGCAGGGTGGCTCACAGGTGGCATCATGGTGGGCGTACTTTGGTTGGCAAGCCAAGTAATGCCATTAAGCATGGCGTGGTTATTAGCTATCGTTTCCCGACTATTAGTCACTGGTTGTTTACATGAAGATGGCTTGGCTGATTTCTGTGATGGCATGGGAGGTGGCGAAACGCACGAACGTATTCTTTTGATTATGAAGGATTCGCACATCGGTACTTATGGAGTAATCGGACTTATCATCTATTTTCTATTGCTCACTCAAATGAGTGCCCTACCCTTGTTGCTTTTATGTGCCATAGTTTTCACTGGCGATGTATGGTGCAAGTTTGTATCATCTCACATAATCAATATTTTACCATATGCACGTAAAGAAGAGGAAGCCAAGAACAAAACTATATACCAACGCATGACTGCCATAGAGGCTTTCATCGGAGCCCTGTTAGGTACCATCCCTGCCGTCATATTCCTGCCAAAAACTTTTTGGTCTGCATTACTGGCACCAGTGGTGGTTTTCATCCTACTCATGTGGTTGATGAAGCGTCGCATCCAAGGCTATACAGGTGATTGTTGTGGAGCGTTGTTCCTCATCAGTGAATTATCCTACCTCCTCACTTGTTTAGCCATAGACTTGTATTATTGCCAATAATTATGAAAGTTACCCTCATCCGCCATACCTCTGTTGATGTACCACAAGGCACTTGCTACGGACATACCGATGTACCTGTAAAGGCCACATTTCCAGATGAAGCCGCATTGGTCAAGGCCAACCTTGAAGCGCACACACCTTTCGACAAGGTCTATTGCAGTCCGCTCACCAGAGCCGTCAAACTTGCCACCTATTGTGGCTATCCCGATGCCCAACGTGACGAACGCCTGAAAGAGATGAACATGGGCGATTGGGAGATGCAACGTTACGATGACATCACCGACCCTTACATCCAGGATTGGTACAACGATTACCTGCACTTGCCTACACCAAACGGTGAGTCGTTTGAAATGCAACTTCGTCGTGTCAGTAAGTTTCTAGATGAGTTACGCCAGCAATCCTATAAAAACGTGGCAATCTTTGCCCACGGAGGAGTCCTCATCTGCGCCCAGGTCTATGCTGGCATTGTTTCTTTTGACGAAGCCTTCAGCATCTTTTCACTCACACCTTATGGTGGCATTGTACAGATTGATATATAGAAGCTTATCATACTAACCCAAAGGTCTTGGTAGAGACCTGAACCTTACTAAGTTCAAATTAAACTCCAACCTTTAATTACTATGTGCAAGAAATGTATTCAAGCACTCGTTGTGTCATTCATGGCACTATGGTTTATTTCTACCAACGTAGTTATGGCGCAACCTCCTCGTACACCGCAAGCAGGCAGAGGTGGAGGGCCTACCCGTAGCTGGGTACCCTATTTCCGTTATGACAAGGCAATCCCCGACTCAATCGTGTTCAAGGAGACCATTGCAAAATTCAAGCAACTCAGCTACCAAGACAAGACCACAGGTATAGACTTGCCTTACAATCTTTTTGTTCCCAAAGACTATGACCCCTCAAAGAAGTATCCGTTGGTACTGTTCATGCACGATGCCAGTGTTACTGGTCGTGAAGTGACAGCCACTCTGACACAAGGACTGGGAGCTGTTATATGGGCAAGTGATTATGAGCAGCAAAAGCACCCATGCTTCGTCCTGGCTCCGCAATATGCAACGACTATTGCCAACGACAAGAGCGAGGCAAGTCCTGCACTTGATGCTACTGTCAGTCTGATCAACAACTTACAAGCACATTATTCCATTGATGCCGATCGCATCTATACCACTGGCCAATCAGGTGGATGTATGGCAAGCATAGCCCTCAACATCAAATACCCCGAACTGTTTGCAGCTTCTTATTTATGTTCTGGTCAGTGGGAACCTACAGTGACTGGTCCGTTGGCTAAGATGAATATCTGGATCAGTGTGGCTGAAGGCGATATGCGCGCTTATCCTGGCATGAACGCCATCACAGAGTATCTGCAAACCAAAGGTGCTACCGTTACTAAAGATTACATCAGTGCACAATCTACCGATGCTCAACTTGATTTTAAAGTGAAGGAAATGCTAGCTAAACATGCCAACATCAATTACTTGGTACTAAGTGATGTGGTGCCAAAGGCATTGAGTGATATGCGTGGAGCCCCCGATCACATGTGCTCTTGGCTCACCACCTATAGTATAGAGGCTATACGCGACTGGCTGTTCTCTCAGCGCAAAGGCATCAGTTTGAGCTACAAGCTGAAAGATAAGGATAATAAGGATGTTCTTCTGGCTGCCGATATGGGCGATTGGCATGGAACGGTAGAGAACTCGCTTCGTTCCATCGAGAAGGCAGTGGAGAAGGATGCTGCCATCGTTCCTATCGACTTGCAGTTGACCAAAGATGATGAATTGGTATTGATGAAAGATGATTCGTTGAACCGTGTAATGTATGTAGAAGGCAGACCTGTATATGTGAAAGACCTAACATTGAAGGAACTGAGAAGATATGCATACCGCAAAAGCGGAAGTGATCCATATACCGACAAGGTAGTGCCAACCTTATCTGATGCCATTGCCTTTGCTCAGAGCAAAATCCTATTGCTCATCAAGAATTCGTCTGCAAATATCGACAAGATTGCCGAAGTGGTTCATTCATTGGGAGCAGAGAAGATGGTCATTCTTGGAGGGCTCACCGAACAAGTTGACACCAAAGGATTATTGTTCATGCCACTGGTTGACTTGGATTCCATGAGTGCCATGAGCAAGCTGCAAGCATGGCTTAAGCAGAGCCCTGTTGCTGTAGAACTACGTTTTGCCAACCAAGCCAACGCTTTATTGCCAACGGCACTGAAACAGACGTTGCAAGTATGTCGTGTAGCAATGGATATTAGTGGCAAAGGCTATGCAGGCCACTTCCGAGACATGAAGCACGATGACAAACCTGCCGATGTTTTTGATCCGATGATAGCCACAGGTGCCACCATTTTCATCAGTAATGAGGTGAAACCATTTTCTCGATATCTGAAAGGTGACCCTAACCTATGGAGACCTGGAAGATAAGAAGTAAGTAGTATATATTAATCATAAAGAATCATTATGAGCAACCGTAGGGAATTTATCAGAAATATAGCAATGGTGGGTGGAGCTGCCATCATCAATGGTTGTCAGCAAAATCCTTCAGATGAAAAGACATCACTAGAAGGTAGTCATTTATTAGTCAGCAACAATGCGCTGAAAATTACAGGCACATTTCTCGATGAGATATCTCATGACATACCCCACCAGAACTGGGGAGCAAGGGAATGGGAACGCGACTTCCAACACATGAAAGCGATAGGTATTGACACTGTTATCATGATACGCTCTGGATATCGCAAGTTCATCACCTACCCCTCCAAATACCTGATGAGCCAAGGTTGCTACATGCCTTCCATGGATATATTGGAACTATTCTTGCGGTTAGCCGATAAATATGACATGCACTTCTACTTTGGTCTGTATGACAGTGGTCATTACTGGGATACTGGCGACATGACATTAGAGGTGGAGCGAAACAAATATGTAATTGAGGAGGTTTGGAACGAATACGGCACCCGCCACAAGAGTTTTGGAGGATGGTATATCAGCACTGAAATCTCACGAAACACCAAAGGTGCCGTACAAACCTTCTATAACATGGGCAAACAGTGTAAGGATGTATCAGGAGGCTTGCCCACTTTCATCTCCCCCTGGATAGATGGCAAGAAAGCCGTAGAGGCAGCAGGGAACGCTTTGACCAAAGAGGATGCCGTGTCAGTAGAACAGCATGAGCGTGAATGGGATGAGATATTCGACGGCATACATGAGGTGGTAGATGCCTGTGCTTTCCAAGACGGCCACATCGACTACAATGAGCTGGACGCATTCTTTACTGTCAACAAAAAACTGGCAGATAGATATGGTATGCAATGTTGGACCAACGCCGAGAGCTTTGACCGTGATATGCCAATCAAGTTCTTTCCTATCAAGTTCGATAAGCTCCGTCTAAAGCTAGAAGCAGCCAAGCGTTGTGGTTACGACAAGGCCATCACCTTTGAGTTCTCCCACTTCATGAGTCCTCAGTCTGCCTACCAGCAGGCAGGTCATCTGTATGACAGGTATAGAGAGTACTTTGGGATATAGTCCTATCAAGGAGAGTTCTATATTATCTCTATCAAAGCTCAAATGTTAGTCTGTTATCATGACTATATTACATTTCTACAGTCAAACTAACAAACTAACAAACTAACATTTGGTTTTCTCATATCACTATCGAAAACCTAAGAGGCAAGTTTATATTTATATATTAATATTATGCATATAATATTAATATATAAATATAACGATAAATGTTATGTTATGCAATGTTGATTTTGCATTTGTTAGTTTGTTAGTCTGTTAGTCGGGAAAGTAACATTCACTCTGCAGTGTATTTGGGGGATGCCGACAAGCGAGGCATCAAAAGTCACTGAATAACTCATCGGGTGCCAACAAGAGATTTGTTCACCCAAGGATCTACTTCCAGCCCTCAAATCGCTCAAACCGACGGTGACGACAAGAGATTAGTTCTCCAGTAGGCTCTCCCCCTTTATATCCTCTCCAAATCCCTTTAAATCTCCTATAAAAGGCCATTAAGTACATTAAGGAAGGGATAATAATGCCGTTTTATACAAACATAAATACTTGAAACAAAACACTTTACACAATTACTAGTTAAAATTTTACATTTTAACATTTCAAAAAAACCTGGGACAAGGGGGCAAATAATTTGCAAAGGGGGTATCGCGTGTTGTATCTTTGTATCAGCAATCAGACGAAAGGCAACGGTAGCTGCGATTCTGCGAAGGCCAAGCAGATGAGGAGCACCACCCTCAGGATAAATTGCACAATTGATCAACACAAAACGGGAGGCAGTGACCCGATGTAATTCATCGCAGCTGACTAATTCCAACCAAGATGCGGGAACCACAGCCCGATGTAGTCTGTGGAAGAGTACAAAACACTTTTCGGAGCAGCGAGCGCAGAGCCAAGCTAGCATGAGCTCTGCCGAGTCGCGAGGAAATAGGATGAAATCAACTAAACAAAAGAACAACTAATAAAGTGGAGGCTTTGAATTTATGAAAGAATTTAATCGTTATATTTGCAACATGAAGAAGATAGTCATAATAATGATGATGGCGGTCATGACCATAACGGGTTGGGCAGAAGACACAATACAGCCTGGTCAGCAGGTAACGATAACAGAGGACTGCTACGGGACTGTGGTGCCTGAGACATTGGACAAACTAAGAGAGTATATCAACAACGATAACTTCGACATGTTCAGTACCTTCTTCAAATTCGGCTATGCTACCTATCTAGACAAAGACATGCAGGTTACGGTCGTGAAGGTACAGGGCAACAAAGTGCTGGTGAAGTTAGAGAACCACATGAAATGGTGGGTGCCGAAAGAAAACCTTCAGCGCCCGAAATAGAAGTTAAGCGATGGACTATATTTCAAGAAGAAACGTCCCTTTTGTGTTTCTACTGTATTCAGAAGCTCAACTCTCCTGAATAAGAGATGGGATCACGCAGTCGAGACCTGACGTCAACAGACGCCTTGCCATTATCAAACACCCTGATGGTATAGACAAAACTATCTTCTGGATTTTTTACGCCTATCTCAAGGAGATACTCGTTATTCCTCTGTTGCTGTTGTGCATAACTTGTAATATGCTCATCGAAAATCAAGCCAACACCTCCACCATAAGGAAGATTGCGGGCCTCACCCATATAGGGAAGATGTGAAAAAAGCGAGTCATTTCTAACCTCCAAAGAATAGTCAGGAGTAAGATTCCTTGAAGACCCTCTTAGTGGATACATAAAGTTGACATCTATCTTAAAATTTCTGTCAGCTATCGCTTGTTTTACCTTAGCTGCTTGTTCTGCAGTCGCCTCAGCACTGTTGGCAGTGGTGCCACAACCTATGAGCAAAGCCACTCCTGCCATACATGCAATTGATACCAAAAACCTTTTCATAACTCAAAAATTAAAGTAGTGTTTCGCATTATAATAACAAATATCTTCAATCATCTGACAGATGCGTGGCATCTCTTCTGCAGGCAATTCGCCATTCTCTACATCACGTCCTACAAGGTTGCACAATATCCTGCGGAAATACTCGTGGCGTGGATAAGAAAGGAACGAACGACTGTCGGTGAGCATGCCTACAAAACGGCTCAGCAAACCTTGCAAAGAGAGCATATTGAGTTGGTTTTCTATGCCGTCTTTCTGGTCGAGGAACCACCACCCACTACCCCACTGCATCTTGCCTGGCACACTACCATCCTGGAAGTTGCCTATCATGGTGGCCACCATAGCATTGGCATTGGGGTTGAGGTTATAGACAATAGTCTTAGGCAGGCATCCTTCGGTATTAAGGTGGTCGAAGAACTGTGCCATACTCTTGGCGGTAGTGAACTCACCCATAGAGTCAAAACCTGCATCAGGACCTAACAGCTGGAACATCTTGGTGTTGTTGTTGCGCAACGGACCAAAATGGAACTGTTGTACCCACTGTGTATCAGCATCGAGCTCAGCAAAATAGGTTAGTAAGCCCGACTTGAATTTCAGTTTTTCCGCCTCGGTGGCTTCATCACCTGTCATGACCTTGACGAAAATGGCCTGCATCTCGTCTTCTGTCACTGGCTCGGCATAGAAGCAGTCGATGCCATGATCGGACAATTTGCAACCATGTTGGGCAAAATAGAGATGACGCAGGTAAAGGGCCTCAAGCAAATCGCTGTAGTTATAGATATCTACACCACTAACCTTAGATAGTTGCTCGATATAGGCACGATAGGTCTTAGGATTATCAATGGCCATTGCCTTGTCTGGACGCCAAGTGGGTAGCACTTTTATCTCGAAACCACTATCCTTGATTTGCTCGTGATACTGCAAGGAGTCAACAGGGTCGTCGGTAGTGCATACCACCTCAACATGATAGCGCTTCATGAGACTACGAACAGAGAACTCGGGTTGTTGTAACTTCTCATTACACTCGTCGTAGATTTCCTTAGCCGTATCAGGATTGAGCAACTTCTGAATACCAAAAGCCGTACGAAGTTCCAAATGCGTCCAATGATAGAGCGGATTGCGGAAAGCATAGGGAATAGTCTCTGCCCATTTCTGAAACTTCTCCCAGTCGGAGGCACCACCCGTGATGTAATACTCATCTACCCCATTGGCACGCAAGGCACGCCACTTATAGTGGTCGCCACCTAGCCACAATTCGGTGATGGAACGAAAACGATGGTCTTCTGCCACTTCTTTGGGATTGAGGTGGCAGTGGTAGTCGATGATGGGCAGTTTGGCCGCATGTTCGTGATACAACTGTTTGGCTGTCTCACTCTCCAGCAGAAAGTTTTTATCTAAAAAGGGTTTCATATTATTGGCTATTGGCAGATTTAATGGATAACGCTGAATTAAATTTAGTTCCACTCCTAAAAGAGATCGAGAGTATCATGAATATGCCGACAGCTGAATGCAAGCAGTCATGCCGGCTACACACATTCATTTCGACTTTATTTCTCGATAACATTCAAGGCTTCACGACACTTGTTAGTGATATACTGCCAATCCTTGGCTTCTATCTTGTCTTTGGGGAAGAGTTTGGAGCCCATACCCACACAGAAGACTCCAGTCTTGAACCATCCAGAGAGATTTTCTTCGGTAGGTTCAACTCCACCTGTCACCATGAGTTTGCTCCAAGGCATAGGTGCTAACAAGCCTTTCACGAACTTAGGTCCCAGTACGTCGCCAGGGAATACCTTGATGAGGTCGCAACCTGCTTCCTGAGCAAAGCCCACCTCACTGACACTGCCACAACCTGGTGTATAAGGCACACCACGACGGTTGCAGACCTTCGCCACATCGGGGTTGAACAACGGGCCTACCACGAAATCGGCTCCCATCTGAATAAAGAGTGATGCCGTAGGAGCATCAACCACTGAGCCCACACCCAATGCCAACTCGGGACATTCTATCCAAGTGAATTTCCTTACTTCTGCAAATACCTCGTGAGCGAAATCACCACGATTAGTGAATTCGAATGCACGAACACCTCCGTCATAGCAGGCTTTGACTACCTGTTTGGTAATCTCAACGTCTTTGTGATAGAATACTGGCACCATCTTAGTGGCACCTATCTTTTGCATTACTACTAATTTATCAAACTTTGCCATATTATTTAATGGATAATGGGTAATTATGTATAAACGAAGGCAGAGCCAAGCTTGCTTGAGAAATACCGAGTCGTGACGAAATTGGACTAAGAAACATCTTTCATCCCTTGGGCAATACCCAGTTCAAGTCCTCGTAACTCTGCCAAACCACGCAGACGACCAATGAGCGAATAGCCTGGATTGGTTTGTTTGCGCAAATCATCTGCCATCTGATGACCATGATCGGGGCGCATGGCGATGCTCTCACCTCGCTTTTGCTGTATCTCCAAGAATGCCTTCATCACCTCCACCATCGGCACATCGCCCTCCAAATGGTTGGCTTCATAGAAATTGCCTTCTACATCACGCTTGGTACTACGCAGGTGGACGAAGTGGATGCGGTCAGCAAAGCGACGCATCATAGCAGGCAAGTCATTATCGGCACTCACACCCAATGAGCCACAACACAAGCATAGGCCATTGGCTGGTGAAGGCACGGCATCAACGAGTGTTTGGAAATCGGTAGCATTACTCATGATGCGAGGTAAACCCAAGATGGAACAAGGAGGATCATCGGGATGTATCACCAACTTTACTCCTGCTTCTTCGGCCACGGGCGTAACCTCTTGCAAGAAATAGACAAGATTAGCACGTAAGCGTTCAGGAGTGATGTCTTTATATCTGTCTAACTCTTGTTGGAACTGCTCCAATGTAAAGCTCTCTTCTGATCCAGGCAATCCGGCTATCATGTTACGGACTAAACGTTGTTTCTCTTCGTCCGTCATTTGTTCGAAACGAGCCTTTGCCTTTTCTTTCTCCTCTTCCGTATATTCTTTTTCGGCACCTGGTCGCTTCAGCAAGAACAAATCGAACGCAATGAAAGCGGCACGCTCAAAACGAAGGGCACGACTACCATCAGGCATCTCGTAGGCCAAGTCGGTACGTGTCCAATCGAGCACAGGCATGAAGTTGTAGGTCACCACCTTAATGCCGCACCAGCCTAAGTTTCGAAGACTCTCCTTATAATTATCTATATAACGTTGGTAATCGCCTGTCTGCGTCTTGATGTGCTCGTGCACGGGCACACTCTCCACTACCGACCATTTCAAGCCTACCTCTTCAATCATCAGCTTGCGCTTCATAATTTCCTCTACCGTCCACGCTTGGCCATTGGGGATGTGGTGAAGAGCAGTAACAATACCTGTTGCGCCAGCTTGCTTGATGTCCAACAAGCTCACTGGGTCGTTGGGCCCATACCAACGGAATGTTTGTTCACACAAAACCATAGTTATTGAATATTAAATTGTAAACACATTAAAGCCACCATCGACAATGGCAACGGTGCCTGTAACAAACTGAGAAGCATCGCTGATAAGATAGTGGATGGTGCCACACAGTTCTTCCGGCTCACCCATACGTCCCATTGGCGTCTGGTGGATAATGTCCTGTCCGCGTTGCGTCCAAGAACCGTCGGGGTTAGTCAGCAAACTACGGTTCTGCTCAGTCAGGAAGAAGCCAGGGGCAATAGCATTGACACGAATAGCCGTACTGAACTTCTTAGCTACCTCTGTTGCCATATAAGCTGTAAAGTTGCTAACACCAGCCTTTGCCACGCCATAGCCTGCCACACGCGTCAAAGGGCGGAAAGCTGACATGGACGAGAAGTTGACGATAGAGCCTTTGCCTTGCTTCGCCATCTGTTGCAGGAACACCTGCGTTGGTAGAACAGTACCCATCAGGTTCAGGTTAAGCACCTTCTGGAAATCATCTGGATTCAAGTCGAAGAATGTTTTATCGGGAGCAATCGTAGCACCAGAGAGGTTACCACCAGCAGCATTCAACAGAGCATCTACTCTACCGTAAGCAGACATGATATCTACCAGATTCTGCTCCAGTAGTTCACGATTCAACACATCGGTAGTGAGATACATTGCCTCACCACCCTTTGCCTTGATTTCGGTCACCATTGCATTGCCCACATCAGTTTTTCGACCCATAATCACCACCTTGGCTTCTTGCTCTGCCAAATAGAATGAAATTGCATGTCCCAAAATACCAGTACCACCAGTGATGACAACAACTTTATCTTTAATATCAAATAAATTGGCCATATCTTAATTAATTGTTATTGTACATTCCATTCTGCCGAGTCGTTACCATGAGCCGTACGTACCTCTACTTGGTTAACACCCTTGTTCAGTTTCACATTTTCCCATACTACGGTAGCATATGCATCTGTCTTCTGGGTGCCCACCAGCTTGCCATTGATATAGAGTTTCACATTTGGAGCTGTTGTGAACACAATGATGTCTGTCACATCCTCTTTTCTGTCAACGTAGCGCTTAGAACAGAGATGTACTGTCTGCTCAGCCTTGTTCCAGTTGGCTTTGTATAGGTAGAAAGCATCTTTACGAGTCTGACGATTGTGTGTCACCAACCCCTTGTCGTTGATGTTGTTGGTATCACCCTCAGTACGCATGGAAGAAGCAAAGTCGAACATATTCCATACGTATGAGCCCCAGATATAATCACGCTCCGTAATCATCTTGATGTGCTTCATGTGAGAAACGGTTTGCTTCTCTTCAGGATGGAGTTTGCCACGAGGATTGTTGTATTCCTTATTGTCTTCATCGAACTTGCCAACATGCTGGTTGATGCTGGCTCCTGCTCCATATTCGCTGATGGAAATCTTGGCGTTGGGATAAGTCTGGTGCCAATTATCGAAGAAGGCCGCAAAATCGCCTATCTTACCATCGTACCAACCAAAGTACTTATTCCACCCCATCACATCAGTAATGAAATTGAAGTCGCCTTCAAAGCAGGTAGCTGATGTTGTGAGGCGTACAGGGTCAAGCTGATGAGCTATGTCACTCAGTTCTGCAGCTATAGCATTGTGGCCACCAGCTACCTCGTTAAAGATACCCCAGAACATGATACTTGGGTGGTTGTAGTTCTGGATAATCATTTCCTTGAGCTGCAAACGCAAGTTGTCTTCAAACCCCTTATAAGCATTATAGCCCGTGATGAAAGGAATCTCTTCCCACACCACGAAACCACGACGGTCGGCCTCCTCAAACATGAAATGAGCCTGTGGGTAATGAGCCAAGCGAAGAGCATTAACGCCCATCTCCTGAATGATGTTCAAGTCGGTAATGTGGTTCTCCTTCGTCAAAGCAGAAGCGATGCCTGCCCAATCCTGATGACGAGATACACCACGCAACTTGAGGTGTTTGCCGTTCAGGAAGAAACCCTTATTCTCATCTACAAAGAAATTGCGGAAACCAAACTGGTCTTCTACACGGTCTATCTCCTTACCTCCTTTCTTCAGGATGGCAACTACTTTATATAAATATGGGTCAGCCATACCATCCCAAAGATGAGGATTGTTGACACCAGCATTGATGGTCACTTTATCGTTGTTGATGATGTTACTTGTTTTGCTAATCACTACTTGACCATTAGCATCTACCAACTGGAACTCAACTTCACAATCCTGGTAGCCCGTTTTACTGGTAAGACGAATCTCCGCACTTACTTCTCCATGATCGGCCGTCAGCAATTTCTGCGTTACCTGTAAGCCGTCAGAACCGAAATAGAGGGGAGAGATGGCTACATCATCGGTAATGATGAGCCACGCATCGCGATACAGACCACCATAAACATTGAAGTCGCCACTGAGGGTAGCCACATCAAAACGGTGACTGTTGTCGCATGTAACCAATAGATAATTCTTCTGACCATAGGTAAGATAGTCGGTCAGCTCGAAGGTAAAGGCATTGTAGGCTCCTTTATGCTCACCCACCTGCACCCAGTTTACCTGCACATTGGCTACAGAACCGGCTCCCTCGAACTTAACAAAGATGCGCTTGCCTTTCCAGCTCTCTGGCACATCAATCTCTTTCATATACGAGCCTTCACCACGATAGTAACCTCCATCGTTCATAAAGTCCTCGTCATTATAGGTATGAGGCAGGTTTACTACCTTCTCACCCTTCGGCACAAAAATATTAGGATAGACGCCCCAAACGCCAAACGTTCCCTTTCTGAATTGCCACTCTTGGTTCAAAGATGTCACTTCACGACCATTAACCACTGACCACTGGCCACCGACTACAATCAATGCCAATAAGAAAAATAAAGCTCTCTTCATATTATAGTTCATATTGTTAGTCTTATTATAAAGATAACGTGATTTACCGTTGCACTCTGCCAGAAGCATCACCCCCAGCAAGAGCCTCTACCTCAGCTAAACTTACCATATTCACATCACCAGGAATGGTGTGCTTCAACGCCGAAGCTGCTACAGCAAACTCAAGAGCCTCATCCTGTGTAGGTTTGGTGAGCAAACCATGAATCAAGCCTCCAGAGAACGAGTCACCACCTCCTACACGATCGATGATGGGGTTAATGTCATAGCGTTTTGACTCGTAGAATTCCTTACCATTATAGATCATTGCCTTCCAGCCATTATGCGTAGCCGAGAACGACTCTCGCAAAGTTGAAGCCACATATTGGAAACCAAATTCCTTCGCCATAGCCTCAAAGATACCTTTATAACCAGCAGCATCAGTCTTTCCACCTGTCACATCAGCCTGTGGTTTGAAACCCAAGCAAAGTTCGGCATCTTCTTCGTTGCCAATACACACATCCACATATTGCATCAGGGGTTTCATCACATTCTGCGCTTTCTCCTTTGTCCATAGTTTCTTGCGGAAATTCAGGTCACAGGAAACTGCTACGTTGTTGCGTTTAGCTGCTTCGCAAGCCAGCTTCACCAACAGAGCAGCTTTATCGCTGATGGCAGGGGTGATACCTGACCAATGGAACCAATCGGCACCTCTCATGATGTAATCGAAGTCAAAATCAGTAGGGTCGGCCTCAGCTATAGCTGAATGAGCACGATCATATATTACCTTACTAGGGCGCATGGAAGCACCTGTTTCAAGATAATAGATGCCCACACGGTTGCCGCCACGAGCTATATAGTCAGTCTTAACACCAAACTTACGCAATGAATTGATAGCTGCCTGTCCAATCTCATGCTGGGGTAGCTTGGTCACGAAATAAGCATCGTGGCCATAATTGGCACAGCTAACGGCTACATTGGCCTCACCACCTCCATATACAACATCGAAGGCATCCGATTGAACAAAACGGGTATTGCCAGGTGTAGAAAGCCTGAGCATAATCTCACCCATAGTAACGATTTTCTTTCCCATGAATCAGTTTTTATTTATCTATTTGACAAAAGTACAAATAAGCGTGAAAAAAAGCAAAGTTTTCTAAGAAGATTGTGTTCGAAACACGAAAGGAATGCTTATATTTGCAAAGTAAATAAAATAGACTATAATGAAGAAACTATTTTGGAGTATAATACTGGTCATGGCCAGCATCGGAGTGATGGCTCAAAAACCCATGATTGGCATAAGTACTGGTTATAGTGCAAGTGAAAATACCGCCAGTGTACGTTTTACATACATTGATGCAGTGTTGAATGCTGGAGGCATACCAGTTTTATTACCTCTTGCAAAAGACTCTCTATCAGCTGCTGAGGCAATTGAGCGTGTGGATGGCCTTATTTTGTCTGGTGGCGAAGACGTACATCCCTTTTTCTATGGTGAAGAACCTGCTGGTGCCTTAGGCGGTGTGAATGTCCCTCGCGACAAAAGCGACATGTGGCTATTGCAATCAGCCGTAAAGTTGAGCAAAGCTGTATTAAGCATTTGTCGTGGCGAACAACTTACTAATGTAACTTTTGGAGGTACCCTCTATCAGGACATCCCTTCTCAATATCCAAACAGACCAGCAGTGCAACATAGTCAACGTTTTGGTGGTACCGAACCAGTACACCATGTGAATGTAGTGGAAAATTCACACCTGTATGAAATCATGCAACAGGAACAATTGGCAGTTAACTCATTCCATCATCAGGCAGTGAAAGATGTAGCACCAGATTTCAAGGTGGTAGCTACTGCTCCAGATGGTGTGGTGGAAGCCATTGAGGGATTCCCCAAATACAATGTGATGGCCGTACAGTGGCACCCTGAGTATTTTGCCCAACAAGGTGATAAACAGTGGGTAAAATTATTTGAAGATTTGGTGCTACGTGCAGGTGGCAAAAAGGGCTTTTTGAAGGAGCCGAACATTAAACAACCCAGAATTAGATAGCTAATCTAGTACTTTATGAAAAGATATTTAACTACACTGACAATATGTTTGTTAGTTTTAGTTGTCAAAGCTCAAGATACCTACATTGTCATAGTTTCCTGTGATGGTTTTCGTTGGGATTTTCCTATCCTATACAACACTCCAACAATGGACAAACTGGCTAAGGATGGAGTACAGTCAGATATGCAACCCTCCTATCCTGCTTCCACCTTCCCAAACCACTATGCGATGGCTACAGGGCTCTATCCGGATCATCATGGCATAGTGAATAATTCATTCTGGGACCCCGACCTAAAACTTCTCTATGCATCAAGTAGCAAAGAAACTGGCAAAGACCCACGTTTCTTTGGAGGGGAACCTATTTGGCGTACGGCTGAGCGACAAGGAGTGAAAGCAGCAACCATTTACTGGGTGGGAAGCGACCTAGATGACGACAATAGCCACGCTTCCTACTGGTACGACTATGGAAAACCATTGATATCATACGAAGAACGGGTGCAGAAGGCATTGGAGTACTTGCAACTCCCTGAGGCTGAACGTCCCCATTTCATTATGGTGTATTTTGATGAACCTGACCATACTGAACATACATTTGGGCCTGTTAGCGAACAAACTCGTGCAGCTATTAAGAAAGCAGATGACGCTGTGGGATTGTTGTATAACGGCATACGCAAGTTGTCTATAGCAAACAAAGTCAACTTCATCGTTGTGGCCGATCACGGAATGGCGTTGGAGGATCCAAGTAGGGTTATCAATCCTGATGAGTATCTGAAAGCAGAATGGTTTGACAAGATGATAATTAGCATTCCCACTTCTATCTTTAGCAAACCGGAATATCGAGAGACAATCTATAATACACTGAAGGGTATTCCCCACCTATCTGTATGGAAAAAAGAAGAGATACCTGCATATTTGCATTATGGGACAAGTAATCGCATAGGAGACATTGTAGTAGCACCTGATATGGGTTGGGAATTCAGAAATATTCCACGTGGTGGTTTAGGAGCACACGGCTACGATCCTACCGATCCATATATGCATGCCATCTTCCGTGCCGTTGGCCCTGCTTTCAAACAAGGCTACATAGCCCGTCAGTTTGAGAATGTAGATATCTATCCATTGATATGTCGTTTGTTAGGCATACAACCTGCTCCATGCGATGGGCAACTAGACAGAATCAAGCATGTATTGAGATAACGAAGTTTTATAAACCTATTTATTTTTTGTATTATGGCAAATAGAAGAGAATTTTTGAAGGGAGCATCATTACTGACATTAGGTGCTCTGTTCAGCAACTGTGCAAAGGCTGAAGCTGCTCCTAAGGGTGGTGGTCCTCTGGGTTTGCAGATCTATTCACTGGGTCCTGAGTTGTCAGCTAACGGTGTGGCAGAAGGTTTGAAGCGTATCAAGGAAAGTGGCTACAGCTATATTGAGCTGGCTGGCTACCGTGATGGTAAGATTGGTGAAGTAGGAATGGCTGATTTCAAGAAGATGGCTGACGATGCAGGTATTGAGATCGTAAGCTCACATCTCAACCCACCAGTGCGCGAATATTCAAAGGACAACTTCGAGGAAATCAAAGATTTCTGGAAGAAGGCTTCCGAAGACCACAAGGTTTTGGGTCTGCAGTATATGGTACAACCTGGTTTACCTAATTGCAAAAGTGCCGAAGATGCTCAGTTCGTGGGCGAAGTATTCAACGCTGCTGGTGACATCACCAAGCAGGCAGGTATCCAGTTTGGTTATCACAACCACAACTACGAATTTAACAAATTGGTTCCTGGTGGCACAGAGCCTATCAGCTTCGCAATCCGTGGGTTCCGTCCAGAAGAAGGTCAGCCTATGCCTAAGACTGTCGAGGAAATCTTTATTGAGAGCACCGATCCAAGTAAGGTAATCTTCGAGCTCGACGTTTACTGGACTGTTATGGGTGGTCAGGATCCTGTAGAGTGGATCAACAAGTATGCTGACCGCATCCAAATGCTTCACATTAAGGATCGTCTGATCTTGGGTGACAGCGGTATGATGAACTTCGAGAAGATTTTCGACGCATTCTACAGCCACAACCACAAGTATTTCTTCGTAGAGATTGAGGATACTCGCAGTGGCGTTCAGTTTGACCGTATCAAGGCAAGTGCAGACTTCCTAAATGCACGAGGATTCGTGAAGAAGTAATTGTTACCATACATTAATTGAAGAAGGGGACACTTTAGAGGTGTCCCCTTCTTTATTATCAGAAGACTATAGTTACTCAGTAGGATAAGCTGGAACTGCTACATAAGGTGCACCTGACTTATAGTCAAACCAATCTATAGCAGCCACAGCTTTGGTACCCTTATCACCCTCAGCAAACCAACCAAACAACATACCTGTAAATCCACCGAGCGTTTCTGTAGAAAGGAAATAGCTATCCATCTTGCCCAATGGTTGGAATGTCTTACCATCAGTACTATAAGAGAAAGCATAATGACTGTTGGTCACATCTATCTTGAACTGTACAGCTCTCTTCGTGTTAAACTTAACGGTTTTCGCAATATGCTTCAACTCGCCCAAACGATAGCTCAACTCTATCTCTTGACCTCCATCAGCTGTACCCACGATAGCTACATCATAGTGGCCTTTATTATCCATATATACCGTTAAGCCTGCACGATCACCAGATTTGGCATCCATCAGTGACATACTGGTTGTTACCGTACAGTTCACATCAGTCTGACGACGAGCTACAAAGGTAGGTGTACGATTGGGATCATCCAACTTAATAGGAGTTGCCTTCAACAGCAACTGATTGTTGGCATATGTATAGTTCTCCTGTACTGGATTATTAGTATAAATCCACTCAAATCCCAGCTTCTTCCCCTGCTTGAAGTCTACATAATTAGTAGCTTGTGGCATAAGTACTTGAGGTAATGTTTTAACATGACTCATATCAATATCTACCCAACCTTTACCATTGACTACAGGCCATGCTTCATCATCCCAACGTACAGGAGCAAGGCAAGTTTCACGACCTAACAGGTGATGCATTTTACCTACAGTATCACGGAAGCCCAAATAGACAATCCACCAAGAACCATCTGCTGCTTGAATCAAATCAGGATGACCAGTACCTTGCAAAACACTTGAGACAGAATCCCTACGTTTCTGCGTCAAAATTGGATTTGATGGGTTGCTTGTATAAGGACCTTCAATATTACGACTACGGGCAATGTTCACCTTGTGACCCATTTCTGTGCCACCCTCAGCAATGAGCAGATAGTAATAACCGTCTTTTTTATAAATATGAGGACCCTCAGGGCTACTATCACCATCACCATCCCAAATACTACGAGCCTTCCCTACCATCTGGAAAGACTGTGGATCGAGTTCTGCTAAAGCGATGTTGTTCATGGCACTCCAGCAAATATACAGTTTACCATCTTCCCAATATAGAGATGGGTCAATGCCCATCACGCCAGGGATGAACACAGGATCACTCCAAGGACCAGCTGGGTTATCAGCTGTAACAATGAAGTTGCCTGCTCCACCTCCGAACATTACGTTAATATTGGTGGTTATCATGTAGAACTTGCCCTCATGATAGCGGATAGTGGGTGCAAAGATACCACTGCTGGCACCACCACGGCTCAAATCCACTTGAGAAGGACGATCGAGCACATTGCCTATCTGTTCCCAGTGAATCAGGTCTTTGCTATGGAAAACAGGCACTCCTGGGAAAAACTGGAACGAGCTACATACAAGATAGAAATCATCTCCTACCCTGCATACACTGGGGTCAGGGTAATAACCTGGAATCACAGGATTTTGGAATCCTTTTTCTGTAATTTGTGCATTAATCACATTCGACTGGCTAAACATCGGCATTGTCATTGCTATAGCCAACAAGGATAATAATACTTTTTTCATGGTATAAAGACTTAGTCTATACAAAAAAATGCTTTTTAAAAAGGGGAAAAACATAATTAATCACAGAACTCAATAATAGCACTAACCTCACCACCTATTGAAAGAGCTACTTTGATGCTTGCATCCGTTTTATAGATAGTTGGAGTAAGCACATCACCAAGTTTGGCTGCTATGCGGTATTCTACACGCAAACCTTTCACATTGAAGCCCTCAGGCAACAACTCCATGGCCATGCGGACATAGTTGGCATTATTCAAGTGTTTGTTGTAATCGATGTCAGCACGAAGCACTTTCACAGGTTCCATCACCATACCACCTTCTTTGGGTAGAATGACGCGACGGTCTTTGTAGTTCATCTCCAACTGAGGCTCTATATTCATCGAGGCAATGGTGGAATCATCCACATGCTTAAGCTTCCCTGAGGATTTATCCACGAATACACCCATGCTCCAAGTCTTGTAGCAAGGTTTACCCCCTTCATCATAGATGAACGTGTTTCGAAAGCCGAACATGGGCTTCATACCATAGACGGAGGTCGTCACTGTTAGTTTCTCTTTGAATTCTGGCACTCGAATAATTTCCACCTGACGGGTGGCCAAGAGTTGCGTCATATTCTGCTCAGTAAAAAACTGTTTCACACCAGGTTCTGAGTCAATCCACATCTCAGAGCAGTCTTGCATCATTTGCAGGGCAGAATAAAGTTTCAGCCGTCCTCCACTGTCACACGTACTGGTAGTTACTATATAATTTAAGCTGTACATATTATCTTATTAATGTTTAAACAGATGCTTTACAAAAATAGGCTTTTTACTTTAAAAAACAAAAAGAATTTGTCTTAATTATCCTCTGCATTGAGCTTGGCAAACATGCGAGCAACAAGGGCTCCACTGATATTGTGCCAGACGCTGAATACTGCACCAGGAATGGTAGCCATGGGATATGCAGCAAAATGAAGAGTGGCAAGACTAGATGCTAATCCAGAGTTCTGCATGCCCACTTCAATACTGATGGCACGTCGTTTGGCATCAGAGAGGTGCAACATGCTACCTATTCCGTAGCCAATAGATAGTCCACACATATTGTGAAGCATCACTACAAAAATAATAATCAACCCACCAGACATCAGTTTCCCTGCATTTGCAGCTATTACAATCAGTACTATGGCACAAATAGCTATCGATGAGATGGCAGGAAGATAAGCAGTAGCTTCGGAAGTTTGACGAGGCCAGAATTGCTTCACTATAAGACCTGCAACGATAGGCAATATAACTACCCAAAGAATACTAAAAAGCATACCTGTCACATCCACAGCGACTGCTTTTCCTGCTGTCAGCCAAACCAATAAAGGTGTCAAGACTGGAGCAAGTAGTGTACTTACACCCGTCATTCCTACACTAAGAGCAAGGTCACCTTTGGCCAAATAAGTGATAACATTTGAGGCAGTACCACCAGGACAACAGCCCACAAGTATCACGCCTACAGTTAAGGCTTCATCAAGTTGAAAGAGTTGTGCTAAAATCCATGCCAAGAGTGGCATTATCGTAAACTGTGCCAGACAACCAATGATAATGTCCTTAGGACGGCTAAAGACAATTCGAAAGTCATTAGCATTCAATGTCAGGCCCATACCAAACATTATAATGCCCAACAGTGGGTTGATAACAGTTGGTTTAACTTGGCTTACTACTTCAGGAAATAACAATGCGGCTATAGCAGACAACAACACCAATACACCCATATAGTCTGCTATCAGTTTGCAAAATCTTTTCATTTTTCTCTTATCCCATTTTGATTTACTGCCTTTAACTTTGCAAAGATAGTGCAAAAACACGAATAAAAGAAGATGTGCAAAGCTTATCGGCACCTGATGACAGGCTTAAGGGAAGTAAACGGTAAGATTAAAGGAAGTAAACCATCATCTTACTAGTAGTAAACCTATAGTTTGTCACTTATCCTGTTGGTTGAAACACAAAGCATATATCATGGAACACCGCAAGTCATATAAAGGAAAGAAGCTGATCACAGAATAGTGACCAGCTTCTCGATTTATTTTTTGAAGATATATTGCATAGCACCTGGATCCAATGGATTCATATCAATCAGTTCCAGACTCTTCACCATGTGCAAGGTGCCCTGCTTATAGGTTTGAAAATGCTCACTGGCAATGTGACTTTGATAAGCCTCCTGATCTCGATAAATCTCGAGAATACGTATCTGGCATTTATCACTCTTTAAATGCGAGGGATAAATACAAATAACACCAGGCTCTTTCTTTACAGACTCACCACCAACGGTAGCAGCTGCTTTCAGGTATTCGTCTAAATACTCAGGATAGACTTCAATAACTGAGAGGCGCACCAACATTTTCTGAGGGTCATATACTTTCACATCTTCCTGCTGAGTCTCAATAGCAGATTTGTTCCCTTCACAGTTTGTCATCAGAGCCATCATAAATATGCTTGTTAATAGGATTAATAATCTTCTCATTTCTCAAAAAGTTTAATGGCATTATCTTTCATAAACATTTCCAAATATGAAGCCAACTCTACATCACTCTTCAATTCTTCACACAATTGTTTTCGCTTCATGGTCAGAACTGGAGCAGCTACATAGGGATAATCAGTACCATACATAATATGATCTGGCGAAGTAATAGTAAGCATCATCTTGATAGACTGAGCTGATGCAGAACCTGCCAAATCATAATAGAGGTTGCTCAAGTTTGCATCCCAATCAATCTCGGGCACCATCTGTTTAGCCAACACAGCAGGATAAACGGCTTTCATACGAGGGATAGCCAATGGCATATACGAGCCACAATGAGGTACAACTACTTTCATGCCCGGATAGCGAGCCAGTACATTACGTGTAATCATATTAGCTAAAGCACGAGTTGTCTCAGCTAAATACTCATATAATGCAAGAGGTGTTTGCTGCATTACTTCCTGAGCATAGGGTTCTGGTTTGAGTGGATGAAGAATTACTACAGCTCCCTTATCACTTAGCAACTGCATCAAAGGATCCAACTCTGGTTCTCCCAAATACTGTCCTCTACTATTGGTAGCAAGTTTTATGCCATCAGCGTGAAGAGTATCAAGTGCATAGATTACCTCTTTCATTGCAGCTTCAACATCAGGCAAAGGCAAAGCAGCACAAAAAAGGAACCTGTCAGGATGCTCAGCTTTTAAACGTGCTGCAAACTCATTTGTATGACGGATAATGCTAACAGTCTCACCTGCATCACCGAAAAAAGGTTGAGGTGCAGGTAATGTCAGTACAGACTTTTCAATACCTGCATCATCCATAAATTTCAGATGGTCCTCCAATGTCCAGTCTGGGATCGGGAATCCTTCATCCAATAAGGCATCATGTTTTGCCAATACCTGCAAGAACTCAGGTGTGGTAAAATGGCTATGTACATCTAATGCCATTTGGGCGAACAAATTGAGATTCATTGTCAACAAACAAAGAATAGGTAAAACTTTTCTCATATTGTAAGCTATCGTGACCTAAAACTATTGTTGTCTTTCTGGATTGTCTTGTCTTCTACTTGGCGGTGTAACAGGAGTGAACATACGTACAGTACGTCCTCCCAACCCATACTTCTCACGCAGGGCAGCTGCCTCTTGCATGGCTGGAGAGCTGTGATAACGATTCAGTGCTGCTTGGTCTTCCCAGCTATCGATGAGCAAAAGACCATTTGGATCATCTGCAGGATAGAAATAATCATAACCCAGGCAGCCTTCTACGGCACGAATCTTTGCTGCAATGCCGCTTGATTCCATTTCCTCAACATACTTACGGGCGTTGCCGTTCTCTGCAGTGTACCTGATATTGATGGTAATTTGAGCATTGCCATTCAATGATGACAACATAAACAACATGAAAGCAAAGACAAAAAACAATTTCGTTTTCATAAGCTATTAAATTTGATAAGTTGTTAAGTTATTTTCCCTGATGCAAAATTACGCTTAAATGTACAACAATATTTGAAAAAAACAAGGCAAAATGTACCAATTTTACGGATTTTAATTATATTTGCTCCAAAAGTGACAGAGATGAGTGATGTGAGACATATCAAGCAGGTAGCCGATTATGTTAATTATATTGGCGGAGAAGTGCAACATCCTTTGGTGAGTGTCGTTTACTTCGACGAATTACCAGAAGTACGTCATTGCCTGAACAACTATGAGATATATGGGTTCTTTATTCATGAAAGCAGTGATGTAAAGCTATCAATGGGTATTGGTCAATACCATTATACAAAGGATTCTCTCATATGTGTACAACCTGGAAGGACGGGAGGCAAACGAAATGATGGAACCACTATACAGCTTACAGGCTGGGCGTTGTTATTCCACCCCACACTGCTGGCTGGCACATTCTTAGAAGATAAAATCAAACAATACAGCATATATACTTTCCCAACTAACGAGGCACTCATACTTGATTCTTTTGAGCGAAACACCATAATTAATATCATACGAAGCATACGGCATGAACTGACAGAACACAGAAAAGACCATGAGTTAAAATCAATTATAGTAAGCTATATTGAACTGATACTGAATTACTGCCAACGAGCATTTAATAAGCAACACCATGTGAATCCTAATGCTAATAGCAACGACAGAATTACACAGCTTTACTCCTCATTAAATAATTATTATGAGAAAAGACTACAGCTGGAGAAAGGGCTACCCACAGTAGCCTATTGTTCTGAACAATTACACATTACAGCCAATTATTTGGGTGATATTGTGAAACAAGGAACTGGTAGCAGTGCACTTGTATATATACATAGATTCATCATTACTAAGGCAAAGACAATGCTACTCAACGGCGAAAGTATATCTGAAACTGCATATAAATTGGGGTTCGAGTATCCTCAACACTTAAGTCGCATGTTCAAAAAGATTGAAGGTATCTCTCCGACTGCATACATTGATTCATTTAACGAATAGAATTTCATAGATAATATACAATGTGGCATTTTCAGTCCATAAACTAAAAGAAGAATAAATAAATAAAAATCCGCCAGAGTTTATGGAAACACTGGCGGGAATCAAAAAAAGCAACTATTTAATTACGTTTATCTGGATTGTGTCTGTGTTGTCTGTCTCTGTTTGGTGTTCCTCCACCATCTTGACGTGGTCGCCATATATCCTTTACCATATCTCTACGGAAGCCCATCTCAGCACTTCGTATCAAGAATATTTTTTTGTCCGGCAGCACCTTGCGAAACTTTTCAAGATACTCTTTCTCCAAACGGGCTGAATTTAATTGAGACTCAGTAAAGGCATCGTTAATCTCTTTATAACTGCCCTCTTTAGCATTGTTGCTCCTCCCTTCTCGAAATAGTTTCCATGCTTCATCCTGCATGGTTTTTTGTTTCTGCTTCATCTCAAAATACAAAGGGAAGAACTCTTTGGCTTCCTGCTCTGACAGCTCTGCTACTTTAGCAAGGTATTCTTGCTGTTTGTTCTGGAACTGTTCAGGCGTTAGTCTTTCGCGACGTTTTGTGTCTTGTGCGTTTAGTGATGTTATTGCCATCACCAATGTCAATAAAAAAATCAATCTTTTCATAACCCAATATATTTATAAATAGAAATATTCACTCTGCATCAGAAAGATAGAGGTAGAGTGAGTAGTCGTCCATCTGCATAACATCTACCATATTCTGCACCATCTCTGTTTCATATTGCTCTTCTTCAGCAGCTATGACATCAGGATTGTTTGCGTGCATATAGCCAAGCACCTTGATGATGATAGCTGCACCAGCAAACATTGCTGCCAGATAAACACTTGGTTTCGCCTTATCCCACCATGTTAACGGTTTGACCTTATACTCAGGTACCGGCTTTTCTGGCAGACTGTCCATCACTCGGTCAGTAAGGCCTTCAAAATAACCATCTGGCACTGTAAAGGGGTTGCTCTTCCCTACCTTGCGTATTAACAAATCTTCTTTCATGGTTTCTACCGTTTTCTTTTTGTTAGACATCAGTTCATTAAAATGGTTTAATCAGCTTCCTCAAAAAATTGAGAAATTTTCTTCACAGCGAGGTGGTAATCAGCCTTTAAGGCGCCCACTGTTGAGCCTATAATTTCTGATATCTCAGTATAAGTCAGTTCATCAAAATAGCGTAAGTTAAACACTAGTCTTTGCTTATCTGGCAACGTTGTGAGAGCTTGTTGCAAAAGTCTTTGCGCCTTGTCACCATCAAAGTAAGGATCTCCATCCAACTGATTGGCCACACCCTGTTCCTCATTATCCATAGATATGCACTGTTGTGCCTTTTGCTTGTTCAGAAAATTAAGACTTTGATTAATGGCGATTCGATAAAGCCATGTAGATAGTTTTGATTCACCACGAAAATAATCGATATTTTTCCAAGCCTGAATCAGAGTCTCCTGCAAAACATCATTAGCATCGTCATGATCGAGCACCAAGCGACGTATCTGCCAGTAGAGTTGCTTGCCATACTCTTCAACAATCATGCCAAATGCCCTACGTTGCATGGCATCGTCTTCTTGCAACATCCTCAACACATTTTCTTCATCAAATCTTGTACTCATATCGTCATACTCATTCTTTATTATTAGACTGTGGAAAAAGAAAAAGGTTTAATCATCTAACAAAATAGATAGATTTTCTTGTGCTAACAGAGTATTGGGGAATACTGACATTGCCTCTTCTAACAACGCACTTTCATCTAGATATCGTGCAGAGAAGTGCCCTATAACCAACTGTTTTACCTGTGCATCTTTGGCTATCTGGGCTGCCTGAAGTGTGGTACTATGAAAATGCTGTTGTGCCTTTGCCTCATGCTCGGCGGCATAGGTTGCCTCATGATAAAGCAAATCGACACAACACAACTGTTCAACTATCTGAGGGTTATACAAAGTATCGGAGCAATAAGCGTAGCTATGCGTTTTCGACGCAGGTGTCGTGAGTCTATCATTAGCTATCACCTCACCATTAGGAAGTACAAAATCAGCTCCTGCCTTTATATTATTGATATATGCAACTGGAATCTCGTATGCGTCTATCATGTCACGTCGAATATGGCGTAAGCCTTCTTTCTCTCTAAACAAAAAACCACAGGTAGGCACCCTATGCTTTAGTGGGATTGTGGTGACGGTGAGAGTACGATCTTCAAAAATCATAGTAGGCTCATTGGTATCAAACTCATGAAAAAACACCTGATAGCTCATGTCGTAATTACAATAGTCCATAAGGGGCTTTAACATCTGTTCCAATCCTTTAGGACTATGAACATGTAACTCTGCCGTGCGTCCAAGCAAGTTAAAGGTAGAAATCAAACCTGGTAATCCAAACATGTGGTCGCCATGAAGATGAGAAATAAAAACATGGTTCAGCCGATTGAAAGAAAGTTTGTTCCTGCAATACTGCAACTGAGTACCTTCTCCACAGTCAATCATGAAAAGTTTATCACGCACATTCAGCACCTGTGACGAGGGGAAATGCCGGGTTGTGGGTTTAGCTGATCCACATCCCAATACTATTAATTCAAACTTTTCCATTTCTTGTCCGATAGTTCAATCAACAAAAATAGCAATAAAAAAGGTGCCTACAAAATATGCAGGCACCTTTTATTATATAAATAAGGTAATAAACTTATTATTTGCTACCCTTAGAAAGCTTAGCCTTCAATGCTGCCAATGCATCGATATCACCTAAAGTAGTAGATGCTGCTTGGTTCTGAATTGCCGGAGCCTCTTCACGCTTAACATTGTTGTTCTTGCGAGCAGCACGACGCTCATTTCTTTCCTCACGCGCCTGTTCTTCATAAGTACGACTATGAGAAAGGAAGATGCGACGAGTATCCTTATTGAACTCAATCACCTTGAATGGGAGAGTCTCATTCAACTGTGCCTGAGTTCCATCCTGCTTAACTAAGTGTTTAGGAGTTACGAAACCTTCAACACCATGAGGCAAAGCAACAACAGCACCCTTATCTAACATCTCAGTGATGGTTCCATCAAATACAGCACCTTCAGTGAATACACTTGCAAATGCATCCCAAGGATTCTCTTCAAGCTGCTTGTGACCAAGACTCAGACGACGGTTTTCCTTGTCTATTTCCAAAACAACAACATCGATTTCGGCACCAATCTGAGTAAATTCAGATGGATGTTTTACTTTCTTTGTCCATGAGAGATCAGAGATATGAATCAAGCCATCAACGCCTTCTTCAATCTCAACAAACACACCAAAGTTAGTGAAGTTGCGAACTTTAGCCTTGTGCTGTGAACCAACTGGATATCTCTCTTCGATGTTCTCCCATGGGTCAGACTTCAGCTGTTTAATACCCAATGACATCTTACGCTCGTCACGATCCAGAGTCAGGATAACAGCCTCTACCTCGTCACCAACCTTTAGGAAGTCCTGAGCACTACGCAAGTGCTGGCTCCAAGACATTTCAGATACGTGAATAAGGCCTTCAACTCCAGGAGCAATCTCAACGAATGCGCCATAGTCGGCCATTACAACCACCTTACCCTTTACGTGGTCACCTACCTTCAGATCCTTATCCAGTGCATCCCATGGATGTGGGGTCAACTGCTTCAGACCCAAAGCGATACGACGCTTCTCGTCATCAAAGTCAAGGATAACAACATTTATCTTCTGGTCAAGCTCAACTACCTCATGAGGATCGCTTACACGGCCCCAGCTCAGGTCTGTGATATGGATCAGACCGTCAACACCGCCCAGGTCAACGAACACGCCGTAAGAAGTAATGTTCTTAACAGTACCTTCGAGTACCTGACCCTTGTCAAGCTTGCTAACAATTTCCTTCTTCTGTGCTTCCAACTCAGCTTCAATAAGAGCCTTGTGAGAAACAACTACATTACGGAACTCCTGGTTGATCTTCACAACCTTGAACTCCATTGTCTTGTTTACGAATACATCGTAATCGCGGATAGGCTTCACATCGATCTGTGAACCTGGCAAGAAAGCCTCGATGCCAAATACGTCCACAATCATACCACCTTTTGTGCGGCACTTGATGAAACCCTTGATTACTTCCTGGCTCTCGAGAGCTTCGTTTACACGGTCCCAAGCCAGAGACAAACGAGCCTTACGATGAGACAACACCAACTGACCCTTTTTGTCTTCCTGATTCTCGATATACACTTCCACCTTATCACCAGGTTTCAAATCAGGATTGTAACGGAACTCACTCATAGGAATGATACCGTCAGATTTGTAGCCGATATTCACCACGACCTCACGTTTGTTCATGCTGATAACGGTACCTTCAACGACTTCACGCTCATTTACTTTGTTCAGCGTGTTGTCATAAGCCTTCTCCTGGTCTTCTTTGCTGACAGGAGAAAGTGCTTCGCCACTTTCATAAGCCTCCCAATTGAACTCATCGAGTGGCTGAATGTTCTTTAAGTTTTCCATTTTTTATAAATACTTTTTTAATAATTAATTGTGTTAGACATTATGTTGTCTGAAAAACGCGGCAAAGTTACGACTTTTATTTCAACCTACAAACTGTTTAGGCATTTATTTTCCCTTTAAATTTTAAATAGGTAAGAGCGGCACCAATGGCTGTACTATATTCTGCATACGGAGGGATGTGGAAACGTACGCCATATAGGCCCTCCAATTCATCAAAAACATCTTTGCATTGTGGCATTCTGGTAAGGTTACCTATCATCACGAAATCTTTTATGCCAGAGTTCAAAGAACAAAGAACCGCTCCACTGCCAATGGTCTGTAAAACAGTCACGATAATTCCTGCTGCAATATCCACTTTAGAAGAATCACTATGGGCTTTCCCCAGCAAGGATGCAGTAGCATGAAGAGGCAATCCTGGTAAATCAGATTTACATACATCCCCAATTAATAAATCAACTTTGGTATGATCGCCTTGCAGTGCAAACTCAGCCACCTGACTGATATCATGTGTCTTGAGTAATAAGTTTGATAAACCTTGAAGAGTACCACCTCCAATGCCCATACCACCAATGTGTTTGATTTCGTCATGATCAATTTTCACAAATGTAGTACCAGTGCCCATGCTCACTACTATCAATTGATCGATCCCAATATAATGGCGTGCACCCAAACCATCTGCAGTAAATTCGTCCACCATCTGAGTTGGTAAATTATAAATAGGAGTAGTAACAAAAGCGCTACCAACACCTGTCATCATCACCTGCTCTATATCTTCCAATCTAATATCATTGTCATGTAGATACTTCCCAAACGCTCCAAACAACGACGTAACAGGATCTGCTGCAGTTATAAACATTGGCTGGATGATTTGATTATTTTCATCTATTCCGACAATCTTAGTGGTCGATCCACCCACATCAATCCCAATAACCATTCCCATAATTAGTTTCTATTTTAGAGTTTATAGTTTAAAGTTTAAAGTAGAATCTTTTCTTCAAAAACTTGCTTAACCAACGTAGCGAACTCCTGAAAAGCTGCTGTTTCACTCAGAGCGGACAATGATTGCATAAGACCATAATAATGCCATGCATGTTCTTGGGGATCACTGACATGGAAACGTGCCCACAACTCATCGCCTATCACTGCATAATCGCGAGCGATAATACGCATATTAGACAATTTGTCCCCTAATGCTACAATCTTTGCATCTATAGGTGCCTCTTCCAGATGCTCAATCGCAATCTGCTTACGAAGATGCCAAGTCGAAGAAGCATCACCTTCCAGTTTCACATCACTCTCATGCGCCACAAGATCAGCCACTCGTTTCCCAAATTCTTGCTCCAATTGCTCATAGGTTGTATCAGTATCCTCCAACGTATCATGTAACGCCGCTGCTGCTAAAAGTTCTTGGTCGGAAGTAATAGTAGATACTATAACAACCGCCTCTAAAGGATGTACTATATAAGGGAACCCTTTCCCTTTACGTTCTGTATTGGCATGCGCTTTCACTGCAAAACAGATAGCTCGATCCAGTAAACCACTATCTAAATATCCTTTCTTGCTCATAACTTTACGTTCTTCTCATTATTGATATTATCCCAGAATGGTAAATTCTTGGCCAGTTCCATAATCATATCCACTAAAATACCATTACTCTCCTGTTTCCCATTCAAAGTATCATAGACAAATTGCAATCCCTTACGGCCTCTGCCTTGTTTTAGAACATAAACCAAGCACAGATTCTGCAATCCTACATTTTCTGCCAAAATATCCAAGTCAGTCAATGCTATCTGTGCGAGCGCCAACTGATAAGCATCTTCTGAATTCTCTTTGATAAAAGTATCAACATCACTCAGAGTTTCAAAACCAAATGATTCCAGCAATGGTAGGAACCCCATTAATGAGGCAGGAAATATTTCTGCTTGGTTTACTGAAGCTATACGTTGATTCAACCGCTCAAATGGATGCATTTCCAAATAACTCTTGAAGGAATCCACAGTCAGCAAAACATCATCTAGCTTTCCTGATTGCACCAAACTTTGCACATTACGGCGATACTCAGTTATTTCATTTCGCAGACGACTGAATTCATCATCTATCAATTCCAACATACCAGACAGTCTGCTGAATTGGCGACGATGCTCGTCTAAGATTTTAACATTGCCCTTATAGCCTGTATCATGTTCAATCGTTGACCAGACATGCTGCAAAGCAGTACGCATTTGCAATTCAAAACGTATGTTTCTCAAAGCAGAAACGCCTGTACGCAAACGACAAATATAATGTAGGGAGTTATATCCAAAGCTGTTTAACTGATGCAATTTACGTTTATCAACCGATTCTTTCCAGTCTATCACAAACAGTTTATTTGCAATGGTTGCCACCTTATCTACATCATCGCTATAAAAAGTAATGATACGAAGGCCAACCAAGTCAGTAATATCCTTTATAGTTTGATATTTAGCTCCTTTTAGCAACAACTTGCCAGCCAATGATTGTTCCGTTTTTACTCTATGTTCAATGGCGGTGACATAGATACCCTGTTCATCCAATGCTTTCTTTAATTTATTAAAGGCATGTTTTTCTATCTTTTTTAGATCAGGCACTAATTCACGGAACTGCTGTAGCAAGTCTTCACCATGAGGATCTAATATGATGTTCGTAGTTTCAGACATTTATTAGTTATTTGATTATCAACACTTATTCATCACAAAAGCGTTTCAGTATATCCTCGTATGCATCGACACGTCTATCTCGTAAAAAAGGCCACCAACGACGCACCTGTTCTGACCGCTCAATATCCACATTAACCACCAGATTTTCATCTTTATCGGTATTGGCTTTAGCAAGTAATTCTCCTTGTGGGCCAGCTACAAAACTACAACCCCAGAACTGGATGCCATTGGTCTGTCCTGAAGGATCAGGCTCAAGTCCCACCCTATTAACTACGATTACAGGCAATCCATTAGCGACAGCATGACCTCTCATCACTGTTTGCCATGCATCTAACTGACGTTTCTTTTCGTCAAGAGTATCTGAGCTCTCCCATCCAATGGCAGTAGGATAAACCAACATTTCTGCACCTTTTAAAGCCATAAGGCGTGCACCTTCCGGATACCACTGGTCCCAACAGACCATCAATCCTAGTTTACCTAGTGAGGTTTGAATAGGTTCAAAACCGATGTCACCAGGAGTAAAATAGAACTTTTCATAATATGCAGGATCGTCAGGTATATGCATTTTGCGATACTTCCCTGCTATACTGCCATCTTTATCAAACACTACAGCGGTATTGTGATATAAGCCTGCTGCTCTACGTTCAAATAAAGAGGTGACTAATACAATACTTAATTCCTTAGCCAAAGCTCCATAGAATGCAGTGGAGTGTCCAGGAATCGTTTCTGCTAAATCGAAATTATTCACATCTTCCACTTGACAAAAATAAGGATTATTGTGCAATTCCTGCAGAACAACAAGTTGAGCACCTTTAGAAGCACAAGCTCTTATGTTGGCAGCCAGCTTCTCTTTTGTTTCAGAGAGGCTGGCCGTAACAGACAGTTGTATAAGTCCTACTTTAATTATTCTCATTTGCAATAAAGGCTTAGTATTGTTTCATACAGTTCTTGCTTGCCACTCTTTTGAGCAGGTTCACCATTCTTCTTTGCATAGGACACCAACTCTTCCAGAGTCATCTTGCCTTCTTCAAATCGTTTTCCATCACCATCATCGAAGCTAGCATATCGGTCTTTCAACATTTGAGGTAATGGAGACCCTTCAATAATTGCAGCAGCATTCAACAATGCACGAGCCATAGCATCCATTCCACTGATATGTGCTATGAATATATCCTCGGGATCAGTAGAATTTCTACGCAACTTAGCATCGAAGTTCATTCCTCCATTGCCTAGACCACCATTACGTATTACTTGCAACAGAGCCTGTGTCAGTTCAAAGTTATCAATTGGGAACTGGTCAGTATCCCATCCGTTCTGAGCATCACCTCGGTTAGCATCAATACTACCCAGCATGCCGTTGTCAACTGCCACAGCTAGTTCATGTTCAAAAGTATGTCCTGCCAGTGTTGCGTGATTCACTTCAATATTCACTTTGAAATCTTTGTCTAATCCATTAGCACGCAAAAAGCCTATTACTGTTTCTGTATCCACGTCATACTGGTGCTTGGTCGGTTCCATAGGCTTTGGCTCAATCAAGAAAGTGCCCTTGAAACCTTTTGCACGAGCATAATCACGAGCAGCAGTAAGCATCTTGCCTAGATGGTCTTTCTCACGTTGCATCTGCGTATTAAGTAGAGATGAATACCCTTCACGTCCGCCCCAGAACACATAATTAGTACCACCTAATATAATAGTAGCATCAATAGCGTTCTTAATCTGAACAGCTGCACGAGCAACAACACCAAACTCAGGATTAGTAGCCGCACCATTCATATATCGCTTGTGCCCAAACACGTTGGCTGTACCCCACAACAGTTTGATGCCTGTTTCAGCCATCTTCTGCTTTAAGTAATCAGTAATGACCTGCATGCGTTCTTCATACTCTTCAATAGTTTCGCCTTCTTCTATTAGGTCAATATCATGGAAACAGAAGTATTCGATACCTAATTTCTGCATGATTTCAAAGCCAGCATCCACTTTAGCTTTAGCACGACAAATAGGGCACTCGCCTTCATCCCAAGCATAGTGACGGGTTTGTCCACCAAACTGATCACCGCTTGCTTGTCCCAAAGTGTGCCACCATGCAAGGGCAAACTTCAGCCAGTCTTTCATTTTCTTACCCAACACTACCTTATCAGCATCATAGTAATGAAATGCCATAGGGTTCATACTTTTTGTCCCTTCAAAAGGGATTCTACCAATCCCAGGGAAATACTCATTAGCCATAGTTTAATTATATTTTAATGAATTATAATTCTTTATTCAACACAGTTTTCCAATGCTGGTATGCAGAATAATACTCGTCTTTAGACAACATTTGAGGTTCAAAATGAGCCTGACATTCGAGTGAGGCAAAAGCTTCATTGTGGCCACAATAGACACCTGCACCCAAGCCTGCACCTTTGGCAGCACCTACAGAACCATCTGTTTTATAAACATCAATAATTGCACCACTCACAGTAGCTAATGTATCGCAGAACAATGCCGACTTAAACATATTTGCTCTTCCGGCATGTATTCGCTGTATGTCTAAACCCATCTGTTTCATTATCTCCATCCCATAGCAGAATGAGAACACAATACCTTCTTGAGAAGCACGTAACATATGCTTCGCTTCATGTTTGTTAAAATTCAGGCCATGAATTGAGCAACCAAGTTCCTTGTTCTGCAACACACGTTCCGCACCATTACCAAACGGCATCACCACAAGTCCGTCGGAACCTACAGGTACAGACGAAGCCATACGATCCATATCAGGATAATCAATATCTGGAGTGACTTGATGATGCATCCATGAGTTGAGAATACCTGTACCATTAATACATAGCAAAATACCCAAGCGATTGAGTTGATTTGTATGATTGACATGTGCAAAGGTATTTACACGACTCAATGGGTCGAAGTTAGTTTTTTCTGTAACGCCATAAACCACTCCTGAAGTGCCAGCCGTAGCTGCTATCTCACCAGGATTAAACACATTCAAAGATAAAGCATTGTTTGGCTGATCTCCTGCCCTATAAGATACAATAGTTCCTTCCTTTAGTCCAAGTTCCTGTGCTGCTGATTTATTGATAGTTCCCTGATTGCCAAAAGTAGGAACAATGTCAGCTATCATAGATGAATCAATGCCATAATAATCCAGCAGAAAACCAGCTAGTTTATTATTCTTAAAGTCCCACAACATACCTTCAGATAACCCTGATATAGTAGTGCATACGTTACCTGTCATCTTCATGGCTATATAATCGCCAGGTAGCATAAACTTATCTATTCTCTCAAAGATCTTAGGTTCATGAAGCTTTACCCAAGCTAATTTTGACGCAGTAAAGTTGCCTGGTGAGTTCAATAAATGAGACAAACACACATTTGCTCCCAACTCATCGAAAGCCTTTTGACCAATATTCACTGCTCGAGAATCACACCATATAATAGCAGGTCTCAATACCTGTTGGTACTTATCAACACACACTAAACCATGCATCTGGTAGGATATTCCTATCGCTTTAATATCTTCTTTGTCTACATGAGAAGAACATAATACATCTGCCGTAGCTAATTTTAGATTTTCCCACCACATTGCAGGGTGTTGCTCTGCCCATCCTGCTTGGGGAGCCAAAATCTCTGCCTCTTGTTTAGGATAAAAAGCAGATGCTAAACATTTACCCGAATCAGCATCAACAAGACTCGCTTTTACAGACGAGCTACCTATGTCATAACCTAGCAAATACATACTCATTCTTTTTTATTGCGTAAAAATAGATAATAATTCCGACAACACAAAAAAAATGTGTCGGTAAAGTAATCTTTACCGACACATTTAATAGCTTTATGTATTAAGCTAAGATTAGATCAGCTTAATGAACAACTCTTTTCCTTCTTCTGTTACTTCAACTTTGTTCTCACGCAGTAACCAGCCAATTGCCAGATATGCGTCCTTGTCGAGTAATTTTACGTCGTTTTTCTTTGCTTCGCTCTTGATGTCTTTTAGAGTCAAACCATTAGTACCATTCAGAACATTCCAAATAACACCAGCAGTTTCACCAACTTTTTCCTGTAACATTTTCTTTTTACTTTTAAAATTAAACATAAATACTAGGCGTTTTTCATAGGCTCAGAATACTGAGCTTTTGAAAAACGGTGCAAAGTTAATCATTTATTTTATATGGTGTATCTTTTTGGTGATTATTTTTTTAAAAAATAGCACTTTTCATGCAAAATCATCTGCAGGGAACACTACTCCTAATTGTTTCCTAACCTCATCTATCACCTCAATGGTAGCTAATGAAACGGCATGAGAATTTATTTCACTTTCTAATTTCCCCTCTTCAATAAGATTAATGAACTCGGCTACTTCGTAATAATAATCATCATGAATAGCAACAACACTCATATCTTGAGGTACAGCCTTCGGCCCCCTACCCGACATAGCAGCCGGTCTTGGAATGTAGGTAACTTTACGTATGGCATGAATCTCATCCAATAACAAATTACCATCTTCACCTTCAATTTCTGTAGGGAGATATGAATTAGCTATCTTGGAATACAATACAGTAGCATTCATGCCATCATACAAGAGGTTCACAACTCCCTGCCCATCTACACCACTTGACAGAACTACACCTTGTGCATTGATCTCCTTAGGTTTACCAAACAAAACAATTAATGGATAAATCGTATAAACACCAATATCCATCATTGAGCCATTTGACAAAGTAGGATTAAAAGCATTAAGAACTATGCCTTCTTTAAATTTATCATATCGTGATGAATACTGACAATAGGATGCAAAATATCTTCGTATAGTGCCTAATTGTGGCAAAAGTTCACGCACCTTCATAAAATTGGGATTCATGGTAGCAATCATAGCCTCCATTAAGGTTACATGGTTCTTTTTGGCAGCTTCAATCATCTGTTTTACCTCACGAGCATTTGAAGCCATAGGTTTCTCGCACAACACATGTTTACCATGATTCATGCATGTAATAGCGATATCAGAATGTGTACAATTGGGAGTTGCAATATAGACTGCATCTATTACATCGCTCGAAGCCATTGCATCTACAGAAGAAAATGTATGCTCAACCCCATATTTAGCAGCGAACTCATCAGCTCGAGCCTGTGTACGCGAACATATAGCAGACAGTTCAAACCTCATATCTTCTTTGGCACCAGCCAAAAACCAGTCAGTAATTTTATTGGTGCCGACCACACCAAATCTCACTTTCTTATCCATAATCAATAGCCCAATTCTTCACCAACAATCACAACAGTAAAACGCCTATTGTCATACGAGTTTCTAATTATATGTATTTGATTACAAATACTATTAGCAGAATGACAGTCATGGCAAACGCCATCTAAAGTACAAGGAGTATCCCGATTCAAGCGAACCGTATTAATAGGGGCAGCAGTGCCTCTAGCACGTTTAATCGCAGCATCCAAATCTTTTGCAATTTTATTAATGCCCACAACAAATACCACCTTCTTCGGCCCCCATGCAATAGCTGCCACACGATTTCCGTTACCATCGATATTAACTATATCGCCTTGTTCACTCATCGCGTTGGCACTACTTATATAAAAGTCTGCTCCAAAAGCCTGTCGGTAGATAGCTTGTGCTTCTTCTGGTGATTGAGCCATATCCCTATCAAATAATGTATAAATATCAGCTTTATGCAAAGCATTTGTCAGCCCCATATCACGAATGGTCATTGAGCCTCCCCAAGATACACTACTGCCTTGAGGAATAAGAGTAAGTACTTTTTTAATAGCATCAGCTGATGTTGCACTATAGTAGCCATCAATATGACGCGTACTAAGACTCTTGATGACCTTATTAGCTAATAATTCATTTCTTTGTTCAATCGGTGTCATAAACTATGGTTTTTGATGATTATTCCTTCAAAGATAATGCATTTAGATGAAAAATCATTATTTTTGCATGCATATTTGCGAAGCCGCATGAAAAACAAACTTGCCTATCATATATTAGCCATTAGCATCATTGCAGTTTGGGGTGTTACTTTTATAAACACAAAATACCTAATCATTAATGGATTGACCCCGCAAGAGATTTTTCTGTTGCGTTTTATTCTTGCTTATATCGGCGTATGGACATTCTCTCCACATAAGCTCTTTGCTGACAATTGGCGTGACGAGTTAACGACAGTGCTATTAGGCATTACTGGTGGCTCCCTTTATTTCTGGTCTGAAAACACAGCAATCCAATACTCTTTAGTTAATAATGTGGCATTTATCGTTTGTAATGCCCCCATACTAACTTTATTTCTCGGTATGGCTTTTTCAAAAGAAATACGAGCCACCAAAACCATCGTAGTAGGTTCATTTATTTCTTTAGTTGGTGTAGCTTTAGTGATATTTAATGGAAGCATTATTTTAAAGCTAAATCCACTAGGCGATTTCCTTGCCTTAGTAGCTGCTGGATCATGGGCTGTTTATAGCTTGGTAATGCGTAACATGACTAGCAGATATAACGTTACTTTCCTCACACGCAAAGTTTTTTTCTATGGCATACTTACCATTCTTCCTGCATTCTTAATCAAGCCATGGCAATTTCCTCTAGAACATTTGGGAATGCCTGTGATATGGATGAACTTAGTATTTCTAGGAATAATAGCTGCATTAATATGTTTTGTCTTATGGAATATTGTAATTCGCGAGCTGGGTGCCCTAACATCTGCTAGTTACATTTATTTATCGCCCGTTTCCACCATGATTGCATCTGCCATTTTCTTAAAAGAGCCTGTAACTTTGTTCTCTGTGTTAGGATCTATTCTAATACTATTAGGTCTGTTCATTGTTGGATTCTATTCCAGGCACAAAAAAACGAGAGCCGTTCTCGCAGTTAACGACAACAGCTCTCATATTTATGGAGAATAATACTCGCAAAGCCCCTCATTCGGGCCGGACTTTCTGCAACAGCACCATGTCATAATACTTATCCCCTATCCTCCACCATTCCTTCAGTAAACCACAATCTACAAAACCAGCATGATGAAGCAAATGAAGGCTATCCACATTACTGGCCAAGATATGCGCATTGAGTTGCTTGAAATGAAGGAATGTAAAAGTATAATCACATAGCAGATCTAAGGCTTCAGCTGCATATCCTTTGCCCCGGTCCTCTTGTAACACAGATATACCGATCTCGGCCCGGCCGTGCATTGGCTCAAAATCAGTAACATCAATAATGCCTATCGGACAGCTTTGGGTAAGTTCACAGATAATTAACCTAAGCTGACGATCTGCAAACATATCATTCATCGAGTTGTCAATATAGGCCTGTAAGGTAGCTTTAGAATAAGGCACCGTAAAGTTAGAGATAGACCATAAAGACGGGTCATTCTCCATCTGGTAAAGAAAATCCAAATCCTCAGGTTCCATCGCCCGGAGCCTCACCTGCTTACCTACAAGGAACTGATTCATATCCTAAAAAGCAACAGAAGCAATAATATATGCTATTATGGTAGAAACCGACACACATACCAAGCCTGGCATCATAAAACTATGATTCAACAGATACTTACCAATAATAGTAGTACCACTTCGGTCGAAATTAACTGTAGCAATATCTGAAGGATAATTAGGAATGAAGAAGTAACCATATACACTTGGGAGTACTCCAAGTAACACAGCGCCAGGGATACCCAATGAATAAGCCAATGGAAGCATTGCTACTACAACTGCTCCTTGAGAATTAATGAGCACAGACACCAAGAAAAAGACAAATGCAATAGACCAGTTGTACTTAGCCACTATATCACCTAATGCAGCTTGCATCTCTGTCATATAATTGCTAAAATAGGTATCAGCCAACCAGGCAATACCATAAATAGCAACTACTGCCACCATTCCACTCTGCCATACTGCACCACTAACAGCAGTTTTTGGTTTCGCATTACAGAAGATGATCATCAATGCAGCTGCAGATATCATTACAATTTGAATCACTATGTTCATCTTTAAAATCTCAGTAGTACCATCTGCTTTAGGGAAATGAGGCAACAAATCCTGGAATACAGCAAAGAATACAATCACACAGAGAGCAGCTAAGAATATATACACAGCACGTTTAGATTCCTTAGAGATAACTTTATCGAGCGTCGTTGCAGAACTACCATACATATAGTGATATAGCTCAGGATCCTGACATCTCTTCTGAAACTCCGGATCTTTATCCAAGTCCTTGCCACGTCTGTAGCTACAAGCAGAAGCTGCGATCAAACCACACAAGCAAGCAGGTATAGTAACCATCAACACCTGAGGAATAGATACATTGAAACCATTAGCTGCAGAGATTGTGGTGAATGCTACCACAGCAGCAGCAATAGGCGAACAGGTTATACCCACCTGAGACGCAATAGATGCAACACCACAAGGACGTTCTGGACGGATACCTTTTTTCAAAGCAATGTCACAAATAATTGGCATCAACGTATAAACCACATGGCCAGTTCCCACCAGTACAGTTAAGAAAAAAGTCGTCAAAGGTGCATAGAAAGTAATGCGATCTGGGTGCTTACGAAGCATACGTTCAGCAATCTGAATGAGCCAGTCCATACCTCCCGATGCCTGCATCATTCCGGCACAGGTTACTGCTGCAATAATGATGTAAATAACATCAGTTGGAGGTGAGCCTGGCTTCATACTAAAACCAAAAACCAAAATCGCCAGACCAATACCAGAGATAGCACCCAGTGCCAAGCTGCCATAGCGTGAGCCTACATAAAGAGCTCCGAGCACTACCAGCAATTGAATAATCATTAAAGCCATATATTCACAATATTAGATTAAGCATTTTATTTTAGGCAAATATAATAAATAAATTAGACAAACTCAGCAAAAGTCTGAAAAATTTGCTTATTTGCCACACATAATGTATTTTTGCACCAAATTTAAACTATTATCAATATGTATAGGACACATAACTGCGGGGAACTCCGCATTGCTGATGTTAATAAGTTGGTAACGCTTGCAGGATGGGTACAACGTTCACGTAAAATGGGTGGCATGACCTTTATTGACCTGCGCGACCGCTATGGCATCACACAGCTTGTCTTCAACGAAGAAGTAGATGCTGATTTGTGTGAGGAAGCTAATAAACTGGGACGTGAATATGTTATTCAGGTAACTGGCATCGTTAACGAACGTTTCAATAAAAACAAAAACATCCCTACTGGTGATATAGAGATAATTGTCAACAAGTTGAACGTGCTGAATGCCGCCATGACACCTCCATTTACCATTGAGGACAATACCGACGGTGGCGATGATCTAAGAATGAAATACCGTTACCTCGATTTAAGAAGAGCTGCCGTTCGCAAGAACCTCGAGCTTCGACACAAAATGACTATCGAGGTTCGCAACTATCTCGACAATCACGGTTTCATTGAGGTGGAGACACCTGTTCTGATTGGTTCTACCCCAGAGGGTGCACGAGATTTCGTGGTGCCTTCTCGCATGAACCCAGGTCAGTTCTATGCCCTGCCACAAAGTCCTCAAACGTTGAAGCAGTTGTTGATGGTTGCTGGCTTCGACAGGTATTTCCAAATAGCCAAATGCTTCCGCGATGAGGATTTGCGCGCCGACCGTCAGCCTGAGTTTACCCAAATCGACTGCGAGATGTCATTTGTAACTCAAGACGATATAATCGAGTTGTTCGAAGGTATGGCTAAGCACTTGTTCAAAACCTTGCGTGGTGTTGATTTGGGCGAGACTCCTTTCCAGCGTATGCCTTGGGCAGATGCCATGAAGTATTATGGTAGCGACAAGCCTGATTTGCGTTTCGGCATGAAGTTCGTAGAACTGATGGACATCATGAAAGGGTACGGATTCAGTGTTTTCGACAATGCTGCTTACATAGGTGGTATTTGTGCAGAGGGTGCAGCTTCATTCACCCGCAAGCAGCTCGATGCTCTGACTGAATATGTGAAACGTCCGCAGATTGGTGCCAAGGGTATGGTATATGCTCGCGTGGAAGCTGATGGCAATGTCAAATCAAGTGTAGATAAGTTCTATACACAAGAGGTATTGCAGCAGATGAAAGAAGCCTTTGGTGCTAAGCCTGGCGACTTGATCCTGATACTGAGTGGTGAGGATGTGATGAAAACTCGCAAGCAGCTGTGCGAACTGCGTTTGAAGGTAGCTGATGACCTCGGTCTGCGTGACAAGAACAAGTTTGCATTATTATGGGTGGTTGACTTCCCAATGTTCGAGTGGAGTGACGAGGAAAATCGTCTAATGGCGATGCACCATCCATTTACCCATCCTAAAGATGAGGATATCCCATTGCTGGATACCAAGCCAGAAGAAGTGCGTGCAGATGCTTACGATATGGTATGCAACGGCATAGAAGTAGGTGGTGGTTCCATCCGTATCCACGATCCTAAACTGCAAGCCAAGATGTTTGAAATTCTGGGCTTCACTCCAGAAAAGGCACAAGAGCAGTTTGGTTTCTTGATGAATGCCTTTAAGTATGGAGCCCCACCTCATGGAGGCCTGGCATACGGTTTGGACCGTTGGGTAAGCATTTTTGCCGGACTGGATAGCATTCGTGATTGCATCGCCTTCCCAAAGAACAACAACGGACGTGATGTGATGCTGGAGGCTCCGTCTGCTATCGAGCAGAAACAGCTCGATGAACTGGCGTTGAAAATCGATTTGAAAGAATAACCAATCAATATCCGTTTTCGAGACCGATAAACGGTTTTCATCTACTACGGGAGGACGAGTGCTTTACTACGGGAAGGCAGCCAGTCCTCCCGTAGTAGGCTAAAAGTGTTCCTTGGGAGGACATAATTGCTTGCTAACTTATTTATTCATGCTTAAACAAGCGTTCTTCCGCTAATTTTTCGTATTTGGTCCCTGGACGGCCATAGTTGGCATAAGGATGAATGGAGATACCACCACGTGGAGTGAAAAAGCCTGTTACTTCGATATACTTTGGATCCATCAACTTGATAAGGTCTTTCATGATAATGTTCACACAATCTTCGTGGAAGGCTCCATGACTACGGAAACTAAACAGATAGAGCTTGAGACTCTTGCTCTCTACCATCTTGATATCGGGAATGTATCCGATGCGGATTTCAGCAAAATCCGGCTGCCCCGTAATAGGGCATAAACTCGTGAACTCAGGGCAGTTGAAACGTACCCAATAGTCATTCTCAGGATGCTTGTTGTTAAAAGCTTCCAACACCTCAGGGGCATAATCCTCACGATAAACAGTTTTCTTGCCCAAGGCTTTCAAATCGGCTCTCTTCTCTTCCATAATCATTTATTTTTTTGCAAAGATAACAATTTTATGCTATCTTCGCATGATTGATAATCATCTTTTTAATAGCATGAAGGAGGAAAAGGCATATTTCAAGGTGTGGCAACACCGCAAGAGGTTGAACAAAGTGGTGTTCAGCTATGCCGACTATTTCATTGTCTCATTGTTCCTTGAACGAGGCAGATTGTCGTATGCCGACAAATGGATAGAAATAATGCCTGGTACGGTAGTGTTTGCCAACCCAGCCCTACCTTCTGCCTGGGAACCTATGCTGAATGAAGAAAAGGAGGAAAAGGGATTTTCCTTTATGTTCAGCAATGAGTTTATACGCAAGGAAGAATGGGGGTTCTTGCTAAACACTCCCCTGCTCGACCTTACTCTTCAACAAGCCATATTCCTGAATCAAGAAGGATTGAACAACGTAAAATTGCTTTTTCAAAGAACACAGGAAGTATACCAGACTGATGATGGGATGAAAGATGAGATGATGCACAGTCTTCTTCACCTTATTATATACGAAGCCATGCGAGGCAAAGAAGAAAGACCCTATAAAGTTCAACACAACGCTGCTCAACGAACTGTGGAGTTATTCTTGTTGTTGCTTGACCGACAATTCCCCATTAACTATCCTCAAGAGAAACTGGAGATGCGTTCGGCTACCGACTACGCCCAACGTTTATCCATTCATGTGAACCACCTGAACCGAGTGGTAAAACAAGTAACTGGAAAGACAACTACCGACATTATAGCCAGCCGCATCACCAAAGAGGCCATACGGCTACTCCAGGATACACAACTGAATGTCGCTGAGGTAGCGTATGCACTTGGCTTTGAAGAGCAAGCCTCTTTTACAGGCTTTCTTAAACGAAGGACTGGGAAAAGTCCTAAAGAAATCAGAATTGTTTGAAATCAACAAACTATGGTTTGAATTAAATAATTATCATATCTATATAAATAACGAACTTTGCAAACGAAAAGGAATCTATGGAAAAGTCGATGAACGAACTGATTGAAAAACTACATGAAGAAGGTTGCTCATGTGTGGTTAGCAACAAGGAAGTAAGGACATACACTCATCGAGGAGTAGATGACCTTTACAGGTTGCTGACACAAGAACCTACATTTCTGGATGGTGCTGAGGTAGCCGACCGTGTTGTGGGAAAAGCAGCAGCAGCTATGATGGTTAAGGGAGGCGTTAAAAATGTGTATGCCGATCTTATCAGTTTGTCAGCATTGACACTGTTACGTAAAGCAGGAGTAACAACAGACTATGATCAACTGGTAACATACATCAAGAATACAAAGTTGACTGATTGGTGTCCTGTTGAAGCCCTGTGTTACAACGAACAGACGGTAGATGAAATCTTACCTGTCGTTCAACGTTTTGTGGAGAACAAGGAACAGTTCTTCCAAACAAAATCATAGCATTCGTTATAAACACTACAATAAAGTAGTGGTAACGAGTTAAGTTTGTGAAGTTTTTTAATAAATAGATATGAAAAAAATATTATTATTTAGTGCCTTATTCACAGGCACTTTAATGTCTGCACAAGCGCAAAATGCCGACATTTCTAAAGATGTAGAAACAGATGAAGTGGTAGTTACCGGTACGAGAAACAGCACCGATATTCGCCATTTGCCAATGACCATCACCACTGTTAATCATTTGAAACTTACTGAAAGTCATCGTACATCAGTACTTCCTACCCTTACTGAGCAAGTACCTAGCCTTTTCGTTACTTCTCGTGGTGTGATGGGTTATGGCGTATCTGGTGGTGCCGCTGGTGGTATTTCCTTGCGTGGTATCAGTGGAGGAAGTGGTCAGTTGATGGTACTGATTGACGGGCATCCCCAATACATGGGTATCTTCGGACATCCAATCGCTGATGTTTATCAGAGCCTAATGTCGGAAAAGGTGGAAGTACTGAGAGGTCCAGCTTCTGTACTTTATGGTTCTAATGCTATGGGTGGAGTCATAAACATTGTAACTCGCAAGATGTTGGAGGATGGAGTTAAGAACGATGTAAGTGTAGCATACGGTTCCTACAACACATTGCAGACTGAAGCTACAAATCGTGTAAAGGCTGGCAAGTTCAATAGTGTACTTTCATTGTCATACAACCGTACAGACGGGCATCGCAGGAATATGGAATTTGAGCAGTACGGAGGTTATGCTAAGGTTGGATATGACATCTCTAACAATTGGAAAGCATATGCAGATTTGAATCTCACCCACTTTAACGCAACCAATCCGGGCACTATTCAGGCTCCTATCTTGGAAGGTAACCAATGGATTACCAGAGGTGCAGCATCTGCTGCTATAGAAAACGACTTTAGCAAAACTTCTGGTACCCTTAGTTTCTTCATCAACTGGGGCCACCATAAAATAAATGACGGTTATACCCCTGGACCAGAAAGTGGTCCACAGAAAGCATTCTACCTCTCAGATGACTCTATGATGGGTTTCTCATGGTTCCAAAGCATACAATTATTTGAAGGTAATCGCCTGACCGGTGGTATCGACTTCCAACACATTAAAGGTCATGCGTGGAACAGATCACGTGCTACTGGCGAGGTGACCAATACATATGCAGACAAGTCATTAAACGAGGTCGCAGGTTATCTCGATTTCCGTCAGGACATCACATCTTGGCTCACTATTGATGCTGGGTTGCGTATTGATCACCATTCTCAAGCAGGTACAGAACTAATTCCACAAGGTGGTCTCTCCTTCCGTTTGCCAGAGGATGCACAAATCAAGGCAATGGTAAGCAAAGGCTTCCGCAATCCAAGTATACGAGAAATGTACATGTTCCCACCACAGAACGACGAATTGAAGCCTGAAAGACTGATGAACTATGAGTTGTCATTTACTCAACGCGTACTGGATGGTGCCTTGAACTACGGCATTAATCTCTTTTATTTAAAAGGCGACAACATGATTCAGACCGTGCGTGTAGATGGGAAGCCTCGTAATTTAAATACAGGAGAAATTGAAAATTGGGGTATTGAAGGAAACATCGCTTATCGCATCAACAGCAATTGGAGCGTAAATGCAAACTACAGCTATCTGCACATGAAGAACCCTGTGCTGGCTGCTCCTGAAAACAAGCTGTTTGCTGGGGTCAACTACAGTAAGGACCGTTGGAGTTTCAACACAGGCATACAATATATAAACAACTTATATACAGCTGTAGGTGACAATGCTAAGAAAGAGAACTTTGTTATCTGGAACGCTGATGTTAACTACAAGTTGGCTGATTTCGCCACAGTCTTTGTAAAAGGAGAAAACCTCCTAGCACAGAAATATGAAATCAACGCTGGATTCCCAATGCCAAAAGCTACCTTTATGGGAGGTATTCATCTGACATTCTAATTTTTATACGTACGATAGTTTTATTGTTATGGAGACATCGTCTGCGTGACGCAGGCGGTGTTTTTATTAATGCAGACCAAAAAGCGACACGGGATAAATGAACGCTTTCATTATCCCGTGTCAATCAACCATTCACGAAGTCAAAATTAGAAAATAAATCATAGTTGATTAGGTTTAGTCTGGTTTTTGGTATATCGCTAAAAAAATATTGTCAATAATTTTGTTTTAAAAATAAATAATACTTACTTTGTCTTTTGAACACATGCAAAAATACCGCATAGATTGTTCTTTAAATGTACCATTTGTTACGAAGTCTGTTAATAAACATTAATTATGGATTTGAATGAACTTAAAAACTGCGATTTTTTCAAAGGACTTACAGAAGATGATATTGCCAAACTATTATACTCATCACCAAGTTCACTTCGAAAATATAAAGATGGTGATTATGTTGCCCACCAAGGCGAAGTATGTGACAAGATAGCCATCCTTACTAAAGGAATAGTATGTTCTGTAATGGTAAATGACTATGGCAAAGAGCTTATTTTAACCGACATACACAGTCCTAGCCTCTTAGGTTATACCTATCTGTTCGCTACTGACAATAAATTTAATGTCAATGTAATTGCCAAATCATCTTGCGATATATATTTTATCGAAAAAGAAAGACTTTTAGCACTATTACATGATAATCCCGTTTTCATGCAGTCATACTTGAGAGGCATGTCAGATATCAGCATGAAGGTATTCAAACGCTTATTCGAGCTCAATCTAAACAAACTCAAGCAACGTTTGCTCAGCTATATGGAACAGCATGACGAACTACCCAAATTAGCAGACTTAGCTAAGCAGTTAGGTGTAACCCGTCCCTCCCTTTCCAGAGCATTGGCTGAGCTAAGACGTGACGGCCTCATCAAGAAATAAAAAGAGCTCTCTCCTAATGATGAGGAGAGAGCCCTAAATACCCTAAATACGTCTTACAACTTCTTAGCAGGATACATTGCCTCCCACCAACTGTCATCATCTTGCAGCCATTTCTGGAACCATGCAAAGATGGTGTTTTGCCAACGAATACGCTTATCATAGTCCAGTATATGATGATTCTGCCCATCTACTACCACAAAAGCAGTAGGTCTACCCAAAAGTTTTAAAGCAGTAAACATTTGGATGCTCTCACCAACTGGCACATTGGTGTCAGCATTACCATGCAGGAACAACAGAGGCGTATGAATTTTGTCTGCATTAAATAGCGGGCTCTGGTCTACAAATAAATCTTTGCGTGTCCAAGGATAGCTATTAGCCATACTTACCTCACTATAGCTATATCCCCAGTAGCCTTCTCCCCAATAACTTGTATGATCACTGATACCAGCGTGAGAAATGGCTGCAGCAAAGATGTCCGTTTGTGTTTGCAGATACTGTGTCATAAAACCGCCATAAGAAGCACCAATGCAACCTATCTTCTTAGCATTGACAAAAGAGTGTTCTGCCGTAAACTTTTTCACACCTTCAATAATATCTTCTGCCACACCCTTTCCTGCCGTATTTACGTGACGGGCTGCAAATTCTTGTCCAAAGCCAGTAGCACCACTAGGATTCACCACATACACTACATAGCCCATCGAAGCATATACATGCTGTGGGTAGCGACTTTCAAACGTGCGGCTTGTAGGACTGCATCCGCCATAGTAATCCACCACCATAGGATACTGTTTGCTAGGATCAAAATCTGCAGGCAAATAATATCGGCCATAAATTGTATCACCACGACTATTTACAAAATTCCAACTCTTGCAGTCGCCCAATTGGATACCATCCAACAATTCATGACTCAAATCTTCCACCAAGCAATACTTATCATCCTTCATGTTCACTGAATAGATGCGGTCTGAATTCTTAGTCCCTTGTCCGCAATACACCATCTCAGTGGCCTTATTCGCCAACGAAAAACTCTTTACCAGTTCTTCGGGCACTTGCATCTGGTGTATTTCCCAGGTCTTGGGCTCCATACGATACAAGCTCACACTATCTTTGTTTTCCGCCATGAAATAGATTTTCCCATCTGCAGGACTCCACTCCACATCCGTTACATTCGGATTGAAATATTTCGTGAGTGGTTTCACTTCCTTGTCTTTCACATTCATCACATACAACTGATAGTCGTACATACTGGGCACCTGATCAGGTTTCACATTCTTACCTACTCCATTAAAAGCTTCTGGCGACCCCTGGAATAGCACTTGCGTTGCATCAGGCGAGAATGAACTACCAGCTAAGAAACCGTCACCATCCACAAGTTTTTCTGCTTCCAACGTGTTAACATTCATACGATATACGGATTGCAAAGTAGTAGGGCGTTCGGTCAATCGACTAGTGCTTACACTGAATAAAATGTACTTACCATCCTGCGAAATATCGCTTAGATACATATTTCTATATCCATAGGTTAGTTGCTGTAACACATGACTTTTCAAATCATACTTTGCAAGATAGTATCTATCACGCCAACCTGGTTGTCTGTCATCTGGTTCAAGTACTTCAAACACGTCCTTACGTTCTTTTGGACCTTCTTGGCGCATCATGTAGATGAGATAATCTTCTGTAGGCGACATTATGGCACGACCTTCTGGCAACTGATTAGCCAACACTCTCTCCTCACCTGTTTGCGGGTTCACAAGCACAAGTTCTCTACCATGCTGACGGCTCCTGAAATAATAATACTCTTCAGAACGAGGCATCCACTGCCAGTTCTCCTCTCCATTTGCAATCACCCTTCCTGTTGCCAATTCGGTTATGGTCGCAAAATAATCTGTCTTTCCACCAGGTTTTGTATCGCTATAACCTGTGATTAGGTATTTTCCTTCTGCTGAGAGCGATACCCCGCTGAATCGTTTTCCATGCAATATATCCGTAAGCAAAATGTTTCTACCCTCTTTGATATCAGTTAGTTTCAACAAACCATTATCTACAGTGGCAAGATTAATTTTTACTTTTTCCGTATTGTTTTTGGCAGTTAAAGCCTTAATCACCACCTGATGTGTACCAGGCACAAGCGCCAAGCTATCAGTACCGACCTTTGCGCCATCAAGATAAACATGATATTTCTTAAGACCTTCAACTGATAACTTTGCCTTCCCATAACGATTATTCTGGAAAGTAAAGCCCATCATATGCAAAGCATGTTCTGCATCTGACTTAGGAATAGTGATGCCATCATTACCCTTGATTTCCGAATGCCCAGATGCAAACACATCTTCCAGCGGTAATGGCGTGTCTATCAATGTCTCAGCAGAATATTTTTTGGCATTCACATCCGTTTCATCCACAATAAATGGTTGCTGCATCGAATATGGTCCAGCATACTTCAACGTATTCACTTTAATGTCTTCAGCTTTTATATACAAAGCACAAACAAGCAATGCCAAAATAAAAAGAATCTTTTTCATCTTGATTTCAATTAGTTCTTACTTGCGACAAAGGTAACAAAAAAAAACACTATCTTTGCAACTAAAACAATAAATATGACAGAAAACAAGATTGTAAGTTTGCAAAACGTAAAGGTTAAGCAGGTAGTATCACTTCAGCAGAAATCTGCAGAACGTCGCAAGCAAGGTGTCTTCGTGGTTGAAGGCATCAGGGAGTTGCAACATTGTTTAAATGCTGGTTATACTTTCAACAGCATTTTTTACTGTCCTGAGTTGGCAGACACTCATGCATTGTCTTCTCTGCTTTCTGATAACATTGCTTCTTATGAAGTATCTCCCGAGGTATATGAAAAGATGGCATATAGGGGAAGTACGGAAGGTATCATCGCTATCGTACAAACCCGACAACTCCGACTGAAAGATCTTCATCTGAGCAAGCATCCACTGTTAATAGTGCTCGAGAGTGTAGAAAAACCTGGCAATTTGGGTGCTATCCTACGAAGTGCAGATGCAGCTGGAGCAGATGCTGTTATCGTATGCGATCCTTTGACTGACCTTTATAATCCCAACTTGATTCGCAGCTCCATTGGGGCTATTTTTAGCGTACCTTGTATAGCCTGTTCTTCAGACGATTGCATTAGTTTCTTAAAGTTGAACAATATTAAAATTCTTACAGCTCAACTGCAAGACTCCAAGTTGTATTATGACACCGATATGACTTGTGGCACTGCAATCATCATGGGTACAGAATCCACTGGCCTGACAGATACTTGGCGCCAAGCAGCTGATGCTCATATTCGCATCCCCATGCTTGGACAGTTAGACTCTCTCAATGTCAGTGTTAGTGCTGCAATTTTGCTCTATGAGGCAGTTAGACAGAGAAACAATTGATTGATGCCAAACAAGCAAACGTAACAAACTCTTTAATGTGAAAAAAGCATTCCTTTTTACCTGTGTTTTTTTCGTGATGAAGTGTTCAATTCTTGCACCACAACAACTAATTCAGTAATTTTGTAACCCCATATAAAAATGGCAGCAAAGACAAAAGAGACCAAAGACGATTTGTTACTCCTGATCCGTCAGGGTAAGCCAATGAGTATTGCACAACAACTTCGGTTGGTGTTGCAGCTTTCTACGCCTGCTATTTTGGCACAACTCACCACCACCATGATGCAATATATCGATGCATCTATGGTGGGTAGTCAAGGTGCAAATGCTTCTGCATCCATTGGACTAATAGAAACTACCACTTGGCTTATGGGTAGCGTATGTTCTTGTGCTGCAGCTGGCTTCTATGTACAAGTAGCACATCTCCTTGGAGCTAATGACGATAAAGAAGCCCGTTCTGTAGTACGCCAGGCATTGGCTGCAGTCATAGGCTTTGGCTGTTTTATGGGGTTGATAGGATTTATCATCAGTCCATGGTTACCCATCTGGTTGGGTGGCAATGAAGACATCAATGCCACTGCATCGGCCTATTTCGCCATATTCTCGTTGGGTATCCCCATCTTCCAAACCAGCATGTTAGGTTCTGGCATGCTGCGCAGTAGTGGCAATATGATAGTACCCAGATTTCTTGGGAATGGAAATGTTTATACCTGGCGCTGGTTTGTCTGTGGTAGGAGCAGCTATCGGTACCTTATGTGCTGAATGTGTGGTAGCTTGTTCGCTGATGTATTTCTTATGCTACCGATCTAAAGAATTGAGGTTGACCATCGACAAAGGCAGTTTCAAGCCCCAGTGGAACTATATCAAGAAGGCGTTGCATATTGGAGGTCCTATGAGCATTCAGCAAATCATCATGAGCAGTGCCTATATTGCTACTACCATTATTGTAGCACCCTTAGGCACTTTCTCCATAGCAGCCCATTCGTTCGGAATCGTAGTGGAAAGTCTGTGCTATATGCCTGGGTATGGTATAGCTGATGCTGCTACTACCCTCGTAGGACAGAGTTTGGGAGCTGGACGTAAGGACTTGACACGTAAATTCGCTTATATGTCAGTAGCTTTAGGCATGAGCGTAATGGCCGTGATGGGAATCGTGATGTATGCAGGTGCCCCTATCTTTATGGGCATCATGACGCCAGTAGAAGAAGTAAGACAACTGGGTGTCTTAGCCTTGCGTATCGAGGCTTTTGCTGAGCCTATGTTTGCTGCAGCCATCGTTTGTTACGGCGTGTTTGTTGGCGCTTCCGACACCTTGATACCAAGTGGCATGAACCTAGTCAGCATGTGGGCAGTACGTATTCCTTTATCAGCTGTTCTTGCCATCACTTTAGGACTGCAAGGAGTTTGGATAGCTATGTGCACTGAACTATGCTTCCGTGGTGTTATCTTCCTTTGCCGTTTACGTTGGGGGAATTGGATGAAGACTGTGTAGGAGCTATAGTAAGATTGATAGGAAATAATAAAAACAAATATAAAGATGAAAGAGATTAAAAACAAAGTTTTTGGAGGCGAACGTCCTCTGTTTGAGACGCATGACACGATTCTCGACCATGTGAAGATTACCTTTGG
>CACYZY010000010.1 GCA_902779085.1 uncultured Bacteroidales bacterium | reverse complement strand
CACCTTTTCAGACCTCCGGATAACAACATCCCGAAGGGACGAAATCACCGGACGCTGCCTGTCCTCTGTCCATCATCCTGTCATAGATCAATGCTTGCCCTTTCGGAAAGCGGATGCAAAGGTAGAAACAATTTACGATACTGGCAAATATTTTGGGCGAAAAATTTCAAAAATTTTCGCCCAAAAATCACAAAGGTTTGTTTTATAGTTAAATAAGCAAAACAAATTACTCAACGCCTATCACTATCTTTACAGGGAAATGGTCGGAAGGTGTACGTGCCACCCTAGTTTTATTGCCGTCGGCATCTTCTGTTTCGCTATAATAGACATCGGTCAGTACACCATATTTATATACATGGAAGTCTTTTGTCAAGAAAATATGGTCGATTCTCTCATCTTTGCTTGGACTTGCCGGACTAAACCCATTATACGTACCGTTAGTGATATATTTGAAGTCAGCAATGCGGTAAGAGTCAGACATAATGCCAGAGTTGTCTATCAACTTGAAAGATTCATTGTTTTGGTCGATGTTGAAATCGCCCGACAAAATAGCTGGCAACTTCTCTGGGTTCTCCGTCACTCGCTTCAGAATCAGTTTGGCACTTTCAGCCCTTGCCACCACACCGATATGGTCCATGTGCAAGTTATAATAGATAAAGGTGAATCCGTTGCTCTTCATGCGGAACTTGCCCCAAGTGCAAATACGTGGCAAAGCAGCATCCCATCCCACATTAGGTTTTTCGGTATCTGTAGAAAGCCAGAAATCTCCATGATCCAGCACCTCAAACATATCAGTACGATAGAAAATGGCAGCATACTCACCCTCTTGTTTCCCATCAGTACGACCCACACCAATATAATCGAATCCAGGCAATCTTTCCTTCAGATCCTCCAACTGATTATGCAATCCTTCTTGTGTTCCAAAAATGTCAAAATCATGGAAAAGGATCAATTGTGAAACATAATCACGTCTTGTCGACCATCCGTTACCATTATCATAATCACCTTGACCCTCGAAACGAATGTTGTAAGTTGCAAGTACAAACTTAGTAGGGTCTTCTGATTTACACCCTGTTAAAAAAGCAGTGGCCATAGCTAACATGCTCAAAGCAAGATAAAACTTTTTCATCATAGTATATAGTTTAAACAAAACTCAATTTATAATTGCCAGCCTTCTCATTAACAACAGTCTGCAGCTCCTCCAAGGGGAGCTCATTACTAAGAAACTCCACTTCAGCCTGAGGAGGGTCTAAAGTCACCACAGCTTTCACTTCATCTATACTGTTCAAAGCATCTTCCACATGCTTGCGGCAATGCTTGCACATCATACCTTCTACTTTATAAGTCTTTTTCATATCTTTATATATTTTCATTGCAAAGGTAATAAAAATAAACTATCTTTGCAACTTCAAATGTGTGAAAACCATGTGGATATTAATTGCAAGTCTTTTGGTATTGGGTATTCTGGCAGCAATAGCCGGAATTCTTAGAAATCACTCGTTGGCCAAGAAACTGGCTAATGGTGAAATAAAAGAAATACCTGAAGTCAAAATGGTACTAGATTGTGGAGCTGATTCCTGTGAGTTAGACAAAGGCAATAGCTGCGATCTAGAATGCATGACACCCGTCATTAAGCGACACATTGATTATTATGATGATGAGGAATTAGACGCATATAAAGGCAAATCATCCGACCAATATACTGATGAAGAAGCCGAAGAATTCAGAAATGTATTCTATACCATGCAGGAAGAAGATGTGCCTGGATGGGTGAAAAGCCTGCAACAAAGGGAGTTGGAGATACCTGACAGCCTTAAAGACGAAGTATTATTAGTATTAAGAGAGATAAGAAAAAAGGGGAAATATGGAAACAATCAAAATTGAATCATTAGATAGCATTAAAGAAGCTGCCCATCAGTTTGTTAGCTTGATGGGCGACAACACCGTATTTGCTTTTTACGGTAAGATGGGAGCAGGAAAGACTACTTTCATCAAAGCCATTTGTCAGGAGTTGGGTGTAACAGACAACATTACCTCACCCACTTTTGCAATTGTCAACGAATACAGGTCTGACCTTGCAGGAGAACTCATTTATCATTTTGACTTCTATCGCATTAAGAAATTAGAAGAGGTATATGATATGGGCTATGAAGATTACTTCTATAGTGGAGCTATCTGTTTTATAGAATGGCCAGAACTTATTGAAGATTTACTTCCTGGCAATACAGTCAAAGTTTCTATTGAGGAAAACGAGAATGGCTCACGCACAGTTACTTTAGATGATTTCTGCTAAAACCATATTACAGAATGGCTAAATATTTCATGACATTCATCTTTGCTATTGCGGGCATCATCGCATTTTTAGCCGCCACCTTCAACTGGGGTTGGTTCTTTACGGCCCAAAATGCCCAATATGTGGTGAAGCTATATGGCAGGCAAAAAGCTCGTATCATCTATGGAGCCTTAGGACTTATTCTTATCTCAATGTCAGTATATTTTTATCTAAACACTCCTTCCTCCTAAAAGCGCCAAATGATGTAGACAAGCTATCCTATGGCCTAATCAGACTATAAATATTTAGTGAAAGCCAGCTTTTTCTTCAGGGAAAAGCTGGCTTTTCGTCTAAGGGAAGTAAACTCCCCGTTTAGCCGAACTAAAACCATCGCTTAAAAGAAGTAAGCCCACCTCTTAGGGGAAGCAAACCACAAAATTCTCATGAGAATTTTTCAATCAGAAGGAAGCTGGCCACAAGTGAGAACGTAGCTCATCGATAAAGTGGAAGAAGCTAGTTAGTAATGAGATTTCCTTTCAACTTCTACAATGACAATAGTAGTGCTTTCTATGCCTCGTTCCAGTATCTGCTATGGGGTGCCGGAGCGTCAGTAACAATGGAAAGGAGACATTTCTATAGGGGTATAACAGATATTGCGACGACCCATAGAAGCCATCCGGACACCATGAAGAAACTATCTGAACAATCAATAAGCGCCTTTGAAGATACCCATAGCAGATATTAGGTCAACATTATCAATGTTTTTCAGAGAGAGAGAAAAGTGTGGGGTGAATGTATAAATGATGTTAAAAACACCATTATCCTATCTAAAATGCTTGAACATCTAAAAAAAAAATACCTTTGCAAAATAAAGGCTAAAGTCCTTCAACCCATTGTGGCTTAATCAAAAAGAACAAAATTTATACTAAAACTTATGGTTATGAAAAGGTCAGTATTATTTCAAGCTTTTGCTGCATTAAGTGTTATTGCTGCTTTTTCTTTTATCTCTTGCAGTAACTCTGATAACAACGAAATCCCTGATGGTAATTGGGACCCTATGAAGATAGATAAAAGCGAGATTGTGATGAGCCAAGCTGAATCATGTGACACCATCAAATGTCTAAACTATTATTGGTGGATAACCGATGTGGAAGAAAACGTGAATGGTGTAAAACAGATACATAACGTCCCTTATAATCCCACCGACACTGACTATTGTTCATTGGAGGGAGAATGGTATAGTCTTAGAGTGCCACAAGACAACAGGAATCTGCTCATAATTAAATGCGAAGAAAATGCTAATCATGATAAACGTGAGTTGATTATTGGAATGTCAGCTGGCGATATCTTCACAACTCTTAAAGCAGAACAGTAAGATATCTGAGAAATACAAGGCTAACGGCTACCAACCAATTGGTTAGTAGCCGTTAGCTTTTAAAAAAAGATACTGATTGAAGAATCAATCAAGAGAATCGGCATATTCCATCTCTCCTTGCACAACAAAGAGGATGTCATCATGCTCGAACTCACCAATCTCGTCTTTCTTAGCCTCCTTGATGATGTAGTCCACCACCTTATCTAAGTCAATGTCCACAAAACCATCAGCATCAGGCTCAGCATCAAGTATGCCACTATTGGCATAATACTCATCAATCACATCGAGGAAATAGTACAGTTCATCGTCTGAGAACTTTCCCTTCAAATCCTGTGGCAAATAACTCTTGATAAACTCAATGGTCTTCTCGTCATCAAGGTCATCAGCCAGAAATTCGTCGTTTGCCATAACTTATAACAAAGCTTCTATCTTTTGAACAAAAACAGGCTTAGGAGCAGAACCAACCTGTTTGTCAACCAACTGACCGTTCTTAAAGAACAGGATGGTAGGAATGTTACGAATGCCAAACTCCATAGTCAGGTCTTCGTTCTCATCCACATTGCACTTGCCGATTACGACTTTTCCTTCGTATTCTGCAGCTAATTCCTCAATAACAGGGCCTACCATACGGCATGGTCCACACCAAGTAGCCCAAAAATCAATTACTACAGGCTTGCTGGTATCAGCCATTAGCTCTTTGTAGTTAGCATCTGTAATTTCAATTGCCATCTTTCTTAAATATTATTAGTAAAACAAATTCTTTACTGCAAACAACATGCCAGTATCAATTAATGCCATAGCTAACGTCATCAAACTGCTCTAAATAAGAAATCAGTTCCTTATCTACAGCCACTTTGACAGGATGCGACATCATATCAACAGACATATTCATCTCCCTATCATAAATCTTTACGAACAAATCTGCATTGCCTGGACACTTTTGGCAGATTTCAGTAAAACCATCAACAAATGGCTCATCAATAATATCCAGCGGCAAAGTAATCGTGAATTTATGAATCACGCTATCTTTCACTTCGGACAACAATTCCACCTTATTGATTTTCAAGTCTAACAACTCAGATTTCCATTTATTCGGTTCTACTTTAGCGTGAATGAACACAAACGATTTTTCCTGAAGAAAGCCTTGATAAACAGCCCAGTCATTACTCCAGAAAGGAATCTCTGCAGAGCCAGAGTAGTCCTCTATTTTTACGATGCCATATTGATCGCCGCGCTTGCTCATACCTTTTCGCAAATCCACCACCATACCACCAAAGGTAAGTTCTTCGCGAGTTTTAAGAGCAGCTAAGTCATCCAGCTCCTTCATTTTTGTATTGCAGACATGATTCAACACCACCTGATATTCATCCAAAGGATGTGCAGACAAATAAATGCCCACTAACTCACGTTCACGATTCAATCGTTCGATATCACCCCAAGCCTCAGCCTCAGGAATAGGAGGTGTGGCAATCTCTATTTCATTATCACCACCAAATAGTGAATTCTGCATCTGCGCCTGTTCCATCTGATAAGTTTGCCCATAACGGATTAAGGTATCTAAGAATGCCTCACCTTTGGCATTGAACCCGAAAAAGCGTTCTCTGGCAATACCAAAACCATCAAATGCGCCACATAGGGCCAAGCTCTCATATGCCTTTCGGTTAACAGCTGACATATTGACACGTTGGGCAAAGTCAAAAATGCTCTTATAAGGACCATTCTTTTCGCGCTCATCAATAATGGCCTGTGCTACTGAGTCACCAATACCTTTAATAGCAGCTAGTCCAAATCGGATCTCACCATGATGGTTTACACCAAACTTCTGGTATGATTCGTTGACATCTGGTCCTAAGGTGGCTATACCCATCGTCTTGCATTCATCCATCAGCTTTGTGATTTCCTTTATATCATCCTTTCTCCTGCTCATGATTGCAGCCATGAACTCAGGGGGGTAATTTGCCTTTAAGTAGGCCGTCTGATAGGCCACCCAAGAGTAGCAAGCTGCATGTGACTTATTGAATGCATAAGAAGCAAAGTCCTCCCAATCGGTCCATATTTTCTCCAATATCTGTGGGTCGTGACCATTCTTCTTACCACCCTCAATAAACTTGGGTTTCATAGCGTTGACTATGTCTATCTTCTTTTTACCCATAGCCTTACGCAGAGCGTCACTTTCGCCACGAGTAAAGTCGGCCAACTGACGTGACAACAACATCACCTGCTCCTGATAGACAGTAATGCCGTATGTGTCCTTCAGATACTTTTCCATACATGGAATGGGGTAAGTGATCTTCTCCCTTCCATGTTTTCTATCGATGAACTGAGGGATATATTTCATAGGGCCAGGACGATAGAGGGCATTCATGGCGATGAGATCTTCGAAGACAGTAGGTTTGAGTTCACGCAAATATTTCTGCATACCAGGCGACTCAAACTGGAAAGTACCAATGGTACGCCCTTGTTGGTATAGCTCGTAAGTCTTCGCATCGTCAATAGGTATATTGTCTAGGTCTACCTCAACTCCTCGTGTACGTTTGATATTATCACAAGCCTCTTTTAACTCCGAGAGTGTCTTCAGCCCCAAAAAGTCCATCTTGATAAGTCCTGTTGACTCAATCACATGCCCATCATATTGAGTACAGTTGGTCTTGGTATCCTTGAAATCAGGATCATCAGCAGTCGAAACAGGCACATGGGCACTGATAGCATCACGACAAATAATAAAGCCACAAGCATGGATGCCCGTTCCACGTACAGTACCTTCAAGCATTTTGGCATATTTGATAGTATTGGCCAAATGTGTATCTGACGATGACTCAGCGTCTCTCAGCTCAGGGACATACTTGATTGCATTAGGTAGATTCATCTTAGTAGCCTTCCCGTTAGGACCATCAGGCAATCTATCAGGAATTGCCTTACATAGGGCATTTGAAATGGCCAGCGGCACTTTCTCTACTCGTGCTACGTCCTTGATACTGTTTTTAGTAGCCATTGTTGCATAGGTAATAATATGGGCACAATTCTCATGTCCATACTTATCTTCTACCCACTTCAACACCTTGCCTCTGCCGTCATCATCGAAGTCGGTATCAATATCAGGCAATGAAATACGGTCAGGATTCAGGAAACGCTCGAACAGCAAATCATATTTTAATGGATCAATCTTTGTGATGCCCAAGCAATAAGCCACAACTGAACCTGCTGCAGAACCACGTCCTGGACCCACCATTACACCCAATTCATCGCGAGCAGAGTTTATAAAGTCTTGCACAATGAGGAAGTAGCCAGGAAAACCCATTGTCTTCATGATATGCAACTCAAACTTAATACGTTCGGCCACATCTTCTGATAATGGTTCACCATATCTCTTCTTAGCTCCTTTATACGCCAATTCTGCCAAATAATCTGCTTCAAACTTGATGCGGTATAGTTTATCGTAGCCACCCAATTTGGCTATTTTCTTCTTGCCTTCATCCTCTGGCAATTGGTTTTCACCGTTTTCATCGCTTGTGAACTCCTTGTACAGTTGTTCTTCAGTAAACTTCTTACGCCATTCATCTTCTGTTCCAAATGATTCAGGTATAGGGAAGAAGGGCATGATAGGATCATGGTCTAGACTATAGACCTCCACCTTATCAAGGATTTCCAATGTGTTAGACAAGGCTTCAGGCACATCGGCGAACACCTCGTTCATTTCTTCACGAGTCTTGAACCACTCTTGCTTAGAATAAAGCATACGAGTAGGATCATCGAGGTCTTTAGAGGTTGCTAAACACAATAAATGGTCATGAGCTTCTGCATTTTCCTGATCCACAAAATGGCTATCGTTGGTACAAATAAGTTTAATGCCATATTCTCTAGCTAACTCAATAAGAACTTTATTGACTTTCTGCTGCAATGGATAAGTTTCACGGTTTGCTCTGTATGAAAGATCTGGGTTCTTCACTTCATGTCGTTGCAGTTCAAGATAATAATCATCGCCAAAAAGATTTTTATACCATTCTATAGCTTCACGAGCGCCAGCAATGTCATCTCTTAGTATCTTGGCAGGCACTTCTCCTGCTAAGCAAGCCGAGCAGACTATTAAATCTTCATGATATTTTTGCAGATCAATCCTGTCTGTTCGCGGACGATTATAGAAGCCATCCACCCAGGCATTAGATACCAATTTTATCAGATTCTTATATCCATTTTGGTTTTTAGCAAGCACAATTAAGTGATATCCACCTCTGTCTTCTTTGTCCTTCACCTCTTTTTGACCGTGACGGGCAACATACATCTCACAGCCAAAAATAGGTTTGAACGGTTCAAGACCCTCTTTCTGGCGTTTCTTATTCACCCCAAGACAATAATCGTGGAATTCCTTAATGCCAAACATAACGCCATGATCAGTGATAGCCATACCCTTCATACCATCAGCAACGGCCTTATCCACCAATTTTTGGATGCTAGCCTGACCGTCTAGCAAAGAATAATACGTATGTACATGTAGGTGAACGAAATCTTGCATACAACCAATAATAATGTAATTATTAAGTTCTCAAAAGTACAACGCTTCCTGCTATTCCCCAAAAAAATACAAAGAAAAAATGTGAACGACATGATTTATCTTCAAAATATTTGTTTTGTCTTTAAAATAAGATTAATTTTGCAGTTGGTTTAGAATAAACCAGTATTTTAGATGCCAAAATCAACTTTGACATAATAATGAAAAGGCTTAAAAAGATACATATACACCGCGAAGGTACACACACATTAATAGGAGGATTTCTAGTTTTATTGCTACTGAACGTAGCACTATTTTATGGATTTGAAACAAAGATACCATTTTACATCTTCTTTGGCGCCAGCGTCATCGTCTATGGTATTGTGGTAAATTTCTTTCGTTGTCCCATTCGCTTGTATGGCAAAGCCACTGAAAAAGTGGTCGTAGCCCCTTGCGATGGCAAGGTAGTAGTAGTGGAGGAAGTGGAAGAAAACGAGTATTTTCACGACAGGCGTATCCAAGTATCTATATTCATGAGCCTTACTAACGTTCATGCCAATTGGTATCCAGTTGATGGCACTGTAAAGCTTGTAAGTCATCAAAACGGCAAATACATGAAAGCATGGCTTCCAAAAGCCAGTCTTGACAACGAACGTTCCACTATTGTCATTGAGACACCTGAAGGTGTGGAGGTTTTGGTTCGCCAAATTGCTGGAGCTATGGCCAGACGAATCGTTACTTATGCTATCCCTGGTGATGCTTGCTATATTGACGAACACCTTGGTTTTATCAAGTTTGGTTCCCGTGTTGACGTGTTTCTTCCTCTAGGCACTGACATCAAAGTGGCATTAAATCAAACTACCACAGGCAACCAGACCATTATTGCTAACTTAGCATAAATTTTTCTGTAGAATCATGGCAAACAAAGTTACTAAACATATTCCCAATACCATTACATGCATGAACCTCTTTTCAGGTTGTGTCGCATCTGTAATGGCTTTTTGGCATTTATATGATTTTGCTTTGCTATGTATCGTACTAAGCGCTGTCTTTGACTTTTTTGATGGATTAGCAGCAAGAGCTTTGGATGCACATTCCATTATAGGTAAAGACATTGACTCTTTAGCAGATGACATCAGTTTCGGCTTTGCACCCTCTGCCATTATGTTTGCATTTCTGTCCGATTATATTATCGAAGAAGGTGATTGGATGGATTATGTGCCATTTATTGCATTCTTAATAGCAGTTTTCTCTGCTCTCCGTTTGGCAAAATTCAACAATGACAGTCGTCAAGTCAGTTCTTTCTTTGGATTGCCTGTACCTGCTAATGCCTTGTTCTGGAGTGCTTCGGTAGTAGGCTTTTACAATTGGATGTTGAGCATCCCTCTTTGGACTATACTTGTAGCCATTTTAGTATCTTGCTGGTTATTAGTTAGCGAGGTACCCATGTTCTCTTTAAAATTCAAGAACCTAACTTGGGCAGAGAATAAAGTCAGGTTCGTTTTCCTAGCAGTCTGTGTAGCTTTATTGTTCTTGGGCATACGTGGTATCGCCCTTATCATCCTATGGTACATTGCATTGTCTGTAATCCTATGGATTTACAACATTAATAATTCAAAGAAAGAATGTTAAGGTTTATCCTTCTCAGCATATTGTTCACTATCATCTTTCGCAAGATCGGATCGCTCTTTTTATATCTAAGGCGCATATTTGGAGGCGAAAAACAGAATGAGATCCGACGCTCTGACAGCAATATTAGTAAGGATGCTGAGACACGAAAGCGGAAAAAGATATTCAAAGAAAGCGAAGGAGAATATGTTGACTTCGAAGAAGTTAATTAAGACTAGCTCTTTTTGAAGCGAAAAAGTTTTTTATCAATTCGGAACATTCCGTTGCCATTATACCACTAATAACGGTCGTCTTTGGATGTAAAGCCTTAGGAGCAAATTGTGTAAATCCTCTCTTTTCATCTGTAGCTCCATACACCAATTTGCCCAGTTGTGACCACCCTATGGCGCCTGCACACATAACACATGGTTCTACTGTCACATACAAAGAGCATTCATTCAGATACTTACCACCCAATAACGATGATGCCGCTGTAATCGCCTGCATCTCAGCATGGGCAGTCACATCTGTCAATGTTTCAGTCAGGTTATGAGCCCTTGCTATAATACGGTCTTTGCAAACTACTACAGCTCCTACAGGTACCTCATTAGCTTCATAGGCCTTCTGTGCCTCTTGAAGCGCCATCTTCATGTAATAATTATCATCCATATCAAATGATGTATTGTATTTCTTTAAATAAATAACTGCGTCGAGTATGGGAATCATCCTCCAGATACAGTCTGCCGTCGGGCTCAACCATCAACAGTTTTGCCAAGAATTCTCCATTTTTATCTCTATATCTATAATAACCGTCTTTACGATAAAGATGCTGAAAATACATATCCGACAATTCTTTACTTATCTTATCACTATTTACCTTCAGGTTATCATAAAGGATGCCTATCTCCTTCATCACTAAATCAAGTAGTTCCATCCTATCAACCTTCCTGGCAATTATCTTGCATAATGAAATGGGATTTGGAGCATCACTAAAGAAAGTCTCTTGGTTGACATTCAAGCCTACGCCACATATACATCTACCCAAATTCATACCTTCAAGATAAACTTCTATCAACATCCCACATATTTTCTTGTCATGGTAGTAGATGTCATTTGGCCATTTTATTGAGAAACCCTCATCCTTATATCTACTTAAAGCGTTTACAATACCCAAAGAGACAATTTGTGAAATAGCGAACTGCCTTTTAGCAGATAAAAACGAAGGATAGAGCACAAAACTGAATGTGAGGTTAGCACCAGCTTCAGACTCCCAACTATTGCCTCTTTGTCCTTTTCCTGCCGATTGATAATCTGCCATTACTGTCGTAAAAGGTTCTATTATGTCGCGCTGTTTATCACAAAAAGATGTCAGATAACGATTGGTAGAATCTGTTTGTTCTAATTGTAAGAGAGAGTATTCCATTTTCTATACCATATTAATAATAATGGCGTATATTGAAAGCATTTTCAATATGTTCAATATCAAAAATGCCATCAGAACCTACTAATGTAATAATGTCAAAAAAGACAGGCTCATCTATGTTAAAAAACTTGATATAGGCATCAGTAGCTTTCATTATTCTCATTCTCTTCTGGTGATTAACTGCTTCTATCGGTTCCTTAAAATCGTCGTTTGAACGGGTCTTAACCTCAATCACCCTCACTTCGCCATCTTTATAAGCAACAATATCAAGTTCCCAATGCATAAAACGCCAATTCCTGTGACGTATCGTATAGCCTTTGCTCTCCAGATACTTCACAGCTGCATCTTCGCCAGCCTTACCTAATTCGTTGTGCTTTGCCATTAAACAACACCCATAAGAAGCTGAAGATACAATTCTATAGCTTCCTCTATTTCTTGTACATAGATAAACTCGTCTGCAGTATGACTTCTACAACTCTTACCAGGTCCTATTTTCATACTAGGGAATGGCATTAGTGCCTGATCACTCAACGTGGGTGAACCAAAAGGCTTACGGCCCAAGTCGATAGCTCGCTTCACCAACGGATGATCCAAAGGCGTACATGAAGAATTGAGACGGAAAGAACGAGCTCTAGGTTCACAACTGATATTTTCTTTAATTATCTCAAACAATTCAGTGTTGCTATAGCATTCATTGCTCCTCACATCTACAGTAAAGGCACAAAGGTCGGGCACCACATTATGCTGTGTACCAGCATGAATCATCGTTACACTCATTTTAACGGGGCCCAGAAGGGGCGACACTTTGGGAAACTGATAATTACGAAACCAACTTATGTCACCCATCGCTTTATAGATAGCATTGTCACCTTCATCTCTAGCTGCATGACCAGATACTCCATGAACTTCTACATCTATTACCATCAACCCCTTTTCTGCAACAGCAGGATGCATTTCTGTAGGTTCACCTACAATTGCAAAATTTATAGGAGGTAAATCAGGTATTACACATTCAAGACCTCCTTTGCCAGAAATTTCTTCCTCACAGGACGCAAGAAATATCAAATTATATGACAAGCTGACCTTACATAATTCAAAAAAAACATGAAGCAAACTTACTACACTAGCGCCTGCGTCGTTACTTCCCAACCCATAGAGCTTTCCATTGCTCTCTAATTTTGGTGAAAAAGGATCTTTGAGCCATCCGCTCACTGGCTTCACGGTATCTATGTGTGAATTGAGCAACAACGTAGGTTTCTGCAAGTCAAAACTAGGACTCATGCACCAAATATTATTCCCCTTTCGACAAGTTTCCATCCCTTGTGCTTCAATATAAGCTTGCAAACAATCGGCGGCATGTTGCTCTTCACGACTAACAGAAGGCAAACTAATGAGCTGTTCCAACAATGCCACAGCCTCATCTGACAGTTTTTTTACATCGTAATCCATCTTTTTCCTTCAATTATTATGCAAACATAAGAAATTAAATTAAATTTACGCAATAAAAATCGATGGTTTCACTTGAAACTGCTATCTTTGCATTGAAAAAGATTATTTAGCTTATGTCAATAAAACATTTATCCGCATTAGTTGATCTCCAAGTAGAGAAACTCGGAGCTGATTTTCCTGTATTGAAATATAGAGATGAGAAAGGTGATTGGCCGAGCATCACTTGGGGACAGTTCCAAGAGCAAGTTCGTTTGGCAGCTAATGCTATGGCAGTAGTCGGAGTAGAAGAAGAGGACAATGTAGGCATTTTTTCACAGAATAAGCCAGAAAGTTTCGTCGTGGATTTTGCCAACACATATAACCGCGCAGTTACTGTGCCTTTGTATGCAACGTCATCACCGAGCCAGACTCATTATATTGTGAGTGATGCAAACATAAAACTATTGTTCGTTGGTGAACAATACCAATATGACACTGTTATGGCCGTATTGTCACAATGCCAAAGCTTAACCAAGATAGTAATATATGACCATAAAGTAGTACGTCATCCTCAAGACAAAATTTCCATCTATTTTGACGAATTCTTGCACTTGGGTGATGGATTGCCAAAGAATGAGTTGATTGAATCTCGTAAGGCAAAGGGGAAAGCTGAAGACACTCTATGGTTGCTATATACTAGTGGAACAACAGGCGAACCTAAAGGTGTTCAACTGATTCATGCCAGTTTGATTGACCAGTTTGCTAACCATCATACAAGATTTGAAGGACAGATGACACCAGGAGATGTAAGCATGTGCTTCCTGCCTTTGACCCATGTGTTTGAACGTGGATGGAGTTACGTTTGTCTTTATGAAGGTATTACAATAGCGGTCAATCTTCGCCCGCAAGAAATACAGCAGGCCATCAAGGAAGTGCATCCTACCCACATGTGCAGTGTACCTCGTTTTTGGGAAAAGGTCTATATTGGAGTTAATCAGAAAATAGCCAATGCTACAGGGTTGAAGAAGACTTTGATGGAAAATGCGATCAAGGTAGGCAAAAAATATAATGTTGACTACCTGAATAATGGCAAGAAACCATCACTTTGGCTGAGTTTGCAATACAAATTTTATGAAAAGGCTGTCATCTCTACTTTGAAGAAGGTATTGGGATTGGAAAACGCCAAGTTCTTCCCTACAGCAGGCGCTGCTGTTAGCAATGAAGTTTGTGAATTTGTGCATGCGGTGGGCATCAATATGATAGTAGGTTATGGATTGACAGAATCTTTTGCCACTGTTTGTTGCTATCCTCTAGAGCATTATGTACCTGGGTCTGTGGGACTACTTATAGACAGCATCAAAGTAAAAATAGACCCAGAGACAGATGAAATACTATTAAAAGGCCCTACTATAATGAAGGGGTACTACAAGAAAGAGGAGGCAAACAATCAGGCTTTTACTTCAGATGGCTATTTCCGGACAGGCGATACTGGCAGGCTAGAAGGCCGTACTTTGTTCCTCAAAGAACGCATCAAAGATTTGATGAAGACATCAAATGGGAAATACATCAGTCCGCAGGCTTTAGAGGCCAAGTTGGGCATAGACCGCTTTATTGAACAAGTAGCTATTATTGCTGATGGCCGTAAATTCGTCAGTGCACTGATCGTACCTTCTTATGATGCTCTTAAAGAGTTTGCTACACAAAAAGGTATATCTTACCAATCCATGGATGAATTATTGCAGCACAAACGTGTACAGGATTTATTCCAAAATCGTATTGATACTTTGCAGCAAGAGTTTGCCCATTATGAACAAATCAAACGCTTTACCTTGCTACCCACACCTTTCAGTATGGAAAATGGAGAACTTACCAATACGTTGAAGTTACGCCGTAATGTAGTAGCACAGAATTACAAAGCTTTGATTGACAGAATGTACGAAGAGAATTAGTAGATAGGAAGCAAATCCATATGATAACAAGTGATCAACTAAAAGAAATAAAAGAGAGATGTAATGCTCTAAAACGCTATCTTGATATAGATGGTAAGCAGATGCAATATGAAGAGGAGCAATTACGCACGCATGACCCAGACTTCTGGAATGACCAGAAAGCCGCAGAAGCTCAAATGAAAAAGGTAAAAGAGCTAGAAAAATGGCTGAATGGATATAAAGAAGTAGCAAGCCTGACAGAGGAACTACAGTTGGCCTTTGATTTCTTTAAAGACGAGCTAGTAACAGAAGAAGAGGTAGATGCTGCCTATCGCAAAGTATTGGAAGCTATTGAAGCGCTTGAGCTGAAAAACATGCTGCGTGACGAAGCTGACAATATGGACTGTGTCCTGAAAATCAACTCAGGAGCAGGTGGTACTGAAAGCCAAGACTGGGCAAGTATGCTGATGCGTATGTACTTACGATATGCTGAAACCCACGGATACAAAACAACTATCTCCAACCTGCAGGAAGGCGACGAGGCTGGTATCAAGACTTGTACTATAGAGATTTTGGGTGACTATGCCTATGGATACCTGAAAGGCGAGAACGGTGTGCATCGTTTGGTGCGTGTATCTCCATATAATGCTCAAGGCAAGCGCATGACTTCATTTGCTTCTGTGTTCGCCTCACCATTGGTGGACGACACCATTGAAGTGAAGGTTGATATGGCCTGCGTGTCATGGGACACCTTCCGAAGCAGCGGTGCTGGCGGTCAGAATGTGAACAAGGTGGAATCTGGTGTACGTTTGCGCTATCAGTATAAAGACCCTTATACGGGCGAAGAGGAAGAAATCCTTATCGAAAACACGGAGACACGTGACCAGCCCAAGAACCGAGAGAATGCCATGCAACATCTTAAGTCTATCCTTTACGACAAGGAATTGCAGCATCGCAACGAAGAGAAGGCCAAGGTAGAGGCTGGCAAGAAGAAAATTGAATGGGGCTCACAGATACGCAGCTATGTGTTTGATGACCGTCGCGTAAAAGACCATCGAACAAATTACCAAACATCTGATGTAAATGGAGTAATGGATGGGAAAATCGATGGATTCATTAAGGCTTATCTGATGGAGTTTTCAAGTAAAGATGAATAATAACTTAAATATTTAACGATATGGCTAAGACTATAAGAAATCAGAAGAAAGAGGCTCGTGAAAAACGTCAAGAGAAACAAGGGAAACAGATGTTGTTTGGCCTCGCAATCATTGCTATTGTATTAGTGGTATTGATGTTCATGTACTACTCAACACAAGTTTAAGCATGCCATTAGAGATAGAGCGGAAGTTTCTAGTATTAGATGATAGCTATAAAAGCCTAGCAACTTCAAGTAGTCACATTATACAAGGATATATCTACAGCGGGAAAGGGAAGACTGTACGCGTGCGTATTCGTGACGAGAGAGGTTACCTCACCATCAAAGGGCCATCAGACAAAGCTGGCATTAGTCGCTTTGAGTGGGAAAAAGAGATTGATCCACATGATGCGGAAGAATTGTTGCGACTTTGCGAACCTGGCATAATTGACAAAATGCGCTACCTCGTTCCTTCTGGCAAGCACATCTTTGAGGTGGATGAGTTTTTTGGTGAGAATCAAGGATTGGTAATGGCCGAAGTTGAACTTTCTTCAGAAGAAGAATCTTTTGAAAAGCCATCATTTATTGGTATAGAAGTAACGGGTGACCGTCGGTATTACAATTCTCATTTACGTGAGAATCCATATTCAAAATGGATGATGTGTAATGAATAATATTCAATGGACAGAATACATACCTCAAGAGATGATCAATTTTCTTTTGGTCACCCTCTTCTCGTTACTGATAGGTCTTTCACTCCATAGATTAAACCTTAACAAGGAGAGTGAAAGGATCCTTTTTGGTACCGATCGTACGTTTACGTTCATTGGCATCTTTGGCTATTTGCTTTATATCCTAGAACCTGAAAACTATACATTGTATATATTTGGTGGTGTATTGTTGGGCATGCTACTTTCCATCCATTATTATGTCAAGCAATCACAATATCATTTATTTGGCGTAACTACTATAGTTATAGCTCTCATTACCTATGCATTGCCACCCATAGTGGTGACACAACCTTCATGGTTTTACGTAATGGTGGTAGTGTTAGTTTTGCTTTTCATAGAGATGAAGCACAACTTTGCTGAGTTGGCTCAGCGCATGAAAAACGACGAAATGGTGACACTTGCCAAGTTTCTCGCCATCAGTGGTATCATCCTCCCTATCCTACCTGACGAGAACCTTCTCCCCGGCATTAACCTCACTCCTTATACCGTATGGCTTGCTACGGTTGTGGTAAGTGGTATCAGTTACCTCTCTTATCTCTTAAAGAGGTATGTATTCCGCGAGTCCGGCACTTTAGTGAGCGGTATCCTCGGAGGCTTGTATAGCAGTACGGCTACTATCAGCGTATTAGCGCGTAAGGGCAAGCAAGCTACAGGAGCCGAAGCAGAAGAATGCATAGCTGCTATGCTGATGGCTGTCAGCATGATGTTCTTGAGATTCCTGGTATTGATTGGCATCTTTAGCAAAGAAACTTTGTATATCATCTGGCCATATATGCTGATTATGTCGGCAGTGGCTTTCCTAGTAGGCATACGCATCCACATGAAAAACCGCCAGCAACTAGCTGCTGCTATGAAGTTTGAAGACGACACAGACAGTAGTAACCCCCTGGAGTTCAAGGTGGCGTTAATATTCGCTGTATTGTTTGTTGTCTTCACCCTTATCACCCACTTTACTGTGGTATATGCTGGCAATAGGGGTTTGCATATTCTTTCGTTCATTGCAGGCTTGAGTGATATCACTCCTTTTATTTTGAACTTATTAGAGAGTACTAGTAGCATTGCTGTAGGTGTGGTGGCAGCTTGCAGCATGCAAGCTATTATTAGCAATATCTGCGTAAACATGTGTTATGCTCTTTTCTTCTCTGGAGGCAACAAAGTGATGAAGCCCCTTATTTTACGCAGTTTTGGTATTGTCATAGTTGCCAACATCATCATGCTTGCAGTGCATTATCTGGTATAACGTCTCCTATTATTATAAGAAGGCTTTACTACTCCTGGCAGTAAGCTTTGCCATAATGTAAGGGAAAGGTTCCCTCCCGTCGGCGTAGTATCTGCCATGGGTGAACGCTATATCTCCCATAGGGGTATAGAAGATACTGCAGTCAATGATAACAAATACTGCAATGACCCATAGAAAAGCCTCCCACGAGTATTGGGAGGCATTCCTTTGTTTAACCCGCCTTTAAAGAGGGAGAAATTATTCTACGGAAACTATCAAACGGTGATAGTGAGTTAATGCAGGGGTCCCATGATCAGTGGCTTCTAAAATCAGGTGAATGGTATCGCCAGCCTTAGCATCAGCAGGTATTGTGAAATCTGTTGCTGCGGTTTCTGGATTAGCCACAGAAACATTGCCGGCATAGCTGCCCACTTTGAATTGCCACCACTTAAGTGTGATTTCATCATTATCAGGGTCTGTCACTTTAGCTTTGACCTTCAGAGTCTCTCCCGGTTTACCAGATAATGACAAAGGAGCCAAGATTACCGGATGATGATTGGCATCTTCAAACCTAGGAGTGACACTCCAATGAAGACGTTCTGCAAAATCATTCTGAGCAGCAGGAACAAAATCAGGCATTACAGGATCAGCAGCCCCCAGCACAAAAGTAGAGGTTTGTCCTTCTGTATTGGGTTGTTGACGACCGCCCCACCCCCCATAGGTGTCATCTTGAAAAGCACGCAAACCATTACCTAGAAGATTGAGGTAAGTAAAGGTATCGCCCTCTGCCAGAAACTCTCCTTTCGGTTGAGGAGGCATCCAAACCACATAACCAATTTCACGCAATTCATCTGCCGTATACCCACTCAAGCCAAAGTAATCCATAATATCGCCTTTTACCATCTGTTTACCATCACCCCATATACGATACATGGCCCCCAAAGGTCCGCGGCTGCTGATATTCTCTGCCAACCACCGGGCTGAATAATATACTTTATCTTCTTCAGGAACACGCATCTGTGCGCCATAAGCCAAAGGCACTGTGCCACCACGCACATTCAGCACCCCAATCTCCGGCCAGTTAGGCTTGATGTAATTGGCAAAGGTATCATCTTGATCTCCACTCAAACAAAGATAAACCTTTCTCTGTATTCTGTCTCTCAAATCTATCCAGTTGGGAGCACCTTCATTTTCATCTTGTATTGATTTCAAAGCTCGGGCAATAGTGCTGCAACCTCCCCAGGCTGTGATAAACAGCTTTCCTGGCACATTGTCAAGTATCTTCTCTTTGATAAGGTCACTTCCAGGAGAATCTTTCGATATATCACCATCAAACTCGACATTGCCCCATCGTACGATGGAACGCATATAATCGGGCGCAGGATAATCGGCATGTACTTTAAGATTAGGATAACATGCTTCATAGGCATCCACCACATCATCAATAAAGCGTTCATTTGGATCCCAACGCCATGACTCCATCGGACCGTAGTTTAAACCATTTCTAGTATATTCTCGCCCGTCAACAAACCACTTCGTGCCTTTACTGTCACCTTTCCAATGAAATTGACTACTTGCATAAACCAATCCTTCCAACTGCATGTCGGGTGCATAGAGCACCAAACGAATCAGCGAATTGAGGTCATCCAACTCTGGGTCGCAGGTAATGATAACTCTTGGCTTCTCTACTTGCTCAAAATTAGCATTATTATCACATGCTACCCAGCTTAAAGCTAAGCAGCAAACTATCATGGCATAAACGATTTTCTTCATATCCTTATTGATGTTTTTTCTCCTCCTGAGGGATGCGAAATGCTGTATAAAGTTGGATAATGGCGGCTATAAGCAAACACACAATCCACTCGTTACCATGTGAATACAGCATTAGGATACCCGTAAGCACCAGAAACAAAGCGCCAAACATTTGCTGACGATAAAGCCTTTTGAGTGTGATATCCTCTACATGAGGTTGAGAAAAGATTTGTGCTATGGCAGCGGTAACAGAACCGATGATAAACATATAAGGCGCATACTCCCATCGTGTTATATAAACAGCAGCACCCACTAAAGCAAAAGTCATGCCCACCATGAATAAGATGTTGAGTTCTTTCTTCATTCTTGATCTTCAGCAAAGACAAATATATCTTCGTTCGGTTTCTTCATAAAATATTTCTCACGTGCAATGCGTTCAATGGAATTGGAATCAGCATTCAACTCATTCAATTTGCGGGTACTCTCACGATACTCTTCACGATACTTTTCAATCTCACTTCGTATAGCCGACTCTTCTTTTGAAAGCTCCATGCGGTAGATAATGCTATTCTCATCAACAAAGCCAATGATAACAGCAAAAATCAGTATCGTGATAAGATACTTGTGCTTACCCAGGAAATTCCAAAATGACGACAATTTATCCATGATACAATACTATACTTTACTTATGATTTCTGCAAAAATAATGATATTTCTCGAATAATGGAAACATAAATGATTTATTTGCATAATAGATGGGAAAATGTTATTTTTGCAGAAATATTAGTATGATAATAATATGGAAAACTACATAGTTTCGGCAAGAAAATACAGGCCAGCTACATTCGACACTGTAATTGGTCAGAAGGCACTGACCACCACCCTAAAGAATGCCATCGCTGATGGTAAACTGGCACAGGCTTATTTGTTCTGTGGACCAAGGGGGGTGGGAAAAACCACATGTGCCCGCATCTTTGCCAAGACTATAAACTGTCTTAATCCTACACCTGAAGGCGAGGCATGCAACGAATGTGAAAGTTGCCAAGCATTCAATGAGCAACGTTCATTCAACATACATGAACTCGATGCTGCCTCCAACAATTCGGTGGATGACATTCGTCAACTGGTAGAACAGGTAAGAATACCACCACAAATCGGGAAATACAAGGTTTATATCATTGATGAAGTACACATGCTCTCTACATCAGCATTCAACGCTTTCCTTAAAACATTGGAAGAGCCGCCGCGTCATGCTATCTTTATCCTTGCTACTACAGAAAAGCAAAAGATTCTGCCAACCATCCTTTCTCGTTGCCAGATATATGACTTTAACCGAATTGGCATCCAAGACATTGTTGATCACCTGGCAAGCGTTGCACAGAAAGAAGGTATATCTTATGAGTTGGATGCCCTTAACGTCATTGCTCAAAAAGCAGATGGAGGTATGCGCGATGCTTTGTCAATATTTGACCAGGTAGTGAGCTTTACCCAAGGTAACATTACCTATCAGAGCGTGATAGAGAACCTGAACGTATTAGACTACGAATACTACTTCCGACTCACAGACCACATGCTTCACAACGATGTAAGCAGCAGTCTACTTCTACTAAACGAAATATTAAATAAAGGCTTTGACGCTAGTAATTTCATCAACGGATTAGGCAGCCATTTCCGAGACTTACTGGTAAGCAAGGATGCCGCCACAATAACCCTACTCGAGGTGGGGGCTAACATACGTGAACAGTATAAAGCTCAAGCACAACGTGCACCACTTCCTTTCCTATATAAGGCCATGAAACTATGCAGTGATTGTGCCTTAAACTACCGTAATGCCCGTAACAAGCGATTCTTGATAGAATGCACGCTTATTCAATTGGCCCAACTTACACAACCCGACGATGAATCGCCAAGTGGGGGGCATGGCCCTCAGCAAACAATAAAACCCATCTTCAACAATAACTCGCCAGCAGTTGCAGCAGAAGTACAGCAACCTGTAGCACGACAGCCTCAAGTGCAAGCAGAACCAGCAAAATCTGTTCAGCATGGAAGCCAACCTCAACCCATTTCAAGGTCAGCCATGCATCAACAGACACAATCAACTAGTGCTAAGCCACAGGCCATCTCTTCCATAAGTCAGTTGGGAGTCTCCATCAAAAAAAGCCAACCCATCACTACCTCATCCGAAAAGGGACAAGAGGAACATGCACAACACATAGAAAACAAACCTGTCACCCAAGAAAACGTAGAGAGAAGCTGGCGTAAATTCGCTGAACAACTTCCACACGAACAGGTGGCCATAAAAAACCGCATGCAGAGTATGCGTATTACCCTTATTGAAGGCACACAAGTGGAGATATGCGTTGAAAACGAACTTAATGCAAAGCAACTGAACGAAATGATGGTGGACATAAGGAGATTTATGCAAAAAGACCTGCAGAACTTCTTATTAGAACCGCACGTTGTAATAAAAGAGTTGCCTTTGAGTGTTAAATCGCTTAGCCGCTTTGAACAATATAAGAAAATGGTGAAAAAAAATCCATGGTTGACACAACTTCGCGACAATCTGGGCCTTGAACTCAGTTAATTTAGAAGTATTATAAATAGCTCCTTTTTGCAATGGAGAAGCACCGTATATAAAGAAAAAAGACTAACTTTGTCCTACTAAGTGCAGTAACCTGCGCTGAAGTCTATTATAAATGTGGTAATAAACTAATAAAATTTAAGACTATGGCTCATGTAATTTCTGACGATTGCGTAATGTGTGGTACTTGTGAAGGCGAGTGCCCAGTAGGTGCAATTTCTGCTGGCGACAGCAAGTATGTTATCAATGCTGACGAATGTATCGATTGTGGCACTTGTGCAGCTGCTTGCCCAAGCGAGGCTATTCATCCAGAAGAATAATCTACACTTATAAATGAAAGCCCGGCTCATAAGAGTCGGGCTTCATTTTTTTTTAAGATTATCTATCATTTCAAAACAGCCAGCGCTTCTTTAATACGACGAATAGCTTCAACAATATTCTCATCACTGGTAGCATAACTCATGCGAAAACAATCAGGATCACCAAAGGCAGCGCCACTAACACAAGCCACATGTCCCACCTCCAACAAGTACATTGCCAAATCATCAGCATTATTGATCAAGCGTTCACCAACTCTTTTACCGAAGAAACTGCTACATTTCGGGAACAAGTAGAAAGCACCTTGTGGTACGTTTACTTCCAAGCCAGGAATCTCCTTGCAGAGCTTTACTATCAAATCGCGTCTGCGCTCAAACGCCTGACGCATTTCTTCCACACAAGCTTGATTACCACGATAGGCAGCCTCAGCTGCTTTCTGTGATACTGAGCATGGACCCGATGTATATTGTCCTTGCAACTTATTCATCCCTTTGATAATCCACTCTGGGGCTGCTGCAAAACCTATGCGCCAGCCTGTCATGGCATACGCTTTTGACACACCATTGATAATTACCACCCTATCCTTGATTTCAGCGAACTGGGCAATGCTCTCATGGTGACCAATATAGTTGATATGCTCATAAATCTCATCAGCTATTACATAAACCTGTGGATACTTTGCCAACACATCAGCCAATCCTTTCAATTCGTCTTTCCCATACACAGAGCCTGTAGGGTTAGAAGGTGAACAGAGAATGAGTGCTTTGGTTTGGGGCGTAATGGCAGCTTCCAGTTGAGCAGGGGTAATCTTAAAGTCTTGTTCAATACCAGCACGGATAATCACAGATGTACCTTCTGCCAATTTTACCATTTCAGTATAGCTTACCCAATATGGAGCGGGCACAATCACCTCGTCTCCTTTGTTTACCAATGTAAGTACTGCGTTGCAAACACACTGTTTGGCACCATTAGAGCAACTGATCTGGGCAGCAGAATAATCCAGACCATTCTCATTATTCAACTTAGCTACTATTGCCTCTCGCAGTGCAGGATACCCTGGCACAGGAGAATAACGTGAATAGTTTTCGTCAATAGCTTGTTTGGCAGCTTCCTTAATATGATTAGGCGTATTGAAGTCTGGCTCACCAACACTTAAGTTGATAATATCAATGCCTTGCGCTTTCAGCTCAGAACTTTTCTGAGACATAGCCAACGTCGCCGATGGCGACAAGCTGTTTAATCTGTCAGATAGTGTATTCATATATTTTCTATTTTTGTTTTCTCTTAAAAATGTAAATTATGTCCCATCCGGTCAGCCTTTGTATGTAAATACCGCTCATTATAAGGATTAGGCGTCACCTCAATAGGCACATTCTCTGTTATCTCTAATCCATAAGCCTCGAGACCAACACGTTTTACAGGATTATTGGTCAACAGCCGCATCTTATGAACGTTCAAATCACGCAAAATCTGTGCACCTACACCATAATCGCGTTCATCAGCTAAATGTCCCAAACAGATATTGGCGTCAATAGTGTCCATACCTTCCTCCTGCAGCTTATAGGCACGAATCTTATCCATCAGGCCAATACCCCTCCCTTCTTGGTTCAGATATACCACCACACCTTTGCCAGCTTTTTCAATCATCTGCATAGCCTTGTGCAATTGCTCTCCGCAGTCGCAACGACGTGAAGCAAAGATGTCTCCCGTCATGCATGATGAATGTACCCTTACCAACACCGGTTCATCAGGCTCCCAAGTACCCTTGAACAAAGCTACATGTTCCAGTCCATTTGACTTCTGCTTGAAAGGAATGAGTTTAAAATCGCCATAAATTGTAGGCATATTCACCTCTACTCCCCGCTCCACCATTGACTCTTCTTTCAGACGGTAAGCAATGAGGTCTTGTATGGTAATAAGTTTTAGGTTATATTGGTCAGCAAAACGGCGCAGTTCTGGTAACCGAGCCATCGTGCCATCGTCGCTCATAATTTCCATTAGCGCACCAGCAGGATAGAGCCCCGCCATTCGAGCCAAGTCTATTGTTGCTTCGGTATGACCTGCACGCCTTAACACGCCCTTATCCTGTGCGTACAGAGGGTTTATGTGCCCTGGACGTCCAAAGTGCTCAGGTTTGGAAGTTGGGTCGGCTAATGCACGGATAGTAGCAGCACGGTCAGCCGCCGATACACCAGTAGTGCATCCTTCTAATTTGTCTATGGTCACAGTAAATGGGGTACCCAGCATTGAGGTATTATTAGTCACCTGATGAGGCAAGTTTAGTTCCTCACATCTTGAAATCGTAATAGGAGCACATAGAACGCCACGAGCATGCTTAAGCATAAAGTTTACTTTCTCAGGCGTTATTTTTTCAGCTGCAATTACCAGGTCTCCTTCATTCTCGCGGTCTTCATCATCTACCACTACCACAAAGTTGCCATCTTTAATCTCTTGCAATGCCTCTTCAATAGTGTCCAACTTTACTTTTTCCATAGTATCTTTAGTTATCTGTTAATATTCTTGTTTTGATAATTGTCATCACCTCTTGATTCGTCTCCACCACACGGTCCAAATCTTTAGCAAGCCTTGTCCTAAAAGCCCAACTGCGGAAGAAGAGTACTAGTCCCAAAGGCAGCACCACGCCACACATCAAATTCAGCCATTTGTTCTGGAAAGGTCTGAGGTGAGCATGAGGCGAAATAATGGGATAGTTGTTCAAAGCAAGCAACAGGTGGTTGTCTCTCGAATTGGCCATATCCACTATCACTGTTTCCAATATTTCGTTGATATAATCAATCTCTTCATCATACTGCTCACCCTTCCAGAACTTGATATAATTGGCAGGTCGTTTCAAGTCGTGCCTGCTTGTATAGTTCACAATGCGGTCGGTAAGGTTCTGCAGAGCGGCAGGTAAGGTTAAGTAGTCTGGATCAAGAATCACCACATCCTTGCGAGTAATGCTTCGCTCAGAGCGCATACCAAACAATCGTCTAAAGAACTCCTTATAAGTATCAATATTCAATGCCACTGAATCGTTATTCGATTTATAAGTAAGATAAGCGCCTACAGGTGCCAATATAACAGTACTCAGCCACATGCCCTCCCATGCCAGCCAATTTCCATCACGAGCCAGTTTATAACCAGTGTTGTTGATGATATAATAGAAGATGAATATCAGTACCGAAATCACTACTGGCATACCCAGTCCGCCCTTACGGATAATGCCTCCCAAAGGGGCACCGATAAAGAAGAACACCAAACATGCCAGCGATAAGGTGATTTTTTCGTGCCATGCGGTCATGTGTCGTCTCATACTATAGCCAGTCTGGCTGATGTTCAATGTCTTCATATTCCAGTCTGACTGAACACTGTTAGCACTTGTCAACATGCTGTTCAACTGCCGTTGTCTTTCTGTGGGCGACATTGCGTTAATGATACTATCAACATTATAACTCATGATGTTAGCCTCACGAACCAATGCCGAATCTTTTGCCTGTGTTTCCTGATGTATGCGGAAGGTTGTCTTCATGTTGTTCTTGTAATTAGCAGCCCCCAGACTATCCACAAGTACTGCCATAGAGTCTATGCTGGCCTGCAGCATAGCCATGTTTTTGCTGTTTGACTGATTAGTCATGAATCCCTCATCAACCATGTTGAAGTTGGCATTAAAGTCTATCAGCGCATACTTCACACTGAATGATTCACGCCTATAAGGCACGTTTTGCTGCTTCATGTTCTGGGATTGCAAGTTTTCAAATTGCTCACCGCTATAAAGTCGCAGATACAGATGCTGCTTGTCTTCTGTCATTTCCAACTTACCTGAGTCGGCACGTATAATTTGCGCATTGTCAAAGCCATTGGCAAAGTTATATATCATCACGTTATACAACATACCAGTATTTCGGTCTTTGCGTTCTACATAAAGATTATATCCGTCTATCTGGTCATAGAACGTCTTTTCTGGGATGTCTAACTCGGGTGACTTCTGCCTCATAGATATCAGCAGAGTCCACAACTTGGTCTGAGCTTTTGGTCCAATAACATTTTGGAAATAGAATGACAGTCCACATACTAACACCAGCATCACAATCAGTGGTCTCATTATTTGCAAAAGCGATATACCAGCAGCCTTCATGGCTATCAGTTCAAAGCGTTCGCCAAAGTTGCCGAAGGTAATCAACGATGCCAGCAACACAGCCAACGGCAACGAGGCAGGTACCAGCGTCAGTGAGGCATAGAAAAAGAACTGTGCCAGTACATCTATCGTCAGTCCTTTACCCACCAAATCATCCACATACCTCCATAGAAACTGCATCTCAAAAATAAAGAGACAAATGAAGAAAGTTCCTGCAAACAGCAGGCTGAAACTCTTCAAGATAAATATGTCAAGCTTCTTTATATTTGGCATAATAGCGGTGCAAATGCATTCTCCGTCCACAAAGGTAGTACAAAAAACGCTAGCAGATGAATTTTTTATTTAAAAAATAACGAGAAAGTTTTGTCGCTTTCAAGAAAAGCTATATCTTTGCACCCGCAATCAGACCTCATGTCTGACTGATGGCGGGATAGCTCAGCTGGTTAGAGCGCATGATTCATAATCATGAGGTCGCCGGTTCAATCCCGGCTCCCGCTACCAGGTAAAGCACTTGTGATATTTCACAGGTGCTTTTTTATTTTCATCTCTATTATAATACGACAATAAAAAAGAGGATGCTAATTAGCATCCTCTAATTATTTTGATTGAAGAACTTACTATTAATAAATTATTCCAACACAGTTAATACATGTTATGAATGAAAAATGCAAAGCATTTATAAAACCTGGAATAAATTAATTGTTATTCTTCTTTCAAAAGTGCTGCAAATATAGTCTATGTTTATATATTTGCAAATATTTTCTTGTATTTTTTTTGCTTTGATGCAAAAAAAGTGCAAAAAAGAAGAAAAAAGGTCCTCTTTATTGATAAAATTCCTTCAAACGAATGAAGCTTCATCTATAAGGAGTCGTTGCAATTTATGGCAATTCCTTAATCTTAATATTCTTGTAGAATACTTCATGTCCGTGATCCTGCAAGAGAATGGGGGCATCGATAAAGTTGCCAAAATTAGGCCAGTTCTTATACTTGCTGTAGGCTACGAGGGCATTCCACATCTGATTATTGCGTTCATACTCTAGCAACTTAGTGCCGTTAAGCCAATGCTCAACATGGTTGCCCTGTACGATGACAACGGCAGTATTGAACTCATCTTTGTTAAAGGGCTTGTCATTAGACACTGGGATAAGATCATAAAGGGCACCGAGTTTGCGATTGCCTTTTACTCCTAATTTAGCATCAGGATGCAAGTCATCATCCAAAATCTGGAACTCACAGCCAATAGCAGAGCCAGCACCTTGATTAAGGTCTGTATTAACAAAATATTTGATACCGCTATTGGCTCCTGGGGTAATCATAAAATCCACCTTAAGGATGAAATTACGATAGTTACGGGTAGTTACAATGTCGCCACCATTAGCAGATTCTTGTCCATCACCAGGCAGTACACGCAGGATACCATTGGCTACCTCCCATCCTCCTTTAGGGAAGGTCTGGGCCTTGGCACTGCGCCAACCCGTTGTAGTCTGTCCATCAAACAGCAACTGCCATCCGTCACGTATCTCTTCTTTGGTAAGTTTATTGTCTCCTGCTTCAGCCTTAACTTGCGCATGCAGTGAAAGAGTGGTACCCAATAATAATACAAAAAGATATAGTTTTTTCATAAGTCTTCTTTTTAAAGATTATAGAAATATTCCCATCCTTTACGTGGCAACGAGCCTGCTAGCATGGCATTGGCGAACTGGTTGTTGGTAAACTGTTTCAGACGCGTATCGAAATAGAGGTCAGCATTTAGGCGCTGTGCAATGACACCCAGACAGAACACTTGACTCAGCACGCCATTGATTTCGAACGGTGAACGTGTTTTCTCTTCACCGCGGATGGCACGAAGAAAGTTGACATAGTGGTTAGATGGACTTTGTGGGACCTCTGGCAACAAGCCTTCCATCTCCTTTGCACGTTTCTCTGGGATGATAGAGAGAGTGCTGCCATGACTGCCACCCTTAAAGATCAAGTCTTTAGTATAAATAATCTTGCCTGGGTTGAGATCACTGTCGCGATACTCTCCCTGATTGGTAGCTGGGATGTTAGCTGCAAGTTCCGACTTACCAAAACCTTCGGGCAATGGAGGCAGGTTGTCCAATCCATCATACCAGGTTACATCTACTGGCGGCATGTTACCACGAGCTGCAAAGCGGAACAAAATGGTAGATGAATAAGGATAGAAATAGTCGTTGTGGCCCTTAGCACGCACCATCTTAACCTGATAAGGAAGGCCTAAATCAAGGAACTCATGGACAGTGTCAAGGATATGAGCACCCCAATCGCCGAGAGCTCCCATACCAAAGTCATACCAGCAGCGCCAGTTGCCTTGGTGGAATTTCTCATTATAGTCATGATAAGGCACTGCACAGAGCCAGGTATCCCAGTCCATTGTCTTAGGCATAGGATCAGCAGGCGGGAATTGCTTGATGTTGCTATCCCACTGGTGCCAGCGACGCACATTGTTCATATGCCCCACTACCGCAGTAACATCCTTGATGATGCCTGCTTCTTGCCATGCCTTAAACTGGAAATAGTTACCCTCTGAATGTCCTTGGTTACCCACTTGAGTTACTAAGTGAGGGTTCTTACGAGCCATTTGCATCATCAGTTCTGCCTCAATGAATGTGCGGCTCATTGGCTTCTCAACATAAACATGCTTACCTTCAGATAGCGCCAACATAGCAATGGGGAAGTGGGAATGGTCAGGGGTCGCTATGCTTACTGCCTCAAACTCATTTCCAGCTTTCTCGAACATCTCACGGAAGTCTTTGAAACGTTTTGCGTTGGGGTACATGTTCAGCACCTTCTCTGTTTGCTTATTGCCCATATCAACATCGCACAATGCTACTACTTCTACCATACCAGTCTTGGCAAACTCGTCAATGTCTTGCTCACCACGGTTACCAATGCCCACATAGGCAATCTTCACTTTGTCGAATTTCGGTTGTTGTATACTCTTGTTCTTTGCCAGAATGTTAACGCCATTGAAAGCCAATCCTGCAGAAAACAGCGATGCCGTTTTCAGAAAATCACGTCTTGATGCCATAATTGTATTAGATTATAAGGTTATTTCTTTGCGAATTTACGCATTATTCTGAATAATCAAAAGAAAAAAAGAGAATAGTTGATTATCGATTACTATTCAAAATTGAAAGTAGATGAAAGGTTGGATTTCAGCACTCTTCATCTGTATGACCAGATAGATAACTGTCAACATGAGCAACGCCTTGCCTATTAGCGGTAACCATGTTACGAAGCGCACACAACCTTTCTCCCAACTATCGGGCACAAAATGTAACACATAGCCCAACAACATCAGTACGAACACCATTTTGTAGCCTGCAAACAGCCGTGGCAGTACTTGAGGTGAGAAATGAAGCACTATCTGATTGAGCATATCAATGCTTGAAACGAAGTCATGGTGGCGGAAAAATATCCAGCAGAAACAAACAAAATGAAAGGTGATAAACACGGCTAAAAACCGACGAATGCCGTGGCTCTCGTATGTCTTATCCCTTCCCAACAACGTACGCCAAGCCTTATGGAAAGCCAATGCCACACCATGCAGCAGACCCCAAAAGATGAAATTCCAAGCAGCGCCATGCCACAAGCCACCCAAAAACATGGTTATGATAAGATTCAGATATTGACGCACCTTGCCCTTACGGTTACCTCCTAACGAAATATAGAGATAGTCTCGCAACCAAGAAGACAACGAGATGTGCCAGCGGTGCCAAAACTCTGTTACTGAGGCCGACTTATAAGGTGAGTTAAAATTAATATTGAAATGAAAACCCAACAACAAGGCAATGCCTATCGCCATGTCGCTATAGCCAGAGAAGTCGCAATAAATCTGAAGGGCGTATCCATAAACAGCCATAAGGTTCTCAACACCAGAATAAAGCAAAGGATTGTCGAAGACGCGATCGACAAAATTGATGCTAATATAGTCTGAGATGACTGTTTTCTTAAAGAGACCAGCCATGATAAGAAACATAGCACGCCCCAACATCTCATCACTCACAAACAAGGGCTTGCGTATTTGAGGAATAAAATCTTTCGCTCTAACAATAGGACCTGCCACCAATTGGGGGAAAAATGAAACATAGAAGGCATAGTCAAGAAGATTGCCCAATGGTCTTATCTCCCTACGATAGACATCAATAGTATAGCTGAGTGATTGAAAAGTAAAGAATGATATGCCTACAGGCAAGAAGATGTCAAGTGGTTCAAAATGGCCCCCTGTAAATGAGGCGATTACCTGCACAAAGAAATTGGTGTATTTGAAATAGCATAACAATCCCAAATCAATAAAAAGGCTTAATGCTACCAGGCATTTACGCCATATCTTATTCCCAGTCTTGTCCATAAACTGAGCAATAAGAAAATCGCTTATAGTAACGATGCCTAACAGAAAGAAGTAAAAACCACTGCTCTTATAGTAGAAATAGTACGAAAAGAGAAGTACGAACAATAGGCGTGCCGTATCTTTATGACGTAGCAGGGCATAGACAAAGAAAAAGCCAGTAAAAAGCCACAGAAACAAGCCACTGCTAAAAAGCAAGGGCTCAACAGGATGATAGGTTAGTATGTCTTTAACGGTATCCCACATAGTCATTATAAGCTTTAACAATAGCTTGATAAAGTAACTGTCCCTGGAAAATATAGCCCTCGACAGTATAATGAACATGATCAGGACGCATCATCTTTGCACTCTGCCAATTCAGACAGGCCCTACGAGCTCCGCCCACAATAGTAAACATATCCCATACAGCAATGCCATTATCATGAGCAAAGTGCTGAATAGTCTGTACGGCAATGGCAGTACGAGGATTGAGTGAGTAAGCTCTGCGACGCCCTTGATAGGAGCCCGGCGGGGTAGTCATAAGAATAGGTACACCCGGCAAAGCCGTGCGAAGCATACGCACAAATGTCTCCATCTGCTGGTAGTGATGCAATGCATTATAGCCGCGGTTATGACTCTCGTTGGTGCCAAAAGACAAGATAAGCAAGTCAGGTTGTTCAATTTGTATCTCTCGCACTCGTTCAGGCGTAGAGAAGGTTTCACATGTAGCACCATTGATGCCCATATCTGTATAGATGAGACGCCCCACGGCCAACTGCAACGAGTCGCCTGCTGTGCGAGGAAGGATGTGCCCGCGGATATGGCTATCTCCCACATGTAACACACGCAGGATATTGTTCGAATTATTATGTCTTACCTGTTTTACTTTCTCCCAGAAAGGAGCAAGGACACCTAGAGTATCAATTATTTGATTCTCTTTCGTCTGCTGGAAAGACCGAGGGATTCTTGGCACAAGTGGAAGAGGTAAAGTGTCTTGTATTTCATCAAAGAGAGCGAGAGAGTCGACGGCATCAATACCTCGGTCAAGGGAAGCTATAACAGGAAGAGCATCTTGCGCATAGGTCACCAATGTGCAGCAAAGCAGCACGAGCCATGCAGCGAACTTAGTCAGCTTCTTCATATGCACGCCTCCTATCGTATTGTTCTTTGCCATACACCAATGCGTCGAATAGCAAACTAGCTAAATATTTGCCTCCTCTGCTATTGATGTGGGTATAGTCATAGTTAGCCATAGGGGGGCTTGCATCCACCAGCTTCCTCATGCTCTCGTTACCACCCATCGCCTCAAACATATTCCAAAATGCTACGGCCTCATCGGCCGCCAATTGTTGTTGATAGCGCACTAAATTGCGAATACCTGGCATTGTGCGAATTTCACCTTCATCGGTCTTGTAGTCTCGATCGGCAACGCTCACTACCAGAATACCTGCATCTGGATAATACTCCTTGATATGTTCTATGGTGGTCTTCATGCCACGTATGTAATTATCATAGTTGCTACCTCTCTGGGTAGCTACATTCAATCCATATTGCAGGATTACTAGGTCATAAGGACGAAGCTGATAAAAGCGGCGCATCATCTTAGCAGGGATAGAACGCACATTCAAGCCAGAGGCACCTCGCATAGAGAAGTTATCGAGAGCTATACCAGATACATCGTCCATAGCCACACCATAGAACAAAGCGGATGAGTCGGCTTCCTGCACAGAAAACGTCACACTACCTATCTTTCCAGCTACCTCTGCTACTTGCAAGTTATCGCCTGAGAACTGCTTGCTAAATACGCCTCTGCCATTTATAGCAGCAGTGATAGTAGTGGATTCATCCGGAATAAAGAAAAAAGAAGCACGGGCAAAGGTATCCAAACGGGAATAGTATTTGTTTTGGCCACGAAAGCGTACACTGGCATCAGACTCTGCCTTGAAATAGTGGTTAGACACATCTTGCAATGCCCTTTCGAAATATACACTATCCATGATGGAATGGCGATGCCAACCTGTTGCAGTCTGGAAAACCGACATTCTGAAACCTGACGAAATCGTCGTGATAGGCGTATAGCCTATACCATGACCACCATATTTATCTTGAAGCATACTGCGCAGATCAGATGTAAGGATATCACCTTCCACAAAAGAATCACCATAATAAGCAACCCTTACCAAACGTGAACCAGTAGTTAGTTCATCCAAGGCTCGATAAAAAGCCTGCATTCCTCGCTGTGAATCATCACTATAATCTTCAATGCAGGTATAGCCTGACCGGCAGGTATCAACGAAAACAGGTTTGGGAGGTGGAGGAAGCAGAAAAGCAGAATCAGCATCGATGCTATCAGGTTTAGCTCTCTTAGGATATAAATCGGAGAGCATATTTACTGAACGCAAGGGATGACCGAAAAGGGAGAGCTGTGGGAACATGCCCATCAACAGCAAGCCCCCCATCACAAGTAACAGTAAAATGCCAATATGATGAATGCGGTTTTTCAACGCAGTTGCTCTAAATACTTACCGATGACATCAGCCTTCTCGCTCTCTTCTTGAGAGAATTGCTCTAGCAGCGAAGGATGAGATGCCAATAGCTGGGTCATCATTTCCTTGCCTACAAACTCGGCCTCACCGGTAGCAGCATTTATGACATAGTACACCTTTGCATCTAAGTTGCTAGCATTAATGGCATCGCCTATCGAACCACCTAACTTTGAACCCTCTTTAGGCAACAAGGTACTGGAAGCTATCTGCCCCAACGGTTGCGCCTGGAAATATACCTTGCCATTAATGAGCTGACCTTTGGCATACCAATTGCCAAAACGGTATTTTTTATACTTCAAGTGTTTGCAGTTGATATATAAAGTATCGCTTAAGCGAACTGCATAAGTTCTTTTTTTGAGGTATTTGGTCAACTCCTTATTGCCCTCTGAATAGATTTCATAATCAGCACCGGGAGAAAAATAAATCTGGTTCTTACTACGCTTAGTCTTGTTAAGGGTAGTCACCACATCCCCTCCGTCACTTAACAAATCAGATAAATTGACAAACATCTTGTCTTGAGCAGATATAGAAATCGCCCAAAACATCAAAACGAACAAATATATTACCTTCTTCATATATCTTCTACTTTATTACGGGGGTAAAATTAATTGATTATCTTCATACAAGCAAGAATGTAGTGCAAAAATACAAAAAAAAGTCGCCTTATCACTAAGGCGACTTCCAATATTGTTAGAAATAGTTGGTTTACTCAGCTTTATTTTCTTCTTCAACTGCAACCTCTTCTGTTTTTGGAGCCTCAACAACAGCATCAGTAGCCTCAGCAGCAACCGTCTTCTTAGAGCGACGGCGAGTACGAGTTGACTTCTTAACAGTGTCTTTAGCCATATTCTCATCGTAATCAACGAGCTCAATAAAGCACATAGCTGCATTGTCGCCTAAACGATGGCCTGTCTTAATAATACGAGTATATCCTCCCGGACGATCTGCAATCTTGACAGAAATTTCCTTGAACAACTCGGTTACAGCGAACTTGTCCTGAAGATAGCTAAACACCACTCGGCGTGAGTTGGTAGTATCATTCTTAGACTTAGTAATCAGAGGCTCAACATATTTTTTCAATGCCTTAGCCTTCTCTACGGTCGTAGTGATTCTTTTGTGCTTGATCAAAGAGATAGCCATGTTTGCCAACATAGCAGCTCTATGAGAAGCAGTACGACCTAAATGGTTTATTTTCTTATTATGTCTCATTTTTTATTCTTTATCTAATTTATACTTAGAAATATCCATTCCAAACGACAGATTCAGACTCGCGAGCAAATCATCAAGCTCAGTGAGCGATTTCTTACCGAAGTTTCTGAACTTCAACAGGTCAGTCTTATTGTATTGTACCAGGTCGCCGAGGGTCTCTACGTCAGCTGCCTTCAAGCAATTGAGGGCACGTACAGAGAGATCCATATCAACAAGCTTGGTCTTCAACAATTGACGCATATGCAGAACTTCTTCATCAAATTCCTCATTACTATCGGCATCAGATGCCTCCAGCGTAATCTTTTCGTCAGAGAACAACATGAAGTGATATATGAGTATCTTAGCTGCTTCTTTCAAAGCATCCTTCGGGTGTATGGAACCATCAGTTTCAATCTCAAGTGTCAACTTGTCGAAGTCGGTCTTCTGCTCTACACGGAAGGGATCGACAGTATATTTGACATTGCGGATAGGGGTGTAAATCGAATCGATAGCAATCACATTAACATCGTTGCAGTAGATCTGATTCTCCTCTGCGGGGACATATCCACGGCCTTTGTTAATGGTCAGCTCCATCTGCATCGTAGCCTTAGCCTCTAAATGACAAATAACTAATTCGGGATTTAACACTTCAAATCCAGACAAATACTTGCCGATGTCACCTGCCTTAAATACAGCAGAATTCTCAATAGAAATCTTTACTTTCTCAGTTTCATATTCTTCAACTACTTGCTTAAATCTCACTTGCTTCAGGTTGAGGATAATGTTGGTAACATCTTCTCTAACACCAGGAACGCTTGAGAATTCATGCTCAACTCCGTCAATCTTAACGGTAGTAATAGCAAAGCCCTCTAATGAAGAAAGCAGGATGCGGCGCAGGGCATTACCAATGGTTATACCAAAGCCTGGTTCCAAAGGACGGAACTCAAACTTTCCGTGCTTGGCGTCAGCTTCCAACATCAGAACTTTTTCAGGTTTTTGAAATGCTAATATCGACATGAAATAATTATTATTTAGAATACAACTCTACGATCAACTGTTCCTTGATATTCTCAGGAATGTCAGCTCTCTCAGGAACATGAAGCATTTTGCCTGCCTTAGTAGCCTCATCCCACTCAAACCAAGGATACTTACTGTGGTTGAAACCAGCCAATGAGTCGGCAATAACCTCGAGAGACTTAGAGCGCTCGCGAACACCAACCAACTGACCAGGCTTTACCTGATATGAAGGAATACCTACTACCTCACCATCGACAACGATATGACGGTGGCTGACGAGCTGACGAGCAGCGTCACGAGTACGTGCAATACCAAGACGATATACTACATTGTCTAGGCGGCACTCCAACATCTGCAAAAGGATCTCACCTGTAATACCCTTCTTTTTGGCTGCTTTCTCAAACATGTTACGGAACTGTCTTTCCAGCACACCATAAGTGTATTTTGCTTTTTGTTTCTCGCGTAACTGAATACCGTATTCAGAAGTCTTCTTGCGTGAAGCGCCATGCTGTCCAGGAGGGTTTGTCCTCTTTGCAAGAACTTTATCAGGGCCGTAAATAGGCTCTCCAAACTTACGAGCGATTCTTGTTTTTGGTCCAGTATATCTAGCCATTTTATCTCAATTTTAAATCAAATCAATAATCAATTATACTCTACGTCTCTTAGGAGGACGGCAACCGTTATGTGGCAATGGAGTTACATCGATAATTTCAGTAACTTCAATACCTGCACCGTGGATAGTACGGATAGCAGACTCACGACCGTTACCTGGGCCCTTTACATAAGCCTTTACCTTTCTTAAACCGAGGTCATAAGCAACCTTTGCACAATCCTGAGCTGCCATTTGAGCTGCGTAAGGAGTGTTCTTCTTAGAGCCTCTGAATCCCATCTTACCTGCAGAAGACCATGAGATAATCTGACCTTCGCTATTTGCCAATGAGACGATAATGTTGTTGAATGAAGAGTGAACATGCAACTGACCCATCGCGTCAACCTTCACAACTTTCTTTTTTGCTACAACTTGTTTTTTTGCCATATCAAATTAATTATTTAGTAGCCTTTTTCTTGTTAGCAACTGTCTTCTTTCTACCCTTACGTGTACGAGCATTGTTCTTTGTACTCTGACCACGAACAGGAAGACCCAAACGGTGACGAACACCACGATAGCAACCGATATCCATCAGGCGCTTGATGTTCATTTGTACTTCTGAGCGAAGATCACCTTCCACCTTGTAGTTTGCTGCTATGATCTCACGAATCTTTGCAGCCTGATCATCAGTCCAGTCTTTTACCTTCAGGTCTTTGTCAACACCTGCACCTTCCAAGATTTTTGCTGAACTACTGCGACCTATTCCAAAAATATAGGTCAACGCTATTTCGCCTCTCTTATTCTGAGGCAAATCTACACCAACTATTCTTATAGCCATATACTTAATTATTTCTTTGCAAAAATAATAATATTATCCTTGACGCTGTTTATACTTAGGATTCTTCTTATTTATTACATAAAGAACGCCACGACGACGCACAATCTTACAGTCTGGCGTACGCTTCTTTAAGGATACTCTAACTTTCATATCTAATTATTTATATCTAAATGAAATTCTACCTTTTGACAAATCATAAGGAGACATCTCAACCCTCACCTTATCACCTGGTAAAATTTTAATATAGTGCATACGCATCTTACCAGAGATATGAGCGGTTATTTCATGCCCATTAGTCAATTCTACTCGAAACATTGCATTAGACAATGCCTCAACAATTACTCCATCCTGTTCTATCGCTGACTGTTTTGCCATAAATCAGAGAATTTAATAAGCTGCAATGCCAGCACTACGACCTTTGATACGACCAGACTTGAGCAAGCCATCATAGTGCCTCATCAGCAAATGGCTTTCAATCTGCTGTAACGTGTCAAGTACCACACCCACGGTAATCAGCAATGAAGTACCTCCGAAGAAGTGAGCAAACTCATTCTGCACACCAAACAAGCCAGCGAAAGCAGGCATGATAGCTATGAAAGTCAGGAAGAGAGCACCTGGCAAAGTGATGCGTGACATAATATCATCGATATAGTCAGCTGTCTTCTTACCTGGCTTAACACCAGGAATAAAGCCATTGTTTCTCTTCATATCCTCTGCCATCTGAGTGGGGTTAATCGTAATAGCAGTATAAAAGTAAGTAAACAGTATGTTCAAGATTGCGAAAATAAAATTGTACCAAAAGCTAGTAGAGTCAGTCAGCGAACGCAGGAAACTGCTTGAATTGTTCAGGTCTGTAAAACCAATCAAAGAGATTGGAATGAACATGATAGCCTGAGCAAAGATAATAGGCATTACATTGGCAGCATTAACCTTCAGAGGGATATACTGACGTGCACCACCTACCTGCTTGTTGCCAACAACTTTCTTTGCATACTGTACAGGAACTTTTCTTACACCTTGAACTAAAAGAATTGCCAAGGCTGTCACTATCAGCAGAATGACAATCTCAATCAAGAACATAACCAAACCACCGGTCTTGTCAGTAATACGAGAAACGACTTCCTGGAAGAATGCTTGAGGCAGACGAGCGATGATACCAATCAAGATGATGAATGAAATACCATTACCCACACCCTTATCAGTGATTCTCTCACCCAGCCAGAGGATAAACATACTACCGGCAGCCAAGATGATGGTTGAAGTAAACATAAACAGAGTCCAATCTAATGAAGCATTTAAGGATGGACCAGCCTGATATTTCAGGTTGAGCAGGTAAGAAGGACCTTGAATCAGCAGGATGAAGATAGTCAAATATCTTGTATACTGATTCATCTTTCTTCTACCACTCTCACCCTCACGCTGCAGTTTCTGGAAATAAGGAACTGCGATACCCAACAATTGGATAACGATAGAGGCTGAGATGTAGGGCATAATTCCTAATGCAAAGATAGATGCATTAGAAAAAGCTCCACCGGAAAACATGTTTAACAAGGCTAAAAGGCCCTCACTTGTTTGTTCACGCAACTGTGTTAGCATTGAAGGATTGATACCTGGCAATACTACATAAGAACCGAAACGGTATATTGCTACAAACAATACGGTGATGAGGATCCTTTGTCTCAGATCCTCGATCTTCCATATATTCTTTAATGTTTCAATAGCTTTTCTCATCGAATCAGAGTTTTACTACCTTGCCACCAGCAGCCTCGATAGCAGCCTCAGCAGTCTTTGAGAAAGCGTGAGCAGCTACTTCGACCTTAGCGGTCAGGGTTCCTTTACCTAATACTTTTACCAACTGCTTTGAAGAAACAAATCCTGCGTTCACCAATTCATTGATACCAACAGTCTGCAAATTCTTCGTTTCAGCAAGCGCTTGAATTGTATCCAGGTTGATAGCTTTATATTCTACACGGTTAATGTTCTTAAAGCCAAACTTTGGGACACGGCGCTGAAGAGGCATCTGACCACCTTCAAAACCGATTTTCTTCTTATAGCCTGATCTTGACTTAGCACCTTTGGTACCTCTTGTTGAAGTGCCGCCTAAACCAGATCCAGGGCCACGACCGATTCTCTTTCTTGAAGAAGTAGATCCTGCAGCAGGTTTCAAATTACTTAAATCCATATTGTAATTCTTTTTATATTCTACAACTAAATTACTTAACGATGGTAACCAAGTGCTTCACTTTTTCTACCATACCACGGATAGAAGGGTTATCTTCGTGCTCAACAGTATGATTCAACTTGTGCAGACCCAGAGAATCAAGGATTCTTTTCTGGTTCTTAGGAGCACCGATTCTACTCTTAGTCTGTTTAATCTTAATTGTTGACATGTTATCCTCCTTTATCCTTTAAATACTTTTTCCATACTTACGCCTCTATTCTGAGCTACCATGTAAGCATCACGCATCTCGCTCAGTGCCTTAATGGTTGCTTTTACTAAGTTGTGAGGGTTAGAAGATCCCTTTGACTTAGCCAGCACGTCAGTAATACCTACGCTCTCCAAAACAGCACGCATAGCACCACCAGCCACAACACCAGTACCCTGAGATGCAGGCTTGATGAATACCTCGGCACCACCAAACTTAGCTGTTTGCTCATGAGGAACTGTTCCTTTATATACTGGAACTTTTACCAAGTTCTTCTTTGCAGATTCAACACCTTTAGCAATTGCAGTAGTAACTTCACTGGCCTTACCTAAACCGTAGCCAATAACGCCATCTTCATTACCAACCACCACAATGGCAGCAAAAGTGAAGGTTCTACCACCCTTGGTTACCTTGGTTACACGATTAATTGCAACCAATCTATCTTTCAGCTCTGTATCGCTAGAAACTTTTACTCTATTTAATTCTGCCATAATGATTAAAATTTAAGTCCACCGTTACGTGCAGCATCAGCCACTTCTTTAACTCTACCATGATATAAGTAACCATTACGGTCGAAAACTACTGTCGTAATGCCAGCTTCCTGAGCCTTCTTAGCAATCAGATCACCTACCTTGGCAGCCTGTTCCTTCTTTGGCATTTTCTCAGTCATGCCAAGAGATGAAGCAGCAGCCAGTGTCTTACCAGTTAAATCGTCAATCAACTGCACATAGATCTGCTTATTGCTTCTGAATACGGTCATACGTGGTCTTTCTGCTGTGCCAGAGACCTTATTACGTACTCTATATTTGATCTTAATTCGTCTTTCTATCTTTGCTGTCATGATATATACAATTTAAATGTTATTTCGCACCAGCAGCCTTACCAGACTTCCTGCGAATGATTTCACCAACAAACTTAATGCCTTTTCCTTTGTAAGGTTCAGGCTTACGGAAAGAACGAATCTTAGCGCAAATCTGACCAAGGAGCTGCTTGTCACATGACTCTAACAAAATCAGAGGATTCTTGTTTCTTTCTGACTTTGTCTCCACCTTTACCTCAGGAGGTAACTGAATGAAGATTGGGTGTGTATAACCCAAAGCCAACTCTATGATGTTGCCCTGATTAGAAACACGGTAACCAACACCTACCAACTCAAGTTCTTTCTTATATCCCTCAGATACACCAATCACCATATTGTTAATCAACGCACGGTACAAACCATGGAATGCATGGCGCTGCTTAGGATCGTCCTGCATGGTTTCTTCATTTTCAACAAATGAAATATGGCCATCCTCGATAGTAACCTTGATAGCAGGATTAACATACTGGCTCAATTCGCCCTTTGGTCCCTTTACGGTAACTACGTCATCCTTGAAGTTAACTGTAACTCCAGCAGGAATGTTAATGGGTAATTTTCCTATTCTAGACATGCTAAATCCTCCTATTAATAAATGTAACACAACACTTCGCCACCAATCTTCAGCTCGGCAGCTTCTTTGTCTGTCATCACACCTTTAGATGTTGAAAGAATAGCAATACCCAAGCCATTGATAACTCTTGGCATCTCTTTATAACCAGTGTACTTACGCAAACCAGGAGAAGACACGCGGATGAGCTTCTTGATTGCGTTCACTTTATTCACTGGGTCATACTTCAGCGCTACCTTGATGGTGCCCTGAGGACCGTCTTCTACAAACTTATAATTAAGAATGTAGCCCTTGTCAAAAAGAATCTTAGTGATTTCTTTTTTCAAATTTGAGGCAGGAATCTCCACTACTCTGTGCTTTGCCTGAATAGCGTTTCTTAACCTCGTCAAATAATCTGCTATTGGATCTGTCATATAATAAATAATTAAATTAATCAGGACTACCCTGACAATATTTAAACATTACTTTTACCAGCTTGCCTTATGTACGCCAGGAATCAAACCGTTTGAAGCCATCTCACGGAATGCAATTCTTGAAATGCCAAACTGACGGAGATATCCTTTTGGGCGACCACTCATCTTGCAACGGTTGTGCAAGCGGATTGGGTTGGCATTCTTTGGAATAGCCTGCAGTTTCTGAGCTGCTTCGTAAGCATCAGCAGGTTCACCTTTTCTCACGATTTCCTTCAGGGCTGCTCTTTTAGCGGCATATTTTGCTACAAGTTTCGCACGTTTTACCTCACGTGCCTTCATTGATTCTTTTGCCATAATATATCAATCTTTATTCTTAAAAGGTAAACCGAATTCCTTCAACAAAGCATATCCTTCTTCGTCGGTATTGGCTGAAGTGACGAACGTAATGTTCATACCCTTGATAGACTGTACGCTGTCGATATTGATTTCTGGGAAAATAATCTGCTCCTGAATACCCAGTGAATAGTTACCACGGCCATCCAGTTTGCTTTCAATACCCTTGAAATCACGGATACGAGGCAGAGCCACACGGATCAGCTTCTCAAGGAATTCATACATGCGCTCACGACGCAATGTTACCATTACACCGATAGGCATCTTTTTACGCAACTTGAAGTTAGCGATATCCTTTTTAGAGAGGGTTGCAACAGCCTTCTGGCCAGTGATGGCAGTAAGCTCGTTGATAGCATCGTCAATAATCTTCTTATCAGCAACAGCACCACCTAAACCTTGGTTTACAACAATTTTCTTCAACACAGGAATCTGCATTGTAGAAGTGTACTGGAACTTAGCTTTCAAAACAGGAGCGATACGCTCAGTATATTCTTTCTTTAAACTTGCAGTATTACTCATCACTTAATCTCCTCACCTGATTTTTTAGCGTAACGAACTAATTTACCATTATCGCCCAATCTTCTACCAATACGAGTAGGCTTGCCAGTCTTAGGATCCAAAGGATTCAAATTTGAAATATGAATAGGAGCCTCTTTCTTTACAAAACCACCCTGAGGGTTCTTTGCATTAGGCTTGGTGCTCTTCTGAACCATGTTGACACCTTCAACAATGGCACGGTTCTCCTTAACAAGAACCTTCAACACGCGACCAGTCTTGCCTTTATCTTCACCGGCATTAACATAAACCTGATCGTTCTTTTTAATATGCAATTTACTCATTAGTGTAAAACTTTAAAAAATTAAAGTACTTCAGGAGCTAGTGAGACTACTTTCATGTTAGTAGCACGAAGCTCGCGGGCTACAGGGCCGAAGATACGGCTACCGCGAAGTTCGCCTGCATTATTCAACAACACACAAGCATTATCGTCGAAGCGAATATAAGAACCGTCAGCACGACGAATTTCTTTCTTAGTACGCACGATCAAAGCTTTTGACACTGCACCTTTTTTAATATCACTTGAAGGGATAACATTCTGAACGGCAACAACGATAACGTCACCAACAGAAGCATAACGGCGCCCAGTACTACCCAGAACGCGAATGCACAGAGCCTCACGTGCTCCACTGTTATCGCATACAGTAAGTTTGGTCTCTACTTGTATCATAATTACTTAGCTCTTTCAGTTATTTCTACTAATCTCCATCTCTTCAGCTTGCTCAGCGGACGAGTTTCCATGATACGTACGGTATCACCGATGTTGCACTCATTTTTTTCATCATGAGCGTAATACTTCTTCGTCTTGCTGACGAACTTGCCATACAAGGGGTGCTTCACTTTAAACTTAGAAGCCACAGTGATAGTCTTATCCATCTTATTGCTCAGGACAACCCCTGTTCTCACTTTTCTTAAATTTCTTGCTTCCATCAAGGCCATCAATTAATTGTTAAGTTCTCTTTCACGCAGGATTGTCAACATGCGTGCAATAGTCTTGCGTAATTTCTTGATCTGAGAAGGATCTTCCAGAGGAGAGATTGCATGATTCAACATCATCTGGTGCAACTTCACTTTCTCGGTCTCCACTCTTTCCTTCAGATCAGCGGTAGTTAATTCTCTAATTTCTGCTATCTTCATATCTTTTACGCATTTTGATTCTGATAATCGTAATCACGCCTTACAACGAACTTCGTTGTGATAGGCAGTTTCTGAGCAGCCAGACGCAAAGCTTCCTTAGCTATATCGAAAGGAACGCCCTCGGCCTCGATAATGATTCTACCTGGAGTAACTGGTGCAACCCACCCTGCTGGATCACCCTTACCTTTACCCATACGCACATCAGCAGGCTTACGAGTGATAGGCTTATCTGGGAATATACGAATCCAGATCTGACCTTGACGTTGCATATATCTTGTTACTGCAATACGAGCAGCTTCAATCTGCTGAGCGGTAATCCACTTACGCTCAAGTGCCTTAATACCGAAAGAACCGAATGCCAGTGTGGTACCTCTGTGGGCATCGCCCTTACGGCCACGACCATCTTGCGGTCTTCTGTATTTAACTCTTTTTGGTTGTAACATAATTTCTAAACTTCAAAATTAGCGGTTATTCTTTTTTCTCTTAAAGTTTCTTCCGCCGTTGCCATTGTTGCCACGACCGGAATCCTTTGGCTGAGTGAAGTTAGGCGCCAAATCACGCTTGCCGTAAACCTCTCCTCTGCAAATCCATACTTTCACACCCTGGATACCTACCTTAGTCAGTGCCTCTGCCAAGCAGTAGTCAATGTCTGCACGGAAGGTGTGCAAAGGAGTTCTACCCTCCTTATACATTTCAGAGCGTGCCATTTCAGCACCATTCAAACGACCTGAGATCTGAATCTTGATACCTTCAGCACCCATGCGCATTGTATTGGCGATAGCCATCTTGATGGCACGACGGTAAGCGATCTTACCTTCCACCTGACGAGCTACGTTGTTAGCTACGATAACAGCATCCAACTCTGGACGGCGTACTTCAAAGATATTGATCTGGATCTCCTTGTCAGTGATCTTCTTCAATTCCTCTTTCAACTTATCAACTTCCTGACCACCTTTTCCAATGATAATACCTGGACGTGAAGTACATACTGTAATTGTAACAAGTTTCAGTGTACGTTCAATCACGATGCGTGATACGCTTGCCTTTGCCAGACGAGCATTCAGATACTTGCGTATCTTGCTGTCTTCCAACAAACGGTCACCATAGTTCTTGCCACCGTACCAATTAGAATCCCATCCACGGATGATTCCCAAACGATTACTTATCGGATTAACTTTCTGTCCCATAAACCTTAATTTTGATCTTCGTTATTAACCTTAGAGCCCACGAACAGCGTTACATGGTTAGAACGCTTGCGGATTCTATATCCTCTACCCTGTGGTGCTGGCCTCATACGCTTGAGGGTCATACCACCATCAACAAAAATCTTGGTCACGAACAGTTCTCCGCTTTCAGCTTTGCGCTCGTTCTTCTGCTCCCAGTTTGCAATAGCAGAACGCAGCAGTTTCTCAACTTTAGCTGCGGGCTCCTTTGAAGAGAACTTCAGTACGCCAAGTGCTCTGTTAACCTCCATACCGCGAATCATATCTGCTACCAGACGCATCTTGCGGGGAGATGTAGGAACATTGTTCAGCTTGGCGAAATACATAGTCTTGAGGGCTTCTTTTCTCTTTTCAGCCGATATTTTCTTTCTTGCTCCCATTATTTAATATTACTTTTTATCTAATTTTACCTGTCTTTATTTCCTGTTACCAGAGTGACCCTTGAAGGTACGTGTTGGAGAGAATTCACCCAACTTGTGACCTACCATGTTCTCGGTAATGTAAACAGGAATGAATTTATTTCCGTTATGCACCGCGATGGTGTGACCAACGAAATCAGGAGAAATCATTGATGCACGAGCCCATGTCTTGATAACGTCCTTCTTACCACCTTCATTCATGGCGAGAACTTTCTTCTCAAGTTTCACGTTGATATACGGACCTTTCTTTAATGAACGACTCATAATATATTCGATTTATTCAGATTACTTCTTTCTTCTCTCAATAATATACTTAGAAGACTGCTTCTTTGGAGCACGAGTCTTGAGACCCTTAGAGTACAAGCCCTTGCGAGATCTTGGGTGACCACCAGAAGCACGACCTTCACCACCACCCATTGGGTGATCAACTGGGTTCATAACAACACCACGGTTGTGAGGACGACGTCCTAACCAGCGAGAGCGACCAGCCTTACCAGAGCTCTCCAGACCATGATCTGAATTACCAACGCTACCTACAGTAGCTTTACATGCGCTCAAGATCTTGCGCAATTCACCTGAAGGCAATTTGATTACACAGTAGTTACCCTCACGAGAGGTAAGCTGTGCGAAATTACCAGCAGAACGAACAAGCGCTGCACCCTGACCTGGACGCAACTCGATATTATGAATCACTGTACCTACAGGTATATTCTGCAAAGGAAGAGCGTTACCTACTTCAGGAGCCACATCTGGACCTGACAACAGAGTAGCACCTACCTGCAGACCATCAGGAGCAATAATATAGCGTTTTTCACCATCTGCATAGAACAGCAGTGCGATACGAGCTGAACGGTTAGGATCGTACTCGATAGTCTTTACAACTGCTGGAATGCCATCTTTATTACGCTTGAAGTCAATATTACGAATCACCTTGGTATGACCACCACCAATATAACGCATGGTCATCTTACCAGTATTGTTACGACCGCCTGACTTCTTAACACCAAAGACAAGAGTTTTCTCTGGTACACGTGCAGTAATCTCTTCGAATGTACCAATAATTTTATGTCTTTGACCCGGTGTTGTGGGTTTAAATTTACGTACTGCCATTTTAATTAAATATTGCTATAAAAATCTATAGTATCACCATCTTTCAAGGTAACCACTGCTTTCTTGAAAGCATTGGTACGGCCCTTCAAAAGACCACTGCGGGTATAGCGGCTCTTGCTCTTACCCTGATATTTCATCGTATTCACATCAACAACCTTTACATTGTAAAGTGCCTCAACTTCATGCTTAATCTCCAATTTATTAGCATCAGGACGAACAATGAAACCGAAACGATTAGGCATCTTCTCGGTCATCGCTGTCATCTTCTCTGTTACCAATGGTTTAATAATAACTGCCATTCTTTAAGCCTCCTTTTTATCTAATAATTCGTCGATTGCTGAAAGTGCTTTTTCAGTAAACATAACTACTCCGGCATCCAATACACGATAGGTATTAACGCCAGAAACAGTCTGTACCTTGGCACGCTGCAAGTTACGAGCCGACAAATATACGTTTTTATTAGCTTCGGGTAATACTAACAGTAGCTTCTTGTCAGAAACTTTAAGATTATTTAACATAGCTACGAATTCCTTAGTCTTAGGAGCTTCAAAAGAGAAGTCCTCAACTACCATCAAGCCACCATTCAGAGCCTTATAAGAGAGGGCTGACTTACGAGCCAACTGCTTAACTTTCTTATTCAACTTGAAAGAATAATCTCTTGGTTTAGGACCAAACACGCGGCCACCACCCACCATAACTGGAGAGTTGATATCACCGTGGCGAGCACCGCCACCACCTTTCTGACGACCTAATTTACGAGTAGAGCCACTGATTTCGCTTCTTTCCTTTGACTTGGCAGTTCCCTGACGCTTGTTAGCCAAAAACTGCTTTACGTCCAGATAGATTGCATGGTCATTGGGCTCAATTCCAAAGATAGATTCGTTTAACGTAATCTTTCTTCCGGTGTCTTCACCTTTAATATTGTAAACGCTAACTTCCATTATTTCTCAATTAAAACGATTGAATTTTTGCAACCTGGAACAGAGCCCTTAACCAAGAGCAGATTGTGTTCCGCAATTACCTTTAAAATTTGCAAGTTCTGAACCGTTACACGGTTGCCACCCATCTGGCCGCCCATACGCATACCCTTGAACACCTTTGCAGGGTAAGAGCAAGCACCGATTGAACCTGGCTTACGACCACGGTTGTGCTGACCATGAGTCTGCTGACCTACACCACCGAAATGATGTCTCTTCACAACGCCTTGGAAACCCTTACCTTTAGAGGTTCCGATTACGTCAACGAAAGCAGCGTCATTAAACAGCTCTACGTTTACAGTATCACCCAAATTCAATTGGGTTTCAAAATTCTTGAACTCAGCCAAGTGTCTCTTTGGTGTTACGCCGGCTTTCTTAAAGTGACCCATCATCTGCTTGGTAGTGTTCTTCTCCTTCTTCTCCTGGAAGCCGAGCTGAACTGCTTCGTAACCATCAGACTCAACAGTCTTAACCTGAGTAACAACACAAGGACCTGCTTCGATAACAGTGCATGGTACATTCTTACCATCGGCACTGAATACGGATGTCATTCCGATTTTCTTTCCTAATAATCCTGGCATTTCACTTAATAATTAAAAATTACACTTTGATTTCTACTTCAACACCGCTCGGCAACTCTAATTTCATCAACTCATCAATTGTCTTAGCTGTAGAGCTGTAAATATCGATCAGACGCTTGTAAGAAGAGAGCTCGAATTGTTCACGAGCCTTCTTGTTAACAAAGGTTGAACGGTTAACTGTGAAAATCTTCTTGTGTGTTGGCAATGGAATAGGACCACTGACAATAGCTCCAGTTGACTTTACAGTCTTTACGATGCTTGCAGCTGACTTGTCTACCAAGCTGTGATCGTAGGATTTCAGTTTAATTCTGATTTTTTGACTCATTTTTCTTTAAATATTAATGTTAATTATTCATTTGGAAAGCCTTGGGTTAAGAGTCATTCACTAACCCAAGGTCTTTCGTTTTTACTTTAATAAATCCATGCGGCCACCTACTTCTTCAAGCACAGTCTTGGCAATTGAAGTAGAAACAGCTGCATGATGGTCATAGCTCATGGTTGAGGTAGCACGACCAGAAGTGATGGTACGCAACGCTGTTACATAGCCAAACATTTCTGCCAATGGCACCATAGCCTTTACGATACGAGCACCTGAACGAGTGCTTTCCATACCTTCTACCTGACCACGACGCTTGTTCAGGTCACCAATCACATCACCCATGTACTCTTCAGGAGTAACCACATCAAGTTTCATGATTGGCTCCATCAGCACAGGACCTGCCTTAGAAGCAGCGGTCTTGTAAGCCTGAATGGCGCAGATCTCGAATGATAACTGGTCAGAGTCTACTGGATGGAAAGAGCCATCGAGCAGGTCTACCTTCATTGAATCCATAGGATAACCACCAAGTACACCACTCTTCATAGCAGTCTCAAAGCCCTTCTGAACAGCTGGGATGTATTCCTTTGGAATGTTACCACCAGTTACAGAGTTCACAAACTGCAAACCACCCTGGGTGAAATCTGGGTCAACAGGACCAATATTAACAATAATGTCAGCAAACTTACCACGTCCACCAGACTGTTTCTTATAAACCTCACGGTGGTTAACGGTCTTGGTAATAGCTTCCTTATAGTTAACCTGAGGCTTACCCTGATTGCACTCAACCTTGAACTCACGCTTCAGACGGTCAATAATGATATCGAGGTGCAACTCACCCATGCCAGAGATTACGGTCTGACCGCTTTGCTCATCAGTATGTACTGTGAAAGTAGGATCCTCTTCTGCCAGCTTAGCCAAGCCATTAGAGAGTTTCTCCATATCCTTCTGAGTCTTTGGCTCAACTGCGATACCAATCACTGGATCTGGGAAGTCCATAGACTCCAATACGATTGGAGCATCCTCATCGCAGAGGGTGTCACCAGTACGGATATCTTTCAGACCTACTGCAGCACCGATGTCACCAGCAGAAATCTCTTCTACAGGATTCTGGTGGTTAGAGAACATCTGGAACAGACGGCTGATACGCTCCTTCTTGCCAGAACGGGTGTTGTATGCATAAGAACCAGATACCACACTACCTGAATAAACGCGGATGTAAGTCAGACGACCTACATAAGGATCAGTAGCAATCTTAAATGCCAAAGCAGATGTCTTCTCATCTTCAGAAGGCTTACGCTCTTCAGCTTCACCTGTTGATGGATTAGTACCCTCGATGTTTGGAGTATCAAGAGGAGAAGGCAAGAAAGCACATACATAGTTCAGCAATGTCTGTACGCCCTTATTCTTGAATGAAGAGCCACAGCACATAGGAACGATTGACATGCTCAGGGTTGCCTTGCGAACAGCTGCAATCAACTCTTCCTCAGTGATGGTAGAAGGATCGTCGAAGAATTTCTCCATCAAAGCATCATCATACTCAGCAGCAGCCTCAACCAATTTAGCACGATATTCTTCTGCCTCATCTACCAAGTTAGCAGGAATATCTTCAACAGAATATTCAGCACCCATGGTCTCATCATGCCAGAAGATGGCCTTCATCTTGATCAAGTCAACTACACCCTTGAAATTTTCCTCTGCACCGATAGGAATCATCACTGGGACAGGATTAGCGCCCAGGATGTCCTTCATCTGACGCATCACTTCGAAAAAGTCTGCACCAGAACGGTCCATCTTATTAACATAAGCAATACGAGGAACGTTATATTTATCTGCTTGACGCCATACGGTTTCACTCTGTGGCTCTACACCACCTACTGCACAGTAAGTAGCCACAGCGCCATCCAAGACACGCAGAGAACGCTCAACCTCAGCTGTGAAGTCAACGTGTCCCGGAGTGTCAATCAAATTGATTTTATACGTGTTGTCGTTCCATTTCCAACGGCAAGTGGTAGCTGCAGATGTGATGGTGATACCACGCTCCTGCTCCTGAACCATCCAGTCCATAGTAGCAGCACCGTCATGTACCTCACCAATCTTGTGAGTCATACCAGTATAAAACAATATTCGTTCTGACGTAGTGGTCTTACCAGCATCGATGTGCGCCATGATACCGATATTCCTCGTCAAGTGTAAGTCTTGTTTTGACATTCTTGTTATCTTAAAAACCTATTAAAAACCTATTATTAGAATCTGAAGTGTGCGAATGCACGGTTAGCCTCAGCCATACGATGCATATCCTCTTTACGTTTGAAAGCACCACCCTGCTCATTGTAAGCATCCATAATCTCAGCAGCCAGCTTATCAGCCATACCCTTACCACCACGCTTACGCGCGAATGAGATCATGTTCTTCATAGAAATTGATTCCTTACGATCAGGACGGATTTCTGTAGGTACTTGGAAAGTAGCACCACCGATACGGCGTGACTTTACCTCTACCTGAGGAGTAATGTTGTCGAGAGCTTTCTTCCAGATTTCGAGAGCAGACTTCTCTTCGCTCTGCAGTTTCTTACCAACTGTTTCCAATGCAGCATAGAAGATTTCATAAGAAGTGTTCTTCTTGCCATCGTACATAAGATGGTTAACGAACTTGGAAACTTTCACATCGCCATAAACTGGATCCGGGAGGATCTGGCGTTTCTTTGGTTTTGCTTTTCTCATTTTTTAAAAACCTTTAGTTTTTTTGTTCTTGGTTGTTTGCTTCTGTCTTCTTCAACATCTCCCACTGGAGATATTTACTCAACCTTTAATGCATCCAATAACTAAAAAACGAAATTAATACTTTTGTTTTTTAAATCTTTAGAAGAGGTTTATTTCTTCTTAGCAGCTTTAGGTCTCTTAGCACCATACTTAGAACGACGCTGAGTGCGGCTAGCTACACCTGCGGTATCCAAAGTACCACGAACGATGTGATAGCGTACACCTGGCAGGTCCTTTACACGGCCACCACGTACCAAAACGATTGAGTGCTCCTGCAAGTTGTGACCTTCACCTGGGATATAAGAGTTAACCTCTTTACCATTAGTCAAACGAACACGAGCTACTTTACGCATAGCTGAATTAGGCTTTTTGGGAGTAGTTGTATAAACTCTCACGCAAACGCCTCTTCTCTGAGGGCATGAATCCAATGCTGGTGACTTACTCTTGTCATCCAGCACCTGACGGCCCTTTCTTACTAATTGCTGAATTGTAGGCATTTTACTTGTTTTTTATATATTATTATTTTAATTAAATTCAAAACTATACATTTTGGGCTGCAAAGATACGAATAATCTTTGAAACAACAATGCGGAATTATTAATTTTTTCTAAAATTTTCTGAGAACGGGGATTGGAGAGTTATTTATCGGCATTCCATACTCATTGATGGCCATGCCGACATGAAGAAAGTATTACGCGCGCATATATATAATAAGGTGGGAAAAGCTTATTGATAAGGCTGTATATTTACGACAGGTAAACTGGTCGTTTAGTTCTAGTAAACGCACCGTTTAGTTCTAGTAAGCTGGAGGTTTAGTACTACCTAAGAAAAAACCTACTGATTTTATCTAAAGCTATCAATAAAAAGGCACGAAAAAAGCCGCAGACTGAAAGTCTTGCGGCTCTATTTCTCAGTTCAGGCTTGAAATTATGCCTTCACGCCATTGTACTCGTCAGAAACGGTGAGTTTCTTGCGACCCTTAGCACGTCTTGAAGCCAGCACTCTGCGACCATTAGCGGTAGCCATTCTTTCACGGAAACCGTGCTTGTTCTTTCTCTTCCTGTTAGAAGGTTGGAATGTTCTTTTCATTGCTCTTTATGTTTTTACGTTATTATTTTAATCACAATCGGGCTGCAAAATTAGATACTTTTTCTAAAATAAGCAAGAGATAAATCTTTTTATATCGAAACTTTTTGTGTTTTTTATCAATTTCCACTAACTTTGCAGCGCAAAATCAAGCAAATTTGAATAAAAACTATAAAAACAAACGAGTATGATTAATGCCCAAGACATTAAAATCGGTACCGCTATCCGCATGGATGGCAAATTGTATTTCTGCATTGACTTCCTGCACGTAAAGCCAGGTAAGGGTAACACATTCATGCGCACCAAGCTGAAAGACGTGGTGAGTGGCTATGTACTGGAACGCCGTTTCAACATCGGTGAGAAATTGGAAGACGTACGCGTAGAGCGCCGTCCTTATCAATATCTTTATAAAGAAGGTGAAGATTTCATCTTCATGAACCAGGAGACTTATGATCAGTTGCCTATTGCTAAGGAAATCATCAATGGCGTTGACTTCCTGTTGGAAGGTATGGTTGTTGATGTAGTTTCTGACGCATCTACAGAAACCATTCTCTATGCTGATGTTCCTGTAAAGGTTCAGATGAAGATTACCTACACTGAGCCAGGACTGAAGGGCGATACTGCTACTAACACCTTGAAACCAGCTACCGTTGAGAGTGGTGCCGAAGTACGTGTTCCTTTGTTCATCAATGAGGGTGACACCATTGAAATTGACACTCGCGATGGTTCTTACGTAAGTCGTGTAAACGTTAAGTAAGAAACTGATAGAAAGAACATTAAGACTGCTCCCTTGTGCCAAGCATAGGAGCAGTCTTACTATCTAAAGAGGTGAAGTTGCGATGAGATTCTCTGTCATTGTTCCTGTATACAATCGCCCTGATGAGGTGGATGAATTGCTGCAAAGTCTTACTGAGCAAAACTCAACAGACTTTGAGACTATTATCGTTGAAGACGGTTCTACCCAACCCTGCAAGGAGATTGTGGACAAATACAAGGGAAAACTCCAAATCCATTATTTCTTTATTGAGAATTCTGGTCCTGCAGGGGCTCGAAATTATGGTATCAAACAGGCTAATGGTGAATATATCATCTTCTTCGATTCCGACTGTATTATTCCATCTGGATATTTCCAAACTGTTGAAAAAGCGTTGGAAGAAACTCGTGCCGATGCTTTTGGAGGACCAGACAAAGCTCACGATTCCTTTACTGACGTACAAAAAGCCATCAACTACTCGATGACTTCCTTTTTTACTACAGGAGGCATTCGTGGGGGCAAGCAGAAGATGGATAAGTTCTATCCTCGCAGTTTTAATATGGGCATCCTTCGCGAGGTGGCCAACCATTTGGGAGGTTTCTCTAAGATGCGATTTGGCGAGGACATTGATTTCAGCATCCGCATAGTGAAGGGAGGATACAAGAGTTGCTTGTTCAGTGAGGCTTGGGTATATCACAAGCGTCGCACAGACTTGAAGAAGTTCTTTAAGCAGGTCAACAACTCGGGTATCGCGCGCATCAATCTCTTCAAAAAATATCCCGATTCACTCAAGTTGGTACATCTATTGCCTGCCTTTTTCACTATTGGCACGTTTTTTTGCCTCCTATCCATATTATTGGGGGTAATTTACGGCACACTCAACCAGTTGGGTATCATTAATATTGATTTCCCTGCAGGTCCCATCCTTGTTACATTGGGATTATTTCCTTTGCTTTTCTTCTCGCTAATCATCCTCATCGATGCGACAATTCGCAATAAGAACCTGAAAATCGGCTGCATAGCTATAGCATCCTCATTCATTCAGCTATTGGGCTATGGAAGTGGTTTCCTAAGGGCTTGGTGGAAACGATGTGTCAAACGGGAAGGCGAATTTGAAGCTTTCAAGAAAAATTTCTACAAATAAAAAACTTAATATTCATTCATAACAAACATGGAAAAGTTATCTATCAATCATTGGGCAGAAGAAGATCGCCCTCGTGAGAAAATGATGCTCAAAGGAGCCAACGCTCTCAGTGTCGCTGAACTACTTGCTATCCTCATTGGTAGTGGGACCAAGGAAGACAGTGCTGTATCACTGATGCAGAAAGTATTGTCGCAATGCAACAACAACTTAAACATTCTCGGCAAATGGAACCTAAATGATTTTACTTCATTCAAAGGTTTAGGACCAGCCAAAGGCATCACCATTATGGCAGCTTTGGAGTTGGGTAAACGAAGGGCGATGCAGGAATCTATTGAAAGGACTGTAATCAAGGAATCTACAGACATCTATAACATTTTTCATCCATTATTGTGTGATATTCCCCAAGAGGAGTTTTGGCTATTGCTACTAAACCAAGCAGCTAAGGTGATTGATAAGGTTCGCATCAGTCAGGGAGGCATCGACCAAACGACGGTGGATATAAGAACTATCATGCGAGAGGCTATCCTCATGCGTGCTACTCAAATTGCTGTAGTACACAATCACCCTTCGGGAAGCCTAAAACCAAGTAAAGAAGATATCGATATCACAACTAAGATAAAAAAGGCCTGCGATTTGCTGAACATAAGGTTAATAGACCATGTGATTGTTACTGACGCCAATTTCTATAGTTTTCATGATCACGGACTAATATAAGCCCTTTGATTTGCACCATTCAACGAATTGTGCTATTTTTGCAGTTGATTTTTGAAAGGATATGGATACATTCGCATTAGAAGAGAAAATAGTGGAGATGCTCAAGACGGTTTACGATCCTGAGATCCCCGTCAATGTCTATGATTTAGGCTTGATCTATAAGATAGACGTGAACGAAGAGGGCGAGGTGACTATTGACATGACTCTTACTGCTCCTTCATGTCCTGCAGGTGATTTCATTGCTGAAGATATTCGCATGAAGGTCAATTCCATCAAAGATGTGAAATCCACCACTATCAATCTAGTGTTCGAACCTGAATGGGATAAGGACATGATGTCGGAAGAAGCAAAATTGGAATTAGGTTTTATGTAGCATTATATGAAAAAGGTATTTTTCCTTTCCGATGCCCACTTAGGCTCATTAGCGATAGAGCATAGCCGCACACAAGAACGAAGACTGGTTAATTTTCTCGACAAGATCAAACACCAGGCAGCTGCCGTCTATCTTATGGGTGATATGTTTGATTTCTGGTATGAGTTCAAGACTGTTGTCCCCAAAGGATATACGCGATTCTTGGGCAAACTATCAGAACTGACGGATATGGGCATTGAGGTACACTTTTTCACGGGTAACCATGATATATGGTGCAACGACTACCTCCCTAAAGAATGTGGCGTTATTTTACACAAAGAGCCATTAACTACGGAAATCTACGGCAAAGAATTTTACTTGGCTCATGGTGATGGTCTTGGTGACCCTGCAGTAACTTTCAAACTTCTACGCACCATGTTCCACAGTAGCATTCTTCAAAGACTCTTTTCTATGATTCATCCACGATGGAGTGTTGCCTTTGGCTTGGAGTGGGCCAAACATAGCCGCATGAAAAGAAAAGATGGTAAGGAACCTGATTATATGGGCGAAGACAAAGAACACTTGGTGTTATGGACAAAAGAATACTTGAAAAGTCATCCTGGCATAAACTATTTCATATATGGCCATCGCCATATCGAGTTGGATCTCTCGCTCAACACCAACACCCGCATGTTAATCTTGGGTGACTGGATCAACAGTTTCACATATGCTGTCTTTGATGGAGAATCTATGTACTTAGATAACTTTATTGAGGGAGAAACGATACTATAACGACTAAATTATAATACTATGAAAAAGTCATTCATCATCATACTGATAGCAACATTGGCTTTCATCAGCATTTCTGCTACTGCACAACACAAAGCTCCTAAATGGTTGGAAGAGGCTGTGTTCTATCAGATATATCCTTCCTCCTTTATGGATAGTGACGGAAATGGCATAGGTGATTTGCCAGGTATCACTAGCAAATTGGCATACATCAAGAGCCTCGGGGTAAACAGTATCTGGCTGAATGCTTGCTGTGTATCAGGGTGGAAAGATGGTGGTTATGATGTGATAGACTATTATCAAATCGACCCTCGTTTTGGCACCAATACAGACTTGGTGAATCTTGTAAAAAAAGCGCATGAGTTAGGTATACGTATATTTATGGATTTGGTAGCAGGCCATTCAAGCGACCAAAGCGAATGGTTCTTACAATCAAAAAGCGGTAAAGATATGCGCTATAGTGATTACTACATCTGGACAGATGAAATCAGTGATAAGGAAAAGCAACTGATTATCCAACGACATCAGGAGGTAAATCCTGCAGCCAGCTTTACTGGTAGATTTGTAGAAGCCAATGCGCCTCGTGCTAAATACTATGAAAAGAACTATTATGAAAGTCAACCTGCTTTGAACTATGGCTATGCCAATCCAGACCCCAATCATCCGTGGGAGCAACCCGTTACTGCCCCAGGGCCTCGTGCCTTGCGCCAAGAAATGAAGAACATCATGGCTTTCTGGTTCGACAAAGGTATTGATGGGTTTAGGGTAGATATGGCGCAAAGCCTAGTAAAAAACGATACTGATGGTAAGGCAACAGCTGCTTTGTGGCACGAAATGCGCCAATGGGTAGACGATAACTACCCTGAGCATATACTTTTGGCAGAATGGTCGGCCCCTCTCACTTCCATCCCTGCAGGATTCGACATTGATTTCTTCTTACCTTGGAGAGATAGCAACGGGTACAAGGAACTGATTTTACCAGAGCCTTATGGAGTACACAAAAAGGATTACTTCCACCCCGATGGGAATGGAAACATCAGTGATTTTGTCCCTTATTATACCAAATGCCTACAAGAATTAGGCGATAAGGGGTATGTGGCACTCCAAACTTCTAACCACGACTTTCCCCGTCCTAATTATGGAGACCGTAACACCATCGAACAATTGAAGGTATCTATGATGTTCTTCTTGACCCTCCATAGTATGCCATTTATCTATTATGGTGATGAAATTGGCATGAAATACAACACAAATGCACCCGAAAAAGAAGGTTCTAGAGAGGATCGTCCTGGTTTCTACAATGAACGTTCGGGCGCACGTACCCCTATGCAATGGACGAATGGCAAGAATGCTGGATTCTCCACCTGTGAACCGGACAATCTGTACTTACCTATCGACACAGACAATAACCTACTAACGGTAGAAACACAAGAGAAAGATCCAAATTCGTTACTCAATTACGTTCGCCAACTAATTCAACTTCGAAAGGACCATAAGTCGATGGGCAATACGGGCGACTGGACTTATATAGGAAATGTGGAGCAACCCTATCCTATGGTGTACAAACGTAGTGCAAATACTGAGACATTTGTAGTAGTTCTCAACCCTAGTACTAGAAAAGTAAAAGCCAATATCCAATCTCTAGGTGCTAAAAAAGCAACTTTTGTTATGGGTAGTGGCAAGACGAGTTACAAACCTGGAAGAACGACCGATACGATTGAGCTAAACGGAATTTCGTGTGCCATTTACAAGATGGAATAACGTGTTTACTTGAACACCTTGCTTATCTCCTCATCAGATATAGTAGTGACAATCAGACGACCATCTGGCGTGTAGTTAGGCGTTGAAGAAGAAAAAAGCTGATCTACTAAACTGGTCATCTCGTCAGTAGTAAGAACCTGACCATATACAATGGCTGCAGCATTAGCTAAAGTAAGCGCAACGATCTGATGCATTTCCTCTTTTATGTCATTCCCTTTCTCCATCGACGTATTCACCATGCTACGCACCAACTCTACTGGGCTAAGCCCTTCTATACCCGCAGGAACCCCATTAATGGCATAACTACCACCACCCAAAGAAGTCAGTTCAAAACCTACAGCCAATAAATCAGGCATAATGGTCTCTAGCATTACTGACTCTGAAGGAGCTAGTTGAATCATTTCAGGAAATAGCAAGCCTTGTGACGGACTAACCCCTTGACTAACCTGTCGGATATACAAATCAAACAATACACGCACATGCGCCCTATGTTGGTCAATTATCATTAAACCCGACTTGACAGAAGTAAGGATATAACATCCTTTGTATTGGAGCAACGTAGAAGAACGCTCTGCCACATCCAACAAAGAATTGTTGGTAGCTTCGTTGGTCTTATTTTCTAGAAAGCTTTCATCAAATGGCATCTCTGATTTAGGAGAAGTATGTATCCCTTGGTAGAGTTGTTCCCATTGTTTATCCACTGATTGGCGTTGATAAGTATCTTTACTTGTGCTGTCAAAGGGATTGAAGTGGGGATTGACATTTACTTTGGGAGGCTCTGTATGATGCTTGTCAGTATTGAACATAGGAAGGTCAAATGGCACATCAGGCGCATCAAAATCAATAGTGGGAATTGCATTAAACTTCCCTAACGCTTCTTTCACAGAAGCTGCCAATATTTGCCATATGGATTGTTCATTGTCAAACTTAATCTCCGCTTTAGTAGGATGTATATTGACATCAATATTAGCTGGATCTACCTCGAAATACAGAAAATACGACACTTGCTCACCCACAGGTATCAATTGTTCGTAGGCCTCCATCACTGCCCTATGGAAATAAGGATGTCGCATAAATCGGCCATTAACGAAGAAGAATTGGTTATTCCCCTTTTTGTGAGCAAACTCTGGTTTGGATACATAGCCAGAGATACTAATTAAAGAAGTATCTACCTTTACTGGTAACAAATGCTGGTCCATTCGTTTGCCAAAAACTGATACTATACGTTGGTGAATGGTGGTTTCTGGAAGATTAAATACTTCCGTGCCGTTGCTATGCAACGTAAAAGCGACATTCGGATGTACCAATGCGATGCGTTCAAACTCAGTCAGAATATTACTTAGTTCTGTAGCATTTGATTTAAGGAATTTCCTTCTGGCAGGTACATTGAAGAAGAGGTTCTTTACTATAAAGCTACTGCCTTTGGGACAAGAGGTAATTTCTTGAGATACCACCTTTGAACCTGATATTACCAAACGAGTACCCAATTCGTCCGCCTCCATACGGGTCTTGAGTTCCACCTCTGCCACAGCTGCAATTGAAGCCAATGCCTCACCTCGGAAACCCATAGTATGCAAGTTGAACAAATCCGCTGCTTCACGGATCTTAGATGTGGCATGACGCTCAAAAGCCAATCGGGCATCCGACTCAGACATACCTTTACCATCATCAATTACCTGAACACTTGTCTTGCCTGCATCAACTACTAACACATGTATTTCATGTGCTTCGGCATCAATGGCATTCTCTACCAATTCCTTAATCAAGGAAGCTGGGCGTTGAATTACCTCACCAGCAGCTATCTGGTTGGCAACGGAATCGGGTAAAAGTCGAATAATATCACTCATTATATCACTCCGTTCATAATAGCATACCACACCCAAAGAAGTACGATAATAAGGAAGATAATCATGGCATTATTAGCCTTGCTTCCTTTCTCCTTGAAACGTTTCAAGTGCGTAGTATTTTCTGCAAATTTACCTCTGATGTCCTCTGGATTAAACTCCTTAGGAGGCAACATGCCTAGCTCGCGTTTGGCATTCTCCTCTATCTTGGCGAGTTTCTCCTTTCGCTCGTCCACGTAGATCCAATTATGATGAAAACCTCTTGGTTTTCTGACTGAGAACATTCCCATATATCTGAGTTTTTAAGTTTCTTAGTTCCTCTACTTTAAGGTTGCCAAATAGTTTTATCGCTTCCCATGTCTTACTCTGACATCTCGTGGATCACCTGTCGATTCTCTTTCTACCTTTTTCAGCACTTGGTCAGCAGGTTTACCTCTCCAATCGAAAATGTCATTTTTGTCTTTCGGACGCATATAATCGAACCAAACAAAAGCAGACAAACGGTCCTTGCCTGTAGGTACCTGATCTAACGGATAAGCAGTACCAGTAGTTTTGCCTACAAACATACCCTTGTCCATCTTTCTGTCTTTCATGAACATCTTCAGGTAACTGCCTTCAGCATATACCATCACGATGATGGTGGAGTCTTTTTCATCAATTGGGTGGTAGATAGTCAGCACATTACCATTCACCTCGGTTTCCTTAATCTCGCCACCTTCAAAATGTGCAATCATCTCCTTGCCCGTTATCTGGTTGTAATGTGCGGAGTCAAACCGCTCTATTGCCAAGGCCTGATTGATGATGTGTGCTCGCTCTATCGTACTATCATTTGAGTATACTTTCACTAACTCACCCAACAACTGCTCTTCACCATGCCATAACACAGGATCACGATACATAGTCATACAAGAATCTTTACTATTCACCACCAACGAATCACAAACCGCTTGCACATCACTTCGATAAGCCCTTACCTTGTAATAGGCTCTCATCTCTCTATAGGCAGAATCTGTCTTCGGATAGAAAGTTACCAAACGTAAAGTATCACCATGCATATACAAGCTATCACCTTGCGAGTAGTCAATAGCCACAGCTCGCTTAGTAGCAAAGGCATTTTCTTTCAATTCATCGTAATAGCAATAATCGCCTGTAAGTATGTTCTTATTGACCGTATCATTGAGTGAAACGTTACCAAAAGCCTCACCAAATCCCTGCAGGCGATCATATAGTAAAGTGTCACCCGTAAGCAAGCGTCCTTCGTTTACCACCACAGAACGGTTGAATAGTTCACCTCGTTCGGTCATCGTGTTATACACCCCAGAATTAGTATATATGTGCGATTGCTCATTCACTATTTCGGCATCACTATTGATGGTAGCAATCTTGGTTAAGGTATTATAAGTTAAATCTTCAGAAGTAAGTGAGAATTGAGGGTTGACAAGCTCAACATTATATTCAAAGACAGCCTGCTTGGTAGATGGACTATACTCCCCTAGCACCGAAGTTAGTACGTTTACTGTATCTCTCAACGTGCCACCGTCGAAATAATAGCCTAAATCAAGTACACGATCATAATCCAAACTATCGGTTTCCAACACAGTTTCTCGATTGATGAGCCGCACATTAGAACGGAGCTTTGCCAACTGAGTCGTGCCATCATAATACATATAATCGCCATAGATAAACAAGGTATCACCCTGCTCCATATGTACGTTACCAAAAGCTTCAACTGAGTTAATCTTCTCAAAAATCAAAGCACTATCACAATACATATACATACTGTCGTGCTTCAACTTAACCGATCCTCTCAACACCTGCACATCAGGTCGTTGGTTTTGGTCAGCTACAGCCTCGTCAGCGTAAAGCAAATCAATGCGTACTTTCTGTTTCTGGGGAGTCTGATCTATTGAACGCTGGATATTGAATGTTGAGCCATTAATCATTGACATTAGAGAAAAGCTGAAAAGGCAAAGCAAAAATACTTGCAATGCCTTATACAACTGGTATTTCTTTCTATTACCCCTCATGAAATTCAATGGTCAAACATTATTTAATCCACCCCTTATACTTAAAATCGCAACTTGGTTTCCAATTATCACTTATTCGAACATAGGTTGTCTTCAACTTATTTTGTATCCATTTTTCTACCATCTCTTCCTGTTTCTTCTGAACCACCATCTCCTTGAGCCGCTGGTAATCATCAGAAACTGTTGCTTTATGGCCCTTAATACGGCTCTTGAGTTTTACGATTACTGTTTGCTCCTGTCCTGTTCGAGGAGTCATATTGATAGCCTTAGAGATTTCACCCACCTCCATTGTATCCACCACCTTGGCTATTTCCGAAGGCAAGTCCTGCATCTCAAAACGAGAAGTCTGTGTTTCCTCATTGGGTAACAACCCACCATTAAAACGAGTATTCTTATCGTCCGAAATGGCGTAAGCTGCTTCTTCAAAAGTAAATTTACCATTGCGCACTTCATCGGCAATAGAATCCAAGTAAGCACGCGACTCCGTAAGAGCTTCTTCAGGCACATGCGGCTTCAATAGTATGTGGCGAACACGAATGCGGTCACCACGTTTCTCAATCAGCTGAATGATATGATATCCAAACTCGCTCTCCACTACCTTGGATATCTTGTCGGGTGTCTGCAAATTGAACGCCACATTGGCAAAAGCAGGGTCCAATTCTCCACGTCCCATGAAACGTCCTAAGTCACCACCACTCATTGCAGAACCTGGATCCTCTGAATACAAACGAGCCAGCATGGTAAAACTCTCACCATTGTTAACACGTTCTGTATAATCACGCAGGCGGCGTTTTACATCTTCAATTTCCTCTTGCGGGATCTTAGGCTTTCGTGTGATAATCTCTACCTCAACCATAGTTGGGATATATGGGATACTGTCCTGTGACAACGAAGTATAATAACGACGTACCTCCGAAGGGGTGGTCTTTACATCACCCATAATTTTCTGTTGCATTTTCTGCACAGTCAAACCTTCACGCGCACTAACACGTAATTGTTCACGGATCTGCGATGAAGTCTTATTGAAATACTCTTCCATCTTCTCGCGAGAGCCGATGTTCTGGATATACATATTGGTCATATATTCCACACGCTGTAACACCTCGGCATCGCTTACCTCAATACTGTCAAGCTCTGCTTGGTGAAGGAACAACTTTTGCACTGCCATTTCCTCTGGCAATACACAATATGGGTCTTTGTCAAATTTTCGTCCTTCATACAAGGCACTCAGTCGAGCTTCCTCCACCTCTGATTTCCAGATGGCCTCATCGCCCACTACCCATGCCACTTCGTCTATAACATTGTCTTGTGCCATAGCAGCATTGCACCAAACCAAGAGCAAAGTTGCTATTATCGTTCTTACAAATAATCTCATGTCTCCTAAGTTATTCTTATTTCAAGCTACGAAGATAAGGTTTTATTTGCTTATCTCATTAATGATTAACGGTTTTTAATGTGATTTCAACATCATTTTTGCTTTCTTAGGCCAGAAAGCCATTCTTCAGAGAGATAATGCTCATAATCCTGCAACAACTGATCCCTTACCTCCCGATAGTCATCTGGACCATTTACTTTCTTTCCTACTGTCAAGGCTACAGGGTAACCTTGCATAGGAGTAGCTTTGCCATTCTTGAATTCTAGTTCATCAACAAAGGCATTAACACCTAAGCCATAAACACCTTGCTCTACAAACACTTTGCGACGTGTCTTATCATCCAACAAGCGCTCAGCTTCTTTCCACTCAACGTTACGCAACTTCTTTACTACCTTACTCACTTTCTTCGCCGTCTTTTTATCGGCAGCATGAATTATTGCGCCTCTGAATCTTGGTGTTGACCATCTGTAATCTTTCTGATGGGTAGAGAAGTAGGTCTGCAAACCAATTTCGTCTGTCTGACTAGGCATACGCACATGTTTGTTATATGCCTCTTGCGCCAAAAGTCTATTAGCGAGATCCTGTATAGACTGCTTATAATCAGGGTGCTCATCGAGATGATTCACCTCGCAATCAAGCACATTCTTTGTTACAAAAGCCTCATATTGCAATCGCACATTCAAAGGATAAGCATGGGCGAACCGTGCAAACTGCTCACCAGTAAAGTCTTTTCCACCTAAGGTAAAGAGCGTTCCACTTACTTTCCCTTCTCGATAGAGACGATTTACTGCTTGCCGGTTTTCAGTAAAAGAATAAGTTTGCTTAAGTTTATCTATTTGCTGGGCAATTTCTCTATTTGGATAAACTTTTTCTTTTATACGTTGTACATAAGCAGCAACATAAGCTTCATTGTCTTCTTGACGCTCATCAATCACTTGAATGATATGGAAGCCAAGCGGGGAAAGGAAAGGTTGAGAAATCTGCCCTTTACGCAAAGCAAATGCCACTTGCTCCATCTCGTCAGTCATATCAAGTCTGCGCATCCACACAGCAGTACTTGTTTCAGAATAGCGAATCATCAGAGCTTCAAAATCTGCACCATTCGCAAGCGCTTTGCTGATAGAATCCATACGCTGTTGCCACTTAACCTGTTCATTATTCATTACATGCTGTGGCAAGGCATGAAATATCTGCCTTATCAGCAACTGCTTATCTCCCTTCTTGGCTGTTATCTTACCAAATGTATCATTGGCAATAAGGGTTGCACTTTGCTCGTCAAATAAATACTTGCCCGCCAACTCCTGCCTAAAAGCATTCAGTATCTGTTGAAAAGTCTCGCTTTTGTCGAGACCTTCATCACGAGCTGCTTTAGCCATCAGTTCGATATCTGATTGAGACTTGAGAGTTGACTCCGTCCTATTAGATTGAGCATAGGCAGTGGTCATCAGAAAAAAGGAGAAAAGGCAAAGCAGAAAACTCTGCAATGCCCTTCTTCCCTTATATTTCAACTTTTTTATCCGCATGATAACGGTAAATTGTCATCATTATTCAGGTCTGCTATAGTTAGGTGCCTCACTGGTAATGGAAACATCATGTGGATGGCTTTCCAATACACCAGCATTGGTGATGCGGGTAAACTTAGCGTTGTGCAACTGCTCAATGTTCTGAGCGCCACAATAACCCATACCAGAGCGCAAACCACCTACCAACTGATAGATTACCTCATAAAGTGTTCCCTTATAAGGTACACGCCCTGAGATACCTTCTGGCACCAATTTCTTCACATCCTTGGTGCCACTCTGGAAGTAGCGGTCCTTCGAGCCATTTTCCATAGCCTCCAAAGAGCCCATGCCACGATAGGTCTTAAACTTACGCCCATTAAAGATAATGGTTTCACCAGGAGACTCTTCTGTGCCAGCCACCAACGAACCAATCATCACACTATATCCACCAGCAGCTAATGCTTTTACCACATCACCTGAGTAACGTAAGCCACCATCCGCAATCAGTGGTACACCTGTACCTTTCAAAGCCTTAGCTACGTCATAAACAGCAGATAACTGAGGCACACCCACACCTGCAACCACACGAGTAGTACAGATAGAACCAGGACCGATACCTACTTTGATACAGTCAGCGCCTGCTTCCACCAACATTCTTGCTGCCTCGCCAGCAGCCACATTACCCACGACGATATCTATATCAGGGAAAGAATGCTTAGCTTCCTTCAGCTTTTCTATCACGAATTTGGAATGACCATGAGCTGTATCAATCACAATAGCATCGGCATTGGCATTAATCAATGCTTGCATGCGCTCTAAGGTATCATCTGTTACACCTACACCAGCAGCCACACGCAGTCGGCCTTTATCATCCTTGCAGGCCATTGGTTTATCCTTTGCTTTTGTGATGTCCTTATAGGTAATCAAGCCCACCAACCTTCCTTGTGTATCTACCACAGGTAATTTCTCAATCTTATGCTCTTGCAATATCTGAGCCGCATCTTCAAGGGTGGTACCCTGATGAGTAGTCACAATATTCTCAGAAGTCATCACCTCGTCGATACGCTTGTTAACATCACGTTCAAATCTCAGGTCTCGATTGGTCACAATACCCACCAACTTACGATCGTCATCCACTACAGGGATACCACCGATTTTGTACTCTGACATCAAATCGAGCGCATCGTGCACTAAAGATCCACGCTTAATAACTACAGGATCATAAATCATGCCGTTTTCGGCACGCTTTACGATAGCCACCTGACGAGCCTGCTCATCTATAGGCATATTTTTGTGAATCACGCCAATACCACCTTCACGGGCAATAGCAATAGCCATCTTTGCCTCTGTAACAGTATCCATAGCAGCTGTTACAAAAGGAATCTTCAAATCAATGTGCCTGGTGAACTTTGTTGATAGGTCAACGGTCTTAGGAAGAACCTCGGAATAGGCAGGAATCAACAATACGTCGTCGTAAGTCAATCCGTCCATCACTACTTTGTCTGCAATAAATGACATAATTAAAGCTTTTAGAATTTATTGCGTGCAAATATACGCATTTTTCAGGAAACTGCGAAATTTGCTTTATTTTTTTTACCCAAAACTGACATGTTTTGAAAGGAATGCTTACTATCACCTAATGGAGACTTTACTTTCGCACGACGCAGTATCTCCTATGAGTGAAAGGAGATACTACTATAGGGGTAAAGCAGATACTGCGATGACCCGTAGCAGACGCTACGATGAGTGATAGTAATTATTGCGTCACCCCATAGCAAAGGCCTGAACAAGTCATAGAAGCTATTACTACGAACGTCATTCAGTAGGTTTCTCAGCTTCCTGCCATGCCTGAATGCCACCTTGCAGCTCTACGAGCTCTTTGAAGCCAGCCTTGTGCAACAACTCAGCAGCCATATGGCTACGTCTGCCACCACGACAATAGAGGGCAACAGGTTTGTCTTTCTGAAGTTGTGCCTCAGCTTTCTGAACAAAACCTTCGGGGTCTGTACGATAGTCTATCATCACGGCCCCTTCAATATGGCCTTCCTCAAACTCCTCAGGTGTGCGAACATCAAGTAACTGCACACCTTCTTCGGTAATGTATTGCGCAAATTCTTCTGCAGGAATAGTCTTAACAAAATCAGAAGGCTGGCAAGCGCCGAACAAAAGGGAGAGTAATGCAATTAAGGTAAATTTCATAACACAAATAATCTAGGGTTTATAAACAAAAGAATAATCACGGACAATGCCTTCATAGTCCAAATAGTGGAGGGTTATATCTAATTGACGCACAGAAGGCTGTACATAAGGCAATAAAGGCAATGAGGCATATGCACGGGTTTGATATATCTCTGTATCACCTCCATCGTTATGGTGGATACTGAATGCAGCATGGGCTACGCCAGACGCATCAGCAGGGGTAACTCCCTCTTCCAAAAAAACGACACGATGCTTCTTGCCCCCCTCCTTAATACTCAACACGATGTTGATATATTGGTTACCCATCCAGGCACTATGCAAGATAATGGGTGCCGTTGCTACGCTATCGGCATATTGATCTGCTGGTATTGGATTAGGAGAGATGGCTTTGACAAAAGAATATACTTTCACATTATCTGTTGAAAGTTCTTCGTAGTACCCCATCAAACGATATAGAGTATCTGGCTTTAATCTGGCAATCTGGTCACCCCATTCAGTTACTACATGCCTCGTTCCATCGTCGGTAATGATATATTCCAACAAACTGTCAGATTTGGCTGAGCCGCTGAAAAACTCTTCTTTAACAGAGGGATAATGGTAGGTATCCTTACTACAGGATGCCAACAAAGACACCCCCAGCAACAACGCCATTGACCATTGAAACATCCTCATAAAACCATGTGATTTAAATTCCTAACCTCAAATAGTTAATTAGTGGGTTAGCATACATTAACAAGAGCATGTGACGAAGATAGCCCACGTCTTTATCTGCAATATCAATCTTATCAATCTGCTGTGCCAAATAGGCCTCAAAACGCTCCTTGTCTTCCTTCGTATAACGATTAGCAAAGCGAGTTGAATAATTCAGCAGGTCATGAGCAACATAATTATCAGGATAGAAACGATAGTTGGCATGGATGCCACGATCTATAATAGCCGATACGCTTGCAAAAAGGTCTTGCTTACTAAGATTTCTGTCAAGTTGACGCAATTGGTCATTGATGCAAGGAGCTACATGGAAATGCACCCTACCTTTAAAACCAAACATTCCCGTTTCCATATTCTTAAGGTCGTCAGCAGTAGATTTCTTATAATCCAGCACATCGCGTTTGAGTTGATACTCACGAGCTTTCAGATAGTCACAAGGGTCATATTCATAAGATATTGACAAAGGAACAATATTCATTTCTATCAATCGATCAACCAAATCACCTTCACCACCCATAGCTAACATTTTCAGTACACTCTCCTGGGTTCGGTCGTTGGAATCTTTGGCACGTCCCTCACGTTGTGCAATCCAAATGGACTGGTTCTTCTCATTAATGGTATAGTGCATGTAGCGCGACATACGAGCTGATGATTCCAACATCTGACGCATGGTTAGTGCTCGCTGGACAATAAAAGACTTATTAATGCGAACCAGTTTCTTTATCCATGGATAAATGAGCAGGTTGTCTCCAATAGCAATCTCTACAGTATCAAGCCCATTCTCAACCAATAACACAGAAAGGAAACCAGAATCGAGGATAATGTCGCGATGATTAGAGATGAAAGTATAAGCACAAGTGGAATCCTTCAGGGTCTCCAAATTACTGGTAACACCTTGAGTAGATGAATCGGCAAGTCCCCGAAGAAACCTGTAGCAGAACGCTTTCTGGAATTCAAGCTTGGTCTTGCAGGAACGCATACGTTCAGCAATTACCTCAAAAGGGAAAGGCAACACGCCACCTACAATTTTCACGAAGGCAGGGTCGGCTATCAGTTCCTCATAAATTTGAGGCAACTCTTCATCCAGATAAGGTCGTATTTCGTCAAATTCGCTAGTCATGGTCTTTAGTTTATCAGGTGAGATAAGCTTAGCTACTTAAACTTTTCCTCTATAATATCAGTCATCACATTCTTAATGTCGAGACCTGCAGCACGTACTTGCTGGGGAATGAAACTGGTGGCCGTCATGCCAGGCGTAGTATTTACCTCCAGCAAGTTGATCTTATCGCCTTTAGTAATAATATAGTCAATCCGTATAATACCATAGGCACCTATAATATCATAAATGGCCAAAGTAACTTGCTGTACTCTGTCCCGCAATGAGTCAGATATACGGGCAGGTGTAATTTCATCTACTTGACCATTGTATTTTGCATCATAGTCGAAAAACTCGTTGGTGGTAACTACTTCGGTGATGGGGAAAGCAACCGACTTAGTAGATGTCTTATAACATCCACAGGTGATTTCAGTTCCATCAAGGAAAGATTCTATTACCACCTCTTTGGCTTCTTCAAAAGCCTTAACGATGGCTGGTTGAATCTGTTCACGTGTCTTTACCTTGGTAATACCAAAACTAGAACCTCCCAGACTGGGTTTGATAAAGCAAGGTAGACCAATATCCTGAATTACACGATCATCATCAATATGCTGACCTGCACGCAAGAGAACAGACTCTGCCACAGGGATGCCGTATGACTTGAGATACTGATTGCATGCAAATTTATCATAAGTAAGGGAAGCTGCCAATACACCACAACAGGAATAAGGGATGTGGAGCATATCAAAATAGCCTTGCAACAATCCGTCTTCACCAGGAGTACCATGGATAGTGATATAAGCGAAATCAAACTTTACCTTCTTGCTATCAAAAGTAAAACTGAAGTCATTGCGGTCTATATTCACACGCTTGTCGTCATCGAGCTGAACGTACCAATCAAGGCCATGCATAACAACAATGTACAATTCATATCTTTCCTTGTCGATAAAGGAATAGAGGCCCTGTGCACTGCGCAGGGATACATGATATTCAGAGGTGTCGCCACCTGCTACAATTGCTATAATTCTTTTCATTCCATTAAATTTCTATTTATCGTATAACCCCTCCACTTCTCAATGAGAGCCTGCATGTCAGCAGGTAATTCGGTAGAGAAAAACAATTCCTTGCCCGTGACCGGATGAATAAAACCCAATGTCTTGGCATGAAGTGCCTGACGGGGACATATTTCAAAACAATTATTGACAAACTGCTTGTATTTAGCAAAACGGGTGCCACGCAAAACTTCGTTGCCACCATATCGCTCATCGTTAAACAACACATGCCCTATGTGCTTCATGTGTACCCTAATCTGATGCGTACGTCCTGTTTCCAAAATACATTCCACTAAAGTCACGTAACCAAAGCGTTCCAATACACGATAGTGGGTAACAGCATATTTGCCTTGGTCGTCAGGCAATACTGCCATCAGCATTCTATCCTTTGGATTACGACCTATATTGCCCACTATGGTACCTTCATCTTTCTCCATATCGCCCCATACCAGAGCATTGTAATGACGCTTGGTGGTTTTGTGTAGGAACTGATTGCCCAAGTTGGTTTTGGCATCAGGTGTCTTTGCGACCACCAATAGGCCCGAGGTATCTTTGTCAATGCGATGAACAAGTCCCACGTGCACATCATTGGCATCGTAGTTGGTATCTTTCAAGTGCCAAGCGATGGCATTAACTAGCGTTCCACTCCAATTTCCATGCCCCGGGTGCACCACTAGGCCAGCAGGTTTATTCACCACAATTACAGCATCGTCTTCATAGACCACATCGAGTGGGATGTCCTGTGGAACGATTTCGTTCTCATAGCGAGGACGATCCAACATTAGAGTAATGACATCGAAAGGTTTAACCTTATAGCTACTCTTAACTGATTTACCATTCGCCATGACATAGCCAACATCTGCTGCTTTCTGAATACGGTTACGAGATGCGTTGGTTATCTTGTCAAAGAGGTACTTATCCACACGAACCATCTCTTGTCCCTTATCGACCACCACACGAAAATGCTCGTATAGCTGGGGTTCGGAGACTATCGGCTCGATATCATCCAAATCATCATTATCTAATTCCAGGTCTAACTCTTTATCAATCATAGTCAAACGAATCAGAACCAAGAATCATCACCAGAAGTCGGCTTCTTCTCTGGTTGCTTGGAGGGTTCTGGTTTTATCTCAGCATCATTGATACCAAGACTATCTATTACAGCAGTGCCACTGCCAACCATCAATGAGAGAGTGGAGTTAATAGGTACTTTTTCGCCCAACATCAATCGCTGACCATTGTACTTTACCCCATACACCCAGTCTTTCTCACCATCTACAGGCTCAACCTGACTGATTTTGAAACCAGCTGCCAAAAGTCGTGCTTCAGCCTGGCGCAACGAACTATTGTCAGCCACATCTGGCACATTAACTAGTGGAACACTAAGGGTATTGATATTGAGATAAATGATATGCCCACGCTTTACTTTCTGACCTGCTGCGGGATTATAATCGAGAATACAGCCAGCGGGTAATGCGCTTACATAATTGGAGTCGGCCACTACACACTTCAATTCGGATTGCTCCAGTATCTGACGGGCTTCTAGGAAGCTCTTTCCTTTTACATCAGGCACCGTTACGGCTTCGCCATGATGTGTATATATGTCTAATCCCTTGAGAACACCAAAAATGACTAGCAAAACCACCAAAGCCATAGCTATGATGTTTAGCCAAAAGAAACGATTCTCTTGAAAAGAAAAAAAACCTCTTATTGTCATAAGCAAACAATTTGGGAGCAAAGTTACAACTTTCCACGCAGGAAACGGCAGTAAATCTCAGGTATTTTTTATCTGAATCTTAAAAGTTGATAATTTATGGTATGTTTTATAACAATAGAGGGCGCATGTTATACACATACGCCCTCCATTTTTTAGTATCATGAGGTTTTATTCACCAAATGCAGCATCATCTAAATGTCGAGATGAGGCTTCATCTCCATCATAGTCAAGAACTGTGCGCTTATTAGCCTGAATACGTTCATATTCTTCCTTAGAACCAACAATGATTTTGTCGAACTCACGCTGACCTGTGCCTGCAGGAATCAAGTGACCGCATATAACATTCTCCTTCATGCCTTCCAGATAATCGGTTTTGCCATTGATAGCAGCCTCATTGAGCACCTTCGTAGTTTCCTGGAATGAAGCAGCAGACATAAAGCTCTTGGTTTGCAAAGCGGCACGTGTTATACCCTGTAGAATCTGAGTTGAAGTAGCAGGGATAGCCTCACGTACCTTCACAAGTTTCATGTCACGACGCTTCAGCATACTATTCTCGTCACGTAACTTACGAGCAGTAACAATCTGACCTGCATGCATTGTCTGTGAATCGCCAGCATCTACTACCACTTTCTTGCCCCAAATACGATCATTCTCATCCTGGAAGTCCAGCTTATCAACAATCTGTTGTTCAAGGAATCGGGTATCACCAGGTTCGTCAATCTGTACTTTACGCATCATCTGGCGAACAATAATCTCAAAGTGCTTGTCGTTAATCTTCACACCTTGCAAACGATACACATCCTGCACCTCGTTGACAATATACTCCTGTACTGCCGTCGGGCCCTTAATAGCTAAGATATCTGTTGGAGTTACCTCGCCGTCAGACAGTGGAGTACCTGCACGGACATAGTCATTCTCCTGTACCAAGATCTGCTTAGACAGTGGTACCAAATATTTCTTTACATCACCTGCCTTTGAGGTAACGATAATCTCACGATTGCCACGTTTTGGCTTACCCATGGTTATCTCACCATCGATTTCAGACACCACTGCAGGATTTGACGGGCTACGAGCCTCGAACAACTCGGTTACTCGTGGCAAACCACCAGTGATATCACCGGCCTTACTTACGGCACGTGGAATCTTAACCAACACATCACCTGTCTTGACATTCTGACCGTCCTCTACTACAACGTGTCCACCTACAGGGAGGTTATAGGTACGAATCAGTTCGCCATCCTCAGCATAAATACCAACAACAGGGACCTTAGTCCTATCTTTTGATTCTATGATAATAGACTCGCTCAATCCTGTAGAATCATCAGTCTCTACTGTGTAAGTGACATTCACAATCATATCTTCAAATTTCAACTTACCAGCGGCTTCAGTGATGATTACAGCGTTGAATGGATCCCAACGAGCGATCAACTTGCCTTTCTCAACAGTTTCACCCTCGTTAGCAAACAAAGTAGAACCATAAGGTACATTATGTGTAGAAAGAACAATACCTGTATTGACATCAACGAAACGTACTTCTGCCAAACGGCTTACTACAATCTTGGTGGCCTCACCAGCTTCGTTAACGGCATCAACGGTACGCAATTCTTCAAATTCAAGTCTAGACTTGTTCTTAGCAACAATACTTGCATTAGCTGCAATGTTGGCAGCAGTACCACCAGCATGGAAGGTACGCAATGTCAACTGTGTGCCAGGTTCACCGATAGCTTGTGCAGCAATAACGCCTACAGCCTCTCCCTTATGAACCATACGGCTGGTCGCCAAGTTGCGTCCGTAGCACTTAGCACAGACACCATGCTTGGATTCGCAAGTTAGCACAGAGCGAATTTCAACACTCTCGATTGGAGAATCTTCAATCTCTTGTGCCTTCTCCTCTGTGATTTCCTCACCAGCAGCCACAATCAAATTGCCTGTAGTTGGGTTAATCACATCGTGCACTGACACACGGCCCAAAATACGTTCATACAAAGTAGCTACCACTTCGTCATTATTCTTTATAGCTGTGCAAACAAGACCACGCAAAGTTCCGCAATCCTCCTCATTAATGATGACATCATGAGACACGTCCACCAAACGACGAGTCAGGTAACCAGCATCGGCTGTCTTCAACGCAGTATCGGCCAAACCCTTACGGGCACCGTGGGTTGAGATAAAGTACTCCAGCACAGACAAGCCTTCCTTAAAGTTAGAAAGAATAGGGTTCTCAATGATCTGGCCACCCTCTGCACCTGCTTTCTGAGGCTTAGCCATCAAACCACGCATACCAGAAAGCTGACGAATCTGCTCCTTAGAACCACGGGCACCAGAATCCAACATCATAAAAACAGAGTTGAAACCATCTTTGTCATTCGACAAGGTCTTCATCAGGATATTCGACAATTCTGAGTTAACATGTGTCCAAATATCAATCACCTGGTTATAACGTTCGTTATTGGTGATGAAACCCATGTTATAATTGTTGATGACCTGTTCAACTTCTTCATAACCTCTGTTGACCAGCTTCTCTTTTTCTTCTGGGATGATGATATCACCCAAGTTGAAAGACAAGCCACCCTTGAATGCCATGTAATAGCCCATGTTCTTAATACCGTCCAAGAACTCACAAGCCTTGGTAACACCACAAACTTCAATTACATGACTGATAATATCACGCAAAGACTTCTTAGAGATAACAGTATTAACATAACCTGCCTCATCAGGAACAATTTGGTTAACCATAACGCGGCCTACAGAAGTTTCCTTCATGAGTTTCTTGACTACCTTGCCATTCTCATCAACATCATTCACTACCACATTGATGATAGCGTGAATATCGCACTTCTTCTCATTGTATGCGATAATAGCCTCCTCAGGGCCATAGAAGGTAAGGCCTTCGCCCTTAGCTCCCTTACGCAGTTTGGTGATGTAATAAAGACCTAATACCATATCCTGAGAAGGAACGGTAATAGGAGCACCATTTGCTGGGTTCAAAATATTGTGTGGCTCAAGCATCAACAACTGTGCTTCCAAGATAGCTTCATTGCTCAAAGGCAAGTGAACAGCCATCTGGTCACCATCGAAGTCAGCATTAAATGCCGTACATGCTAATGGATGCAACTGAATTGCCTTGCCTTCAATCATCTTGGGCTGGAATGCCTGGATACCCAAACGGTGCAAAGTAGGAGCACGGTTCAGCAAAACTGGGTGACCTTTCATTACATGTTCAAGAATGTCAAAAATGATAGGTTCCTTACGATCTACAATCTTCTTAGCACTCTTAACTGTCTTAACAACACCTCTTTCAATCAGCTTACGGATGATAAATGGCTTGTAAAGCTCAGCAGCCATTAACTTTGGCAAACCACACTCGCCCATCTTCAATTCTGGTCCAACCACAATTACTGAACGCGCTGAATAGTCAACACGCTTACCCAACAGATTCTGGCGGAAGCGACCGACCTTACCCTTCAAGCTATCAGACAATGATTTAAGTGGTCGGTTAGATTCAGACTTAACAGCACTTGCCTTACGAGAGTTGTCAAACAAAGAGTCAACAGCCTCCTGTAACATACGTTTCTCATTACGGAGAATCACTTCAGGAGCTTTAATCTCCATCAGTCTCTTCAAACGATTATTACGTATAATTACACGGCGATACAAATCGTTCAAGTCAGATGTAGCAAAACGGCCACCGTCCAATGGTACCAACGGACGCAATTCAGGAGGAGTTACAGGGATAATCTTCATTATCATCCACTCAGGTTTGTTGATTCCCTTAGATGCACGGAAAGACTCAACCACTTGCAGGCGTTTCAGCGCCTCTGCTTTGCGCTGCTGAGAAGAATCAGTCTCGGCACGATTACGCAACTCGTATGAAAGAGCATCAAGGTCAAGACGAGCCAACATGTCATAGACAGCCTCAGCACCCATCTTGGCAATGAACTTATTAGGATCGGAATCGTCCAAGTATTTATTGTCACTTGGCAACTTGTCCAACAAATCAACATACTCAGTCTCCTCCAACATATCATATTGTTGAACCTGACCTTCCAGCACACCTGGCTGAATCACCACATATCTCTCATAATAGATAATAGAGTCGAGTTTCTTAGTAGGCATTCCCAAAAGATAACCTATCTTATTGGGAAGTGAGCGGAAATACCAAATATGTGCTACAGGCACTACCAATGCAATATGACCGCAGCGTTCACGGCGGACCTTCTTCTCAGTAACCTCAACACCGCAACGATCACATACAATACCTTTGTAACGGATGCGTTTATACTTTCCGCAATAGCATTCGTAATCTTTGGTAGGGCCAAAGATACGCTCGCAGAACAAACCATCGCGTTCAGGCTTGTATGTACGGTAGTTAATGGTCTCAGGTTTTAAAACCTCACCGTATGAATTCTCCAAGATTTCTTCAGGAGATGCTAATCCTATTGTTATCTTTGAGAAACTATTCTTTACCTTATTCTCTTTTCTAAAAGCCATATATTATAGAATATTGATCGTTGACAATGATTTATTACTCGAGATGTAGACTCAGTCCTAAGCCTTTCAATTCGTGCATCAGCACATTGAATGACTCTGGGATTCCTGGAGCAGGCATTGGCTCACCCTTGACAATAGCTTCATAAGCCTTTGAACGGCCTACTACATCATCAGACTTAATGGTGAGGATCTCTTGCAGAATATGAGCAGCACCGAATGCTTCGAGTGCCCACACTTCCATTTCACCAAAGCGCTGACCACCGAACTGTGCCTTACCACCCAAAGGCTGCTGGGTAATGAGTGAGTACGGGCCAATAGAACGTGCATGCATCTTGTCGTCAACCATGTGACCTAACTTCAACATATAAGTCACACCTACTGTTGCTTTCTGCTCGAAAGGCTCACCTGTTTCGCCATCATATAAAGTTGTAGAACCAAAACGTGGCAAGCCTGCCTTATCTGTCCACTCGTTCAAATCGTCGATAGAAGCACCATCGAAGATAGGAGTAGCAAACTTAACGCCCAACTTTCTACCAGCACGACCTAAAACAGCTTCTAAGATCTGTCCAATGTTCATACGTGAAGGCACGCCCAATGGGTTCAAACAAATATCAACTGGCGTTCCATCTTCAAGGAACGGCATGTCTTCCTGACGAACCACACGTGATACGATACCCTTGTTACCATGACGACCAGACATCTTATCACCAACGCCAATCTTACGCTTCTTAGCGATATAGACCTTAGCCAATTTGATGATACCTGAAGGCAGTTCATCACCAATTGTAATATTGAACTTCTCACGACGTAATACGGCATCAGCCTCCTTATATTTCTTGATATAATTCATGACCAAGGCACGTATCAATGAGTTCACATGCTCATCTTTAGTCCAACCACTTAGCTGAATGGCATTGAAGTCCATATTAGTGAATGTTGCAGCTGTGAACTTAGCACCCTTAGCCACTACTTCTGCATCCATAAAGTCCTTAACACCTTCAGAAGTATAATCAGCTGTGAGGGCAAGCAGTTTTTCAACCAATATCTTGCGAAGTTCTCCAACTTGCTCTTCAAATTTCTTGTCAATCTTCTCCAAGAGTACCTTATCCGATTGCTTAGCTGAGCGGTCTTTTATAGCACGAGAGTACAGATGAGTCTTGATTACAACACCCTTCAATGATGGGTTGGCTTTCAATGAAGCATCTTTAACATCACCTGCTTTGTCACCAAAGATAGCTCGCAACAGTTTCTCTTCTGGAGAAGGATCTGATTCACCCTTTGGAGTAATCTTACCAATCAAGATGTCACCAGGTTCTACATGAGCACCTACGCGAATAATACCTCTTTCATCCAAGTCCTTAGTAGCTTCCTCGCTCACATTAGGAATATCAGATGTTAGTTCCTCCATGCCTCGTTTAGTCTCACGTACCTCCAACGCATACTCATCCACATGCACTGAAGTCATGATATCCCAACGAACAATGCGTTCATTTAGAACGATAGCATCCTCGTAATTGTAACCCTTCCAAGGAATATAAGCAACCAACAGGTTCTTACCTAACGCCAACTCGCCGTCTGCTGTAGAATAACCTTCTGTCAAAATCTGTCCTTTTGTAACACGTTCACCAGCTTCACAAACTGGACGAAGATCAATTGTCATACCTTGGTTGGTACGGTGCCACTTAGGTATCTCGTACTCTACTACAGCTGGATCAAAGCTAACAAATTCCTCATCCTCTGTACGGTCATAACGGATGCGGATGGTTGTTGCATCAACAAACTCTACAACACCATCACCTTCTGCAGCAATCTGTGTACGGGAATCGCGTGCCAACTGACGTTCAATGCCAGTACCAACGATAGGAGACTCAGTGCGCAGCAAAGGTACTGCCTGACGCATCATGTTAGATCCCATCAATGCACGGTTAGCATCATCATGCTCGAGGAATGGAATCAGCGCTGCTGCAATAGAGGCAATCTGCTGTGGAGACACGTCCATGTAATCTACCTGATCAGGAGAAACTACAGGGAAATCGGCATCTTGACGAGCATGTATTCTATCGCCAGTGAAGTTGCCATCATCATCCAGAGGAGCATTGCCCTGAGCTATAATCTTCTCCTCTTCCTCTTCAGCGGTAAGATACAATAGGTCATCTGGATTAAGATCCACCTTACCATTTTCTACCTTGCGATATGGAGTTTCAATAAATCCTAAATCATTTATCTTCGCAAATACACAAAGAGATGAAATCAAACCAATGTTAGGACCTTCAGGAGTTTCAATTGGGCAAAGACGACCATAATGAGTATAGTGTACGTCACGCACTTCGAAACCAGCACGGTCTCTTGACAAACCGCCAGGACCGAGAGCAGACATACGACGTTTATGGGTAATCTCTGCCAATGGATTAGTTTGGTCCATAAACTGAGAAAGTGCATTGGTACCAAAGAATGAGTTAATGACAGAAGAGATGGTCTTCGCATTAATCAAGTCTGTTGGGGTAAACACCTCATTGTCGCGTACATTCATTCTTTCACGAATGGTACGAGCCATGCGGGCTAAACCTATAGAGAATTGATTAGACAATTGCTCACCTACAGTGCGAACACGACGGTTGCTCAAGTGGTCAATATCATCAACATCTGCTTTTGAGTTAATCAACTCAACAAGATAATTGATAATCTCGATAATGTCTTCCTTTGTCAGTACTCTAACATCAGGGTCTGTAGATAAGTTCAACTTCTTGTTGATACGATAACGACCCACATCACCCAAGTCATATCTCTTTTCTGAGAAGAACAAACTATTGATTACTTCTCGAGCGGTAGCATCATCAGCTGGATCTGCATTGCGCAACTGACGATAGATATAAAGTACAGCTTCTTTCTCAGAGTTACTTGGATCTTTTTGTAGTGTATTATATATAATGGAGAAATCTGATTGATTAGCCTCCTCTTTGTGTACAAGAATATTCTGAACGCCAGAGTCAAGAATAATTTCGACGTGCTTATCCTCAATCACAGTCTCACGGTCTATCACGACTTCGTTACGCTCGATGGAAACTACTTCACCAGTATCCTCATCGACGAAATCCTCAATCCATGACTTCAGCACGCGGGCAGCTAATTTACGTCCTTTGATTTTCTCCAGATTCTTCTTGCTTACTTTCACCTCTTCTGCCAAATTGAAAATCTCAAGGATGTCCTTGTCGCTTTCAAATCCGATGGCACGTAAAAGTGTAGTTACAGGCAATTTCTTCTTACGATCGATGTAAGCATACATCACGTTGTTAATATCCGTTGCAAATTCTATCCAAGAACCCTTGAAAGGAATAATACGAGCAGAATAGAGTTTTGTACCATTAGCATGTACACTCTGTCCGAAGAAAACGCCTGGTGAACGGTGGAGTTGAGAAACAACTACACGTTCGGCACCGTTGATTACAAAAGTAGCCTGCGGTGTCATATATGGAATTGTACCAAGATACACGTCTTGAATAACGGTATCAAAGTCTTCGTGGTCTGGGTCAGTGCAATACAACTTAAGTTTCGCCTTCAAAGGAACACTATAGGTTAGTCCACGTTCTATACACTCTTGTATAGAATAACGGGGAGGATCTATATAGTAGTCCAGGAACTCGAGGACAAAATTGTTTCTTGTATCAGCGATGGGGAAGTTCTCTGCAAATACTTTATACAAGCCCTCCTTTTTACGCTTTTCTGTAGGGGTGTCAAGTTGTAGAAAGTCTTTGAATGACTTCAATTGAACGTCCAAGAAATCAGGATATTCGAGTGGATTCTTGGCAGTAGCGAAATTTATTCTTTGGTTTACTGTTGAAGACATCTGAAAAAAGGATTAGTAGAACTTATAAAAATAAAGACACAAAAAGGTTAAGAACCCTTTAAAACTGGAAAGGGTTCCTAACCGTCACCTGTTTTACAGGCTTTTTTTGTTACTTAAGTTCAACTTCAGCACCTGCGCCCTCAAGAGCAGCCTTCAGTGCCTCAGCCTCATCCTTAGACGCACCTTCCTTTACAGTGCTTGGAGCAGCGTCAACCAGATCCTTAGCTTCCTTCAAGCCAAGACCGCAAGCTTCCTTAACAGCCTTTACTACCTGAAGCTTAGCAGCACCTGCGCTCTTCAGTACAACATCAAATGAGGTCTTCTCCTCAGCAGCAGCAGCGGCGCCACCAGCAGCAGGAGCAGCAACAGCAACAGCTGCAGCAGCAGGTTCAATACCGTATTCTTCTTTCAGAATAGTTGCAAGTTCATTAACTTCCTTAACTGTCAAGTTAACCAATTGTTCAGCGATAGCTTTTAAATCTGCCATTTTAGTATAATTTTAATTGTTTATTACTTAGTTAATTAAATATGTTTTGATGGAAGTTGACAATCCATCGGTTGTATTAAGCTTCAGGACGTTCACCCAGCGTCTTCAAGACACCATGGATAGTACCTGCTCCACTTTGAAGTGCAGAGATAACGTTCTTCGCAGGAGACTGCAGCAGAGCCACGATTTCTGCGATAACTTCTTCCTTGCTCTTGATACTTGTAAGGGCATCTAGCTGGTCAGCACCCACATAGAAGCCTTCCTCAGCATATGCACCCTTCAAAGCAGGGATACCATTTTTAGCTTTATCCTTCAACAACTTAGCAGGAAGGTTAGCCACTTCAGTGAAAATCACACCTGTTGTGCCCTTTAAGCAGCCATAGAGAGGAGAATAATCACCTTCCAGACTCTCAAGCGCCTTGTGCAACAAAGAGTTCTTAACAACAACAAGCTTAACACCTGCTTTGAAGCACTCACGACGGAAATCACTGGTATCGCCAGCATTCATAGCCGTAGTGTCAACCAAATAGAAGTGAGGATATTCCTTCACGATAGCAGCGAGCTGCTCAATAATCTTACTTTTATCTTCTTTTCTCATTTCAACCTCCGTTTATTATTGAGCGTCTTCTACTGTCTTAGGATCTACCTTCACACCTTTGCTCATAGTGCTTGAAAGATAAATGCTCTTAACGTATGTACCCTTAGCTGTAGTAGGTTTCAACTTAATCAATGTGCGAACGAACTCCTGTGCGTTCTGCGCAATCTTCTCAGGGGTGAAACTTACCTTACCGATAGAAGAGTGAACTATACCGGTCTTGTCAACCTTAAAGTCAATCTTACCCATCTTCACTTCTTTCACAGCCTTAGCAACATCCATTGTTACAGTACCACTCTTCGGGTTAGGCATCAGTCCACGAGGACCGAGAACACGACCGAGAGGGCCTAACTTACCCATGCATGATGGCATCGTGATGATAACATCAACGTCAGTCCATCCGCCCTTAATCTTTTCGATATACTCGTCAAGACCTACATAATCAGCGCCAGCTTCTTGAGCAGCAGCTTCAGCATCTGGTGTACAGAGTACCAACACACGTGTCACCTTACCAGTACCGTTAGGCAATGTCACCACGCCACGTACCATCTGGTTAGACTTTCTTGGATCAACACCCAAACGAACGTCTATATCTACTGATGCGTCAAACTTTGTAAAGGTAAGTTCCTTTACCAAAGCTGATGCCTCAGCAAGAGAGTATGCTTTCCCTGCTTCAATTTTACCAGCAGCCAACTTTTGATTTTTTGTCAGTTTACTCATTCTAATTGAAGTTTATTAGTTTATTTAACCGGGAACTCCCCTGTTACAGTGATACCCATACTTCTAGCTGTTCCAGCAACCATCTTCATAGCAGACTCAACAGTAAAGCAGTTCAAGTCAACCAGCTTATCCTCAGCAATAGCACGTACCTGATCCCAAGTAACACTTGCTACCTTATTACGGTTAGGCTGTCCAGAACCACTCTTGAGCTTCGTTGCCTCGAGCAACTGAATAGCCACAGGAGGAGTCTTTACTACAAAGTCATAAGACTTATCGGTGTAGTAAGTGATAATAACAGGAAGAACCTTACCTGCTTTATCCTGGGTTCTGGCGTTGAATGCTTTGCAGAAATCCATGATATTGATTCCTTTAGAACCCAGAGCAGGTCCTACTGGAGGAGATGGATTTGCAGCGCCACCCTTAATCTGTAATTTGATTAGTCCAGCAACTTCTTTAGCCATTTCTAAATATATTAATTGATTTACAAAAAAAAGAACGATACAATCTCACAAAATGATATTGCATCACTCTTTGACAACTTGCATAAAGTCGAGTTCCAGAGGTGTAGACCTACCGAAAATCTTAACCATAACCGTCAGCTTCCGGGTATCAGTGTTAATTTGTTCTACAGTTCCTGCAAAACCACTGAATGGGCCGTAGTTTACCTTTACGGTATCGCCTATAACGTAAGGTATAGTGATCTCATCAGCACCTTCTTGCATCTCGTCAACCTTGCCAAGAATACGCTTTACTTCGGAATCACGAAGAGGTGTGGGATGATCCATACCGCCCAAGAAGCCCAAAACATTTGGGGTATTTCTCAAATGATGAGGTACCTCACCAATTAAAGCTGCTTCCACGAGAACGTAACCAGGAAGATAACTTCTTTCCTTCATTACTTTCTTGCCATTCTTCAAATAGGCAACTTTCTCTGTGGGAATCAACACCTGAGATACAAGATCAGAGCTAAGATTACCGTTTCTCAAATCAGCTTCGAGATACTCTTTTACCTTAGCCTCCTTACCGCTCACAGCACGTAACACGTACCATTTCTTAACAATCTCAGACATCGCTTAAAACAGTTTTACTTGGGATAAACAAACTCCATGATGTTCTGGAAACAGAAGTCCATTACGAACACTACCAATGCAATAATCAGGGAAGCATATAAAACAGCTACTGCACTGTTAGTCAATTCTGTATATGTCGGCCATGTCACTTTGTGGACAAGCTCGTCATAAGTTTCTTTCAAATATGCAACTACTTTGTTCATATCATAAGTATTAGCACGGGAAGAGAGGCTCGAACTCCCGACCTTCGGTTTTGGAGACCGACATTCTACCAACTGAACTATTCCCGTGTATCAACCAGTCCTCGGGATAAACCCAAGGACTGGTATTTATTGATTCAAGTGATTAGTCTTCGTAAACCTCTGTGATCTGACCAGAACCTACTGTACGACCACCTTCGCGGATAGCGAAACGCAGACCTACGTTCAGTGCAACTGGGTAAATCAGGTCAACGATAATCTCAACGTTATCACCTGGCATTACCATCTCAGTACCTTCTGGCAAAGTGATCTCACCTGTACAGTCCATAGTACGGAGATAGAACTGAGGACGATAGTGGTTGTGGAATGGAGTGTGACGGCCACCTTCTTCTTTCTTCAGCACATAGATAGTAGCTTTGAACTTTGAATGTGGGTGAATCTGACCCGGATGGCAGAGCACCATACCGCGCTTGATTTCATTCTTGTCAACACCACGCAGCAACAGACCTACGTTATCACCAGCCTCACCGGTATCCAGCAACTTGCGGAACATTTCAACACCAGTTACAACTGACTTACGATCTTCACCAAGACCTAGAATCTCAACTTCGTCACCTACCTTGATAACACCAGCTTCGATACGACCTGTAGCAACTGTACCACGACCAGTGATTGAGAAGATATCCTCAACAGGCATCAAGAAAGGCTTATCGATATCGCGTGGAGGCAGAGGAATCCATGTGTCAACAGCATCCATCAGTTCCATAACCTTGTCTTCCCACTTCTCAACACCATTCAACAGGATGTGCTCGCGAGTCTGAGGCATAGGACCATCAGTAGCAGCAACAACGATGATAGCACCATCCATCTGAGCAGCACCAGTTACCATGTTCTTCACATAGTCGGCGTGTCCCGGGCAGTCAACGTGAGCATAGTGACGATTAGCGGTCTCATACTCAACGTGAGCGGTGTTAATGGTAATACCGCGTTCCTTCTCTTCAGGAGCGTTGTCAATCTGATCGAAAGACTTAATCTTACCCTCGTTACCAGCTACTCGCTTTGACAGTACCAAAGTGATAGCAGCGGTCAGAGTGGTCTTACCGTGGTCAACGTGACCAATTGTACCAATGTTAACATGCGGTTTGGTACGTTCGAATTTCTCTTTTGCCATAGCTTTTACTTTATTTATAATTTGATTAATAATCAGTTTCTACTTCATGTGGAGCTGTTACCGGGACTTGAACCCGGGACCTCTTCCTTACCAAGGAAGTGCTCTACCACTGAGCTATAACAGCAATCCGGCTTTCGCCTAGCACTTTGCTGTGCTTGTGGGCAAAGATGGATTCGAACCACCGAAGGCGTACGCCAGCAGATTTACAGTCTGCCCCATTTGGCCACTCTGGTATTTGCCCTGTTCTTGAGCCTCTTGTCGGATTCGAACCAACGACCCCGAGATTACAAATCACGTGCTCTGGCCAACTGAGCTAAAGAGGCATTCACTCAGTTTTGCAGCCGTTAAGGCACGGAATCCGAGCGAAACGGCTGCAAAGTTAGTGATTTATTTTATTCCCACCAAATTTTTGGAGAAATTTAATTATTTATTACGCAGTTTTTCTTTGTATTTCACCAGTTGTTTTTCCAAAGCCTCTGCACATTGATCTATTGCTTCCTCAAATGTATCGCATACTTTGTTTACATACAGCTCGCCACCTGGGACGGTAATTTTCAGGCCTGCCTCCTTGTTAGCAGCTGTCTCTGGCTTAACTACCTTCAATGACACCTCTACTTTCTTAATATCTTCATAATACTTTTCAAGCTTGCTAACTTTCTTGTTGATAAAGTCCTGCAGCTTCTCTGTTGCGTCAAAGTGAATTGATTGAATTCTTACTTCCATAATTACCTCCTTTTCTTTACGCTCTTGGATGAGCTTGGTTATACGCTTTTTTTAATTCTTCAAAAGTAGTGTGTGTATAAACCTCAGTAGTGGCAAGGCTTTCATGTCCTAACAACTCCTTGATGGCTCCTAGCTCTGCCTGATGATTGAGCATGGAAGTTGCAAAGGTATGTCTCAGTACATGCGGGCTCCGTTTCTTAATCGTTGTCACCTTTGAAAGGTTTTCCCTCACAATATTCTGCACACTAGTACGAGCGATTCTCTCACCACTCGCCTTCGTAATGAAGGCACCCGATAGGGTGGAAATGGTTTGGTCTCTCTCAACAAGATAGTCCTGCATAGCTATTGCTAACTCTTCGCCAAAGGGAATAATACGTTGCTTGTTTCGCTTTCCGGTAACTTTAATTACCTTAGTACCAAAATCTACATCCGCATCGTTCAAGCCCACAAGTTCAGCCAGGCGCATACCCGTTTCATAAAACAACTGGATAATCAACCTGTCCCTGCGACCTTCGAAACCGTCCCTAAAGTCAATTTCGTCAAGCAGTCTGTCCATCTCTTTCTCTTTCACAAATACCGGTAGGGGTTTCTTCTTCTTTGGCCCACTAATCTTTCTCATAGGATCAGCAGTTATTTCCCCTTTTTTAAGCAGGTATTTGTAGAAAGTCCTCAATGCGCTCAATTTGCGGTTGATAGAACTGGCACTTATGCCTTTGTCCATCATCAGCACAACCCATTCACGCACTGTATTAGGATTGACTTCTTGCAGCTGCAGTTCGCATTCTTTCGCAAATTCCTCAAATTGAAGCAAATCTACCTTGTATGACTTCTCAGTCTCTTCTGAGTAATTGCGCTCATACCTGAGGTATCCCAAGAATGCATCTATCTCTTCCATCGTTACAGCACATTTCTGTGCAACGAATTTAAGAAAAAGAATTCAATAATTCAAAGAAAAAACGCTAAATAATTAATCTTCCTCTTGGTGAAGTTTCTGAACATAAACAGCATGCTCCATCTGAAGTCTCTTCAATACAGACGGTTTGTCAAACTGCTGACGTCTTCTCAGTTCCTTAACAACACCTGTCTTCTCGAATTTTCTCTTAAACTTCTTCAAGGCTCTTTCAATGTTCTCGCCTTCTTTTACGGGTACTACAATCATTTTTAATAATAAATTTTAATTAGTTAATAATAAAAATCAGCCTGCAAAGTTACTCATTGTTTCATTAATGGCAAAACGTTTAAGCATAAAATTTTAAATACATGCTTATTAAACCCTCACGATAGAAAACAAAGAATAGGACATAATACGCGCGCGTGTATATAAATAAGGTATAATAATCTGCGGGCTCAACATTAAAAAGCAGAATTACTGAATCTGTTGTCGTTAATATCGCTATATTTGTGTATATTTGCTAACTAAATTTTACCAAGATGACCGTAAAAGAACGTATAGCAGCTCTTAGAGAAATCCTCAAACGAAAGGAGCTCAGAGCTTTCATTGTGCCAAGCACAGATCCTCATATGAGCGAGTATGTGGCTCCTCATTGGGAGGCAAGGCAATGGATATCGGGGTTCACCGGTTCTGCCGGCACCGTAGTTGTTACAGAGAACGAAGCGGGCCTATGGACTGACTCTCGCTATTTTCTGCAAGCTTCTGAACAATTACAAGGCACGGGTATCGATTTATATAAAGAAAAACTCCCCGAGACACCCAGCATAGCCGACTTCCTAAAGGCAAGATTCTCAAAAGGCGATATTGTGGGCATCGACGGACAAGTATTCTCCTTAGCAACGGCCAAGGCTATAAAGCAAGAACTTAGAGAGAAAGGCATCGAATTGAGGAGTTTTGCCGATCCTTTTGAGGAAATCTGGGAAGAGCGTCCACCTATCCCACAGAATCATGTATTCATCCATCCTCTCCAATATGCCGGTGAAAGTTGCCAAGAAAAGGTGAAGCGCATTCGTCAGCAAATGGAAGAGGATAACATTGATGTTATATTGATAACGGCATTAGATGAAATTGCCTGGGTGCTAAACCTGCGAGGTAACGACGTGCATTGCAACCCTGTGTTCGTTAGTTTTCTACTTATCAACCATCAAGATGTAAAACTCTTTATTGATGAAATCAAGCTTACGCCAGAGGTAAAGAGTTACCTGAATGATTGTAAAGTGAAGGTTTACCCCTATATGGATTTCTATAGCGACCTGGAGCAGAGCACCTATACCAACAAAGTACTGGCAGACCCTGCATACCTTAACTATGCCATCTATCAAGACTTGTCACCTCATTGCGAATTGATTGAGCATAAAACCTACGTGGCATTGATGAAAGCTATCCGTAACCAGACAGAAATTGGCAACCTACATCGCGCTATGATAAAGGACGGTGTAGCTTTGGTAAAGTTCCTCAAATGGTTGGATACAGAAGCTGACATTTATCACGAAACTGAGATGAGTGTTGACCGTCAGTTGCATGCTTTTCGGGCTGCGCAAGCAGACTATATCGGCGAAAGTTTTGATACCATTGCCGGTTATGGCGCTCATGGAGCGATTGTACACTATGAAGCAACTCCAGAAACCGATGCTGCTTTAGAACCAAGGGGGTTCTTGTTATTAGACTCTGGCGCTCAGTATCTTGATGGTACGACCGACATTACTCGTACCATCCCCCTGGGCCACCTTACCCAAGAGGAGAAAGAAGATTATACACTGATTCTCAAAGGGCATATTGATTTGGCCATGGCTATATACCCAGAACGCACCAGGGGTGCTCAACTTGATATACTTGCCAGGCAGCCCATTTGGCGTCATCGCATGAATTATCTCCATGGCACGGGTCATGGTGTGGGTTCTTTCCTCAATGTACACGAAGGGCCTCACAGCATCCGTATGGAAGACAACCCAGTCACTTTACAAGCAGGCATGGTGGTTACCAATGAGCCAGGCATCTACAAAGCAGGTTCACACGGTATCCGCACAGAAAACATTTTACTGGTTGTTCCCGCAGGAGAAGGCATGTTTGGCAACTACCTCCAATTTGAGACTGTTACCTTATGCCCCATCGACAAACGGCCAATCATCAAAGAACTGTTAAGCGACGAAGAAGTTGACTGGTTCAACCAATATCACCAACGGGTATTTGACCTTTTATCCCCCCAACTTGACTATGACGAACGTTATTGGTTGGCCAATGCAACCTCACCACTTTAATTTCAAGAAATAATATAAGAAATCTATATTTTATGGCAATTATCAAATCAGTAAACGGACTTACCCCGAAATGGGGAAAAGAGTGTTATTTTAGTGAAAACGCAGCTATAGTAGGCGAAGTAACCATGGGCGATGAATGCTCTGTATGGTTCAATGCAGTAGTGCGAGGCGACGTAGCTCCCGTTACCATGGGCAACCGAGTGAATGTGCAAGATGGAGCAGTGGTGCATGTTACCAACAAAATCGGCCCTACCTTTATCGAAGACGACGTCACCATCGGCCATAACGCCACAGTCCATGCTTGTACCCTGAAACGTGGCTGTCTCATTGGCATGGGTTCAACGGTACTGGATAATGCAGTAGTAGGTGAGGGTGCCGTAGTGGCAGCTGGAGCCTTGGTGCTGGGTGGTACTATCATTGGTGAACATGAAATATGGGGAGGTGTACCTGCCAAGTTCATCAAGAAGACCAAACCTGACCAGGCTGAGTCATATGCAGCCCATTATGTAGCATACACCAAATGGTATCTTGCCGAAGATAACAAATGACAATAATAAAGGGGCTTGTTATAAAAGCCCCTTTAAATATTTCAAGATAATGTCTGTCGCTCCTGCCCGCGAGTGGACATAAGTCCCAGCCTTATTGCCTGATTCTAGCAAGAAAGTCCTATCGGACAATAGTTTGTCAAGCAGCTCTTTCAAGTCATTGCCATCGTTGATGGAAAATGCGCCACCACATTCAATCAGATCATTTGCCTCCATGAAACGTTGGTGATTGGGGCCAAAGATGACAGGTACACCATACACTGCGGCTTCTACCGTATTATGGATACCAGAGCCAAAGCCTCCACCAATATAGGCTATCTCACCATATCTATATATAGAAGACAACAAGCCGAAGCAATCAATTATCAAACATCGGGCATCGGCCACATTATCCAAGGTTGCTTGTGTATAACGCACCGCCTTGCCTTCCAGTTTAGCGATAATTTGTTGCAGATGGTCTTCTCCTATCACATGAGGCGCAATAATTAGCTTTATTTCTGGATGGTGATTGAAGTACTCAATAAACAGATCTTCATCAGGCTGCCAGGAGCTGCCTGCCACAAACGTTAACTTGCCTTGTTTAAAAGCCTCCACCAAAGGAAGGTCTTTCGCTTGTTGACGAATCTGCAATACGCGGTCAAAACGAGTATCCCCTGCCACACTCACGGCATCTATACCAATCCCTTTGAGCAAGTCTTTCGACTTTTCATTCTGTACAAACAGATGATTGAAATCACACAACACCTTGGCATAGTCTTTACCATACCCCTTGAAGAATGGCTGCTGAGGCCTAAATATGGACGATACACTATATACAGGAATGTTCCTGTTATGCAGCTCGTCTAAATAATTCTTCCAGAATTCATACTTGATGAAGAATGCCATACAGGGATTTGCCAAGTCCAGAAACCTACGCACATTCTTTGGTTTGTCGAATGGCAGGTAGCATATTACATCTGCTCCTTCATAGTTCTTGCGCACCTCATAACCAGAGGGTGAAAAGAAAGTTAGCAGAATACCATACGCTGGATAATCCTGACGTATGCGCTCCATCAACGGCCTTCCTTGCTCAAATTCTCCCAACGAAGCTGCATGAAACCAAAGATAACGTCGTCCTGGCTCTATCTTTGAGCGCAGCACCTCATAGCAGTCACGTTGACCATTTAGCATGGTCTTAACCTTCTTGCTGAACAGTGCATCCGCCTTGGCAGCTAAACTATATAAATTGATAGCAAGATTATACATAATTACTTCAGCACTTCAATGGCTCTTTCCATTCGTTTCAAAGTCTCTTCCTTGCCCAATACCCATGAGATATCGAACATGTGGGGCCCCTTGCCCTCACCTACCAATGTTAGACGGAAAGCATTCATAATGTCACCTGTTTTGTATCCCTTGCTCTCTATCCAGCTCATTACAACCTTCTCCTGATTCTCGATGCTGAAATCATCAATATCTTTCAACACCTCCATCAACTCAGTCATTTGCTGGGCAGAATCTTCTTTCCAACGTTTCTTGACGGTTTTCTCGTCATATTCAGTAGGAGCCATAAAGAAGTAATGGCTATTCTCCCACAACTCTTTTACAAAGTTAACACGGTTTTTCACCAGTCCCACAATGGTAACCACTTTGTCGAAAGGAGCCTCGACACCCCTCTTCTCCAATTCAGGGAGATACAACTTAGCCACTTCCTCATCACTCTTCATCAACACATACTCATGGTTAAACCATATCAATTTCTTGTAATCAAACTTAGCACCAGCCTTACTGCATCGATTGATGTCGAAAAGCTTTATCATTTCCTCCATGGTCATGATTTCCTGATCATTGCCAGGATTCCAACCCAATAGTGCCAAGAAGTTAATCACTGCCTCTGGCAAATAGCCTTCTTCACGATAGCCATGTGACACCTCGCCGGTCTTGGGATCATGCCACTCCAAGGGGAAAACAGGAAATCCCAGGCGGTCACCATCACGTTTACTTAGTTTGCCATTGCCTTCAGGCTTCAACAACAAAGGCAGATGGGCAAATTGTGGCATGGTATCTTCCCAGCCAAAAGCGCGGTAAAGCAGCACGTGCAACGGAGCAGAAGGCAACCATTCCTCTCCACGAATCACATGGCTGATCTCCATCAGATGATCATCCACAATATTTGCCAAATGATATGTAGGCAACTGGTCAGCACTCTTATACAGCACCTTGTCATCCAAGATAGAAGAGTTGATAACAACCTCACCACGAATCAGGTCGTTAACATGCACTTCCTCATTGGGCTCAATCTTGAATCTTACCACATATTGTGTACCATCAGCTATCAGCTTCTCCACCTCGTCTTTTGGCATTGTCAACGAATTACGCATCTGCATACGGGTAGAAGCATCATATTGGAAATTGGCTATCTCGTTGCGCTTAGTCTCTAACTCCTGAGGAGTATCAAAAGCAATATATGCCTTGCCTGCATCCAACAGGACTTTCACGTATTGCTGGTAAATCTCCCTGCGCTCAGATTGTCTGTAGGGTACATGTTCACCACCAAAGCTCACGCCCTCGTCAAAATCGATGCCCAACCAACGGAATGACTCCAGGATATACTCTTCAGCTCCTGGTACAAAACGATTGGAGTCTGTATCCTCGATACGGAATACCATATCACCTCCATGCTGACGGGCAAAGAGATAATTATACAATGCGGTACGAACGCCGCCGATATGCAAGGCTCCTGTGGGACTTGGAGCGAAACGAACCCTTACTTTTCTTTCTGCCATAGCTGTCTAAACACTATTTTTCTAATTTTCCGTGCAAAATTAACGCTTTTTCTCCACATTATCGGTTTATTTTTGTAACTTTCGCAAAATATCCATAATTATGGCCCAAAATAACAAGAAAAAGTTCCCTCTATGGAAAGCTTTTCTGTACAGACTTCTCATTCTCATTTGTACAGTGGGGTTGATCGTTTACTTCATGCCACGAGATGTGAAGTTCAATTACCAATTCGATCTTGATAAGCCCTGGAAATATGGGCAACTCATAGCTACTTTCGACTTCCCCATCTACAAACCCGACGAGGTAATCAAACATGAGCAAGATAGTATTTTAGCTCATTTCCAACCATATTACACAATCGATAAAGAGGTGAGCAAAGCCGAACTGCAACAGCTGCGCAGCGACTATCAAACATCCTTGCGAGAGTTGCTACCCAGTCAGGATTATTATAATCATTTGGTGCGCACCCTTACAGAAATCTACAATGCTGGCATCATCAGCAACGATAATCTGAACGACCTGCAGAAAGACAGCACTAATGGCATCATGGTCATCGATGACAAAGTAGCCAACCAGATAAACCTCAACAAGATCTATTCTATCAGGGATGCCTACATGCACCTGCTCACTGCCGATACGTCACGCTATAACCCCGACATCTTGCGTCGTTGTTCGCTGAACGATTATCTTACACCTAACCTGATTTTTGATGAAGAACGCACCAAAACAGCGAAAGAAGAGGTCTTTGATACCTATTCTTGGGCAACAGGCCTTGTACAAAGCGGTGAAAAGATAGTAGAGCGTGGTGAAATCATCGACAGTAAAAAATACAATATTTTGGAAAGTTTGCGCAAAGAGAGCATCAACCGTAGTGAGTCACAGAAAGAAAAGATGCTGATGCTGGCAGGTCAATTACTATTTACTGCCATTTTCATAGGCCTGCTGGTTGTCTATCTGATTATCTACCGCAAGAAATATTTCAGTGACCGCAACACACTATTAATGATATTCACGCAGATGGTACTGTTCTGTGTGCTTACCGAATTGTTTGTTGCCAACAACATCTTATCGGTGTATATATTGCCTTACGTGATGATGCCTATCATCATCCGCACGTTCCTCGACTCCCGAACGGCATTCATGAGTTTTGCAGTTACTGTTTTGATCTGCTCCATTACCTTGCGTTATCCATATGAGTTTATACTGGTGCAATTTGCTGCCGGATTGACTGCCATTTATAGTTTGAAAGAATTGTCACAACGTTCGCAGATATTCCGCACAGGGTTCGTGGTAGCACTCACCTACTTGGCGGTATTCTTTGCTTTCGAGTTGTTTACCGAAAACGATTTCAGCAAGATGAACCGTAGTAACTACATCTACTTGGCCATCAGTGGCTTCTTAGTGTTGTTCGCTTATCCTTTGCTGTTTATGTTTGAAAAGGCTTTCGGTTATACTTCCAACGTCACACTGATAGAGCTCTCAAACACCAACAACCCATTGCTCCGTCGTTTATCAGAACTGGCGCCTGGTACTTTCCAGCACTCCATGCAGGTATCTAATTTGGTATTCGATGCTGCCACAAATATCGGTGCTAATGGACAGTTAGCCAGAACCGGAGCACTCTATCACGACATCGGCAAGATGGAAAATCCTGCTTTCTTTACAGAGAACCAAGGCAATGCTTCCAATCCTCATCAGGCGTTGAGTTACGAGCAAAGTGCGCAAGTGGTCATCAGTCATGTTACCGATGGACTGAAATTAGCGGAAAAGAGCAACCTGCCCAAGGTCATCAAGCAATTTATTACCACCCATCATGGGGCTGGTCAGACCAAATACTTCTATATCAGTTGGAAGAACGAACATCCAGGAGAAGAGCCAGATAGCAGTTTATTCAGCTATCCTGGTCCTAATCCATTCACTGCAGAACAAGCGATCTTGATGATGGCAGATTCTGTTGAAGCTGCTTCCCGTAGTTTACAGGAATACACGGAAGACAACATCGATCAATTAGTTGACAAAATTATTGACGCCCAAGTAGCTGAGGGCTATTTCAACAACTGCCCTATCACCTTCCAGGATATCCAGACAGTGAAGGATGTCTTCAAATCGAAGCTAAAATCGATGTATCACCCACGCATTAAGTATCCGGAACTGAAGTAATATAATTGTTTTTCAAACAACATTCCCCAAATAGACATACTTGATGCCCTCTTCCTCGGCTACTTGCTTAGCAGCTTTTAGTGTAGGGAGGGGCGTTGGAGGAATTTCTTGCATCTTATAACGAGGGAAGAAACGGCTAAAATGCAAAGGAGAGTTGGCAAAGCCGTTGTCTGAAAGCCAGCGGCACATCTGGCGAATCATATCCATATCATCGTTTACGCCAGGGATAATGAGATTGGTAATCTCCACCCACACACCGGCATCCTTCATGGCAAGGATGGTATCAAGCACTGGCTGGAGATGACCTCCACTGACACGAAGATAGATGTCATCACTAAATGACTTGAGATCAACGTTAGCAGCGTCAAGATAGGGTAACAAATCTGCCAAAGGTTTCTTACAAACATAGCCAGCCGTAACAAGAATATTCCATAGTCCTGCTTCGTGTGCCAAACGGGCACAATCGATAATGTATTCGATATAAGTAAGTGGTTCTGTATAAGTGTAGGCAATGCCAGGGCAGTGATGTTTTTTGCAGAGAGTAACAACTTCTTCAGGATTAAGCTTATAGTAATCTACTTGCTCTGGAGAAACTTGTGAGATATCATAGTTCTGACAATTCAGACAACGGAAGTTGCAACCTGTACAAGCAATCGAAAGGCACGTAGTACCAGAATGGAAATGATAGAGCGGTTTCTTTTCAACTGGGTCGATGGCCAGTGCGCAAGGTTTGGCATAGACCTCACTGATAAGCACACCTCCACAATTACGCCTACTGCGACAGATACCTGTTTTGCCATCGGCTATGTGACAGTGATGCGGACAGAGTTGGCACTCCACCTTTCCATTCTCTAATCGTTGATAGTATCGACATTCCATCAGAACACTATTGCTTCGTAAACAAACAATTCTGCGTCACGCCATCCGTTCCACCCCAAACCAGCCTTGTCCTGAGAGCAGTGCCCCACAAATTCCTCTTTTGTCCAATTCACCTCGTCTGCCACTTGTGGCAAAAAAGTTCCACTCCGGTAACCCTTACGAATGTAAATACCATGACGATGCAATTCAAACTCATCGAGACTCTGGATGCGGTGCATAGGTGTAAGTACAGAAATCTCAATATCGATATCGTCCAACTCCTCACGACGTACAGGCGAGAATCGCGGGTCTTTGAATGCCGCAGCTCGTGCCATCTCAGCCACTACCTCATACAAAGGATAATCCTCGCCAAAGTGACCAATGCAACCACGCAAATTACCATTCTTGTGAAGCGAGACAAATGCTCCGCATTTGGATTTTAGTATTGAGTTTTGAACATTAATAGCAGGCTTAGCAATGGGCTTACCCTCAAGAGAGCTTAATATACTCTGGATTGCAATCTCCTTCAACTGTTTCTTATCCGCATCAGTTAAGGGAAAACCTGCTCCAGATTGTTGTTGACGTAAAAAGGCAAACGAATGATATCCTACCACACGGCTATGGTCATGGTCATCAATATCACCCGAGTTCTGGTACATAAGATGCTTTACCTCATAATTATGGTCAAGCATCAGCATGAGCGTGATGATAGCGAACTCACCGCAAGCACTTGTAGCCAGGTTTTTCTTGCCGCTATGGGCATTCGCCTCAATAGTCGCAATGAATTGCTCCACATCACCTGTCTCAATGACCTTGCCTGTCTTTCCATCCACCTCACAAGCATCCTCATACGAAGGATAATGTGAGAAGTCACTGCTAATAATAAATAGGTTATCAGCTGTAAAATAAGGCTTTAGTACTTCAGCCATCCTTTTCAGCTTCGAGTAGTCGGTAGTAGAAATAACTATCGGTACGATAGGAGGTACCTTCTTTAGCCTACGTTGCAAAAACGGCAGTTGCACTTCCAGGCAATGTTCTCTATCGTGTGCCGTAGAACGATAAAAAAACACACTATCTTTAATCAACTGCATAGTTGTTTCATGGTCCACCTTTATCTTTCCCAACGGTGTAGCATAGTAGTCAGCCTCGGTATTCACTGAGGCACCATCCAGCCATTCATGATGACTTGGCCCCAGCAGAAAGATACGTTTGTATGTCTTATTAGGGTCGAGTGTCATATAAGCAGATGCTGCCACGTTGCCTGAATAATAATAGCCTGCATGAGGCACAATCAATGCCGCCACATTGTTATAGGCAGTGCACTCGCCATGAAGTTTCAAGTAACCATCTACATCCTTGCTCAACTGCTTAGGATCTCCAATATAAAAGCGGTTTGCCTGGGTAGCAGGTCTCACCACTGGCTCTTTCGCTAGTCCGCTAAACATATTCAACATCATGATTGTAGCTATAATTATATGTAACATTATCGAGACTTCACTATTTGATCTAAATTTGTGGTGAAGTTACTAAAAAACTTTGAAAATTGGAACGATATTGATTGTTGATTTCTCTAATGCCTCCTATCTCTATGACTGAAGTTTGCTATCTACCGAGGCAAAGCCTGCCACCATTGGACGCTGTATCTGCCATGGGTCATCGCAGTATCTCCTATGGGGGTATAGGAGATACTGCAATGAGTGATAACAGATACTGGAACGGGTAATAGCAGATACTGCGACAACACGTAGAAATGCCTCCTTTCAATAATGGCTCTAATTAGTGCGATTAAAGCCTCACACCGGATCGACGTCGTAATATACTTGGAGGGATTTGAAGCGGGCATCTTGACGCATGAGTTGCTCCACTTGCAACAACAGTTTGCGAGCTTGTGCGAAAGAGGCGGTGGCCTCAATTTTCAGCATTATCATACCGATATGCAGGGAGTGTACCCTTGCCACAGCAGGTTGCATAGGTCCATTCACCCGCTCTTCTCCGAAAACTATAATCAACTGAGCAGTCATCTGAGCGGTCATGCTTTCGGTTAGTCTCTGCTGGCGGTGTTTGATGTAGATATATACCAAACGATAGAAAGGAGGGAAATGACAGACTTGTCTTTCAGCCAACTGGCCATGCACCATCGCTTCGAAGTCATTGTTCATAACATTCTTGATAATCGGATAATCCACATGGCCGGTCTGCAAGACCACCAAACCTCGTTCTCCCTTGCGTCCAGCCCTGCCTGCCACTTGTGCCATCAACTGGTAGGCACGTTCATAAGAGCGGAAATCCGGATAGTTCAGCATGGTGTCAGCATTAAGGATGCCTACTAAGTGAACATGGTCGAAGTCAAGGCCTTTTGATACCATCTGCGTGCCTATCAGTATATCCGTCCGGCGTTTCTCAAAGTCACGAATCATCTTCTCGTAGGCAGTCTTGCTGCGAGTAGTATCCAAGTCCATCCTTGCAACGCGTGCCTGAGGAAACATTTCCCTTATTTCATCCTCCACCTTCTCTGTACCAAAACCTCGGTCGCGTAGGTCCTCACTACCACACTCCGGGCATGTATGAGGGACAGCAGTGGTATATCCGCAGTAGTGGCACACCAGCTGGTTGGTATGTTTATGATAGGTAAGACTTACGTCACAGTGCACGCAGTGAGGCACCCAACCGCAATCATGGCACTCAACCATGGGGGCGAAACCCCTGCGGTTTTGGAATAGGATGATTTGCTCATTACGCGCCAAAGCCTCCTCCATCTTCTCTTTCAAGACAGGAGAGAAATGACCAACCATCATCTTCTTGCGGTGTAACTCCTTGATGTCAACAGGCAAGATTGCTGGCAATTGTATTTCCTGATATCTTTCTTTCAACTCTACCAAACCATACTTGCCAGTCTCAGTAGCATTAAACCAGCTCTCTACAGAGGGAGTAGCGGTACCTAACAGCGTCTTGGCACCATACATAGAAGCCAGCATCAAGGCGGTATTGCGGGCATGATATCGAGGAGCTGGGTCCTGCTGCTTATACGAACTCTCATGCTCTTCATCCACAATCACCAGCCCTAAATTTTGGTAAGGAAGAAAGACTGACGAGCGAGCACCTAAGATAATAAGGTATGGATTGTCGGATAGTTGCTTGTTCCATATCTCCACACGCTCAGGATCAGAAAACTTGCTATGGTAAATGCCTATCTGAATGCCAAAGACCTTTTTCAGACGCTCGGTAATTTGGGTTGTTAAGGCAATTTCAGGCACCAGATAGAGCACCTGCTTCCCCTGTCGGATGGTTTCTTCGATAAGATGGGTATATATCTCTGTCTTACCCGAAGAGGTTACCCCATATAATAAGCAGACTGAATGCTTTTCAAAGCATTGCTTAATCTGGCATAATGCTCGTTGCTGATAAACATTCAGTGGCTTCAATCCGCTTACCTGCTGCTCTTTCTCTGGCAGTCGGCTGATAACGTATGGATAGGTCTCGAAAACACCTCTTTTAACCAAAGCTTCGAATACAGCAACAGAAGTGTTGTGATGCGCCAACAAGTCTTGTTTGCTTACCTCACAGGGGGCACCCTCAAAAAAGGCTGACAATTGCAGATAACTCAATAATAAGTCCTGCTGTTTGACAGCGCGCTTCAAGGAGTCAAGCATTGGCTGCAACGTTTCCTCTGAGCGGTAACCTTCTGTTAGTCTAACATGTGTCTCCACCTTGGGCTTGAATTCCAATTTCAGACCAGCAGGAACGGCAGCATTATACACATCACCCTTAGCGCACATGTAATAGTCGGCTATCCACTCCCAAAGTTGAAGCTGCTGGGGCAATACTGCCGGTTGTTCCTCCAATAAGCCAAAAGCATATTTCACTTCATAACCTAAGGGAACTTCATGGTGAATCCTGTCAACGATACCTGTATAGTGTTTCTTACTACCAAGAGGCACAACTACACGACATCCCCTCTTCACCTTTTGTGCCATGTCATCATCCACGGCATAGGTGAAGTTAACCTTCAACGGCAGGGGCAATATCACATCAATATAAGTCATGCACTCAGATAAAAATAGCGTTACTGACCTAAGCCGGTAACGCTATAATTGGTTCTATTACAAAACTTAGAACAAATAAGCTAATGAAATCTGCCAAGTGTTCAGCTTGTTCTTAACGTCAATATCCTTCACATTCTTGAATTTGAAACTATTGCCTAATGCAAACTGGTAGTTAAAGCCAATCTGCAAGTGGTTAATAAGCTTCACACCAGCTCCTAAATTCAGGCCTACCTGAGCAGTATTTTTCTCAATTGTAGCTAGATCTACATCCTTCAGATTGAAATAGAAATCAGGACCAGCAGCAAAGAAGATAGCAGCCATATCACCTAAACCAATGGAATATTTTAGGTTGACAGGGATTTCAATACCTTGTTGCTTCAGTTCGCCAGAGCCACGCTGAGAATACATTAAGGCACCATCCACTCCGAGACCAACAATAGGTACAGATGCCTCAATCATCGGGCCAATAAAGAAACCTGTAGAATTCTCTTTAAAATCTTTATAACCCCACTCCATAATCTCAGCAGCATCCATCTTTGAAAGGTTCAAACCACCTTTCACACCAAAACTTACCTGCGCTTGTGCAGGCATAGCCATTGCCATGCAGCAAACAGCTACGAATAATGCACTTAAAATTTTCTTCATATTTTTTATTATTTAGTTTGTCACTGGGCAAAGGTACATATTTTTTTTTAATCTGGGTAGAATTATGCAGTAAAAGTGCTACCTTTGCATTGTTAATTCGAATGGAGAGATGCCGGAGTGGTCGAACGGACCGCACTCGAAATGCGGCATACGGGTAACCGTATCCAGGGTTCGAATCCCTGTCTCTCCGCTAATCAAAAAAGAAAATGAAGAAGGTATTATTTACATTGGCAACTGCAGCTATAGTGTTATCATCTTGTGGCACTATGGGGTTTGGCACCAGCATGGGTGCTATGATTGGCGGTACATTAGGTTCTATAGCTGGTGATGCAGCAGGAGGCTGGCATGGTTCATCGATTGGTGGAATGGTTGGTTCTATTGCAGGCATGGCAGTGGGCGCGGCCATCGAAGAGCAACAGATAAAAAACAAGATGGAGCAAGCAACAGGGAACACGTCATCTGTAACTTCTTCTCAGCCAAACAATGCAATGGCGAGTATCGAACTTACCAATTTTATATATACCGACAGCAACAACAATGATACCATTGAGGCTGGCGAGAAATGTCAGATTACCTTTGACGTGGAGAATAACGGGAACAAAGCTATTACGAACATCACACCTATTCTGGAGCTGACAGCAGAAAACAAAGGTATCAAAATTGGCAATCCCAGAAAGATTGGCAGACTATCTGCAAAAGGCAAAATCACCTACTCTGTTCCAGTCAATGGCACCTCACACCTTAAAGACGGTGTGGCTGAATTCCGTGCATATGTTATTGACGACTACGGCAATACAAGCGATTCACGTGAGTTCACGTTGCCGACTAAGAAATAACAACATATTCCTCCTGCCTACGAGCCTCCTCTTTCCTCTTCATCCACAACTGAATCGAGTTTACTGTATTTTGCCAGAGGATATAACACCCGGGGCCTACAGAGGCAACCGGGTTTAAATAAGTATAGGTAATCCAAATAGCAAAGGCAGTGTTTTTCTGCCCTAATGCCTGACCGGCATTCACCGTACTATCATAGAACTTTCCCACAAACTTGCCCAAAGCGAATTGTATCACACAGAGTATGGCTGAGGTAAATGCTATCATCAGCAACAGCCACACAGACACATCAGCATGCACAATATTTTTGATAGTAGTGCCTGTAACAATGGAAAGGGAAATACCCCACATATAAAAGCCCATATCCTTTACAGCCACGATCTTATCATGCAAAGGTTTCACAAAGTGACGGACAAACCATCCCAAGAACAAGGGTAATACCAGTACCAGGCATACCTTATTTAATATAATAAGAAAAGCATCCCAGAAGGTAAGATGGGCTTCTTTTTCAATCAAAGGAAAAAAAGTGGGAATCAGTATGGCCGTCACAAAACTGCTGATAAAGGTATAAGTAGTCATTGAACCTAAATTGCCTCCCAACTTGACGGTTATCACTGCAGCTGCAGCAGCTGTAGGACAGATAATACAAGTCAATATGCCTTCCCAGACAATCTTACTGCCTGTGGTCTGCTCAGTAAATAGAATGATGCCCACTACTATCAACACTAACAGCACTTGTAGCAACACAATCCACAAATGCCACATCTCAGTCTTCATCTGCTTGAAATCCACTTTACAGAAGGTCACAAACAGAATCATAAACATAAACAAAGGCAGTATGGTATCGAAGATGGGGTCGAAAAACAACGCCGCGTCATGCAATGCTGGTGTATAAGCAAAGATGAAGTAAGCCAATGCACCTATACCCATCGATACAGGCAATGTCCAGTCTTTGGCGAATTGTATCAATTTCATGCCGCAAAAATACACAAATCTATTCACATAAAAAAGGGGTGCGGCTATTTGCCGCACCCCCATAACGCTTATTATATTGATCTTATGAATGACGGTGATCAATTATTGGAATGCTGGATAACCAGGATTCTGAACCAAGTTAGGATTGGTCTGCCATGCTGTCAATGGAATTGGGAACAATTTTAAATATTCATCCTTTGGACGGTTCCAATTGTATTTGTTACCATTAATGCTCTTAGGGAATCCTGTAGTAGGATCAACTTCATGGCTAACATTAGCACGGAACATGCTCCACATATCCTTATCGTAGCAGCCGAAGCGAATATCATCTTGACGAGATGTAATCTCCCATGCCAACTCCAAACGACGTTCTAACTGAACTTCATCCAAAGTAACACTGGTATAGCTATGACCAGGATAAGCACGATCGCGTACTTGATTAACAAACCATTCAGCAGGATGACTATTGCCAGATCCTCCACGAAGGATAGCTTCAGCTTCCATCAGATATACATCAGCTAAACGGAAGATATGATAATCATTCTCCATGGCACTTGACAAACCTACTTCAAAGTCCCATTTGCCCATTCGTGCACCATCATGCTGGTTCACTGCACGCCACTCACAATTATCATATTCAGTACCTTCCAAAGGATATACCTCGATAGAGTGATCCATGATGTAATTACCTTTTTCTGTCAGCAGAGGAACAGGAGGAGTAACAGTAAGGTCGTACATGATGCCCATGAGAAAGGAACCTTCCTTACGAGGGTCATCATCAGCAAACAGTTTCACATAGTCGGGCTGAGCGCAATAACCATTCCATGCAGATGCCTTGATGTTCAAAGCCTTGTTATCAACATAGCCCAAAGTACGGAAGTGCTGATTACGAGTCAAACTTGTATCAGTATTCTTATACTGAGCAGAGAAAATAGCTTCCTTTGAGGTTTCATTATCTACCTTGAAGTTATCCTTCCAAATTGGCTCCAAGATATAGTCACCTTGATACACATTCTCACAGTTCTTGATCACCTCGCTATAAGCATTTGATGCGTTTACACCCCATGCTTCAGCATTCAGATACATCTTTGCCAGAAGAGTATAACCTGCTCCCTTGGTAAATTTACCATAGTTATCATGAGTAGACTCTGGCAGTGAAGGAATGATAGAATTTAATTCGCTGATGATGAAATCAAATACTTGCTGACGGGTAGAATTTGTAGGTAATTCCTTATCATCATAATCGATAACCATTGGTACATTTCCAAAGAAATCGCACAACAGATAATACCAGTAAGCACGAATACCACGTATTTCAGCAGCTTTCTGTGCAGCATCAGCCATTGTGGATGCCTCAACTACCTTAATGTTTGCATTACAAGTACCTATTGCCTCCATAGCATGATTCCATGAGTTACGCAATGCTTGAGTCTGGCTAGAATAGGTGTGCATGAACAACTGCTCATACTGACCTCCATCATACCAGTCGCCACCGATGCGAGTTGGGTGTATCATACATGAACCGCTCGCTTCTGACGTATTAAACTCATCACCAGTAAGCCTCTTCAATGTGTTGTAGCAGGTACCCACCAAGGCATTTACTTCAACGTCTGTACTGCCAAATGTTTCAGCAGGTAGCTTGTCGAAAACACGCTCGTCCAGGTCCGTACAAGAAGGCACGGTAATTAGGAGAGATGCGGCAGCCAGCAGACTGAATATCTTATTCTTTTTCATAATGTATGTCCTGTTTTTAAAGGTTAGAATGTTAAGTTAACACCGAAGGTAAATGAACGAGACTTCGGGAAGTAATCACGAGGCTCAATACCTGGAGACAAACCAGCGTTAGAGTCTGTAGCAGAACCTGTATAGAGTTCCACCTCAGGATCTAGACCTTTGTAGCCGGTAATCACAAACAGGTTCTGAGCTGTTACGTACAAGCGTGCCTTTTCAAGCCAGTTTATTTTCTTGGTATTGAAAGTATAACCCAATGTCATGTTATCCAGACGAGCGTATGATGCGTTCTCAAGATAATATGAGCATACACGTGAGTTCTCACTAAGCTTCAACAAGTCATCATTTTTCATAACATTGTAACCGTCAATATAAGTATTGTTACCGTATGCAGCTAATGGGTTATTCAACACTTTCTGTCCCAATGATCCGCGCAGGAAGAAGCTGAAGTCCCAGTTCTTCCAAGTGAAGTTGTTAGTCCATCCAAACTCCAAGTCAGGTTGAGCATCACCTACGAATGTACGGTCATCCTCATTAATGTTGCCGTCACCGTTCACATCTTCAATGATGAAGTGGCCATCTTCACTCAAGCCAGTACATTTCAGCATATAGAACTGACCAATTGGATAACCTTCCTTAACGATATGAGAGGTCTGACCAGATGCACCACGAATCCAAGGATTACCTACGTAAGCAGCATCCGTCTTATACAAATCGTTTGAAAGGCGAGTAATCTCATTCTTATTATGAGAAACATTCAGTGTGGTGGTCCAGTCGAAATCACGAGTCTTGATAACATTCCAGTTCAATGAAACCTCAATACCCTTGTTAGTCATATCACCCACGTTAGCTGTGATAGTACTATACACGTAGGTAGGAGTAGGAACTGAGTAGTTGTACAGCATGTCCTTGGTCTTCTTTGAGTAGTACTCAACAGTACCGCCGAAGCGACCATTGAACAGAGAGAAGTCCAAACCGATGTTGAACATGCTGGTTGACTCCCACTTCAGGTCTGGGTTGGCGTTCTGAGAAACGCGGAAAGCAGTAGAAGCAGAACCATTTGAAAGATAAGTACCATTAGCCTCATACAACTCGAGTGACTTGTATGGCTGCAGACCGTCCTGGTTACCGGTTACACCGTAACCTGCGCGCAGCTTCAGGTCGTCTACCCAGCTTACGTTCTGCATGAAAGGCTCCTGAGAGATGCCCCATGCTGCAGATACTGATGGGAAGGTACCCCACTTGTGGTTCTTACCGAACTTGGATGAACCGTCTCGACGGATGGTAGCGGTCAGCATGTAGCGTTCCTTGAAGGAGTAGGTAGCACGGCCGAAGAATGAGATCAGCTTGTAAGCATTTTTACCTGATGTCACATTACCTACCTTCAAGCTGTTACCAGTTTGTAGGTTATCGGCACCCATTGAGGTAACTGCAAAATCTGTAGCATAAGAATACTGTGATGCATACTCGTTATTCTCCCAAGAGTAACCTGCCAAAGCACCTACATGGTGATCACCGAAAGTCTTGTCGAAGTTCAGAGTCCAGTCCATCAAAATGCGGTCCCAAGTCTGATTCTGACGCGTTGCAGTACTATTATCACCACGTCCCATATAGTTGGTTGCAGCATTCCAACGGCTATAGTCATTGCTGTAACGGCTCTTGTAAAGGTTTGTCTTAATGTTTAAGCCATCAATAATGTCAAACTGCACCTCACCCTGGCCATAGTAATAAACACTCTTATTCTTCCTGTAGTTTTCTTTCTCAGCCTTCACAGGGTTACCTTGGTCATAACCAGTCCAATCAAGGAATGAACCGTCTGCGTTATATACAGGATATACTGGAGCCATATTATAAGCACGGATAAAGTCATCAGTATTAGGCTGGCTGTTATCTGTCAATGTACCTGCACCTGTCAAAGTTAAGCGCAACCTATTATTCAAGGCACGCTGCTGTACCTGGAAACGGAAACTATGACGGCGCAGAAAGTTCACTTTAGAAATACCCTGGCGATCCAGATATGTGTAGGATGCGCGATAGTTGCTGGTGGAAGAACCGCCAGTCAAGGATACAGCATGATTCTGAGAGAAACCTGTGCGAAGAATTTCACCGAACCAATCTGTATCAGCATTATATTGATTTGTAATAATGCTGACATCCTTACCTAACTTTGCATTAGCATCTTTCCACTCCTGAGCGTTCAACAAGTCAGGCTTGTTGGCAACAAAGTCAAGTGAAACATAGCCATCATAGTTAACTGTCGTTTTTGCACCAGTACCCTTCTTGGTGGTGATCAGGATGACACCGCCGGCAGCACGGGAACCGTAGATGGCCTGTGAAGAAGCATCCTTCAGGACGGAGATTGACTCGATATCGGCAGGAGATACGGTTGACATGTCACCGCCGGGAACACCGTCGATAACAATCATAGGGCCCTGGTCGTTCATCAGGGTAGAGGTACCACGCAGGCGGATTTGTGAGCCACGGGTCACATCACCAGAACCTTGTGTGATGTTCAAGCCGGCTACCTTACCACGCAGCAGGTCGGATGCGTCGCGAGAGATACCCTTGTTGAATGATGCCTCGTCTACGTTGGCAACAGAACCGGTGATCTCACGGCGGGTCTGCGTACCGTAACCGATAGCCACAACCTCACCC
>CACYZY010000009.1 GCA_902779085.1 uncultured Bacteroidales bacterium | reverse complement strand
GTTCTTCAAGAAAGCCACAGGCAAGACGTGTACACAATTCCAGCAAGAATACGAGAATGGAACGTTTGAATAACTCTTTTAGGTAAATTCCAATTTATCGAACAGACAGATCAGAATTGGTATGAGCGATAATAAACCAGATATTTCTCTTGCTCGCTTACAAGAGAACGACAGAGAACAGTTTATCCTAGACAATCAACGGGCATTCAAGTATGGTGCGCAAGAAGAGTTCGGTATGCGTGATGACCGAACGGAAGAAGGCGAAGAGGTCATTTCAAGGAAGACCATCGAGCGCAGTATGAACGGAGAACATGCAGAGACCTATCGAATCGTCCGTGACGGAAATGTGGTAGGCGGTCTGATTCTTCAGATTGACCATCAGCAGGCGAAGGGCGATCTGGAAATCCTATTCGTCAATCCGGAGGCACATAGCAAGGGCATCGGTCAGGCGGCATGGAAAATCGTAGAAGCCATGCACCCCGAAATCCGTGTTTGGGAAACCATGACTCCTTATTTCGAGAAGCGGAACATTCATTTCTATGTGAACCGCCTGGGCTTCCATATCGTAGAATTCTGGAATAAATACCATCATGGTCCAGCAGTTCCCGAGGATATTGAAGAGAACTGGAGTGAGGATGATGAAATGTTTGTTTTCAGAAAATACATGGATTCTTCTAACAAGTAAAATCCAATATATCTTTATCCTTTATTCGATTCCATAACCTCAATGATAATACGCAAGGTGTTGATGGTGGCAGGGAAACCGATGTGAGGCATGCAGTTGATGACGGCAGCCACCACGGTCTCAGGAGTATTGCCTGCCTTGAGGCAACCCAAGAAATGAGAATGCAGTTGGCTGGGCGCTTGCAGTACTGTCAGTACCACGTAGGTAAGCAGTTCATGCATCTGCAGTGATAAACCATCACGCGAATAGATGTCGCCAAAGCAGACATCCGTCAGCAGGTCGGCCATTTGCTGTCCCATCTCACCAGGCAGTCCTTTCATGGCACGGGCTATGCCGCCTTCGTATAGCTGCCATTGGATGTCATGTCCCACTTGGTGACGAGTTGCAGGAGTAGTGGTGCCTTGGTCGGGAAGAGGCAGGGTGATGCCCCGCTCTGTGAACAGACGGTTGACCACCTCCATGGCATCCAGCACCTTGGGGAAGCCTGCAAAAGGTGCCACCAGATAGATGGCCTCGCGCAGCTCAACAGGGGTGACTCCAGCATCAAGGGCTGCACGGGCATGAGCTGCCACCTGAGATGTAGTGCCTAAAGCCGTGAGTGCCACACACGACACCATCTCACGGGTCTTCAGATCCAACTGGCCGATGTTGCGCACATCCACGCCGTAGGCTCTCTGCATCATGGCATACAGTTCTGGATCTGTCTGGACGGATAAATGATCGCTGGCGGATACACCTGCCAAATACTCTTCATCGGTCACTGCCCGCAGCTGATTAGCGTGAGGTTTGTCAGTGAGTTCTGTGACTGTAAGACATACACATGCTCCCTTTTCAGTAGCACCATTCCAGTGCTTGGCATTGGCAGGCGTCACCACATAGTCACCCTTTCGCAACAGACGTTTGGGCTGTCCTTCCTCTTGGTAGTAGGCTTCACCTTCGAGTATCATCAGCGTCTGCTCTGCATCAGGATGAAGGTGCCAGAAGTTGCGAGAACCAGGTGTGAAAAGGAAATTTGCTATCATGCTGGTACTGCTGTTTTTCAACAATCCTACATACACAGCACCTGTATTGTAATCGGCAGAAGCTGGTGCCGAAAGTGGATAAGCTATAGTAAGTCCGTACTGCTTTTGGAGTTCAGCCACATTGATTGACTGGGTAGCAGTCTGTGCATGAGTCAAAGTCGTTACCATGATTAACGTCAATGTAAAAATGAATTTCAATGTTTTCATGCCTATAAAGATTAATCAAGAAATTAATAAAGCACAATCTATCGTTTCAAAGATACAAAGATAATATCATACTAACAATAGAGTGGTATATGTTTTACCGCCATGCGTACCTATTTTACGGAAAAGCAGGGGCAGAACTTTGTGGATGCTGTAGGAATGCTGTTTTACAAAACAGCATACTCTTTCCTTGCATCAAAGCAGGGGCAGGACTTATGGACATTGGGAAAGTCATGATGACCGAGGATGATGGCATTGGGATAACTTTGTTTTAAGTCTTTGATTATAAATAGTAATGCAGCTTTCTGGGCAGGGGTACGGGTATCGGCTGGCTGACCTTGTTCATTGATGCCTCCTTCGTAGCAGATGCCAATACTGCAGTGGTTATATCCCTTTACATGGGCTCCAGTCTGATGTTCTGAACGGCCAGGGAAGATGTGTCCATCACGATCGACATACCAGTGGTAACCTATCCCACTCCACCCCTGGGCCTTGTGCCAGCGGTCGATGTCCTCGACGCTGACACGCTGACTCAGTTTGGTGGCGGTGCAATGCACTACCAGGTACTTCACTTCCTTGAGTTTGCTCATACCAGACTCATGCAGCTTTGCATAAAGAAGGTGGATACAATGGCGGTAATGATCGTGACAATCAGATTACCGATTTTCTCTGCTGATGGTTTCTTCAATAACTTCATAATGTTTTGATTATTAAAATGAATAACAAAAGAGTGACGAGACGCTCAGGCTGCATACAGGAGAGATATTATTGCCTGAGAAGATGATGTTCCAGTGTTCTCACTATGGTCTCCTTGCATCACCCCGGAGTTGGTCTTCGTCACTCATTATTTGGGGGTAGCAGTGTAGATGTGTGTAGGCAGCTTTTTAGGCTTGACGTCAGCTACCGGCACATCCACATTGCGAAGCGAGATGCTTAGATCTGCAGACCGTCGCCACCTCCATCATCGCCTCCGCCGTTATTGCCACCGGAGTTACCGCCAGTGTTACCACCCGTGCTGCCACCGGTAGAGCCACTGCCAGATGACGAGCCCGATGATGCGATACCCGCATTGAGGTGCGCCTCCTCGAAGGTGACATCCATTACCAAAGTCTTGGCAACGACATACTTCTGCTTCACGCCACCATCGTCGGTGCGGGTAGAGCCCACCACCAGACGCTGTGTCTCAGGAGTGAAGATGATGCGACGGGTGGTGATGGTGGCTGCTGTGCAGTCGTCGGGTTCCTCCACGCCAATGGCAGAGAATCCCACCTTGAAAATGCCGATACCGTCCAGGCGCACCTTCTGCCCCATCTCCATGTAGTGCTTCAGTGCCTCGCCCAGTTCACCGATGGCAGCCTTCACGTCGCTCTTCTTCACCGACGCCTGCTGTTGGATGTAGTCGGCAATCTCATCGATGCCCACAAAACCTTCATCATACACCGCCTTGGCGTAATACTTGCCATAGGCGGTCGATTTACTGTTGGTGTTCTGTTTCTTTACGTACTTTTGTGACATAATGTTTTGATTTTTAATATTTTTACACCTCTCCGATTAGGCCCTCTGTCAAGCGAAGGGACTACCTCCATCAATCTGTTGCACTGCCTGCGCTCTGCCGTCGGAAAACTTTCCGTGGGGTGAAGGAAAGTCTGCCTCGGGTGGTCGCGATAGCTGCCACGGGTCGTCGGAATGCTTCCCTTACCCCTATGGGAAGGCCTCCCTTCTATCGTGCCAGCTACTGCGCCGGGTCTTGGGGACGTCTCCCTTCAACCATAGCAGGCAGTACAGCAAGGATTGACTGTGCAACTGGAGCGAAAGGCAAGTGCTAAGCCATACTCAACGGGTTATGCTAAGCTGAGGTCAGCAATCGCCATCGTTCCAATTGCAAGGGCAAAGTTACAACGGCAGGAAACGCCAGCTGTGAACATCCATCAACATCCATCATCAACCTTTTTCTTCTCTCAACATTCAACAACATCTACCCCCTCACGGCTCACCAAGATGTGCCACAATCAGCATTACCTCTCGAGGCGTAAAGAACTTCGCTTTGGCTGGAGTACCGCAGTTGTTCAGCTCAAACACCAGCTTTTCATTACGGGATATCCAGTAGTGGAGGTTCTGCAACGCTGCTATCTTCGACTGTGCATTGGGGAAATACATCAATGCCAGTTCGGACTTGCCATAGGTTTTAATCTTAAAATTTTCCATGATAATGATATTTTTCTTTTGATTCTGTTATAAACTCCACGAGATCGATTTTGCGACTTTTCTGCTCGGGCGTGGCATGCTGCTCCAAGAGGGCACTCACACGGATAGGTGGCGAGTCCTCCCAGTAAGGCTGCGCCATGACGAGCTGCGCCGCCTCATACCAGTAGGCGTAGGCCTTGCCGTCAGGATCGGTGTCGGGAAAGAGGATGACCTTGCGACCTTTGAGCGGACGGAACTTCTCGGGCTGCACCTCAAAGAGTCCGCCTGTTGCCAGCCAAACGTACTGCGGATAATAAGCCGAAAGTATCACGGCCGTTTTCTCAGCCTCCACCACTGCCACAGGTTGCAGGTCACGGTCTTTCAACAGATGCAACCCAAACAGGCAGTGACGTACTATGTCACCCTCCTGCTTGCCTCCATGCCGCTTGGTCAGCAACGCACTCACCCAGGTGGGAGTGTATTCCTTCTCCTTGCGGCGGTGGCAGTCGGGCCCATAGCTCATCACCTTTCCGTCGCAGATACGCTCGTAATTGTCGATTTGCCAGAAGATGACGCGTCCCGATCGGGTGCCACCAAGACGGTAGCGGCACACGGCATCGACCATCTGCTGCCAACTGAGATAGCGACTTTGCACCAACGCACGGCAAAAACTGCTATTGATTGTCAGGCTCTTGCGCCACATGGCCCGTTGGCAGCCTGTCGGCGAAGGCAGTGGATGCGTCAGCAATTCACCATCCCTCACAAAAATATCCAGTCCTATATCACGACCAATCGCCTTGAGTGAAATGCCTAACTCAGGCAACACACTGGCAGGTCGTTTCGAATCGTCGGCATTCGATATAGGGGGACATAAGTAGTGCTGGCCATGTTCCGTAGCCGTTGCAAGATGAGCAGGGTGCATGTTTTCAAATCCAGTCATCGTTGTTTCTTTTTGCTGTTTTTTTCTTGAATTCTTGTCTGCCCAGGGAGTGTGGTATCTCCTACCCCCTACACCCCTTCCTTATATAGCCATACCCCTCTCTCTCTAAAGAGAGGGTATGGGCTATAGTAAGAAGGGGGTTAGGTAGGGGTAGAGATAACCACCACACGACCTGCCTTATCGAGGGTTGTAGTAACGACTCCTCGCGACTCCGCTTCCTTGAACACTTTGTCGTAATAGTGTGTCATCTGGATATGACTCAGCTCCATCACCTTATCACGCAGCATATCAGGAGAGATGCATGAACAGCCACCCATCGCATCGGCAAACAGCATTTTCACATTCCAATCATAAGGTTTCTCAGCATTGGATTCATTCTGTATGATATACTTCTGATTGAACGAACCCACCTGTTTACTGCTTATGTATAGATTTGATTTCCTGCGTGGTTGTGCGTTGTCATCATCATCTGACAGCAATGATGGCTTATCCGACTCTTCAGGCAACCCCTCGTCAGTGATACGGTAATACATTTTCTCGGGCATGCGATACTTTCGCGTCAGCAGTTGCTCTACAGAATAGAGTTCACTACTGGTCACCTGTTCACAGTAGAACACCTCGAACGACTTGTGGAGCACCTCCGTTCCCAACCATCCTCGCAGGTTACGCTTGTCACCCGAGCGGTTGACGTGTATCACCACCACAATGTTGCAGTTGCCCATGGTCGCCAGTTCCATGAGCTGGGCAATCACCCGCTGCGACTCATCGGCATCGTTCACGCTCGGCAGCAGGTCACTCACATTGTCAATAATCACCAAGTCGGGATGATAGGTATCGATGCCCGTCAGCAGATAGTCCATACGTTCCTTGTAAGTACACGCACGTACATTGTAAATCAAATAGTTGGTTTCATCCATAACGGCATTGTCACTATCCTTTGGCTGTACCATTCTCCCCACTCTATCCACGTAGATGGCCTTGGTAGACTGTCGGCTCTGCTCGGTGTCATACCACATCACCTTCAGCGGCTGTTCACGGATGCGTTCCAGTTCCAGCACCTGCCTCTTCGTGCAGCATGCCATCAGCATGGAGGTGAAGAATGTCTTGCCGCATTTCTCCATACCCGTCACCGCCGTGAGGTCACGCCTTGGCAGGCACGGTTTGCCATACATGCGCATGAGGAACTCCTCCTCGGGCACCGCGGTCTCTGCAGTGATGCGAAAGCCATCGAGTTTCAGCAACTGTGGCGTTACGGCAGAGAGCTGTCCCGCCAGGGGCAACTCGTCCGCCAATAGTTTCTTTTCTTCTTTCATTTTCTACTAATTTTTGTTTGATTCTACTTTCTTTTGTGTGATAATGCGCGCTAATCACTGTAACAAAGTTCGCCAAAAGGCGAGACATGAAAGAACGAAAACAGGTGGAAGAGCGGCCTCGCACCGCCTACACCCGTAATAAGGGGGATGCAACACCGCCCGCACCCGTGAGCGATGTAAAGAGGCACCCGAATTACAGAATGTTTCTAAATGATTTCAGGAGAGACAGGACCTGTACTTGCACATTTTTCCTGCGGTCGTCATCCACATGATACTGATAAAGGCTGATGGTCCACTCATTCGATGGAGGAAGGTTGGTGCCGTTATAGACATACCATCTGCCACATTCTTCCGACAGCGACTTGATAAGGCTCTTGTACTTGTTATAGCTGGGTTTCATTGCTTCGTTGACATTCGTCAGCAAACCAGGGAGCAACGCGTCGATGTCGGTGAAGAATGCCACATAGTCCTTAAACAGGTATTGCTTGCCACGCGCAAAGGTGTAGGCGATGTATAGCGGCAACCAGTCCAGGCCTACGTTCTCGTTGACATACGGAAGGAATGCATTGATGACGTCCCGAAGAGCCACTTGCTTCTCCAGTGTATTGAAAGCGGTCAAGAATTGCAAGGATATGTATGGATGATTCGTTGAAAGAAGGGGAGGATCATAACCATCAGCAGTGGACAGTAAATCAGACATTTCACGGATGGCATCGCCAAAGCTCATTGCATTCAACTTGCTGACTGCCTCAGCTATATACTTTTTCCCATTGATTGTTATTAAATGCATTATCTCTGTCAAGCAACGAATTTTGGTATTTCGGTGAATAGGTAACTGCTTATCGCTGCCTGACTAAGCAAGAAAAATACCGTATACTATAGAACTAATCTGATAGCGCGCAAAGGTACAACAATTTTTTGGTTAATATCGGACTCTTCACAAGATCTTTTTTGCAAAATACCAAAAATCTTATAGCCTTTGTCAGAAGAAGTGCTTATATTTGCAGAGAGAGTGCATGTGGTAAATGCACCCCGTCATTAAAATAAAGTAATATGAAAAGAGCATGGATCATGGCCCTGGTGATGGGCCTACTCTGCCTGCAGGGCTGCAAGCAGAAAGCAAGCCAGAGCGAGAGCGTGGCAACTGAACAAAGTGAAAATGAGACAGAACAGCTGATCTACCACTACCCGCTGGGCAGTACAGAGGTAGTGCTGCTGAGCGACGGACAGAACACGGGTGACCCGAGCGTGCTGGTTGGGGCATCGGAGGAAATCATCAAGGAGTTTGTACCTACGGGCAAGGCAGGTAGTGCATTCAACATCTTCCTGCTGAAACTGAACGGCAAGAACATATTAGTGGATAGCGGCATGGGATTTCATCTGGTGGAGAACCTGGCTAAAGAGGGCATCAGTCCCGAGCTGGTGGACATGGTGCTGCTGACGCACATGCATGGCGACCACATAGGCGGACTGATGAAAGACGGACAGCGGGTGTTCCCTAATGCTGAGCTGTACATCTCAAAGAAAGAGGTGGCTTACTGGACAGACAAGAAGATACAGGCTTCACTGCCCGAGGGACAGCAGCGCGGCTTTGCGGGCGCACAGGCTGTGGTAGAGGCTTACAAGGACAAGCTGCACCTGTTTGAGCCTCAGCAGGCAGAGAAGATGGAAGAACTGATACCTGGCGTAAAGAGCATAGCCAGCTATGGTCACACACCGGGGCATACCTGCTACCTGGTAGAGAATGGCGGCAGCAAGCTGTTTATCTGGGGCGACCTGATTAACTTCCCCACCGTGCAGGTGCCACACCCAGAGATACCTACACGCCATGACATTGATCCAGTAAAGGCAGCAGAGAGCCGTGCCCAAGTGCTGAACTGGCTGGAGAGTCAAGGCCTCACAGTGGCAGGTATGCACGTGCCTTATCCTGGTATGGGCAACCTGACCAGAACGCAGCGCGGTCTGGAGCTTGAATTGCTGAAGTAAAGGAGAGCCACAGTGGCGGGCTTTAGGGCTATCACTGTAAAAATTCAACAAATAAACCCGGCAGCATCCACTACCCCGTGGGTGCTGCTGTTGTATATTAATAGTGCAAGGTTAAAGAGTGTTAATATCTTGCAAGGTTACAGGATTTGGTAGTTTAATAGACAGATAAAGAAACTAACTTTGTGTAATAAAGTAACATGATTATGAAAGCAAAACTTTTATTAGTGTCTAGCATGATGCTGGCCTGTGTGGCATCTTGCAGTGAATCGAAGGACGAGCCAACAGTCAATTATGAGAAGTATTCCTTGTCGCTAGGAAATACAAGATCTGTAGATTATCAAACGACTTTAGAAAGTGATGAATGTATGGGGATAGTCAGACCAGCTGATTGCTATACATACCCTTGTTTACCTGGCACAGATGGATGGAAAGAATTACACTATCATGGGCTTTTAGGTGTTTATGAAGCTTGCAAGATTCCCCAAGACATCCTAAAATCACTTTCAACTGAAGCTGTTATCCAAGCTTTCTTTGATTATCCTTTCATATCAGATTATTATGCTTTCAATTCCATATTAGACGGATATATTAATATGCTTGATAGAAATACTGCTTATGCAGAAATGCTTAAAAGGAAAGAAACTGCAAGCACCCTGATCGAAAGATATGTAAACTATAAGGCTGTAGGTTGCGATGCTGCTATCTACCACACACCTGAACTCGAGTTGTTGATAGCTCAGCCTGATATCTATAACATGTTGGATAAGAATCAATGTAAAATGATTGTCAAGGAAGCATTGAACAAGATAAATGAACGACTCAATTATGACCCTGAATTGAGATGGCTCCACATTAGTACTTGTTTAATGATTGGAAGATTAATGGTAGCTGCGGAGTATGAAGCTTTTAAAGATGCAGTGTCAAGTCTTGAATCACTAAGGAAATATTTAGATAGTCCTTACTATGACTTTGAAGATTACGAGTTAATTATTATGTATGCCAATAGTTTTTAAAACATCTTGTTATGAAAGCAAAGACATTATTGATTGGATGCATGGCTGCCCTCTGCATGTGGAGTTGCAGCAGCAAGGATGATGTAATTGATATTGATAAGCCTTACGATCCTAAACCAGAAGAACCAGTGACAAGGCACAGTTATAAGCCTGTGGAGCTGAACGAGACGCAGCAGGCCATCAATGCCAAGTTGCAGGAATTCTCTTGGAAACTGTTTAAGGAGGTGTATGTAAATCGTAATGAACGCGAAAACTTGATGATATCCCCAATTAGCCTGGAAGTGGACTTGGGTATGTTCATCAACGGCTTGGAGGGTGAGACCTTGAAAGAGGTGCTCAAGACTATGGGACTGGAGAACTACACCAAGGAGCAAATCAACGACTTCTTCCAAACCATGATGACAGGCATTGAGAAGGCAGACGAGGCTGCCATCTTCAAGAGTGCCAATGCTTTTTGGTATAATCAAGACAAGAAGGCAAGCAGTGACTTCATCAATATCATCAAAGAGAAGTATGATGCCAAGGCGGAGGCCATGGACTTTGGAGACCCCAAGACAGTGGGCATCATCAATGCCTGGTGTGCCGAGCAGACCAATGGGCGCATAGATAAGATGCTTGAGTATACGGTTCCAGCTGAGCTATACCATCTGATGAATGCAGTATATTTCAAGTCGCGTTGGGAAGATGTATTCCTCAAAGAAGCTACCACCAAGCAACCTTTTTATTATGCAGATGGCCATACGGCTGATATTGATTTAATGCACACATATTATCGCACTAGCTATGTGGAGACCGATGAGTTTCAGCTGGCTGCCAAGCCATTTATTGACGGTGCTTTCCAGCTCGTGATGATTCTTCCTAAAGAAGGAGTGGATGCAGTTAAGGCCATACCTGCAGCGTTTAATTATGACCTATGTGCAGATTGGGGAAGCAAAACAGTAGATTTGGAATTATATTTGCCTAAGTTTACTTCAGAATATTGCGAGAACAGACTATTCCCTTATATGGCTAACATCAATCCTTCATTGAAGTTCTTGAAAGATGATATAACGTTTATTGAAGGAATTGACGATGACTCTGCTTTGGCAGCAACGCAAAAGACATTCTTCCTCGTAGATGAAGAGGGTGCTGAAGCTGCTGCAGTTACAGATATCATGCACGTGAGTGCAGCAATGCCTATCCAAGTGGAAAAAGCAAAGATGCGTCTTGATCGTCCGTTCTTCTATGCTATTGTAGAGAGCTACACACAGTGCCCGCTATTCATTGGCTACTACGGCAACTGACACTTACATTCTGGTTTTAAGTTAGTAATACTTCTAAGTAAATGAAGCAATAGGCGGGGCTTGTGCCTCGCCTATTTTATAATGCCAATCTAACGTAGAGTGCCCACAAGGTTAAAGAGTGTTAATATCATGCAAGGTTACAGGATTTGGTTGTTTATTTACATGAAAGAACATAGAAAGGGACCTGCAGAGGAGAAGATGTGACGGACTATATGAGCGACCTGCAGAAACATAGTGAGCGCGAACTTGCTGAGATGTTGCAACGGGGCGATGCCTCGGTGATGGGGGAGTTGTATGCCCGTTATGCACGTCACCTTACGAGTGTATGCTATCGATATATCATTGATTATGAAGATGTAAAAGACACACTTCAAGAAAGCTTTATCAAGATATTCACAAAAGGCAGTAGCTTCAATTACAAAGAGGAAGGCTCACTGAAAGCATGGCTTAGACAGATTGTAGTGAACGAGTCATTGGCTTTCCTGAAAAAGAAAGGACGACAAGGCTTGGTGGTGTTTGACGACAAGTTGATGACGGACGTCAGCGAGGAACCAGAAGAAGATATGAGTATCCTACCAAAGATACCAATTGATGTGTTGTATCAAATGATAAGAGCCTTACCGCCTGGCAATAGGATAGTATTTAACCTGTATGCCATTGAGGGGAGGACTCACAAAGAGATAGCAGAACTGCTGGGCATACAGGAGACGACCTCCATCTCACAGTTGTCAAGGGCCAAGAAAATGCTGGCTAAGAAGATTAAAAAATACGTAACTGAAAAACAAGAACCAAGATGAAAGAGCAATGGATGAAAGACATGCAAGACCGATTCGCAGACTTTGAACAGCCTGCGCCAGAAGGTCTGCTGGATGATATCCAGCGAGAGATGGAGCATCGCGGCTTGGTTCCTGTTAACAAAGCCAGTGATACCCAGCGACGCTTGATACCGCTATGGATGAGGGGAGCAGCTGCGGCTGCCATAGTAGCTGTGGCCATCGGCACAGGCACCCTTTTGCTGACGGATGACAATAATCTGCCCAAACCCGTAGCTCAGGAGCAGACCGTTGAGACACAAACACTGCCTACATACATTGATGAGCCCAAAAATGAAATAGCTGAGGCTATGGCGACACCAAAGCCTAAACAGATGGTTAGGAATCGGAAAATCTCTGAGTTGTTGTCTACAGCACCAACTGTAGCAAAAGAGGACTTGATGGCTGAAACACTTCCTGATACTGCAACTGAAAGTGAGCATATAGATGCCGAGTTGCCCCCTACTGTAATTGTGAACGATGTGCAGGAGACAAAGCAAGAGGAACTGATACAGGAGTCAGATGTTGAATATACAACAACCGTTCCGGTAGTCTCTCAAACGCCATCTGCTGCATCTTCCAAATCTTATCAGCCTAAGCGCAACAAGTCGGGCAACAAGCGTTGGGAAATTGGTGCCAGTGTGGCTGGCATGCAAGGATTGGGCAGTCCCAACTATGACTTTTACATGTATGGCAATAGGCTATCGAAGAACAGCATGAATTTCATTAATTCTGTGGTTAATTCAAGTAATGTTAGTTCTAGTTATATTTCCATTACTCATCCTGGTCATGGGACTGATGGCGGTGTCGGTAATGGTCACCCAGGTGATTCAGATTACACCCCTCCAACAAGCCCCGGCTATAACAATACGACAACACCTGTGGAGGATTATAACAATGGCGGAGGAGTCATAAGTGGCTTTAGTAATTACAGCAGCAATTACGGTCGCACCCGCGGTTTCTACAACAACAATGGAGGCTATATGGTGAGTATCAATCAGCACTTGTACTCAATGGTTGTCGATACCCATCATCGCCAGCCAGTAAAGGTGGGGTTGTCAATGCGCTACCACTTCAACGACCGCTGGAGTTTGCAGGCAGGCGTTGACTACAGTTATCACTCGTCCGATCTTGTACTTCAGATAGAGAATGTACAGATTCAAAGCGAGCAGAAACTGCACTTTATAGGTGTGCCCGTATCCTTGGCATATTCATTATGGAGCCCAGGACGCTTCAATGTCTATGTCAGTGGCGGAGGAGAGATAGAGAAAGTGGTAAAAGGCACGCAGAGCACCATGAGCATGACATCCAACATGGCCGACAGGAAAGTGCGTCAAGATGTTGAAGAGAAGCCTTGGCAAATCTCCATTGGTGGCAGTGCGGGTGTCCAGTTCTCTATTACTAAACTACTGAGCGTCTATGCTGAGCCAGGCGTGGCATACTATTTCGACAACAAGAGCAGTCTGCCCACCATCTATCAGGAAAAGCCCTTCAACTTCAATTTAAACATGGGTTTGCGCTTCAATTTAGGGAAATAAATGTATTCCTGAGTTGGTACCTTTTTCTATAAAACATTTTGCGAATTCAGCATTAATGTTTATTTTCGCAATGGAAAACAAAAGCATGTAAACATGAAAAAGGTATATGTATTTTTTGCTGACGGCTTCGAGGAAATCGAGGCGCTGACATCGGTGGACGTGCTGAAGCGTGCAGGTGCCGACGTGGTGATGGTATCAGTAACCCCTAACGAGATAGTAATGGGTGCCCACGAGGTGCCAGTATTGTGCGACAAGAACATTGACAGCTGCGACCTGATGGATGCTGACCTGCTGCTGTTGCCAGGCGGAATGCCTGGAGCACAGACACTGAGCGAGTGTGAGTTCTTGGGCAAGGCACTGGTGCGCCAGGTAGAGAAAGGCAAGCCTGTGGCTGCTATCTGTGCCGCTCCGATGGTTCTGGGCAAGTTGGGCATCATGGACGGTAAGAAATCTACTTGCTATCCTGGCTTCGAGGGCTTCCTGAAAGGGGCTGAATATACTGGTGCATCAGTACAGCGTGACGGTTTGATTATCACGGGTAAAGGACCTGGCGTTTCACTGGATTTCGCTTTGGCTGTAGTAGATATGCTGTTTGGTGCTGACAAGGTGGCTGAGCTGAAAGCTGCCATGATGGTACCGGCATGAAACGATATGCCATCATAGTGGCTGGCGGCAAGGGACTGCGTATGGGTGGTAAGGTGCCAAAGCAGTTCCTGCCTATTGACGGGAAACCTGTGTTGATGCGTACGCTTGAAACTTTCAGACGCTATGACGCAGAAATGCAACTGGTCGTGGTGCTGCCACAAGACCAGATAGCTTTCTGGCAAGAGCTGTGCAGGCAACAAGGATGTAATATCCGTCATCAGGTGGTGGCGGGAGGTGAGACACGTTTTCACTCGGTAAAGAACGGTCTGGCCATCATCCCTGCTGAAAGTGATGCGGTGGTAGGTGTGCACGATGGCGTACGCCCATTCGTATCGCAAGAGGTGTTGCAGCGCTGCTATGAACTGGCAGAAGAGAAAAAGGCCGTGATACCGGTAATTCCCGTTATTGAGACAATCAGGAAAATAAATGATGCTGAGGTTTCAGAAACCGTTCCCCGCAATGCGTACCGCTTGGTACAAACACCGCAAGTATTTAGTGTAAATCTGCTGAAACGTGCCTATGAGCAACCTTATACCAATGCCTTTACCGATGACGCATCGGTAGTGGAAGCAATGGGCATTCCTGTCGTGCTGGCTGAAGGCAACCGCGAGAACATTAAGATTACCACACCGTTTGACCTCAAAATCGCAGAGGTGTTGGCTAAATAAAAGCTTCTTCCAAAGAGAAACCGAATGATTGAGCAACTGGACGTGAAATACATCAGTGGCGTGGGGCCGCAACGCGCCACCATGCTCGCCAAGGAACTGAACATACATTCAGTGCACGACCTGTTGTATTATTTCCCCTACAAATATGTTGACAGGAGCAAGATCTACCCCATCAATGAGGTGACGGGCGATATGCCCTACATCCAAGTTCGTGGGCAGATAACCGCTTTTGAGACTGCCGGTGAAGGCAGGGGCAAACGACTCATCGCCCACTTTACCGACGGCACTGGCTTCATCGACCTGATTTGGTTTCAAGGCATCAAATATGTGGTGAGCCGCTACAAGGTGCACCAGGAATACATTGTATTTGGCAGGCCAAGCGTGTTCAACGGCAGGGTAAACATTGCCCATCCCGACCTGGACCCTGCATCGGAGGTGCAGTTGACGAGCATGGGCATGCAGCCTTACTACAACACCACGGAGAAGATGAAGCGCAGCTTCCTCAACTCGCACGCCATCGAGAAGATGATGCAGAACGCGATGCCGTTGCTGAGAGAGACATTGCCAGAGACACTCACGCCGGAGATCATAGCCCAGTTGCACCTGATGCCGCTCAACGATGCGCTGCGCAACATTCATTTCCCGCAGAACAACGACGCCCTGCGTCAGGCTCAGCTGCGTCTGAAATTTGAGGAACTGTTCTATGTGCAGCTCAACATACTGCGCTATGCCAGTGACCGACGCAGGAAATTCAGGGGGTATGTATTCCGCCACGTGGGTGCATTCTTCAATACTTTCTACCGTGACTATCTGCCTTTTGAACTGACCAATGCCCAGAAGCGGGTGCTGCGTGAGATACGTGCCGACATGGGCAGTGGCAAACAGATGAACCGACTGTTGCAAGGCGATGTGGGCAGCGGCAAGACGATGGTGGCACTGATGAGCATGCTGCTGGCACTCGACAACGGCTACCAGGCTTGTCTGATGGCGCCTACCGAGATACTGGCCAACCAGCACTATGAAACGCTGTGCCATCAGATGGACGGACTGGGTGTGCGGGTAGAGCTGCTCACTGGCTCCATCAAAGGCAAGAAGCGTGAGGAGATACTCAGCGGATTGCAGAGTGGTGATGTGCACATCCTGATTGGCACACACGCCCTGATAGAGGATGGCGTGAACTTTGCGCACCTCGGACTGGCTGTGATTGATGAGCAGCACCGCTTTGGTGTGGCGCAACGTGCCAGACTATGGGCAAAGAGTACACAACCACCTCATGTATTGGTGATGACTGCCACCCCTATCCCACGCACCTTGGCGATGACGCTGTATGGCGATCTGGATGTTTCGGTAATAGACGAGCTGCCTCCAGGACGCAAGCCTATCGCCACCCTGCATCAGTTTGACAACCGCCGACAGCAGCTGAACGCTTTCATTCGCAAACAGGTGAACGAGGGCAGACAGATCTATATCGTCTATCCGCTCATCAAAGAGAGCGAGAAGATTGACCTGAAGAACCTGGTGGAAGGTTATTCACAGGTATGTGATGACTTCCCCGACCTGACGGTGTGCCAGGTGCACGGACAGATGAAACCTGCACTGAAAGACGAGCAGATGCAACGCTTCGTGCGCGGTGAAGCACAAATCATGGTAGCTACCACGGTGATTGAGGTGGGCGTAAACGTGCCCAACGCCTCGGTAATGGTGATACAGAATGCCGAGCGCTTCGGACTGTCGCAGTTGCACCAGTTGAGAGGGCGTGTAGGACGAGGTGCTGACCAGTCCTATTGCATCCTGGTGACAGGATTCAAACTGGCAGAAGACACCAGAAAACGCATAGAAATCATGGTACGCACCAATGACGGATTTGAAATTGCTGAAGCCGATTTGAAGTTGCGTGGGCCTGGTGACTTAGAGGGAACACAGCAGAGCGGTATGGCGTTCGACCTTAAGATTGCCGACCTGGCACGCGACGGACAAATACTGCAATTGGCGCGTGATGTGGCGGAACGCATTGTAGAAGAAGACCCTACGTGTGAACTGCCAAAATATGAGTTGCTGTGGCGTCAACTTAAGAACTTACGTAAGACAAATGTCAACTGGTCGGCCATCAGTTAATATGTTATTAAGCATGTTTTAGCCTTTTTATCTTTAAAAATTTTGTCTGTAAGAATAAAATACCTTAACTTTGCGCAATTAGTGGAAGAATGGTGCCATTTGAAAAGGCATCAAAATAAGGAATTTATGCATATTCGTTTCGTAAAGACTATCATATTAGCAGCTACTTGTTTGTGTAGCATGGGTGTTTCCGCACAAGACCTGATTGCACGTCAGGCACCTGTGGATGTTAAGTTGAAAAGCGTTGATTCACTGGCACTTCAGAAGGCCATTCTAGCAGAGCAGGAAGAATTCCCCAGCCTGGATATTTACCAGTCATGGGACAATGAATTCGTGAATGCTTATGCCAATGCTGTCATACCCGAGACCTACACCTTTGACCTGACAGGTTTCTGCATGCCTACTCCTAACACCAAGATCAATGATGTGTTTGGCTACCGTCCTCGCAGACGCCGTGCCCACTATGGTCTGGATGTCAAGGTGAATGTAGGTGATACCATCCGTTCTGCTTTCGATGGCAGGATACGTATTGTAAAAGATCAAGGCCGCAGAGGTTATGGTAAATATATCGTAATCCGTCATGACAACGGATTGGAAACCGTTTACGGACACCTGTCAAAGCAATTGGTTGAGGAAGACCAGTTGGTACGTGCCGGTGATGTAATTGGTTTGGGTGGCAATACCGGTCGCTCAACAGGTTCTCACCTGCATTTCGAAACCCGTTTCTTGGGTGTAGCCATCAATCCTGCCCTCATGTTTGATTTCGAGAAACAGGATGTGACGGGCGACAAGTACACACATGTATTCAAGAAACAACCTACCAAACGTACCTCCAGATCAGCAGCCAGCACAGCGACTGCCGACGGCAAAGGTGTTTACTACAAGGTTAAGAATGGTGACACACTGTCTAAGATTGCCAGCAAGCAAGGCGTGAGCGTTAACCAGCTCTGCAGGCTGAACGGCATAACCACCAAGACTGTTTTGCGCATTGGGCAAGTGCTCAGATGCTCATAATAAAATGTTTTTTAGTTATAAGAAGGGTGCTTTAATATAAATTAGAGCACTCTTTTTTTATATATCCTACTAATTCACTATCTTTGTACCAAATTTATAAGACATGAAAGATACTAAGGCACAGTTTGAGCAAGTAATTGCTGAATGCAGAGACTTGTATGTGAAGAAGCTCCACGACTATGGAGCAGCTTGGCGCATCATGCGTCCTGCATCGGTGACCGACCAGATATTCATCAAAGCCAATCGCATCAGGACCCTTGAGGTGAAGGGTGTGTCGATGGTGGGCGAAGGCATCAAGCCTGAGTTCATGGGCATTGTGAACTATGGCATCATTGCCCTTATCCAGTTGGAGTTGGGCTATGCAGAGCACGAGGACATCAGTGTGGAGCAGGCCATCGAGCTGTACGACAAGTATGCCAAACGTACCTTGGATCTGATGCTGGCAAAGAACCACGACTATGATGAAGCATGGCGCAACATGCGGATTACATCGTATACCGACTTGATTCTGATGAAGATCAACCGTACCAAGCAGATTGAGGACTTGGCAGGCAATACATTGGTATCAGAAGGCGTGGATGCCAACTATATGGATATGATTAACTATTCGGTCTTTGGATTGATTAAACTGAGCTTTGAGGGCTAAGTGGCAAAATAGCAGAGCTTGGAAGTGGACAGTGAATATATGCCGCTTTATCCTGGGAGCTACCTTTGTGTTCTCAGGCTTTGTAAAAGCTGTTGACCCGCTGGGCACCTACTACAAGATCCTGGATTACCTCACGGCATTCGGCATGCAGCAACTGCTGCCCGACATAGTGCCATTACTTATGTCGGTATTGCTGGCGGTACTGGAGTTTGCAGTGGGTATGCACCTCCTGCTGGGCATCAAGCGACGCCTGACAACCCGACTGGCGCTGCTGATCATGCTGGTGATGACACCGCTGACATTCTACCTGGCTCTGACCAACCCCATCAGCGATTGCGGATGCTTCGGTGATGCGCTGGTGCTGACCAACTGGCAGACGTTTGGCAAGAATGTGGTGTTGTTGAGCTGTGCCATAGTGCTGATTATCACGCCCTGGAACATGGTAAGGTTCCTGACCAAGAAGATGGAGTGGACCTTGTCGAACTATTGTATAGTATTTGCCTTTGTACTGGCAGGCTATTGTTTAGCAACGCTGCCCATTATAGATTTCCGCCCCTATAAGATAGGCAACAACATACGTGAGGGGATGGAGATACCTGAGGGTGCTAAACCTACGATCTTTGACACACGCTTCATCATGGAGAAGGATGGCGTGACGCAAACATTCACAGTGGACAACTACCCCGACAGTACCTGGACATTTGTCAGTGCTGAGACGGTGGTGGTGGAAAAGGGTTATGAGCCCCCCATCCATGACTTCGTAATGGAAAGTCTTGAGACGGGTGAAGACATTACCGACGAGGTGCTGGACGATCCGGGTTATACCTTCTTGCTGGTGGCACACCGTACGGAGGAAGCTGATGAGCGGAACATCGACCTGATCAACGAGCTGTATGAATACTGCCAGGAGAATGGGTATAAGTTTTATGCCTTGTCATCGTCATCGGCAGAAGCTATCGAGCTATGGCGTGACCGTACAGGAGCAGAATATCCGTTCTGCATCATGGACGATATCACCCTGAAGACAATGGTGCGCAGCAACCCCGGTCTGATGCTCATCAAGGAAGGTGTGGTGCTGAATAAGTGGGCCGACTCGCAGATGCCTGATGAGTATGACTTGACTGGCAGACTGGAGGAGTTACCTCTGGGACAAATGAAGAAGGTGAACGACCTTCATACCTTAGGAATAGTAGGCTTGTGGTACATCGTACCGCTGCTGCTGATAATACTGATTGACAGAATATTCAATAAAAAGAACAAGAAAAAGAATTATAACAAATTAATTAAAAAAAGTATGAGAAAGAAAATTGTAGCAGGTAACTGGAAGATGAACATGAACCTGCAAGAAGGTGTAGCTTTGGCTAAAGAGTTGAACGAAGTACTGACCGCAGACAAACCTAACTGCGACGTGGTAATCTGCACTCCGTTTATCCACCTGGCAACTGTAGCTCAGTTCCTGAACCAGGAGGTTATTGGTCTGGGTGCTGAGAACTGCGCTGACAAGGTAAAGGGCGCTTATACTGGCGAAGTATCTGCTGAGATGGTAAAGAGCACTGGCGCACAGTATGTAATCCTGGGCCACTCTGAGCGTCGTGAGTACTACAAGGAGACTCCTGAAATCCTGAAGGAGAAGGTACAGCTGGCATTGGCTAACGGTCTGAAAGTTATCTTCTGCATTGGCGAGAGCCTGGAAGAGCGTGAAGCTAACAAGCAGAACGAGGTAGTAAAGGCTGAGTTGGAAGGTTCAGTATTCAACCTGAGCGCTGAGGACTTTGCTAAGATTATCATCGCTTACGAGCCAATCTGGGCTATCGGTACCGGCAAGACCGCTACTGCTGAGCAGGCAGAAGAAATCCATGCATACATCCGCAGCTGCGTAGCTGACAAGTATGGTGCAAAGGTAGCTGATGACACCTCTATCCTCTATGGTGGTAGCTGCAAGGCAAGCAACGCTCCTGAGCTGTTTGCTAAGCCTGACATCGATGGTGGTCTGATTGGTGGCGCTTCTCTGAAGTGCGCTGATTTCAAGGGTATCATCGACGCTTGGAAGAAATAAAACAACTATTGTTTCCCGCCGTCTGGCGGGAAACAATATTACAAAAAGAAAAATGAAAAGAATAACCACAATTATTTTATGCATGTTTGCTTTGACTATGTCGGCATTCGCGCAGCGTGACATCGTAAAGAGTCTGCAAACCGATGCAGTAGGACAAGGCAAGGTAACCATTCATCAAGATGACAAGATTACCGCATTGGTAGGTGGTTCGACAGCAGCCAGCACAGTCAAGGTTGGCGAGAAGAAAGAGCTGAAACGCCAAGGTTATCGTGTGCAGGTTTATGCCGGCAACAACACCAGTCGTTCACGCAACGAAGCACAGAGCATGGCAAGCAAAGTAAGGCAGTATTTCCAAGATGCACAGGTTTATGCTTACTTCGTATCACCACGCTGGCTGTGTCGTGTAGGTAATTTTGCCAGCATTGAGGAGGCCGACGCCATGATGCGCCAGCTCAAGAAAACGGGTGTGTTCAAGGAAGTATCTATTGTAAGAGACCAAATTACTTTGACCATCAACAATTAAACTTAAACCAAAGCATGTTAGAAAAGGAATTTGTGGCGGAAACGCCTGAGTTGGAAGAACTGAAGGGACATATCAAACGTATTCTCACCTTGATGGGTGAAGATACCGACCGTGAAGGACTGCTGAAGACACCTGAGCGTGTGGCTAAAGCCATGATGACGCTCACAGGTGGCTATGCCATTGATCCCCATGAAGTACTGAACTCAGCCAAGTTCAAGGAAGACTACAGCCAGATGGTGATTGTGAAAGATATCGACTTTTATTCTCTTTGCGAGCACCACCTCCTACCCTTCTTCGGCAAGGCGCACGTTGCCTACATTCCTAACGGCTACATCACAGGGCTAAGCAAGATTGCCCGTGTGGTAGATATCTATTCTCATCGCCTGCAAGTGCAAGAACGCATGACCTCACAAATCAAGGAATGTATCCAGGAAACATTGAATCCACTGGGTGTAATGGTGGTAGTAGAGGCTAAACATATGTGCATGCAGATGCGGGGAGTAGAGAAACAGAATTCAATTACTACAACATCAGACTTTACAGGAGCTTTCAATCAGGCAAAGACGCGTGAAGAATTCATGAACCTGATTAGAAGATAAAGCAATCTACGACAATACTTAGAACGTCAAGACTACACGCTCACCCAAGCGCTTGGCCAGTACAGCTTGCACTTCCCTCAACTCGGTATAACGCTTGATGGTCTGTGCGCATTTCAAACTATTGGTAGCTATGGTTGGGTCTTGCAGCTGACTCAGCACTTCTTTCAATGATTCATTGACAATGGCATATTTATAGCTGATAGTGATCTCAGCCGACAAATCCTGCAATCGTTCTTCATCAGCCACAATGGTTTGATACTTGGAGTGATACTTGCTCAGTTGATAACGCTCGCTCACCAATTCCAATGCCATCTGACTAATGGCGGTATTTGGATGGTTGATGAAATAACGCTCGGCACAAAAATCAGTATCGTGCTGGTGTTCCACCGCCAGTTTCAACATCTCACGAAACAGCGGGTTAGTCAGTACCATATCATCTTGCTCCAAGGTAGAGTGTACGAAATCAATCACGGTAACAGGTGTTTTGTTACCCTCCTCATCGGTCAGTTCGCACATAACTTTCTCACCATAGCGCGCCACCAACTGCATGACATGGAGCTCGTATTTGTATAGAGCTTTGGCAAACTGACTATTGACCTTCATCGACTGATCATTATCTGTCTGGCTCTGCTCCCCAGTAAGACTCATATCACCATCAGGCAGATCATCAATAGACGGCATTGGCGGAGTATCAGGCATCTCAGGTTGAGAAGATGCAGGATTTAAAGGTGCAGGGCCTTGCGATGCATCTCGGTCTTGAGCCGCTTGAGGTGATTGAGCAGCGACAGCCTTACGTTTCTCCTCCGCATCACGGTTAGCCTTACGCTGGTCTGCCACATAGCCCACCATGCGTTTCTCTTCGATGCCCAACATATCGGCAGCCTCCTTGATAAACACATCACGCATGATGGCTTCAGGAATGATGGCAATAGATTTAGTAACCTCACGGATAGCATCACCTCGCTTCAACGGATCGTTACCTGCTTGACGCAGCAACAAACCAGTCTTGAAACGGATATAATCTGTAGCATTATCATTGATGAATTGACGATACTCCTGGGCAGTATGCTTACGGGCAAAAGAGTCAGGATCGTCACCGTCAGGCAACAGACACACCTTCACCGTCATACCTTCCTGCAACAGCATCTCTGCGCCTCGGGTAGCAGCATGGATACCAGCCTCATCACCATCATAAAGCAATATAATATTATTGGTGAAACGATGCAGGATGTTAATCTGATACTTGCTGAGGGCAGTACCTGAGTTGGCCACTACATTCTCCACCCCACACTGGTGCATGGAAATCACATCGGTATAACCCTCAACCATATAGACGCAGTCTTCTTTCACAATGGCCTTCTTTGCCTGGAAGATGCCATAGAGCTCACGCTCCTTGTGGAATATCTCAGAGTCAGGGGAGTTGACGTACTTCTGCGCCACACCCTTGGTGCGTGAGTCAAGCAAGCGTCCACCAAAAGCAACGACCTTGCCACTCAGACTGATCCAAGGAAAGATAACACGACCGGCATAACGATCCACCAGCTGTCCGTCGTCACGCTTGTAACATATGCCCGTACCTTTCATCACCGTTTCGTCACGGTCGTTTACCTTTACCTTCGTCTCATATGAGGTAAGATATTTCTCGTTATAGCCCTTGGCTATTGCCGTCTTGGGGAAGGCATCACGCTGCTGCAAGGCATAACCCAACTGGAACTTCTCGATGATGTCGTCACGGAAACCACGGTTGCGGAAATAAGCCAGTCCAATGCTACGTCCGTCAGGGTTATTCAACAAGATATCATGGTAGTAGTCACGTGCAAACTGATTGACGATAAAGGCACTTTCACGGTCGTTCTGAGCCTGACGTTCCTCGTTGCTCAGTTCACGTTCCTTCACCTCGATGCCATATTTCTTGGCCAAGTATTTCAGTGCTTCCGTATAGGTAATCTGCTCGTGCTCCATGATGAAATGGACAGGGTTGCCACCCTTGCCACAGGCAAAGCATTTACAGATGTTACGGGCAGGTGAAACAGAGAATGACGGCGTACGGTCGTCATGGAACGGACACAGGCCCACATAGTTGACGCCACGCTTGCGCAGCGTGACAAAATCAGACACCACATCCACTATTTGGGCAGCATCAAGTATCCTATCTACAGTAGCCTGGTCAATCATATCAGATGCGAAAGTACAAATAAACCTGCAGATACCCAAGAGAAATATCAAATAAAAGCATTACCTTTACCTGCGATATGGCAAGTTCATGGACCGACATATTTGCTGCAGAAGGCACCTTGAACCAGAACATACTGGTGGTGAGTGATGTTATCTGGACCTATCTCCTGGTGGCGTTACTCATTGGCTGTGGCGTGTTTTTCACCTGGAAGACACACTTTGTGCAGTTCCGCATGATTCGTGAGATGGTACGCCTGCTCACCGACTCTACCTTCGCCAAGAAGGGCGAGAGGCACATCTCTTCTTTCCAGGCATTTGCTGTATCGGTAGCTACCCGAGTAGGCACAGGCAACCTGGCAGGTGTGGCCACTGCCATCACCATCGGAGGCCCAGGCTCTGTGTTCTGGATGTGGATCATCGCCCTCATAGGCTCGGCATCGGCATTCGTAGAATCCACCTTGGCACAGCTATTTAAGCAACAGCACAAAGACTCGTTCATTGGTGGTCCTGCCTATTATATATTAAAAGGTATGCGCCTCAAGTGGATGGCAGCCCTATTTGCCGTCCTCATCACCATTACCTTTGGTCTATCCTACAACTCCATCCAGAGCAATACTATCTGCAGTGCCATGCAACAAGCTTTTGGTGTGAGTCCGTTGTGGATGGGTGTCTTCACTGCCGCCATGGCATTGGCAGTAGTATTTGGCGGCATACACCGCATCGCCAAAGTAAGTAGCATACTGGTTCCACTGATGGCAGTTGGCTATTTCCTGCTGGCTATCACGGTAGTAATACTGAATATTGCCATCTTGCCTGATATCCTGATGCAGATTGTTAAAGGGGCTTTCGGCATAGAACAGTTTGCCGGAGGTACTTTGGGTGCCACCATGATGACAGGTATCAAACGAGGACTTTTCAGCAATGAAGCAGGTGAAGGTTCTGCTCCTAATGTAGCAGCCACAGCCCATGTGTCACATCCAGTCAAGCAAGGACTGATCCAAGCATTAGGTGTGTTTACCGACACTTTGTTGGTGTGCAGTTGCACCGCCTTCATTATCCTGCTCAGTGGCGACTACCAAAGCAGTGGCCTCAACGGCATTGCCTTGACACAAGTGTCGCTACAGAATGAGATTGGCTCTACAGGCCCTGTGTTTGTTGCCATTGCCGTATTCCTCTTTGCCTTTAGCAGTATCATCGGCAATTACTATTATGGTGAGGCCAACATACGCTTCCTCACCCCTAAGAAGAGTGCCCTGAACATCTACCGTGTATTCTCTGCCGGCATCGTGGTACTCTTCGGTGCCATTGCCAGTTTGGATATTGTGTGGAACATCGGTGATGTCTGCATGGCCTGCCTTGCTGCCTGCAACCTCATTGCCATCATCTGTTTAGGCAAATATGCTTTCCGACTGCTGAACGACTATCGTTCCCAGAAGAAGCAGGGCATACAAGATCCTGTATTCACCAAAGACAAGCTGCCAGAGATAGCTGATAGAATAGAATGTTGGAATAACAACAAAAATATGCATTAACACTTCTGTAAAGCATTTATTAGGAATCATAGAGCAACTATATTTTGTAAGCGCACTTGTTGGAGCTGGAGAAACAAGTTGGGCGAAGTATTATGATTTCCCTTTTCGAGAGGAACTAATTTAGACATTTATAACTATGGAAAAAGAGAAGAGAATAACAGCTTTAGTAGGAGCAGGATCCATTTTGGACTTTGATTTACCAGAAGGAGTTCAAAAACCGAGTACAAAGTATATTACCAATGAAGTAATAGGCATTAAAGAGACCAATCCTGTTTCTGGAAAGGAAATCACGGAGATAGCAGATGCTTATAGTGTATTGAAACGAAATTATCCCAGAGAACCCCATTTTGAGATGTTGTTTCATGTGCTAGAGATGTGGTATGCATATGGATATGTATGGAAATACCCAGATAACCCTCCGAAGAATCTAACTACATACCCTGTTTTTGCTCCCTTTGTGAGTCCGAAACAAGAAATGGATGTTGACAATGTAAGGCAAGCAATGCATCACTTCCTACTGAAGGTAATGGATATTATTGATACTTATAATGCGCCTTTCCTTGCTGATGAGAGCTTTAATAAGTGGTACAGAGACTTCTGGAGAGGATTTAGTGGCTGCTGGGATGTGTTCAATCTTAATTATGACACCACAATTGAGCATAGCCTTGACCATTGTGAAGATGGTTTCGATAGCATCCCAGGTCAGAAAGACTTTCAACATTTCATACCTAAAAAACTTTGGGAAAATGCAAATGGATGGTCAACAATGAGTCATCTGCATGGATGTATAGAGTTTTTTGACCAACGTTATGAAAGAGAAGTATACAAGCGGGAATTGCTGAAATATGATTTCCATGATATGTATAAGTATGATTCTTATGAGAAAGTTCGTGGACGCTATATTGGTTCGACAAAAAGTTTCAAGTCAAACCAAGCGGGAGAACAGTTGGTTGGTACACCAATTATTACTGGCCTACGAAAGAACGATAAACTTAATATTGTACCATTTGATTTCTATCACGGGCATTTATTTAACTGCGTACTCAAAAACAATAGCCTACTTTTAGTTGGATACTCTTTTGGCGATGTATATATGAATCATGTGATCGAACGTATGGAGTTAATACACGGTGAAAATAAGCGAATTGTTTTAATTGACTGGTGGCCAATATATGACAATGAGGAAATTACAAAAATCACAGATCACGAACAGATATCGGGTGTTATAAAAGAAATGATGCGAAAATGGGTATATGAGGCGGACTTTAATAACGAACTAGGATATTTTCTTTGTCGTATGACTGGTAAAACTCAATTTGATGAAGCTGTGATGTGTTTTCAAGACTATGATCGAACAGGTCCGATGGTTTCATTAAATGGTTGTCTGATGTTATTTATTGGAGGCTTCAAGGCGGCTACAGAATATAAAGAAGATATATATTCTTTTTTGAATTCGTAAAATAATATGGCTGTATATAATCAAGCTAAATTGGCCGGAATAGTAGGATACAAACAGTTGTACCCAGGTAAGAAAATGTATTCCCTTGAGAAACTCCTTGCAGGATTACCACGAATCTGGGCTGTCAGGTTGTGCTCTAATATGTATAATAAACTTGTAGGAAAGCCTTTTTATAACCCCGATTTTATAGATGCGGAAACAACCCCAATAGATGTCCCGAGATTCTTCTTCGGTGAGAACAACTTGGACCAATTGCATGATGTGATTCATCGATATAAGCAATATTATGCTATGGAAATGGCGAATCAAAAACAGCCTATGACATATGCGACAGGTTGTGAAACACCTCTACTATTGCTGAAATATATAATGGCGATGCATGAAAGTGATAGCACGGATGAGATTGCTGTATTAGAGAGGAATCTTTATAAGGCGTTTATGACTGCCAATGAATTAACTTTTAACCGTAGTCAAGGCGAACTACCGTATAAGAAAGAAGAAGATTTGGAGCTATATATCGCTAGCCTCTTGATGTCAAGATATTCATATCAGGATTTCTTCAATGAGAAATCAGAATTGGATGAATTGGTCAGAAATCAAGCAAGCAGAACAGTCAAGTTTTTCAGATTCGTAGCAAATCATCCGCAACTGAAAGACCTACTTGAGGTTTTCCTGGATAAATACCAATTGTCAACATGGAATGACTATGTAACTACATATTTTAGCATTCAAGCTTTGGCTAGGGATAAAACGGGTGTGATAGAATTTGAAAAACTGGAGGATGTTGATGGACTATTATCAGAAGAGATAGTCAATAAGGACTCCATTGATATCCATGAAGCAATACCACTGACGGACAATATAGATTATGAGGCTTTCAGGAAAAGACCATTCATCAAGATTGCACCTCACGAATATGCTGTCATAGACGTTTCATTTATGATAAAGAGGATGTTCGATGGATTGTATTTTGATTTTAATGAATTGTGGCAAAGTAAGCATGGAAATGACCTTCAGGGTTTTAATAGGATATTTACCACTGAATTCTCTGAGGAAACCGTTCTTGTTAATTGCTTAAAAGAGGTGGCTGCTTCGTTTGGCTGGCTATCTCTCACTGACAAAGAATGTAAGTCACTGATTCCTGAAAAGAAATTGAGTTCACCACCAGACTTCTATATCCGTGATGGCAAAGATATTATACTCTTTGAATGTAAGGATGTCAGGATACCAAAAGAAATAAAGGCAGATGGAACGACAAAGCAACTTATAGATGAGATCGATAAGGATTTTGTTGGGTATCTAGATACAGAGAAAAACAAATGGCGTTATAAGGGTGTTGGTCAGTTGGTAAGGAATGCCAAAAGGATACAAGACGGTCTGTTTGAATGGGATAAGAAAGCTGATGAAGGCAGCAAAATATACTTAGTGCTTGTTCTGGCAGACACTAGACACGTGGATAGTGGATGGAAGAATTACTTGAACAGAAGGATGTTTGAAGAGTGCACGCGTCAAAATGTGGAAGTTAGTAGAGTTTGCCCATTGGTGTTAACTGATTTAGGCATGCTCATTACCTACAAGCACAACTTCAAGAAATATGGTTTCCTTCATTATTTCGTGCGATATTTCCAGAAGACATGTTTTAATACAAAGACTCTCTTTGTGGGTGACTATACAACGAATATCATGAACCAGACAATGTCATTTGGTGTGTTCATGAAAGGTGAGAAGATGATAGGTGGAGAGGAACTAATTAATGAGGTTCTGGCCACTGTTATTAAACATCCCAAGAAGTTGGGGTATAATTCGTATGTGACAAAGACTGTGGAATTTGCTGATATCTATGATGAAAGCGTGAAAAAGTCAGAGGACTATCTCGTAGGTATTAATAAGCGGTGGCTGGTAGAAGGCGTAATTCACATGATCAGTGTGGATTGTTTTGACAGTTTCTCGATGGATGCAGAACGGGGGTTACAGGTGATGTTTCAAGATTACAAAGAGAAGAGCGAGGTTAAAGAACACTACAGTAAGTTGAAGCGATTAGAGGGAATCTATCAGGGAACATGGCTTACGCTGATAAATCACCAGGCATTGTACAGGCTGTTGAGGAAAGTATTGATGTTGCCCAATGAGTTTGCCGGTATTGGAGAGAGTTTTGAAGCTTACGAGGCACTGCTGAAAGCTATACTGACAGAAAACAGTATTGAAATGAAGCGAGAGAAGGATGTTCTGGAAAAGATAGACGGAGAAATAGAAATACGCGATGCCAAAATCATCATGCAACAAGATGTGTTAAATCTTGATCTGTTCGGTGAAAACAAAAAGGAACTGGAGAAAGCACAGATGTTGAAATATATTGCATTATGTGAATTTGGGAAAGAACATAAAGAAGTGGGAGAAGCAATAAAACGAGTGGTTAATAGATATGGATTCCAAAATGAGTTCAGCTATATGCTATTGGCCCAGATGCCCCTTGCTGTTTATCAAGATAAAGAAAACTTCAAGGAAGGATTATACTATGTTCGTAAACAGGACTATGTTGAAACCGATGCGATAAAGCTGTGGAACGAATTTGTAAATTATGTATCAGATAAATGTATTGACATCTGGGACACAGAGAAGATGATTTCCATTTTTACGGAGCAGGAATTGTTGGATAATACCTGTTTCAAAAAGTGTCCCATTTTGAAGATGTCAGACGATGAGTATTTGATAGCTTCACAACCATACTACTCACATCTTATATATGACGGATTTTGGTGGAGTGTAAAGGAAGACTTGAAAAAGGTTCTTTCAGACAATGCTATCATGAATTTGCTAACTAAAGAGTTCTCCGAGAAAAAATTGTTCTATGGATTGGTTAGACAGATTATCGGCGACAAACGAATCAGAATATATAATGATTATTGTTTTGGGGCTCAGCAATCGGCACCTGATGCCGCTATCAAAACCAGACATCATTTGTTCTTGTTTGAATATAAAGATATGAGGGTGCAAAGGGAAGCTGCAGATGGTGAAAATATGAACTTGCTGATGAATTTCATAGATGATAGACTAAATAAAGAAAAGAAGACAGGAGGAAGGAATAAAGGCTTGCCACAACTTGTGAACAATATGGAGGATTTCTTTACAGGGAAACACCCTTGGAAGGAATACTATGGTAAGGGGAAGGTCATCGTTCATCCTATTATGGTTGTCAACAGTCGTTTGTTTGGCGTGCGAGGGATCAATTATCTCATGAATCAAAGGTTAAAGCTGAGAATATTAGGGAGTGAAATTCTTAAAGCACATGAGAAACAAATAGGTGATTTGCTGGTTATAGACTATGATATGCTAATATTAGTTGCTTCATGGTCATATAAAGATCATGTGCAATTTCACAACCTGTTATACAGTTACCTAAAACATGTAAGAAAGGCTCAGAAAATAGTTACCCAGTACGATTCGTACCGACTCTATGTTATGAACAAATGGGAGAGGATGATGACAGAGAAAGATAAGAAGAAATTTGAACGTGGATATAAGAAAATAGTTAAAGCTATGATTGGGACAACCCTATATCAAAAATGAATAGTGTGCCCCCCCTCTATGAGATTTAGAAGTAAGAAGCTTAAGAGTTTTAACACAAATCGGTCATTAGACGTGTAATAATCCGTTGCCATGCCTGCAATAATTTGAAAATGGGTTATTAATTGAATCCTATTTCTAATGGCATTCATTTGATAACTAAATTCACAAAATGGTTATCAAGCCGTTACGAAACAACCACAAAAAATGGCCATCCTAGTGACCGGTTTAGGTTTGAATACTCCCCGATAAATACGACAAAAAACATCCATGGATATTTTAAATAGGGGTTAATAAAATAACCGACTAAATGGGTGTTACGTCACCTTATTTTCGTTTTTTCATAATTCCTCCGCAGACCAACCATCTCTCATCCCCTTTACATCAAGATGCTTAAATCATCAAACCTAAGATCTCTTCTTTACCTCTTCTAGAATATCCTTCTTTAATTGTTCTGTCTCTCTAATACTATCGGTTTCTAGACTTTCTAACTCATTCAGAATGTTCCCATCATACTCTTTGACGTTATGCACCTCCTCGCGTATCATGTTCAGCCTTGCCTTTGCGGCAAGTCCATTATCTTTATGTTTCTTTGCTGCTTGAATTGCCATATTATACATCTTACGACCCTCATTAACATTGCCTTTTCGATATTCAAGAAGGCCACAGGTGGCTACGAGGCATATTGCACCGGTAGTATCCTTTTTATCTAAATATTTCTGGTAGTTTATTGTTGAGAGATAGGCTTCAGCCTCATCTAGCCTATCAGACAATCCCATGACGTATGCCAGATTATTGACAGCTGTAGGATTATTGGGAGTCAATGCTAAGGCTTTCTTTTCCACCTCAATAGCAAAATCATACCTTTTTAGATAAATACAAGAGATATCAAAAGCAAATGCAATAGGGCGTTGTTCAAATCTGTAATCCTGCATCCATTTCAGCGAAGAAATAAAAGCTTCTTCATATTTCCCCGTTTCATAAGCTTTACGCGTATCTGCCTCATGTTTATGGGGTAAACAGCTATACGCAGACAAATCCAATTTTATATTACAATCATTTTTGGCAAAAAACTCTGCCTGCGCCAAACAGTTGTCATTAGGCTCTATGATGCCTTTCTCAAACATCTTTCTCGAATCTTTACGTTTTCCATAGTCCAAATCAACTTTGCAAATCGCAAAACAAAGTTCACTGGTGCTGAAAGCTGACACATTTCCAGAAAGCGCCAACTGTCGACCATCTTTCACATATCGAGACGCTCTTTCCATAACAGATTCAACAGCAATTTCCGCAGACATTATCCATGGGTCCATTTTCACCCTACCACTCTTCAAAAGAACATTCTTTGCTCTATCCAAATCACCCTTATGCACAAAAAAACGGGCTGCACATCTCACTATAAACCGGCTTGTAGGTGCTAGGTAGACTGCGTAATTCATATACGTTTCTGCCTTGTCGATCATACCAAGATTGGCATAACATCTAGCTAATTCACAATAGGCCACAGGATCATAACAATGTTCTCTAAGTTGGTGCCGAAGCATGCCAATACGGGCTTTTGTCATCTGCTCCTGTTCTACCAAACCCTTGATAAGGTTTGTCGCAGTATCTTCAAATTTCTTTGACTTTAAAAGACTGTTTGGCAGTATTACTCGAGGGGTATTTATTATTGATTCTGCCACTTCCAAAGCTAGAGTTGTACATTGGTCTGCATTGTTAAGCATAAAATCAGCTGCATTCATTACTTCCACGTGACAAGTATTACCACTTGCCACGCCGGCATTCACCAAATCAGCAGCAGTTACTACGGTCTGTTTGGCTTTCCATGCCTCAATGAAACTACCAAAGAGATCGAAACGCATAGACAACATCTTCTTTCCCGAATAATCCATCTCGCGCGTCAGACTTATATCATCATAGCTGCGCCACAATGGAAGCATATTACGTTCCTCGTCATCAAAAAAAATCGCCATATCTACTTTTTCCTTGCGTAAAGAATAAGCTGAGCCTTGTTGTATAACACATCCAGTTTGGAAAGGACTCGCTGTAAATCTGCATTAGCTAGTGGTTTATTAAATCTTCCAGGGTAGCCCCTTCTTTCTGGTACTGGGTGGCATAAGCCCTCAATAATTTGTGCAATTGGTTCACGGAGTTCCTCTACGCAAATTGAGCTCTTGATTTCTTCTATTGACTGGTTAAAAGCGGCCATGATGGCTGGCAACACATCATTATAATCAGCACCTTTTGAGGCCCAGTAACATAATGAGTAAGGACATTTATTACTAATCAAAGTGGTAAGATTCATCATCGAAAGATAATATACAATCAGATTACCCAACATATAATTGTCAATCTGATAGTAAGTGCTCATATCTTCCAACATCTTGTAATTAAAAAACGCCTCTGGTGGAGCGAAAGTATAATCCCCATCAAACAAGCGGGAGGAAACAGGAGAATGAAGTAACTCTTGATGTGTACGCGATTTCTGAAGCCCACCTACCTTTGACAAAGAATTGGCATCAAACACCTCCACACTCTGCGGGGTGATATTATGGTGAGCTATAAATTTTGAATGCAGCTGACGGACACCTTTCGTCACTTGATGTAGAGATTTAAGTTTTTCTACCAACATACCTAAATCAACAACAAAATCGGTTTTCGACGAAAATGTGAGAAAATCGCCTATTTTACCTTCCGACATCTCATATACAATGTACGAGACCGTTTTTATATAATAGTCTGGCAGTTCTACATCTGCAGAATCAATGTATCTTATTACATTACCCATGTGATTCCCCGTACACTCTTTTGCCAAGCTCGATTCAAAATGGAATGCACTGGCCTCCCTTGCTATCAAAGATGCTCTGTCATGAGTACCATCTAAAAGACCATTATGGCACATGTCATAGTTGAGAACCTTCATAATGGCACTTTCACTATCATTTCTAACCTCATAGAACAGGGCGTATTTCGCTGTTTTGTCGCTACTGGCCATCAAGTTCCCAACCTTCCAACCACCAATAGTCTTACCTGTCAAATCTTTACATGCAAATATCTTCATTGCTTACTAATATATCGGTTTCTCATCAAGCCTTGAATATTCAACGGGCTTATTAAGACCATATTTGTTCATCACCCTCTTCACCAGTTCAGCAAACCAGCTAGGTGCTGATGGCGAGATATACACCCGCTCTATCAGCATGTTTAAATCCATCCGGACAGACATGCCCTCTAAGCAGTTCCCAACTTCACGAAAGATTGCCCTCACCTCGTTTTCATGACTAAATGCTGTCCTTTTATACCAGATAGGTTCTGCATCGCTTTCCAAAGGCACATCGTAAGATATGTATTTCACTTTTCCGACTTCAAACCCACTTTTTCCAATCGAATAACATAACCGTTCCATCGTGGTCTGAATAGCTATACCCTGCTTTTTTGCTGTTATATACAATTTCCACATAGCTTCTGACTCACGTTCATTGGCGTGCCAGCAACTTACAAAGTATTCCTTTCGTTTTTTCCACTGAGTTTCCAGCAAAGCCTCGGTCTCTTCTATAAGTTTTTTATCTACTTCATCATCAGTTGGGTTTTCTATTCCCGCTGCTCTTAACTGACTTTTTACCTTCAAGGTGAGAGATGGTTTCAACTTATCATAGATAGCCTCCTTTTGGAAATTAAAGCCACGGGCGCCTTCAAATACGTCTTCAAATTTATCTGCCCTTGTAAAAAACAACTCACCGCAATCAAGCAGAGATACGAACTTAGGGAAATCTTGATATCGCCAAAGAGGTACATTCCGATTTGGAACATCGTATTCCTTGGGATGATATACAATCTTCTTGACATATGTACTTATCATATCCTTACACGATTCGCATGCTACAGAAATATAACCATCTGCCCGTTCACCCGCATACACATTTTCACCTTGAGCAAGATTTCTGTTACAAAATGGGCAATAACCGTAGTTGAGTATATGCTCTTGATATATCCTTATCTCTTCTGTAAATAGCGTAGATGGTTGTAGCATAGCATTTATCCTTTAAATGTTTATTTATGTATTCCCCTTTCACTAGCTAGAAAACTATTTTTTTGACAAAATGACAAAGAGGCCTTTCGTATTGAATCAAAGTTCAATATCTTCGTACTTTCAGGATTCTCTATAATCGCATCCATTATCATGTACGCCATCGGTCTCTATACTTAATTTCCACCTTCAGTTCTTGCAAGTATGTCACTCATATGATTGAATTCCCTTAAGAAGTCCACCCAAAAAACTGCTTCTTTCAGCACTTCTGCTTTATTAAGAAAAAATAAAGGCATTTCTTTCCCTTTCTTAATTAGTAATATGATAGAACATTAATTGTTCATGTGTCAATGCTTAAAAGGTCGCGCAAATACTTCACAGGTAAATGTTATTTATATCAGATCTAAGCATCACACTAGGCAGGGCATTACGACAAGCCGAATAACTCAATTATGAGTATTGCCATCAACAACCGAGCCTCTTCTGCCGTGTAATGTAGCACCCAATAACGGCTTTGTCACCCCTGTCGAATTATTTACTGATGAAACATTGAGTAATCCCCAACCTAGAGAAGTAGTTTTGAAATAAACCTGATTACCACTAGAATATATGATTTGCAACTCATTACTTGACCACGTCAAAGAATAACCAGAAGGGAGTCCAGCTATTTGACCATAGTAATACGTGTTAGGTTCTGTGCCATATCCAGACTGGTATACTTCTAAACCATCAGATGCTCTTGTTACTGTTAATGTTACATCAGAATAATGAGGTCCACCTATCCCGACATTCTTATTAATAGTCTTAGAACTACCAGAATTAAAATTGATTTGAACCGCAATATATGCGTCACCTACAGTTGTTGATGTTTTTGGCTTGACTGTAACAGTTCTACCAGATGTTGACACAAGAGTCAACAACTGGGTATTATAACTAAAAGTAAATGACGAGGCATTAGCTGGTATATGGTCAATAGTATAACTTTTGTTTGAGCTACCATATATAATAGAAGAACCATTGATTTTCATATTCCACAGATAATATTTTCTATGAGATGGCTGTGAATAAGGGACATAATTAGGATCATGTCTAACCAAAGGCAGACTCCCCCATTTGGATTCATATTTGCTAGAATTTGTTGGAGAAATTATCGCAGAATGGTCTCCATCATAATAAAAAACTTTCTCTGCATATGATTGCGTAGTTTCTATATAGCTTCCATCATCCCAATACCAATGTAAATCAGGGTTCTGGTTCAACCAATAATAACCAGTACCTCCTTCCGACCTGTACCATGCATAGCTGTGACAATTATACCTATGTGATGCAGGCTGCAAGATTTCAGCATTGGGGTATGTGGATTGAAAATCATTTGTAAGATTAGTTATAGTACCAGGAGAGTACTCTGAATTTGTTAGAACAGTAACATAATGCCCCTTAGGTGTATATATTTGAGAATACAAATAACTCGCTTTAACTGCAAAAGCAAGGATGAAAAATATCAAGATCTTTTTCATATCAAATTTGCTTAATAATTGTTTGCATACAGGATAATTAATTCATAATCCTTGAAAGAATAATCTTGGGAATCTAAGTACTCCTGCAACGTTTTAGAGCCAGATACAGCATCTTTAAAATCCTCATAGCCAGCTGACAGCATCAGTCTACCCATCATAAGGCATGTATTAATGTGAAGCCATTTCAATTCTGGGTCATAATTGAGGCGTGCACTGATTTTATTTAGCGCCTCCTTAACAATTTCCTTACATTGATTCTTGTCAAGCATGTTATATATTTCTGGCTGAGCGAGTAACAACTCAAGTTCTGGTGTATGGTAAATTGCAGCATTGCACCCTACTGCTTTATAGTTTACATATCTCTCCACCAAGGTACTTGCTACATCTTCCCTTTTAAGTATCTCGGCATAAGCAGAGTTTTTATTCGTCATGCTATTAAATCCTTCCAACATAGAATTAGATGCATATATTTCAGAAATGAAAGGGAAATCGAAAAAAGCTTGAATAACAGCTTCCGTAGAAAGTGTCTTTAAAATATCCTCTGGTATTTTGCACGCTTCATAAACGACTTGGAGCCCTTGATTATGTAATTCATTCCATGCATCTGTACCTGGTAGATATGGGTAGGTATAACAATCAGTTGGCCTGACTATACCCATACATTCATCACTATCCAATGTCGTAAGATAATCAACCGATCTAGTTTCACCTATAGACAAAGAATATCTCTCATAATTGAGTCCAATGGGCTCATCCTTTTGGCAAGAACACATGATTGCAATTGTTGCCATACTCCATAACGATAATTGTTTGATAGTTTTCATATACTCTATTTATTTCATAACGTTTGCTACTCGGGAAACGATTTCTAACTCATCAACTGTTACATTATTATAATCCCTAATAAAGTTGATTAAGCATTCTTTTTCTTTGGGGGAAATATTTTTGTCAACCTTAAGACGGATTTTCGAATTTAACAACAACGATTTTTTTAGATCAACATAAGAAAAGTAATCTATGTTGTTCAATTTATATTCTAATTTAGTAGAAGTGACCTCATAAAGATGCCTTAAGTCCTCTTCATTTAATTTAGTAAAAAAAACATCGTTTGAAAGAAGCAACTCTGCATATGCAAGAATTGAATACGATTCTTTTATTATATAATGAGGAGGACGGTTTATTGCAAATTTGTCAAGTTTCTCATATTCATCAACTAAACATTTAGCGCCACCCTCTCTTTTGCTCAATTCGTTTAGTCCATTAAAATCTGCAATTGTCTGTGAGATTCTTAATAATTCATCATTGGCATACAAAAAATCAAACGCAAGTGGGTATGAAAGACATGTCTCAGCTAGAGCTTCCGTGGTTATGTCCGTAAGAATGTCTTCTGAAATTTGAGATGATTCGTACATCTCAAGCCAAGAAGTAAAGCTAGCCCACTGAGGTGTTCCTGGCTTTACCGGAAATTCATATGGTTCTTTTATTGAATACTCACGCATTTCCACTTCGTCATTTATTAACTCAGACCTGGTCATTGAATTATCTTCAGGTAAAAACTCCTTAGTATCATTACAAGATGCAAAACATATCAGCACTAAAGAAAATAATAATAACTTCGTTTTCATGAATTACTAATTAAAGGTTAAACGTGCCATCAAGATAACCGCCAAGCAAATTGGTGATGTGGAGAGAGTAAACTCCTGACAGAGCTGTGGACAGATCAATCATGATATTATTGGCATCTGGGTCAGCAAAAATATCATGATAGTTAAATCCTGCACCAATAATGGATACTGACACAAGTGAACCACAAGCGGCACCTGTGATGTAGAGCGTACTACCAGATAATGTCACAACAACACTACATGGAGATATTTGAGCATTATAAGATTCCCCACCTGGCCAATCACCTTTTGTAGGAACATCATCGTCCATAGGACGAGCAAACAACTTGCAACTCATAGCTCCTGCTATAGGACCCATTGAAAGTAATAGAAATCTTCTTCTGTTCATAGCTATTAATCTTAATTAATACTATGCGCAAAAATAAAAGAATAAATGTTAATAAAGAAGATTGTAATACGGACATTTTAGTAGTGCAGAAATACAACCAAGTATTTGCTATACAGACTTTTGTATAGTAAACAAAAAGCAAAGAGATACGGACAAATAAATCTTAGAAAGACTGCACGAAACTGTCAAGAGGCACTTTGTTGTTAAACAAGTTTGGATGATTGCTCATTATTTCATCCCTTATTCTACCTTTGCGTTTAGTCAATGACTCTGCTTCAATTCCAACTATGGTAGCTATTTGTTTAGTGGTAAATCCTAGGCGTATTAAGCAGCAGATATTAAGTGCACCTTCAGGCATTTCTGGGATTTCATTCTTCAAACGGGTATAGAAATTCATTTGCAAGGCTTCGGCCAACTCATAAATAGGCTTCCAATCCTTTACGGCTTTAGGATGCTCTTTCAGTGTTTTCAACAAAGGCACGTTGTTGGAGAAATAATCCATTAAACTCTCATTTTGCTTCTGTAGAAGTCCATTCTGCACCATAATAAGGTTCGCCTTTTCATTGAAATTATTATCTGCCTCAGCTATTTCACGTGTAATGCGATTAATCTCTTGTTGATTGAGATTTATAACCCTTTCGCTCTCCTCCAACTTTAGTTTCGATTCTGTCAACTTACGTTTAAAAAACTTATATACACGACTTCCTACCATGACTATTATGACAATAGCTATGATACAAAAAGTAAGGAATAATGTAAGACGAAGATTATTTAATTCTAGCTTTGCCTGCTGATTAAGTAGTTTCTCATTATCGTATTTAGCTTGGATTTCAGCCACAGCCTCAGTCTTGTTATAAAGGCTCACAGAATCAGCATAATCTCTGAATTTGTCATTGTATTGAATGGCATCCTCCAATTTGCCTTGCTTCTTAGATATTATATATAGGATTTTATAAGCTCCATGCTTAGTATATATATTATCAGTATGCAAAGATTTTTCAAAATAGACTTTAGCTGAATCAAACTGTCCCAAATAATAGTAGGCACCACCAGTACTATAGTATGCCTGTGGAATGTGATTGCTGTCTCTATGCTGAATATAGGTCTCAAGACCGAGTTTTGCATATTCAAGAGCCTTGGAATAATCTTTACGTATTCGATAGAGTACACCTATCTGATTATACCCCACACCTATTTCTGTAGTATCATTCAGCACCTTAGCTTGTGACAATGCCAATTCAAAATAGTATTTGGCACTATCAGGTACATTCATTTCAACAAATGTTCTGCCTAACTCTGAGTACGCCAATGAAAGTTGCTTACTGTGAGGATCTTCCTGCAATGCATAAGCAATCGCTTCCCTGTTATAGTGCAAAGACTCGTCATAAAGGTCACGATACATATATGCATTACCCAATGCCTGGCAGACTTGTGAGGCAAAGGCTGGTTCATCAAATTGTGGCAACAGTTGATTGGCTTGTATCAAAGCAGCCATTTGTTTCTCAACATCTTTCTCCTTCTTATATTGTTTGCTCTGTTCAAACAAGTCATGTGCCTGTTGCTGTGGGTCGATAGAATCACTGCAACCCAAAAACATAGCAATGAAAACTATGGCAAAACAAACAATATAATATGGATGGTAACGACGCATGTCTTTTAGTATATAGTAAAGTCAAATGCAAATATAAGTCGTTATTTACAAATCTGCAAATATTAATATTGTTAAGTAGAATTAGCTATACAATTATATATGCTATCCAAAAATTAAGCCTTTTGAAGGATAGTTAACAGATAAATTTGGGGAGGCTACTTGAATTAAAGTGCCTCCCCAATTTCTCACTCTTTAGTTACCTTCACATTATTACGTTCTGGCGACATCGCCCACTGACTACAGCAGAACAAGGGCTTGACAAGCAGGTTCATCTTAGTGCAGAGACGTGTGCCGTCATCACGTATCTCTCTGTGCCTGCACGAAGCACAGCAGCGGCGTATCTTGACGCCATTCCTGTTAATCGCTGTCTCTTCCATCCTCAACTATGTGTTTTTTGCCAAATTTCAGGAGATTATACATGAGGTGGTCGGCAAACGACAGTTCAGGCATATCAGCCTCGATGAACCTGCACAAAACCTTGAAATGTTGCTCGGACAACGCCTTGTTGAAATGTATCTTTGTACCGGTGAGCACGAATATCAGTAGGGCGTAAGCCATAGCTGCACGGTCAAGGGGATGATAGCCATGCAGCACCTTGTCGAGCTTCTCGCGATTATCATCGCTGAGCCACATCTTGAGCAGCTTCACCATCATCACTTCTGGAAGTTTCATCTCCCAGTCTGCCAATATCTGCAAGCCTTCTGTCTTTTCTGCCCAGGGCATCAGCCATTCCATCATCTTGGAAAGGTAATAATCCTCGTCGTAATTGTCGGAGTCTTCATGGGCAACTGTTACGCTGGTCACAAATGCGTCCTTTTTCTGTTCTGTTGCTGTTTCATAGCCGTACACCCTCTTCCTGTGTGGCATGTCTTGATAAAGTTTTTCTTCTTTCATATTTATAAAATTACACCAGAGAATCCTTCGTGGAAATCTCTGGTGCAAATATGCTGGATTGTTTTCGATACTACGTAAATTGTACGGATATTATTTACAGCACTTAACTGACAGGAATCCAATGCTTTCCTGAATTGTATTGGATAATTCGAAAACAATCCACGTCAATCCAAGAGCAGGTGTCGCCTCAGATAGCCCTCAAAGGTAGTCATCAACAGTTTGAACCGATAGGTCTTATCAATGCGGCTGAGACTGGTCCTTATTGAGCTTTCATTGGTAGATAGCTGCTCGAACGCAAATACCATATCTGTCATTTGCAAACTATTATTGTTGATGATACACATACTGATGGTACGTCCGATGAATGCTCCCACTTTGTTGAGGTAAAGGTTGCTGGGCGAACCATCCAGGAACTCCATCATCATGTCGGCTTCTTTTTCCATCATCTCGTCCATTGCCCTACAGAATATTTCGGCATTGACATAGAAAGGATAGGATCCGGCATGTCCTTTGGCATTGCTCCTGATGGTCTCGCCATTCTTGGTAGCGGCCTTACACATGATTGCCTTCACCATGGAGTCGAACGTCAATTGCGCAGGCGGTTGGCATTTCTGACTTGTGAGAAGATGTGTCTGCGGCTGTTCCATAATCTCTTCCAGATGAGGTTCGTAGTCCTTGATGCTATGCAGAAATCTGACTGTCAGGGGATGGTCGCTTATCAACTGGAAAAGTGCTGCATTGTGCTGGTCATATCTTCTTTCTTTATCATCCAAGCCATTGAGCAGGAACAGGGTGGCATTCAAGACCAGACAGGTGGTTATATCCACCTCTTCACATGAGCGTTGCTGTACCACACCCTGGATTTCAAACGAAGAATACCTGTCACGCATTGCCTCCTGCAACAGGGCGATAGCTTCGTTAGGATGAGGATGCCTGATATAGACCTGCAAAGCATTCTCCGCTTCTTTCCAAATCTCAGAGGGTGATAGGTCTTCCCACTCCTTCCCCAACCTTTCCAGCACTTTAAATAAGATGTATGTTTTGTGTTTGTCCAACATATTGAGCGAATCATTCAGTCGCTCAGATATACTCAGTCTTTTCATGTTTTGTCTTTTTCGTGAATATCGCAATGGTTTTCCAAAAAAGTTTCAAAGGTAACCATTATTATTCAACCCTGCAAGAACTATAGAGGTACATTTACTAAAGGGGTGTATTTTCTCTACTACGGGAGGACGGTCGGTCCTCCCGTAGTAGACGGTCCGTCCTCCCGTAGTAGACCGAAAACGCTGCTTTACCCCCCAAAGACTTGACTACACCATATTAATATATAATAAAGGGAGGGTAACTTCATAAAAACAAGTTTGCCTTTTGGCTCGTTTTGCCGTGTTTTTAACATTTCAAAAATAATTGGATAATAATTGGGGCGATTTGTGAAACGTGATGTTTTTCTACCTACCTTTGTCACCGCAACAAGAAGCGAGGAACACTGACAGCTGCAGTTCAGCTTAATTATCTTCCTGCATTCTTCATTGCACTTCAATTGTACAATTAACATGAGACATCACGGGATCACTGCCAAAGGCCACGGGGTGAAGAAGTGATGCAAACGGGAAGCGGTGACCCGATACAGTTTATCGCAGAACATCTAATTCAAAACTTACTTTTATTATGTCCGCAGAAAAGATTTCTTTGGGGATCAATCTCCGTTTGAACAAGAATGACAAGACAACTGCCTTTGGCAAGTATTATCCAGAGGTGGATGTGCAGAAAACCCTCAGCTTACGAGGTTTTGCCAGGCACATGACAGACCACGGCTGTTCATTTGGCCGTGACGTTATCGAGTCTGTGCTCTTCAAGATTACCGAGTGTCTGCCCGAGCTGGTAAGTCAGGGCGTGCCTGTGCAACTGGGTGGTCTGGGCATCTTCTATCCTACAGCTGAGGCGAAGCCAAATGCAGGTATCGCCTCTATAGCAGATATGGAAGGCCTGGATCCTAACGACATTGTGCAAGGCATCCACATCCGCTTCCTGCCCGACAGCAGCAAGTTGGATAACCTGTGCGGTCCTGCTTTCAAGAAAGCCTGCAGCCTGGAACTGCGCAACATCGTCGACACGCAGGAGGTGACGGTCAATGGCAAGGTACGAAAGGTACAAACCTTGATGCCTATCGCTTCAGCTGTTGCCATCACACGATCAGGCGATACAGGCGCAGGTACTGGCAGCACTGGTGGCAGCAGCAATACAGGTGGTGGTTCTAACACTGGCGGCAATAATGGCGGCGGAGATAACGGTGACGGTGACGGCTTGCAGATCTAATAACCGCAGGAGCAAACCTTCAGTCATCCTGGCACTTCCAATTAATTATTAACAATAAAAAAGATCTATGAAACTATTTAAAATGCCTTCGAATCAGAAGATAGGTAATCTCATCATTACCATCTTTACAGCTATTGTATCAACGTTCTTTATGCAGAGCTGTATGAATGTTTGATGACTGACAGTTATGAAAGAGCTGAAATTATCAAACATAAAGTACTTGGTAATCCATTGCTCGGCTACAAAAGCCAACCAGCCTTTCAGTGTGGAAAGCCTGGTGACCACAGGCAAGGAGAAGTTCGGACAGTGTTCTTACCACTATTACATAACGAGAAAGGGATTTGTTTTCAAGCTACTGCCACTGTCAGTACAGGGTGTGCATGTAAGCGGTTACAATAGCTGTTCGGTAGGTATATGCTATGAAGGAGGTTATGATGCGAATGGCCATCCTGCAGATACTCGGACAGAAACCCAGCGAACCGCCATGCTCGAGTTGCTTAAAGATTTGAAAACATTCTTCCCTACTGCCCGTATTGTAGGACATTGTGAACTCCCCGGTGTAGCCAAGTCTTGTCCCTGCTTCATACCCTCAAAAGAGTATGCTAGCCTATGAAAGAGAGCGCCCAGCCGATTAGCTGGGCGCTCTCTTTTTGTCAATTATTTCCTTGTTTCGGTGAGGGAAAGTCACGTTCTTTTATATAAGTAATAAGATGCTCTTTCAGTGTTGAGAGGTCAAGACCAATGATGTACGAATTGAAGGCTATCATATCTACTACAATTTGTTGCAAATATTAGAAATAAATACCTATATATATTACTCGCTAAAATTAAATATAGAGATTGAACTATACAACATTATTTCAAATCTTTTTCAATGCCACAATATCCAGTGATGTTTTTTTATTATTTTATAGTAAATGGACCACTTGATCTAACTTTAATTTCACCTCCAGTATTTGCAACTTGTTGTGTACCAATTTGTTTCGATTAAAACGGTAGAAAAGTGATGATGTGGATTCTATGGATTATGAAAAAGACGAAGATTTAACGTATTTAACTTTCTTAAACGTTAATGTCACAAAAATACACGTCGAAATTATTATTGCTCCTTATTATGCTATGTATTGGTTGATTACTCCCGTATTATTTCTCTACCATAATCAGTTACGCCTTATCAAATAATTTCAAAACTTTTTCCATAGTTGTATATTTAGCTGCTGTACCTTGATAGATAGTTCGGAAATGCAACCATTGTTTTTGTATTGTATCTGCAATTAGTACTGCATCCTCAATGTTTTTTGTACACAAAGCAATAACACAATCAGAAGGCACAAATTCAGATTTGTATTTGTATACACAGACCTTACCTATATTCGGATTGCACACTCGAGGAATCAGTACAGCGGGACCTTGATAGCTAACGCTACCATAACGTTCCGTATCACGATCCTTGGGTAAAGTAACACGAGAGCAATTTACGATCTTGTTTTTTTGTAAATTTGTTGTATGAATATACTTTACTCCTTTTTTACCATCTACATAGTTTGCTTCATGGGGGCTAATATGCCCTCTGATAATCTTCTTAATGGGCAATGTTGTAAAGTCGTATCGGCTTTTTTCTACATGCTCTCTTTGTTCACTACCACCTATACTGACTAAAATTATACTTGCCGAACAGTTTTGCCAATACATCCTGTCTGGTGTAGCAAGAATCTGAAGGTTGTACGTCTTTATCAAATACCTCCATAATTTTCTATCCTTTTGCGAATAAGCGCAACTGCTTGGCAAGATAGCATACAATACTCCATTATCTGAACGATATTTGAGAGCATTAGTTACAAACATCATGGCCGTGCTTACATTGTATGTCATGTTCTCAAATTCAATTTTGTACATTGAGCTGCCTTTGCAAGTAAACGGAGGGTTCAAAACTATCAGATCATATTTCCTTTTACCGAAATCAGTCAGTTCATCAAAATTTTCTGTGCTGCTAAAGTCACACACTTCAAGTTTCCATGCTGGCTGTGATTCCCTTAAAGGTTCTATTGCTTCAATAGCGATATCGGTACCGAAACATTCCACATCTGGGAGCCTTCTTTGTACAGCCTTTAGCAGGTCGCCATTACCAACACAGAAATCAATAGCAGTCTTTATACCATCCTCTATAATTAGAGAAGCGAGTGTATCTGCCAATTCTATTGGTGTATAAAAATCATCTCTAGGTTTCGTCATGGATTCTCGCTCAATAGCTTTGTCATATTGCAGTCAAGTATTAAACCTACGCCTTCTGCTCGTGGCTCCGTTTTCTTTGGGTTGTCGTATGCTATTTCTACATTGTTAAAATGTGTGATAGCAAAAGCGATAGATGCGATTGTGTGAGGCTTTGTTCCAATTGGAGCTACAATCATTTTCATGTTCTTACCTGCTTTGAGGATGCGGTTCAAAAGCATATATGCATCTACAATTGAATTAGCAGAAGCATATTTTACATTTGCGGCAGATTCTGTTTCCTTTAATCCTTTGCGATTACTCCAATACGCATTGTATGGGTATTCTATTCTAAAGCCCGGAATACCAAACACAGGTACGGTAAGATCTTCTATTGGTTGCATCTCACGTAGCATGTGTGTAAATCTACCTCCTTCAAAACCTAGGAATACGCAGAAGATAAACTCGTCGCATGGATCAGCAATATTAGAGAAGCCTGGCAATGGAACTATATCATCAATTTCGCCTGCCCACTCATGGTCTTCTCCCTCTTTATGGAACTGCTCAGAGAGATATTTATTCGGCTCGGCATAAACAGCATGCGTTTCAACACCCATACTCGTAAGACGTAGCAATAATGCTGCAGAAATGCGTACATTCATGCCAGTAACATCGATGTAAACACGTCTATAACCAAAGCTTTGTACCAGTTCTTCGATAGCCTTTTGACTACCTAATGGAATGTTGGGAGCAGATGAATCAACAACATGCATTTCATCCTTCTCAATATATTCCAACTCAACAACTGCGATATTTGTTTGATTCGCCCTTATTATGTCTGCACATGCATAAGAACGATATTCAGCATCACGTTCAAAGAGGTATAATGACCTCTCTTCGATTCTGAAATCAGCAAGGCGTTCTGCTCGCTTCATATATTGATAGTCTCGATTAATCATCTTCTACATTATCTAAGAAAGTTAATTGCAATGCAGATTTTAAGAACTCAACCCGTTTCTTCGGTTTTCTAGAAAGAACTCTTTCTGTAAGTTGCTTATGAGATACTGTAAGACTCATGAAGTCATTGTTTGTAATCACTATCTTACGCTTGCGTCTAAAACTATATACAAATCTTGCTGCAAATGCAGGATGCAGAGAATATAAGAAATCCTTAGTTGCGCCAATACCAGAGTTCTTGGTATTTGGCATTCTTATGAATGCCATGTGCATTACTCCTGATTTTAGATATTCATCTACTTCAGGGGTTATTTCCTCTTCTATATAAAATTCTGTAATCTCTGGTGCTGTGTTGTCAGAATCTGTAGCCAATTGGTTGAAGAAGCTGCCTATGTTAATGACAAGTTTGGAAAGTTTATATCCATTCTTTGCTTCTTGCTCAAGGTCCTGTAACATAATACCCCCAACATCATAAGCCGCTTCTGTCTGTAAACGTGGTGGTACTGGAGTTTCAAAACCTAAGTCACTACTCAGATGTTTTACGTATGAATGATAAACCATTTCCAATACATAGCGAATGTTGCCATTGGCCATTTTAAGAATTGTACTCCAACCAGCATAGTATTTTTTCAAACCACTTCCACGACCACTCCTTATCTTGAAAAGCATGCTGTATTTGTAATTGTCGTAGCGTTGGTTCCAAAATGCAGTTTGTGTCTCATATTCCGTCACTATATCTTCAATACTACGACTTTCTTTTTCTGCCCAATATCCAAGAGTGAACATGTATAGAGGAGTTAGGTCGAGTTTTTTACCTTTATGCTCGAGATAATCCTTTACAGCCAAATAGTTCTTATGGCTTTCAACCTTTAGCAGTATTGCTTCATCTTCATATGAAAGTGGTGCGAAGGCTTGTTCTATTTTGTAGTTTTCACTTTCGCCTTCCATTAAAGCCTGTATACGTTGTTCACAAACCTCTGTAGCAAAATCTACAAATAGCTTTTCGTTATTATAAAAGTTATCCTCAATAGGGATAAGGGCATAGTCAGCCATGCTTGTTAGCAATTCATCTGGATTAAGTGTATTCTTTACCCTCCATCCCAATTCTCTGACACCTATTTTGAATGTGTATCGCTTATTGTTGTGTTTCAAATACGTGTTAACGACCTCTTGCTCATCATCGGTCAGATTCTCATATTCATCCATCATGATGTAGAACATCTTTTCATCAAACTGAGATAGCTCGACCAGTTTTTGTGTAAGCACATTGATTGGCTCCGATTGCATGCTTAGTTTAACAGTCATACCATCTGCAATATTGTTAATTGCTGCTTGAAATTTATACATAGAGAGTTCAATTTCTTCATACAATTCTATACGTGTATTGATCTCTCCTTCAAGATTCAAGGTTGCAGCAATCAATTTACATGCTTGTCTAGACAATTCTTCATCATCTGGAGCAATGTTCTTATGCCATTCTACAAATTGCAATATTTCCTTGCAAATAAGAAGGTTTAAATAGTGGGCAAATATTCTCTGCCATTGTCTTCTATCAGCACCTGCACCCTCAAAAGCATGAGTGTGGTTAGTATTGAATCGGAGATAGATACCAACAAAATCATTGCTATCAAAGACATTGATATCTTGATTACACAATGCCCATTGACCTTTGTAAGACAAACCTCTCAATACAGTGGTCTTTCCTGTTCCTCGACCTCCTTGCAATACACAAGGACGATTGCCTTTCAATTCCGCAAAATATGACGGGACAGCAAAGAACTTGAATATTTTATTGTTAAGCCATTCAGCACGATAGGTGCCGAACATTGCATTAAGTTTTTCTAATTTTTCTTCATTCATCGTGGATATTGTTTAATGATAAGTGGTGTCCATCCGTTTTGATCCCAATAGAAGAAGGGAGGACAAGCATCTGGGATGCCATGTCCAAAGGCAATAGCTAGCCCTTGAGCTTGAAGACCTTTTAGATATAGTGGATTTCTTAAACTATCCTCAGGAATACCAACCTCTCTACTTTTACGTAAAATCATCCCAGTACCGCGAGTATATAGGTCTGGATCATTTTTCCAGCAAAGGCACTTAGGACTAAACAGATTATATTCATCACCTAATACGTGGATGGTTTCCAAATTGAGACCACTACAATTAGTTTTGATTTGCCTATATCCTTGCTCATTCATCACAAGTGGTGCATAAAATATTCTGTGTGGAACTCTCATATTCAAAACAGCTAATGGTGAACCACCAGGAAGCATGAGCCCCCTCCATGCATTACAACATTGTGACCCAGACCCAACGAAGTCATCTACCAATATAACATTTTGAGGATTTGTTGCAGTTTCCAATTTTTGAAGTATTTCTTGAAATTTCAATTCACGATCTTCATTAATACGGAGGACGTCTCTAACCTTACGGATAAATATATGACCGCTATCAGAATCATGAGGGTGTTCACCAGGTACAAATCCATACCAACAATTATTTTTGAAGTCATCATAATTCCAAGAACCATTTAGTTCTTGCAGTTTGTAACCACACTTCCCAACAGCAGCAATAATCAACTGATCAACTAGATCATCTGAGTAAAAGACAAAGAAGTTAAGAATCATCTTTGCTAGTTCAAGGTCATTATCGTTATCAAAGTTCGATAACCAACCTTTATAGTTTAGTTTTGATGTGCGAGGCCACAAGCCTACATTTTGGTAAAACTTTGCAATAGTGTTTATATCGCTCAACATTTTTTCAAGTTATAAATAACTATTCATCAATGTATATTTATTCTTTATGCTATTGGGGGGCCGCTTTGAGAAATTATATTTTTAATGTAAATATACCTAAAGCCAGCGCAATTGCCAATGAAAGTAGTGTTCCTGTCAACACATATTCAGATTTTTCACTACCCGACGACGCTTCATTGAACCGAAGAATGGATTTTGCTGCAATAAGGAAACCAATAGCTTCGTATTGAGACATAACAACAAATAACAACATGAGTCCACGCTCCAGCCATCCAATAAGTTCTCCTGAATGGAAATTACCATGGTCATCATTCTCAGTTGGAGTAATGCTTACTTTACAAGCTCCAAGAATAAGTAATACCAAGATGTTTGCTGGTTTTAAAGCTAACATCATAGCGACGATGGTATTCATACGCAGCGGGTGATTAATCGCAAACTCATGAAGCCATCCGAATTGCTGCCAATCATTATTTGCTCTCAGCCAAATATTAGCAAATACTACGATGACAGCAATGTGAATAATTTGATCAACAACAAATATCCACAAATCATACCGTTTGTTGTCGCCATCAACCAATTTGGAAGAATCTGATTTGTCTACATTGAAAATATTACATTTTAGTTGCATACACGACTTAAACCAGTCAATCAAAAAATGGAGTGCCATTATACAAGCGGCAAGCCACCATCCCCTTAAATCCCATATTGCAATCCATGAGAGTATTCCAACTACCAGTGAATGTAACCACAAATCTTTCCCCTTTACAGAATGCAAAATCTTGTTCTTACAAGAAGAACCCCATTGCAGATAAAAATCGCCCAGAATGTGAGCAATAATAAGATTGAAAAACAAATTACTTATCATAGTTTTGATGTTATTTTTCGATAATATAAAATTGCTTGTTCTATGGCACTCCAACCAAGATCCTTTAATGTTTGATTGACCCCAGAGACAGAGATACCCATTTTTTCAGCTGTTTTACTTGTGTCTGATGAAAGAATCCTTTCACAAAGGGTCTCACATTTGCGAGCTGTTGCATTATTCAAAAGTTGATTGACTAATGTTAATATAACTTGTAATGCTTGCTCATGCTCATTGTCAGCCATTGAAATTACAAATGAATATTTGGCTCGTCCAACAAGTTTGTCCATAGCACGTCCAGAACGATAAATGGCATCGCCATCCATCATATCTAAGCCACGGTCAAGAGTCTTCATCTCACCGATGCCTATAGCTATCCTAAGGCCGTACCTATTAAATCGCTTGTCTTCTTGTATATTGCTAGGTTCAAACGATTTAACCCACGTTTTCAGAATCAGTGCCACTTCAAAAGCATCTTCGGGCCTGCTCATGATACATTCGATAGAGTCGCCTTTAACAATACGCCCCCAAAAGCCTTGATAACGTCTTTCAAGAATGTATAGGCACTTCTTCAACTTTTCGTTGAGTTCAATCATCGACTCCCGAGAGAGAGAAGTCGATGAAACTACATCAGCGGATATTGCAGCATACATATTTTCTATAATTTATCTACAAGCGCATAGACTTGTTTGCTTTAAATACAATCTTTTTCACTTGTTTTATTTTAATACAAGCTTATTCGCTTGCAAAGATAAGAAATTATCTTCTTACGGAAGCAAAAGAATGGTGATTTTTTCACTTTCTTAAAGTAATTTGATGAAAATAGCATCGTTTAGTATGTAATATATACAAATTTTGTCTAAAACAAGGCTGTGGTATAACAAAAAGAAACGATTTGTGATGAAAAATGACTACCTTTGCACCCACGAATCAGATAATTGACGAAAATGACAACGAACAAGCAATTCAACACCTACAAGGAGGGGCTGGACCTGGAGTTCCTGCGGGAGTACTGCATGGAGCACGGGGAGCGGCGCGTGATGGAGCGCGGCGAGACGCTGGAGGAGGCGGGCGAGCCGGTGCAGTGGGTGGCCTTCGTGGAGCGCGGATGCTTCAAGTACATGGTTCACAACGACGAGGAGGGCAAGGACTACTGCACGGGCTTCGCCTTCGAGGGCGAGTTCGTGGCCGACTTCCCGTACTGCCTCGACGGCGACGTGTCGGAGGTGAGCATCGAGGCGGACATGCCGTGCGAGGTGCGCATCATCAGCGGACAGGAGCTGCAGGCACTGTTCGACAACGACCCGAAGATGGCGAAGATGGACGTGAAGATCCTGAAGAACCTGTTCAAGATGGTCTATTGCCGCGACCTCGACCATTACCGCTACACCGCCCGCAGTTGCTACCGTCGTCTCATCGACCGCTGTCCTCAGGTGGTGCAGATGCTCTCGCTGAAGGACATCGCCTCGTTCCTCAACATCACGCCCATCTACCTGAGCAAACTACGCAAGGAGATTACATTCGGGCAATAAAAGTGCAAGAACAAGTCCATTTCGTTACTTTTAACGTCCTGATCGGACGGAATTTCAAAATAAAGTTGTACCTTTGCAACCGCGAATAGATTTCTAACAATTTTTTCATTGGTATGATTGCAGATGTATCATATTTAGGACCGATTCGAAAGGCTGTTGTGGACTTACAAAAGCCGTTCACCTTATTTTGTGGCCCCAATAGTACTGGTAAAACGTACATGTCTTATCTTTTGTATGCAATCAATGAGGATTCTGACTATGATGATTCAAAAGGATTGGACAAAATTGCCAAACAGATTTTATCAGAACAACAATTTGTGCTTCGTCGTGAATTGATAGATGAATATATCGGAGACCTTGCTAAAGGAATGAAATCCAAATTGGGCAGTATCTTCGGTATTGGTGATTCAATGGTGGAGAAGTTGTTTAGCCAATTTGAATTGACTTTGTCACTATCTGATAACGAATTTGAAAAAATTGTCAGTCAGCCTTGCCGTCTTGTTTCAGGCAACAATGATGCAGAAGTGGTTCTTGAAAAGGATGCAGATTCTGACGTTGTCAGATATCAAGCAAATATTAAGGCTCAGAATATTATACGCGATAGCCTGATGAATATTCGTTTTATGCTGAGTCACTATTTTCGTATACTCTGTTTTGGAAATATTGGGGGAGTTCGGATGTTGACGGTTGAACGTAACTCTATCTATACATTTAAGACAGAGTTGTCGCTAAGCAGAAACGAACTAATTGACCGCATTCAGCAGAAAAGTGGTCAATCTGAATTAGACATTTTCGACATGGTGAACAGCAGTTCGCGCCGTTATCCATTAGCAGTGAGAAGTAGTCTTCGTATAGCTAATGACTTGGAGAATGTACAGAAATTCAATGGGCCATATTATCAGTTTGCAGAACAGATTGAGAAAGGTATCCTACATGGAGAGGTCAAAATTACGAGGAATGGTGATGTGGAATTTATTTCAGAAAAAGCAGGACGCTCTAAACATCTGCCTATTCATATGGCATCTTCCATTGTTAAAACGATGTCAAGTCTTGTTATTTATCTGAAGCACATTGCCCGCAAAGGTGATTTGCTGATTATTGATGAGCCAGAAATGAACTTTCACCCAGATGTCCAAATTGCTTTAGTGCGAATATTCTCTATGCTCTCAAAAATGGGCTTACGTCTTATAGTTAGCACGCATAGCGACTATATGGTTCGAGAAGTCAATAATCTCATTATGGCAGGGAGCCTTTATCACCATGATGCACAACTAATAAATGAAATGGGATATAAGGAAGAGATGCTCATGAATAAAGAAACTGTAGTCGTCAAATACTTCAATTATGGCAAGTCGAAACGATTCCTTGATGTCGTTGATGTAAAGGTCGAGAACGATGGTTTTGCTGTAGAGAGCATAGATAATACCATCAATAGCCAGAACAAAATCACGGAAACACTCTATGACCGTATGCAGGAGGAATACGTATGAGTGAATACAGCCAGTTATTCCGCATTTTAGATAAATCATTCCTTTCACCTTCTCAAGAATGGATGATTGAGAGTAAGGGAGCCCATAAGCCTCAGAAAGTTCAACTTGATAAAACAGGACGAAGGAATATCGTATCTGCCTTGTATCGATTCGATCTGGATGTTACAGAATTTTTGCCCTTCTTTAATCAATCGGATGAGTCACCAGAAGGATTAAGGAAGTTTTGTGACTATGTGTTGTTAGTAGATTTGAATGGAAAACCATATGTTTTTCTTATTGAGATGAAACGAGGAGCTTCAGCTGATGCAGAAAAGCAGTTAAAAGCATCTCAGACTTTTATGGAGTATATTTATAGCTCTGCAGAAAGGCTTCACGAAGACTTTGGAGATGAGCCTTTCAATCGCAATAATATTGTGACACGTAAAGTTAAATTGAAAGAATGCAAATCTTCTAAGTTGTTGACAAAAGGAAGGGGTACCATTGATAAGACGCAAGAGTTTATAACTTTTAATAGTGTTGGTATATTTCCTATAGCTCGTTTTTTAGATTAAATACATCATGCAAGATAGAGATGAAAGACTACGTACTCTTGCCGACATCTTTTTGATAATCTTAGAGCAAAAGTACGAACAGGAGGAACAGAAAGAATATGTACGTAAAGTTAGAACCCTAATGGATGCCCCAGAATGTGCGGAGTTGCTGAGTTGTTCTTTAGTGAATGCCATGGGATATCCAACGCCAATAGCAGAGAATACAATTGACAAAGCTGTTGATTGTCTAATTCATTTTCATGAAGACAATATTGAAAACAAGAAAGACTTGAATAAGACACAAAAAATCACAGAAAAAGGAGCTGTGAATAACTTTATGAATGAATGTAGGATAGCATTAAAGAGGTTCATTGCATCGAGAAATCTGCTTATAAGATAAGGATAAGCATTCACATCTAACTTTTGGCTCAAAAGACGCTCAACTGAGCCAAAATTTTCTTGAATTTCTAAAACTAGTTTTAGAGTTGCACCCTCGGCGACCTGTTTTCGGGCTTCGCCGAGTTGTTTTTTACGCCCTTTTTTGTTATTTTGTAGTCGCAAATCGCAACAACTATGTAAATTCATGAGCGTATGAAACAACCAATATTTTATAATCATATCCCACTCCTCTCTTAGCAACCACGAAGGCAACTTATTGTTTTTGTCTGTAAAAAGATAAGCCATAGGTTTCCCCATAGAAAGATAATGAGAGTATCCTCGAAGTTCTAAAGATGTATATGCACCTACCACACAACTCTTATCAAGTTGCGTGTTATATGACGATACAGTTGCCAACAAGGTCGGTTCTGTTCCGTGTATCTTATAAACCCCTTTCGATATACGGTCAAGCCATCCGCTTTTCATATAAGCATACTGACCACGTGCATCCAATCCCTGACTTGAAAGCCACGAACCAAATAAGACTGATTTGTTAGGTGCCGTCTCTATTATTAGCTGTATTTTTGTAGCCATATTCGTTTATTATATGAATTCCACCCTAAATTTGTTGCCAAAATATTTTTTTTGTTCAACCAAACATTTTCTTCAAATATTGGTGATTTTATATAAATTTATCTCCAAATTCGTATTTTTATCGAATTTGAAGGTAAAATACACGCATATAACTATAAATAGAGGCTCCTTGTCTACCAAAAGAAAGAGAGGTTGATAGCACGGCTTGATGGTACGCGGCATAGTTTAGTTTATTCTCATAAGAATTATCCATAACCTACACCATACCTTAATATTTTCCGACTACTATTATTATCATGTCAAATGAACAGGATCAGAGATAAGAAGAACAGGAGCGACACGTTACATCCAAAGGCAATAGACAGTCAACACTTTTTTAAGATTCGAAAGAGTATTGTGAAAGACAACTATAGAAAATAATTTCAGCGCTTTTATAGGCCGTGGTTTTATTTTTGCTTATCTTTGCAGCGAGGTTATAATGCTACAATGACGTTTTTCTACAGACATATCGTGTTGCTCTCTGTTCTTGAGGCATTCGGTGGTAACCTTACTGCCAAAAAGTTCCAAAAACTGCTTTTCCTTTTTGTAGATAGACAGAGCTTGGAAAAGCCCCTATATGAGTTTGCACCCTATCTATATGGTTGTTTTTCATTCTCTGCTAATAAGGATATGGTAGCATTAGAAAAGAACGGTTTTATAACTATAGAAGACTGCGAGAAACAGGAAAAGATATATTCTTTAAACTCTGCTGGATACTTATCTCATCTTGACCTGTTTGACAGGGAAATATTAGAAAAGACGAAGAAACGCTTTGGGAGTATGACTCAGAACGAACTAATCCGTTACATTTACCAGAACTACCCCTTCTTTGCTGTTAGGAGCAAGATTGCTGAACAGATTCTAAACAAAGATGATATCACGAAGTTGAACCGATATAAATCTACATTGGAGAAAGCTTCTCCCATGCTGTTTACCATAGGCTATGAAGGCATTTCTCTGGAGAAATATATTACGATACTTATTCAGAATGACATAAGAGTTCTTGTAGATGTCCGCAAAAACGCATTCAGCATGAAGTACGGTTTTTCCAAGCCTATATTAAGCAAGGCTTGCGATGCTGTAGGTATTAGCTACATCCACATCCCAGAACTCGGCATAGAGAATGGAGAACGTCAGGAGCTAAAATCACAGGAGGACTACGATCGTCTGTTCTCCCGCTATGAGCAGACAACCCTTAAGGACAACTGGAGCCACCTACTTAGGCTGAGGGAAATTGTAGACTCAGGCTTCCGCGTGGCTCTTACCTGCTTTGAACACGATCCCCGTCAATGCCATCGTACACGTGTTGCAAATGCACTTATGACCCTACCTAACATTAATTATTCATATAAAGCGATCTAACATGGCATTAACCAAAGTTCTTGTAATAGTCAAGACCTACCCCACTTTATCAACTAAACATATCGAGACAGTTTGTACAGCAGGCTTTAGAGAAGATGGTACATGGATACGTATTTTTCCTGTACCATTCCGCATGCTTGAAGAATACGAACGCTATACCAAATGGCAATGGATAGAAGTAAACCTTGAGCAGAACCTGACCCATGACGACCGCCCAGAAAGCTTTCGTATAGTTGGAAAGGATACCCTAAAATTACTTGATAAGCTAGACAGGAATCCCAACAAGGCAAACTGGGACCTGCGCAGGGAATGGATGACAAAGAACAAGCGCATCTATACCAACATGACCGAACTGATTGACTTAGCAAAGAGTAATGAGTTATCACTTGCCATCCTGAAGCCTTCAGAAATTGTAGATTTCGTTTATGAGCCAAAGGAAGACAATACCTTTGAGAAACGGAAACTGGTAGAAAGCAAGTTGAAGGCAGAGATAATGCAAACTGACATCTTCGATGAGAATACATGGAAAGAGAACTTCAAGCTCGCTGAGCAAATTCCATTCAAGTTCAGCTATAGATTCAAAACGGATGATGGCCAGGAACGTAAGCTCATGGTCGAGGATTGGGAAGTTAATATGCTATACCGAAATTGCATCAAAAGTTGCTTTGGAAATGAGCGTAAAGCTTGCGAACAAGTTAGAGCCAAGTATATGGGAATGGCATGCAAGGATATACACCTGATAATGGGTACCACCTTTAAATGGCAGCGTATGGGTTCGCCCAATCCCTTCGTCATCATCGGTGTACTTGCCCCACCTTTTAAGGGTGACACGCAATTGAGTTTTGATTTCTAACCATCCTTCTCCTAGCTTCTCATTTTTAGTCTAATACAATTGGGCAAAGAACTTATGAATAAAAGTTATACAATACCTGTAATCTCTTTCATATAAAACAAACAAATTAGTCATAAAAATACATCACTACTCCTTTTTTATATTATTAAGAGAATCTCCGTCATCTTCAATTCCCTCTGATATTGTACCCTCTGGGAAATATAATGAGCCATCCTTATATCTAGGACGTGACGCTTTTATTTTTTCATCTGTTATCACGTCTATGTCTTCTGCGGTTATAGCATCAAGTTCCACATTAGTGCCCTTCCCATGCTCCAATTCCAAATGAATCCCAAATCCCCATCTCAGTAACATCTCGCCAAGTCGAGATAAAATATATTTATTGGAACCGCCTTTGGCATCTATAATAATCATTTCCAATGCTCCTGTAGCAAATAGTAATTCTGTATCGCCACCTTCATCATAGAACGGATCTTTATATTTTGGTAGCTCTTTCAAGTCTACCCAAGGTATTCTTTCCAATAAAGAATGAAGCCGGAAGAAATCCTCAATACTAATTGATCCATGAACTTTAGCTATAGTCAATTGAGCAAGTATTCTCTGCTTGTTAATATTATCCAGTCTATCTACCATCCCCAGAATAACATTTCCAGAATAGTCCTCTGCTTTTTCTTGAATTTCTTGGCAAAACTTATGCCTCTCATCGGGAGTTGTGTCAACAAGTTCATACAAGTAACATGTATACTTACGGAAGAACTCGCTCTCTTTATAGTCAGATATTGCTTGAGCCTCTGATTCTATAGCGCCCAAAACATCACCTGTCAGAAGCTTAAGAAGTGCTAAGATTTGATCCTTTATTGGTTTTTTTTTCGCATCTTTTATATCCTGTAGCGATACACTGTTTAGCGAATGCTCTACTATTTTTGATAATGATTCTGCTGTCATCTTACCTCATTTTTTCTATTAATACTATTTGAACGTAAAGATACTAAAAAAAAACAGTATTAAAACCTTAATAAAAAAATGATACTTTGCGCTCTAGATTTGCGTAAAACAATTATAAATGTGACCAAAAACTTTTATGGCATTAGTTTTGATATTTCTTCAATCTTTTCTTTTATTATTCTTTCTCCAAACTCATTATCAGCATACTCATCAAGGATACCATACTGATCTAATATCATACCTATTTCTGAAAGAAGTCTCTTACAAATAGGATGTCCTCTAGATGATGCCATTATACCTTGCTCGTCACTTACATAGAAAGACTGGCTAACGTCAATCATTTCCTCAATGGGCATGGTACACTCTTTGGCAATGCTCGCTACAACACCACCCTCGTAAAAAAGTATGGCGTATTTGTATATGTGCATTTTATGTTGTTCTGGTAAAACCTGGCAAAAAGAAAACAGATTTGAAAAATAGACAAGTAACAACTCCTGTACCTCTTCCTCTTTCCATAGACGATACTGCCATTTAGGGTTATGATTTACCCATGTCTGCGCCAAGATTTTATGTAAAGGACGCATACTGCTGCTCAAACATAGCTGATGTATTTTTCTTACAATCATACTCACTTAATAATGGACTCCACAATCATTTTAAAAATGCGCTCGACATAAGAACCTACCAACACTTCATTCATAAGAGTTTTATCCATTAATAATTTATTGAACTGGTTATTAAGGTCAAAAATGAAATCCTCGTCAAACCAGTTTTTAACATTTGTATGCTTACCATAGATAAAATAATGAGTCAATCCTGCCATTCCATATTCAAATGTAGTATCTTCTATTCTTCTGAGGTCTGCATACATGATACATCGGTTAATCTTCACACAATATTTAAGAAATTCACCGTTCAACAACCCTTGATTGACAAGATAGAGTATTCCCCAACCCACGCCAGCCAATCCTGTTGCAAGCCCAATGTCTTCTTTAAATGACAGATTGTGCATAATCTTGTTAATTATCTCCTCTGCATATTCTTGATATAATGGATTATTAGTATTAAAACCATATTTTGAAAAGAGCACGGCCATTCCCATCCTGCCGTCAAACAAACCAATATTCTTTGTAGCTTCTGCTCTAAAAAGAGCTTGATGTACAGCACGGTCTAAATTCATATTTTCTATTTTATTTTCCATTTACCACCTTATTATAAATACTCATGCTATCGCTCCACGCTCCCATGAAATAGTGTGCGCAATAGCAACCTCTTAGTTTCCTTTCAAATGACTTTGTATTTATACCCATTATATAATTCTTTGTCTCACGTTTGCAGACAGGTGAAGCGACCTCTGAAGCAATCAACTTAGCGCCATACTGCTTAACGAGCACATCCATGTTTCTTGAAATCATCTGTGGTCCTGTAGTGTTCAACACCACATTATATTTGTAAACATGACTGTTAACAGCCTCTTGAACCTTCTGAATGATAAACTCCCATACTGGATGCCCTTTTACTGCGCCCATAAAGGCATTGCATACTGCCCTTTGCTTTCTTCCATTCACAATGCAGATGTGCTCGGGCGGTTCTAAACCGTAGAAAAGTTCCATTTCATCTAACAATGGAGCTATTGGCTTGAAGCACTCGATATCGGCATCCACATACATACCACCTTCGGCATACAGAATCAGGTAGCGTATCATGTCCCAACGCTGTATGTCAAATGGCAATGCGTGGTAGAAATCCTGCAATCCTGGGAAGTTACTTTCCACTAAGCTATCCATATCGTGTTGTGTCCATAGTTTATATGACCAGCCAGGATTGTATCTTTTCCACGTCTCAGTGAGTATTTTTAATCTATAAGGCATGGGAGCACCACCCCAAACCTGATGAATTGTTTTCTCTATCTTCAACATGTTACAAGTTGTTGCTTAAACGCATATATTCTGAGTTTATCTGCTGAAAGACCTCAAAGCCATATTTAAAAGTATTTTGATAATAGTCATGCAGAGATTGCAGCTGGGCTTGATTGTCAATCATGATTTCCATCGCTTCCCTCAAATGCTCACCATATTGTCTCCGCAGCGCATTATATAGTTCGTTCTTCATATCATCAGGCAGCAGAGTTTCCATGATTACCAACTTATTATATACGTAATACCCCACATTAACTTTATAAGGGAAAGTCTCCCTGAACAGATGTCCTATCTCCACATCCTTGATTAAATGGCACTTACCACCGTCCATCCACGCCTTGATACTGATGTATGGTTCCTCATGACCATATTGGTTTAATCCGTTCAGTCCCTTCAAGTGCTGCCAGTAACGCTTTGACGAGGCATAAGTAGCGCCCAGAATACAGGGGATCTCCACCAGTTCCTGCGTGGGGAAATGGTCTTTGCGCATCCATAAAGGAGAGAGCACCTTGCCTTCTATTTCGCCCATGAAATCCACAAAGGCGCCAAAATGAGGCTTATTTGCCATTGGCTCTGCATGCATATCCAGAGCCTTGCAATTGGCACAATACAAAGCTTCAGGATTAGAAGCGACCACGTCTGTGATACGTTTCCACCAGTCGTTATGATAGAAACGCATGTGGCTGTCAACAGTCATGAAGAAAGGAGTTCCTGTCATATCCACTCCTAAGTCCCTGGATCGTGCTGGCCCCATACGTACATCATTCCTATAGTATAGCGAATTATATTTATTACAGACATCTCGATAACAAACCCCATCGTCTGACGCATCATCAACCAGCATCACATTCACCTCGTTGCCAGCAGTCTGCCTGATGCTCGCCAATGTGTTTTCAACTTCCTTTCCTTCATTGTGGGATGGAATGATTATCGTCAGATTGTCCCTACCGTTCTTCATTATCCATATGCACTATAAATATGCCATGCTGCCACAGACAGCAATGCCATCAAAAACAACAGAAACACATTACCATACCTTACCAACAAAGGTGGCTTTTTCTCTAGCATTAATCTAACTTCTTGAGACCTACTTTCATTTTTTGCCTCTTCATCCATATCAGCCCAATTGATTATAAACCAGATTATAATAATAACCATGCTTCTCGATCAATGTATCATGGTTACCTGTCTCCATTATTCTACCTTTATCCATTACAATGATATTATCAGCATTCCTCACCGTACTCATCCTATGAGCCACCACCAGCACAGTCTTATCTCTATAAAATTGATTAAGGTTCTCAACTATCTTCCTCTCGTTCACAGTGTCCAGTGAATTGGTTGCCTCATCGAAAAAGAGGAAACTAGGATTCTTATATACAGCACGGGCAATCAGTAGCCTCTGCTTCTGTCCCTGGCTCAGACCCATTCCATCCTTTCCTATGATAGTGTCATATTTCTGGGGTAAACTGTCGGCAAACTTATCTATACATGCCATATTGGCTGCATATCGAAGTTGATCATGTTGTATCACATCATCAGCTATGGCAATATTATGAGCAATGGTATCGGTAAATATCATTCCGTCTTGCATAACCACACCGCACTGGTCACGCCACCAATCCAAATTGACATCCCTCAGTTCTGCGTTACCCAGCATAATTCGACCCTCATAGAAGTCATAATATCCCAACAGCAATTTGATGAGCGTGGTCTTTCCGCTACCACTGCTGCCCACAATAGCAGTCACCTTACCATGCGGGATAATAATACTGACATCATCCAGCACCTTAGGGGAATGCTTGCCTTCATACTGGAAAGTAAGGTGCGAGATATGAATGTCCTTGCTACCACCTATATCCTTCACTTTGCCTTCTACAGGGGTCTCGTTTTTACGTGTGTGGATTTCAGCCATCCTGTCCATGCTGATTTTAGCATCTTGCCATCCATGCAAGAATTGAACCAGCTGTTCCACCGGTGAGTTGAGCTGGCCGATGATATACTGTATAGCCAACATCATACCTAGGGTCAGATTTCCACTGATAACCGAAGTGGCAGCATAGACAGTAATCAGAATATTCTTGACTTCATTTATCAATACGCCACCGGCTCCCTGGGTCTGTTCCAATGAAAGGCTCTTCATCTTGACCATGAAGTTCCTGACTTGTAAGCCTTCCCACTCCCAACGATATCGCCGTTCACAGTTCTGTAACTTAATCTCCTGCATACCATCCACAAGCTGGATAATCTTACTGTAGCTTCTTGACTGATGTTCAAACCGTTGGTAATCCAGCTCCTTGCGTTTCTTCAGGAAGAAAGCTATCCAAACGGCATACAGCAAACTTCCTACAAGGAAAATAAAGAAAATGCTGAGATTGTAGTAAGCCAGCACGCCCAAGAAGACCAACAAGGTGAATCCAGAAAAAATGACGTTCAGTGATTGCCCTGTAATGAATTGTTCTATGCGGCTATGGTCACTGATGCGCTGCATGATGTCACCTGTCATCTTAGTATCAAAGAAACGCATGGGTAGCTTGGCAAGCTTGATAAAGAAATCCGACAGTATAGTCAGATTAAACCTCATGCTGATGTGCAACAAAAGCCATCTACGGACAAATTCAATAGCAGTCTTGCTCAACACCAACGTCAGCTGACCTATCAGAATCAGATAAATGATGTTGATGTCCTGCCTGTTGATACCTTTATCAACAATGGCTTGTGTAAGGAACGGCAGGCAGAATTGCACAAAGCATCCTAAAAGTATCCCTAACAGTACTTGCAGGAAATCAAACCGATAACGTTTGAGCTTGTCAAAGATAAAGCTGAATGCATGGTAACTGTCTTCTAACTTGTCATCCGCTTTCTGGTAAAACACATCTGTAGGATTCAACGTCATCACAATGCCATTTTCCTGCCCATTCATCCAATGGTGCCTGAACTTCTCTTCCCTGAGCGCGACTAGGCCTGTAGCCGGGTCGGCAATCCGATAGATGCGCCTGCCCAGAAAATTTTCATCAATGTCATAAAGTACCACGAAATGTCTGCCGTTCCAATGCAGGATGCAGGGGAAAGGACGATACTCATGCAACAAATCCATTTTTCCTTTAAGGCAGATGGTAGAGAATCCTAGGTATTCAGCGGCATCACGCATAACCATCAGCGATATTCCTTCAGGCCCTGGCACACAAATGCGTTGCAGAGTTTCTGAGGTATAACGCTTGCCATAGTGTGAAGCGACCATACGGATGCAGGTCGCTCCACACTCTGTGCTGTCATGCTGTCTAATAGCCCTGAATCGTGTCATTTCATTACACCAGAATCACCGTCTTCATAATTATTTGTCTTCTTGAAGCCAGAACGATACCGACGGCCGGAATCAAAGTTCCAGGAAACGCTGAAGCTCAACATATTGCCCTCATTCCTGATGAAAGATTCTGAGTTTTTGTAAACAAACTCCGATATGGTTTCACTCCTATTGGGCATTCCATTCGGCATAAAGACATTCTGCATATCCACCCCGAATTGCCAAGCATTATACCTGTATCTTAATGCTATATTGGCAGAAGGCGCAATTCTCAATAACGTCTCAGCCGTCTGCCACTTGCCTTTTGAACGATAAGATGCAGTCAGCGACCAATTCTTATAGTTTCCTATTAATTGCCCGCCAAATATCAGACTTGATGAGGTGCGGTTAAAGTTGTTGCCATGACTCAGATAGCGGTTCAATATGCTATAAGCTGTTATACTTAGATGATCTTTGATAATTTGCCAGTTTAAATTAATGCGTGGTTGAATATGTTGATAATTTTTCTGGTTTTCCGAACGGTATTCGATGTAATAATGATCACCATTGCTTCGTCTATATATACTGTTGAAGATATAATCATGGTTGTATTGATAATAGAAGGATAACCCTATAGTCAATCTTTTCAGCCTCCAATCCAATGAGAACTGGTTATAATATACTTGATAAGGCTTTAAATCCGGATTGCCTACGACCAGTTCGTAATCATTTTGCCACTGCTCAAATTCACTGGTCTGGCTCAATTCAGGCAGCCCTGGCATCATGCTGCCATTATACCTTACAGTCAGATTATCCATCAAGTTATATGCTAAAGTCAATTGAGGGCGGAACAGAAATTTGTCATATTTAAAGCTGCCTTCTTCAAATGTCTGCCTGGTCAGGCCAACTCCCACTTGATAGCTGAACTTCTTGATGGAGCCTTGCAACTGGGCATATCCATACAAGTCTGAAGTGTTCATCTTGTTGGTCAAAGTCACGGAATATACATTCTTGGCATGAGACCATTTGTAATTGATTCCTAGTGTCGTTCTAGCCTTCTGACTGAAATTATTCTCGTAGATCAATTCGCCCTGATAAGTTTGTTTGTCACCTTTGGTGGTATATGAAAAATCACGTTGAATATCCCCACTAGCATTCCATTCTTTACTGTCCCTCAGATAATCTGTGCTGATATAAGTACCTACAGCATTGGCAATTATTGCTTGCTTCTTGTCAATAGGATATTCAAAATATAGATTGAGGGATGGAGTATAGGTATGGTCTTTCGTAAAGAGTGAGTAATTGTAGTCCAGTTTATTGAGCTGGTCAAAAACGGACTGCTCTACAGTCTGTTTTGGCAAAGACCACTGGTTGCGAAGTACGGCATTGAAGATGGCACCTTTATCATTTCGCCAATTGTATGTTAAAGTTAAATTATGTCCAAGGTTCTTGCGAGGTGCCTTAATGCCATTTCTTTCTAATGTTAATTCCTGTTCTGGTAGGCTGATGGTCATCAGGACATTCTTAAAAGCGTCTTTGTAGTTTGAAAAGTTGTAGTTATAACTAAGAGCAAACTCTGATTGCCTGTGATTGTATTTGAAATTCAGCTGGTCACTTGTAAAAGGAGCTGTAACGGCAGCCCGTAATGTCCCACTGGTGGAGAAGCCGGACTCAATACGTTTTGTGACAATGTTAATCACCCTGCCGGCATCACCATACCTGACTCCAGGCATATCTATGTATTCCACCTTCTGTACCCTGTCAGGACTTAAAGCTGTCACATCATTGACGGTTACCTCCACACCATTTATTCTAAGCTGCACCTTTTGGTTATTGAGTGAAGTGATGGTATTGTTGCTGCTATTAATCAATAAGTCTGGCAGCATCAATTTCGATAACAGCTCTAAACTATTGAAAGAGTTTTTAATGGCAATTGATGGGGGAAAATAAATTTGCCTGTCCACCTTGACTATGTTCTCGGCTTGTACTGTTACTTCACCCAATTGTACAGATTCCATAGACAGTTCAATAGTACCTAAATCTATTGTTCTCTGTAGGTTATTTAATATTATAGTTTGCTTGGCATAACCTACAGAAGTAACTAGCAATACATAATCGGCAGCCCTTGATGTAGATAGTCTAAAAATCCCATCAGCATCGGAAACCGCTTGTGCCACTATTATCGAATCTTTTTTTTGTAATAGCAGATAGGCTCCAACAATTGGATTGTCAGACTGATCTATCAACCTTCCTTTTACATCAATTGCTCGCACATCCAGCAGGAGACTCACAAACAAAAGAAAAAAACAAACTTCCTTCATGGTTATACTACTCCTTTAATTGCTTAGCGACAAAAACCTGTTCTGCCCTTTGTGTCAAATAATTATCCAATGACATACCTATACTTTTGAGAGAACAAACTTGATGTAAATTTTGCCAGTTCAATTCCATACATTTCTGACTACATGGTCCCATACAAACGGGCAGCATCTTACATTTCAAGCACATCGGGTTTTCAAATGTGCTTTTCCCTAACCTTCTCGCCAACGCTGTTCGATTCCACTCAATTGTGCCATTATCCAACAATTTCCCCTCTGCATAATCAGGACTCAAAGTCCTTCCATTACATTTATAGACCAAACCATCATAATTGATAATGGCGAAGTTATGATTCTCGGCAAGGCAGGAAACATTCCTGTTCTTAAAATTTCCGATATTAACTATAAATCCATTCTGTATAAACAATCTCACGGCATTAAGCAACAATAGTTTCTGGTTTTCATCTTCAGAAGAATCCTGTGTCTGCCATACCCGCTCGAAATGGATTAAAAACTTCCGCCTGTCTAATCCTTTTATGTCATTTACAAGTTCGCCAATTTTCTTCAAGGTTTGGTTATCATAATTAATCCTTAATGTAACCATTTGATCATCTACAGTAGTTTCCACATTCTCTGATATCAGATAAAGCGACTCAATGATTTTGTCATAAGTTGGCAAATTTTGTCTCTTTTGGATTCGCACCATATTGTGTTTTTCCCTACATCCGTCAAGAGTTATTTGAAATACAGAATTTATCTCTTGAAATAGTTTTATATTTTCTTTAGTAACAAAAGTCCCGTTAGTGACAAAGAAGGTTGTAAACCTTATACCCGATTCATCACACATTTTTTTTATCCTAACAGATAGAGGATATGCAATCTCATCAAAAAAAAGCAAAGGCTCACCTCCAAAGAAACTCAGTACAAAGGATTCTATTTCGACTTTAGCTATCACATTTGACGCATATCTTATTACATTTTCCATAACCACATGCTCCATCTTGGTGTTGGGTTTATGGTTTTCATAGCAGTACCAACATTTAAGATTACAATCTTGCGTAGGAAAGACCATTAAACGGAAATTTCTGTTATGGCCAAACGCTTCTTGCTTATAATTAAAACGGATTTCATCCAACTCATTACGTTCATCATCTATATAAAATCCATTTTGCAAAAACGCAGAATAATGTTTTTCATATTTCATTTTAAAATTAACAGCATCCAATTCCTCAAATGCTTGATAAACATTATTGCTTACACATAATAGCGTGTTAGTAAAAGCATTATAGCAGATGACGTAGCCTGCATGCCGAACTACAATGATATAACTACTCTTTTTCATGTCGTTAAAATTATGGCAATCCTCACATTCGATGAGGATTGCCAATGAATTCAAATAGATTATGGAATAGTTCCTTGGCAGGTAATGCCACAAATATTGCCACAACTATTCCCGCAATTAGAACCGCAAAAATTACCAGTTGAATAGTCTGTTCCTCCTCTTGTCATTAGGATTTCATCATCAGTGAGTACAAAATCATACATTTTACTAAAGTTTATACATTGATTCATAATAGAAATTTTTAACACATAATATTCTCCCTCATTATCATACAATCGGCTGGGAGTTTAACCGATAGTTTTCTTAAAACCAGCCAATCAGGTGTATGTCACAATAGGCAATTTGAATAGAAAACTTATTAGCATCTACATAGTCGGAAAGGACAATGGAATGCTGCTCGAGAATAGCAGGAATAACGGTGGAGTAAAGAACTTCCCCCTGAATACCCCTGATGATCACTGCCATATCTTCTATTTGACATGGCACAAAAATGGTAACTACACCGCTAGTATAGTCTACAGTAGGGAGCAACACTTGACCACGATCATCATTGCCAGAATGAGACTCTGGCGGATCACCCCTCATTGGAATATCATCTGCTATACAAAATGCAGATGTAAATAGAAAACTAATAGCAATTAATAATCCTTTCATAATACAACAAAATTAAAAACATCGTTGCAAATAAAAGGATTGTTGGTCACTAACTATTTAACAAGGTGTGTTAAAAAATTGAACAAAGAATAGATGGAGCATTTTTCTACGTTTATTTAGCAAAAAGGCTTACAATGAATGAATAAACTGATCCCAATCTGATGGATTCTTCGACTGGTGAAGGATACTCTGTGACAGCCTGCGGCGTATATTAGCCACACCACCTGAAGTTAGATTCAGCAAAGCAGCTATCTCAGAAGGCGACAACTGGCATTTTAACAATAAGCATGTCCTGTATTCAGACTTATTCAAATCTCCAACAGTCTGTAATCTACTTAGGAACTCTGGATAATTGGTGTTGAGAAATGATTCAATGTCTTTCCATTCTTCGTCGCGTATCTCATCAACTACCTTGGCTCTCTCACGTAGTTTTTTTCGAAGCAAAGAGGTGTGCATAAACATATCAGCACTCTCCTTAATATGAAGTTTCATTTCTAGATTCTCATTCTCGTTTTCCAAAATTCTTTTAATGGTTTCTTTCCGATTATCCGTGGTTCCTTCCAAACGCATCTGTTCTAGTTCATGTTCAAGTGAAGCAATCTTTTTATTGTTCTCGGCCAGCATGTCAGCACTCTCCCTATACACTTTCTCCTGTACCTGTTTTAGCCGTTCAATAAATAATTCAGCCCTAATCCGTCTGTTTCTATGTTGTAGTATGAAGTATGCGCATAATAAAACCACCACTAAAACAAAAATAGTAAGCAATAGTAATAATACATGGGAACGATTGTTTTTTACTACAAGCTCATGGTTCTCTTTTTCTCGTATTTGATAGTTGTAAAGAGAATTCATTTGCGCTACAGACTCAGAAGCTGTAATTCGATTAATAGAATCTTGCAATATTATTAACTGTTCTGTATATGCTAAGGCTTTAACAGGGTCTTTCCATTGCTTAAGAGCAATATTTGCCAATCTATCATAAGACTCACTTTTGGCATATATAGTACCGAACTTCAATAACTCATTGCAGAGATAGGCTGTTGAATCATACTGACCTAATAAATAGTAAATATTAGCAGCAATAGAATAGACACTACTCAGATTAACCCTGTCTTGGTTATCTAAAGATGGTTGGATGTATGCTTTGGCCTTTTCCAAATCCCCTAATCGGATATATAAGCTTGCCAACTGGGAAGTAATACGATTATCCATCACTTCATTATTAATAGATTGTGCTAACTCATGGGCTTGGTTTAACAAATACAATGTACTGTCTGGTTTGTTCAAACCTCGATATGCAAAGCCTATATCACGAAGCTTATAGATTTGTCCTATTGTATCATTAAGCTTAATGTCACATTGATATGATTGCCGGAATGATTTTATTGCTTGGTTATACAAATTCTGTTTTCTAAACAGATTACCCATTTGCGAATAGACCTTGCTTTTTACCTTCAAATTTTCATCACCAGGCATAGCATCAAGGGCTTTCTGATAGTAGTCCAGGGCACGGGGTGCATCACCTAAGTCACGATAGGTACTACCTGCATAGTAATACGCCTCACCCAAGAAGTCCTTATCACCCCCTTGCTCATAATAATCCACCAGCGATAGGATGAGGCTGTCGGAGGAATGGGTGATGTATGCCTTGTCATTCGCCTTGATGGTAAGCAAATGATAGCGTTTTTGCACATACTCGTCGGTCAGCTCAATATCAGCAGCAATGGAACGCAGCAATGACACAGCACTATCAGGCTGGACAATACACAAGCTATCGGCCTCCTGCAAGATAGGGGGATACTGGTAGTGATGCTGGCAAGCAACAACCATCAATAGTATAAAAAGGCATAAATACTTCTTCATGACTCTCATCATAGTTATCGCTGCAAATATAAGCCGTTATTTGCAAATATGCAATAAAGGAGAAAAGGGATTATGAATAAATGGAAGCTATACTATACTTTACTATTTCCCGGTTTCATTTACCCTATGATTAGTGAAAGTATAGTCAGCATATAGCTGTTCTGGGAAGATGAAGGTATCATCAGAAATGTTGCCTGGTTGGAAATTGGAAATCTTGATGGTAGTGGAGAAGATAAAGACCTTGATGCGGAGACTCTCCGGATAGCCAGTCTGCTTATTGATATGGCATTTACCTTCCTTGATGCCTTTCACTCCTTTCTTAGCTTTTAAGGTAATGACTATGTGTTCCTTATCTTCCGTGGCAGAATAGGTATAGTTGTCGGGCTCGAAGGTAAACTTGGAGGCATATTTGTCTCGACCGTCATCATTCATACTATAGATATCTCCCTTTCTCTTGTTTCGCTCGACGCGGGTGTAAGTGGTGCCGTCGTTCCAGGCGATGTATTTATCATCGATGAACTTGCTCTTGCCCTGCTTATACCAGATGGTGCCTTCGGTCTTGTAGATGCCTATGATATTGACGGCATAATGTAGCATACAGCCTTCGTCGCCAAACACCAGCTGGTATTTCTCATCAAACAGACGGCGGGCCTCTTCTGCTGTAAAGGTCTGCTGACCAAAAGCAGAGAGCCCTGCCATTAAGCAAAGGAGTAATAACAATATCCCTTTTTTCATCGCCTTACAAGGTTATTTCAGCACATTTCCACGAATCTTGGTGAGGTAGCGCTTGAAGCCGTCTGCATTTTTGTCATTCAGGATTTGCAATAGCTCTTTCAGCTCTCGACGGATGTTCTCCACCTGAGGCATGGTGAGCGGATTGAAGAGGATTTCCTGCAAGAGGTAGTCGTCTTCGTTCAATACACCTTGTGCAATCGCCATGTGCTTCTTGAAGGTGGTACCAGGGGCATCCTGGTGCTTCATGACGGCAGAGAAGACAAAGGTGGAGACGAAGGGGATACTTAATGAGTAAGCTACCGTCTCGTCATGCTCATCGAAAGTATATTCAAAGATATTGAGGTGCAGGCTCTGGTAGAGGTCTTTGAAAAAGATGCGTCCCAGGTGGTCACCCTCCTTGATGATGATGGCATTCTCCTGACTGAGGTTGCCCAGAGAGGCGAAAGTAGGGCCAAACATCGGGTGTGTGGATACATAGCGGAAGCCACACTGTTCGTAATACTCTTTCAAGCCCGTCTTGACTGAGGCAATGTCGCTGAGGATGCAGTCTTTCGACAAGGCTGGCAGCACCGTATTGAAGGCATCGATAGTATATTTCAGGGTGACAGCATTGATCACCAGTTCGGGATTGAACTGGCGAATCTCGTCGAGCGTGGTGAAACGATAAGTGTGATATACGAACCTTAGTTTCTGAGGGTCGGTATCGAACACTGCTGTCTCGTGCTGGAAACTCAGCACATCGGTCAAGAAGGTGCCCATCTTGCCGGCACCAAGTATCAAAATTCTCATAGTTTACATATTTAGGATTTCCAACTGCTGACGCACACTCTCTTCATGAATGGCCTCAAATATCTTGCGCACACACATAGGGCTGATGCCACAAAGAGCGCCCTGTGAGCCTCGCTTGTCGAGGATTTCACTATAACGGCCGGTTTGCAGGACGGTCATGTTATGCTCTTTCTTGAATACACCAATCTCACGCGCCACTCGCATACGCTTAGACAGTTCCTGGATAAGGTTATCGTCGCATTCATCAATCTGCTTACGCAGTTCTGTCAGATTCTCTGTGGTATATGTCTCTTTACGGATGACCAGCAGGTTGAGGATGTAGTCCAGGATATCGGGAGTGACTTGCTGGGCAGCATCGCTCCATGCCATATCAGGAGTGCAATGACTCTCGATGATGAGTCCGTCCATACCCAAGTCCATGGCCTGCTGGCACAAAGGAGCTACCAACTCACGTTTGCCACCTATATGACTGGGATCACAGAACAAAGGCAGGGTTGGGACACGACGGCGCAACTCGATAGGTATGTGCCACTGAGGAACGTTGCGGTATATCTTCTTGTCACTGCTGCTGAAACCACGGTGTATGGCTGCCAAACGCCTAATACCAGCCTGGTTGAGGCGTTCTAAGCCACCAATCCACAACTCAATGTCAGGGTTGACTGGGTTTTTCACCAGCACGGGGATATCGACACCTTGCAGGGCATCGGCTATCTCTTGCATAGCGAAAGGGCTGGCAGTGGTACGGGCGCCTATCCAGAGGATATCGATGCCATATTTCAAAGCCAGTTCCACATGCTCAGCATTCGCCACTTCTGTAGTGACATACATGCCCGTTTCTTGTTTCACTCGCTGCATCCAAGGCAAAGCCTTCTCGCCATTGCCCTCAAAGCCACCCGGTTTGGTACGTGGTTTCCAAACCCCTGCACGGAATATCTTGATGCCGTTATTGGCCAATGCATGGGCAGTGTTCATTACTTGCTCTTCGGTTTCGGCACTACATGGGCCTGCTATCACAACGGGGCGTTCTTTTTTTACACCCGCTAACTCAATGGGTAATAAGTCGAGTTCCATATTTTTATTTGTTTAGTTTTTTTATTCTTTCTAATGCTTCAGCCAGTTTGCTGTCCTTGCAGCAGAGGGAGATGCGAATGTAACGGCTACCATTGCTGCCAAAAATGAAGCCAGGGGTGATGAACACCCTTGCCTCATGAAGCACCCTCTCTGTGAGCTGTTCTACATCAGCATAGCTGTCAGGTATCTTGCCCCAAAGGAACATGCCCACCTGCTGGTCGTCGTAGGTGCAACCCAGTTCGTGCATGATGGCACCTGCCAGAGCGCGACGGTTGCGATAGTTGCGATTGTTGCCCTCATACCAATCAGCTTCAGCATCAAGGGCAGTAGCAGCCGCCAGCTGAACGGCACGGAACATGCCACTGTCAATATTACTCTTCACCTTCAGTATCCACTGAACGAAATCAGCATTAGATGCCAACATACCCACACGCCATCCCGGCATGTTGTGGCTCTTACTCATTGAGTTGAACTCAATGCAGCATTCTTTGGCACCTGGTACACTGAGGATGCTCTGCGGATGGTCGTTCAGAATAAAGCTGTAGGGGTTGTCGTTCACAATCACGATATCCTTATCCTTTGCCAGTTTCACCAGTCTTTCATAAAGTTCGGGAGTGGCATTGGTACCTGTCGGCATGTGCGGATAGTTGGTCCACATGAGTTTTACACGACTCATATCCATCTTTTCCAACACATCGAAATCGGGCATCCAGCCATTATCCTCTTTCAAGTCATAATAGATAACCTCTGCACCTAATATCTTGCTCAGCGATGTATAGGTTGGATAACCAGGATTAGGCACCAGCACCTGTTCACCTAGGTTTACGAAAGCCAATGTCACATGTAGGATACCTTCCTTAGAGCCAATAAGGGGTTGTATCTCTTTGTTGGCATCAAGATCTACGTTATACCAACGCTTGTACCATCGTGCAAATGCCTGACGCAGCTCCGGTATACCCACATAAGGCTGATAACCATGGCCATTAGGATCCTGTGCTGCATCGCACAACTTGTTAAGAGTCTCAGCAGAGGGGGGCATGTCAGGGCTACCGATGCCTAAACTGATGACATCTTTGCCCTCAGCATTCATCTGTGCCACCTCTTTCAACTTGCGAGAGAAATAGTACTCGCTAACGCTGCTCAGTCTGTCTGCTGGGCGTATCTTAGATGCTGGATTTTCCTTCTTCATATTCTCCTAAAATTTTAAGTTCTTTGGTCAATGGGGAAATAGCGGCAATAGACTGCTTATAACGCAGCATGTTGTCATATACCACATCGATATAGAATTGGTATTCCCACTCACGCCCTATGATAGGCAGTGACTGGATCTTGGTCAAGTTAATCTGATAGAACGACAAGATGGACAGTACTTGTGACAGACTACCTTCCTTGTGAGGCAAAGTAAACACCAAGTTAGCCTTATTTGGATTCATTGGCTTCGTGCGATTCAAAGCATCTACCTGCCAAGCATCAGCTACCACCAAGAAACGGGTAAAGTTGTGCTTATTAGTTTCAATGCCCTCTTGCAGTACCTTCATGCCATACATCTCGGCTGCATACTTCGAGCAAATAGCTGCATGACCATGCAAGTTGTTCTTTTTAATATTCTCTGCACTCAATGCCGTATCTTCAGTTTCGACTACTTTCAGCTGATGATGCTGGGAAAGAAACTCACGGCACTGCATCAAGGCTATAGGGTGAGAGTTTACTTCCGTAATATCGTCCCAATCATCATCAGGCAAACATACAAAGCTATGTGATATACGCAACTTGTGCTCACCAATGATCTGTACCCCACTCTGACGAAGCAGTTCATTGTTGTACAGCAAGCTGCCAGCAATGGTATTCTCAATAGCCAGCATGCCAATGACATTACTATCTTGATGGATAGCCTTGAATATATCTTCAAAAGTGGCACAACAAATAAGCTCTATCTCCTCATCTCCAAAGAATTGATGTGCAGCAATGTCGTGAAAAGACCCATATCCTCCTTGTATTGCTATTTTCTTCATAACTGATGTAAATAAAAATCCCGCCTCACACTGGGTGGAGCGGGACTTCATATCTGTTTTACTTTTTCATCCTTGGTTCTTAAGCATCACTGTCACTTGACACATACAAACTCCCGCTCTACTTTATGGCTAAAGTAAAAGTAATAAAAGTAGTATGCAAAAGAAAACAGTGACTTCATTTGTTAGTTTTTTCTTTATTTCGGATGCAAATGTAAGCAAATTATTTTAAATGCAAACAATTTATAAGGAAAATTTCATTATAAATGCAAAATATCTATCTCCTTGATACTGGCAGCAGGATCAACTACCTCACTGGTCACCTCGCTTGCAGCCTTTAGATTGGCAGCAGCAGTAGCATCTTTAGCAGCGCCTTCGTCATCACCTGCCAGTCTCTTCGCCTCAGCTCTAACCTCATAGGCTTGGGCAAAAACAGGACTCATCTCGATAGCATCGTCCATGACACCAATAGCATCTGCATAGCGTTCTTTCTTCAAATAGAGTTTACCAATATAGATATAGGCTTGCTGATTGAAGGGATCGAGTTCTAACACCTGACGATAATCGGCCTCAGCATCTTCAGGTTGATTCTCCACTTCTTTCACTGACCCGCGCAATAGCAAACCGCTTTCCACCTCTTTGCCCGAGGCAATCTCCGCTTCGGCATCTGCCAAAGCTTCTGTCAACTTAGCCTGACGTAAGTAGATTTGTCCTCTAAGCAGCAAAGCCTCTGCAAAATCATTTTGCAAATCAATAGCTTTGGTAAACAAATTCACAGCCTCATCTTCTTGTGCCAGTCCTTGCATTGCTTTACCTTTCAAATAATACGCCTGCACATTGTCTGGTGCCTTATCAATGGCCAATTGAGCATTGTCAGCCATTTCCTGATAGTTTTCCAACATGAAATGCACGGTAGCCAGCGAAATGAATGTTTCGGCTATATGGGGCTCAGCTTTTGCCATATGGTCCAAAGGTTCCAAAGCAGCTTGGAAATCACCTGTCTCAAATAACAGCTGTACAAGCTGTGCATAGGTTTCAAAATCATCCTGCAACTTGATTGCCTCTTCAAAGCACTTGCGGGCATAGTCCATCCTATGCATACGGCGAGCACGTATGCCGTCATATTTCAATATCTCAAACTCTTTTTGGATCTGCTTCTTCTGCTCTTCTACAGGGTCAGACACCCCACCTCCAAATAATGTCTTAAAGAATCCCATATTCACGATTTTATGGGGCAAAGATAGCAGTTGTAATAGAGAATAACAAATATATTAATTGATTAATTCATCTAAGAATGACAACACACATCACATTGTCCGCAACGATGGTCATTCTCCTCACCAAAATAACTTAGAAGGAGTCGACTGCGGCAGGTTACCTTGTTTTGAACATAACTGATCATAGCCTCAATACGCCTCTTCAAGCGTTCTTTCCTATCTTCGTAAGCCGAAGAAGGAATGACAAGACGATCTTTCTCTACACGCTCGCGCGCATAAATAATATAAGGAGTGCTTTTAGCAGGAATATAACTAACAATATGCTGTTGGGACAGATGACGGAAAATCTGATATACCTTGTCATGCGTCAGATAGGTGCGCAATGCAAGGAGCTCTTCGTCAATATAAGCATAATCAGAAAACAAGCCGGTATAACAACGTAGGGTAGTCTGAATCAGACGATCGGCCTCTTCACTGAGATGTTGTAACTTATATAACTCATCACGTCGCAAGGTAAACATCAAACGCGAAGCACGGTGCTGCTCATCTGTATAGGTGATATAGCCTGCCTGAGTTAAGATGCGAAGTGCACTATCAGCCTGAACAGGGAAAAGTTTGAATTTTACGCAAAAATCATCTAGTTTGAATTCCTTTACACAGCCCAAACCATCACCCATAGCCATCTGAAAATAGAATTGAAGCTTCTCATACACCTCACGGATATAGTCTTTCTCCGGGAAACTTTCTGCCACACGGCGTCTCAAGGTCGTCAAGTCAGAGCTATTATAGAGCAACACCGCATAAGATTTCTTCCCATCACGTCCGGCACGTCCTGCTTCTTGAAAATAGGCCTCAATAGAATCGGGAATATCTACATGTATCACCAAGCGCACATCAGGTTTATCAATTCCCATGCCGAAAGCATTAGTGGCTACAATGACCCTGCATTTGCCTTCTTGCCAATCTCGCTGGCGCATGTCTCGCGCAACTTGCTCCAAACCTGCATGATAGAATGTGGCAGACACCTTTTCGTGTTGCAGCATCTCAGCTACCTCTTTGGTGCGCTTTCGGTTCCGCACATAAATGATGGCACTGCCCGGCACACTTCGAAGGATATGTAATAACTCGCCTCGTTTGTCATCTAACTGCCGCACCACATAAGCCAGATTAGTGCGTTCAAAGCTCATGCGGAACACGTTCTCATGACGGAAATGCAACTGATGTTGGATATCAGCCACTACCTCGGGTGTAGCTGTGGCAGTAAGTGCCAAGACGGGCACCTCTGGCATGAAGTCTCTGATTTCAGCAATTTGTAGGTAGGAAGGGCGGAAATCGTAGCCCCATTGTGAGATGCAATGGCTCTCATCGACCACTATCATGCTGATGTGCATCTGCTTGAGGCGTTGACGGAACATTTCCGTTTCCAATCGCTCAGGAGAAACATACAAGAATTTATAATCGCCAAAGATGGCATTATCGAATATTTGAGTGATTTCACTACGGGTCATGCCCGCATATATAGCTAACGCACGGATGTTCTGCTCTCTCAGATGCCTAACCTGGTCTTTCATCAATGCTATAAGAGGAGTGATGACCAGACACATGCCATCCATTGCCAAAGCAGGCACTTGAAAAGTGATGGACTTACCACCACCCGTTGGCATCAAGCCCAGGGTATCTTTGCCTGAGCCAATGCTTTCGATGATATCTTGCTGAATGCCACGGAACGAGTCGTAGCCCCAGTATTGACGTAATATGCTGAGATAGTCAGTCATCAGCTGTCACACAGTCATTTAATTAGGCTGTATGTCTTCAATCTGCAACTGCACATCACCTTTCTTGTGGGTATTCTCCTCAATGGTGTAGCAGATGTCGAACGAGCGCTTGGTTTTGATAAATCTTGCACGAGAACTTTGTCCGAACGCAATGCCGTTCATAACTTTGTTAGACTTGTTGTCAACCAGTTCCAGTTTGATATGTTCTTGCTCTTTACCTACCACCTTGCTGGTACCATAGTCGAACACATTGTGCGTGCAGAAAATAGGCTTCATATTATCCGGGCCAAAAGGATTGAACTTCTTAAGGTCATTACAGAATTTTGTAGTAATGTCCTTAAAGTCTATCTCTGCATTAATATCAATAACAGGAACAGTCTGCTCCTCCATGATATGCTTGTCAACATACTCCTCAAAACGACGTCTGAATTCGGGGACATTCTCAACCTTCATTGACAGACCGGCAGCATAGGTATGACCGCCAAAATTCTCCAGCAGATCACGGCAATACTCTACTGCCTGATAGACATCGAAACCAGAGACTGAGCGAGCTGAACCAGTAGCCAAATCGTTGGTGCGAGTCAATACAACAGCAGGCCGATAGAATACCTCAGTAAGACGAGAAGCCACAATGCCAATCACACCTTTATGCCAATCAGGATTATAGAGTACAATAGCACGTTTATCATTTAATCCTTCTGCCTTTGACACAATCTCGTTGGCTTCTTCGGTCATCTGCTTGTCCAGATCTTTGCGTTGCTCGTTATATTCATTTATCTGATTGGCTTTCTTCAGTGCCACTTTGATATCTCTCTCTGTCAACAAGTCAACAGAATCCTTGCCATTTTGCATACGCCCAGAGGCATTGAGACGAGGACCTATCTTAAAGATAATATCACTCATGGTTATCTCTTTATCTGATAAGCCGCATATATCAATAATGGCCTTCAGTCCGATACTTGGATTACTGTTAATCTGCTTCAGCCCATGATAAGCTAAAATACGATTCTCACCCATTATTGGTACAATGTCAGAAGCGATACTTACGGCGCACAAATCTAGCAGTGGTATCAAGCGATGAAACTCAATACCATTGCTTATGGCAAAAGCTTGCATGAACTTAAAGCCCACACCACATCCACTTAAATGCTCGTAAGGATAAGTATTGTCAAGACGTTTGGCATTCAAGATAGCCACTGCCGGAGGTAACACATCATCGGGCACATGATGATCGCAAATGATGAAATCAACTCCCTTCTCCTTTGCATAGGCTATCTCATCCACAGCCTTTATGCCACAATCCAACACGATAACCAGCTTAACACCAGTCTCAACAGCATAGTCAACTCCCTTGAACGACACACCATATCCCTCTTCGTAACGATCCGGAATATAGTAATCAATATTAGAGTAAAACTCCTGTATAAATTTATAAACTAACGACACAGCCGTTGTGCCGTCCACATCATAGTCCCCATAAACCAAGATGCGTTCTTTCTTACCCAGTGCTTTGTTTAAGCGATCTACTGCCACATCCATGTCCTTCATCAAGAAAGGATCAATCAGGTCGGGCAGTTGAGGGCGGAAGAACTTCTTCGCAGACGAGACATCTGTAATGCCTCGTTCTACCAACAGTCTACCCAGGATCGGGCTGATACCCAGGTCCTGAGCCAGCTGATGGCTCGCCTCTGTCTGATCGGTTGAAATGGGCAGATAATTCCATTTGTAAGTCATTATATATATTTTTTTTATTTTTTATCATAAGGCATAGAGTCGGAAAGAATTAAAACATATTTTCCAACAAGCGGTAAAGATAGGGAATTATCTGCAATTATATGCTATAAAGGAATGTAAAAATTACACCAAATATGTAATTTTTGTTAAACAGGGCTCAAGGATGGTATTTTTTCTCTTTTCTGACATCTCTCCCCTCGTATGCGCATATGGCCTCTATCCATTCTTCGCGGAGTGGAATAGATTCAAGTGCTTTGAGATCATAGGTAACCATAACTGATGTACCTACACACTTCACCTCATTGGTACGCACGTCAATAACACGTTGCGCTAAGGTAAAACTTTTTGTTCCGATAGCGGTGACAGCTGTTTGGACAGCCACATCGTCAGTGCCACGAATCTGGGAAAGGAAATCGGCAGTGACGTGAACAGCTACTATGCCAATAGCAGACCAATCAACATTAGGACAAACGGTTGCAAAATATTCGCTCTTTCCCAGGTCATAAAACTGGAAATACACTACATTATTGACATGGCCAAACCTATCGATGTCACCAAACCGGAGTTGAATGGGTAAAGTATGGCGGTAACTGATATTATCACTCGGATTTTTCATGAATTATTTTATTATCGCTGCAAAAATACTAATTTTGCAGATGAAAACAGTCAAGAAATACGAAAGATTTAGTATTGACTTTAAAAAATGATAATGAATATAAGTGAAGACATACGAAAGGCTTGTGAGGTAATGGAAAAAGGAGGCATCATTCTCTACCCTACTGATACCATCTGGGGTATTGGGTGCGATGCTACCAATGAAGATGCAGTGAAACGTGTGTTCGAGATTAAACATAGAGTTGACAGTAAAGCGATGCTGGTGTTAATTGACACAGCAGCCAAACTTAATTATTATGTGAAGGAAATAAATGATGTGGCATGGGACTTGATTGAAATGGCCGATAAACCTATGACCATCATTTATGACGGAGCACGCAACCTGGCCCCCAACCTACTTGCTGAAGATGGCAGCGTGGGCATACGTGTAACAAATGAGTACTTTTCCAAACAGCTATGTCTAAGATTTCGCAAAGCTATTGTATCAACATCTGCCAACATTAGTGGGACTCCTTCTCCCGCTAATTTTAGTGAGATCAGTGAGGAGATCAAGCAAGCCGTTGATTACATCGTAGAAAGCAGAAGAGATGAAAAGACCAAAGCAAAGCCTTCGAGTATTGTAAAACTCAGTGCAAAGGGGGAAATAAAGATAATCAGAATGTGACTATGGAAAAACCTGTGACCAGAAAAACCCGTTTAGAGCGGTTCATACTATGGCGCGAACAGCATATTAGAGAAAAACAGTTTGTGTTGATATTAAGCTTCATTGTTGGCTTGTGTTGTGCTTTAGCTGCTATAGTTCTGAAAATGCTTATCGCATGGATACAATCAATACTTACAGGCAGTTTTATCAGTTCTGAGGCCAATTTTCTGTATCTGGTATATCCTGTCATTGGCATTTTCCTGACAGGACTTTTCATCCGCCATATCGTGAAAGACGACATCAGCCACGGAGTAACCAAAATACTTTATGCTATTTCCCGCAGAGAAGGGCATATTAAAAGACATAACACTTGGTCAAGTTTGATTGCTAGTTCCATTACCATCGGTTTTGGAGGATCAGTAGGAGCAGAGGCGCCTATCGTCCTGACTGGATCTGCAATTGGTTCACAACTGGGCACTACATTTAAGATGTCCCAAAGTACATTAATGCTACTGGTAGGTTGTGGTGCAGCAGGAGCAGTAGCTGGCATTTTCAAAGCGCCCATTGCGGGTTTGGTATTCACTATTGAGGTCATTATGATTGACCTAACCATGAGTTCGTTATTGCCATTGCTGATAGCTTCTGTAACAGCAGCTACTGTTGCCTATCTGACATCAGGGCAGAACGCTATGTTTGAGTTTCACTTAGACGAGGCATTTCAACTCAACCGCATTCCATATGTCATTTTATTGGGTATCTTCTGTGGATTGGTATCTCTTTATTTTACACGAGCCATGAATGCCACAGAGAACTTGTTTGCCAAGCTAAACAAGAATTGGCGCAAGTTTCTTTTTGGAGGTTTTATACTTAGCATCCTTATTTTCTTGTTCCCTCCTCTTTATGGAGAAGGTTATGACACCATCACCTTACTGTTGAATGGGGCTTCCAACCAAGACTGGAATGCCGTGATGAATAACTCTATTTTCTATGGACACAACAACTGGCTGATAGTGTTCCTACTCTTAATTCTGCTTACAAAAGTATTTGCATCAAGCGCTACTAACGGAGGAGGAGGATGTGGTGGTGTATTTGCTCCGTCGTTATTTCTTGGCTGTATTGCAGGATTTGTTTTTGCTCATTATAGCAATACCATTGACTTTACTAACTACCTGCCTGAAAAGAATTTTGCTTTATTGGGAATGGCAGGCATCATGAGTGGTGTAATGCATGCCCCGCTTACTGGAGTGTTTCTTATTGCAGAATTAACTGGAGGATACGACTTGTTTTTGCCACTGCTGATAGTTTCTGTTAGTGCCTATCTGACCATCATCGTATTCGAACCTCATAGCATCTATTCTATGCGACTGGCAAAAAAAGGCGAACTACTTACCCATCACAAAGACAAAGCAATACTGACGCTGATGAAAACTGAAAACGTTGTGGAGAAAGATTTCAAAACAGTACGTCCCGAAATGGATATGGGTGAGATGATTGGTGTCATCGCCACATCAAAGCGAAATATATTCCCTGTAGTTGATGCAGAGGGAAGATTATTGGGTATAGTATTATTGGATAATATCCGTAACATCATGTTCAGGCAAGAACTATACCATAGGTTTACTGTTGAAAGACTGATGGTATCACCTCCTGGTAGGTTACTCTATAATGACAACATGGCTCAAGTAATGCAGAAGTTTGACGAGACAAATGCCTGGAATCTACCTGTAGTAGATGAAGATGGCAAATATATTGGGTTCGTATCAAAGTCGAAAATATTCAATTCATACCGAGGCATGTTGTTGAATTTAACGGCCGAATGAAAAACTATTGAAGAAAGAGATGGAGAAAGAAGGTCAATCTAAAGATAGCTTGAGGATAGTGTATATGGGCACGCCAGATTTTGCAGTTGAATCTCTGCGCTGTCTGGTAGAAGGCGGATACAACGTAGTGGGAGTTATTACCATGCCCGACAAGCCTGCTGGTAGAGGGCACAAAATTCAGTTCTCACCAGTAAAACAATACGCATTAGAACACGACCTGCCATTGTTGCAACCAGAAAAACTGAAGGATGAGACATTTTTAGAAAACCTTAGGGCATGGCAGGCAGACTTGCAAATTGTTGTAGCTTTCAGGATGTTGCCTGAAGTAGTGTGGAATATGCCAAGGTATGGAACCTTTAACCTTCACGCATCACTGTTACCCCAATACCGTGGAGCTGCCCCCATCAACTGGGCTGTAATGAATGGTGACACAGAAACTGGTATTACCACTTTTTTCCTTAAGCATGAGATCGATACTGGAGAAGTAATTCAACAAGTTAAGATACCCATAGCAGACACTGACGATGTTGGTATTGTTCATGATAAGTTGATGATACTGGGAGGCAAGTTGGTAACAGAAACTGTGGATGCCATTATCAACGGCACAGTAAAGTCAATCCCTCAAGAACAGATGGCAGTGGTGGGCGAGTTACGCCCTGCGCCCAAAATCTTTAAAGACACCTGCCGCATCAATTGGAATAGTACCGTAAAAAAGATATACGACCATGTAAGAGGTTTATCACCTTATCCTGCTGCATGGACAGAATTACTTCAACCTAATTCTGAAGAACCCCTGCCTGTTAAAATCTTCGAGACAGAAAAGATAGCAAAATCCCATCCATTAAATGCAGGAAGTATTATGACTGACAGTAAGACATACCTGCATGTAGCTGTAGCAGATGGCTTCATCAGCATCAAGTCTTTGCAACTGCCTGGAAAAAAAAGACTACAGACAGAAGAGCTGTTACGTGGTTTTAAAATAACAAACGATTGTACTTTTAAATAATAAACATATGAAACCTATCATCTCCCCTTCTATCCTATCAGCCGATTTCGCCCACTTGGCTGATGAAATAGACATGCTGAACCAGAGTGAAGCCGATTGGATTCACTGTGACATCATGGACGGTGTTTTTGTGCCAAACATTTCATTTGGATTTCCTGTACTTAAGCACGTGGTTAAACTTTCTAACAAACCTTTAGATGTGCATTTAATGATTGTACAACCAGAGAAATTCATACCAGAAATTAAGGCATTAGGTGCATATATTATGAACGTACATTATGAAACCTGCCCACATCTGCACCGTGTTATTCAACAAATTCGCGATGCCGGCATGGAGCCAGCCGTCACCTTGAATCCCTCAACACCTGTTTCTTTACTGAAAGACGTTATCAACGATGTTTACATGGTATTGCTTATGGGAGTCAATCCTGGTTTTGGAGGGCAGAAGTTTATTGAAAATACGGTAAAGAAAACCCGTGAGTTACGTGATTTGATTAATGAATCTGGTTCTCGCGCATTAATTGAGATTGATGGAGGAGTGAATATTAATACAGGTGCCAGACTTATTGAAGCAGGAGCTGACGTACTAGTAGCAGGCAATGCAGTTTTCTCCGCAGCTGACCCTATAGCAGCTATTGAAGCTTTGAAGAATCTATAATTTATGTTGTCAGCTGCTATCCAACGGCACCCATCAATCAGACTACTGTTGCCACTAGTGGCTGGCATTGTAATGGGATGGTACTTGCACATATCTCATATAGAATGGGTATGTGCAATTGCTTTGTTGTCATGGGGTGTTTTAGTTACAGAACGATTATTGAGCAAACGATTTGATTGGTTGTTTGGCTCAGCATTAAATGTCTTCATTCTTTGCATTGGTTATTTACTAACATCATGGCAGTTGGCAAAAATTGAGTACCCCTTTTCTGGGAAAGCTGATAGTTACATAGCGGTCATAAAGGAACACCCACAAGAAAAGCCTCGTACTTACTTGTTACCATCTGACGTTTATGATCGCAATGGGAAGTCACACCTTTTTCTCCTATATATAACAAAGGATGAAGCGTCAGCATCAATAAACCGAGGTGACACTATCTTGTTGAATACGACATTGCAAGCCCCAAGCAATGATAATACTGGTGATTTTGACTATGTAGGCTATCTAAAACGAAAAGGTGTTACGGGTACTGCATATGTCAGAGCAGGACATTGGCTTGTAAAAGGTCACAACAACAAAACCAGCTGGATGCAAAGATTACAGGATTCCCGAGCAATCGTTATTGACAGATATAAAAGCCTTGGATTTGAAGGAGACGAATTCGCCATTTTGTCCGCATTGACCACAGGCTCAAAAGAAGAGCTGAGCGATGAAATACGTGAGGTCTATTCGGTGGCAGGTGTAAGTCATGTACTGGCACTATCAGGGCTGCACATTGGCCTAATTTATGGATTTATGCTTCTACTCCTCATGCCATTATGGAAACATTCTTCATATCTTAAACCAATATCCATATGCATTATCATTATTACGCTTTGGGCCTTTGCCATATTCACAGGACTTTCAACCTCTGTGGTTCGTTCTACTATCATGTTTAGTATGCATGCTATTGCTTCGATGAGAGAAGAACGTCCTGCGACTCTCCATGTTTTAACGCTGACTGCTTTTGGAATGCTTCTGTTTAATCCTCTATGGTTATTTGATGTCGGCTTTCAGCTCTCATTCATCGCAGTAGCTTCCATTTTAGTCCTTCAACCAAGATTAGCTGCCTCATTACCAAAACCCAGCAATGTAGTAGTTAAAAAGGTAAAAGATATCATGACAGTATCTATCGCTGCACAAATCGGTACAGCTCCATTAGTCATTCTATACTTTCACCGTTTCTCCACTCATTTTTTACTAAGCAACATACTAGTTTTGCCACTAATAACAATCATAATGTATGGAGCTGTCATCATGCTGTTTTTCACACCTTTTTCTGGGTTTCAACAAGGGATAGCAGATTGTATCAATAGCTTCATCAAAGCATTAAATGAATTACTGCTTTTTTTATCACGTTTGCCAATGGCTTCCATTGATAATCTATGGACAAGTGTGCTTGAAATATCGCTGTTTTATTGTTGTATTTACCTTTTTATCCGATATTTGAACTTACGTTCAGCAACAAGGGCCATCAGTACCCTGTTTGTTGTTTGGTTGATGGTCGGATACCATCTAATAAATGCCATTAATAGGCTTTAGTTTTGCGAATAAGATACTTTTTCACTATTTTTGTCACTCCAACCCAATAATGAATACAGTATGCTCACCAAAATAATCAACCCTGAGCTTGTAACCAAGTTTAAAGATTGGCAAAAAGAGTATAAACAGTTTGTTATCATAGCCCACACAAATCCTGACGGGGATGCCATCGGCTCTTCACTCGCATTGTATCACTACTTGAAATATTTGCGTAAAAATGTGTGTGTTATCATGCCAAATCAGTTCCCGGATTTTTTGAGATGGTTACCTGGAGCCGATAATATAATGAACTACGATTATTATACCGATGTAGCTAATATAAAAATTGCCGATGCGGATGTGATTTGTTGTTTAGACTTCAACAAGTTGAATCGTGTGGATGAGATGGCAGAGAAAATACGTGAATCAAAGGCAAAAAAAGTATTGATTGACCATCATCTGGATCCTGAGCAATTTGCAGATATCATTATTTCACACCCCGAGCAATCATCTACTTGTGAACTGCTCTATCGTTTCCTATGTGATTTAGGCTACTATTATAAAATGAACACAATAGTGGCAACATGTATTTATACTGGCATGATGACAGATACTGGCGGTTTTACATACAATTCTAATAATCCAGAATTATTCTTTATAGTGAGTATGTTACTTCAAAAGCATGTAGACAAGGATTTGGTTTACAGAAAGGTGAATTACAATTTTTCTGCCAGTCGTTTGTTCCTACAAGGACAAGTCCTTTCAGGCATGGAAGTCTTACCCGATTATCATACTGCCATACTGACTTTAACAAGAGAACAGCAACAAAAATACCATTACTCAAAAGGCGATAGCGAAGGATTTGTAAATATTCCTTTACAGATTAAAGATGTAATTTTTACTTGTTTTTTGAGAGAAGATACAGAAAAGGACATTGTCAAGATCTCATTGAGATCCATTGGAGAATTCCCATGTAATGTGGTGGCAGAAGAATTCAATGGAGGAGGACACAAAAACGCATCTGGCGGCGAGCTGCAGAAAACTGATGCCAAAATGGCCTCGATTAGATTTAAAGAAGTATTGGAAAAATATAAGAGTTTGCTTACAGAATGCTTTAATCAACACCCCAAGTAACTAAATAAGGTTAAAAGTTATCAGCTTTTGGGCGTTAATTTAGTCCATTAAGATGAAATGACCTATTTTTGCACAGTAATAAATTAGATAATAATAATGAAGAGACTTGTTATTTGTTTTATAACCTTTGTTTTAGCTTGTATTACTTTTAACGCATGTTCTGACAATGTCACATATGCTGAGTTACTGGATAACGAGAAAAAAGCTATCAGTAATTTTATTAAAGATAACAATATAAAAGTCATTACACAGAAAGAGTTTCAAGATGCTGGATGCGTAACAGATGTAAATAAAAACGAATACGTTCAAACAACCAGCGGTGTGTATATGCAGATTGTTGATAAAGGTTCTGAAGACATAGGTGATACCATTAGGAATAACGACATGGTGCTGGCTCGTTATGCAGAATACAGACTGGAGAAAGACAGTGCTGCTACTTTGGTAATAAGCAACTTAGATGTTAGCCATGTGGCGCAAGTAGATATTTTCCGTTACCAGAAAATTGGTAATAGTGCCTCAGGTCTTTTTAGCTCAGGAATGATGTACTATGTTTATAGTAGTCAGACCGTTCCTCAAGGCTGGCTGATACCTTTCAACTATATACGTGATGGAGCACGAGTGAAACTTATTGTTCCATCTAAGATGGGGCATGAAACTGCTATGAGTGCTGTCAAAGCTTACTTCTATGATATCCATAAATTCCAATTATATAGATAATTATGACCTTAATTAAATCTATCTCTGGCATTCGAGGTACTATTGGAGGCGCGACGAGTAAAGGCCTAACACCTTTAGACATTGTAAAATTTACATCTGCATATGCTACTTTAATAAGGAGAACTTGCACTATAAAAAACAACAAGATTGTTGTAGGCCGAGACGCCCGCCTTTCAGGCCATATGGTTCGTAATGTAGTAGTAGGTACATTGATGGGCATGGGCTGGGATGTGGTTGACATAGACCTTGCCACTACCCCTACAACAGAATTGGCAGTCACAATGGAAGGAGCCAGTGGTGGTATCATCCTCACAGCTTCACACAACCCCAAGCAATGGAATGCTTTAAAACTGCTTAACGAAAAAGGGGAGTTCCTTAACAAGGAGGAGGGGAACGAAGTGTTACGCATAGCTGAGGCTGAGGACTTTGACTATGCTGATGTCGACAAGCTTGGGACTTGTAAAATTGATTTTTCATATAACCAGAAACATATTGATGCTGTATTAGCATTGCCTTTAGTGGATGTGGATGCTATCCGTAAGGCCCATTTCCGGGTTGCAATCGATACAGTAAATTCAGTTGGAGGCATTATCCTACCAGAATTACTGAAGCAGTTAGGTGTCGAGACTGTTACTGGTCTTTATACAGAACCTACAGGCGATTTCCAACATAACCCTGAGCCATTAGAGAGGAACTTGGGAGACATCATGAAACTGATGAAGAAAGGTCAACATGATGTTGCTTTTGTAGTAGATCCTGATGTTGACCGTTTAGCTATGATATGTGAAGACGGGAAAATGTATGGTGAGGAATATACGCTGGTTACAGTTGCTGATTATATTTTAAAGCACACTCCAGGCAATACTGTTTCTAATTTAAGTTCAACCCGTGCCTTACGTGATGTTACCCGTAAGTATGGTATGCAATACTTTGCTTCTGCCGTTGGCGAAGTAAATGTTACTACCAAGATGAAAGAAGTTGGCGCTGTTATTGGTGGTGAGGGTAATGGTGGAGTGATATACCCATCTATCCATTATGGTCGCGATGCTTTGGTAGGCATTGCATTGTTGCTTAGCCATATAGCCCATGAAGGGAAGAAGCTGAGCGAATTGCGTGCTACATATCCTTCTTACTTCATGGCCAAGAATCGTGTTGATCTAAAACCGGACACTGATGTACCTTCAATATTGGCTAAAGTTAAGGAATTATATAAGAATGAAGAGATCAACGATATTGATGGTGTAAAAATTGACTTTGCTGATTCTTGGGTACACCTACGAAGCAGTAACACAGAACCTATTATCCGAGTATATAGTGAAGCTTCATCACCAGAGGAAGCTGAAGCTATCGGACAAAAGGTGATGTCAGTAGTCATGGAGTTGATCTGACAACTCCATTGCCCTATTTGGTGTAGGCCTGATCAAGAATTTGGTCAAGTTCCTCAACCGCCTTGACTTTCTTAAAGAGGTCAGAAGCAAAAACAAACTCATTTAGCTTCTGATTCGTAGAAGAGATAACTTCATGACTAGTACCTCGCCATTCTAAAATACCTTTGTGAATGAATATAATACTTTCACCGATACCCATTACAGAGTTCATGTCGTGGGTGTTGATAATTGTAGTCATATTATACTCGTGGGTGATGCTTTGAATCAGTTCATCTATAACAAGTGACGTTTTGGGATCAAGGCCAGAATTGGGCTCATCACAAAAAAGATATTGAGGGTTAAGGGCTATGGCCCGGGCTATTGCCACACGCTTTTGCATACCTCCACTAATTTCACCAGGATACTTATCATGCGCATCACTCATTAGGTTAACACGTTCCAAACAGAAACGAGCACGACGAGTACGTTCACGTAAAGTGTCATTACTAAACATGTTGAGAGGGAACATCACGTTCTCTAAAACCGTCAAAGAATCGAATAAAGCTGCACTTTGGAATATCATACCCATCTCACGACGGAGTAACTTTTTCTCATGCTTCCCCATACTGAGGAAATCGCGACCATCATACAACAACTGTCCACGATCAGGAGTGAGTAACCCTACAATGCACTTCATAAGAACTGTTTTCCCAGAGCCACTTTGACCTATCACTAAGTTAGTCTTTCCGTTCTCAAAAACTGCACTAATATCTTTCAGCACATCAAGCCCGTCAAAAGATTTATAAATGTCTTTCAGTTCAATCATTTTTGCCTAATAAAAATATTAATAGGTGTACCCTTAAAATTCCATTTCTCACGCAACTTATTCTCAAGAAATCGCTTGTATGGTTCCTTAATATACTGAGGCAGGTTGGCAAAGAACACGAAAGAAGGCACTGCCATATTTGGCAATTGAGTAATATACTTTATTTTCAACATTTTGCCCTTAGTCATTGGAGGAGGATATGCCTCAATCAGCGGAAGCATCTCTTCATTCAATTTTGCAGTAGAAACGCGAGTAGTCCTATTCTTATAAACCTGTCGTGCCTCTTCAAGGACTTTTAATATACGCTGTTTAGTTAATGCTGAAGCAAAAATAATAGAGAAATCAACAAACGGTGCAAAGCGATTATAAATAGCATCTGTAAAAGTCTTAATAACCTTATCGTTTTTTTCTTCTACCAAATCCCATTTATTCACTACTACCACCAGACCTTTAGAATTCTTCTGTATCAAAGAAAAAATATTCAAATCTTGGCTCTCAACACCACGCGTAGCATCCAGCATAAGAATACAAACATCTGAATTTTCTATAGCACGTATTGAACGAACCACAGAATAATACTCCAAATCTTCAGTCACTTTCGTTTTTTTGCGAATTCCAGCTGTATCTACCAGATAAAAGTCAAAACCAAATTTATTATATCGTGTATAGATAGAATCACGTGTGGTGCCCGCTATATCAGTCACAATGTTGCGGTCTTCACCTATCAATGCATTGATAATTGAGGATTTACCAGCATTAGGACGGCCAACAACAGCGATACGAGGCAAGTTATCTTCCAACACTTCATCATCTTTATTAAAATGAGAAACTACAGCATCAAGTAAATCACCTGTACCGCTACCAGTCAGGGCTGAAATACAGAAAGGATCACCTAACCCTAAGCTATAGAATTCTGAGGCGCCAAAAGCCAGTTCACTATTGTCTGCCTTGTTGGCTACCAAAAGAACAGGTTTCTTGGCCCTACGTAAAATTACACCCACTTCTCTATCCAAATCATTCAACCCATATGCAACATCAACAACAAACAATATTACATCTGCTTCATCAACCGCAAGCAGTACCTGCTTGTGGATTTCTTCCTCGAAGATATCCTCTGAATTGACAACCCATCCGCCAGTATCAATGATAGAGAACTCACGCCCTCCCCATTCCGACTTACCATACTGACGGTCTCGGGTAGTACCCGCTTGCTCAGCAACTATGGCCCGACGGGTTTGTGTTAAGCGATTGAAAATGGTTGACTTTCCAACATTAGGGCGCCCTACAATAGCTACAATATTTCCCATAATTCCTTTATATTTAAGCTGTCACAACTAGGGTTAACAATATTAATCTTTTTGGTCATATCCAAAGTTACGCAATTCTTTATCAGAGTTACGCCAATCTTTATCTACTTTGACAAATGTTTCTAAATATATAGTTTTCCCAAAGAATTTCTCAAGGCTTTTGCGAGCTTCTGTTGATACCCTCTTTAATGCTTTTCCTTGGTGACCTATTATTATACCTTTTTGAGAATCGCGCTCTACATAAATGACAGCATTTATACTTATCTTCTTTTCAGTTTCCTTAAACTGTTCAACCACGACCTCTACAGAATAAGGAATCTCCTTATCATAATAAAGAAGAATCTTTTCGCGCAATATTTCAGACACGAAAAAACGAGCAGGTTTATCTGTCCACTGATCCTTGTCAAAATAAGGTGGCGAGTCAGGTATTAGGTCCTTTACCCTGCGCATAACTACATCAACATTAAACTTGTTAGATGCCGAAATAGGAATAATTTCTGCCTTCGGCAACAATGAGTGCCAAGTCTCTACTAAGGCCTCCAATTTCTGTTGATCAGTTAAGTCAATCTTATTAATCAGCACAATAACAGGAACATCTAACTTACTTACTTTGTCAATAAAGTCATCGTTCTTTTCCGCTTTTTCTACTACATCAGTTACATAAAGAAGTACATCTGCATCAGTAAGAGCAGAATTAGAGAATTCCAACATGGATTCCTGTAACTTATATGCTGGTTTAAGCACACCAGGTGTATCAGAAAAAACTATCTGCATATCATCAGTATTATAAATACCCATGATACGATGACGAGTTGTTTGTGCTTTGAATGTAGCGATTGATATCCGTTCACCCAACAAAGCATTCATCAATGTTGACTTACCCACATTGGGATTACCCACGATATTTACAAAACCTGCCTTATGCATAATAGCTCTTATATTGGGACAAAAAAGCGCATCGTATGTAAGAATATGATGCGCTTTTCTATTATTATACTTAATTATTTATTAATCGCAGCTTTATTGATCTTATCCAAACGTGATTGACCATCATAGCCCCAAATCAAATAAATAGCACCCCAAGAATAACCCGCGCCAAAAGTTGTCAAGATTATCTTGTCACCTTTCTTCAGAATATGTTCATAATCCATGAGGCAAAGAGGTACAGAAACAGCACTTGTATTACCATAATGCTCAATGTTTACCAGCACTTTCTCTTTAGGAATTTGCAACATGTGAGCTACAGATTCTATAATGCGCATATTTGCCTGATGGGGAACAATCCATTTTATATCCTCTTTAGTAAGCCCATTATTTTCAATCACCTTATTGCAAGCCAAGGTCATATCAGTAACAGCATGCTTAAATACAGGACGCCCATCTTGGTAAATGTAATGCATCTGATTATCTATCGTAAAATACGAAGGAGGACAAACAGACCCACCCGCTTTCATATGCAGAGAAGGCAAACCTAACCCATCTGTACGTAAATAAGAATCAATTACACCTATTTCCTCTGTTGTAGGTTCCAAAAAGCATGCAGCAGCTCCATCGCCAAAAAGAGGACAAGTATTACGATCATTATAGTTAACCATACATGACAACTTCTCAGCGGCAACTAACAATACTTTTTTATAACGGCCTGAACGAATAAAACTCGCTCCTATTTCTAATGCATACAAAAAACCACTACAAGCAGCTTCCATATCAAAGGCGAATGCATTTTTCAAACCTAACTTCTCACAGAGAATGGATGCAGTTGAAGGGAAATGATAATCAGGGGTTGTTGTAGCGACTATTAATAAATCTATATCATCAGGATTCGTTCCTGTCTCTCTTATCAGTTTTCTACAAGCTTTGCGCCCCAGATAGCCACTTCCTAAACCTTCTTCTTTGAGGATATGGCGTTCCTTGATACCCACATGAGACATAATCCATTCATCATTGGTATCAACCATCTTAGACAACTCTTCGTTTGTTAAGATGTAATCAGGTACATAGCCTGCAATACCCGTTATTACGGCATTAATTTTTTCCATAGTTAGTTCTATACAAGAGTTTAAAAAGGTAAGCGAAAAGGCTTGCTCGATTGGGCAAACCTTTTTCTGCTACACCTATCTAATTCATAATAGAACTACCGATTAAACGGCAGCCTCTTTTTCGACTGCTAACTTACCACGGTAATATCCACATGCTGGACATACTGTATGATAAACATGCCACTCACCACAATTTGGGCAGATTGCCAATGTTGGGGCAACTGCTACATCATGAGTTCTTCTCTTAGCAGTTCTAGTCTTAGACTGTCTTCTCTTAGGATGTGCCATTTTATAATATATTTAATTGTTATTTAATAAATTCTTTAAATCACTCCATCTCGGATCAACCTTGTTGTCATTTGCTACAGCGGAATCCTCATCATTAAAATTCTGATCAGAATGTTCCATCAAAATTTTCATCATTTCCGCATTGCACTCTACATCTTTATGTGTATGATGTATTGGTATAGACAAAACAATCATTTCGTAAAGGAACCATGCAACATTAATTTTACCTTCATCCTCAGGAACGATAATTAAATCATCCCCCTCATCAAGATATGAAGGACCAAATTTAACTTTCAATACACTATCAGCATTAACAGGCTGAATCATGTCATCAAGACATCTATCACATGGTATAGTAATGTTACCATCTACATGTAGATAGAGTTCATAAGATGCAGCATTCTTTTTCACATACACCTGAGCATCTAAATGACCACCTGTAATGTCTTGAGCTTCTAAATCAGTAAAGAAACTGTCTTCTAGAGAATAAGAGAAACTCTTACCATCCATCTCGATAGCTTTCAAGTCTATTTCAAAGTTCTCTAACATACCTATTTCTTCACTTTTACAATTCGAGTTGCAAAGTTACAAAATATTCTGAACATAAAATGCTTTTATAAGCAAAAATATTGATTATTTGCATAATAATATATAAAAAAAGCGGTCTCCAGAGGATATCTGAAGACCGCTTCAACTGAAAAAGACGGCGGCTACCTACTCTCCCACCTTGTGGGCAGTACCATCGGCGTG
>CACYZY010000008.1 GCA_902779085.1 uncultured Bacteroidales bacterium | reverse complement strand
GCAATGCCCCAAGTTTGCCGAAAGCCAAGCTAACGGAGCTTTCACGGTTGAACTGGAAGACTACATCAAGGATAGCGGCATCGATTACTGGATATATGGTCACTCCCACTACAACGTGGATGTCGAGATAGGCAATACCAAATGTGTGTCCAATCAGTTGGGGTATGTATTTCATGGGGAGCATGAATCATTCGAGCCAGGTAAATATATCGAAGCATAACAACCCATGAAATTCTCCATGATATGTTCACTCAGTTCTCTGAAATATCTGCTCGATTCATCCAGGTGGACAAGTCAAAGGGTGTAAAACGCTTACTTTTTTCGTCACAATATATTGAGCATAAAATATCAACATTTAACGAAATATTCAACCGAATGAAAGAACAAAAGAACTTATCCTATAGTTTAAGAAAGGTGGCACATCCCTTCAAAAGCAGCTTAAACTCTGTGTTTTTGCCGATTTTGAGTCAACCTGGGGCTTTTGTAACCTTAACAAATGTTAATTACGTTAAAAATGCGATTTTTGAAAATTATTTTGAGCAGTTTTCGCACTTTTCTACCGTTTAACACCTAACTATCTGATAATCAACGATGTTTATTTCCTGCGTGGGAAAATAAATTGATATGAAATTAAATACAAACAAATTCTTAATTCTCATATGACTCTTAAACGACGCACACCACTTACCGAACGCCGCTATATCGTGCCGTTCGCTCTCATCACCTCATTGTTTTTCCTTTGGGGCTTTGCCCGTGCCATATTAGACGTGCTTAACAAGCACTTCCAAACCGAATTGAACATCACCATTACTCAGTCGTCATTCATACAGGTGGCCACTTATCTAGGCTATTTCATCATGGCCATTCCAGCTGGTCTGCTCATTAACAAGATGGGTTATAAACACGGCGTTGTCGTGGGACTATTGCTTTACGCCGTTGGGGCCTTCCTTTTTGTTCCAGGTACATTGACAAATTCATTCTCTGCCTATCTAGTAGCACTCTTCATCATTGCCTGTGGTCTCGTGTTCTTAGAAACAGCCGCCAACCCATATGCCACCGAACTTGGTCCTTGTGAAACAGCTAGTAGTCGTCTCAATCTATCTCAATCGTTTAATGGTTTGGGATCGGCTCTTGCACCCATTGTGGTTGGTGGGTTACTCTTTAGCAGAAGTGGAGCCAATGTTTCGTTTCCCTATATCGTCATAGGCGTTATTGTACTGTTGGTAGCACTCATCTTCTCACGTTCTGAATTACCAGAGATACAAATTGAGAAAGAATCTATAACGATCAACAGCCAATCTGAAATGGATAATAACAACGCTTCCGGATTATCAAACCTTCGCCAACTCATCCAGAATCGCACATTCCTTCTCGGACTTTTTGCTTTACTGAGCTACGAAGTAAGTGAGATAAGCATTAACAGCTACTTTGTGAACTTCACTACTGGTATGGGATGGCTTTCGGCGGCCAATGCCTCCTACATCCTAGGATTGTCATTGTTCATTTTTATGGGTGGTCGTTTTGTTGGCAGTTGGATTATGCGTCGTGTCCCTGCCGAACGAGTCTTATACTGGTGTGCATACGGCACAGTATTAAGCATCGCATTGCTTTTCCTAAATTGTCAATTGTCAATCTTCAATTACAAAATATCACTTGCCCTTCTCATTGCCAACTATTTCTTCGAAGCCATCATGTTTCCTACCATTTTCTCTCTTTCCTTGCGTGGTTTGGGCTCTCTTACAAAGAGTGCATCTTCACTGCTGATGATGACTCCAGTTGGGGGTTGTGGATTCTTGCTAATGGCTTTGTTGGCTGATTATTCAGGTTCTTTAGTACTCCCCTTCCTCATCCCTCTTGCTGGATACGTTGTCGTTTTCATCTTTGCCCGCCACAAGATTATTGACAAAAGTGTTAATGAAGTGAATTATTGAGTCGCTGAAGTGCGTCTTCCATTGTGCCTAAAAAAGGTCCAGAGGCTTCCAGCTTAATACTAGCTACAGCCGACGCAAGGCGTGCTGCCTGCTCTGGAGTATCGCCCAAACAACGGCGTAGTACATAGGCCATCACGTACGTATCACCGCATCCAGTGGCATCTACTAATCGAATAGGTTCGCAGGCAGGGATATCAAAGAACTGACCATCTACATAGACCACTGAGCCATAACTGCCAAGTGTAAGCAACACCTCGCGCGCTCCCCACTGAGCCAACATTTCGCAGGCGCGATGTTGGTCAGAGATTCCCGTGAGCACCTCTATTTCGTATTCGTTCACCTTCAAGATATCAACATAGCGAAGAGCTTCAAGTTTGTCTTTCCATTCACATGCAAATACCTTATCGCCACGCACCTCACGCAAGTAACCCTGCACATCCACTACTAATGTGCCGCGTCCTGATAGATAGCGAATGATGGAGAGATCGAAATCGTCGGCTAAAAGGGTTCCAAGCACGATATATCGAGCATTGACATTTCTCAGTTTCTCACATGTGAAAGGGTCGGCCTTAGCTCTAACTCGCTGTCGACGATTATTCTGGTTAGCACCATAGATGTTCTCGAAATACACTGTCTCACGACTAGGGATGACATCAACCTCGATGCCTTCACGGCGCATATCATCCACTGCCTTCATATCCTTTTCGGCCAAAGAGGTAATAAGACGATAACTAATGTCGTCACGCTCCCCCAGAAGGTGGCGTAAACCATAAGAAAAGTAGAATGATGTTCCTCCTGGCATATGCACTTCGCGGTCAGGTGTGATAATGCGATCGTGCGTGATGTGACCAATGCAAATTATATCGGCTTTCATTGCCTCGTTTGAGTGATCATTTTTTGGTTTTAGTTCTTGATCCATAATTGTATATGACAATATAAAAAGTATACTTGTTAAATTTGAGTTTCAAAAGTACTAATTTTTTACTTAATTGTTTTATCTATTAATTATTTTTATGTCTTATATCCATAAAGGAGTGGCATTAGATAAAAATACAAAACTATCTTCAAACCGAAGCTTTGCTATGGGACACCGCAATACCTGCTATCACTCATCGTAGTATCTGCTATGGGGGTAAAGGAGATACTGAGATGGGAGAAAGGAAGCCTTCCGACTACCCGTAGAAGATACTGCGACAACCCATAGGAGGCACTCCTTATACCCCATAGTCAATACTGCCGTTACCTATAGGAAATACTGCGGTTAGAGATAGGTATTTACTTACTACGGGAGGACAAGCGCTCTACCCGTAGTAGAACGTCGTTCCTCCCGTAGTAAAGAATCAGTTATCTCGTACTAAGAAAAAGTGGCAATTTAGATACTGACCTTGCTCGTTTACTGAGTTACCTTCTTCCCGTCGAGATAGGCTACATTCATTTGGTCAATGGAAATCTGCTCCCAAACGTGTTCTACCACGTATATCTCATGAGCGAGATACTCATCTAATTCCTGACGGTTCTGAAAATCCATTACTAGCAAAGATCCTTTAAGGTTTCCTGCATCATCCAACAAACCACCAGCACAAACAAGATGTTCCTTCATCCTATCCATACCTTCGAAGTGAAAAGGGCGCACCTCCATTCGCTTCTCCAGCTTTCCTTCTCCGTCAATAGCCCTAATAACAAATTTCATACTCAATAGTTTTATCTAATGGAAATTGAATAACCGCCTTCAAAAGAGGCACCAGGCAGAAGGTGATTCATCAATGGTTTGTTCTTAAACTCACCTTTGAAACCGATAGGGTCACCAATGCCATACCATGGTTCAATGCAAACAAAAGGAGCCTGCTTACCATATGGACTCCAAAAAGCACAGACAGGCGTACAGTAATCCACAGTAACAGATGGTTCACCATTAGTATCTAGTAGGATGGCACGACTCGTCTGACAATTGTGAATTTTTACAGAATCGTTATGGAAGAATTCTTCATCGATATTCATAACACCTTTATATGCATCCAAAGGCACCTCCACCATCTCGATAGTGCCGTCAGGATAAGTCTTCAAAGTAGTTATCGGTCCTTCTTCGTCTAATTCTATTCTACCTTTCAATTTGCCACCAGGCATATTGAAAGCAGGGTGACCTCCAATCTGGAAATGTATCTCTTGCTCATCTATATTATTCACACGCCAAGTAATAACTATCCTGTTACCTACCAATTCATAGGTAACTATGAGTTCGAATCCAAATGGATATACCTCATGTGTCTCTTCAGAATCACGTAATAATAGCGACACCCTTTTGTCTGTACTACAATGACTCATAACGCGAAACTCAGCATCTCGTGCAAAACCATGACGTGGTAGATGATATTCTTTACCATCTACCACATAGGTATTGTTGTTCACACTACAAACAATAGGGAAAAGGATAGGTGAATGACGAGGCCACTCAGGACCTGCTTGCCACATATACTCTCTACCATCACTATCCTTAATACTTTGGAGCTCAGCTCCCTTCTCAGCGATGCAAATCGTCAGTTGTTGATTCTTCAGTTCTATCATACACCCATTTATTTACTATTTTTTGCAAATATAAGAAACAAAAGGAAAGATGTATTACTTTAAAGCAACAAAAGTAACTAACTACTTCTTATAACAATCGAAGATACTATCTACCATGTTCTTGGGCAACTTTTTAGTAAAGAGGCTAACAATCCATACCACAGGGAAGCCACCAACCATAGCAATTGCACCGCAATTGATTGGGTTGATAGGATTACCCATCAGCATATTCACCACTGTAAGGCCGACGCCCCAAATGAAGCAAGCCCATACAGAAGCAGTTGTTACGTTACGTGAGTATAGGCCCAACATAAAAGGAGCTAAAAAGGCACCAGCCAAAGCACCCCAAGAGATTCCCATCAACTGAGCAATAAATGTAGGTGGATTAAGGGCTATGAGCAGTGAAATTGCAATAAAGAACATGATCAACACACGCATCACCACTACTTTACGACGTTCAATCTTCTCTGAAACGATATCATCAATCGTACCTTCTTCAACCTCACCAGGCAGCGACTTTTTGTCACGATAAATAAGGTCGAGCGTCATCGTACTTGATGAGGTAAGTACTAACGAAGCGAGTGTAGACATGGAAGCTGAAAGTACCAAGAGTACTACTAGAGCAATCAATACATCAGGTAATGTAACAAGCATGGCGGGTACAATAGAGTCAAAGGCAATCTTGCCATTTGCTATCACAGGTTCGTAGAGACGGCCGAAACCGCCTAAGAAATAACAGCCACCTGCCACAATAAATGCGAAGATTGTTGAAATGACGGTACCACGTTTGATAGCGCTCTCATCTGTGATGGAGTAGAATTTACCTACCATCTGGGGCAATCCCATGGTACCCAATGAAGTAAGCACCACCACACCTAAAAGTCCCAAAGGATCAGGACCAAACAGTGAAGTAAAGCCTCCAGTACCTGGTTCAGTACTACCATCAGCCGGTAGCACTGATAATTTAGCAACAGCCTCGGAAAGTCCCCCTTGAGCAGCTATTACAGCCACAATTACCGCCACGATGCCAAAGAGCATAATGATGCCCTGTATGAAATCGTTCATCGCTGTAGCTTTATAACCACCCAGAATCACATAAACTGCTGTTAGGATGGCCATGATAATAACGCAATACTCGTACGGAATACCAAATCCCATCTCAAACAATGTAGAGATACCTTTATAAACACCTGCCGTATATGGGATAAGGAATACGAAGGCAATGATGGATGCTGCAACACGCAAGCCCTGATCGGCAAAGCGAGTGCCGAAGAAATCAGGCATTGTGCGACTCTCAATATGTTGTGTCATCAACTTAGTGCGGCGTCCTAATAAGAGCCATGCCAGCAACGAGCCAATCACGGCGTTGCCTATACCTATCCATGCCGAAGACAGTCCATATTTCCATCCGAACTGACCTGCATAGCCAACAAAAACTACAGCAGAGAAATAACTTGTTCCAAAAGCGAAAGCCGTCAACCAAGGGCCAACTGCACGACCGCCCAACACGAAACCTTCCACACTACTGGCCTGTTTGCGGGTATAAACACCCACACCTATCATTACTACCAGAAAAATAATCGTCAATAAAACTTTAATAACCATAACTTTAGAATGCTACTTGTACTTGTGCTTGAAGCCAATTATAATCTTTTCCTAACTGTTCGCCTAAAAGACATCGGGTGTATTGCAACTGCAAACGGCACTTCTTGTAGAACCAGTATTGCAGCCCAAGTGTGAGGTTAGTCTGATCCCATCCATCTACCTTGGTATTTCGGTTGTAGGTCTCAGCACTCGCAACCACATCGAGGGCATCCACCACCGGAATGCTAGAAGTGATGTATCCACCACGCGAACCCACTTTGCCATCTACGCCACCCAACCATTCGGCACGTATGGAAGCAGGGCGTGCTTCCTTGTATTTACTACCTGTGTAAGAATGAGTTTTATATTCAGCACCCACACTATAGCGGTTGCGTTTGTAGTCGTCACCCAATTGTATTTCTGGATTCCAAGCAGCAATACCCACAGCATGACCCTTACCAATATAACCAGAAGCCACCAGTCGCAGACCACTAATAGGACGTACCTCCAATTTTGCAATAAAATCTTTTTGATTGTTTAAATCCTTTCGGTTGATACCCTGTCCACTCATCAGGGCGAGTTCGTAATGCAACTTGCCATCTATCAAGTCACCAAAGACTTCAATACCCATATCACGACCATAATTCACACCATTCAAGGGGTCAGGCCCCTCACCTGCGAGATAGAGCACAGCTTGTGAATAAACATCTATCAGCTCCAGTTGTGTGGGTGACAAAGGGTTTTCCATTGAGAATGAGTGCTTAAATTGACCTAACCTCACTGTCATCTCGTTGCCTTTTGTCACACGGAAATCGGTATAAAATTCTTGAACTACACTTGTAAAGTCATGCATGAACAAGAAAGACCATCTATCTGTAATCCTTGCTTTTGCCCAAAGCAGTGTACGCTTTAGGTTGAATGAGTTTTGATCTTTGCCATTTGGGTTTTGATAACTCCACCCTGCTTGGGCATATCCATTCAGGGTGATACGAGAAGTGAAATCCTTCAGCCAGTCGGGTTCACTTGATTGTTGCTGTGACATAGCAACGATGCTTGTGGTCAACATCATAGCTAACGCCAGCAATCTTAGTTTATAAATCTTTCCTTTCATTTTGTCATAATAATTTACGCCATTTGCTCAATATCGGCAGCAAAAATAGCACAAATCTATCAAAAAGACAAAATAAAAAGCAAAAAAAGGGATAGCTAAAAGTAGCTATCCCTATAAACGTCAATAAACTCTTCTCCGTTCTCTAAGAAGAACTCAACTTTATCTTCTCTAGCCAACCAGCCTATGGCTGATGACAAATCAATGGCGTTTAATCCTGTGTCTTCTATTAATTCATTAAATGTGGCTTTGGTGCCTTTATAAAACAAGGTACGCCAAACCAACCCAGCATTTGTTCCTATATTATCCTTTTTCATAGCAGTATTTGTTTTAAGCACGCCTCAAAGGTAGAGAATAATATTTATATATCAAATATTTTTAGAAAAATTAATATCGAAATATTTGTCGCAATTTTCTACTTAATTCTTCTCCTCGCAAATCGGTAGCAACGATAATGCCATTGCCATCTACCAAAATATTGGCAGGAATTGAGCTGATGCCATAAACGACAGATGCCTCACTATTCCAATATTTGAGATCACTCAGATGAATCCAATTGAGGTGATGGTCCACGATGGCATTGATCCAAGGTTGGCGTCCACGATCGAACGAAAGACCTACTATTTCAAATCCTTTTTCGTGGTATTTTTGATAGACAGCCTTCACATTGTCCATTTCCAGTAAACATGGAGCACACCAACTTGCCCAGAAGTCAATCAGTACATAGTTGCCCTTGCCTACATACTCGCTGAGACGATGACTTACACCAGCCGTATCGGCCTCTACCAAGTCAGTAAAGCGAGTGCCTATATTGGTTTTTTCATAATGGTTCAATGTACGCCACGCTCCTACACAAAGCGGATGAGACGCATAAACATGAGTTTCATCAAGGTACTCTTTTAATTCATCAATAGTAAGAGTATTATAAATTTGCGAAAGGTATAGTGCGGGAATGACATTGTCAGGATTAGCTCGAATCACATTCTTCATCTCCACCACCACTTTATTATACGAAGCATTCATCACCCTACGCAATGAATCGCGCAACTCTGTCTGCCACTGCCTTACTTGTGCATATTCCATCTGGTCTTGCATATAGTCAATGGTAAGGTCAGTGATTTGACGATCAGCTTTATTAAGCCGCTCATTAAGCTTCGAGCCTTTTAGGCTCCTCCGTTCCATATTCACCTCAACGGAGGTACCATCAATCAATAAATTCACCGGCAGATTAGAGGCATCGTCTGACAAAGTAACAAAAGTATGTTGGGGCAAAGAACCGTTAAACTGGAACTTGCCATTTTCCACTAAAGCTGTATCTATCGGCTCATTGCGGAGAGAACTCAGGTAAACACACTTAATTCCATCAGACACTGTACCGCTGATGGTATATATAACGGCATCTTGTGCCTGTGCTAAAATAGCGCTTGCAAACAATAGCACGGACAAAAGCATTATTTGCCATCGATCAGATATCATCGCCACCCTTCAAAGTTGTAATTTCAATAACTCCGTTAGCTCCACGCACACCCCATCCAGAACCGTCTTTGTTTACCTTAATTGTAGCAATAGTCTCCACCGGCATCAAATTGTCAAAGTCCCCTCCATTATACTCTGCACCATTGATGACCACAAGCGGTTCTGTACTGGAATTGATGGAACTAATGCCCCTAATCATTATTTTTGAATTTCCAGCGTTATCAGTTGTTATAATCACTCCTGACATAAAGTTACGCAATATATCAGTTACGGTCTTCATGCCTGAACGCATAATCATCTCATGAGTCACCCCATCTGCAGAATTTGAAGAAATCATCACACGATTGTACGCAATCTCACGTTTGAAAGAGCCATCATCCAACTCACAGCTATTCTTACCCAAGTTTACCGTTATATCTTTCATATCACCTACAGCGAACTTAACGTCTAAACGCATACTTACTGTCACCTGAAGTGTGTCTTCTGGAGATACATTGAAAAACTTAAATCTTCCTGTTTTGTCAGTTTCTACTGTAAAATCAGCTCCTTTTAGCCAAACAACAATACCTTTTTTAGGCTTCCCATTCTTCAAAATAACCCCAGAAATATCATCAGCCATAATAGGAAGACATATCAAAGAAACCAAAATCCAACCTAATAACTTCTTTTTCATTGTCGTATAATTGTATGTCTTATCGATTGTAAAAGTACAAATAAAAAAGAAAAAACAAAAGGATCAGGATTATTTTTCACGAGCAACTTTCAAGGCCAAATACTTATGCAAACCATCATTACGCAATTTGCATGATGGGCAATGACCGCAGCCATCGCCCTGTATACCGTTATAACAGGTAAGCGTTTCGTTGCGCACCAAATCGAGCACACCCAACTGGTCAGCTAGTTCCCAAGTTTGAGCCTTATCAATCCACATCAAAGGGGTATGCAGCACAAACTGATAGTCCATCGCCAGATTCAATGTTACGTTAAGCGACTTGACAAAAGCATCGCGGCAATCAGGATAGCCACTATAGTCTGTTTGTGAAACACCTGTTACCAAATGACGAATACCTCGTTCACGAGCATATACGGCAGCTATGCTCAAAAAGAACATATTACGACCAGGTACAAAAGTATTAGGGAGACCTTTCTCTGGCACTTCCTGGTCCATTACCATCGTTGTGTCAGTCAGAGAGTTGTGACCCAATTGTCCTACCAAGGGGATGTCCATCACCTCGAAAGAAACACCCGCCTTTTCAGCAATTTTACGCGCCAGCTCCACCTCATTTTCATGCTTTTGCCCATAACGATAACTCACGGCAAAAACTTCCTTAAATTCACGCTTAGCCCAAAACAGGCAGGTGGTAGAGTCTTGTCCGCCACTGAAGACCACCAATACTTTATCGTCAATCATAGTTAAATGTCTTTTATGTTCAATACATTATACGACACGTTGTCGTCATACACATCCGTGTCTTCCATCTTCTTGACAGCCCTTACCACTCGAATAGTCAACGGTAAGACTATTATTTCATACAAGGTCTTGAGGATAATCTGGGTAATCATCATCACGAAAAGCTCGTGCCACCCAATGACCCAGCCAAAAGCTATGGGGAAGAAGATGAGCGAGTCGCCTGTCTCTCCAACTACGGTTGACCAAATGGCACGCCAAGAGAAATGAGCTCCTTTACTCACAATCTTCATGCGACTCATCACCCATGCATTGAGGAACGAGCCCACCAGATAAGCAAGCAACGAGGCACAAGCTATACGCGGTGCCATACCAAACACGAAGTTGAAATGCTCTTCACCTTCCCAGAATGGAGCGGCTGGCACAGCTACAGCAATCAAGCCTACAGCTACTGTGAAGAAATTACTGATAAATCCACTCCAAATGAGGAGTCTTGCCTTGCGATACCCCCAAACTTCAGCAACACAGTCGTTGATAATATACGAGATAGGAAAAATCATCAGACCTCCTGTGACACTGATGCCAAAAACATTAATAAGTTTGGTGCCTAAAAGATTAGAAGCTACGAGACATACATTAAACAGTATGCCGAGTAACATAAATGTTACAGATACTTGTTGTTTCATATTTCCTGTTTTTTACGTGGTGTTCTGGAATACACGGCTGTTATTCGCAGCATCATATATTAAAATTTCGGCGCAAAAGTAGGCATAATCAACGAATTATGCAAACTTTTGCGCCGAAAAGAGTATTAGTAAAGAGTATTAGTTTATATGCTTCTCTAGAAAATGTAGTCTATGCTTGCGCCAAATACTTTGTTGTGACGGCTATACACATTGGTACCTGGCAAGGTAGTACCATTATAGTTACTGCTCTGCTTGGTGTATTTATGATAATGAGTCCAAAAATAACCAACATTCACTTTCATGCGTTGAGAGAGGTGAATCACGCCACCCAAGCCCACAGAGTAAGAGTCACAATAGAAAGAAGTATCATACTGGAACTCATCGCTTAGACCATAGTCTGTACGCTGATAGCCGGCACTGAGGGAGAAATACTTGTGTGCATCCCATTCTACACCTACCTGATATTCATTGGTACCACGAGTCAACGCTTTCTGTTTGTCGTTGGCCATTTCTGCGTCCTTATCAAAGAAGTGGTGGTATTCCACACTAGCACGTAAGGTTGGTAAAATCTCATACATCACGGCGCCACTGAACAAAGCAGGCACATCACTTGGAGTGTTCACGCCATCGCCATAGGGTGCCAAAGCGCCATTAGGGTCAGAATTCTCTTTGGTTTCATTCTCGATATTGAGGTTAGCTTTCAACTCATACTTTAAACCTATATTCCATTTATTCAATTTAAAATGAGCACCGATAATAGGAGCTACGCCCCATCCTTTCTGGTCAACATCCAGTCTGAGATCCACCAAAGGTTGATTAGCCATGGCTGCTAATTGTGGATTGGCTGCTGCAGCAGCTTGTATTACTGGGTTCTGCAACAATTCAGGCTTTGCAGTAGCGGTAACATAGCCATTATAGCCACCCACAAAATAGTTCATACGGGCACCTGCATAAACCGATAACCAGTCGGCAGCACGATAGGTCACACCAGCCTGGAAGGCATAGATAAACTGACGGCCCTTCATAGAAGAGTTCATGTCGTAAAGGTCAGATGCTGCTTGTGCACCCACAGCCTTCATCACTGTCTGCACAGTTGGATTAGCAGCTATCTTTGCCATTACAGCAGAGTCAAACATCGGCAAACCTTTGCTATAGGAAGCTTCACCACCACCTCCTATCACGCCGCCATAGGCAGAAATAGCCCATGGTCCATTCTTATAAGTCAAGAAGAGTGAAGGAATAATAGGAGCCGAAGCAGTTCCTTTATAAAAACGGTGGTTATTGGCTTCTGGGAACAAAGGGAAGGTAGCATCTATATTGCGTTCCTGATAAGCATTCTGCCAATTAAACGACAAATGCAATCCATCTCTATGCAGAAAACCTAATCCTGCAGGATTGGAATAAGGGCCATCAGAATCTATCATAGCTCCACGAGTCATCATTCTAATAAATGCTACTGATTGGTTTGTATTGGTCAATACGCCACCAGCGAAAACTGTGGCTGATATACCCAGCATAGCAAAGCTTAAAATTGTCTTTCTCATCTTTTTACCTTTTAAATAAAAGTGGTTAATTTAACGTATTTTTTGGAGTATTCTCCACAAAACGGCTGCAAAGGTATGTCTATTTTCGATATTACGCAACTTTTTTGAACACTTTTTGCACAATTGGTATATTTTTGTGCAAAAGACACAAGTTTCATGGACATGGAAATACTATTTTAAGTGAAAAACTATATCTTTGCAAAAAATAAATAATCAATATGATATGAAGAATACCTTTATTTCACTTTGCATTGCTATTATGGCTTGGATATTGCCACAACAAATCTCAGCCCAAAAGAATGAAAACGCTCATCATGAAGATTCATATTATTTAAAAGGTGCCGTACCTGAGGTCAATGGTAAAGTAGTTTTTACCAAAGAGTTCAGCATTGTTGGCATGAATAAGGACGAGGTGTATACAAAGGTACAAGAATGGATGAATGCTCGGATGCAGCAAAACAACAATAAGAGCAAAGTGGCTTACATGAATGAGGAGAAAGGGCAAGTTGCTGCAAATGGTGAAGAATATATTGTATTCTCAAACACTGCATTGGCCCTTGACCGTACAAAGGTAATGTATCAGATGATAGCCAACTGCGACAATGGTAAGTGTGTATTACAGATTAGGAATATACGTTATGACTATCCTAACGAAAAAGAGATTTATTTAGCAGAAGACTGGATTACAGACGAGATAGCTCTTACGAAAGACCAAAGCCGACTAGCACGTGGATTTGCCAAATGGCGCAGAAAGACAGTGGACTTTGTAGATGACATGAACGAGAGTTTGCAAAAGGCATTGAGTGGCTTCACCATTGTTCAGAGCGACGGAAAGCCTGAAGAAACACGCAAATCTGATGCTGTATCAATTGTAAATAATCAAGTAAGAACTGCTGAGAATAATACATCAGCCGAAACAGAAAAGCCAGTTGCAGTTGTTAAGCCTATTGCTAAAGCTGCTGCTCCTGCCATTAATCCTGCTATTCCTATTGTAAAAGCAGAAAAGGCGGTGGAGAATGTGAAACCAGTGGAAGTAGAGAAACCTGCGGTAGCGACTCCTGCTGAGGCTTTTCCAGAGCTAACTGCTGACAAGGTTCAAGCCAGCAATGGCAGATTGGTAATAATCATTGGTGATGACGAATTCAACCGCACCACTTTGACTGCTAATGCTGGTGGTTATCTGTCTTCTTCTAATGGCTTAAAGTTTATCAATACAATTCTCACGCCTGAGCAAAGCTACCAGGCACTAGAGCAGGCCAAAGAATACAAGGTAGCCTTCTACCCTAATGGAGCAAACAAGCCATCGGTAGTGTTGAAGTGCCTCAACGCCACGAAAGAGAAACCTGTACAGGGACGTGCCAACATTTTTATAGGACAGATAACGAGTGTAGAATTACAATAACCATAAACACTATGGCAGGAGAAGACATCGAGAAAATCATCATGCAAGGTGTTGTGTTCAGAGGCAAGAGCAACAAACCTAAGGAGACGAACAAGATAAAGACCAAGGCAAAGAAAAAAACGTATATTACAGGAGCGCACAAGTCTGCCTCTGCTAAGATGAAGGCTGATATACGTAAGTGGCGCGCCAATCGTCCATCGCAGCGCAAAGGTCAATAAAAAGAATATCCCCACCCATAACAGGCGGGGATATTCTTTGAGGTGCCTGGCGGATTCGAACCGCCGTGCATGGTTTTGCAGACCAGTGACTCAACCACTCATCCAAGGCACCGAGTTTTGTTGAATGCGGTTGCAAATGTACAACATTTTTTTTAATTGACAACTATTCGCAACAAGATTTCTTACTTTTTTTGTCGTCATGGCAGCAATTCTGCACTTTTTGGTTATACTGCCGCTTTAGATCACAAGGTTGCGGACAATGAGCACATGGATTGTGCCCATCCTTTTTGCTCTTCAAGAACATATTCCATACACTCATTCCTACACGGGCTATACATAGCACCACAACGAGTGCCACAATCCAGTCTTGCCATGAACCCATCATAACATCATACCTATCTGATAAACTATAGCAGAAACCAGCCAAGCCACACAGGTGGTATAAATGGCAGCAAATGAAGCCCACTTCCAGCTACCCGTCTCATTCTTGATAGCCACGATTGTAGCTACGCAGGGGAAATAGAGCAAGATAAACAGCAGGTAGCAATAACCAGCCAAAGGCGTGATACCATCGTCAAACATCTGCTGACGTAAACGGCTGTATTTTTCACTATCATCGCTGAAAGACTCATCGTCGGCAAACGAATCGTCATCAGAATAGATAACACCCAAGGTAGAGGCAACTATTTCCTTAGCACCCACACCTGCGATAAGTGACACATCCAGTTTCCAGTTGAAACCTTGAGGTTTAAACACAGGTTCGATAGCCTTGCCTAAACGGCCGATATAAGACTGCTCTTGTTGCTGCTGAGTAGTGAGGGTATCGTCGTGTGGAAAATATTGCAATGTCCACACTATAATAGATGCAACAAGAATGATGCCACCCATTTTCTTAAGATACTCTTTGCCCTTGTCCCATGTATGACGACCAATAGCTTGAGCTGTAGGCATGCGATACGGAGGCAGTTCCATGACAAAAGGAGTGTCTTCGCCTTTAATAACTAACCGCGAGAAGATGTTACTTACCACCACTGCTACTAATATACCAACAGCATAGAGCGATATCATCGCCAACGAACGGTATTGTAACGAGAAGAAAGTGCCTGTAATCATGATATAGATAGGCAGACGAGCCGAACATGACATGAACGGCAATATCATCATGGTGATGATGCGAGAACGGCGGCTTTCAATGGTGCGAGTAGCCATTACAGCTGGCACATTACAGCCAAAACCCATGATAAGTGGAATGAACGATTTTCCATGCAACCCCATCTTGTGCATGAGTTTATCCATGATGAAAGCGGCACGCGCCATGTAGCCAGAGTCTTCCATCAACGAGATAAAGAAATAGAGTATCAATATCTGGGGAAGGAAAACAATGACCGAGCCAACGCCTCCTATTACGCCATCTACCAACAATGAGCGTAAAGATCCTTCGGGCATAGCACTACCCACTAAATTACCCAACCATGCCACACCTTCATCAATCCAATCCATTGGATACTGACCAAGTTCGAAAGTTACCTCAAACATAAGGAACAACAATAGGAAAAATATGGGGAAGCCCAACCACTTGTTAGACAAAATACTGTCGATGAGGTGAGTCATCTTATAGGTGTCAGTCACCTTACCTTCTGCAAAGCCCGCCTCAGCCAAGGCACCATGAATAAAGCCATATTTAGCATCCATGATGGCTGTTTCTGCATCCTGCTGGGTATCCTGTTCTATTTGGGCTGAAGCCTGCTGGATAGCATCCTTTATGGCATCGGCATTTGGAAGGCCAGCAATAATCTGCTCGACCGACTTATCGTGTTCCAGCAACTTAATGGCAAGATAACGGGTGGAATAAAGTTGGCGCAGGTGCTTATCTCCTTTTAACGGTACCTGTACCGTATTGATGCCACGCTCTATATACTGTCCATGGTTGACATGGATATGACGGTAATAGTTTTTCAAAGGGCGCTTGCCCTCGGCAAAGTCCTCGATATGATGCTGAGGAGATTTAGTAGCATACTTGTCATGCCACTCCTTGATCTCCTTCGCCACGTCTGGATTGATATTACCCTTCTCATCAATATAATCTGCCCCTTCATACATATTGATGATAATATGGAAGAGCAAATCTACGTTCATGCCAGTTTTGAAAGAAGTAGGTATCATAGGCACCCCAAACAGTGAACTCAATGTCTCAATATTCACTTGGTCACCACGACGTTCAAATTCGTCATACATATTCAGGGCGCACACCATGCGGAGGTTCATATCCACCAACTGAGTGGTGAGATAAAGATTGCGTTCCAAATTGCTGGCATCAATAATATTGATTACAATATCTGGTCGTTTATCGAACAGATGCTTACGAACATAAAGTTCTTCAGGGCTATAGCACGAAAGTGAATAAGTGCCAGGCAAGTCGGTGAGGTTGAACTCATATCCTTCGAAAGTGGCACGTGCCTCGGTAGCATCAACCGTTACGCCAGCATAGTTGCCCACCTTGCCGTGTGCCCCACTGGCAAAGTTAAAGAGAGAGGTCTTGCCACAATTGGGGTTGCCAATAAGTGCCACATTGATAATTCGGCGCTTCTGCTTAGCCAATTGAAGTTTATAGTCTGTAAATTGCAAATTTCCTGAAAGAGGACCATTTAGTCCAAGAGTGTCGTTCTGCAGTTCACGTTCTGCCTCAGTTTCAGAAATGATTTCTATCAGTTCGGCCTCATCGTGCCTAAGTGACACTTCATAGCCCATCAGTTTATATTTTACTGGGTCTTGTAGAGGAGCATTGAGTAATACCTCCACCTCCTTACCCTTAATGAAACCCATCTCAATCACACGCTTACGGAATCCACCGTGTCCTAACACCTTGACGATAATTCCCTTCTCTCCTGTTTTCAGATCCGATAATTTCATGCTTTACTTTTTAGTAGTGCAAAGATAAGATTTTATCGTGCAATACCCAAACTATTTAGAACGGATTTAAAGAGTAACCACCATAATACCTATTATTAGGTATATCAAAACTAACAAAGGCAGATGATTTATTTGCCGACAAATAAGTAAAATTTGTGAGAAATAATATAACTTTGTCACGCAGATATGTTGATACGCAAGGTCAGACAGTTTATCAAAAGTCAAGATTTGTTGCGCAAGGGCGACAAGACGCTGGTGGCACTGAGCGGTGGAGCCGACTCGGTAGCATTATTGCGTGTATTACTACACTTGGGCTATCCTTGCGAAGCTGCCCATTGCAATTTTCACCTGCGTGGAGAAGAGTCCAACCACGATGAGGCGTTTGTCAGAGCACTTTGTAAAGAGCTGCATGTGCCTTTGCACATACAGCATTTCAATACACAAGAATATGCCGAAGAAAAACGCATCTCGATTGAAATGGCAGCACGTGATCTTAGATACAATTGGTTTGAACTGTTACTGCAACAAACAGACTGTCTACATGTAGCCGTTGCCCACCATCAGGACGACAGCGTAGAAACTTTCCTGCTGAACCTCATTAGAGGAACGGGCATCAAAGGCTTACAGGGCATACGCCCTCAGAACGGCAACATCGTTCGTCCGTTATTATGTGTGAGCCGTAATGAGATCATCAACTATTTGCGACATCTAGGGCAAACCTATGTAACCGACAGTACCAACCTGCAAACTGACTTTACCCGCAATAAGATACGCCTCGAACTGCTTCCTTTGTTAGAAAGCATAAACCCATCTATAAGGCAGAGTTTATTACAAACGGCTAGCCACTTGAATGATGTGTTCCAAATATATAATAAGTGCATTAACGAGGGAATGGAAAGGGTGAGAGACGAGCAAGGAATCAACATCTATCAACTGATGCAAGAGCCTTCACCACAATGCCTACTTTACGAAGCTGTGGCACCTTTGGGGTTTAATTCCACGCAAATTTACGATATGATGGAAACGTTACATGGACAGCCGGGCAAGTTGTTCGAATCAAAAGAATGGCGTATCGTAAAAGATCGCAGTCATCTGCTGATAGAAAAAGTAAAAAAAACTACTCCTCCACTCTTGGAGCATGAGGAACATCCTTATTCGTCCCACTTCGTCATTCCCAAAGATAAGGATACTGCTTGCTTTGATGCAGACAAGCTGAATGGAGAACTTAATATACGCCTGTGGCAAGCAGGAGATTGGTTCATTCCTTTTGGTATGAAAGGTAAGAAGCTGGTGAGCGATTTCTTGACTGACCAGAAAAAAAGCATCAGTGAAAAAGCCTATCAGTATGTGCTTTGCTGTGGCAAAGAAGTTGTTTGGGTGATTGGCGAACGCATTGACAACCGCTTCAGAGTGGAACATGAAACAAAAAGAGTGTTGGTCATTAGAAAAAAGGCTTAAACAATTGTAGCTATTCAAAAAATAATTACTACCTTTGCACCGTTGAATTAAAAGAAATCCTTTCTTCAACGTTTTTCCCTTAAAACACATTATTATTTTCCATGTATAATATCGTTCAATTAAACGAAAAGTCTTTAACAGACTTACAAGCCATAGCTAATGAGCTGGGCATTTCTAAACCAGAATCCTTGAGTAAGGAGGATTTAGTATATAGAATTCTTGATGAGCAAGCTATCTCTAATGCTAATAAAATTGTTGCAAAAGACAAGCAAAAAGAAGAGAAAACCAAACGTAAACGCGTGACAGTAACCAACGGTAAATTAAATAAAGTATTCTCTGCCAATAAGGAAGGTACTATCTCTCGTGAAGAGCAACCTATTTCCGTTGTACAAGAAAAAAAGGTAAGTGAAAAAAAGGCTGAGCAACCAGCCAAGGTTGAAGCTGAAAAAACAGTAGAGGAACCCATAGAGAAACCTGCAAATGTACAAACAAAGGCAAGTAAACCAGCAAAGAAACAAACAGTAACAGGACTTAAGCCAACCTCTGATGACCAACAAGTTGAGGTTCCAGCAATAGTAGTTTCCGCTGATTCTACAGAGGGTATACAAACTAAGCGTAAGGGGCGTTCTCGCAAAGCACCGGATGTAGAAAAAGTACTGGAACGTCTACAACAGAAAAACGCAGCCAAGATGGAAGCCGAGAAAGTGGCTGAACAAGAAAATACAAATATGTCAAAGAGAGTGCAACCTCTTGCACAAGAGATTACGCAAGATGCAAAGACATCCGTTGATACATTTATACCTATCGAAGAACTGCCAAACGACAATCAAGAGATCCCTACTGAACTTATAGGTAAGTTCAATGCGTCAAAGGCTGACAATGCTCCTATTAAGGCACAAAACAACAAATCTTTCCTGCAGGCCCCACAGGTTCAGCAATATAATGAAAACCAAGAAAAACGTCAGCCTCTGTATGACTTCGAAGACATACTGCAAGGATGGGGTGTGTTGGAAATCATGCAAGATGGATATGGTTTCCTGCGTTCTTCAGACTACAACTACCTTTCTTCTCCCGATGATATCTATGTATCCCAATCACAAATCAAGCTTTTTGGCTTGAAGACTGGCGATGTAGTGGAAGGTGTAATTCGTCCACCCAAGGAAGGTGAAAAATATTTCCCATTGGTGAAGGTAAACAAGATTAACGGTTTGGCTCCAGAACTGGTACGCGACCGTGTTCCTTTCGAACACCTTACTCCCCTCTTCCCCGAAGAGAAATTTACGCTGTGCAAGGGCGATGGACATGACAGCATCGATGCACGCATCGTCGATCTCTATACTCCTATCGGCAAAGGTCAGCGAGCGTTGATTGTGGCACAACCAAAGACAGGTAAGACCACTTTGATGAAGGACATTGCCAACGCTATTGCAGCGAACCATCCTGAAGTATATATGATGGTACTACTCATTGACGAGCGCCCTGAAGAAGTGACCGATATGGCTCGCACCGTTAATGCTGAGGTAATTTCATCTACTTTCGACGAACCAGCCGAACGTCACGTAAAGATTGCCAATATTGTGTTGGAAAAGGCAAAGCGTTTGGTGGAATGCGGTCATGATGTAGTCATCTTCCTCGACTCTATCACCCGCCTGGCTCGTGCTTACAATACTGTTGCGCCAGCATCAGGCAAAGTACTCTCAGGTGGTGTGGACGCTAACGCCCTGCACAAGCCAAAGAGCTTTTTCGGTGCAGCCCGAAACATTGAAGGAGGTGGTTCACTGACCATTCTGGCAACAGCCCTCACTGAGACAGGCTCTAAGATGGACGATGTGATATTTGAGGAATTCAAGGGTACGGGCAACATGGAATTGCAGTTAGACCGCACGCTGAGCAACAAGCGTATCTTCCCAGCTATAAACGTCATCCTGTCAAGTACACGTCGTGATGACCTGCTGCAAGACCAACTCACTCGTGACCGCATGTGGGTGGCTCGCCGTTTCATGGCCGACATGACACCACAAGAGGCTATTGAGAAGGTCAAGGGCCTGATGGAACATACACGTAACAACCAGGAATACCTGATGAGCATGAATTCATAATAATTATATTACAATGTTTGAAAGTTTAAGTGACAGACTCGAAAGGTCGTTTAAGATATTGAAGGGTGAAGGCAAGATTACCGAGATCAATGTTGCCGAAACCCTCAAGGATGTACGCAAGGCGTTGCTTGACGCCGATGTGAACTACAAGGTAGCGAAGACATTTACTGACACCGTAAAGCAGAAGGCTCTGGGACAGAACGTGCTTACCGCTGTGAAGCCCAGTCAATTAATGGTGAAGATTGTACACGATGAACTGGCCGACCTGATGGGTGGTGAAACAGCCGAATTGAACCTCACCCAAAAGCCATCGATCATTCTGATGTCTGGTCTGCAAGGTTCTGGTAAAACTACCTTTTCTGGCAAGTTGGCCCGTATGCTTAAAACTAAAAAGAACCGTCGTCCACTACTGGTTGCATGCGACGTTTACCGTCCTGCTGCTATCGAGCAATTACGTGTTTTGGCTGAACAGATTGGTGTACCGATGTATTCTGAACCTGACAGCAAAGATCCCGTGAGTATTGCCCAGCACGCCATCGCTGAAGCCAAGACCAAAAGCTACGACCCTGTGATTGTAGATACTGCAGGTCGCTTAGCTGTTGACGAGGAGATGATGAATGAGATTGCAGCTATCAAGGAGGGCATCCACCCTGATGAAATCCTTTTCGTGGTGGATTCAATGACTGGTCAAGATGCAGTGAACACCGCTAAGGAATTCAATGACCGCCTAGACTTCACGGGTGTAGTACTTACCAAACTCGATGGTGACACTCGTGGTGGTGCAGCTTTGTCTATCCGCACGGTTGTGAATAAGCCTATCAAGTTTGTGGGTACAGGCGAGAAGCTCGAGGCTATCGACCAATTCCACCCTGAGCGTATGGCCGACCGTATTCTTGGTATGGGTGATATTGTTTCTTTGGTTGAGCGTGCACAGGAACAATACGATGAGGAAGAGGCCAAGCGTCTGCAGAAGAAAATCCAAAAGAACCAGTTTGACTTCAACGATTTCTTAGGTCAGATAGCCCAAATCAAGAAGATGGGTAATCTTAAGGACCTGGCAGCCATGATACCTGGTGTAGGCAAAGCCATTAAAGATATCGACATTGACGATAATGCCTTCAAGAGCATTGAAGCCATTATCCACTCTATGACTCCGCAGGAGCGCACACATCCAGAAGTACTGAACACCTCTCGCCGTCAACGAATTGCGAAAGGCAGTGGAACTGACATACAGGAGGTGAATCGCCTCATAAAACAATTCGATCAGATGCGCAAAATGATGAAAACCGTTACCAGCGGTAAGATTCCTCAAATGGCGCAGATGATGAGAGGTGGCGGAGGTAGAAGGCCGTTTTAAAGATGTAACAACATATTTCCCCATTCTTTAGGGAGAATCGAGGGACAAATCATATAAACACATTATTTATGACATTAATTGACGGGAAAGCAGTATCAGCACAAATCAAGCAAGAAATTGCAGCCGAGGTAGAACAAATTGTTGCTGCAGGTGGCAAACGACCTCATTTGGCTGCTATCTTAGTGGGCCATGATGGTGGTAGTGAGACCTATGTAGCCAACAAGGTAAAGGCCTGTGAGGCATGTGGGTTCAAATCAACCCTGATCCGTTATGAGGCAGATATCACCGAGGCGGAACTAATAGCCAAGGTGGAGGAATTAAACCAAGATGTCGATGTGGATGGCTTCATCGTTCAACTGCCTTTGCCAAAACACATCTCTGAACAGAAAGTTATTGAGACTATTGACTACCGCAAGGATGTGGATGGTTTCCACCCTATCAACGTTGGACGCCTGGCAATCGGACTACCTTGCTATGTTTCTGCCACCCCTAACGGCATTATCGAACTGTTGCGACGCTACAATATAGAGACTTCTGGGAAGAAATGCGTGGTACTGGGCAGAAGCAACATCGTGGGTAAGCCTATGGCAGCGCTGATGATGCAGAAAGCTACCCCAGGCGATGCAACCGTAACTGTATGCCACAGCCACAGCCACTACTTGAAGAAAGAATGTCTAGAAGCAGACATCATTATTGCTGCTATTGGTAAGCCCAACTTCGTAACAGCCGACATGGTGAAGGAAGGCGCCGTAGTCATTGATGTTGGTACCACCCGAGTGCCTGATGCCACCAAGAAGAACGGTTTCCGCCTCAATGGGGATGTACAGTTCGATGAAGTGGCACCCAAATGTTCGTTCATCACCCCAGTACCTGGTGGCGTTGGACCTATGACCATTGTGTCATTGATGAAAAATACCTTACTTGCAGGCAAGAAAGCAATATATCAATAAAAAAACAGGGCAAAACCTTTGATAATTCAAAGTTTTACCCTATCTTTGCAACCGCATTCTAAAAGAATGCATATATGGTGCCCGTAGTTCAGTCGGTTAGAGCGTCAGATTGTGGTTCTGAATGTCGTGGGTTCGAGTCCCACCTGGCACCCACATAGCAAGATTGCTAGTTAGCAATCTTGCTATTTATTTATCATATTCTATAAAAATATGAGCAAAAAAAAAACGATACCAAAGAAAAAAGAGATATTATAACGCATAAAGAAAGCACCCAGATAAAGGGCGCTCTCTTTAGTTAGAAGTAGCATGTCGCAGTGTGGAATTGAATATTGTTAAAGTGTAGTGAATGTTCAATTATTCCATGAAAAATAAATCATTAAAATTTCCTAATGTTCAGATAGAAAATGCATTATAAAGTGTACTTATTACACTACAACAATACAAATGTAAGAAATAATTGCCTATATTACCAAATATAGCACCTTTAAAAAAAGTTAATTATCTAACGAATAACGTTTATTAAATAATAGATAGAGGGAATAATATGTGAAATGATTTATAGAAAGGATAAGATAAGTAAACGTTTTTAACAATTAAGAGACAATATTATGGCAACACAAAAAAGTTAAAACCAGAGGCACACTGATAGCCTTCATCATATAGTTTTTGCAGTTTTTCTACATTTTTCTCCATACGGCCTACCTTTATGGGGTTAATTGGACGGATTACAACTGCCTTTCCCCGGCGTTCCAATTCTTCTAATTGCATGAGTTGACGATTATACATTTGTCCACGAAGTCGTATGGCCTCCTTGAGCAGTGGATAGCTCCTATAAAGGAACCATGGGATATAGGGTTTCCGCTCATTTTTGCGATAACCGGCATTGCGGGTGAGTACTACTACAACCTTTTCATAACCTTGTGAAAAAGCCCGCTCAAAAGGGATGGAGTCAGCTATACCACCGTCCAGCATAGGCCGTCCATCAATATAAGCGATGGGACAGCCGAAAGGCAGACTGCACGATGCTTTGACAATATCGATAATGCGTTTTTCGTCGTGCTTTTCTTCCCAATACACTGGCTTACCTGTTAGGCAATCGGTAGTGACACTCTCAAAACGGCAAGGATTTGCTGCATAGACATCGTATCTATAAGGAATGATGCGTTCTGGAAAATCTTGGAACATCAGCTTGTAATCCATGATATTACGCTGGGTAAACAAGTACTTCAACCCGATATAATGGTACTTGTCAAGCAAATCGATGTTGGCAACCTTGGCACGGCCTCGCTGATGAGACATGTAAGAAAGGCCGTTACTTGCTCCTGCGCTAACGCCAACAGTATAGGGGAAATAGATGTTGCGGTCCATAAAATAGTCGAGCACACCGCAAGTAAACACTCCACGCATGCCGCCACCCTCCAAAACGAGAGCCGTCTTATCATCTATCTTAACAACCTGTGACATCTTTTTATATTTTCCACGCAAAGATAACGAAAAATTAAAAAATATCTGTAACTTTGTCGCAATTCAAACTAATTTAACAAACAAGTATGATGAAAAAGTCAATATTATTAGCTGCCCTGGGCTTAATGAGTCTGAGCGTTGCAGCACAGGATGCCCCCAAGGACGAAGAGGGTTTCAAGTTTACGGTAGTAAAGGAAATTCCTATCACAAGCGTCAAGAACCAGAGCCGCGCCGGTACTTGCTGGTGCTATTCAGGTATGGCTTTTCTGGAGTCAGAGTTACTGAAAGCTGGTAAGGGCACTTATGATTTCAGCGAAATGTTTATCGTGAAGAACACTTATATGGATCGTGCAGACTATGCTGTTCGTACTCATGGTGACGTGAGCTTCTCACAGGGTGGTTCATTCTATGACGTACTCTACGGCATGGAGCATTTCGGACTGGTGCCTGATGAGGTGATGCCTGCAGGTAAAATGTATGGCGACACCATCAGCAATCACTCTGAGTTGAGTGCCATTGCTGACGCAGCAGTAGCTGCTATCGCCAAAGGACGCTTGCGCAGCTTGCAGCACGACAAGGACAACAACCTGTTGTGGAAGAAGGCTATAAAGGCTATACATGATGTATATCTGGGCCCAGACCCAACTACCTTTACTTATAAAGGTGCGACCTATACCCCGAAATCATTCTTTGAGAGTACAGGCTTGAAGGCCAGCGACTATATCTCTCTGACCTCATATACCCACCATCCATTCTATGAGCCATTTGTACTGGAGATTCAAGACAACTGGCGTTGGGCACAGAGCTACAACCTACCTATCGACGAACTGATGGAAGTATTTGACAATGCCATCAACAACGGCTACACAGTATTGTGGGGTTCTGACGTAAGTGAAGAAGGTTTCAACCGTCAGGGTATTGGTGTAGTGCCTGATATCGAGAAGGTGGTTGAGCTGAGTGGCAGTGATATGGCTCATTGGCTGAAGCTGCCTGCAACACAGCGTGACGTAACATCAAAGCCAAGTCCACAGAAGTGGGTTACTCAGGCTGAACGTCAGTTGGCATATGACAACTATGAGACTACCGACGACCATGGCATGCTGATCTATGGTACTGCTAAGGACCAGAACGGCACCGATTATTATATGGTGAAGAACTCATGGGGCGACAGTGGCAAGTATCATGGTTTGTGGTATGTATCAAAGGCTTTTGCCCGCTACAAAACCATGAACATCGTGGTGAACAAGAAGGCTGTGCCTAAGAGCATTTTGGATAAGCTGGGTGTGAAATAAGTCTAATCGCCAATATGTGTCAGGATTGCCTCGACATTTATGTAAAGTGGAGTAGCTTCATGCAACTCCACTTTTTTCATATTTTATATGGTATAATCAAAGATTTTGAGTACCTTTGCAGCCTAATTTGGCTTGATCCTGATTGAAAACAACTTAAATAAAACAATATGAGTTTGAAAATCGTAGTATTGGCAAAACAAGTACCCGACACCCGTAATGTGGGGAAAGATGCCATGAAAGCCGACGGAACCATTAACCGTGCGGCATTGCCTGCCATCTTCAACCCAGAAGATTTGAACGCTCTGGAGCAGGCTCTCAGACTGAAAGACGCTTTTCCTGGCTCTACCGTCACTTTGCTGACAATGGGTCCTGGACGTGCAGCTGAGATTATTCGTGAAGGACTATTTCGTGGCGCCGATGGCGGCTATCTGTTAACCGACCGTGCTTTCGCCGGCGCAGACACATTGGCAACTTCTTATGCTATCGCAACAGCCATCCGCAAGATTGGCGAGTATGACATCATCTTGGGCGGCCGTCAGGCCATCGATGGTGACACAGCTCAGGTAGGACCACAGGTAGCTGAGAAACTGGGTTTGCCACAAGTTACATACGCTGAGGAAATCATCAGCTTGGACGAAGCTAAACGCAAGGTGACTATCCGCCGCCACATTGATGGTGGTGTAGAAACTGTAGAGGCTCCCCTGCCTTTGGTAGTAACCGTCAACGGCAGTGCCGCTCCTTGCCGTCCTCGCAACGCCAAACTGGTGGAGAAATACAAACGTGCCCTGGGTGCACAGGAGAAAGCTGAATTCACCAAGAATGGCGGCACATTGCCATACGCAGAGCTCTATGAGCAGCGCCCATACCTAAATTTGACGGAATGGACAGCTGCTGACGTAAATGCTGATTTCGAGCAGTGTGGTTTGAGCGGTTCACCTACTAAGGTAAAGACCGTGCAGAACATTGTGTTCCAAGCAAAGGAGTGCCAGACACTCTCTAGCAGCGACAGCGATGTAGAAGGTTTGATAAAAGAATTGTTGGACAAGAAGATAATCGGCTAAAGAAATGAGTAACAATGTATTTGTATATTGTGAGATTGAAGGCACAACCGTAGCCGAAGTATCTCAGGAGCTGCTGACCAAAGGTCGTAAGCTCGCCAATCAACTGAATGTTGAGCTGCATGCCATCGTTGCCGGCACAGGCATCCGTGGCAAGGTAGAGGATCAGATTCTGCCTTACGGTGTTGACAAACTGTTTGTATTTGACGCCCCAGGCTTGTTCCCCTATACCTCAGTACCTCATACTGACATCTTAGTAAACTTGTTCAAGGAGCAGCAGCCACAGATTGCCCTGATGGGTGCTACCGTTATCGGCCGTGACTTGGGACCTCGTGTATCCTCTTCACTGACCAGCGGCTTGACAGCCGACTGTACACAGTTGGAGATTGGTGACCACACCGATGCCAAAACTGGCACTGAGTATAAGAACTTGCTGTATCAGATTCGTCCTGCATTCGGTGGTAACATCGTGGCTACCATCGTAAACCCCGATCATCGCCCTCAGATGGCAACCGTACGTTCGGGCGTGATGCAGAAAGCCATCTATGATGGTGCTTGCAAGAAAGAGGTGGTATACCCTGAGGTGAGCAAATATGTAAGCCCTGAGGCCTTTGTAGTGAAGGTGCTCGACCATCATGTAGAGGCTGCAAAGCATAACCTGAAGGGTGCCAAGATTGTGGTAGCCGGTGGTTATGGCATGGGCAGCAAGGAAGGCTTCGACATGCTGTTTGAACTGGCTAAGGTATTGCATGGTGAGGTAGGTGCCAGCCGTGCTGCTGTGGATGCAGGTTTCTGCGACCACGATCGTCAAATTGGTCAGACTGGTGTGACCGTTCATCCAAAGGTATATATCGCCTGCGGCATTAGCGGACAGATCCAGCACATTGCCGGCATGCAGGATTCTGACATCATCATCTCCATCAACAACGACCCCGACGCGCCTATCAACAAGATTGCCGACTACGTGATTACAGGCACAGTGGAAGAAGTGGTTCCTAAGTTGATAAAGTATTACAAGCAAAATTCGAAGTAAATATGGCAAATTATTATAGTGACTATCCAGAACTGAAGTTCCATCTTACCCATCCGCTGATGGAACGCATCGTTGAACTGAAGGAACGTGGTTATGCCGACAAGGATCAGTTTGACGAGGCGCCTGTTGACTACAACGACGCTATAGACAACTACGACCGTGTGCTGGAGATTGCAGGCGACATTGCTGCCAACGTGATTGAGCCTAACAGCGAAAGCGTAGATATTGAAGGTCCTCATTTGGTAGATGGACGCATGGTATATGCTGAGAAGACTAAGGAGAATCTGGCTGCCACCATCAAGGCTGGTCTGAACGGTGTTCCTATGCCTCGCCGCTATGGTGGTTTGAATTTCCCTACCGTGCCCTACTCTATGGCTTCAGAGATCATCTCTGCTGCCGATGCTGGTTTCCAGAATATCTGGTCGTTGCAGGATTGTATCGAAACCCTGTATGAGTTTGGTACTGAGGAGCAGCGTCAGAAATATATCCCTCGCGTATGCCAAGGTGAGACCATGTCTATGGACTTGACAGAGCCAGATGCAGGTTCCGACTTGCAGCGTGTAATGCTGAAAGCCACCTATAGCGAAGAAGAAGGTTGCTGGTTGCTGAATGGTGTAAAACGATTCATCACCAATGGCGACTCTGACATCCACTTGGTACTGGCTCGCTCTGAGGAAGGCACTCGCGACGGTCGTGGCTTGTCAATGTTCATCTACGACAAGCGTCAGGGCGGCGTGACAGTACGTCACATTGAGCATAAGTTGGGTATTCATGGCTCTCCAACTTGCGAGCTGGTATATAAGAATGCTAAGGCCGAGCTTTGTGGTGACCGCAAGTTAGGCTTGATCAAATATGTGATGAGCTTGATGAATGGCGCCCGTTTGGGTATCGCTGCGCAGAGCACTGGTGTGAGTCAGGCTGCCTACAACGAGGCTTTGGCATACGCCAAGGACCGCAAGCAGTTCGACAAGGCCATCATCGAATTTCCTGCTGTATATGAGATGCTGGCTCGTATGAAAGCTAAGCTTGATGCAGGTCGCAGCATCCTTTACATGACCTCTCGCTATGTGGATATCTATAAGGCTTTGAATGACATCAGCCGTGAGCGCAAACTGACACCTGAAGAGCGTCAGGAACAGAAGAAATACACTCGCTTGGCAGACGCATTCACTCCATTGGGTAAAGGTATGACCTCTGAGTATGCCAACCAAAACACTTATGACTGTATTCAGATTCATGGTGGTTCTGGTTTCATCATGGAGTACAAGGCACAGCGTCTGTATCGCGATGCTCGTATCCTCTCCATCTACGAAGGTACCACACAGTTGCAGGTGGTAGCAGCTATTCGCTACGTCACCAATGGCACCTACCTGGACATCCTGCGTGAGTTTGAGCAGGAGGCTGTTATTGATGAGCTGAAACCTTTGCAGGAGCGCATCATCGAGATGACTAACAAGTTTGAGGCAGCTACTAACCTGGTGAAAGAAGCTGGCAATCAAGAGTTGCTCGACATCTTGGCTCGCAGCCTCTATGAGATGGCGGCAGTGAATGTGATGGCTAATCTCTTGCTGATGGATGCTTCTCGTGCTCCTGAGCTGTTTGCTAAGTCAGCTAAGGTGTATGTAAACTTGGTTGAGTCTGAGGTAGAAAAGCACTTTAAGTTCATCAACAGTTTTAAGGCTGAGGACTTGGAGGCTTACAAGCAATAAACTTCATGAAGCAGCGAGTGCAAGGCCAAGTTTGATTGAGCTGTGCCGAATTGCTTTGAAACGAAGTATAATTGAATAATAAAAGCTGCGATTTCTCGCAGCTTTTATTTTATCCTTCAAACTCCTTCGCCACATCCTTCATCACCTCACTGACTTTGATGTGTTGTGGACAAATCTTCTCACATTTCTTACACTCTATACACTCGGAAGCCTTACCGTGATCAACAATGAGATTGTTGTAGTAAGCTACCTCAGTGACAAAGCCCTTCTTGCCAAAACGTTTCTTCTGGTTGTAAAGAGAGAAGTATTCAGGTATGGCAATCTTCTTGGGGCAACCCTTCACGCAGTAACGGCAAGCCGTACAGGGCACGGCTATAGTACTATTGATAATCTCTGCAGCTTTTGTCGTCAATGCCATTTGGTCCTCTGACAATGGCTTGAAGTCTTGCATATAAGAAGTATTGTCATCCAATTGCTCATAGCTGGACATACCTGAGAGTACCATCATCACCTGGGGCTGGGAAGCAGCAAAACGGATAGCCCATGAAGCGACAGACAAGTCAGGTTCTGATTGTTTGAACATCGACTTCACCTCTTCTGGCACATTAGCCAGCGTACCACCCTTGATGGGTTCCATCACCACCACTGGTTTGTTATGTTTGCAAATCACATCGTAGCATTTGCCCGACTGGATGCTGTCGCTATTCCAATCCACATAATTCAGTTGAATCTGCACTAATTCAATTTCAGGATGTTCAGTCAATATACGGTCCAACAGCTCGGCACTATCGTGGAACGAAATACCCATGTGCTTTATCTTACCCTGCGCCTTCAGCTGCTGCAGGTATTCGAAGCTATGCAGTTTCACCGCATTCTTGTAAGTATTCTCGTTGAGTGAGTGCACGAGATAATAGTCAAAATAATCTACTCCCACTTTTTGCAGCTGACGCTCGAAAGTCTCACGCTGCTTTGCTTCAGTATAAATCATCATGATGGGCAGTTTCGAAGTTATGGTAAACTTATCACGAGGATAACGCTGTACCAGTACTTTTTTCAATACCTCCTCACTCTGAAAATTATGATACATCCACGCCGTATCAAAATAAGTAAAACCACGCTCAATGAACGTATCTACCATACGTTTTAGTTGCTCCTTGTCAAAACTTGCCTGGTCTGCTGGGTCCAGCAACGGCAATCTCATACATCCGAATCCTAATTTCTTTGCCATAACTACGTAGATTTATTGTTTATCCGCAAATATAACAAAACTATGTCAATAAAAAAAGAGGTGGAGCAAAAGCTTCACCTCTTATATCATTTAATTATAGGATTTGAGTGATGCATTACATCATGCCGCCACCCATACCACCGCCCATGCCAGGAGCTGGCATTGGAGGCAGGTCTTCCTTCTTCTCGCTAATTACGCATTCGGTAGTTAAGAACATACCTGCGATAGAAGCAGCGTTCTCCAGAGCTACACGGGTTACCTTAGCTGGGTCAACCACACCTGCTGCATGCAAGTTCTCGAACACATCGGTACGAGCATTGTAACCGAAGTCACCCTTGCCATCACGTACCTTCTGAACGATAACAGCACCTTCCTTGCCAGCGTTAGCGCAAATCTGACGCAGAGGCTCTTCGATAGCGCGCTTTACAATCTCGATACCAGTGGTCTCATCGTCGTTAGCACCCTTCAAACCATCCAGTGCCTGCTGAGCGCGAATGTAAGCCACACCACCACCAGGAACGATACCTTCCTCAATAGCTGCACGGGTTGCACGCAATGCATCGTCAACACGGTCTTTCTTCTCTTTCATCTCTACCTCAGAAGCAGCACCTACATACAGAACTGCTACGCCACCAGCCATCTTAGCCAGACGCTCCTGCAGTTTCTCCAAGTCATACTGGCTCTTGGTGTTCTCCATCTGCATCTTGATCTGCTCGATACGAGCCTGAATAGCCTCTGAGTCACCTCTACCGCTCACGATAGTAGTGTTGTCCTTGTTAACAGTCACCTTCTCAGCCTGACCCAGCATGTCAACAGTTGTCTTGTCAAGTGTCAAGCCCTTCTCTTCGCTGATTACTACGCCACCAGTCAGGATAGCGATATCCTCCAGCAGGTCTTTACGACGCTCGCCGAAACCAGGAGCCTTCACAGCGCAAATCTTCAACTGGCTGCGCAGACGGTTTACTACCAACATAGCCAATGCCTCGCTATCTACATCCTCAGCAATTACCAACAGAGGACGGCCAGTCTGTACAGCTGGTTCCAAGATAGGCAAGAAATCCTTCAGGTTAGAAATCTTCTTATCATAGATCAGGATAAGCGGATTCTCCATCACGCACTCCATCTTCTCAGTATCAGTAACGAAATAAGGTGACAAATAGCCACGGTCGAACTGCATACCTTCTACTACCCCAATAGTAGTATCAGTACCCTTTGCCTCTTCGATAGTGATAACACCATCCTTAGAAACCTTACGCATAGCATCAGCAATCAACTTACCAATCTCAGGATCGTTGTTAGCTGAAACAGCTGCTACCTGCTCAACCTTGTCATAGTCACTACCTACCTTCTCAGCCTGGTTTTGGATAGCCTCTACCACCTTAGCCACAGCCTTGTCAATACCACGTTTGATGTCAATAGGACTTGCACCTGCAGTTACATTCTTCAGACCTTCAGCAACGATAGCCTGTGCCAATACAGTAGCAGTAGTAGTACCATCACCAGCAGCATCGCCAGTCTTGCTTGCTACTTCCTTCACCAGCTGAGCACCAGTATTCTGCATGTTGTCAGCCAACTCAATTTCCTTAGCTACGGTTACACCGTCCTTGGTAATCTGAGGAGCACCGAACTTCTTCTCAATCACTACATTGCGGCCTTTAGGACCCAGTGTCACCTTCACGGCGTTAGCCAGTGTGTCGATACCCTTCTTCAACTGATCGCGGGCTTCGATATTGAATTTAATTTCTTTTGCCATTTTTAATTTCTCCTTTGTTTAATTATTCTACAACTGCCAGCACATCGCTCTGACGCATAATCAGGTACTTAGTGCCATCTGCTTCCAACTCAGTTCCTGCGTACTTGCCATAGAGCACTTTGTCGCCTACCTTCAGTACCATTTCCTCATCTTTGGTTCCGTTGCCTACAGCAACTACCTCACCCTTTACAGGTTTTTCCTTCGCTGTGTCTGGGATATACAGACCAGTAGAAGTCTTCTCTTCAGCAGCTTCTGGTAATACCAAAACTCTGTCTGCCATTGGTTTAACTGTCATAATCTAAATCTATTTTTAATATGTTATTAATTTTCTGCCTGCAAAGATAGTGCAAGCCGAACACAAAAGCAAATAAATGTATTTAATTTGATTTTGTTGAGGTGCTGCCTATCTTATCTAAAGATAGTGCAAGCCGAGCACAAAACCAAATAAGCTTATTTGTTTGGTTGAGGTGTAGCCTATCTTCAGCGTAACCAAAAGTACGAAAACTATGCCAAACTACCTTACAATACTAAATGTTATTTCTACAAGGTAGATTTGTCAGTCAGGCGTGCCACTTTGTCACATCCATGAACTGTACTAAGTTTTATTTATATGAATAGTATTTTTTTTTATCTAATTTTTGGTTTTTCTATCATTTAATCGTAACTTTACGGCAAATGTACATGTTTGTGCATACTATTAAGCTAATTAATAAACGAACTATACCATGAATAGAGACGAAAAATTTGTCATTACGATTAACCGTGAGTTAGGTTCTGGCGGACGTAGTGTAGGAAAGAAACTAGCTGAAAGGCTGGGTGTTAAGTTCTACGACAAGGCTGTAATCAAGGCTTTGAAGGAGAAGTTTCATCTCACTACAGAGGAGATTGAAAAACTGAAAGGACAAAAAGAAGGCTGGTGGGCTGAGTTCCAGCGCAAAGTTGTTCCTTTTGCTGAGATTGATTCTCCTTATTCAAGTTCTATGGGAAACGAGCCAGAAATCATTACCACTGAAGAAGTGTTCAAGACTGAGACTGAAATCATCAAGGGCATCACGGCAGAGGAATCATGTGTAATTACAGGCCGTAGCGCATTCTTTGTACTAAAAGATCACCCTAACCACCTGAGTGTATTGATTCAAGCTCCAATGGAACAGCGTATCCAACGCATCATGATGCGCCAGGAGCTGCTTCGGAATTTGGCCATCAAGGTTATTAATCAGGTAGATGAGCGCCGTGAGAACTATGTACAAAAGTTCTGCGGTACTTCCCGTTATGACACTCGTAACTACGATTTGGTTATCTCTATGGAACACCTGAAAGAGGATGATGCTGTAGATATCATCATGGACTACATCTATCGTCAGTCGCAATAACAATAGTTACGACGACACCAAAAGCATTCTTTTCATAATACAATAGAGGCGAGGATTATTCCTCGCCTCATTTTTTCAGATATCTTCCTGCGCTCCTCGCCACCAGTTACCTAACTTAAGGTCTTTGATGTCGATGCTCTTCTCACTCTTGCCCTTGAGGTGTTCACTGAAGTAGTCCACCATCTTCCAATAGAAGTATTCATTGTAGCCTTCATACTGATGACGCTTTTCTGGCAGAATAAGCATATCGAAACGCTTTCCTGCCTTGATAAGGGCATTGACCATACGGATGGTACCTGCCGGATGCACATTATCATCAATATCTCCTGTCATAAGCAGAAGATGACCTTTCAAACGACTGGCCAATTCCTGGTTGGCAGGGATATGGATGTCGAAATGCACCTTACCATTCTCGTCGATGCGCTCGGTAACACCATGGTACTTCTCACTCCAGCTACGGTTATAGACATTGTTGTCATGGTTGCCACTGCATGAAACTGCCACCTTGAAGAAATCTGGATAGGTAAGAATTGCTGCAGTACTCATGAAGCCACCACCGCTATGACCAGTGATACCCACCTTGGTGATGTCCATGAACTTATTCTGAGCACACAGTTGCTCAATGGCTGCCTTGTGATCTGCCAACGGGTAGTCACGCAGATTTTGGTAGCCGAAATCGTGATACCATTTTGAACGACTAGGGTGTCCTCCTCGCTGACCTACACTGATGACGATGAAGCCAGCTTGTGCCAATCGATCGGTACGTGGAGAAACACGATTGTATCGCCAATACGGACCTTCAGTCTGCGGACCTGGATAGACATAATCGATGACAGGATAAACCATCGTGCTGTCGAAATCGAAAGGCTTGTACATCACACCATACAAATCGGTGATACCATCAGCTGCCTTAACCTTGAAAAGTTCCGGGAACTTATAACCAGCAGCAAAGAGCTGGCTAAAATCAGCTTCCTCCAATGTCATCAGTTTACGGCCTTGATTGTCAAGCAGGTCAATAGCAGGTTTGGTATCCACGCGAGAGTAGTTGTCCACTATATAGGCATGCTGCTCATCCATAAATGAGGTATGGAAATAATTGCCGGGAGTAAGCAGTTGCAAACCAGAGCCGTCGAAATTAACCTTATAAAGATGTTCGTAGTATGGTGTAGAATCACCTGGTTCACGTCCATTGGCACTGAAATAGATAACTTTCTTGGCCTCATCTACGCCCTTGATATCCTCTACATGCCATGCTCCTTTAGTGATGCGGTTGATCAACTTACCAGCCTTGTCGTAAAGATAGAGATGTCCCCATCCGTCGCGCTCGCTCCACCAGATAAAACGGTTGCCCTTGTCGAGCGAAATAAGGTTGCGGGTGTCGAGATAAGACTGCGGCATACGTTCTTCTAACACTGGTACGATAGCATCCTGCCCAAAGGTATAGGTACAGATATCTACCTTTTTGAAATCACGGCTCATGCGCATCACATAGCACCATTCCGGATGGTTTTCCCAAGTGCGTGCCTCATCAGGATCGAAACTATAGGCACTGCCCTGCTTGCCTGTAACGATACGTACCACAGGCTCTGCCCAGTTGCCCAAACTCACTTCTTTCTGTGAACGGTTGGCTATGTCAAAGACATACATATGAGGGGTGGCTCCCTCCTCACCCGGCATCTGATACTTGTAGGTTTCCAGTGTAGGACGAGGTTCTGACATGACGTTAATGACCCACAGGTTTTTAATTTTACGTTGGTCACTGATAATGCTCACGAAATACTTGGAGTCGGGACTCCAGTAGCCGTTGGCCATCTGTCGGCGAGAGGTATCTACCTTAGGATCGCTGCCATCACTCACCGTCTTGCGCTCCATGGTGAAGCCAAAGTCCTTAATACCATCTTTGGACAACTGAATCTCTGTGATGGTGCTATCTTTAGGATTCTTCTGAATGCGCTCGTAATCAGCATTACTCATCATGTAAAGATTATAGTTCTTGGCATACACTACCCACTGTTTATCAGGGCTTATGTTGCCGAAACGCTGGGCTGGACGATCTTTCTTCTCCTTGCCAAGATTGGTAAGTTTCTGCTGTGTGTATTGGTACTCGTATTTCACGCTATCAACAGTGAACTCGAAGGTAACATTGTCATCCTTGAGTTTCAAATCCTTGATAGGTAACTGCTGAGCGGTATATTTCTGTTCACTCTGTGATGAAATTTGAGAAGCAATGTCTTCAGTGCTGAACAACACGCGCTTCGTCCGTGTAGCTGGATCCACCACATAAACATTCTCTCCCTGACTGGTCTTGAAACTATACCAAAAACGGGTAGATCCCTTGAAATAGTTCGGATGAATACTCAGCGAGAATGTTTTCTGCTCGTTCTTGTCGGGCGTCCATGCACGGGCTGCATCATACTCAGGCAAAGTGACGTCTTGTGCTATCAGGCACATAGAGGTGGTTGCCAGCAAAACTACAGCCAATAAACAACTTTTGTAAATTTTCATTGTAATTAGTATTTGTATTAATAATAATATGAATGCAAAGATAAGTATAAAAATAAAAACACTATCTTTGCATCATGAAAAAATATGACTTAATAGCCATATTGGGGCCTACAGCCAGTGGGAAGACCACATTGGCTGCACATTTGGCAGCAAAGCTAGACACAGAGATTATCAGCGCCGATTCTCGTCAGGTGTATCGTCGTATGGACCTTGGTACTGGCAAGGACCTGGCCGACTATTTGGTGGAAGGAAAGCAGATTTCCTATCATCTGATAGACATTGCCGAACCAGGAACAAAATACAATGTATATCAGTTCCAACAGGATTTCATGCTGGCATATAAAAGCATAGTCAATAAAGGTAAGTTGCCTATCGTTTGCGGAGGTTCAGGACTGTATGTAGAGTCGGTATTGCGAGGTTATCAAATGGCTGACGTACCAGAGAACAAAGAGTTGCGCCAACAACTGGAAGGTAAGTCATTAGAGGAATTAACTAAGATACTGCAAACATATAAAACCTTGCACAACACTACCGATACAAATACTTCCAAACGAGCTATCCGTGCGATTGAAATTGAGGAGTATTACGTTAAGCATGGAATCAATCCTACGGCAGAAGGCAACCAACCGTTGTTCCATCCGTTGGTGATCGGCGTAAGCATAGATCGTGAGTTGCGTAGGGAAAAGATATCGAGAAGACTACGCCAACGCTTGGATGAAGGTATGGTGGAAGAAGTGAGAAACCTGTTGGCAGAGGGTATTCCAGCCGAAGACCTGATATATTACGGGTTGGAATATAAGTATCTGACGCTCTATGTCACAGGACAGCTCTCCTATGACGAAATGGTAAGCCAATTGGAGATAGCCATCCATCAGTTTGCTAAGCGACAGATGACTTGGTTCAGGGGAATGGAGCGCCGTGGGATACAGATTCATTGGATAGAGGCTACACTGCCAATGGAGGAAAGAGTAAATGAAGTAATTGAATTATTGAATAAAGATGAATAACATGTTGAAGAATCATAAGAATTTCTTTCTGTTAGCAGGACCATGTGTGATAGAAGGTGAGGACATGGCGATGCGTATAGCGGAAAAGGTAGTGGGCTTTACAGAAAAGTTGCAGATACCCTACGCCTTTAAGGGTAGTTATCGCAAGGCAAACAGAAGTAGACTCGACTCGTTTACTGGTATAGGCGACGAGAAGGCATTAAAGATTCTTCGCAAGGTGAAGGATACTTTTGGCATTCCTGTCGTAACTGACATCCATACCGAGCCCGAGGCAGAAATGGCAGCCGAATATGTAGACATTTTGCAAATACCTGCCTTCTTATGCAGGCAGACTACCCTATTGGTAGCAGCTGCACAGACTGGCAAGATTGTAAATATTAAGAAAGGACAATTCCTTTCGCCACAGGCAATGCAGTTTGCTGCGCAGAAAGTAGTGGAAACAGGCAATCCGAATGTGATGCTGACGGAGCGAGGTACGACTTTTGGCTATCAGGACTTAGTGGTAGATTTTCGTAGCATCCCTGAGATGCAGACTTTTGGTTTCCCTGTGATATTGGATTGTACACATTCTCTACAGCAGCCCAACCAAGTTGGTGGCGTGACAGGTGGTATGCCCCAACTCATCAGCACCATTGCTAAAGCAGGTATCGCCGTTGGCGCTGACGGCCTTTTCATCGAGACACATGAAGACCCTTCTGTAGCAAAGAGTGATGGCGCCAACATGCTGAAGTTGGAATATTTAGAAGATTTATTGACCCGATTAGTAAGAATTAGAGAAGCGTTACAAAATTGATTATTATAATAACTATGAAAAGGTTCTTGAGAATAATGTTTGGGGCCGTAGCATTGATTGTACTTAGCGGCCAATGGTTTACGGTTAATGGTCAGGAGATGCAATTACCTCCTATCCCTGTGGATCCGTCAGTTAGAATTGGTCATTTAGACAATGGCCTGACGTATTATATCCGTCATAATGAGAAACCCGAAAACCGAGTAGAATTCTATATCGCCCAGAAAGTGGGTTCCATCCAAGAGGAACCCCGCCAGCGTGGTTTGGCACACTTTCTGGAACACATGGCCTTTAATGGAACGAAAAATTTCCCAGGCAATGAGAAGGGCAAGGGCATCGTGGATTGGTGTGAGAGCCATGCCATCAAGTTTGGCACTAACCTCAACGCTTATACCAGCGTGGACGAGACAGTGTATAACATCAGCAATGTACCTACCGACAATACTGCTGTACTGGATTCCTGCCTGCTGATTCTGCACGACTGGAGCAACTATGTGTTGCTGGAAGATGAGGAGATAGACAAGGAGCGTGGTGTGATCCGCGAAGAATGGCGAAGCCGTAACAGCGGACTGTTGCGTGTTTATACCGACGCACAAGAGACCATGTATCCTGGCTCAAAATATGCTGACTGTATGCCTATCGGCAACATCGATGTGGTGAACAATTTCCCCTACCAAGACCTGCGCGACTATTACAACCTGTGGTATCATCCCGACCTGCAGGGCATCATCATTGTTGGTGACATTAATGTTGATGAGATGGAAGGTAAGGTAAAGGCATTGTTCAGCGAGATTCCCAAGGCGGTTGGCAAGCCCGAGCGTATCTATTACCCCGTATCAGATAATGATGCACCTATAATATATATAGGTAATGACAAAGAAGTGAGCACCCCTAATGTGCAGATATTCTTCAAGCATGACGCCACCACCAATCAGGAGAAAGAAAGCATGATGTATCTGATGCAGAACTACATGCTGTCGATGGCAAGCAGCATGCTCGACGAACGCTTCGAGGAAATGACGCAGCAGGCCAATCCCCCTTTCAACGGTGCTGGATCTGATTATGGTGACTATTTCCTGAGCAAGACCAAGGAAGCATTCAATGTGACAGTGATTACCAAGGCTGATGGCATCGAGGCAGGCTTGCAGGCCGCGCTGACGGAGATTGAGCGCATGAAGCGCTTTGGCTTCACCGCATCGGAATATGAACGTGCACGTGCCAACTATTTGCAGCGCTTGGAATCTGCTTATAAGGAACGTAACAACACCCAGAATGCTAACTTCGTAAACGAATATGTGCAACATTTCCTCAACAATGAGCCTATTCCAGGTATTGAACAGGAATACAGCATCATGCAGCAAATAGCTCCCAATATACCAGTTGAAGCTATCAATGCCCTTGTTCAGCAACAGTTGATACCTGACAATAATCGCGTGGTATTTATTGCTGTACCTGAGTCGGCTGTAGATAAATGTCCTACTAAGGAGCAGGTACTGAACATGCTGAATGGCATGAATCAACTGCAAGTAGAGGCATACGTTGATAACGTGTCTGACGAGCCACTGGTGAGCGACATCCCTGCAACAGGCAAGATTGTCAAAGAAGAAGCTGGCGTTTATGGATCGACCAAACTGACGTTGAACAACGGCGTACAAGTCTATATCAAGAAAACCGACTTCAAGGAAGATGAGATACGTATGCGTGCCGTGAGTCCTGGTGGTACAACCCAGTTTGACAACAAGGACAAGCTGGAGATGGAGGTATTGGATGACCTGGGTACCATTGGCGGTTTGGGTAATTTCAGTCAGACAGAGCTGACCAAGCAACTGGCAGGCAAGAAAGTGTCACTCAGTGCCTCTATCACCTCACAACGTGAGACCCTGGGTGGCAACAGTTCACCAAAAGACTTTGAAACCATGTTGCAACTGGTTTATCTGCGCTTCCAGGCACCTCGCATGGATGCAGACGCTTTTGAATCTTTCAAGACACGTACAAAAGCACAGTTGGAAAATGCTAAAGCCAACCCATTGTCCACCATCAACGATACCATTAGCGTAGCTATGTATGGACATCACCCACGCTTAGTAATGATGCAACCCGAGATGGTGGAGCAGATTGACTACCAGCGTGGCTTGGACATGTTTGCCGATCGTTTTGCTGACGCCAGCGACTTTACTTTCTTCTTCGTCGGCAACATTGATGTGGATGCCGTGAAGCCACTGATTGCCCAGTACCTGGGTGCACTGCCTGACAAGCAGCGCAAAGAGGCTGCTATCGACAGGAAGATGGATATCCTGCCTGGCACCCGTGTCAAGGAATATGCCAAGGAGATGCAGACACCAATGGCTACCACCATCATGGTTTATTCTGGCAAGGAGAACTACAACCTACGCAACAATGTGCTGATGGACTTCTTGACACAAGCACTCGATATGGTATTCACCGATGAGGTGCGTGAGAAAGAAGGTGGCACCTATGGCGTTAGTTCTTACGGTTCGCTCAACAAATATCCTCACGAGGAAGCCATGATGCAGATTGTGTATCAGACCGATCCAACGAAGAAGGAAAAGTTGAATACCCTGATTGATGAGTTGGTGAAGAAAATGGCGGCTGAAGGTCCTACACCCGAACAGATGCAGAAGGTGCGTGACTACATGGTGAAGCAGTATAACGACAACCAAAAAGAGAATAGCTACTGGATAAGCTCCTTGGATGAATATTACTACACCGGCATTGACTTCAACGCTGATTACCTGAACACGGTAAACAGTGTAACCGCTGATGATGTCAAAGCATTCGCCACAGACCTTATCAAGCAAGGCAACAAAGTAACGGTGGTGTTGACAACTGACAAATAATTGTTATGAATTTATTTCTTGAATTACGACGTCACGACAAGCTGAGCAATAAGCGCAGTCCGTTTTATGAGCAGAGCCAGGTAGCCCAGTTCTTTATCTACCTGGCAGCGGCTTTCTACGTGTGCTACCTCATCTTGTTTGGTGTGATGTTCGCCTTCATCATGGATGACGGAGCGAAAGAGGCCTACCATTATATCAACTCTGGCCTGTTCATCTTCTTTGCTATCGACTTCCTGATGCGATTCGGCTTTCAAAAGCTCCCTACACAGGAGATAAAGCCCTACATACTGTTGCCCGTCAAACGCAGCAGTCTAATCGATGTGTTGCTGGTACGCTCAGCACTGAACAGTTTCAACCTCTTCTGGCTGTTCTTCTTCGTGCCATTCGCCATCCTTACCGTCACCAAGTACTATGGCATTTGGGGTGTCATCACCTACTGTTTTGGCATCTGGCTCATCGCTGTAGCCAACAACTACTGGTACCAGCTTTGCAAATTGTTGCTAGGTGAGAAGTTCTGGTGGTTCCTGTTGCCCGTAGCTTTCTGGGGCTGTATTATTGGTCTGGCTTTTGCTGATTTCGATCCTTTGTATAATTTCCACCTGGAGGTAGGCGAAGGACTGATACAAGGCAATATCTTTACCTTCATCGGACTATTGGCCCTGATTGCTATATTGTTCTTTATCAACCGTTGGCTGATTGGCAAACTGATGTATGACGAGATGAACAAGGTGGCTGATACGAAGGTAAAACATGTCAGCGAATACAAGTTCTTCGACCGTTTTGGAGAGATTGGCGAGTATATGCGATTGGAACTGAAGATGCTGACACGCAACAAGGTGAGTCGTCAGCAACTCATATCCATCTCCGTATTGGTGATTGTATTCTCACTGCTGATTAGCTTTTCTGATGTGTATGAAGGCTCGTTCCAAGACTTCCTCGTCATCTACAATTTCGTGATATTCGGCACCATGTTCCTCAGTATGCTGATGAGCTTTGAGGGCAACTATATCGACGGACTGATGAGCCGTAAGGAAAGTATCTACACATTGCTGAGAGCCAAGTATTACATCTATTCAGTAGCCATGCTCATCCCCCTGCTGTTCATGTTGCCAGCCGTATTCACCGGCAAGGTACTCTTCCTGACGTGTCTGGCATGGATGCTGTTCACCTGTGGTGCCGTGTTCTGCTGCTATTTCCAGCTGGCAGTCTATAACAACCGCACCATCCCGATGAACGAAAAGATGACCAACCGCAACTATATGGGTTCGGGCAAGCAGAACATCATCTCGCTGGTGGTGTTCGGTGTACCTATCACTTTAGGACTGGCACTGAAAGGCATCATGGGAGAGATGTGGATGGCTATCATTGTACTGACGGTGGGCATCGCATTTATGCTTACCTCCAATCTTTGGATTATGAATGTGTACAAGCGTTTTATGAAGCGCAGGTATATCAATATGGAAGGATTTAGAGACTCAAGACAGAAATAAAGAATTATGATAGAGATAAAGAATTTGTTGAAGCAGTTTGGCGAGACAAAAGCCGTAGATATAGACAACTATGTGATTAACCAAGGCGATATGCTGGGATTGGTGGGTAACAACGGAGCAGGCAAGACCACCCTTTTCCGCCTGATACTGGATTTGTTGCAGGCCGACAACGGCCATGTTACCATCGACGGTATTGACGTGAGTAAGAGTGAAGACTGGAAGAAGACTACTGGAGAGTTCATCGACGATGGTTTCCTGATTGACTACCTCACCCCAGAAGAGTATTTTTATTTCATCGGCAAGGTCTATGGACTGAGCAAGCAGGAGATAGACGAACGTCTCAAGCCATTTGAGCATTTCATGAATGGTGAGGTCATTGGTCAGAAGAAGTACATCCGCAACTTTTCTGCCGGCAACAAGCAGAAGGTGGGCATCATCAGTGCCATGATCCATCACCCCCAGTTGCTAATATTGGATGAACCTTTCAACTTCCTCGACCCTACCTCACAGTCTGTCATCAAGCAGTTGCTGAAGAAGTATCACGAGGAGCACAACGCCACCGTCATCATTTCCTCTCACAACCTGAACCACACGGTAGATATCTGCTCACGCATTGCCCTGATGGAGCATGGCAAGATTATCCGTGACCTTGTGAATGAGAACAATTCTGCCGAGCAAGAGTTGGAAGATTATTTCAATGCCGGTGTTGAGGATATAACAGAGGAGAATCCCGTACATTCAGAAGAAGAGCCTGCAAGTGTTGCCGAAGATGCAGCACCAGAAGAAGCCCCTACTGTTGTAGAAGGAACAGCAACTCAAGATTGAGTATATTTTTCATAGCAACAGAAAATCATAGACTAATGTACCCTAACCCTATGATTAACGGCTGCTATCTCTATGACTAAGGCTTGCTATATCATAGGGTAAGGCTTGCCATCGCCTTCTCCAGTATCTTCCATCACTCGTCGCAGTATCTGCTATGGGGGTAAAAGAGATATTGCGACAAGTGATAGAAGGCTTTGCGACAACCCATAGCAAGCATTGTGGCAACCCATAGAAGATATTAGAGTCACCCCATAGCAAATACTGGGGTTACCAGTAGGAAGCCCTGCAGTCAAAGATGGTTATTTATTAACCACGGATAGCATAACGCTCTACTACGGGAGGACGGTCACTCTACTACGGGAAGACGGGCGGTCCTCCCGTAGTAGACTAAATTCGCTTCTGAAGCATATCACGGTCTGCTCTCTGGAGCTACCCCAAAGGTATCGGATGGATAGGCACCCATCTCAAACTCCAATGTGCCACCTTGCTGCAAATCCTTGAAATCGATATACGACTTATCGTATGGTTGCCCGTTCCAACGAACAGACTGGATATAGATGTTTTCAGCACTGTTATTGTGGGCAATGATGCTTAATGTCTTATCACCCATCATCACATCAGCACTGTCAAACAACGGTGAACCAAATACGAACTTACCTCCTGCCGGTTCTACCTGATACAATCCCAAAGAAGAGAGGATATACCAAGCTGACATCTGGCCTACGTCTTCGTTGCCGCACAACCCATCAGGATCGGCTTTGTAGAGGGTAGTCATCACTTCACGCAAGCGCTGAGCTGTCTTCCAAGGCTGACCAACGTAATTATACAGATAAATGGTATGGTGACTGGGCTCGTTGCCATGTGCATATTGTCCTATCAGACCACTGATATCTGGTGATGCCTCCTCGCCCAAGTCGCCTTCAACCACAAACAGGGAATCCAGTTTAGTGACAAACGCTTCTTCACTGCCAAACAGACCAACAAGACCTTTCACATCGTGAGGCACCAACCAGGTGTATTGCCAGGCATTGCCCTCTGTATAATCATCAGCTCGATGGATCACCTTGATGGGGTCGAATGGCTCACGGAACTTGCCATTCACATCAATGGCTCTCACAAAACCTGTCTGTGGATCAAAGTATTTCTTATATGACTGGCCACGATTATAGAAGTAGGAATAGGCTTCCTCATCACCCAACTGCTTAGCCACACGGGCCAATGCATCGTCTGCCAATGCATATTCCATCGCCTTGGCTACAGTCTCGTTGGTAGGTTCCTTATCCCATGGGATATAACCATATTTCTTCAATAAGCCGATAGAACGACCATCTACCATTGCCGTCTGTTTCATCGCTTCCAAAGCTGCCTTAGCATCTACATCGAAGCCTTTCAAAACGATGTCGGCTAAAACAGGAAGGGCAGGATTACCCACCATACAATCGGTTTCATTGCCCATCAGGTGCCAAACCGGCAAGCGCCCTTGCTGCTCGCAAATCTTCAGGAAAGTCTGGGCAAAGTCGCGCTGTTTGTCAGGATGAATAAGTGTAGCCAACGGATGGGCAGCACGATAGGTGTCCCACAAAGAGAAGGTGGTATAGTTGATGAAATCGGCGTGCTGATACACCTTACCGTCAGAACCTCTATAGTCACCATTCACATCGTTGAACACAGACGGAGCTATCATGGTGTGATATAGAGAGGTATAGAAGATAGTACGGGCCACTTCATCATCTGTATCAATCTTAATCTTGCTCAGTTGTTCTTCCCACAAGGCATTGGCCTGTAGGCATATCTCATCAAAATCCCAGCCTGGATTCTCAGTCTGCAGATTCAGACGAGCATTCGCCTCACTCACAGCAGAAATGCCCACCTTCATCATCAGGGGTTCACTACCACCCTCGAAAGCCAACACGCTGAAGTTGTCTTCGGGTTGTTCCAAACTACGGATAGGTTTGTTGAACTCTGCCACAAAAAACACACGTTGGTTCACAGCCCACCCTTTTGAGAAACGATAACCCTCAATGCTTCGGTCACCTTGCTGACGAATAGCTGCCCCAAGGGTAACATCGCCGCCACTGATACCATAATCAAGATTCACCAATAACAATTGCTCGTTATTATCAGGATAGAAATAACGATGGAAACCAGTACGAGTGGTTGCCGTTAGCTCTACTTGTACATCCGCCTCCTGGGTATGTACACTATAGTAGCCTGGTTCTGCCATTTCCTGTTCATGTGTAAACTTATCTGTACGCTGCTCTTTGTTCGCCAGCGGCAGGAAAGTTATATCACCCAAATCACCACAACCTGTGCCACTGAGATGAAGGTGACTGAAACCCACCAGTACTGAATCAGAATAGTGATAACCGGAGCACCAGTCCCAGCCTTGGGTCAGTTGGGAAGGGCCCAACTGAACGAAACCGAACGGGACATTGGCTCCCACAAATACATGTCCGTGCCCGCCTGATCCAATAAATGGATCGACATACTGTGTGTAAGAGGTTTCCTGCTCATTTACAGTTTGTCTTCTTGTTTGGCAAGCAGCAAAGAACCCAATACCCAACAATATTAACAATACTTTCTTCATAATATATCAATTTATCTATTAAATAGCTCAAAAGTTATCTTGAATCCAAATTCACTTTTTTTCTGCTGTGCAAACGACATAAAGAGACCAAAGTCGAAAATATGTGTACCTAACCCATAACCCACTTCATAGAAGGGTTTTTGATGAGGCAAGAATACTGTGTTGAAATATATGCGCTCATTCATCACATATTTCAAATATTTCGCAACATGTGGAATGATCAGGAACGGAACCTGATAAGTGGCATGGAACCTCAAATATCGGGTAGAAGAGTTGTAAACATCATTGTTAAGCAGTTGGAATACACCACCAATATCATCGCTCCAGCCCATGGGCAGGTTATGCCTACGGAATCTCTCGAAATCAATAAAATACAAATGATCTTTATACGCGAAGGCACCAGCTCCAAATCGAAGGAATAATGTGCGTTGCAGCCCGAGAGGAAGATCATCCTGAATGTCTATCTCAAAACGGTCATAAACAGTAGAATTTTTTAAAATGCCCCCTAGCCCTTTTTCCCATTCAAATATTAAGGTGGGGTAAGAAGAATGCAGGTTTACTTTTCGTTTACCATCCATATAGTAATATTGCCCTGGAGTATACGAAAGCCTCATCGTTGGTGCAAAACTGTTATAGGTACGATTGTAATTCTCGTTGCGGTTACCAGTAGCAGCTCTATGGTGCAGGTTAAGACCTAGATCCAGGGTGAAACCATTGAAAACCTCCCAACTATGTGATAGTTTGAAATAGGTATGATTGAAATATTCCAGGTTTACATCCGACAAATCAACCTTATCACCTATAATAGTTTCTATGTCTTTTACCACTTCATTATTATAAACCTTGTCGCCATTACCTACTTCGAAATTCCAGGAGGCACGTTTTTCTGGCCAATAATCGAAATAGCCCCTTACAAGCCAATAAAACTCACGATGCTTGAAATTATATCCCAAGCGTGGCGTTATCTCAATCACACGGTCATGTACCATTCTTCGGGTATAGCGCAAATCCATTTTATATGATATGCCATTGCGGTGGCTATATCCTATCTGTTGAGGATTAAACAAAGGAGAGAGACGGAAATTCCCCACGTCTTTCACGTAAAAACGGCTTCGGCTCACCAAAGCGTCACCTACATTGCCCCAGAAACGGGAGCGCTTCTCCTTACTTTGCCTCACTGTGTCAAGTTGATTGTCCAACTGTGCGTTGATATAATCAGTATAAAGATCCAACTCGTCATCCGTCAGCGGTGTAGGACGATGATTCTCGAAGAATTTTATATCTCTTGTCGGTGCACTATCGTCACTACCCAAATTATAATAGCGCGAGAGATCATACTTTTCTTTACCCTTGCGACGCAGTTCTTTTGAAACAAGAAGTGGCGCTTTGAGCTCTATGTCATGATAGGTCATCAGGCCTGTATAGGTAGCATCAATACGGTTGCCCATAAAATGGAAATAAACCTCTAAGTTATATTTCATTGGCAACATTTCTGTTTCTGTACCTACTCTACCCATTGTCATCGTATTTTTGAAACGCAACATCTCGTTACGGCCTTCAAAACACATTTCTCTGATGCTCCATGCACCATTGGTAATGATAAAATAGCCCTCAACCAACTGATAGCTAACAACTCGTGGTTTGAAAGCGACTTTATAGTGTTGAATGTTGCCTACGTAGAAGACAGAATCGAGCATATATATATAATATTTGTCACCATTAGGGGAAAGTGGAGAGATAAGTTTATCCTGCATCAACATGTGATGATAAGGAGTGATATGAAACAAATCGGACAATCTGCCATCTCCCTCAAAGAAACTGTTGGTAGTGCCCAGCACTGCTTCTGTACGTTGATCAAATAAGTCCGGAGAGGAATAATGCACCTGATTAATCGTCTCGATAATAAAACGACGCTGTCCATTTTTACTGACATGAAACATGCCTGGTATCTGATGGTAAAACACATTCTTCTTACGCACATATACCAGCCCTTTGATGTATAGTTGAGCATTGTATTCATCAGCTAATCCTACACTATCCCTGGCACGACCTACTGTCAGACGAACAATGCTGTCTGCCAGTACATCAATGGGATTATGCTTTTTGGCACTGACATCCAAAGCCTCTAGTGAGAAAGTAATTAGCAAGACTAACCACAAGATGAATCCTATTTCGTGCGCTTTTTTCATATACTAAATAGCAAAAGTATAAATTAAATTTGTACTTTTGTGGCAAATTACCGTTAAAAGATAAACTGATATGTCAAAAATGAGATTTTTTGCCCTGCAAGAATTGGCAAACAGAAAACCTGTGGAAGTGAGCCTCCCGTCTGACAAGCTGAATGACTATTATGGTATTCATGTCTTTGATCAGCAAAAGATGCAGGAGTATCTCCCGAAAGAGGCATATAAAGCTGTTCAAGACGCCATCGAGAAGGGGAAACCTATCAGCATTGAGACAGCCGACCTGATTGCCAACGGCATGAAAAGTTGGGCAAAGCAGTTGAACGTGACTCACTATACCCATTGGTTCCAGCCATTGACTGACGGTACAGCTGAGAAACATGACGGTTTTATTGATTTCGATGAAGACGGAAATGTGATAGAGCGTTTCTCTGGTAAGCTACTTATCCAGCAGGAACCAGATGCTTCTTCTTTTCCCAGTGGGGGTATACGCAACACCTTTGAAGCACGTGGCTACACTGCCTGGGACGTTTCATCTCCTGCATTTGTGGTAGATGACACTTTGTGTATACCTACAATCTTCATCTCTTACACAGGTGAGGCGCTGGATTACAAGACGCCATTACTAAAAGCATTAGCAGCCGTTGATAAGGCAGCAACATCCGTTTGTAAATTGTTTGATGAACATGTAAAGCGTGTGCATGCTAACTTAGGTTGGGAACAGGAATATTTCTTAGTAGATCGTGCTTTGTACGACGCGCGTCCTGACCTTTGTTTGACGGGACGTACGCTAATGGGACATTCATCTGCCAAAGACCAGCAGTTGGACGATCACTATTTTGGTTCCATTCCTGCCCGTGTAACTGCTTTCATGAAAGAGCTGGAAATAGAATGCTATAAACTGGGCATTCCTGTGAAGACCAGACATAACGAAGCAGCACCCAACCAGTTTGAGTTGGCTCCTATCTTTGAAAATGTCAATCTGGCCAATGACCATAACCAGTTGGTGATGGACATGATGAAGCGCTTAGCAGGGAAGCATAATTTTTCAGTGCTGTTGCATGAGAAACCTTTCAACGGAGTAAATGGTTCAGGCAAGCATAATAACTGGTCGCTCTGCACAGATACAGGCATAAATTTGTTCGCACCAGGTAAGAACCCACAGGGCAACATGTTGTTCTTGACTTTCTTGGTAAACGTGTTAATGATGGTCTATAAGAACCAGAATTTGTTGAGGGCTTCCATTATGAGTGCCACCAACAGTTATCGTTTAGGAGGTAACGAGGCGCCTCCTGTTATCTTATCCATCTTCTTGGGCAAGCAATTGACAACAGTGCTGAATGAATTTGTCAAGCAAGACTATAGTAGCAAGAGTGACCAGGCGGCTAACCTTACACTGAAGTTGGGTATTGACCGTATTCCAGAGATTCTGCTCGACACGACTGACCGCAACCGCACCTCGCCTTTTGCTTTTACAGGTAATCGCTTTGAGTTCCGCGCTGTGGGTTCATCGGCCAACTGCGCCGGTGCGATGATTGCTATCAATGCAGCTATGGCTAACCAGTTGCAGGAGTTCAAAGCAACGGTTGATAAATTTATGGAAGATGGCATGAGCAAGACGGAAGCCCTATTCCGTGCGTTAAAAGATGCTATCGTTACATCGGCTCCCATTCGTTTTGAGGGTGACGGTTATTCTGAAGAATGGAAACAGGAGGCTGCTCGTCGAGGCTTGAGTAATATCAACAATGTGCCAGAGGCATTGATGCTCTATGAAAGCGAGCAGTCAAGGGCTGTATTAATCGGCGAACATATTTTCAATGAAACTGAGTTGGCAAGTCGCTTGGAAGTGGAGTTGGAGAAATTCACAAAAAAAGTACAGATTGAGAGCCGTGTATTAGGTGATTTAGCCATCAACCATATTGTACCAACAGCCGTTACCTATCAGAATCGCTTGTTAGAGAATTTGCGTGGATTGCGAGAGGTATTCGATGCTGAAGAATATGAATCACTCAGCGCCGATAGAAAGGACTTGATTCGTGAAATATCTTTCCGTGTAACAGAAATTAAGCGCTTGGTAAAAGAAATGACAGAATCACGCAAGAAGGCTAATCACATGGAGAACTATCAAGAGCGTGCTTTCGCTTACGAGCAGGAAGTTAAACCTTTCTTGGAACAAATACGTGAACATATCGACAAACTCGAGATGGAAATTGACGATGAGATTTGGCCATTGCCAAAGTATCGAGAGTTGCTGTTTACTAAATAATAACAATCCCCCTGCATTGGGGGATTGTTATTATTTCATCACTCCTCCCCAATAGGGAGGATTTTTTATATCATCCTATCTTAGATATCTTCTTAAGTTTATCCTCTTCAATAATCTTAATCTTACGTCCATCAATGGCTATCAATTTCTCTGATGCAAATTGCGATAGCGTGCGAATGGCATTAGAAGTAGTCATGTTAGAAAGGTTTGCCAAATCCTCACGAGAAAGGTAGATGCTCAGTGTAGAGTTGTCTTCTTCTAGACCATAACTCTCTTTCAGGAACAGCAACGACTCAGCTAACCTACCACGGATATGCTTCTGCGTCAGGTTCACTGTACGACGGTCAGCCACACCTAAAGAGGCCGAAAGATTGCGGATAAAGAAGCAGGCAAGGTCAATGTTCTCCTTAACCAGTTCTTCAATCACTTCCAACGGAATCAGACATACAACAGATGACTCTACTGCTGCCGCAGCATTGACATAAGTCTCGTTAGCAAAGTAAGCACGGAAACCAAAATACTCTACAGGCTTTATCATACGAACAATTTGATTTCTTCCACCCACACCTTCTCTAAAAACTTTAACCTTACCTTTTAAGAGGCAGAACAAATGAGTTGGCGTTTCATCTTCACTGTGCACAATCTCGTTTTTCTTATAAGTCTGAATCGAAAAACTGCTAGCCAAACGCTCTCGCTGCTCAGGTGTCAATGGCGCCCAAAGATCTGATATCAGTTCCGGGATATTGATGTCTGTAATATTAGGCTTCACCATGATATTATCCGTTTAATAAAAACCTTTCTGCTTCAATAGCAGCTTTGCATCCACTGCCTGCAGCAGTAATAGCCTGACGATAATGAGGGTCTGCCACATCACCTGCAGCAAACACTCCAGGCACATTGGTCCTCGGACTGTTTCCTTCTGTTACGATATAGCCAGCTGCATCAGTCTCAACATAGTCCTTAAAAATGTCAGAACTAGGTTTATGACCAATGGCCAAGAAAAATCCATCGATAGGCAGGTCATAATGACGCTCATCTGGCTCACCCAAACGCTGCACAAGATGCACTCCTTCTACGCCATTGTCACCGAACAAACCTTCTGCATTGTGCTCAAAGAGCACTTCAATTTTCGGATGATTCATCACACGTTCTTGCATAATCTTAGAAGCACGTAGGAATGGTTTGCGTACAATCAAATAGACTTTTGCAGCAAGTCCTGCCAAATAAGTGGCTTCCTCGCAAGCCGTATCACCACCTCCTACCACTGCTACTACTTTCTTGCGATAAAAGAATCCATCACAGGTGGCACAGGCACTCACACCCATACCAGCATATTTCTTTTCGTCTTCCAGCCCTAGATACTTGGCAGCAGCACCAGTAGCAATAATCAGTGCTTCAGTCTCAATTATCTTAGAGCCATCAATAGTAATCTTAAATGGACGCTGGCTTAAATCAGCCTGGGTGGCAACACCTTGACGAAGATCGGCACCAAATCGCTCTGCTTGCTGGCGCAAGTCTTCCATCAACTGGTTTCCATCCACACCTTGAGGATAACCTGGAAAGTTTTCAACTTCTGTAGTTGTCGTAAGCTGACCTCCAGGCTGCAAGCCTGCATACAATACAGGCTGAAGATTGGCACGCGATGCATAGATCGCAGCTGTATAGCCTGCCGGTCCAGAACCAATGATCAGCAATCTTACTTTTTCTGTTTCCATAATATTTAGTGTTAATTATTATCTCAGGTCAATAACCTCTATGCCTGGGTATTCACTCTTGTCGAACACAAAAGTTTCTTCAGCCAGAGGTTGCTGCTTCACCTTATAACTGTCAATGTCAATGACTACCACATCCAGCCCTCCTCTACTAGCCATACTAAGGCGTACAGGATAGAGTTCTGTCTGATGAATCAATAGCACAATACTCTGCATCTCTTCACGAGGAATAGTGGTTGTCATAATCACCTTTCTCACACCCGAAACACCCGTTTCACCATACTTTAAATCATAGCCTTGTTGATAGAGAGACATCCACGCATAAGGGTTAAGTGCCTGCAACTCTTCATCAGTAGGTTCAGAAATGCTTACCTCCTCATTCTCTTCTGCAAGTGTCCACTGTGTCTTGCCATCAAACCAAGTTTTCATACCTGGCGTTTCCAATATGAACTGTTTCCCTTGCACAATGATGTGGCCTTGCGTATCAGCACCGTCCATATATACCGTGAAATCAACATCTATATAACCACTGGAATAAGCTTTCTCCACAACTTCATCCAACAATTCTTTCGGTGTCTGAGCCCAAGTTATTTGAATACTGAAAAATGAAATTAGAAAAAGAAAAAAAATACAGACTAAGCGTAATGCGTAGTTACGTTCTAAATCTCTCATGAATATTATGTGCTTTATATTCATACTAATTCTCAATTTTCAATTATTTCAAATTGGCAAGTTTTTCTTCTAAAGCCATTTCATCCACACACAATACATCACGTGGTTTGCTACCCATAGCAGGGCCTACAATGCCTGCTTTCTCCAGTTGATCCATCAATCTTCCAGCACGATTATAGCCTATCGAGAACTTCCTTTGTATCAAAGATGTTGAGCCCTGCTGATGAATGACCAACAGGCGAGCTGCATCCTCGAACAAAGAGTCGAGTTTGTCCATATCAACTTCAGCACCACCACCTTCTGAATCAATATCTTCTGCCACTTCTGGCAAATAAAATGGTGTGGTATAACCTTGTTGCTCAGATATGTATTTCACTATATTCTCAATTTCTGGTGTATCGATAAATGCACACTGCACACGCACAGGGTCGTTGCCTTGCAAGAACAGCATATCACCCTTACCTATCAACTGGTTAGCACCTGGACGGTCAAGGATTGTACGCGAGTCAATCATCGCTGCTACACGGAAAGCTATACGTGCAGGGAAGTTGGCCTTGATGGTACCCGTAATGATGTTGGTCGTAGGACGCTGGGTAGCGATAATCATGTGTATACCCACGGCACGGGCCAACTGTGCTATACGAGCTATAGGCAGTTCAACTTCCTTACCTGCCGTCATAATCAAGTCGCCAAACTCATCAATCACCACCACGATATAGGGCAAGAAACGATGTCCGTTATTCGGATTTAAGCGACGACTATTGAATCTTTCATTGTATTCTTTGATGTTACGCACCTTAGCAATCTTCAGCAAATCATAACGGGCATCCATCTCGGCACACAGAGAATTGAGAGTACGCACCACCTTCTTCACGTCTGTTACAACAGGTTCCTTGGCATCTTCCAACTGTGCCAAGAAATGATGGTCAAGCTCGCTATAAACACTAAACTCCACTTTCTTGGGATCCACCAGAACAAGCTTCAACTCAGCAGGATGTTTCTTATACAGCAAAGAAGCTATCATGGCATTCAGACCTACAGACTTACCCTGACCTGTTGCACCAGCTACCAACATGTGCGGCATCTTTGCCAAGTCTATTACGAATGGCTCGTTACTAATGGTCTTTCCCAACACCATCGGTAAATCAGCCTTGCTCTCTTGGAATGCCTTGCTGCCTATCACACTTTGACCTGATACAACTCTTGGAGTTTTGTTAGGCACCTCAATACCGATAGTTCCTTTGCCAGGAATTGGTGCAATGATACGAATACCCAAAGCAGCCAACTGCAACGCAATATCATCTTCCAAACTGCGTATCTTGGCAATACGAATACCTTCTGCTAAGGTAATCTCGTACAGTGTAATAGTAGGACCCACCGTAGCGGTTATAGTCTTTATCTCTATGCCAAAGCTACGCAATACTTCAACAATACGGTTCTTATTGTCTTGTTGCTCCTCCATATCCACACTTGGACCGTCATTGTCAAAGTGCTTCATCAAGTCCAAGGTTGGGAACTTATAGTGAGACAAGTCTAATCTGGGATTATAGGGTTCCAACTCAACCACTTCTTCGTCTTCAGGAACATCCACCTCAAAACCAGGTTCTGATTCTTCATCTCTTTTTCTGTATGGTTCATCATCAGAACCATCGTTAAAGACTTCCTCGTCATCTCCATGTAACAACTCTGTAACTGGATTAACTATGAAGTTATCGTCTGGTCCACCCAAATTAATTGCAGCAGATTTAGGGGTATCAAGTATATCATCTAAATCATTGACAGGAGCTTCCTCTTGTTGTTCTCCATCAGTCTGCATATCAACTGAATCCTCAGCAGGTGTTTCTTTTTTCTTACGTTTCAAATAACCAAAACCCAATAGCTTACGCAACCAAATGATGGTTTGTGTACTCAAATAAGCCAAGAGACAAACAGCAGTGAAGAACAATATCATCAACACACCTGGAACGCCCACCTGACTCTCCAACCAACTGCTCACGTTATAACCATGCAAACCTCCAAGGTAGAAGAATGTATCTTCGTACATTCCCTTGAACATGAAACCGAAGAATACAGAGCACCACACCATCAACAGTGAACAGCCTATAAACCATTTCCAAAGCCTAACCTTCACTACACGCATCAGTTTCAATCCCATTACGAGCAAGAAGATTACCATAAAGATGGATGGAGCGCCAAACTGATGGTTGATAAAATAGTCAGCCAACTGAGCTCCACGAATAGCACCCATATTCTGCACATCACCTTCACCTGCTAACAATTCTTCAGATGTGCTATTATCAATCACACTTTGGTCAGCAGCACCATAGAGGAAGAAAGAGCCAAACGAAACGAGAGCGAAAGCAGCTATCAGCGCAATAGCTAAACCAAAGATGAAATGCACGGTTTCATTCTTAAAGAAGGCTTTTATTGCACTTACCTTTCCTGGCGTTTCCACCTGTTGTGTTTTGTTCTTAACTTTCTTATTATCTTTGTTTTCAGTCTTCATCCTTTATCTAGTCTTACTATTTATCTTGTAAAAATAGTAACATTCTGCCATATTGCCAAATTTTAAGTGCAAAAACTTGTTTTACAACACTATTCTATAGCATTATAAAGGTTGATTCGCTCGTTTTTCTCATATAACCTACCATAATAGTATTTTTCAGCAGTGTTAGCAATTTACTAACAGGAGAGAAAAAACAAGAACCGTTCTTGTCCAATATAAGAACGGTTCTCGTTAGATATGAGCGTCAACACTTAATGGTTAGTTAAAGATCACTGTTTTGTTCTTAAAGGTAAGTATCTTGCGCTCGATATGTTTCTGCACAGCTCGGGAGAGGACAATCTTCTCGAGGTCTTTGCCTTTGTTGACTAATGTCTCGATGGTGTCTTTATGGGTGACACGCACAACATCTTGCTCAATGATAGGACCTGCATCCAGCTCGGTAGTGATGTAGTGGGCGGTAGCGCCAATGATCTTCACGCCACGCTCAAAAGCAGCATGATAGGGCTTAGCACCGATAAATGCGGGCAAAAACGAGTGATGGATGTTGATAATCTTATGGCGGTAGTGAGCAATCATTTCTTCAGAGATGACCTGCATATAACGTGCCAAGACGATAAAAGTAATGCCATTGTCGCGCAAGAGTTGCATCTCGACTTCCTCCTGCTTTGCCTTGTTTTCCTTGGTGATGGGCAGACAGAAATAAGGAATGCCGAACTTCTGCGCTACTGGTCGCATATCTTCATGGTTGCTGATAATGAGAGGAATCTCCACATCCCACTCGCCTGCGCTATAACGCGCTAACAGGTCATAAAGACAGTGCGACATCTTAGATACAAAGATGGCCATGCGGGGCTTCTGGTCGGAGAAATACAGTCGGAAATGCATCTGGTACTTCTGACCATAGAGAGTGTTGAAATAGTCTTCTATCTTTTCTTCAGGAATGGCAAACTTCTCGAGTTGCCACTCTATACGCATGAAAAATACGTTCTCTACCCTATCGACATACTGGTCGAGGTAGATGATGTTGCCCTGATTGACGGTGATGAAGTTGGTGACATCGGAGATGATGCCTGGTCTGTCGGGGCAATGCAGCAAAATTATAGCAGTTCTTTTCATATTACTTTTTGACGGCTATCATAACCCTCTGCCCATCAGGGTACCTCCCCGTTGCGGGGAGGAACTTGAGGAGGAAGCCATCTCTTTACTTAACAGTTTTCATCATTTCTTTAACAGCGGTCTCCAATTGGCGGTCGTAGCCATTCATCACATCCTCTGGGGTGTTATAAACGGTGATATCCGGCTTCAGCTCGGTGTTTTCCTGATAGACGCCATTCATATCCACACAACCTACCTGTGGGATGCCAAACACAAGGGTGTTGTCCATCAGCGTCTCCCACCAAACTGCGGTCATGGTACCTGCCACGGGTGAGCCGATGAGTTTGCCGATGCCCAAGGTCTTATATACCCAAGGGAAGCCGTGACCATTACTATAGTCGTTCTCGCAAATCAGCACGCATGATGGTTTGGTCCACTTGTTATAAGGGTCGTAGCCGATGTACTGGTTACGAGGTACGAAATGCTGGTACTCCTTACCTGCGAGCAAGGTGCAGAGGTCATCGTGCAACCAACCACCGCCGTTGTTGCGCTCATCGACAATGACGGCCTGCTTCTGGCGGTTCTCATCGGAGAGGATGTCGGCATATACCTGGCGGAACGAAGGACTGTCCATAGCGCGTACATGCACATAGGCCACCTTGCCACCTGAGAGCTTCTCGACCAACTTCTTGTTACGATCTACCCAACGTTTGTAGAGCAAATCGGTGAGTTCGGAAGCTGATACAGGCTTTACAGTCACATCGAACCGCTTGCCTGTGCTGGGGTTATAGACGCTCACACGTACTGGCTTGCCTGCTTTGCCATCGAGCATAGGATAATAGTCGGTATCCTTGCCAATAGGTTGACCGTCAATCTTCTCGATGATGCTACCCTCGCCTACTTCGGTCTTCTTCACGGCAAAAGGACCTTTGGCAACCACCTCTTTCACCTTGAGTCCATCACCTGTATAGCTCCAGTCATAGAACAAGCCTAAGGAAGCAGTGGTAAGCTGTGGACCAGCAGGGCTGTATCGGGTACCAGTATGTGATGCATTGAGTTCACCCAACATCTCGCTGGTCATCTCGGCAAAGTCGTAGTTGTTATTGATATATGGCAAGAAACGGCGATAGTTATCACGCATCTTGTTCCAGTCGGTTTTATGCAGGTTGACGTCATAGAACTTATCGAGTACCTGTTGCCAGATATGGTCGAACAGATAAGCCCGCTCATCAGCAGGACGATAATTGAAGTTTGCCTCAAAGTCTAGGTTTTTGCTGCTCTTCTTTTCGAGGTCCACTTCTTTAATGCCACCTTGGGTAGCGAGGTAGAGTTTCTTGAAATCCTTATCTGGAACAAGTTCGGCACGACCTACATTCTTCAGCACGATAGAAGTACTGCCCTCCTTGAGATCGTGCATCCAGAGATCGGCTCCAGCCTCGAACGAAGCTGTGTAATAGAGTTTGTCGCCCTTGGTGTTGAGCACAGCATCTGCCAAATGGGAGGAGTTGACGGTGAGACGTATCACACGGTCCTTGCAGTTGTCGAAGTCAAACTTCAAAGGTTCAACGTCCTTCTTTTCTGGCTGACCATTATCCTTTGATGGGGTGTCTTTAGCATTTTTCTTATCAGTAGCTTTGTCATCCTTATCTTTGTCTTTCTCGGCTTCTTCACGCAGAGCGGTTTCTTCCTTGGTCTGACGGAACTGCTCGTAGGCATCAAGATCGAAGAACATAATATAGACATCATCCTCAGCACCCCAGCTACCATGACTTCGATAACCGGAACGGTCAGAAGCAAAAATCATCGCCTTGCCACCTAATACCCATTTGGCACTAACATCATTGTAGCCACTTTGGGTGAGGTTGTGTATCTCGCCATTGCCAGAAGCATTGACCAGCGCCACATCCTTATTGTTCCAACCTCCAAAGCCTATGTAATTGGTAAGCAACCAACGACTGTCAGGACTCCACTGGAACCACTGGTCGCCATCGCTGTAACTGTATTCATACTTGCCATCCATAGCGGTAACCACCTTCTTTGTAGCGAGGTCGATGACGCGCAAGGTGGTGCGGTTCTCCAAGAAAGCTACCTTCTTACCATCAGGACTATAATAAGGTTGGAAAGACGTTATCTTGGTATTGGTGAGACGCTCTTCCTGAATGTCGGTAGCATAGGTGAATAGTTTCTCGTCAGCCTTGCCCAACTTGGCCTGATAGATCTGCCAATAGCCATCGCGCTCAGCGGCATAAACCAACGCACGGCCATCAGGAGCGAAGTCTATGCCACGCTCTTGCTGAGGGGTATCGGTAATGCGCTTGGTGGTCTTGTACTCAACAGAGGTCACATACACATCGCCATGCATGATGAAAGCCACTTCCTTGCCATTAGGTGATACGGCTACATCAGTAGCCCCACGGCTCTGCACTTGACGAATCAAGTCTTTGTCGTTGCGGTCGGTCACTACTGTGACATTAACTTTCTGAGGTTGTGCACCTTCTTTTAATGTATAGAGTTCGCCATTGTAGCCAAAGCACAGGGTACCATTGTTAGCCACGCTGAGGAAACGTACAGGATGATCCTTCAAACTGGTAAGTTGCTCATCAGCATTACCGTTGATATTGCGTTTGAACACGTTGAAAGTGCCTTTCTGCTCACTTAAGTAGTAGAATGACTGTCCGTCGGGTGCCCACACAGGGTTGCGGTCCTCGCCGTAGTAGGTAGTGAGTTGCTTGTATTCATAGGCCTTTCCTTTTGGGGTAGCCATCCACACATCGCGTGTCACAGACGACTCGTGATGCTTGCGCCACTGGTCTTCCATACCTTTTCTGTCGTGATAGAGCAACACGCCGTTCTTGCCCACATTGACATCTTCCAATGTCACTGAAGAGAACAGATGAGGACGTCCACCCTGGGTGCTTACTGTATAGACCTGTTGGTAGCGTTGAGGGAAGATAACCGACTCTGCATCAGGCATCAGATTTGCTTGGAACAAAACGGTGTTGGCATCCAAAAACGCCATAGGCAACTCATTGCCAGAATGGGTGGTGAGACGACGAGGGGTACCTCCATCACGACTCATGATATAGAGGTCGTAGCCACCTTCACGGGCAGAAGCAAAGATAATCTGCTTGCTGTCAGGACTCCATACAGGATAAGAGTCTTGTGCGGCATTAGTGGTAAGTTGGGTAGCTTTGCCACCACTTACGGGTACGGTAAAGATATCACCTTTATAAGAGAAGGCGATAACTGTGCCATCAGGGGAGATGGCGTTATGACGCATCCACAGGGGATTCTCCTGCGCTGCTACGCCCACGGCCAGCGTGAGTGATAATGCTGAAAGGATTGACTTTATTTTCATAAATGGTACTATTTTATCCGAAATCTAATTCTTTGGGTCCTTCACGTAACACCTCGGGCTCATCCGTAGTGCAGTCGATGACGGCAGAGCCCACGGTGTCGCCAAAGCCTCCATCGATGACAATATCTACCTGGTTGCCCAAGCGCTCGTCCATCAACTCTGGGTTGATAAGATAATCTACCTCATCTTCACTGAAAGGCACCGATGCCACCATCAACGGAGCATCGAGCACACTGCATATCTCACGCACAATGGGATTATCAGGCATACGGAAGCCCACCTCCTTGCGGTTGCGAAAGATGCGGGGCAAACGACTCGTGGCGTTGAGGATGAAGGTAAAGGGTCCTGGAAGATTTCTCTTCATCAACTTGAACGAGTTGTTGTCCACCTTAGCATATTCGCTGATGGTACTCATGTCGTAGCAAATCACCGAAAGATGGTTCTTGCGCGGGTCAATGTTCTTCAGACGGCATATTTGTTCCACCGCACGCTCCTTCAAGGCATTGCAAGCCAAAGCATACTTAGTATCGGTGGGCATGATGATAATGCCACTGTCGTTGAGTACATCTACCACCTGCTGTATATCGGCAGGATTGTTGTTTTTTTCATAGAGTTTCAGTATCATACTATCTTTGCTCTTTGGGAAACGAAGCACACTCCGTTTCTATCTGTTTTTCATCATTTTCTCCGTTTTCTTGATTTTCTTCCAAGCCTCCTTATACTGAGGACAAAGTGTCACTGCCTTGTCATAGTTACGCAATGCCGCCTCAGGCATATCGTGCTTCATGCATTCATCACCCATCTGCACATACTCACGGGCATACTTCAATAGAGCTTTCTCTTTTTCTTGCGCCTCTTGTTTGAGTTGGGCCACTTCACTACGCAACATATTGATGACAGACAACTTACGACGGATAAACCTTTGTACCAAAGGCTTCTCGATGTCATAACGGGTATGAATGGCCTTGAAGAACGAATCGAGGAATTGTTGGAAATCACCCTTATCAAACGCCTTGGATGCAGCTATGTATTCTATGTCGGCACGTGCCTCCTTCAGGGCTTTATCCACCGCTTGCTGGTTGTTGAAGCGCTTGGCAAACTGGGTTATCTCTGCTCGCACAAAAATATCGCTACGACTGAGTTGGTTGGTGAGCTGAATGCCCTCCAACGAGGTGCATCGGCTCAGTGCCACATAGGCTTGTCCACCAGCAAACACACCACCAGTGAAATCTATCACCACACGACTGAATGTCAGGCCCTGGCTCTTGTGTACGGTAATGGCCCACGCCAAACGGATGGGAAACTGCGTAAACGTACCCAGTTCCTCCTCTTCTATTTCTTTCTTTTCTTCGTTGTATGTATAGCGTATATTACGCCATGATTCAGGTTTCACATCCACCTCATCACCATCATCGGTAAGGATATAAAGGGTTTCTTCTTCAGTATCGAAGCCCATAATGGTACCAATGGTGCCATTCACCCAGCGTTTGTCGAAATCGTTCTTGACAAAGATAACCTGTGCCCCTGGCTTTACAACCAGTTCCAACGAGGTGGGCAAACTGTTTTCGGGAAAGTCACCGTGAATAATACCCCTAAACGTTACGGGGTCACCAGGCAACTCAGCCAATTTCTTATCGTTGATATAATCTACCTGATCGCGACGGGTAGCCAGAGTGATATACAGATCTTTCTCATCGTGAACAACAGACTTGCCAAAACGGGTGTTGAGCAGTTGCAAGTCATGGGCTGTGGCAGTATTGTTGCGGATATGGTCGAGCACTCCCACAAACACGGGGTCACTCTGCCGATAGACATGGGTCAGTTCTACTGCCACCAGCTCAATCTGACTGAACACATGAGCCGAGAAGAAGTAGGGATTGGGATAGAAACGGTTGATGATGTCGCGCTCGTCGGCTTTCACCACAGGTTCCAGTTGGAAGGCATCGCCTACCAGCAACAACTGCTTGCCGCCAAATGGCTCACGCAGGTTGTGGGAATAGACACGCAAGATACGATCGACAGCATCGATAATGTCTGCGCGCACCATGGAAATCTCATCGATGATGACAAGTTCCAGCTCTTCGAGCAACTTGCGGTGCGACTTGCTGTATTTGAAAAACTCATGGATGCGTCCTCGTTGCAATGACAAATTGGGATCATCAGGCAACAAGGGATAGAAAGGCAATTTGAAGAAGCTATGCAACGTACAGCCTTCGGCGTTGATAGCAGCGATGCCGGTAGGTGCCAACACCACATATTTCTTCTTGGTTTCCTGACATACCTGTTTGAGGAACGTGCTTTTGCCAGAACCTGCCTTTCCTGTGAGGAACACCGACTGGTGAGTGTATTTCACCAGATTCATGGCATTCTGCCAATTCACATTCTCCTTATTTTGCTGAACATTGTTCATGAATGAATTATATTACGCCATAATGACGAAGCGCTTTCGCTATGCCGTCATTGTCAACGGTATCAGTAATGTAGTCGGCCACAGCTTTTACACTGTCTAAGGCATTGCCCATCGCCACACCAATAGCTGCATGTTGTATCATGGGTATGTCGTTGCCACCATCACCAAACGACATCGTCTCGTCCAAACTGATGCCAAAGTGGCGAATCATTTCGTCAATGCCTTGCTGCTTGGTGCACCCCTGTGCCGTGATATCGACAAAGGCAGGATGCCAGCGCCCCATTTCACAATCGGGCACCATAGGTTGTAACTCTGCCTCTTGTTCTTTGGTAATGAAGGTAGTAAGTTGGATAATGTCCTTGCCTTCGGCAATGGCCTCTTCCACAGTCTTCTCCTCCAGTTGGACGCCCACCTTCAGTTGTCTGTAGAACAACTCCTCGAATATCTCACCCTTGTCACAAATCACCATGTTGTGCTCCCCCACCACTAGGTTAGGAATTTTCCTCTCCGTAGCATATTGAGTAATAATTTCCACGCTATGCGGAGAGATAGGATGCTTGCTGATAACGGTATCACCAGCAAAACAATAGCCTCCGTTCATGGTGATATAGCCATCGATGAGTTGTCGGTCTTCTAAGGCAGCCAGGTTGTTGATGATGATTTTGGGACGCCCTGTAGAAATAAAAATCTGCACACCGCGGGCTTTCGCCTCCGCAATGGCAGACACGGTAGAAACGGGTATCTGGTGAGTCTTGAAACTCACCAGTGTCCCGTCTATATCGAAGAACAGTGCCTTAATCACAACAGATTACCTGCTTCAATGTCTTTATAGTAACGATAAGTACCTACTTTCAATTCATCGCAAGCAGCGTCATCGCAAACGATGATGCCTTTTGGATGCATCTGAAGAGCGCTTACTGTCCACATATGGGTAACAGCCCCCTCAACAGCATGACGCAAAGCGCGTGCCTTGTTGTGACCATTGACGATAATCATCACTTCCTTGGCATCCATTACAGTGCCCACACCTACGGTCAGCGCTGTCTTTGGCACCTTGTTCACATCGTTGTCGAAGAAACGTGAGTTAGCGATGATGGTATCGGTAGTCAATGTCTTCTGGCGAGTGCGAGAAGTCAGTGAAGAACCTGGTTCGTTGAAAGCGATGTGTCCGTCTGGACCAATGCCACCCATGAACAGGTCAACGCCACCATACGCCTTGATCTTTGCTTCGAAGCGAGCACATTCAGCCTCCAGGTCAGGAGCGTTGCCATTCAGAATATTGGTATTCTCAGCCTTGATATTGATGTGACTGAAGAAGTTGTTCCACATAAAGCTATAATAGCTTTCCGGATGCTCCTTTGGCAGACCGACATACTCGTCCATATTAAATGTCACTACGTTCTCGAATGACACCTTGCCTTGTTTGTTCAGTTCAATCAGTTCGTGGTACATACCCAGAGGGGAAGAACCAGTAGGACAGCCTAAGACAAACGGCTTCTCAGCTGTTGGTTTTGCAGCATTGATTTTTGAAGCCACATAGTTGGCAGCCCATTTGGATACCAACTGATAATTCGGTTCAATAATTACTCTCATAGTCTAATAAAATTAATGCGTTTATTTAGTTGTTATTTATTGCTTCTGCCATTGCTTCTGCCAACGCCTCGCACTGTTCTTCTACAGACGCCAGCATGCCCTGCTTCATCTCCACAGGCTCGCCCACCAGAGTAAAGTGGCTCTTCTCGGCAAACTCACCCAGTAGCCCCACAGCCTTGCCTGCCCAGCTGAAAGAGCCGAACCAGCCCAGGCAACGGCCTTTTATGTCGCGCATCAGGATTTTGCTCAATATGGCCTCCACCTCTGGATAAAGCTGCGTATTATAGGTCGGACTACCGATAATCAGTCCGTTAAACTTGAAGATATCTGCCAAAATGTATGAAGGATGACTCTTGCTGACATTGTGCATCACCACATTCTTCACACCCTTAGCTGTAAGCTGATGGGCCAGTTGCTCAGCCATCTGTTCGGTATGTCCGTACATACTGCCATATACAATCACCACACCCTTGTCGGCATCATAGCGACTCAGACGGTCATAAATGCCAATAACCTTACTGATATTCTCTGTCCACACAGGACCATGGGTAGAGCAAATCATCTGGATAGGCAATGCGCCCAGCTTCTGCAAAGCTTTCTGCACAGGGGTGCCATACTTGCCCACGATGTTGGCATAGTAGCGCACCATCTCGTCCCAATATTTGTCGAGGTTGATCTGCGTGTCTATCGGACCGCCATCCACTGTTCCGTAGGTACCGAAAGCATCAGCAGAGAAGAGCACCTGCTCCGTAGCATCGTAGGTCACCATCACCTCAGGCCAGTGCACCATAGGCGCCATGTAGAACGCCAGTTTGTGGTGTCCCAGGTCCAAGGAGTCACCCTCTTTCACCACCAGTCGTTTGCTCTCAACGCCATAGTATCCGTCAATCATGCCGAAAGTCTTGGCATTGCCCACAATCGTCACTTCAGGGTAATACTGCTTGATGAGTGCTATAGAGCTCGAATGGTCAGGTTCCATATGGTTCACTATCAGGTAGTCGATAGGCTTTTCGCCCAAGATAGCCTTGATATGCTGCAAGAAAATATCGAAATAGCCCAGTTCTACAGTATCTATCAGGGCTACCTTTTCATCGTCGATAAGATATGAGTTGTATGATACGCCGTAAGGAATAGGCCACATGCCCTCAAAAAGATGGGTGCTACGGTCGTTCACACCCACATAATGAATCTTGCCTTTCAGCAGTGAAATATCTTTCATTATTTATCATTTTAAGTTTTCAAAACGCAAAAGTAAGAAAAAATCTCGTTTTACTTATCTTTTTTTGTTTTTTATTTTAAGTTCCCTAACTATGCAGCAATTATTAACAACCATATGGCTAATTATTATAATAATGTTGCGACAAAAATAGTTTTCCCATGAATATAACCTACAACCTTACAACCTTCCTTGAAAAAGATTGATGCTCTTGATGTATCTGGTTGCAAGTAAAGTTGTAGGGTTGTAGGTTCCTACTGATGTCTCTGTAAAGAGACGTGATTGAAAGATATTTCGGTTTAGTCCAAGTAAACAAACCGTTTAGTTCTAGTAAAAGGAGCGCTTAGTTCTAGTAAACGGGTAATTTAGTCCAGGTAATCATTGCCAGACTCTTTATCAAGTTTAACATACAACCTTACAACCTAACCTACAACTTGATACGACATAAATATCAAGACATTTTAGGAAAGGTTGTAAGGTTGTATGTTCTTTTTCAATCTTATGTATTTTAATATTGCACAAAATGAACAGTTTCATTTCGTGCTGTGTTTTAATTCACAGAAAGGTTGAGTTGTATTAGACGTCAACGTTTAATAAATTGGTTGCGCCCATTTATTTTTTTATAAACTCAACGCGACGGTTCTGGGCACGACCTGCCTCAGTGCCATTGTCTGCAACAGGCTCGTGACTGCCTTTGCCTACAGGACGCAGGTTGAATGGATCAACACCCTGACCTTCGAGCGCCTTCACCACAGCCTCTGCACGCTCCTGACTCAATGGGTCGTTAATCTTGTCGGAACCTTGATTGTCGGTATGACCCTGCACCTCGAAACGAGCCGTTGGGTTTGCTTTCATATATTCAGCCACCTTCTGAATCTCTTCCATTGACTCTGGCTTCAGGGTTGACTTACCTGTTTCAAAGAGGATATTGTTGGTGACGAACTTGCCTGTCTCGGCAATGGCTTTCTCAACGGCTGCAGCTGCAGCAGATAAATCTGTAGTCTGACGTTCATAGAGATCAACGGCACCAGCGGCAAGAACGACATTGGCAAATCCTCTGTATTTGTAGTCACCGACGCAGATTATTGAGATTCGCTCAGGGGCTAACGCATTCGGAAGATTAATGACTCTATTATTGTTGATATAGAATTTGAAAGCACGCTTGTTAAAAGACACTGCAAAGTGATTCCATGCTCCAATTTTGACGAAATTCTTTATTTGTCCCCAATCCAAACTTCCGGTCACATCACCCGACGCGCCAGCGCCTTTTTCGAATCTGTAGCCTCCATAAGCATCAGGATTATCTGGACGGTATGATAATGAAACATTACCCGCCTGGTCATTCCAAGAACCCTTTTTCATGAAAACCACATCTAATTCAGCCTGACCGAAATCACCAGACTTGCTATAGAAGACATCCCACTCAAGTGTAAAAACATCAGGCAGATATGACTCCATATTCGTCATCAAGGGACCCACTTCATTCCAATCATCTGTAAAGTTCAGATACTTCTTACCGTTGATAGAGGCTGTTTCAGCACTGCCTCCATTAACATCCCACTTAGAAGGGAACTCTCCTATCTGTTCACTGGCAAAGTCATCTTCAAAAAGAATCACGCTGCCACGAACGAAGTCACTCTTGACATTATCTGAAACTGCATCTGGAGTATCGTCAACAACCTCGGCATCAACATCAGTTTTTGCCTTATTGCTTTTACTTTTACTACCAGAATCTTCTGCATCTCCATTAAGAACAGCATCGGCAGCTTTGTCCTCTTCATTCAAAATCTTATCCTCAACTTTTTGCTTAGCTTTCTCTACTACTTTCTTACCGAGATTCTTCAAGAATCCCTGTGCATCAACATTAGGTGAATAGCTGAACGCAAACGCCAGCATAGCTATAAACATTAATAATCGTTTCATACACATATTTGAATTAGTTAATATCTGCTACAAATATATACATAATTCTTTAATCTGCAACTTTCTATTGCTTTTTATTTTTAATGTTTGTACTTTTTCTACATACTTTTATTTTGATAAGATGGGCTATGCCTCAGCAAAATCAAATTAAATACAATTATTTGCTTTTGTGTTCGGCTTGCACTATCTTTGTAGTCACAATAAAAAAAGAAATAATTAAGACTATGAAGCATATTGGCATTACAATCATGATGTTTCTGTGCACAATGATGGCATGGGCACAGGGCAGAAACCTTGAGTTGAACGACGTGCTGAGAGGTGAGTTCTCCCCTCGCAACATCTATGGTGTGACACCTATCCCTGGCGATGGCGAGCACTATTCACAGATGAACCAGGAACGTACACAGGTCATCAAGTATTCATTCAAGACGGGACAACAAGTGGAGGTGCTGTTCGATGTGGCTACGGCTCGCGATTGTCCTTTCAAGCGTTTTGACAGCTACGAATACTCTCCTGACGGACAGACCTTGCTCATCGCAACAGAATCTGAGTCTATCTATCGCCGTTCGTTCAAGGCGGTGTATTATCTCTACAGCTTACGCCGCAACACTTCTGGACAAATACGCAATGCAGTAGAAAGACTATCTGACGGTGGACCACAGCAAGCTCCTGTATTCTCACCAGACGGATCAATGGTGGCTTTCATGCGAGACAACAACATCTATTTGGTGAAGTTGCTGTTCGGCAACAGTGAGAGTCAGGTAACGGAAGACGGACAACGTAACGCCATCATCAACGGTGTGCCCGACTGGGTATATGAGGAAGAGTTCTCCATGAGCCGTGCGATGGAGTTCAGCGCCGACAGTAAGATGTTGGCTTTCATTCGCTACGACGAGAGCAAAGTGCCAACCTACTCATTCCCACTCTTTGCAGGCGCATCACCCAAATATAACGAATATGCCAAGTATCCTGGTGCCTACACCTATAAATATCCCAAGACAGGTGAGGCCAACAGCAAGGTAGAAGTGCGTACTTTCGACATTCAGAGCAAGGTGACTCGTACCATGCAGGTGCCTCTGGAAGAAGGGGCTTATATACCTCGCATCTATTTCACCAAACAACCCGATCAGTTGGCAATTATCACCATGAACCGTCACCAAAACCGACTGGATATGTATATGGGCAATGCCCGTAGTACTGTCTGTAAACTGGTGCTGCGTGACGAAAGTGATACGTACATTAAGGAGGAAGTTCTGGACGATATTCATTTCTACGACAACAACTTCACATTTACCAGCGAGAAGAGTGGCTTCAATCATCTGTATTGGTACACCCTGCAGGGCAACTTGGTAAAGCAGGTTACAGCCGGCAACTACGAGGTAAAGGAATTCCTAGGCTACTCGCCTGCTGACGAGACCTTCTATTTTACCAGCAACGAGGAGAGTCCATTGCGCAAGGCCGTGTATAAAGTGGATAAGAAAGGCAAGAAGACAAAACTCTCACAACAAGTGGGTGTGAACAACGCACTGTTCAGCAGTAACATGAAGTATTACCTGAATCGCTATACCAACCTAACCACCCCTACGGTGATTACCCTGAACGACAATAATGGCAAGGTATTGACTACCCTGATTGATAATGCCGAACTGAAGCAAAAGTTGGCTCAATACAACATGCCAAAGAAGGAATTCTTCACCTTCACCACTTCACGTGGCACCCAGCTCAATGGATGGATGATGAAGCCAGCTAACTTTGACGCTTCGAAGAAGTATCCAGTGCTACAGTATCAGTACAGTGGTCCTGGATCTCAACAAGTGCAAGACCAGTTCAGTGTATCTTGGGAAACCTATATGGCTTCTCAGGGCTATATCGTGGTGTGTGTGGATGGCCGAGGCACAGGTGGCCGTGGAGCCGATTTCGAGAAGCAGACCTACCAGAACCTGGGTGTAAAAGAGGCACAAGACCAAGTGGCGGTAGCTGAGTATATGGGCCAGCAACCTTATGTTGACAAAGGTAACATCGGCATCTGGGGATGGAGCTATGGAGGTTATATGACGCTGATGAGCATGAGCGAAGGAACGCCCGTGTTCAAGGCTGGTGTGGCAGTTGCTCCTGTTACCGACTGGAACTATTACGATACCGTTTATGGCGAGCGATATATGCGTACACCTCAGGAGAACCCTGATGGATACAAGGCTGCATCAGCGATGGAGCGTGCTGATAAGCTAAGTGGTAACTTGCTCTTGATTCATGGTATGGCGGACGACAATGTGCATTTCCAGAATGCTGCCGAATATGCCGAGACATTGGTACAGAAGGGCAAGCAATTTGATATGCAGGTATATACCAACCGCAACCACAGCATTGCTGGTGGCAACACACGTCAACACCTTTATACAAAGATTACTAACTTCTTCAATAGCCAGTTGAAGAAATGAGTGAGCATGTAAGAAAGCCTGACTGGCTAAAGGTGAACTTCGGCGCCAACGAGCGATATTCGAATACAAAGAAGATTGTCGACACTCACCGTCTGCACACGATTTGCAGCAGTGGGCGATGCCCTAACATCGGTGAATGTTGGGGACGAGGTACGGCTACCTTTATGATTGGCGGCAATATATGCACCCGTTGCTGCAAGTTTTGCAACACCAACAGCGGTAAGCCTTTGCCCTTGGATGAGTCGGAACCTAAGCATGTGGCAGAATCAATCCAACTGATGCAGCTCAACCATGCGGTGATAACCTCAGTTGACAGAGATGATTTGCCTGACTACGGTGCTACCCACTGGGTAGCCACCATCAAGGCCATCAAGGAACTCAACCCATCTGTAACGATGGAGGTGCTGATACCTGACTTTATGGGGCGAGAAGAGCTTATTGCGAATATCATTGATGCCAAACCAGATGTGATATCACACAATATGGAAACCGTACGCCGACTGACGCCTGTGGTACGTAGTGTGGCAACATACGAGAGAAGTCTTCAAGTGCTGAAACAAGTAGCCAACAGTCCTATTCCTGCCAAGACAGGTATCATGGTGGGCTTGGGTGAGACAATAGCAGAGGTGGAGGAAACGATGGATGACCTGCTGGCAGTAGGATGTTCTATCCTCACCATAGGGCAGTACCTGCAACCCACCCACAAGCACTACCCCGTACAGGAATATGTTACACCACAACAATTTGCTGCTTATAAGGAAACTGCCCTTGCTAAAGGCTTCAAGATGGTAGAGAGCGGACCGTTGGTACGCTCATCATATTATGCTGAAAGAGCGATGATGAAAAAAGATATTAGATAATGAAGACTGCTCTATACTTGATACCCGTATTGTTGGGTGATACCACCGTTGAGAGGGTACTGCCCTCGTACAACAAAGAAGTGATACTGGGCATCCGCCATTTCATTGTGGAGGATGTGCGTTCGGCACGCCGTTTCCTCAAGAAGGTGGACAAGGATATCAACATTGATGAACTGCAGTTCTATCCCTTGAACAAGCACACTTCACCTCAAGACATCAGTGGTTATCTCAAGCCGTTAGAGGAAGGCAACGCTATGGGAGTCATCTCTGAAGCAGGTTGCCCGGCAGTGGCTGACCCTGGAGCCGATGTAGTGGCAATAGCCCAACGCAAGAACCTGTCTGTGGTGCCACTCATTGGTCCGTCAAGCATCATCCTGAGTGTGATGGGTAGTGGTTTCAACGGACAGAGTTTTGCCTTCAACGGCTACCTGCCCATCGAACCAGCAGAGCGTGCCAAAAAGCTGAAAGCATTGGAGCAGCGTGCTGCCACAGAGCATCAGACACAGCTCTTTATCGAGACACCCTATCGCAACAATAAGATGGTAGAAGACATCCTGAAGAACTGCCGTCCGCAGACGCGCCTTTGCATTGCTGCCAACATCACTTGCGAGGATGAATACATAAAGACGAAGACATTGAAGGAATGGAAAGGACATGTGCCTGATTTGAGTAAGATACCTTGCATCTTCTTACTATACATTTAATGGGCAACATTTATAAATAGCAGGAAACATGAAGAAACTTGTCATATTTGACTTAGACGGAACGCTGATCAACACCATAGCCGACCTGGGGGCTTGTACCAACTATGCTCTGCAAAAGTTGGGGTACCCTACACATGACATTGAGAGTTACAAATTCAGAGTAGGCAATGGCATCAACAACCTGTTTCGTCGTGCGTTGCCAGAAGGGGAGAAGACCGATGAAAATGTGCTGCGTGTAAGGCGAGAATTCATACCTTACTATAATGCCCACAACACCGATCTAAGCCGTCCCTACTCTGGTATGGTACCACTGTTGGAAGAGTTACAGGCACAAGGCACCTCCATCGCTGTGGCCAGCAACAAGTACCAGGAGGCTACTACTAAGATCATTGGAGAATTGTATCCATCTATCAGGTTTTCTGCTGTATTAGGGCAACGAGAAGGCATTAACATAAAACCTGACCCACAAATTGTATTCGACATACTTAAAATAGTAGGTGTTGACAAAACTGAAGTGCTCTATGTGGGCGACTCGGGTGTGGATATGCAGACGGGATGCAATGCAGGTGTAGAGACTTGCGGTGTCACCTGGGGGTTTCGTCCGCGCAGCGAACTGGAACCATTCCATCCACAACATATCGTGGAAAGTGTGGAAGAACTAAGACAATTAATAATGAAATAACTATATAATAATCTAGTCCTATGAAAATGAAAAAAATCTTGATGGCTTTGTCGCTCTCCGTAATGGCGACATTCGCCTTCGCGCAGGATGCCAACATGCCACGCATACAGAAAAATGCTAAGGGCACTCAACTTATCATCGACGGCAAACCTTTCCTGATGTTGGGAGGTGAGCTGCACAACTCGTCGGCAGGTAGTGCCCACTATATCGCACCAATCTGGAAGAAGATGGCCGACAAGAACCTGAACACGGTAATTGCCACCGTATCTTGGGAACTGTTTGAGCCTGTTGAGGGGCAGTATGAATATGACTTGATAGATAGCATTATCGAGGGTGCCCGCAAGGAAAACCTCAAGCTGGTACTTATCTGGTTTGCTTCTTGGAAAAACACAGAATCGACCTACGCACCTGAATGGGTGAAGAAGGACAGCAAGCGCTTCCCACGTGCCAAGACCAGCGACGGTGTGACCATGAACATGATTTCTCCGCTGAGCGAGAATGCCATGAAGGCTGATGCAAAAGCTTACGCTGCACTGATGCGACACATCAAAGAGGTAGATGGCAAAGACCATACAGTAGTGATGATGCAGGTAGAGAACGAACTGGGTATGTTCAACATGGGCAATTTTATGCGCCCAGGTGACAACCACAGCCAGCGTGACTACAGCGATGCTGCCAACAAGGCATTCAACAGTCAGGTACCTGCTGAGCTGATAGCTTACTTAAAAGCACATAAGAACGAACTGCATCCTGAGTTGCAGAAGGTATGGAAAGCCAACGGCAACAAGGAGAAAGGCACTTGGGAAGAGGTGTTTGGCAAAGGTCAGCCCAAACCTGATTTCAAGGAAGGTTCTACCGAGTGGCAGACCACCTATCCTTATTATACCGAAGAACTGTTCAGTGCATGGAACTATGCTAAGTATGTGGGCGAAGTAACCCGTCAGGGCAAGGCTGAATATCCTATCCCCATGTATGTCAATGCATGGATGAAACAGGAGTCTGGTCCAGAACCTGGCAAGTATCCTTCTGGTGCTCCATTTGCTCATACCTTCGATGTTTGGCGTGCTGCAGCTCCTGCAGTTGATTTCTTTGCACCCGACATCTATATTGTTGATTTCATTGACTGGGTAGCTAAGGAATACCAGTTCTCAGGCAACCCACTGTTTATCCCTGAAACCACTGTTGACCCAAGTGCTGCAGCCCGTGCGTTCTATGTGTATGGCAAGTATGATGCCCTGTGCTACTCACCTTTCGGCATTGACGGCAACTGGTATTTCAACAATGCTGCCGAAGGAGATAATTCTATTCAGTTGGCATACGGAGCCTTGAAGAACATCATGCCTGAGATACTGAAGTATCAATATACTGACCAGATGGACGGTTTGTTCATCAACAAGAACAAGACTACCGATAAGGTAGATATGGGCAAATACACCATCTCTATCAGGCGTTCATCTACCCAAGGCGCTGAGAATCTGTTTGGCATGAGTTTGGAAGAAGTCAAGCAATCAGATGTTGCAGCCGGCTTATTGGTAATCCAGACTGGCGAGGATGAGTTCCTCATTGCCGGCGGTATTGGTGGCCTCTCTGTTGTGATAGAGAAGAGCCCCAAGAGCAAGGCAGAGCACATCTCCTATGCTTCGGTTGATCAGCTTACTTTCGATGCTAACGGTAAGGAACTGCGTCATCGTCTCAACGGTGACGAAGCCAGCTTCAGCGTAGCTACTATACCTGCTGGTCAAGTAGGCATCTACCGCATCAAGATGTTTGAGTACTAAAGGATTTAACAGCTGGAATTCTTTGCAGCTATTGTTAACAATAAAGGCAGACCAATTGGCTTGCCTTATTTATTACTTCATAATGAAGCAAATGACTCTACTGTTCCTCCTCTATATACTTCTTACCTTTGCAGCTCTTACGATGAGCCACAATATATTCACGATGCTTGTCGGCCCAGGCAGTAAGCGATACGATGAAAGGCATTAAGATGTTTGAGTCCTAAAATACATACAACTGCCTGCCAACAATAATAGGGAAGCTTGTTATTACAATGCCTAAAGCTTGCTATCACTATTGGGAGAACTTGCTACCACCGACGGCAATAGTTGCCATGAGTTATCGCAATATCTCCCATAGGGGTATAGGAGATACTGCGATGAGTAATAGCAGATACTGGAACGGGTGATAGCAAATACTGCGACGACCCGTAGAAATGCTTAGAATGAAATTACTTTAGGAGCTGCGGTAAAAGAATAGAAAGTTGCAGTTGCATCGGTGATATAAAGCACAGCCATATTGCCATCATCCGCCTTGTACATAGATTTCAATTCTGGGTTCAGTTCGAGGAACTTTTCCTTTACTGACAAAGTATCGTCATTTACCGCTTTACCACACAGGCGCATCCACTCGGCGCCATTGGCCTTCATACCGCAAATCTCAATTTTGGCATTCGCATCCATCTGCTTGAACACATCTTTCACCTTGCCCGTCATGATGTACAAACGGTCATTGATAATCTCTACTGCGCCAAAGGGGCGTACACGTGGCTGGTCTCCCTCGCAAGTAGCCAAGAAGAAAGCACCACATTCTTTCAAATAAGCTAAAACTTCGTTCATAATTGTTTATTTTATTGTGTTATCTTTTACATGAGTCGCACTGGATTATTAGTTACTGTGCCAGGAAACTGACTTGAAGAGGAGCAATGCGACGATAGCCATCTTCGTTCATGTGCAGCTTATCTTTCTGATAGAACAGTTCGTAATTATGCTCATCAACGTCTTGCAGACTAAACTGGTCTAACACAGGAACTCCATGATATGCACAACATGCTTTTTGGGCATCCACATACTGGGCAAAGGTTTGTCCGGTGAGGTTGGGAGCCGTTGAGAAGGGGTTGTGACCAGCATCTTGACCGAAGAAACGGAGAGAGGTGAAGAAATAAATCTTGGCTAGCGGGTTCTTTTCACGTAACCGCTTGATGCAGTAATTGATGCCACCGCATTGAGTATTGAGTTTACCCTTATCGTAATTGTCCAAGGCAGTGTAATCCAGCGGATTGCCACAAGGACGACTATTGACGTAGTCATTAGTGGATGCCCAGAGTACGTAAATATCATATACTCCTGCCTCATCAACCTGTTTCTGAAGCGAGCAACCCTGTTCTATAGAAAAGCCAGCACCACCAACGCCGTATGTAACTACCTCTGTTCCTAATTGGTTGGCCCATTGCTGCTTGGCAGCATCAGACTCTTTATTGACTGATAGTGATCCGCCAAATACGGCAATACGTTTTCCATAGTTGGCAAAGCTCCTATAAGGACTTTCTTTGGCAGTTTCAGCATCAGGAAACAGGTGATGTTTCTCAGGTTCTGGACGAAGGGAAGCTAAATAAGCCTGAATCTGTTCAGGAGTAGGCGAAGTTCTCTGCTCTTGCGCTTGCAGCACCGATGACAAAAGCAAAAAAGCGGGGAGAAGAAGTATAAATTTTCTCATTTTAATAATGTATTAGTATTTCTATTGCAAAAATATGGAAAAAAGAATACAGAACAAAAAATGTAGCTTTATTTATACAAAAAGGGGGAAGTTACAAGAGTTGTTTTTGATTTTGGGAAAAACTTATAAGCATCTATAAGTGTATGTGCTATGTGTCAAAATACTGCAACATTCGGTGATAGATAGGATGCTGGCGCAGGAGTTGTGGCACTCCTATAAGGAACAACTGTTTGCGGGCACGCGTGAGCGCCACATTGAGCTTGCGGTCGATAAGGTGACCTTTGTCTTCGGTAAGGTTGCTGAGTTGCTCTAACTGCCAAGAACGGTTAACGCAGAAACTATAGATGATGACATCGCGCTCGCTTCCCTGATAGCGCTCAACGGTATCGATGGTGATGTCGTTCAGCGCAGGGATGGAGAGCTTGGCCAACTCGCTTCTGATCAAGGCTATCTGACTGCGATAGGGAGTGATAATGCCTAAGGTATGCTGAGCATCAAAGCCATCAGTCTGTTGGTAGATAGTTGCCGCTATCTCAGCAGCAATCACCGCCTCGCTGTGGTTCACCTTATGGGAGTACTGTGGGGGCTCTGGCTCCGAAGGGATGAACCTTGTCCGCTGTGCCATCGTTTCTGTCTGATGGGGCAAGCCAACGGGTTGTAGTTTGCCCTCATAGAAAGCATCGTTGGCAAACTTAGCCACATCGGGGTGCATGCGCCCTTGCTTGGTCAACATGTCAACAGACATATTGCCAATATTTCTATAGAGTCGCTCAAAGAGGGAGTCTTTGAGGTTGGTGAGACCAATGGCACGCAGCAGAGGGCTCTTGACTTCAGAAACGGATGATGGTTGCAACACCACTGCTGGCAATTGTTTGTGGTCGCCTATGAGGATGAACTTATCGATGGCATCCCTACCCTCACCATCTTTCATGCAGAGCAGACCCAATAGCTGGGGCTCAAGTATCTGGGTAGCCTCATCAATCAGGGCAACATCAAAATGCTTGATATTGAATAAGGAGGTGCGGGCTGAAAGCGTAGAGACTGTGCCGACAAAGATACTGCAACGCTCCAACAACTGCAACACCTCACGACGATTGGTACAGGTAGTGACCTGCTGCTCGAGGAGGTGCGAACGATAGGGCTCAGCACAAGCTGCAGACGTGCCAATGCGGAGATAATCAACACTCAACTTACCCAGCATCTTGCAAATCTCATCCACTGCCCTATTGGTATAGCTTAATAATAGTATTTGTTTGCCTCGCTGATGGAAGGCATCTACCATGCTTCGCAGTGCCATAGAGGTCTTGCCTGTGCCAGGAGGACCTACCAGCAAGAAATAGTCTTTAGCAGCTAACGCTTTCTGGGTAATGCGTTGAAAATCATCTTTCGCTTGCCGGATAGCCTTATCATAGCGGACATCATGCATAGGTTGCCGTTGTCCCAATAGCAAGTCACGCCGCTTTTGTGAAGCTTGCAAGAAAAGTCCCAAGCCTTGATACATGGAACGGAAGGTGGTATCCATGAAATCGTGCTCTAAGGCATAGAGAGTTTCAGCCGGCAACACCTTATGATTCCGTTGGGATTGGCGAAGGGTTATTTTCCAATTACCATCAGGATAGATTTCTTCAATCGAACCTTTGAACAGTAGTCGGTTGGTGACGTTGGCATCAAGGGTATCCCGTCGGTAGAGGACAACAGCATCTCCCTCCCGGAAGTTTGGTTTCGCACGATTCTTAAATTCAACATCACCTTTTTTAGTTCCGAAAATCAAGTAGGGATTAAGAATGTCATCGGCATGATTCTCAAGGAGGTGGAGATCTATCACAATTTCACCTGCATCAATCTTCTCATCAAAGGTGTCAAGCCACTGGGCAGCCTGCCCTTTCCGACCTTCATAATCGGAAGCACCTGCTGTTTTAGCTGTATATAGTTCACGAGTAATGAAATTGTAAAGCGTATAGAAGTAGCTGCGTTCCAATGCAGTAAGCCGTTGCAGGTTATGTTGGAAGGCGGCAATCTGCGGCTCTTGGTATTGTGTCCACAACTTGCTGCTTAGCCGTAGCTCATTGAGAGTTGATGGATTGACTTGAGCAAGCACGTCAGCTGTATAGTCTTCATCATCATGCGCTTGTACTTGGTAATCCATTGCCACAATACAATTGCGCAGGTTGATGATGCGGTGTACCATCGTCCACGAAGGACTGGCAGGATAAAGCATGGGATAACGAGTGTAAAGCAAGTATGCTTTAACGCGCCGATGGTCAATGCCCATCGTATATTCCAACATGGCCTGGTAAAGCAGCATTTGCACCAGATTGTTCTCACGAGGCAGCACATGTCCGGGCATGGTAAACTCATCGGCCTTTCCTGATTTCATCTCAATGAATGCATGCATGTCACGTTGCATATAGTCAAGACGACCTTGTATGCCCAGAGCCTCGCAAATGTAAGACGGTTCCAATACAGCATCAGTCTTGTCCAACAAATAACCTGGTTCGCGGAAAGTAACAGTTACTATCTGCTGAATGTTACGAAAGTGCTTCAAACAGTCTTGAGCAAACGCACGCTCTTTGTCAGTACCTTGCAATTCAGTACAAGCAGATATGCTGACAGGATGCTGACTGAAAGCCTTCATCATACTTTCCTTATAATCTGGGGCATCATTGTTGATCCATTCGTCAAGGAAGGTGTTGGCAATATTACCTAAAATCAGGGGAATAGTATTCTCTGATGGCGTAAGCCTTGACAAGAGGTAATTGGCGGGATGAGCACCATAATTTTTATAGCACTCTGCTAACGAACTCGCATCTATCAGATAATCGGGCTCTAAAACAATAAATCGAGGTACGAGGGCACCTGTTTCATCAAAGCTTACGTCCAAGAGGTTGAGCTGTGCTTGTGGCCAAAGCAACTCTACTGTATCATTAAATTCAGCATTGATATCCACCAATGCATAGCGCACCCTCAAAGGTGTCTCTGATATTAGATTGTCAGACTGCACATAAAGAAATTGTTCATCTTTGTGCAGAAATGTCACTCGCAAACGCTTAACTGTTGAATCTGCCGTAGTCATAACGAATGCTACTGACATCTATGGCAGACTTTGCAGCTGCTTTAGCTGCTTCATCAGCTGCAGCTCTTGCAGCTTCTTCTGCGGCAGCTTTTGCAGCGGCTTCTGCGGCTTTAGCAGTTTCCTCTGCGATACGTGCTGCTTCTTGAGCTGCCTTGACAGCTTGTTCGGCAGCCTTTCGTGCATTTTCAGCAGCCAAACGAGCCTGCTCAACAATACTATTAGTAGAAGCTGGCATCTCAGAGACCGATGGAATGGCATCTGCCAGTGATACCACATCATTTGATGTATTAGCCAAAGCCTCGGCAGCTTCTTCCTCCGCTATCTCTCGGTGAGTTTCAGCATAGTAGTTGCTGAGGTCTGGCATCGCCTCGGGATCGTCATAATAAGGCTCATTTAAAACGTCAGGTTTATTGATGGGTTCCTGCATATAAGGATCCGCTAATGAGCTTTCTGTAGATGCATTAACAGAAGGAGCATCAGCTGTTGTAGCTTTATTTGGAGTATCTTCTACAATATCATCAACAGGAGCTTTTTCTGTAGCAGCTTCTTCTTTCACTGTTTCCTGCGCTGGCGTTTCAGAAATAGGCTCATCAACAGATGTTTGTCCCTGTGTAGTCTCAGGGGTCGTAGAATCCTCAGATGCAGGTTCTGCAGTAGTTTCACCTTCTACAGGTGTATTCTCATCAGCTTCTTTATTATCTGCAGGCAATTCTTCAGCCTTTTGTTCCTCTGCAGGCGACTCTTCAACTACATCCACCTCAGGGCCTTCCTCCCAATAAATCTCATCGTTGATGATGACCATGCGAGGTTCACGTTTCTTTTTTACTACTGTAGCCTCTTTAGCCTCAGCCAGCGCATCCTTCACAGATGGGTCAGTATTGGCAGTCAATTCTTTAGTAGTGGCGTCAGCAGCATCGGAAGTTTCAGCCGCAGCACCAGCTACACCTGTAGCAGCTGCAGCTTTATCCAAGCGCTCCTGTAAAGCTTTGTTCTTAGCCTCTATTTTTGCCTGTTCTGCAGCCTCACGTTGTAGGCGGAACGTTTCTTTGATATCCCTATTCTCCGGTTTTATTTCTTTGGCCTCAGCTGCAGGTGAATCAGGAGTACCACCTCCATCGGGTTTCTTTTCCAAAGCAGGCTTAGGACCGCCATTGTTTCCTCCATCGTTTCCTTTGTTAGACGAAGATTTTTCTTCTTCCTCTTCGTCTTTATCTTCTTTCACCATGAAGATACTTAACTCATAGAGAGCATACAAAGGTAATGCCACAGCAGTCAAAGTAAATGGGTCACCCGTAGGGGTGATGATAGCTGAAGCGATAACAATAACAACGAGGGCATGGCGACGATACTCACGCAAAGTACTGCGGGTAAGCAAGCCAAAGAGAGAGAGCAGCCAAGTAACCAAAGGCAATTCGAAAGCGATGCCCATCGCCAGTACTAACATCATGAAGTTGTCGATGTAGGAATTCAGCGAGATAAGGGTATCGATATTGTCACTCAAGTCATAGGTAGAAAGGAAACGCAAAGCTAACGGATAGACCACGAAATAGCCAACAGCCATACCGATATAGAACATGATGTTACCTAACAGTAAAGCCTTGCGCACACCAGCAGCCTCGTTGGGATAGAGAGCTGGACGGATGAAAAGCCAGATTTCCCAGAAGATATATGGAACCAGAATAACAATAGATAGTACGAATGATGTGGTGAGATGCACAAAGAAAGGTGCAGCTAAGTTGATGTTCTGCAGTTTGATGTCAAAACGCTGGGTAAAGAAATCACCCGTCAAATTGAACATCTCACCTATCTTTCGTAAGAATGCATAGAAGACAAAGTTGTCGTGGCACGGCCCCATGATAACAGGGTCGAAAATGTAAGGCATGGCAATAAAGAAACCTATCGCCAGCACAAACCACAATCCCACAATTCGGGCCAGTGCCCATCGTAACACATCAAGGTGTTCCCAAAACGTCAACTCTCTGTCTTCCATTCTCTAATTATCAATTATCCTTTGCCTTTGTATCCTTGTCTTCAAGTTCCTTTGTAGCGTCGTTGATTTCATTTTTAGCCTCATTGACACCGTCCTTGAAACTCTTAACGCCCTTACCAAGACCCTTCATCAGTTCAGGAATCTTTTTGCCACCAAACAACAACAGGATAATCAACGCGATAATGATCCACTCTGAGCCCGAAGGCATAAACATTAACAGTAAGTTTTCCATAATTCTATTGTTTTAATTGTTAATAATAATCATCAATCTTGGAAATATATTCGTTTTACACGATTGCTCACACTAGTAAGTACTTCGTATGGGATGGTATCCAGTGCATCACTAAGCACAGTCACTGGCAAGTTGTCACCAAATATCTCCACCTTATCACCTTCCTTACAATCGATGTCAGTAACATCAATCATACACACATCCATACAGATATTACCCACATAAGGAGCTTTCTTACCATTTACCAAGCAATAGCAATGACCATTACCCAGATGGCGATTCAAGCCATCTGCATAGCCAATAGGTATGGCAGCTATGCGCGATGGTCTGGTAAGATGCCCCTTGCGACTATAGCCTACTGTCTCGTCAGCTGGTACATCGTGAGTCTGCAAGATGGTAGTCTTGAGGGTGCACACGTTATGCATCACTGCATTGGTGATAGGGTTGATACCATAGAGTCCCAAGCCCAAACGAACCATATCCAATTGGATGCTCGGGAAACGCTCAATGCCTGCTGAATTGCAAATGTGACGTAATATCTTATGCGAGAAAGCAGCCTGCAGTTCATTAGACGCCTTCAGAAACGTATTCATCTGGCGACATGTGAATGCATCAAACTCCTCAGAGTCGCTACCCACGAAATGTGAAAACACCGAACGAGCAATCAATGCATTCTGACTTTTCAGTCGTTTAATCAGTGCAGGCATATCGGAAGGGTCAAAGCCTAAACGGTGCATACCTGTATCCAGTTTTATATGTATCGGGAAGTTGGTGATACCCTCTTTCTCAGCAGCATCGATCAATGCCTCCAGCCAGTGGAAGCTGTATACCTCAGGTTCCAGCTTATAGTCAAACATGGTTTTGAAAGCTGTCATCTCTGGATTCATGATGAGGATGTTTGCATGGATACCAGCCTTACGAAGTTCTGCTCCCTCATCCGCCACCGCCACTGCCAAGTAATCTACCCGATGATCCTGTAAGGTGCGTGCTACTTCGATAGCACCTGCACCATAAGCTGATGCCTTTACCATGCATACCATCTTGGTGGTAGGCTTCAGCAAGCTGCGGTAGTAGTTGTAGTTCTCTACCAAAGCACCCAAGTTAACCTCTAAGATGGTTTCATGTACTTTCTTCTCGATAACTTCTGTCAATTCATCAAAGCCAAACTTACGGGCACCCTTGATAAGGATGATCTCGTGATCCAGTTTCAGCTCGCGTTCATCGATTGCTTTAAGCAACTCTGCCGTCGATAAGAAAAATGATTTTTCAATATTGAACTCGTCGGCACAAGAACATATTTCCTCTCCTACACCAATGATACGCTCTATGTTTTTACTCTTAAGCAACTGTGCGACCTGTCCATAAAGCATGTGAGCCTTTTTCCCTGTTTCCAAGATGTCGCTCAATATCAAGGTGCGTTTCAACTGTTTGTCTTGCGAACGACGATACAAGAAATCCAAAGCCAACTCCAATGAAGTGAGATCAGAATTGTAACTATCGTTGATAAGCAGGCAGTTGTTCTTTCCTTCCTTTACCTCCAATCGCATAGCTACTGGCTCCAGGTGTGCCATACGCTCAGCAATCTGTTCTGGTGGAAGCATCAAGTAGCAGCACACACCTAAGCAGTTGAGAGAATTCTCTATAGAAGCATCGTCGATAAAAGGTAACGTAAACTGGTTCTCCATATCAAGGTAATGATAAGTAATCTTAGTACTTTCATCACCTTTCTCCACTTTACTAATATATAATGGGCGGTCTGCATCTTTACGGCTCCAAGCCATAGATCGAGTAGCCAGCAGAGAATTGCTCACACAATTATTGATAAAATCATCATCACCGTTATAGATTACCACTTCACTATCTCTAAAAAGCGTCAGCTTCTCCATACACTTCACCTGACGTGAGAAAAAGTTCTCCTGATGGGCCCCTCCTATGTTGGTAAGCACACCAATACTAGGTTGTATGATTTCACGCAATGCTTCCATTTCGCCTGGTTGGGAAATGCCTGCTTCAAAGATAGCAAGCTCGGTTCCTTCACGCAACTGCCACACTGAGAGTGGCACGCCAATCTGCGAATTATAGCTGCGAGGAGAACGCACCACTACCCTATCTGGGCTTAATAGCTGGTACAGCCATTCCTTCACAATGGTCTTGCCATTGCTACCTGTAACGCCAATGACAGGGATGTTAAACTGTTTTCTGATGCTTTGTGCTAGTTTTTGTAAGGCACTGAGTGTATCCGGCACCAACAAGAAGTTGGCATCCTGTATATTGAGTGCTTCCACCTCAGGATAATCTGAACGTGAAACAACGAAATTTCTTACGCCACGTTGGTAAAGCTCTTTTATATAGTGTGCGCCACTGTTGCGCTTTGTCGTCAAGGCAAAGAACAGGGTTGCCTCAGGGAAACTGAGGGAACGGCTGTCAGTCAACAGCCAATCGATGGTAGCAGGGGTATCACCTACCTTAAATGCGCCCATCTCTAATGCAATCTGTTCAATCTGGTAAGACATGATTCTTTTTCTTTATCGAAGTCAAAGTAAGGATATTTTTCTGAAAGTGTTTCTATTTTTAACACAATTTGTTGTAAAAAGCGTACATATTCTTCTGATTCGGGATGCAAAGGGCGATGTTCCATCATTATTTTAATTTCTTTAACACTTTTCATCAACATCAAAGTGTCTTGGCTGAAACAAGCCTCTGAGAAACGTTGCCAAATATAATCTACTGCCATACGAGAGGGATGCACCAGATCATCAGCATAAAAACGGTAGTCACGCAATTCATCCAGCAGCAGTTCATAAGCTGGGAAATACTGTACCTTATCTGGGAACAACCGTTTAAGTTGATCTATAGCCAATAGCAGCGTACTCTTGCTAAGTTGATTTTCGTGTAATCCATCACGAACATGCCGGATAGGACTGACAGTAAACAACACCCTCAGGGTGGGATTGACCTGCCATAAATCATCTAACAAATTCTTGTAAGCATCTACTATTTCACTAACTTCCAAACGCCTCCTATTAAATAGCTTATCTGGCAACTTATGGCAATTGGCCACCACCTTCCCGTTTTCTTTCCATTCATATACATAGGCAGAACCAAATGTCACCAGCAAGCATGAAATCTGTTTTAATACATCCTTGTTTGCATCGAGTGAATGTTGAATATTCCTCCATAGCCCCTCTTTCGTTGGGGCAGAGAAATCTCCATGGAAAGAAAGGCTGTGCCATAATCCCTCATGGGAGATAAAATCATCCTCCGTTGGATATTTATTTTTTAACAATGTACGCAAGGATGAGGCGATACTCATCGGATTATATAATACACCAAAAGGATTGAGTTGACAATTCATCTTGATATCTTGCAAGCGTGAACCCATCTCTGTGGCAAAACAAGAGCCCATGATCAGCAGGAAATCACGGTAGTCCAATTGTGGTGAGATTTTGTTAATTTCAACGCTTGTAAAGAGGTGCATGCTGATATTTTTTCTTTATCTTCGTGCAAAGATAACGTTTATTTATGTAAATTTGCATCCAAAGTGGTAAAATATGAACGAAGAACAACCATTATATAGCCTCCTTGAACAAATTAATGACCCTGAAGATTTGCGGAAGATTCCTGTAAAACAACTTCCACAAGTTTGTAAGGAACTGAGAAACGATATAATCAAAGAAGTTTCTCGCAACCCTGGGCATTTTGGTTCGAGTCTGGGCACAGTAGAGCTGACCGTTGCCTTGCATTATGTGTTCCATACACCAAATGACCTAATTGTATGGGATGTAGGGCACCAGGCATATGGGCATAAAATACTGACTGGCAGGCGCGAAGCATTTGCCACCAATCGCCAGTTCAAGGGAATTCGTCCGTTCCCATCTCCAGATGAAAGCGATTACGACACTTTTGCCTGTGGGCATGCATCAAATTCCATTTCGGCTGCTTTGGGTATGGCGGTAGCAGCTCAGTTGAAAGGAGAACAGGACAAGCACGTAGTGGCAGTAATTGGCGATGGTAGCATGAGTGGTGGATTGGCTTTTGAAGGGCTGAACAATGCCTCTTCCATGCCTAACGACCTGTTGATTATCCTTAATGACAATAACATGTCGATTGATAACAGCGTTGGTGGCATGAAACATTATCTATTGAACCTAACTACCACTACCAGTTACAATCAACTGCGCTACAAGGCATCAATCGCCATGGAAAAACTAGGGTTGCTCAATGATGAGCGCCGCAAGATGTTCATACGCTTAGGCAACAGTCTCAAATCTATCGCTGCTAATCAGCAGAACATGTTTGAAGGCCTTAACATCCGTTATTTCGGTCCTATTGACGGCCACAACGTCGAAGAAATCATACGAGTGCTGAATAATATCAAGGACATGAAAGGGCCTAAACTGCTGCATCTGCACACCAAGAAGGGGAAAGGATTCAAACCCGCAGAGGAAGACCCTGCATTTTGGCATGCTACTAGCAAGTTCAACCCTGAGACAGGTGAGCGTATCCCTGAAGACACTACAAACCTGCCACCAAAATACCAGGATGTCTTTGGCGAGACTTTGGTAGAACTGGCTAAGCAGAACTACAAGATTGTTGGCATTACTGCAGCCATGCTGCAAGGCACTAGCATGAACAAATTGAAGGAGGTATTCCCGGAACGTACTTTCGATGTAGGTATCGCTGAAGGGCATGCCGTGACATTCAGCGGTGGTTTGGCTAAAGAAGGCATGCAGCCTTTCTGTGCTATCTATTCTTCGTTCTTACAACGTGCTTACGACCATATCATTCATGACGTGGCATTTCTAAATCTTCCAGTAGTATTTTGCATCGACAGGGCGGGTATAGTAGGTGAAGACGGTCCAACACACCATGGTATGCTTGATATGGCAGCTTTACGCCCTATCCCCAACCTAACCATCGCCTCGCCGATGAATGAGATAGAATTGCGTAATTTGATGTTTACGGCTCAACTGCCAAACAAGGGACCTTTTGTAATTCGATATCCTAGGGGAAGAGGCATAAACACTAACTGGCGCCAGCCCATGGAAGAATTGCCTGTTGGAAAAGGAAGGAAGTTAAAAGATGGTTCAGATATAGCAGTCATCACCATTGGCCCTATTGGCAATGTAGCAGCTGAAGCCATAGCTAAAGCAGAAAAGGATAAAGGGTTAAGCATAGCTCACTATGATTTGCGATTCCTCAAACCAATAGATACAGAAATGCTGGAAGAAATTGGCAAAAAATTCCATCATATCATCACCATAGAAGACGGTATACGGAAAGGAGGCATGGGTAGCGCCGTAATGGAGTTTATGTCAGACCATGGCTATACACCTCTGGTTAAACGCATTGGTTTACCAGACTCATTTATTGAGCATGGTTCCCCCGACGACCTCTATCATCTATGTGGAATGGACGAGGAAGGTATATACAATGCATTGACTTTTGACCAATAATCGCATCGCGATCTTAACCGAGAACAATGATATGAAGATAATTATTGCAGGAGCTGGGGCAGTAGGCACTCATTTAGCCAAACTGCTGTCGCGCGAGAAACAAGACATCTATCTGATGGATGAGAGCGAAGAAAAACTCAGTGCACTGGGTAACAATTTCGACCTCATGACAGTAGTGGCCTCTCCCATTTCTATTCAAGCCTTGAAAGATGTGGGAGCATCTGATGCCGACCTTTTTATCGCCGTAACTCCTGACGAAGGTACTAACTCAATGGCCTGTATGCTGGCACGCAGCTTAGGAGCCAAGAAGACGGTTGCCCGCATCGACAAATATGAGTACATAGAGCCAAAGAACCAGGAATTCTTTAAGCGCATGGGCATTGGTTCTCTGATTTACCCAGAACATTTGGCAGCTAAAGAAATCGTTTCTTCTATCCGAATGAGTTGGGTGCGCCAATGGTGGGAGTTCAGCAACGGAGCTTTGATTCTTGTAGGTGCTAAGATGCGTGAGAAGGCCGAAATCCTGAATATTCCACTCAAAGATTTAGGCTCTACCGACTTGCCTTATCATGTTGTAGCCATCAAACGAGGCAATGAAACCATTATACCTGGTGGTAACGACGAAATCAAGCTCTATGATATTGTTTATTTCACGACCACCCGAAAATATGTGCCTTATGTACGTAAGATTGCAGGCAAAGAAGATTATCCTGATGTGCGTACCGTGATGATTATGGGAGGCAGTCGCATAGCCATTCGAACGGCAATGTACGCTCCTGACTACATGCAAGTAAAGATTATTGAACAGAATCCAGACCGTTGCCGTTATCTTACCACCATGTTGAGCGACAAGACAATGATCATTAATGGAGATGGACATGATTTGGACTTGCTGATGCAAGAAGGATTGCAAAATACAGATGCATTCGTGGCACTGACCGGCAATAGCGAAACCAATATCTTGGCATGTCTGGCTGCTAAACGCGTGGGTGTTGAGAAGACTGTAGCTGAAGTGGAGAACATCGACTATATCAGTATGGCAGAAAGCCTTGACATTGGCACCGTTATCAACAAAAAGCTGATTGCCGCTTCACACATCTATCAGATGATGCTAGATGCTGATGTGAGCAATGTGAAATGCCTGACTTTTGCAGATGCTGATGTGGCTGAGTTTACTGTTAAGGAAGGTGCACGTGCCACCAAACAAATGGTAAAAGACCTTGGCCTACCTCGTGGTGCCACCATTGGTGGTATGGTGCGCAATGGCGAAGGTATCTTGGTAAGAGGTAACACACTCATCGAAGCTGGCGATCATGTTATGGTATTCTGTCTTAAACAGACTATCCAAAAAATCGAGAAGTTTTTTAACTGATGATTAACTACAAAGCCATCATAAGGGTCATTGGCAACTTATTGCTTTTAGAAACAGTCATGTTGCTGCTTTCTTCTGGCATATCGTTTTATTATCATGACGATGCCTTGATGAGCTTGCTTATCACTGCTGGACTTACAGGTGTCATTGGTTTACTCATGACTGTTCTATGCCGTAATAGTTCTAGAGTCTTTACCCGTCGTGATGGCTATATCATGGTTACCTTTTCATGGCTTGCTTTTGCTTTGTTTGGCATGCTTCCATTCTACATACAAGGACACATTCCATCTGTAACCAATGCGTTTTTCGAGGCAATGTCAGGCATCACCAGTACGGGTGCCACCATTCTAGATGACATAGACAATATGCCCCATGGACTACTTTTCTGGCGCAGCATCACACAATGGTTCGGAGGTTTAGGTATCATCATCTTCACCATTGCCCTATTACCTTTTTTAGGAGTCAGCGGTTTACAAATGTTTGCAGCAGAAGTAAGTGGGCCTACACATAATAAAGTAACACCTCGCATCGGTATAACAGCCCGCTGGATCTGGAGTATCTATATCGGCATCACTGCATTACTATTCGTCTTATTGATGCTTGGAGGCATGGGAGGATTCGACAGCATTTGTCATGCCCTAACAGCCACTGGTACAGGCGGCTTTTCTACTCATCAGGAGAGCATTGCTTACTATCATTCATCTTACATAGAATATGTGATTATTGCTTTCATGTTCATATCTGGCATTAACTATAGTCTGCTTATTCTCTTAGTTAGTGGCAAGTTTAAAAGGGCACTAAAAGACAGTGAATTGAAATGTTATACCTTAATAGTCATCGTCTTTACCCTTGCCATTACTGTTATGCTGTGGGCTAGTCAAGACATTGAGAGTGAAGATGCATTCAGACATTCCCTTTTCCAAGTGGTATCACTTCAAACATCCACAGGTTTCAGTACATGCGACTATATGCTGTGGCCTTCTGCCCTATGGGGCATGTTGTTGCTTATCATGTTAGTGGGAGCATGTGCCGGCAGCACGTCCGGTGGTTTGAAATGTATCCGAGTGTTTGTGCTGTTTAAAGTATTGATGAATGAATTCAAACATATCCTTCACCCCAACGCCGTTCTTCCTGTAAGGATTGACAAACAAGTGGCACCTCCTTCATTGCTCAGCACTGTCATGGCTTTCTGCTTCATTTACATCATCATCATATTTGGCAGCAGTATCTTCCTTTCTGCAATCGGGATAGACTTCATGGAAGCCATAGGCTGTTCTGTCTCTGCACTTGGTAATATGGGCCCAGCACTCGGCAGCTATGGCCCTTCAAGTACCTGGAACAGTATGCCTGATGCAGGCAAATGGCTAATGAGTTTCCTAATGCTTATTGGACGTTTGGAAATCTTTACTGTTATTCTGCTATTCACCCCTAATTTCTGGAAACGCAGTTAAATAATTATATTTATGATGTGTGTTTTTCTACATCGTAAATACCAACTTATTAAAATAAGTATTATCTTTGTGAGGTAATAACCTTATTTTAAAACGATGAAAAATACAATCATTTTAGCAGGATTCATGGCAATGGCTCTATGTGCCTGCAACACACAGAAAGAAGAACAAACTGCATTGACAAATTCGGGTTTAGACCCACAAAAATTTGAAGCTAACATTGACGGTCAGCAAACCCATCTTTACACACTCTCCAACAAGAACAATATGGAAGTATGCATCACCAATTTTGGTGGTCGCATCGTGTCAGTCAACCTTCCAGATAAAGGAGGTGTTCCTAGAGACGTGGTTCTTGCTTTCGATAACATAGAGGACTATCAGAACAACGCCAGTGACTTTGGTGCAAGCATTGGACGTTACGCCAACCGCATAGCGGGTGCTAAGTTTGAGTTGAATGGAACTACATACGAATTACTCGCTAATGATGGTGACAACTGTCTACATGGCGGTCCAAGGGGTTGGCAATACAAGGTTTTTGAAGGCAAACAGTTGAGCGAACAACAGGTACAACTGTCGCTGAATTCTCCTGATGGTGACATGAATTTCCCAGGCAATGTACAGGTGCAAGTAACTTTTACTCTGACAGATGACAATGCCATCGATATCAAGTACAGTGCTACAACAGACAAAGCCACTGTGATCAACATGACTAACCACTCATATTTTAACTTGAGTGGTGACCCCACAAAGGATGTTACAGACCACCTGCTGTATGTAAATGCAGATAACTTTACACCAGTAAATGCCAAACTAATTCCATTAGGAAATATCGACAGTGTAAAGGGTACGCCAATGGACTTCACTTCTCCTAAGCCTATCGGCCAGGACATCAACCAGACCGACTTTGAACAGGTAAAGTTAGGAAACGGATTCGACCACAACTGGGTACTGAACACTAATGGCAATATCGCACAATTGGCAGCTAAAGCTACCTGTCCAGCTACGGGTATCAGTGTAGAGGTATATACCAACGAACCCGGCATACAGGTTTACACTGGTAATTTCCTGAATGGCAAAGTTAACGGGAAACATGGAATTGCATACAACAAACGTACAGCTGTATGTCTGGAAACACAGCATTTTCCAGACTCTCCTAACCAGCCACAGTTCCCAAGCGTGGTGCTGGAGCCAGGACAAACCTATAATAGCGAATGTATATACAAATTTACAGTTGAATAATCTTAACTGAGTATATTTAAGATATATGGAACTACTTGACTGGATTGTTATTGCAGCGTTCTGCTGCGTTTTGATAGGTATCATTGTTTGGGTACTGAAAAGCAAACAGAATGACTCTGCCGATTATTTTTTAGGAGGTCGTGATGCTACTTGGATTGCCATCGGTGCCTCTATCTTCGCATCTAACATTGGCTCGGAACACCTAATTGGTCTAGCCGGTACTGGTGCATCCAGTGGCATGGCTATGGCGCATTGGGAGATTCAGGGTTGGATGATTCTGATTTTAGGTTGGGTGTTTGTCCCTTTCTACAGTCGTAGTATGGTATATACTATGCCTGAGTTTTTAGAGAGGCGCTATAATACACAATCGCGTACCATCTTGTCGGTGATTTCCCTCGTCAGCTATGTATTGACAAAAGTAGCTGTTACGGTTTATGCTGGTGGTCTGGTTTTCCAACAGGTCTTCGGCATAGACACACTTTGGGGTATCGACTTCTTCTGGATAGCTGCCATCGGCCTGGTAATAGTGACAGCCATCTATACCATATTCGGTGGCATGAAGTCAGTACTATACACCTCTGTCTTGCAAACCCCTATTTTGTTACTTGGCTCCATCATTATTTTGGTGCTAGGTCTTAAGGCCTTAGGCGGATGGGATGAGTTGATGGGCATCTGCAGTGCTGTGACAATCAACGATTATGGTGACCACATGACTAATCTGATTCGCGACAATCGCGATCCAGAATACCCTTGGTTAGGTGCATTGATTACCTCTGCCACTATTGGCTTCTGGTACTGGTGTACCGACCAATTTATCGTGCAGCGAGTACTTTCTGGAAAGAACGAGAAAGAAGCTCGCAGAGGTACAATCTTTGGTGCTTACCTGAAAATGCTTCCCGTATTCATATTCTTGATTCCAGGCATGATTGCATATGCCATCAACGTAAAGACGGGAGGCGGCTTCCTGCCTTTGGATGCGAATGGAAATACATTGAGCGATGCAGCCTTTCCTACCTTAGTTGCCAAATTATTACCAGCTGGCGTGAAAGGTCTTGTGGTTTGTGGTATTCTGGCTGCTTTGATGAGCTCGTTAGCCTCACTCTTCAACTCATCATCTATGCTGTTTACTATCGATTTTTACAAACGGCTCCGTCCTAATACTTCAGAGAAAGCGTTGGTGCGCATTGGTCAGATAGCTACTGTAGTCATTGTTTTGTTGGGCATCCTGTGGATTCCTATCATGCGTAGCATTGGTAACGTATTATACAACTATTTGCAGGATGTTCAGTCGGTTCTGGCTCCTGGTATCGCCTCTGCCTTCTTGCTTGGTATCACTTGGAAACGTGCTTCTGCAAAAGGTGGCATGTGGGGCCTCATCAGCGGTATTATTGTTGGTTTGACCCGTTTGGGCGCTAAAGTCTATTACACTAACGTACCTGATGCTGCTCAGACTTGGTTCAAGAGTGTGTTCTACGATTTCAACTGGCTCTTCTTCAGTGGCTGTATGCTGGTATTCTGTCTCTTAGTAGTAATTGTAGTGAGCATGTGTACTGAGAAACCTGACGAGAAGAAGATACAAGGGTTGGTGTTTGGCACTGCTACCCCTGAACAAAAGGCTGCTTCCAGGGCAAGTTGGAACCATTGGGATGTTATCAATACAATTATTATCCTTTCATTGACTGTTGCTTTCTATATTTATTTCTGGTAACTAATACTTACTTACGATGGAAAAACTATATTATGTCGATTATCCTAAGTTCCTGGTGGTTACAGACTGTGTGGTGTTCTGCTTCAAAGATAACCAACTAAATGTATTGTTAGTCAAGAGAGACTTCGAACCATCAAAAGGTGCCTGGTGCTTGCCATCTGCTTTCGTCAATGAGAATGAAAGCATAGACCATACCGTACAACGTGCCTTGGCTGCCAAAACAGGACTGGAGGATATTTTCATCGAGCAAGTAAGATGTTTTGGAGATGTAGATCGTGACCCTAATGCACGCATCATTTCCATCATGTATTATGCATTGATTAACATTCATCATTATGACGAAAAACTGAATAAGCGCAACAACACCAAATGGTTTCCCGTGAAAGAGCTGCCTACTTTGATGTACGATCAGAACGAGATGGTGGAAGTAGCTATCAAACGCATGAGATACAGAACGATGGAGAAGCCTGTCGGTCTACGTATGCTACCCCACTTATTCACCATTTCTCAACTACACAAATTAGTAGAAGCCATTGAGGATAAGCCACGCGATAAACGCAACTTCCGTAAGGTGGTGGAAGAAGCATATTACATTGAGAAAACTGAGAAAATTGACAAATCCAGTTCCAAGCGAGGGGCTGCTCTATATAGATTCAACCAGCGCCTTTATGATCATTACTTAAAACATAAGTTATAATATGCTCGATAAATTAAAACGACAGGTTTTTAAAGCCAACTTAGATCTGGTAAAGCACGGCTTGGTACTGTTTACGTGGGGGAACGTTTCTGCCATCGACAGAAACAGTAACCTGGTAGTCATTAAGCCTAGCGGAGTGAGCTATGATACCATGACTCTTGACGATATGGTGGTAGTAGATCTCGAAGGCCATGTGATAGAAGGCAACTTACGCCCTTCTTCCGATACACCTACGCATTTGGCACTCTATAAAGCATTTCCAGAAATTGGCGGGGTGGTGCATACCCATTCTACCTATGCCACAGCATGGGCACAGGCTGGCAAAGACATACCCAACATCGGCACTACCCATGCCGACTATTTCCACGAAGCCATCCCATGCACGGCAGATATGACAAGCGAGGAAGTGCAGGGTGATTACGAGCTTGAGACAGGCAATGTGATTGTGAAAAGATTTGAAGGAATTAACCCAATCCATACTCCGGGTGTATTGGTAAAGAACCATGGACCTTTCACTTGGGGCAAAGATGCGGATGAAGCCGTTTATCATGCAGTAGTACTGGAGGAGGTGGCCAAGATAGCAGCTATCGCTTTTACCATCAATCCCAACCTTACTATGAGTGAACATCTCGTTGAGAAACATTTTAGCAGAAAGCATGGGCCGAATGCCTATTACGGACAGAAATAACTAAATAATAAAAATCATAATACTATGGAAGCATTTAAAGATTTCGAGATTTGGTGGGTAACTGGGGCACAGTTGCTCTACGGAGGTGAGACCGTGAAGATAGTTGACAAGCACTCTCAGGAGATGGTTGATGGACTAAATGAAAAAGGTATCATTCCTATCAAAATAATATATAAAGGTACTGCCAATAGTGAGAAAGAGGTGACCGCTGTTATGATGGCTGCCAATAACGACAAGAAATGTGTGGGTATCATTACTTGGATGCACACTTTCTCTCCTGCAAAAATGTGGATACACGGCTTGCAGCAACTCAAGAAACCTTTGCTCCATTTCCATACACAATACAATGCTGAGATTCCATGGGATACCATGGACATGGATTTCATGAACCTGAACCAGAGTGCCCATGGAGACCGCGAATTTGGGCATATCTGTGCCCGTATGCGTAAGCCACGCAAAGTAGTAAGTGGTTATTGGAAAGATGAGCGCCCACAACAGCAAATTGCGATTTGGGCTCGTGTAGCAGCAGCTTGGGCTGATGCACACGACATGCGTATCTTACGCTTCGGTGATCAGATGAACAATGTGGCTGTGACCGATGGTGATAAGGTTGAAGCTGAAATACGTTTAGGTTATCATATAGATTACTATCCTGTCAGTTCGCTAATTGACTATTATATGAAAGTGACTGATGCAGAGGCCGATGAATTAGTAGAAGAATATAAAAAGCTCTATACCATCAAGATTGATGAAAGTGGAGAGGAAATATACTGGAAGAAAGTTCACAATGCTGCTAAACAGGAGATTGCTATCCGCCGCGTTTTGCAAGACGAAGGAGCCAAAGGGTTTACTACTAACTTTGATGATTTAGGTGAAGTAGATATCAATGATCCAAATTTCCTTGGCTTTGACCAGATTCCTGGCTTAGCATCACAGCGTTTGATGGCCGAAGGTTATGGCTTTGGTGCAGAGGGTGACTGGAAGTCAGCTGCTCTTTATCGCACCGTATGGTTCATGACACAGGGCATGCCGAATGGCTGTTCATTCCTTGAAGACTACACACTGAATTTCGATGGAGAGAAATCCAGCATCCTCCAATCACATATGTTGGAAATTTGTCCACTCATCGCTGCAGATAAGCCTCGCTTAGAGGTTCACTTCCTCGGAATTGGCATCCGCAAAGGGTTTACTGCCCGATTAGTATTTGATTCAAAGGTAGGCAAGGGTGTCACAGCTACTATCGTAGATATGGGCAACCGTTTCCGCCTCATCGTAAACGATGTGGAATGCATCAAACCGAAACCACTTCCTAAATTACCTGTTGCCAATGCGTTATGGATTCCTATGCCAAACTTCGAGATTGGTACCGCTACATGGATTATGGCAGGTGGTACTCATCATAGCTGTTTCTCTTATGATATCACACCCGAATTCTGGATTGATTATGCTGAGATTGCAGAAATAGAGATGTTACGCATTGACAAAGACACCACGTATGGCAATTTCCGTCATCAGCTTCAATACAATGAAGTATATTATATGTTGAACAAAGCGCTGAAATAAATTTATGGATGCTAAACAAATCATAGCGGAAGGAAAAGCCATCCTCGGTATTGAACTGGGTTCTACTCGCATCAAGGCTGTACTGATTGACATGGATAACCATCCTATCGCACAGGGTAGCCACACGTGGGAAAACCAGCTGGTAGATGGTCTCTGGACATACAGTAATGAAGCCATCTGGTACGGGCTGCAGAATTGTTACGCCGATTTACGCAAGGAAGTGAAAGAGAAATATGGCCTTGAGATAGAAAGTCTAGCCGCAATTGGTATCAGCGCTATGATGCATGGCTACCTGCCTTTCAACCGTCAAGGAAAGATGCTAGTGCCTTTCCGCACTTGGAGAAATACAAATACAGGTGAAGCTGCCAAGGAACTTTCTAAACTCTTTGTCTATAACATCCCACTGCGATGGAGTATCTCTCACCTCTACCAAGCCATTCTCAATGGCGAAGAACACATCAAGGACATAAACTTTATTACCACCTTAGCAGGCTATATCCATTGGCAACTGACAGGTCAGAAAGTTCTTGGCATTGGAGATGCATCAGGCATGCTTCCTGTCAACCCTGACACCAAGCAATACCGTAAAGACATGGTGGAGAAATTCGACCAGTTGGTTGCCCCACGGCAATTGGGATGGAAACTGATGGACATCATGCCTAAAATATTGATGGCGGGTGCTGACGCAGGTCACCTGACAACCGAAGGTGCCAAGTTGCTTGACCCGTCTGGGCACCTCAAAAGCGGCATCCCATTCTGCCCTCCTGAGGGCGATGCAGGCACAGGCATGGTTGCCACCAATGCTGTGAAACAGCGAACAGGAAATGTGTCGGCGGGTACATCATCGTTCTCTATGATTGTACTGGAGAAAGAGTTGTCCAAACCATACGAGGCTATCGACATGGTAACTACCCCTGATGGCAGTTTAGTGGGCATGGTACATTGCAACAACTGCACTTCCGAAATCAATGCTTGGGCAGGACTGTTCAAAGAATATCAAGAATTATTAGGGGTATCTGTTGATATGGGAGCAATCTATGAGAAGCTGTTCAACAAAGCTATGGAAGGAGATGCCGACTGTGGAGGACTGATGGCTTACAACTATGTATCTGGTGAACCGGTCACAGGTTTTGCCGAAGGTCGTCCTTTGTTCATGCGTTCAGCTACAGACAAGTTTAACCTCGCAAATTTCATGCGTTCACAGCTTTATGCAGCCATTGGCGTTTTAAAGATTGGCAATGATATTCTTTTCAAAGAAGAACAAGTGAAGGTAGACCGCATCACCGGACACGGAGGCTATTTCAAGACACCTGGTGTCGGCCAGCGAATGCTGGCTGCTGCTCTGGGCTCTCCTATTTCTGTAATGCAGACTGCTGGAGAAGGAGGCGCGTGGGGTATAGCACTCTTGGCATCCTACCTAGTAAACAAGAAGGATGGTCAGTCTTTAGCAGATTTCCTTGATTCTCAAGTATTCGCAGGAGATGATGGAACTAAGGTCGCTCCTACGAAAGAAGATATTGAAGGTTTCAATAGATACATTGAGCTATATAAGCAAGCACTACCTGTAGAAGAGGCTGCTATTAAATACAAGGATTAAAACAAAGTACACCTTTTTGTACCCCTTAAGAAGAAGGGACTTCAAAGCTGGAGGGTGTATGGTGAATTCATTAACTTTTAATATTGATTTTATGAGAAACAAGTCGTTATTATCATTGATATTTTTAGTTGGCATACTGTCAATGGCTAATGCTCAGACTACCGCCACCCTTCATGCTGACCAAGGTCAGCAAATTATTCCCAAGGAGATTTATGGACAATTCGCTGAGCACTTAGGGTCCTGTATCTATGGTGGTTTGTGGGTAGGTGAAGGTTCCGACATTCCTAATACCAAAGGATACCGAACAGATGTTCTGAATGCACTGAAAGCCCTCAAAGTACCTGTTTTGCGTTGGCCAGGAGGCTGCTTCGCTGACGAATACCACTGGATGGATGGCATCGGTCCAAAAGAAAACCGTCCAAAAATGGTGAATAACAACTGGGGTGGTACCATTGAAGACAACAGTTTTGGTACCAATGAGTTCCTGAACCTCTGCGAGTTGTTAGGCACGGAGCCTTACATCAGTGGCAACGTGGGCAGCGGCACAGTGGAAGAATTGGCAAAGTGGGTAGAATACATTACCTCTGAGGGTGACTCTCCTATGGCTCGTCTGCGTCGTCAGAATGGCCGCGACCATGCCTGGAGAGTGAAATATTTAGGTGTAGGCAACGAAAGTTGGGGATGTGGTGGCAGCATGCGACCAGAGTTTTATTCCGATGTATATCGCCGTTATGCGACCTATTGCCGCAACTACGATGGCAATCGCCTGTTCAAGATTGCCAGTGGTGCCAGCGACTACGACTATAACTGGACCAAGGTGTTGATGGAGAATGTGGGCAACCGCATGGATGGTCTCTCCCTCCATTATTATACCGTGTTGGGATGGAACGGCAGCAAAGGCTCTGCCACTAAGTTCAATGACGACGAATTCTATTGGACCTTAGGAAAATGCCGTGAAATAGAGGATGTCATCAAACGTCATATTTCTATCATGGATTTCTACGACCCAAACAAACGTGTTGCGCTGATGCTTGACGAGTGGGGTACCTGGTGGGATGTAGAACCTGGCACAAACCCAGGTCACTTGTTCCAACAGAACTCGCTGAGAGATGCATTTGTTGCATCACTCACTTTCGACATATTCCATAAATATACCGACCGCCTGAAGATGGCCAATATTGCTCAGGTAGTGAACGTGTTGCAATCCATGATACTAACAAGTGGACAAAAGATGACACTCACCCCCACTTACCATGTATTCCGTATGTATAATGTTCATCAGGACGCTACTTATCTGCCTCTGGACATCCAAACAGCCACTAAGAAAGTGGACGGGAACCGCACCATCCCAATGATCAGTGGCACAGCATCTCGCGACCAACAAGGTAAAATACACATTTCTTTATCAAATGTAGATTTGCAGAATGCGCAAGAAGTATCTATCAGCCTGCAAGGCGTAGACGCCAAGAAGGTAATAGGTGAGATACTTACGTCAGCTAGTATCACTGACCACAACACCTTTGACAAGCCTGACCTTGTAAAGCCTGCAATGTTCAATGGTGCTACCATGAGTGGTAATACACTGAAAGTGAAACTACCAGCTAAATCTATCGTCACCTTGGAGTTGCAATGATTGGAAAAAACATGTAGACATATTTTGTTCTGCATTTGATTATTCTTAACTTTGCAAAAAATAAAATAATCAGATATGAATGACAAGAATCTAATGAATCGGGCAGCTGATAATATTCGTATCTTGGCTGCATCAATGGTAGAAAAAGCTAAATCAGGCCATCCAGGCGGTGCCATGGGTGGTGCAGACTTTATCAATGTGCTCTTCTCTGAGTTCCTTATCGACGATCCTGACGATGGCGCATGGATGTCTCGTGATCGTTTCTATCTGGACCCGGGCCACATGTCACCCATGCTGTATGCGCAACTTATGCTGAAAGGGCGTTTCAGCATGGACGAACTGAAAGAGTTCCGTCAGTGGGGTAGTCCAACACATGGACATCCAGAGCGTAACCTACAACGTGGTATTGAAAACACCTCAGGTCCATTAGGTCAGGGACATACTTATGCTGTTGGCGCGGCGATTGCTGCTAAATTCTTGCAGGCACGTTTTGGCGATGTAATGAACCATACCATCTATGCCTATATATCAGATGGAGGTATCCAAGAAGAAATATCACAAGGTGCAGGCCGTGTGGCAGGAACCTTGGGGTTGGACAACCTTATCATGTTCTACGACGCCAATGATGTACAGCTTTCTACCGAGACAGTAGATGTAACGACAGAAGATACTGCCAAGAAATATGAGGCTTGGGGCTGGAAAGTAATCAGCATAGACGGTAATGACGTGGATGCCATTCGTCAAGCTCTGACAGAGGCAAAGGCAGAAAAAGAACGCCCTACCCTTATCATTGGACATACTATCATGGGCAAAGGTGCCCGTCGTGCAGACAACACAAGTTATGAGGCATGTTGTGCTACCCATGGTGCTCCTTTGGGTGGAGATGCCTATATCAACACCATCAAGAACTTAGGAGGTGACCCAGCCGACCCATTCAAGGTTAATCCTGAGGTGGCAGAGTTGTATGCTAAGCGCAATGCCGAGCTTCGTCAGATTGTGGCAGAAAAACGTGCTCAGCATACTGCTTGGGCCAAGGAAAACCCAGAGTTGGCGAAAAAGCTGGATATCTACTTCTCTGGCAAGGCACCAAAGATCGATTGGATGAAAGTTCAGCAAAAGAAAGATGTGGCTACCCGTAATGCATCGGCTACGGTGTTGGGCGTATTGGCAGAGCAGGTAGGCAACATGGTTGTTTCGTCAGCTGACCTAAGCAACTCTGATAAGACAGACGGTTTCTTGAAAAAGACACATGCGTTTAAGAAAGGCGACTTCAGTGGTGCTTTCTTCCAGGCTGGTGTTGCAGAACTTACCATGACCTGCATCATGATGGGTATGTGGATGCACGGAGGTGTGATACCTGCTTGTGCAACCTTCTTCGTATTCTCTGACTATATGAAGCCTGCCATCCGTATGGCTGCTTTGATGCAGATACCTATCAAGTTCATATGGACGCACGATGCTTTCCGCGTTGGCGAAGACGGTCCTACCCACCAACCAGTGGAACAAGAGGCACAACTGCGACTGATGGAACGTCTGAAGAACCATAGTGGCAAGAATTCTATGTTAGTTTTGCGTCCTGCCGATGCTGACGAGACAACGGTAGCTTGGCGCATGGCCATGGAGAATATCGACAGTCCAACGGGGCTTATCCTCTCTCGCCAAAATATTGAGAGTTTACCTGCAAACAACGACTATGAAGAAGCCATGAAGGGTGCTTACATCGTAGCTGGTTCAGACAAGAATCCTGATGTGGTACTGGTGGCTTCCGGTTCTGAAGTATCTACCCTCATGGCAGCAGCCAAGCTATTACGTATCGATGGTGTGAAGGTACGCGTAGTTTCTGCTCCGTCAGAGGGCAAGTTCCATGACCAGCCTGTAGCTTATCAGGAGTCAATCATCCCTACTCGCCTGAAGAAATTTGGTCTCACTGCAGGACTGCCTATCACCATCGCCGGACTAGTTGGTAACAACGCCAAGATCTGGGGTATGGAGAGTTTTGGCTTTTCAGCTCCTTACAAGGTGCTTGACGAAAAATTGGGCTTTACTGCCGATAATATTTATCGTCAGGTGAAAGAGATGATGTTATAAATTAATCTAAAAGAAACGGGGCATAAGCTCCGTTTCTCATAATAAACTGACAATTATGAAGAAAATTGGACTCTGTTCCGATCATGCCGGCTTTGACATGAAAGAACATGTGAAAGAGTGGTTAAAAGGAAGAGGCATGGACTTTGTGGATTACGGAACATATACTAGCGAGAGTTGTGACTATCCCGACTTTGCCCACAAATTGGGCCAGGCCATCCAGAACGGCGAAGTAGATGAAGGTATAGCCGTATGTGGTACGGGTAATGGTATCAGCATGACCCTTAACAAGTACCCCAAGGTACGTGCAGGTCTATGCTGGAATCGCGAGGTTGCTCGTCTGGTACGTCAGCACAACAATGCCAATGTATTGGCTATCCCTGGACGCTTCGTATCTCTATATGATGCAGATAAGATTCTGGCTGAATACTTCGACAAGGAGTTTGAGGGTGGCCGTCATCAACGCAGGATTGACAAAATTCCTATTCCAGGAACAGTATAATAAATAAGGGGATGTTTTCACATCCCCTTACTTTTTTTATCTTGCTTTAGCTTCTATTTTGTCTATATTACCAAGTTCCATCATCGTCAACGCCATCCAGCGAACGGCATCGTGTGAAAGGTCAAAGTCAATGTAGTCCATCGTATCACCAGGCACATGATATGGGATTCTCACTGTTGAGCCAAAAGCAAATGGAGCTGCCGTAGGCACTCCTTTTACAAAGAAGTTGGCTTCATCTGTCCGTGGACGGGTTACAATCTCATCCCTACCCAATGCCTCTCTGAACGGACGATTCACACTACGTTCCATCGTCGATTTGAAGAGGTTAAATAGTGAGCCATGCTTTCTGGCAATCCTCACACCCATGCCATAGCCAGCTGCCAAGCAGTCAATATTAATCAATAACTTATGGTTATTCTGATCCATAATAGGATGGTTGGCCATAAAGTCACTACCAATTAAACCTGTCTCTTCACCGCCGAACAAGGTAAACACCAGAGTTCTACGAGGTTTATAGCCAGAGGTAGCCACCGCCTTGGCGGTACCCATAATGATGATACTGCCAGAAGCATTATCCTGCGCACCAGGACAGAGGTAAGGTTGCAGGCCGATATGGTCAAGATGAGCGCCTATCGTTACGTATTCAGGAGCCAAAGTCGGGTCTGTTCCACGCAAGATGCCCACCACATTACAGCCTTTCCCTTCTGGATGCCATTCGGTGATAGCCTTGATGTCAGCCTTCTTATTGATAGCAAAAGAATTAGGCCTCAAAGTCTTGTTCATTTCTGCCTTTACCTTCACATAATCCTTACCAGTACCAGAGAAGATGTCTCTTGCCACACTATCGCTTACGTTGCAATACACAAAGTTCTTGTTATAGCCAGGATTAGGATTACCTGCCGTTGATATATACAACATTCCTGCTGCGCCATGTTTTGTGGCGTTAGTCATCTTGAAGTTATGATACTGATAAGGCATCCAAGCTTTCTGCAATGTTGGGTCTTGTCCTTGGTAAGGAACATCGCGCTCACACACCACAATCTTACCCTTCACATCCACGCCCTTGTAAGAGTCATAGTCTAGCTCTGGAGCCGTGATACCATAGCCTACATACACTAAGTCCAGCTGCTGTAAAAAACCTGTATCTGAGGTACCACCTACCATATAATGGTCTGGATAGTCATACTGCTTAGTAATCCACTGGTCTCCCTGAGGTAGATACAATGTGAAATAGCCACCCTCCTGCGGCATCACATACGGATGATCGAAGTTCTGAAAGTAAGTGCCATTGTCACCACCTGGTTCCAAACCCCATTCTTTAAAAAGATCTGCAGCATATTGAGCTGCTCTTTGGAAACCAATGTCCCCAGTCAAACGTCCCCTGCACTCCTCTGAAGTAAGGTATGCCATCCACTCTTGCAAATCACTGGTTGAGGTCGCATACATTGCTTTCTGTTGAGGTGTCGGCACTACCTGCTGGCTTGACTGACCAATCGCTACCACTTGTGCCATTATGATCATAATAACACCCAATAGTACATTTTTTCTCATATATACACTCATTTATATAATAGTCTTGCCAAAAATACACATTTTTTATTCATAATATGTAAATGCTATTACTTTTTTTCATACATTTGTGGTGGTATTTATTCCAAAAGATTTTGTTTAATTTAAAATTAATAAAACCATGAAGAAACTATTTGTATTAAGTATTTTCGCTTTGGCTTGCGGTATGGCATTCGCTCAGCAGCCTCAGCAAGATGTTCGTAATGACAAGATTGGTGTGGGCATGACTCCTACCATGTCTGAATACTGGTCACCAAAACCAAAGGTGGTTACTCCTGGCAATCAAGCTACTGCAGGTGCTCCATCTGATGCCATCGTATTGTTCGACGGTACTGAGAAGTCAATGACCGACAACTGGGTAACCAAGAATATGCGTACTGGTACAGTGAACCCAGCTAAATGGATTGTTAAAGACGGCGTGATGACAGTGAATAAAGACTACCAGAATGGTGGTGGCGATATCCAGACTAAAGAAGAGTTTGGCAGCTACCAGTTGCACATCGAATGGTGCGTACCAGAAATGGATGCTAAGTTTACTAGCCAGACTCGTGGTAACAGTGGCGTTTATAACCAGAACATGTATGAGGTGCAGATTCTCGACTGCTACAACAACGATACATATGTTAACGGTATGACTGGTTCTATCTACAAACAGACTCCTCCTTTGGCAAACGCTATGCGCAAACCAGGCGAATGGAATGTTTATGACATCATTTATTCAGCTCCAGTATTCAACGCTGACGGTACATATAAGGTACGCCCATATATCACGGTTATCCAGAATGGCGTTGTACTGCAGAACCACACCGAGATTTTGGGTACTACTGAATATATCGGTTTCCCACAGGTGAAGGCTCATGGCGATGGCCCTATCTTGTTGCAGTGCCATGGTGACCCAAGTCCAGGCATCAGCTTCCGTAACATCTGGATTCGTAAGATGTAATATCAAAGGGAGCAATACTTCCTTGATGATATCCTAATAAAAACAATGGCAAAAAAGGATTCTTTTTTGCCATTGTTTCATCATAAACCTAGTACTTCACACTACTAGCCAAAAACAACAAAACGGATTAATAACTCATAATAGAAATAAACTATGAAAAAGTTTGCAGTAATAATGGTTTGTATGCTGATGGCATTTTTTACTACCACTCAAGCCCAAGACAACAAGAGTCCATTTATCGGTGATTGGGAACTCAAGGCAGGAGGCCCTCTGGATGGTGCTACTTTGGGGTTATCGATAAAGGATGATGGCGGTAAACTTAAAGGTATTCTTGCAGCTCCATCTCTAGGAGCAAACCAAATTGAATTAGGTAATATACAAGTTGTCAGTTCCAAAGAGCTAAAATATTCATTTGGTATTCAAGGTATAGATGTTGAAGCATCAATGGTACTGAAAGACAACAATTCACTTACTGGTACTTTGGCTGGCCAATATCCTTTTGAAGGCAAGCGCAACAACGATATTATGAGCAAACTTTCACAAAGCCAAGCTAATGCTAACGCAGTACCAGAACGTTCAGACAAAATTGGTGCCGGCATGACTCCTACCATGTCTGAATACTGGTCGCCAAAGCCGAAAGTGGTAACCCCAGGTAACCAAGCTACAGCTAGTGCTCCATCCGACGCCATTGTATTGTTTGATGGCACTGAGAAATCAATGACTGATAACTGGGTAACTGTTAACATGCGTACTCAGGAAGCAGCTCCTGCTAAGTGGATTATTAAAGATGGTGCAATGACTGTCAACAAAGACTATCAGAACGGTGGTGGTGATATTCAAACCAAGGAAGAGTTTAGCAGCTACCAACTGCACATTGAATGGTGCGTACCAGAAATGGATGCTAAGTTTACCAGTCAGGTTCGTGGTAATAGCGGTGTATATAACCAGAACATGTACGAAGTACAGATTCTCGACTGCTATAACAACGATACTTATGTCAATGGTATGACAGGTTCTATCTACAAGCAGACTCCTCCTCTGGCAAACGCAATGCGTAAACCTGGTGAGTGGAATGTGTATGACATTATTTACTCTGCTCCTGTTTTTAATGCTGATGGCACATATAAGGTTCGCCCATATATCACTGTTATTCAGAATGGCGTTGTGCTCCAGAACCACACCGAGATTTTGGGTACTACCGAATATATCGGTTTCCCACAAGTGAAAGCTCACGGCGATGGCCCTATCTTGCTGCAGTGCCATGGTGACCCAAGCCCAGGTATCAGTTTCCGCAACATCTGGATTCGTAAGATGTAATATCAATTGGTCGATATTTCCCTTTTGATATTCTGAATAGTACACTATGGCAAAAAAGTTCGTTCTTTTTTGCCATAGTTTCATTTTTAATGCCTATCTTCGCAACAGAATTAATAAACTATTAAAAACTTAAAGACTACACATTATGAAAAAGATTGCATTTATGATGGTTTGCCTGATGGCTATGCTGTTTGTTTCTAACAATACTTATGCACAGGACCAGAAGAGTCCTTTCATCGGCTCATGGTTGGCTACTGCAAGCACTCCTATGGGTGACTCAGAGATGACCATTGTGTTTGAGGAGAAAGATGGCAAGATCACAGGTTATATGACTGCTGAGGCTATGGGTGAAGAGAAGATTGAATGCGAAGACATCAACACTGAGAAAGCTGACGAGATTTCTTTCACTTTCTATACAGCTATGGCTGGTATGAACATTGACGTATATCTCACTCTTGATGGTGAGAATGCTGCTAAAGGTGCTATGATGGGTCAATTCCCTGTTGAAGCAAAACGCAAATAATCAAGAATAAGGCTCAAATGTTGAGAGGGGCACGCTCACCAATGGGCGTGTCTTTCTTTTTATCATCTATCATGAAAGACTACCCTGACAAGATGACAGCCGAAGAGGCCCATAGGTTTGGCGATGATGTTATGAACATCGTGTCACAGATACCTCGTGGAAAGGTCACTACCTACGGCACTATAGCAGCACTGGCAGGATGGCCCAGCCATGCTCGCATGGTGGGAAGAACGCTTCGCTACACACCAGGTGCTGAGCAACTGCCATGTCATCGTGTAGTAAATAAGGTGGGACGAACAGCTCCTGGTTGGATGCAGCACCGCCTCCTATTAGAAGCAGAGGGTGTCACCTTCAAATCCAATGGCCATGTAGATATGCAGCAACATTATTGGGAACCGGATATATAACTAATCTTACTATTTAGTGCAAACTACAAATTACCCTATAGTTTATACATCGTTAACCTAAGGGTAATACCTCCAAAACCCATCGGTAAGGCTAGCTTACCCTATGACTAAAGTTTGTCATAACTCGTTCCATAGTTTTCTTTCACTCATCGCGATGCTCCCTATTACCCGACGCAATATCTCCCATACCCTTATAGTAGATACTGCGATGACATATAAAAGGCTTTCCGACAACCTATAGCAGATAGTGCGACAAACCGTAAAAATGCCTGCCATAAATAAATGAGGAAAACAGCGTCTGTTTACCTACTTTTTCCCTAATAATCTTAAACCTTTTAAAAACCAAGAATCTTAGGATTTACTCTTTTTTTCAAAAAACATGCAAAAAGGTTTGCAGAATCAAAAAACATTCGTAACTTTGCACCGCTTTCAAAACGAAAGTGTGTCGCATAGACGCTTGGAGAGATGGCTGAGTGGTCGATAGCGGCGGTCTTGAAAACCGTTGAACTGAGAGGTTCCGGGGGTTCGAATCCCTCTCTCTCCGCAAATAACCACGAAAACCCGCTGAAATTCAGCGGGTTTTACTTTTATCTATATCTGAGGTTCCGTTTTAGGTTCCGTTTAGTATTTATGTAAATTTAACTTTTGACCTTATCTTGTGTAAATAAAACTGGGTTCAAGAGACATTATCTCCACTCATTTATCTCCTTGATGATGTAAACTCAACTTTTTCAAAGCCACACTTCCTTAGCAATTCTACGACTTTAACAAAATTAGGATTAAGGTTGTCCTTTTCTTTCTCAAAGTTCATTACTTCACAATTCTTTGCACTTGCTAAGTTCGTTGGTTCCTTCCCGTTTTCTAAAATAAAAAATGAAGCAACTGTTCCAAAAGCCATAGGTGAGTTTGATCTGTCAGATAAGAGACAACGTGCTATATAGCCCAAAATGATGATCTTTCCTTTCCATTTAATTTTCTTTTCTGGGGGAAAAGGTCTATTCAATCCAGAGAAACGATAGATAAATATTAAACGGTCTTCATCTTTGGGTTCTAAACATTCTTTATCACACAATTCGTCAAACAAACAATTTAAGCTTTTAAACAAAAAAGAATTCCTATCAACCTCTCCTTTCGGAATTTTATTTTTAAGGATTTCAACAAACCATTTTTTATGCTCTGGATTTTCATCTTTAATTAGTTTGGTTTCTTTAACCTCGATGTCCTCTTTTACAATTTTTGATGATTCAACAACCTCATTTGTTACTTCTTGGACTAACAACTTATCCTTACGGTTGTTGCCTTCTTGTTCTGTTGAAACTTCAGCAGGTTCATCTATTTTATCTATTGATGCTTCTTCTGATTTGTTTGTTATATCTTCAAAAAAAGAACTATCAACAAACTCAAAATATTCATGAAAAGTACGACAGATGAACCACATATCTTGCACACAATCAACTATTTCAAAATGTCCCGCTTGACAAATTGTGCTTGAGCCATGTTTTCCATCAAATTCATCAATGTCATATCTTATCTGTTCTTCATAATCTTTAAGCTTGTTATAAATGGGGACACAAAGATTATATGCCATTTTTAGTTTGGAAAAGTCTTTAACTCCCCCATCCTCATCGTAGGCTTCCCAAAGGGCATTCTGGATCAACTTGTAACTGTTTGATAAATCAATCCATTCAAGCCCAGGATAGTACTCTTTGAAGTATTCTTCTTTTGTCATTTTATCTAATTTAGATTGGTTTCTGGCTGCAAATATAATTCTTTATTTTCACACAATGAATGATCAATCTCTGCTTTTTCTTATTCCCTTTACCCTTTATCTTTTTTATGTTGCGTAGTATAGTATCACTCCATCTTTTCTACCGTTATCAGTCCTTATCTTACATGGATGGGTATTGAAGCCATACTTTCTGATATGTGTGGCAGTACAGTTGCCTTTTATTCCCTTTTGTCTATATATGCTGAGGATAGTAGTCTTTAGTTGCTTGTTTGTCACCCTATCCCCATTCTTATAAATACGGTGCAGTTCACTTGAAATGTCAGTCTATAATGTAGTCATATTCTTTTGTTTCTTGATTAGGTTTCATGCCTCTTAGAGCTTGGCAGAAATAAGCTAATGTTACGTTCTTGGGCAAGGTTGGGCATCGCTTATTTAAAGCCCCTCTGAGAGATTCTTCATCTGGATATTGGGCTGCTATCATTGTGAGGTTTTTATCCTCTCCACGCTCATCTACTTGCTTGTAGGGCGGAACTGTGTCCTTAGATAGACAGTAGTCATAGATGGTTTTGAATAAAGTATTTGAGACATTTTCCGTTAAATAAAGCGGGAAGCTGTCATTGGTAATTATGAGTGTCTTATCTATCAATCTTACATAGCCTTTACTGGCAAGCTCATTTAAATATTGTGTCAGTTGATTCTTTCCTATGTGCAGTATCTCAGCAAGTTTTTCTTTAGTACCATAAGTAAGGTGATTAGTTCCTGCAATGCAGTTTAATTTGATAAGTAAGAGCAAGCCCCTCAGTTTCGGGGAAAGGGTACTATCAAATAGAATGTCTGGATAGATTACCGAGTATTCACCCTCTTTAAGTTCTGGAAAGTGAAAGACGTTGTAAGGGTACTCACCAGAGCCTTTCTTGTGGTCTATAGTTATTAGCCTATTTTCATCAAGTTTATCTAAGTATCTCTTAATGCTACTTTCTGACAATCCGCTATCTACTGCTAAAAAGGAGATTGGATAGCTTGCTTTTAGTGAGTTATCTATAATCTGGTTTCTAATTAGGGCGTAAGTAAGTGCAATGCCTTGTTTATCTCTTGTGGATATGGTCATAAGTTCTTTCGGAATTGTTATGTACTTCATAGATAGCCGATGAATTAGTGGTAAAGATTAAATCTCCAGTTTTGAGCATTTTGTTGTATCTGTTGTGTCCTAAAGCCCTTTTAGCTTCAAGTCTGTCATTAAATAAACGATTTTTTGCTTTATATAGTATCATGGTTAAAGAGTAATTAAGTTGAGGCTTCAACCGACAGGGGGAAGCCTACTAATATTATCTATAGTATTATATTATTAAGTGTGTCAGAAAAGGGAGAATTGGGTGTCAGTAAGGGGAGAAATAGGTGTCACAAAAGGGAATTTGAGCAAAATCGCTACATAAAGCCCGATTTCCACTTTTCAGCCCTGCTCCCATCGCATGTACTACAATATTCAACTTTTTCGACATTCCCAAGAAAAATCGACTGGAATCGGAAATACGGCAGAAATCGCATCGTTTTGCCCGAAATCGGGGTGCTGAGTGAAAATTATTTGGACAAACTATTTCAACTGAGTATAGTTGTATAGGTAATGTTGAGACAATAACAAGTAGATAAATTGTATGTTTAATCCTTAATTAGTAGTTCGGACTATGAAAAATCAAAATTTGCAAAACTATTTCGGGAATCTGGTTGGTTTGAAAGGAGTGCCGACCAACAACACTTTTCAGATGCCAGTTACTACCAAGAAGCCTTAGTTAGTCAAAAGGTAGAAGTGAGTGGGGTAACTAAGAAGATGGAAAAAGCCAACTTACCCGGTTGGATAGGTTGGCTTTACTTTTAGCTCTACTTCAGATATTTCTAATTGGCTTTCATCCATGTTATTCAAAAGATGAATATCCAAGGGAAAGAATGAGCCACTCCCCCTTGGATAGTGTTTATTCATTTATGATTTACTCCCATTTGATAGAATATTGGTGTTTACTTGGGACAGTATAATTATAGTCCCTAGCCCAACTCTCTTGATTTACTATTATTTCAACTTTTGTAAGATATCCATTGTTGAAAACCCATGAGAAATTATATATAGTATGCACAGCAGTACCATCATTTAACTTCCATCTATAATGAATCACACTTGGTAGATTTTCAGGAAGTTTGCCATAGTAACCTGCCATAGCTAAAGGCGTAAACCAAAAATTATTATAATGGTATTCTGGAAAGATGAAATTATGGGGAATCTTTATGTCTGAATATTCAATAGTGTGAGTAGGACTATTGGGATTTCTTGAGGGGTTTCCATCAACCCATTCCCATGAAACTGTCTTGCTGTCTTTTTTGTATTTTATAAGCCGATTATTGTCATCATAAGTACAACCATCTTTAATAAGACCATTCGCAAGACTTAATGTGGTATTCCTTTCCATGATGCTTTTATCGGTATAACTATAATTGGTTATTGTTTTACTTTTTTCGTATTTCCTTGAAAAATGGCTCCACTGGTTTTTCTCCTGAGTAATCTTTACAACCCTATTTTCCGAATCGTAATCGTATCTGTATGTTAGTTCCAACTCACCACCATTATAATAGATTTCCTTTATTCTTTTGTTACTTGCATTAACAACAACTTTGCAGACTGCTGATTTGTTCCCAGTCATAGTAGTTACTGTGATGGTAGCTTCTCCCGCTTTCAGGGCAGTAATCTTGCCATCCTTATCTACCGTTGCAATGCTTGGGTCAGAAGAAGTCCAAGTCACCTCTGTATTGGTAGCATTATCGGGATATACTGTTGCAGTTAAAGTTTCTGTCTGTTCTTCTGTAAGTGAAAGCTCCGTTTTATCCAAAGAAACACTTTCTACAGGAATCTCTTTTACCTTGACTGTAACTTTGCAAGTGGCAGTCTTGTTACCATCAGAAGTGGTTGCTGTGATGGTAGCTTCACCTGCTTTCACTGCCGTAATCTTACCATTCTCATCTATCGTAACGATACTGGTATCAGATGATGAAAAGGTGTATTTCTTGTCTGTGGCATTGGATGGAGAAATAGTGACTGTGATAGTCTGCGAATCCCCCTCCGTTAGACTTACTGTTGCTGAACTAACCGCCACAGATTCCACCTTTACAGTAGTATTAGATGGGGTAGGTGTAGGCGTTACATTGTTAATAGGGTCATCATTGCTTCCGCCACAAGAAGCAATTCCTACGCTCAGTAGGGTTGCCATTAAAGCTATTCCCAGAAATCTTAATTTCTTCATAAATATTTTTGTTTTAAGTTATTAATTAGTATTACTTTCTATTCTTCCGTCACATGAAAAGAGCAAAGACTTGCAGCACATAGTTAATAGTTAATGTCAGAAGTCCTGTTGAAAAACAGGAACTGATATTCGTCTATTTGTGCAACATATTTGTACTTTGAAAGGCTTGATTTTACGAAGCGTCTAAAATCCGCAAGATATTTTGCCCAACCATTACCAGTCTTATCGTACCCTGCTTCTTCAATGTAATAACCATCACTGAGCATCTTCTCTATTCTATCCGTGCTCAGTTCATAATAAGGATAATCATCAGTATTGTTTACAAAATTGATATGCACTTTTTCATCAACATGATATGTTTTCACAACATGGTTATTCATCCACACATTTGTTTCATAGGAATCATCTTCATATCCATAACAATATAAATAACCACGACCGTTATAAGGTACAAAACCATCATCTTCATTCTTGCCACATGATGAGGCTATGACTGCTAACACAGCCAAGCCTAACAGCAAACCAAACCCAACAACTTTCATTCTCTAAAGTAATGTGCTAACCAATCCCCAGAAATCAGCGGTTAATAAAAAAGAAAGGTGTGGGAACTATATTTGCTTTACCCTTGATTCTGGCTCTCGCATTGCCTTTCCCGTGGATAAAACAATAGCCCACACCGAGAGACAATATCAGAAGCCTACGAAAAGGCATAGATATATCTACGATGTGGTGCCATTGCCATCATCTTCACGGGTTTCAAATTTGCGAGATTCGAATCAAGAAGATAATCTCAATAACACCTATATGTCTTTTCAATAGTCTATGCTGACTACTGAAATCGCTACAAATATAGGTGTTTTTTGTCATATTTTGCATCAATCCTACAAATTTTCCTGCAAAACCATGTCGAATAACACAAAAAAGAGTAGGACACCTTAGTTAAGATGCCCTACTTTCCACTTATCAGAGGTTGAAATCTGCTTTTATCCTTTGAACTGTGCTTATCCCTTTGCCAGTTAGTTTAGCCACATTACGGATGGAATAGCCACGCTTCAAGTAAGAGATAATATCTTTGTATTGCTCTCTCTTTTGTTCCAAGCTTTTCACGCTTCCCACCTTTCTACCGAGTTTCCCACCACGTTCAATATATAGCTTTCTTCCACTGTTTAATCGGAACTTTATGTTTTCCCTTTCAAGTTCTGCACAAGTGGATAGGACTGCAAGCATGACAGGGGCAAATAAGGTTGGCTTTCCCTCTGCATCCAGTAGGGTTAGCTGT
>CACYZY010000007.1 GCA_902779085.1 uncultured Bacteroidales bacterium | reverse complement strand
TTCTTGTTGAACTGTTCGGAATTTCCGAACTGTTGCCGACATATTTAGTTCCTTCTGTTCGTAAATGTTTTTAATATGCTCGCTGATATTAGATTTGCTGGATTGGAACAGCGTAACCAATTGATTAAGATTCAGCCACACAGTTTCGTCCTCCATCCTCACTTCCAACCTGATGGTCTCGTCTGGCTGATACATCACGATTTCGCCCTTTGCACCGTCGAGTGCACTTTGATTCATAGTTGTTTTCATTGTTACGAATGATATTAGTTAATAATTGGCAGCGAAGATACTACTATTTCTTGTAATCCCAAATGTTTGCTAGTCTTTTTTGCATATAGATAGGACCATGTCCCATGCAGCTTGTTGTGCTGATGGCTATTATTATTCACATTAGAGTTATAAATATAATTAGCCTGCCGTTAACCGAATAGGCTATCTAGCGGCAGGCTGTTTTAAAACACTAAAAGTATTTAACTTGATGCTATTTATTATGGACTATCATTTAACAGTAGCTTTTATATATTTTTCACCAGCTGGTTGGTCTTGATCTTTATCATACATTAAACCATATTTACCCTCTGGCATATCGCTTAAAACATATACAGAACATGCACGCCCTGCAACAACTTTGTCTGTCATTGCTGTATTAACTGCTGTTGCAATTAGACTAGTTAATGCACCTAATGCTCCTCCACCACTTCCAATACTTGTATCAACTTTTATCAAACCTTCTCGTTGATATAATGTTTCTCCTGTTTTTGTTGACCTTAGTATGTATTCAACGCCAACAGTTAAGACTCCACCTACATTATTGCGCTTCCAAGATTTGACAATGGTAAACATTGCAGCATCTGCTCCTAAAACGTCTCTAAACTGTGATAAGTCACCTTCGATAAACAATTCTGCATCATAAGCGCTCTCAGATTGAAACATTTCCATTGTCATCATAGGTGAATATACATAATAACCCTTTTCACACAAAGGAGCATAAAGTGTTGTATAAAAGAAATCCTTGGCCTCTACATGATTTGTTTGATTAATAGGAGGCATTACTACAATAGACAAAGGCTTCTCTTCGTACATTAAAGGGTATTGGGCATAACGTGTTATTTGCTTTGCACATGATGACATTAACAGTGCCATCATCCCGAATATGATAATCTTTTTCATTTTTCCAGTTGATTAATAATTCTTGAAATAAACTTTTCAGATTCTGGATAAGCTTCAATTTCTGCCTTTAACAGAGATAAGCCTTCCTCTTTTTTGCCTGCTTTAAAAAGCAAATAACCATACTCAGCGTTAACTCCTGGAGGAACAACGCCGCGTGTTCCTTTTTGTTTAGCTATCACTTTTTCATATTGTTCCATAGCTTTAACAAGAAGCTCGTCAGTTCCACGTTTTGTGTAGTTGTAAGTGGCTTCTTCTGAATCATACCAAGAGTATAGGTCCTTCTGAGTAGAACATGAAGCAAAAGCTATCATGCAACAGATTGAAATAATTAGTTTCTTCATGGTAATGTGATAATTTTAGTTTCTTGACTTGACAAGAATAATTGTTTACTATATACCGTTTCCCCGTTAAATTTTACTGTAACATTTCTACGCCCAGTAGCAACACCATATTGAGTACCTTTCCTGTTTGAAGTTTTCGGCTTTACTACTTTAGCATCAAAAGTAGTTCCGTCCACTTCTACTTGAACAAGTTTAGATCCGTTCCCGTAAATACTTTTGGGCCCAACAAATAATAAATAAGCCATGTCTTCTTTACCACTTTGCTGTGCTACAGGGTAATTTGATTTGCAACTTGTTAGCAGAAAGATACCACAGAACAATATAAATAATAATTCCTTTTTCATAAGATTCTATTTTATTTCTTCGATATAATATTCATTAAGATTCTCAGAATTAATAGTAGATTCTTCCCCAGAAAAAGCTACAAATGAATATTCTGTTTCCGGAGTATCACCACCTGTAGCGGATACAGTTATCGTTCCTATTTTTTTACCTGGTAGTTCAATCATTACTCCAGTTTGTGGGTTTTTTACTTTTTTACCATTAGTCATAACAGCAAAGGTATCACCCACCTTAATTCCTTGACTCTCACCACCAGCAATAAGCTGCGCATCAGAGTCGTATGATAAGAAGTATGTACGCCAAGGTTTATCAGTACACTTATTTATTATATTCTCGACCAATTGATCTATTGCCTCCGAGATTGCTTTATCACTTAATGTAGCATCATATCCAGCTCTACCTCCTACTCCTAAGGTCGTTTTTGTAGTGAGTTCTGCAGTACCTTTCCCTTCATCAGAATAGATTATCAGGCCAGTAGAAACGTCAACTAAACGAACGGCTACAGCTGCTTCAACTATTTGACTTTTAGTGTTTGAGAAAACACCTGATTTCCCAACATCTTTACGGCCAAACTCAGTTATAGAACCAATAATCATATAATCCGCGCCTATTGTAGAAAGACCATTGTCGCTTTTTTTAGCCTCTTCTAATAAAGAAGTTAAGTCACTTCGTTCAAGCAAAAGGAACTTGCCTGAGGCTGCTAATTTAGCAGAAAGAATATCTAACGCTTGCTTTCCCATCGGGTCATTCTCTTTGTCATAAAAGATTCCTTTAGCATACTGTGTTTCATTACTAAAGCGCCCAATGGCAACTTTGCGTTTAATAACTCTTTGCCCAGTGTCAGTAGCATTAGAAACAACAGGTTCAACTATTTCAACTTTTCGCTGAGCCTGAGCTACATAACAAAACAATAACATTGAAATAATAAAAACAATTCTTTTCATCTAATAAAGGTTCTTCACCTACTTCCAGATGCCAAAAAGTAAAATGTTAAATAAAGAAGCGTGGCACTGTATACACCACTCTTCATTTGGAGGTCCTGAGAAAACCTATGTATAACGAAATGATGATAGCAGCCCACGCTAAGCGTGAGAACCATCATGCCCACTTGTTATACATTTAAAAAATTCTCAGGTTCCCAAATGACAAGTAAAGCATAACGCTTCTTATAATAATCCACAATGTCACGAAGATTTTGCAATCTTCATCTGCAAATGTAGTAATTGTTTTTTATTTATTGTTTAGAACAGGTGTTTTTTTTATTATTAACTGGCTTTTCTTTATCTCCGACCTGAGCAGTGCTCAGCCCGTAGCAGGGCGGGTGTCAGCTCCGACCAGATAAAGTAATACACAAGGGGAGAGTAATGTTGATATGATTGTTATGGGACTTCCTTGTGCATAAAATGCGTGCGTTAGTAACTAAGTGTCCAAGTAACTTATGGACAAGAAGCACCAAACGCTACAAGAAACTAAGATTTTATATAAGGTTTTATTAATATAATTATAATAATAGAATTAATAAATTAATAAATTAATTATTTTCCTTCTCTTCTTTCCTTCCATTGTATATCAAAAAACATTCCTGTCTACAAGTTACTAGGTTACTAAGTTACTTTCTTAGAATAGTTATTTGTTAGTATCCAGTTTTATTTGTAAATTTATGCACAAAATTAGAAAATATATGGAGCATAGTGTAATAGACAAAATTTCTGGTAATAGTTTTCGCTTTTATTATGAAGGATGGCGTAATGGGAAAAAAGGTGCAATTAGTTTAATTGGTGGTGGATTTCGTTTTATAGAGATGACTCGTGACTCACATGGGAAACTTGATGATCTTTATGAAAAATAGAAGACAATCCAGTCGTTGCTGTGGGTATAGTCGCATATTGGCTGAAGTATAAAAGTGGTAAACATAATATAATTACAAGATTATCAGGATTCATAACACCTCATCCAATTAGACAAATTTTTGATAAGTATACTAATGATTATTTTATTCATTTTACAAATATTCATAGCGATAACCCTGATGCTTGGAATTGGGATTGGGACTATGAGTTTTATGCTAAATATATCATCCCTCTAGCTGTAAGTCAGAATAGAATATCTGAAGCTTTGTTTGATTATATATCGGATGAAGATATTAAACTTGTCCGTTCTGTAATGAGGAACTATGTACAATATTTAAAACAAGTCCGTTTGGAAAAGGGTTACAAAGACATACCGGAATTAAAAGTGCTTCGGTCAATTGATTCTCAGAATGTAGATATGCTTGAAGATATGGAGAACTACGAATACATTACTATTTTGGATTCTTTAGAAGAAAAAGGTTATGTAAAAGTTGCATGGGTAGAAGGCCATTCGCCCGAAGATATTAGAATTTTAGATAAAGGTAGGGCCTACATGAAACAACTAGAGGCAGAAGAACGAGAAAAAGGTGAAAGTTTAAATGATTTGCCCGATGTGCTAAATACAAAACTTGCGGTTTCTATTTTTTCAAAGTGCATTCAAAAGGGGTGGATGAAAAAAACGGATTCTGGATATCATTGGATTGGTATAAAAAGATGCAACGGCTCCAAATCACAACTAGCTTATTTGTGTGGCAAAATTTACGGTTTCAAATCTAATGGTATAAGTGGTAATTCAGGAAATGAATTCCCAAACGATGAATTGTGCCAACTTTTTAATGAAAACAATATTTACAAGAGTTTGGTTCAAGTTTATTCTGCCAAGAAACCTCAAAAATGGAGGGGGAAAATAGACGAACTATTTGATTAGAGGCACTTCTTGAGTGTCTCTTTTTTTATGGTTTTTTTATCCGGATTTATTCTCCATAGTTTTGTTTTCTTAACCATCATAACTTTGCATCGTGAAGTTTAGACTTCGGGGTGCATTTTGTTGTTGTGCCCATCTGGAAGTAAACCTTCCCATACAATGCATGCTAAGTATGGATAACGTTTTTATTTTAATCGAATATTATTATTAAGATATGATTTCAAATAATAATGCTTTGCAGCCCAAGCCTCGCAAATTGAGAGGTTGGGCAACATATGAGGGCGACGAGTTTTCATTCAAGCCCACGGAGCAGGGCGAACCTGCACAGTTGAACGTGAAAACCTGCAAGGGTGGCAAGACGTTTGAAACCACCAGTGAGAAGAAGCCACTGAAAGTGGCACACCTCACTTGCCCGGCAAATGCCGCAGATCCCTGGCAGGAGTATATTGACCAATTGCTGAAACTGGGCATCAAACCCCATGATGAGCAGCAATTACCTGCTAAGCAGCAATTGGTGGACGAAGGTGGCATGCAAGTGTTTCTTGATGCCAAGCAGGCTTGCATCACCTATCAGGGCAGCATCGACTTGAAAAAGTCGGTAAACTGGCAGAGCGAACTGATGCGCCAGCTGCAACTGGTGGTGCGCACACTGCCTGCCGAAGAGAAATTCAAGAAAATAATCACTAAAATCAAGAAAGGAGGATTATTATGATGCGTTGTTATCAACAAAGCATTGACAAGCCTACTCAGGAACTCACTGATGCTATTCTTACCAAGTTGGTTATACAGGAACAGACCAATCTGCTCATTGACCAGTATCGTGAGATGAAACTCAAGTTGCAAGCTGCCAAAGAGCAGCTGCAACAAGAGCAGTTTGTGGCTGAGGTATTGCAACAACAGGACTATAAGGAATGGTTGAGCAAGGCTCTGAAGGCTGACGAACGCAGGAGGCATAAGAAAGTTCCTGAAGATGACTTAAAGCGCGTGACACAGTTCATAGCATCGAGAAAAGCGTCACTGCCAGCAGTCATCATGTCTGCAACCTTTACAGAAAGCACCGACAAATGGGGGCGCAAAGCGATGTGGCGTGTGCAGGGGCATGGACACCTGACTGGACTGTGTGTGCTTGACCTTGACCACATACCCGAACCTGAAAAGCACATCAATGAATGGCTGGCACGTGAGTACTTTAGTCAGCTGGGCATTGCGTGGATATTCATCACTCCAAGTGGCGAAGGAATTAAAATAGTGTTCATAGCCAGAGAAGAGTGGGGCAACTTGCAGGACAACTGCTATGAGATGGCTCAACTGCTGGGGGTGCTCGACTATGCCGACAGCAGCTGCAAGAACGCTGACCATGCACATTTCATACCTAAGGCCAGTGATGTAAAATATATTGATAATGATAAACTGTTTGGCTATGAGAACCCTGCCTACGAACAACGCTTTGGAGAGGCTTACCGTCAGGGGAAGTCGGAACCTATACAGCCTAAGTGGCAGGAGTTTGAGCGCCAGAGCAAGAAAGACAATGCATCACCCCAACCGATGCCAACAGCAACTCCTGTTGCAGGGGCAGTTGCCAAGCAGGGGGATTTGCCCACTGCCTATCATGGCGTGGCCTATAGCAGGATAGCCGATGAGTTGCTGAAACTGGTGGGTGTGCCATCACCAGGTGACCGTCATGCTACTATGATCAAGATGGGCCACTTGCTGGCCAGCATCTGCGACAACGATGCCAAACTGCTGACACAGATTCTCAGCGGACTGCCATTTGTGAAAGATATTATTGAGGAGCGTGGCGAGGATGTGGAATACCACATGCGCAGCATCTGCGAGAAAAAGTCGCATAGCTATAAGAAAACTCTGTTGATGCAGGCACTGCGAAATGCTGGTGTGGATGAGACGGACAAACAGGATGATCCGGAAAGCGAACTGCCCTTTGACGAATGGATTGAGAGGATTCGCAGTTTGTTTGATGTCTATCCTTGCGTGCGAGAGGTGTGTGAGCCGCATCCCGAGCGTCTGTGGCCATTCCTGTTGTTTGCATCTGCTGCCTTGCTGGGCACTGACATGACACTGACCTGGTATTATTTCTACGACCAGCCAGAGCATCGCAGACGACTGAACTATAATGTGATGGGCATAGGTGACCCAGCCAGTGGCAAAGGGGCACTGGTGCGCATAGCCAACCTGCTGACGGAGCCGCTGGAGGTGTCCGATCAACTGGTGAACGATGCCATCAACACATGGAAAGAGGAGCAGCGTTCTAAAGGTGCCAATAAGGATAAAACTCAGAAGCCTAAAGGTATTATCCGCATGCACGGTGCACGAACATCCAACGGTGTGTTCATAGCCGACATGATGAACGCATGGACGGAAGTGAATGGCGAACGGATGCAGATGCACATGCTGACGGTTGACACCGAGGCGCTGAACAGCATCAAATTGCAGAAGGGTGGTTCGTGGATTGACAAGCAGGTGATGGAAATCAAGGCTTGGAGCAACGAGAAGGACTCGCAGCAATATGCCAACCTGGACTCGGTGACTGGTTTCTTCCATGTGTATTGGAATCTGGTGCGCACCTGTACGCCACCGGCACTGAAGATGATTGCCAACGAGAGCAACTTTGGCACAGGCTATCCTACACGACTGTCAGTCATTCCGGTGCCAGGCACTGGCTTCAAGATGATTGAACTGCGCAAGCAGAGCCCCAAAGCATTAGAGGCAGACGACAAGTTGCGTGAGTGGGCCTATAGGCTTGACAAGCGGCGCGGTGAACTGCCCTTGTGGCCACTGGTGGAGCATAGCTGGTACTGGACAAGCCACCGCATGGAGATAGCTGCCTTCAACAATGACGAGGCCGATGAGATGCTGTTGAAGCGCTGTGCTGCCAATGCACTGGCCATAGCAGCTCCTTTTGTGGACATGCGTCACTGGGATGAACGTGAGAAGAACGGCACTTATGAAGTGGATGAAACCGATAAGGAGTTGCTCGATTTGATACTGTCTATCCAGTACCTCACGCAGCATCACTATTTCGGTGAACTGGCACGCAATTACTTTGACGAGCAGAAGAAAGATGCTACCAAGTTCCGTCGCCGTACCACTCGCTATGAGCAGTGTTATGCCCAGCTGCCTGATGTGTTCACTACTGAGCAGTTTTCGCAGGCTTTTGGCTTTGCCAGCAACCAGTCTGCCAGTAAGTCGCTGAACCGTTTCTTGGATGATAAAGTCATTGTCCGCACAAAACGTGGGGAATATAAGAAGCGGGTGCAAAACATCAGGTGAAGTAACTTAATAACCTAGTAACTTGTGGACAGGAATGGGTTTTTCTCATGGCCTGTCCACTTGTTTTTTATGCTTCTATGATACTTAAATTAATACTTTAGAAAATAATTGTAAAACATTTGGATATATGTTATTTATTTAGTAAATTTGTATCATAATTGAAGAGTGCTGAGAGGAGTGGAGAGAGAGCCTGGCGCGCAGCTTGATTATCAATTTTCAATCATCCTCTTCCAATTAAAAACGGGATGCGGGCACCCGATGAAGTTGTCCGAACAGATGCCAAACACATTAAAACACGACAAACTATTATGGCAAAAGAAAAGATCTCGTTGGGGATTAATCTCCGACAAAACAAGAATTCGAAGAATGCCGGTTACGGCAAGTATTATCCTGAAGTAGATTTGAAGGAAACCCTCACCATGCGTGGCTTTGCCGAGCACATGGAGGACCATGGCTCATTCTTTCCTCGCTATGTGATAGAGGGTGTGCTGAACCAGATCTGTGAATGTCTGCCTGAACTGGTAGGGCAGGGTGTGCCAGTGAAGCTTGGTTCGCTGGGTACGTTCTATCCAACAGCAGAGGTGGCTGAAAATGCAGCAGTGGAAAGCATTGCAGCTATGGACGGACTGAATCCTAATGATTTGGTGAAGGCTATCCACATTCGCTTCCTACCTGACGGTACCAAGTTGGACAACATCACTGGTCCTGTGTTCAAGGAGGCGTGCGCCCTGGAGCTGCGCAACATTGTTGACACTACCGAGTTGACAGTCAATGGCAAGTTGCGCAAGATGCAGACTTTGGTGCCTATTGCTACGGCTGTGGCACAGACACGAGCTGGAAATGGAGGTAGCACAGGAGGCAGCACTGGCGGTAATACTGGCGGTAATACTGGTGGCAGCACTGGAGGCAATACTGGAGGTAACGACGGTGGTGGTGATGGTGGTGGCGATGATTTGCAAATCTAACCGTCGCAAGACAGGCTTTATCTTGAAGTAAAAGAAAAGGTGGCAGGGAAAAACCTGTCACCTTTTTGTTTTGTTAATCCAGTTTCAGCACAGCGAGGAAGGCCTTCTGTGGCACTTCCACATTGCCAATCTGCTTCATGCGTTTCTTGCCTCGCTTCTGCTTCTCCAACAGCTTGCGCTTACGGCTAACATCACCACCATAACACTTGGCGGTAACGTCCTTGCGCACCTGCTTGATGGTCTCACGGGCAATGATCTTGGCACCGATGGCTGCCTGTACGGCAATATCGAACTGCTGACGGGGGATGAGCTCCTTCAGCTTCTCACACATACGGCGTCCCAGGTCGTAGGCGTTGCTCTCGTGGGTGAGGGTGGAGAGGGCATCGACAGGCTCGCCATTGAGCAGGATGTCGAGCTTGATGAGCTTGGAAGGACGGAAACCGTTGGGGTGGTAGTCGAAGGAGGCATAACCCTTGGAGATGCTCTTGAGCTTGTCGTAGAAGTCAATCACAATCTCACCCAACGGAATGTCGTAATAAATCTCTACTCGGTTGCCACTGACATATTCCTGCTTCACCAGTTCGCCACGCTTGCCTAAGCAGAGCGTCATGATAGGACCGATATAGTCGGTGGCGGTGATGATGCTGGCACGTATATAGGGCTCGTCGATATGGTCGATGGTGGTGGGGTCGGGCATGGAACCTGGGTTGTGTACCTCGGTCATCACACCATGCTTGTCGTAGATATTGTAGCTTACGTTGGGCACGGTGGTAATGACGTCCATGTCGAACTCACGGTCAAGACGCTCCTGCACAATCTCCATGTGGAGCAATCCGAGGAAGCCACAACGGAAACCGAAGCCGAGGGCAACGGATGACTCTGCCTGGAAGGTGAGGGCCGCGTCGTTCAACTGCAACTTCTCCAAGCTGGCACGCAGGTTCTCGTAGTCCTCGGGAGAGATGGGATAGACGCCTGCAAAGACCATGGGCTTCACCTCTTCGAAGCCTGAGATAGCTTTGTCGCACGGACGGGCTATGTGGGTGATGGTATCGCCCACACGTACCTCGGTGGAGGTCTTGATGCCACTGATGATATAGCCTACATCGCCTGTACGCAACTCGTTGCGGGGTATCATGTCCATCTTGAGCACACCCACCTCGTCGGCATCGTATTCCTTGCCTGTATTGAAGAACTTCACCTTGTCGCCCTTATGGATGACACCGTTCACCACCTTGAAATAGGCGATGATGCCTCGGAAGGAGTTGAAGACGGAGTCGAAGATGAGTGCCTGCAACGGAGCGTCCTCGTCGCCTTCTGGATGAGGCACGCGCTCGACGATGGCATTCAGTATCTCTTCTACACCCAAGCCTGTACGGGCACTGGCACGGATGATGTCTTTGCGGTCGCATCCCAACAGCTCGACAATCTCGTCCTCTACCTCGTCGGGCATAGCGTTAGGCATGTCGCACTTGTTGATGATGGGGATGATTTCGAGGTCGTGCTCCAACGCCATGTAGAGGTTGGAGATGGTTTGTGCCTGCACTCCCTGACTGGCATCGACCACCAACAGGGCTCCTTCGCAGGCGGCAATGCTGCGACTCACCTCGTAGCTGAAGTCCACGTGTCCCGGAGTGTCAATGAGGTTGAGGATGTATTTCTCGCCCTTGTACTGGTACTCCATCTGGATGGCGTGGCTCTTGATGGTGATGCCTCGCTCTTTCTCCAGCTCCATGTCGTCGAGCATCTGTCCCTCGGTAATCTGTATGGTGTGGGTGAACTCCAGCAGACGGTCTGCCAGGGTGCTCTTGCCATGATCGATATGGGCGATGATGCAGAAGTTTCGGATATTATTCATTCGCAAATAATCTCGTTACCTGTTTCTGTAATCAAAATGTGGCTCTCCCATTGTGCTGATGGCAGGCCGTCTTCGGTGCAGACCGTCCAACCGTCATCCTCGTCGATGAACACCTGGTACTTGCCCATGTTGATCATCGGCTCGATGGTGAAGGTCATGCCCGGCACCAGTACCATGCCTGTGCCTGCCTTACCAAAGTGGTTGACATTGGGATCTTCGTGGAATTTCACACCACAACCGTGTCCGCACAAGTCGCGTACCACACTGAAGCCGTTGCTCTCGGCATGTTGCTGTATGGCTTCGCCTATGTCGCCCAAGCGAGCCCAAGGCTTAGCTATCTCTACACCAATATCACGGCACTCCTTGGCCACACGCACCAACTTCTGGTTCTCTTCGCTCACATTGCCAATCATGAACATACGACTGGCATCGGCATAGTAGCCTTTGTAGATGGTGGTGACGTCAACATTCACGATGTCGCCATCCTTGATGACCTCGTGTATGCTGGGGATACCATGACACACCACATCGTTGATGCTGATGCAAGAACTCTTAGGGAAGCCCTCATACTGGAAGGGGGCAGGAATGGCATCGTGGTCGGTGGTGAAGGCATATACGGCGTGGTCGAGCTCGGCAGTGGTAACGCCTTCTTTCACCAATGGGGTGATGAAGTCAAGCAATGCTTGGTTGATCTTGCCTGCGGCACGGATGCCCTCTATCTGTTCTTTGGTACGGAGCAAGGTGCGCTTAGGTATGTGGTAACCACGACGGATGCAGTCCTGCACCTTCTCTTCCACTTCCTTGCTATAACCGTTGGGGGTATATTTGTTGCCCCCGAAAATTTTCTTCATACTCATTGTTTCGTAAATTTTGCCTGCAAAATTACAACTTTACAAGTTTATTCGCAAACAAAAACGATTTAATCTCTGTTGATAAGGAATCGCAGGATGGATGCCATGATGTGCTCACGCTCAACGGCATCGTTGATGGCCTCGAAGGGGAAACCCATAGAGAACGTATGATAGTCATTGCCCTTGTAGGCAACGGCGGCACTCTCGTTGGTGTCGGTATAGACCATAGCCGTGAAGGCATCGCCTACGGCAGAGAGGATGTCGGCAGAACTGACTGCATAGCACTGGGTGTTCAGTGAGGCAGGCATCTTCACCGTGCGGTTCATGCCGTAGGCTCCCAGGATGCCACCTAATTTGCGATGGGGAGCAGCAAACTGGTACTTCAGGGTGTTCTGGGTGAAGTCGGCTTCAGAGGTGCTTTGCATATCACTGCCGATATAGCTGCCACTGACGAAGACGTTGCCTCCTGCGGAGGTGTAGGCTTGGAGAATGTTCTGCATCTCGGGAGAGAAAGTCTTGTAACGCAGACCAAACAGAGGGTGGGCATTAGGGTCATCACGCTCCATGCCCAGGATATAGTCAATGGCTCCAAAACCTTCTGTGGAGACATAGCCTGCTTCCAATGCTTCGTCACTGGAGGAGGCAAAGCTGTAGAGCACAGCATTAGCGATGGCCTGTCCGTGCACAAAGGGATAGTCGAACATGTTGCCACCAAAGGTGAGTCCTTCCCATTCTCTGCCACTGTCGCCACGCAGACTCTCGCGTGCCGTGCGGCTGAAATTGCTCTGTCTGCCACCCGCAGAAATGTTGTAATGATAAGCCACACCAGGGTCAGCATCAAAGTCGAAACCAGCCTCCTCGTCGGTATTGATAACAGCAGGTGGTGCAATACGGTCGAAGCCGTTGACGATAAGCACCTTTGCCGTTTCCTGTGAGGATTTGTAGGCACTGAGGATTTCACTCGGCATGCTCTCACCTCCCTTGTTGATGGCGGTGACTTTGAACGAGTAGAGCACATCGGGTTGGAGCTCGAAATTCAACGAGGTGTCGTTGACGCGGATACCATTGTCGAAGTCGCCATTGCCCATGCGAGTATATATAAGGTAAGCTTCGGGTTTGGCAGTAGGCTCCAATGGGTCTTCTGTGGGTTGCCAACTGATTTGCAGGGTGTTGTCGCTACTGAACTGGGTGGCAAAGTGGGTAACAGGCAAGGGTTGTACCACATAGTCGTCGCCATGTTGTGTGGTGACGAATCGCAGTACGGCCTTGTAGATGGCACGTCCCAAGGTGAACTTGAAGTTGGGGTCGTGGCCATAACGCATGTCCTCGAAATTCTGGTGACTCAATGTCTCCAAGATGGCCGATGGCATGGCGGGCAGACGTGTCTCGGAATAGTTGCGGTTCCACATGGCACGACGGCGCCAGTACTTGGGGTAGGTGGCTCGGATGTCGTGGGTAACCTGTGTGTTCAGCAAGTCGGCCAAGTCGCGTGAAGCATAACGGTCAACACCAGAAGCCAACAAGCCTTCGTTGAAATCTGTTGTATAGATGGAGAGTGAACCGAAAATACTGTCTTCCTTGGCAATGCCGGCATCGCTATGGATGGAGAACACTGTCTCGAACGGCACCTTCATGCCTACCTCATCAGGGTTGAAGATGGAACCTCCAGAGAGGTAGTTCACTGTCTTGGAACGTACATTGATATCGTCGTTATAGTCGTTCTTACCTTCGTAGGTGGAGTAAATGCTGTCGTGCATGCCTGCCCATTGTGCCCAATAGCGTGCACCTTCCAGATAACGGGGCATACCACTTGTTGAACCACCTCTCAGCATGTTGCCCATGCCTCCGCCAAAACGTACGGCATCAGCAGTAACAATGCCTGTTTCCTTGCTCTCGTTGCTGAGTGTCACCATATTGGCGGGGGTACGGCCTTTCTGGAAAAAGAAGGTGCCCAGATAGACCCAGGTGCCTCCCCCCATCTGCTGGTTCACCTGTACCTCGGTGACATTGCCTCCATGATAGATATGATAATGTGCGTCAGACACACTTCGGGGCGTGGTTTGGTAACTCACATATACTGCATATTCGCCTGACTCGGGAATATCGGGTATCCATTGGATGCGAGCATCACCTTCTTTCTCTGTGAAAGTATATCGGGCAGTACCTGACTTGAAGGGGTTCTCTCCGTGATTATAGTTGCGTTTCCAGTAGGCAAAGCCCGCACTGTCGCATTGCATCCAACTGGATTTATTGCTCTCTATTTCCTTGTATTCTGAGCGCGAGAACTGCATACCATCATTATCAACCACCACTTCATGCCTCTGGATGTCCCTCTCACGAGGAGTATAAACCACAGCTCCTGCATTCTCCAACATCGGGATAACGAAAGGCAGGACGATGCTTTGCGTAAACTGGTCTTCGGTGGTGCCATACAGGCGTGGGCGTTGCCAACGCCACTCCTTGCGTTTGATATCGTAGTAGATGCCGTGACTTTGCCAGAGGGCAATATGGCGATTGCTCATGCCCTTGGTGGGAGTGAATGGGTGCGAAAGGTTCTTGGTCCAAGGATTTCCCTTGTATTCCAAACGACCAAACAAACGTTTGGCGTCTTTGTCTGAGTTGTAATAGTTGGGTATCAGTTGCTCAATGGCACGCTCGCCACTGAGGATGGTCAGTTTGTAGTTTTTATATTCGCTGGGGATGATGTTCTTGAAATCGTTATAGAGTCGTTGCACATTGTCAGGACGCAAAGGAATGTAGGCCAGTCGGAGGCTGACATAAACATCCAGTTTTCGGGAATTGTCATCTATCTTGATGCTGTCGACAGCCAACTTCTCCAACTTTACGTCAGGATCCTGATAGCCACCGAGGTAATAGTCGATGTCTGCTTGTAGTTTTTCTTGCGGAGTCTCTGGCGTTTTCGTTTTCTGTGTCCTTTGTGCTGAAAGGCTGATTGCGCCTCCCATCAATAGTAGTCCTGTCAGTATGTAGTGTTTAATTTTCAATGTATTTATGTTTATGATTTTTATACTCAAATACTAAAGTTCTCAGGATATTTCCCTTTGTAGTCCTTAAAGTATTCCTTGATTTCTATGATGTCTTTGTCGTAATCGCCCGTAGGGATAAATGTTTTAGTGCATTCTACAATTTTCCTCTCATAGTCGAGGCCAAACAACATGATAGGCACCTGAGCATTCAGGGCGATATAGTAGAAACCTTTTTTCCACTGAGGATTAGCTTTACGTGTACCCTCAGGTGTGATGGCGAGGTTTAATTGATCTTGTTGTTGGAAAAGGGATGCCAGTTGTTCGGTCAATGAGGTCTTCTTATTACGATCGACAGGAATACCCCCCATCCAACGGAAAATAGGACCCAAAGGAAAGAAGAACCAGTCTTTTTTCATAAGAAAACTGGCTTCTCTTCCCAATGCCCCCCAAAGGAGCTTGCCTACAAACAAGTCCCAATTGGATGTGTGAGGGGCCACACAGATAACGCATTTGTCTTCAAGAGGGACGGTAAAGTTTGTGTTCCATCCCAGTAGCTTGTAATAGATAAAACTGAATAGTTTTTTCTTCATTAATCAGCCAAAGTTAATTTGTCGATAGCGTCAATGATTTCGGTGACTTTCTTATCGAACTCATCATGGAACTGTTTGTAAAAGCCCTTTACGTTGCCAGGCTCCGTATGACTGAGACGACTTACAAAGTCATCTTGTGTCTTGAGGATCTCAGTCAATACTTCGTCAGCCATGTGAGGATTCACTCCTTTAATGTACAATTTTGCTGCCAGGCATTCTGCAAACAACGCACTCGATACTTCATTTACAAATTTCTTCAGATTTTTTCTTTTTGCCATAATTATATCCCTCCTGTAAATTTTAGATTAATTAGATTCATGGGGTAAAGATAGTAAAATAAATCTTAATCGCAATACAACAATCAAATAAATATTTGCATTTCTGTGAAAAAAATGCGATATTTGCAGTCCAATTAAGTTTAAACTTTATTTAGATAAGAAAAATGACAAAAAGTGCATTGCAAATCGCAAGGGCTGCTTATCAGCCCAAACTGCCTAAGGCTTTGAGAGGTAATGTAAAGACCGTTGCCGGTGAACCTACTCAGTCTGTTGCAGACCAGGAAGAGATCAAGAAGTTGTTCCCCAACACTTACGGAATGCCTCTGATCAAGTTTGAAAATGCTGCTGAGGCTGCTGACTTCGCTCCTATGAATGTGGGCGTCATCTTGTCAGGCGGTCAGGCTCCTGGCGGCCACAATGTGATGTCAGGTCTGTTTGACGGATTGAAGAAACTGAACCCAGCTAACCGCCTCTATGGATTCCTGATGGGTCCTGGTGGTTTGGTGGACCATAAGTACATCGAACTGACAGCTGAGATTATTGACGAGTATCGTAACACTGGTGGTTTCGACATCATTGGTTCTGGTCGTACCAAGCTGGAGAAGGTGGATCAGTTTGAGAAGGGTTTGGAAATCCTGAAGGAGCTGAACATCAAGGCTGTGGTTATTATCGGTGGTGATGACTCTAATACCAACGCTTGCGTATTGGCTGAGTATTATGCTGCTAAGAACTATGGCATCCAGGTGATTGGTTGTCCTAAGACTATTGACGGTGACCTGAAGAATGATCAGATTGAGACTTCATTCGGTTTCGATACCGCTTGCAAGACCTATTCTGAGGTAATCGGTAACATCGAGCGCGACTGCAACTCTGCTCGCAAGTACTGGCACTTCATCAAACTGATGGGTCGCTCTGCATCTCACATCGCACTGGAGTGCGCTTTGCAGGTACAGCCTAACTACACCATCATCTCTGAGGAAGTAGAGGCTAAGGACCTTTCACTGGATGACATCGTTACTGATATCGCTAAGACTGTGGCTGACCGTGCTGCTGATGGCAATAACTTCGGTACCGTACTGATTCCTGAAGGTCTGATTGAGTTTATCCCAGCTATGAAGCGTCTGATTGCTGAGCTGAATGACCTGCTCGCTGCTAAGGGTGCTGAGTTTGCTGAGGTTCCTGCTAACAAGCAGCGTCAGTATATCATTGATAACCTGTCAAAGGTGAATGCTGAGATCTATGCTTCTCTGCCAGAGGGCGTAGCTCGTCAGTTGTCACTGGAGCGTGACCCTCACGGAAATGTTCAGGTATCTTTGATTGAAACTGAAAAATTGCTGAGCGAGATGGTAGGCAATAAGTTGGCCGCATGGAAGAAGGAAGGCAAGTATGTAGGCAAGTTCTCTGCTTTGCATCACTTCTTCGGTTATGAAGGTCGTTGTGCAGCTCCATCTAACTTCGATGCTGACTATTGCTACTCATTAGGTTTCACCGCTTCTGTGCTGATTGCTAATGGCAAGACTGGTTACATGGCTTCTGTTAAGAACCTGACAGCTCCTGCTGAGCAGTGGATTGCTGGTGGTATTCCAATCACTATGATGTTCAACATGGAGCGTCGTAATGGTGAGATGAAGCCTGTAATTCGCAAGGCTTTGGTTGACCTGAATGGTGCACCTTTCAAGGCTTTGGCTGCTAACCGTGCTAAGTGGGCTAAGGAAACAGCATTTGTTTATCCTGGTCCTATCCAGTACTTTGGTCCTTCAGAGGTTTGCGATCAGCCTACCAAGACCTTGCAGCTTGAAAAAGCATAATCATCATTTGTATATAGGTAATCTGAGAGACTTCCTGTAATGGCAGGAAGTCTCTTTTTCCAAATGAAAAAGACGAAAAACAAAAAGAAATCTGTTAGGAGGAAGAGAAAGGCAGACGACAATTCTACCTGGAAGCGAAACCTCCTGGCCATTGGCATTGTGATAGTGCTAGGCGCTGCTTTCTATTTTCTTTTCGTCAATCCATATAGCTATAGGTGGAAACCTTGCTATGGCAACAAAGGCTATGGCGTTTGTATGCCGTTCTCATATAACGTTCATGGCATAGATATTTCCCACTATCAGGGGGTAGTGGATTGGCCTATGCTTGCCAACACTCAGAATGATCCCGAGTTTCCCTTGCGATTCTTATTTATGAAGGCCACAGAAGGTGGCGACCTTACAGATGAGAATTTTACGCAGAATTTTCAACGTGCCAAAGAATGGGGCTTCATACGTGGGGCATATCATTATTTCATTCCTACTACTGACGCTCGAAAACAGGCTCAGTTTTTTATTAGTCAGGTAAATCTTCAATCAGGAGACTTGCCTCCTGTGCTTGACGTAGAAGTGTCTCCCAAGCGCAAGATGCAGCAACAGTTTGTGCAGAATGTCAAAACATGGCTCGATGTGGTGGAAGCATATTATGGAGTAAAGCCAATTTTGTATGCCAGCTACAAGTTTAAGGAAAAGTACCTGAACGACACTATTTTCAACCAATATCCCTATTGGATTGCCCATTACTATGTAGATTCCGTGCGATATCAAGGTCACTGGGATTTTTGGCAACATAACGATGCAGGAACAGTACCTGGCATTAAGGAACAGGTTGATTTGGATATTTTTAATGGCTCTTTTGAACAATTACAAGAGCTCACTCTGCCTTAATACCCTTTGACCACCAAACTTCGTAAATCTCTCTCTTTGCCCTCTCGTAGTAGAGTGTGCTAGGAAATCAGTCTGATCTTTCACAGGGTCAACTGCAGTACCCAACCAAGTTTTACCGTCAATCACATGGGTGGTGGCATAATGTCCAGTAGCTGTGCTTTACTAGTAGTAGAGTTTCGCTTTACTAGTTGTAAAGATGTGTTCTTCTAGTAGTAAATGTCAACATTTATGTTTTCGCTGTTCCAAAATTTATCTGTCATTGAATTTAGTCACGACTCAACATTAAATGTAAACATTTATGTTTTCGCTGTTCCAAAATTTGTTTCTCTCTTCGGATTATATTATCTTTGCGAAAAAAGGAGGCTTGTCCATGAAAAAGATTAATTATGCGTTTATTCGTGCCATTTGTGCTTTAGTGGCAGGAATTGTGCTTGTGATGTTTCCCTCTGAAGCCGGCAACTACTTTGTTATTACAATAGGAGCACTGTTTATGGTGCCATCTCTTATAGGACTGATCAGCTATTTTGCCCAACGCAAGGAGTATCCTACGTTTTTCCCTGTTGATTCGATAGGGGGTATTTTGTTTGGTTTGCTGCTGATGCTGATGCCTGGCTTCTTTGCCAATTTCCTCACGTTTGTCCTAGGCTTTTTCTTGCTGATAGGTGGTATTCAACAACTTTCAGCACTCATTGCAGCTCGTCAGTGGTCAAAGGTACCACTTGCTTATTATATTATACCTTCGCTGATATTCTTGGCTGGCATATATGCAATTGCCAATCCGAACGGGACACGTTCCACTGCATTTATTTTAATAGGCATCACTTGCATCATTTATGCTGTGTTTGAACTCATCAACTGGTTTAAGTTTACACGTGTTCGCCCAAAGCTGAACGAAGCGCAGGATTCGTCAAAGTTTGACAAACATAATCTGGATATTGAAGATGCGCAGATTGTAGAAGATGATAGAACAGAATGAGATATTGAAAAACCTAGGGATTGATGAACTCAATCCTATGCAGCTGGCTACGTTGGAAGCCTATGGGGTGGATAAGAACCTAGTGTTGCTATCGCCTACGGGCTCTGGCAAGACGTTAGCTTTTCTATTACCTCTGGTGCAACGACTGGATGCAGAATGCAATGATGTTCAGGCAGTGATTTTGGCTCCTTCTCGCGAATTGGCACTGCAAATTGAAACAGTGTTCAAGCAAATGGGTACATCTCTCAAGGTGATGAGTTGCTATGGTGGGCGTCCGGCTATGGATGAACACCGAACTATGAATGGTATTCATCCGCATGTCATAGTGGGAACGCCAGGGCGTATGAATGACCATTTGGAAAAAAGGAATTTCAATGCCAAGACGGTAACTACTCTTATTATAGATGAGTTTGACAAATGCCTGGAGTTCGGTTTCCAAGATGAGATGTCGGAGGTGATAGGGAAACTTCCCTCGTTGAAAAAACGTGTGTTGCTTTCAGCTACTGATGCCGATGAAATACCTCAGTTTACTGGAGTGGCTACTACAGAAGAAGGAAAGCTGCTGAAGAATAAAGTCATTAAGCTTGATTTCTCTCAATCTAATTATGGAGCTACCAACTTGTTGCTGCAGGTGGTACACTCCCCAGAAAAGGATAAGTTAGAAACGCTCTATCGGTTGTTGTGCCAACTTGGTAATCAGACCTCACTGGTATTTGTTAACTATCGCGAGAGTGTGGAACGTGTGACTGGGTATTTGCAGGCTAAACGTTTCCCTTGTGATATGTTTCATGGTGGAATGGAACAAGATGATCGCGAGCGTTCGCTTTACAAATTTCGCAACGGTACTTGTCCTGTATTGATATCAACCGATTTGGCTGCCCGAGGATTGGATATCCCAGGCATTGACAATGTGATTCACTATCACATGCCTGTTAATGAGGAATCTTTCACTCATCGCAATGGCCGAACAGCACGATGGGATGCTACGGGGCAGTCATTCATGATTCTTGGCCCAGAGGAGCATTTGCCTGATTATGTGGATCCTGATGCTCCTGTGTTTGAGTTGCCTGAAGAGACACCAAAGCCTCCTAAGCAAGAGTGGGCTACTATCTATATTGGTAGAGGAAAGAAAGATAAACTGAACAAGGTGGATGTGGTGGGTTTCTTTTACAAGAAAGGACACCTTGACAGAAATGATGTGGGTCAGGTTGATGTAAAAGACCATTATGCTTTTGTAGCTGTCAAACGAGCTAAAGTCAATCAGTTACTTAAAATGGTGGCTGGTGAAAAGATAAAAGGGATGCGTACCATTATTGAAGAAGCAATATAAAAAAGTTCGTGTTTCTTTGCCATGAACAAATAAATTGCTAACTTCGCACCGTAAAAATTGTAAAAAAGGAAACAAAACCGTTTTATTTAATAAACAAATGCTTTATGAAGAAGTATAATTTCAATGCAGGTCCTTCAATTCTCCCTCGTGAGGTGATTGAGGCTACTGCCCAGCAGATTCTTGATTTCAATGGTTCAGGTTTGTCTCTGATGGAAATCAGCCATCGTGCAAAAGATTTTCAGCCAGTAGTTGATGAGGCTGTGGCTCTTATTAAGGAAATTCTCGACATCCCTGAGGGCTATTCAGTCATTTTCCTTGGAGGTGGTGCAAGTTTGGAGTTCTGCATGGTACCTTATAACTTTCTGGAGAAGAAAGCTGCATACTTGAATACTGGTGTGTGGGCAAAGAAAGCGCTGAAGGAAGCAAAGGGTTTCGGTGAGGTAGTAGAAGTGGCTTCTTCTGCTGACAAGAACTTTACTTATATTCCTAAGGGATGGACTTGCCCTGCAGATGTTGATTATCTGCATATCACCACCAATAATACTATCTATGGTACAGAGATTCGTAAGGATCTGGATGTTCCGGTGCCAATGATTGCTGATATGTCTTCTGATATCTTCAGTCGTCCAATCGATGTGAAGAAATACAAGTGTATTTATGCAGGTGCTCAGAAGAATTTGGCAATGGCTGGTGTTACATTGGTGATTGTGAAAGATGATGAATTGGGTAAGGTGAGCCGTTATATTCCTACTATGCTTGACTATCGCACTCATGTGGCAAAGGGCTCTATGTTCAATACACCTCCTGTAGTACCTATTTATTCTGCTTTGGAAAATTTGCGCTGGATTAAGAGATCTGGTGGTGTAGAGGAAATGGATCGTCGTGCAAAAGAACGTGCAGAGATGTTGTATAATGAGATTGATCGCAACAAGATGTTCCGTGGAACCGTTGTTCCTGAGGACCGTTCATTGATGAACCTTTGCTTTGTGATGGCGGACGAATACAAGGATCTGGAGAAAGATTTCTTGGACTTTGCAGTTGCGAACGGTATGGTTGGCGTGAAAGGCCATCGTGATGTAGGTGGCTTCCGTGCTTCTTGCTATAATGCTCAGCCTCTGGAAGGTGTGAAGGCACTGGTGGCTTGCATGCAGTTGTTTGAATCAAAACATTAAAAGATGAAAGTATTAATTGCTACAGAGAAGCCGTTCGCCAAAGTGGCTGTTGACGGCATCCGTCAGGAGATAGAAGGTGCTGGCTACGAACTGGCATTGTTAGAAAAATATACAGAGAAGGCACAGCTACTGGAGGCGGTAAAAGATGCTGATGCAGTGATTATCCGTAGTGATATAATCGACAATGAGGTGCTGGATGCAGCCAAACAGTTAAAGATTGTAGTGCGCGCAGGCGCAGGCTATGACAATGTTGACTTAGCTGCAGCTACTGCTCATAATGTGGTAGTGATGAATACACCAGGCCAGAATTCAAATGCTGTGGCTGAACTAGTGTTTGGTTTGCTGGTGTTTGCTGTTCGTAATTTCTACAACGGCAAGGCAGGAACAGAATTGAAGGGTAAGAAACTGGGTATCCTTGCTTTTGGCAATGTAGGTCGTAACGTGGCTCGCATCGCAGCAGGTTTCGGTATGGATATTTATGCTTACGATGCATTCTGTCCTAAGGAAGTTATTGAGGCTGCAGGTGTGCATGCTGTTGATTCCACAGAAGCCTTGTTCGATACTTGTGATATTGTTTCATTGCATATTCCTGCTACCCCAGAGACAAAGAATTCTATCAATTATGAGATGGTAAGTCGTTTGCCAAAGGGTGGTATCTTGATTAATACTGCTCGCAAGGAAGTGATTGATGAGGCTGGTTTGATCAAGTTGATGGAGGAGCGTGAGGATCTGAAATATGTGTCGGATATTGCTCCTGCAGCTGCAGAAGACTTTGCAGCAAAATTTGCAGGCAGATATTTTGCTACACCTAAGAAGATGGGTGCTCAGACAGCAGAGGCAAATATCAATGCCGGCATTGCTGCTGCCAAGCAGATTGTTGGTTTTTTGCGCGACGGTATAACGAAATTCCAAGTCAACAAATAACATTGGACGATACTTATAAGACGATAGCAAGATTGGCAGAAGGAACTTACTCCGAGAAACGGAGTAAGTTCCTTGCCTTTGCTATACCAGTACGTTCCCTTGATGAGGTTAAAGAATACTTAAAATTCTACGAGAAAAAGTATTTTGATGCACGTCATGTTTGTTATGCCTATATGTTAGGAGCAGAGCGTACCAATTTTCGTGCCAACGACAATGGTGAGCCCAGCGGAACAGCAGGCCGTCCGATTTTAGGACAGATAAATTCTTTTGACCTTACTGATATTTTATTGGTTGTGGTACGATATTTCGGCGGTATCAAACTGGGTACTAGCGGTTTGATTGTGGCTTATAAGGCTGCGGCACAAGAAGCTCTTAATGCAGCAGAAATCATAGAAAAGACGGTGGACGCCGATATTACTTTCTTCTTTGAATATCCTTTTATGAATGATGTAATGAAGATTGTGAAAGAAGAAAGTCCTGAGATTATCTCCCAGGACTTTGATAATAATTGCCGAATGACTTTACGTATCAGAAAGAGTCAATTTGACAGGCTTAAGGATCGGTTGCAGAAAGTAGATACTTTACGCTTCAGTGATTGACTTTTCTGCAGATCTTAATCTTTCTTTATTCATTCTTCAAATGATTGGTAGCGTGTGCTCAGTAACTTACGATCACCCAGCGTGTCATTAACACGAGCCACATTGATCCAGAACTTATTCTCTTTCACACTTTCAATAGGATAGGCTGCTTTCTCACGGCTATAACTGTGGCTCCATTCGTTTGCTACCACTTCATACTCAGGATGAGGAGCATTCACTAATACATTGTCAACTTTGTCTGCAGTGCCATTTCTAACTTCCTCAATTTCCTGCCAGATGGTCTGCATCACTTCGATAAAATTGTCAAGTTCTGCTAAGCTCTCGCTTTCAGTAGGCTCTACCATCAAAGTTCCATGAACAGGGAATGAAAGGGTAGGAGCATGATAACCATAATCCATCAGACGCTTTGCAATATCAGCTTCGCTTATACCTACTTCCTCGTGCAACTTACGGCAATCCAGTATCATTTCATGACCCACAAATCCGTTGACTCCACGATATACGATTCCATAGGTGTCTTGCAGACATTTAGCCAGATAGTTGGCACTCAAAATAGCAATTTTAGTTGCGCGAGTTAGTCCCTCGGTACCCATCATGCGGATGTATCCATAAGCGATAGGTAAGATACCCGCACTCCCATATGGAGCAGATGATACTTCGTTTGCAGAATTACCAAACAATGGGTGACCAGGTAAAAATGGAACCAAGTGTTGTTTCACACAAACAGGACCTACGCCAGGACCACCACCTCCATGAGGAGAAGAGAAAGTCTTATGTAAATTCAAATGACAGACGTCTGCACCGATAGTACCAGGATTGGTAAGTCCAACCTGTGCATTCATGTTGGCACCATCCATATATACTTGTGCTCCACAGGCATGGATGATATTGCATATTTCCTTAATCTCTACCTCAAAAATACCGTGAGTAGAAGGGTAGGTAATCATTAAAGCAGCTAATGAATCCTTGTTGGTTTCTGCTTTCTCGCGCAGGTCATTCAAATCAACATTGCCTTTCTCGTCGCAAGCAACGGTAACAGGAGTAAAGCCTGCCTGAACAGCCGAAGCTGGATTGGTGCCATGAGCCGAAGCTGGAATGAGAACTATGTTTCGTTGTGGCTGGTTAATGCTTTCCAGATAAGAGCGGATAATACGCAAACCTGTGTACTCGCCAGCAGCGCCAGAGTTCGGTTGTAATGTCACTCCATCAAAACCTGTGATGATTTTCAGCTCCTCGCAGAGGTTATCTATCAGCTTGCGATAACCTAATGCCTGGTCAGCAGGTACTAATGGATGGAGGTTAGCAAATTCAGCTCGACTCAGAGGCAACATCTCTGAAGCAGGATTCATCTTCATGGTGCATGAACCTAATGAAATCATGGAGTGAGTAAGAGAGATATCCTTACGGTCGAGTCGTTTGATGTATCGCATCATCTCCATTTCGGTATGATATTTCTGGAATACTTCATGTGTTAGGTAAGCAGACGTGCGTAAAAAAATCTTATTAATGTTATTAATAATTGGTACGTCATCAATAGCTTCAAACTCATGCTGAGCAGCTGTTGCAAAAATGCGCAACAACTCATTAACAGCTGAGATGTCTGTGGTCTCGTCAATGCTCAATCCCACATGTCCATTGCTGAAGTAATGTAAATTAATCTCATGTTGAAGAGCTACGGCTTTCAGCTGTTCAATTGTCGTTCCCTTAGGCAAACCTAAATGGAGCGTATCAAAGTATTGCTCGTTAAACTGCTTGTAGCCGTATGATTCTAATTTTTTTGCCAAAAGTGAAGCAATGCTATGTATGCGTTCGGCAATGGTGCGAATGCCTTCTTGCCCGTGGTATACGGCATAAAAACCAGCCATGCTAGCTAACAAAGCCTGCGATGTGCAAATGTTTGAAGTCGCCTTTTCGCGTTTGATGTGCTGTTCACGGGTTTGTAAAGCCATGCGGAAACAGGTCTTTCCATATTTGTCTTTTGACAAACCAATGATGCGTCCTGGCATTTGACGTTTGTATTCATCTCGTGTAGCAAAGAAGGCTGCTGAAGGACCACCATAATACATGGGTGTACCTAAACGCTGTGAACTGCCAAAAACAATATCAGCGCCCCATTCTCCAGGAGGTGTCAGTAGGGCCAAACTTAAAATGTCTGCGTCTACAGCAACCTTACATTCTGAAGCATGTGCCTTATTAACAAATTCGTGATAATCTTCCACGTTGCCGTTTGCATTAGGATATTGAACGATGCATGCAAAAACTTCTGGCGTCAGAACTGCAGTTTTGTAATTACCTGTTTTGATGACAATCCCTTGCGGAACTGCACGTGTTTTCATAACGGCCAGTGTCTGTGGGAAAATGCTATCATCAACAAAAACAACATTAGCTCCTGCTTTCTGCTGAGTACGAGAACGGAGGTTATACATCATAGTAATAGCTTCAGCGGCAGCTGTCGCTTCGTCCAGCAACGAGCAGTTTGCCAAAGGCATACCTGTTAGGTCGGAAATGGCTGTTTGAAAATTCATGAGTGCCTCTAAACGACCTTGTGATACCTCTGACTGATAGGGTGTATAGGAGGTGTACCATACAGGGTTTTCGAATACATTGCGCTGGATAACAGCAGGTGTGATGGTGTTGTACCATCCCATGCCAATATACGTGGTATACAACTTGTTCATAGCTCCCAATTCAGCTATGTGTTTAGCATACTCATATTCTGTCATAGCTACGGGCAAGTCTAAAGGCTCCTTTAGGCGGATGTCACTAGGGATTGTTTTGTAAATCAACTCGTCAAGGTTTTTTACACCTATTTTCTGTAACATCAACTGCTCATCGGCTTCATTAATGCCGACATGACGATTTACTAAAAGGTCAGTTTTCATATAGTTTTTAGGTTATTATACTTTAATAAATACTATCTTTTTTTCAGAGAATGCAATTAAATCCTGAAAAAGGGATTCTCTGTCTTTTCTATTCCAATAGATGTAGGCGCTCCATGCCCAGGGTAAACAATAGTGTCGTCTGGAAGAACAAACAATTTCTCGCAAATACCTTCTATCAGTGTATCAAAATTACCACCAGCTAAGTCAGCTCGTCCTATGCTGCCTTGAAAAAGGACATCACCAGAAAACAAACAATTGTCTGCTGCACAATAGAAAACGATGCTACCAGGTGAATGACCTGGCACATGAATTACTTCAAGCTTAGTGTTTCCAAAGAAAACGAAATTACCTTCGTGTAGATGTGTAGAAGGTGGCGCAGGCTCTTGATCCAACTTTACTCCAAACATTCTGCTTTGTTTGGGAGCCTCTTTTATCCAAAAGAGGTCAGCTTCATGTGCCTCGCTTTTAACGCCAAAGGTCCTCTCACAAAAAGGATTGCCACAGATATGGTCTATGTGCAGATGGGTGTTCAGAAGATGCTTCACTACTAACTCATTACTAGTAATAAAATCTTTTAGGGCAGTTTTTTCTTCCTCATAATAGCACCCAGGGTCTATCAGAACTGCTTCGTGGGTATCATCCCACAATACGTAGCAGTTTACGGGGAACATGTTAAATTCAAATCTCTTTATTTTCATATAGCTGTAAATACTACTTTCTTTGTTTCAAAATATGTTTCGTCAAAATAATCAGAAAGGTCCCATGTCAGACTCCTGCTTTTTAGATGAGAAATCTCTTGTTCTAATCCCCCTCCTTTCAGGCAAATAATGCCATTAGGTAAAGCATTTTGCTGCTGTTTCTTAATGTTCTTCTTGGCTAATTTTACTAAATCTCCAAGGGGCATTACTGCACGACTAACGACGTAGTCGAATTTAGCTTTCTCTTCCTCAGCTCTTTCATGTGCGAAAGAAACATTTTTCAAACCAATACTTTGACTGATTTCAGTAGCTACGCGTATTTTCTTGCCTATGCTATCAATGAGGTGGAACTTAACTTCAGGAAAGAAAATAGCTAATGGAATACCTGGGAAACCACCTCCTGAACCCAAGTCCATAACCATAGTACCAGGCTTAAAGTTAATGACTTTGGCAATGCCTAAAGAATGTAATACGTGATGTTCATATAGATTGTCAGTATCCTTGCGAGATATCACATTGATTTTGGCATTCCAATCTTCATATAAGTTTCCCAATGCTTTAAACTGTCTTTGTTGTTCCAAAGTCAGTCCGTCGAAATACTTTATAATTATTTCCCATCGGCTATTATCCATCGATAATTCAAATAAAAAGAAAACTTTAATTCTTTAATTCTTTTACAATCATATATTCTGTATTTAGAATAGGCTCAAGCTGTCTAAAACTTAAATCAATTTCTACAGGCCCGATGACATAAGGAGCTATTTCATAAATGTTATAAAGGAATGATATGCCTCCAGGCGTTAACTTGAAATTCTCAGTTGGTATGATATCAGCGGTGGTGCCATATCCTAACTCTTCTAATTCTTCTTTTGTAGATGCCCCAGTATCTTCCATAAGTTGGGTGATGAGCATCTCTGTTAATTCTTCATCATATTCACCTATTAGTAAATCATTCAGCTCTATCTGTTTTAATGTGCGTAAATCAATATTCAAGAAATTGGTAAAATAAACGGGATGGGCACCTCCAGTAAACTCTTCCAAATAAAACCTATAGGTTAGAAGGTGCTTGTCGTAATATTCCACTTTAGTCTCTGTCTCGTGTTCATATGAGTACCAAATATCGTTAGGCTCTCCACCGATATCTGCGCTCTCATCACGATACATAGGTTCCAGATCTTTACGATAGTTGGAAAAGTAATTGTTGGCGTACAGTCTAACGGCTTGTTGTGGATCTTGTGTAGCGAATTTGTTCCCAAACACGAGTCCTTGTAACATATGATTAATGCTGTCTTTCATTTTTTCATCAGAAGATTCCTTGATGAAAGAAAAATTAATTCTCAATTTTGCTTGAGGCTTGTTTTCTTCTGCAAATAAGTGCTGACTTTCCTCTAGTATGATATTGTCATACTTTAGGTGACCTGCTAGTTTCCTATCTTGTTGGCATCCATAAAAAAAGATACTGGAAGTAAGTAAAATGAAGATTGTAATGACAAATTGTCTTTTCATGCCTATGGCTGTTAATATGAATATGCAAATTCAGATAGCGAAGATACAAATTATTTTTCTTATCTTTGCAATCATAAAGAAAAAAACATGAGAAATCTGATTACGGAAGACTGGGGACTCATTGATTATGCAAAAGCATGGGAAAGGCAAGAGCTCCTTTTCCATCAAAAGATAGAACAAAAACAAAGAGGAGAATCAGCAACTGTTGACCGTATTGTTCTTTGTGAACACCCTCATGTCTATACGCTGGGGCGTAGTGGGAAAGCTGCTAATTTATTAGTTTCTGAACAGCAATTGCAGCAATTAAAAGCGTCTTTCTATAAAATCGACAGGGGAGGAGATATTACCTATCATGGCCCTGGACAGTTGGTTTGTTACCCCATTCTTGATCTGGAACATTTTCATCTTGGGCTAAAAGAATATGTCCATTTGATAGAAGAAGCTGTAATTCATGTTTGCTTTTCCTACGGCATTCAAGCAATGCGTATGGAGAAAGCGACAGGTGTGTGGCTAGATGCTTATACGCCTCGCGCTCGTAAAATATGTGCCATCGGAGTGAGAAGTAGTCGGTATATTACTATGCATGGGTTGGCACTAAATGTAAATACAGATCTCCGTTATTTTAGTTACATTAACCCTTGTGGCTTTATTGATAAGGGTGTAACTTCAATAGCCAAAGAATTGAAAACAGATGTACCCATGGATGAAGTCAAAAATCGTTTGGCTGAGTATATGATTAAATTATTGAATAAGAACAATGAAGATAACTAGTGCTGAATTTGTTATTAGTAATACAGATGTGAATAAATGCCCGAAGACTGGTTTCCCAGAATATGCTTTTATTGGAAGAAGTAATGTGGGCAAGTCCAGTCTTATCAACATGCTGACAGGTAATAAAAAATTGGCAATGACATCTTCAACTCCTGGCAAAACGCTACTTATTAATCATTTTTTAATCAACAAACAATGGTATTTAGTGGATTTGCCTGGTTATGGATATGCAAACCGAAGTAAAAAGGGAGTTGCAGATATTCAGCGAGTTATAGGTTCTTATCTTGAGAATCGTATGGAGATGACTTGCTTGTTTGTGCTGATTGACAGCCGTTTGGAACCACAAGCTATTGACATGAATTTTATGAACTGGCTTGGCGAGAACCAAGTGCCTTTTGTTATAGTCTTTACAAAAGCAGATAAGCAGTCTAAGTCACGAACTGAAAACAATATTAGAGGATATATAGAGAAATTGAAAGAACAGTGGGAAGAGTTGCCTCCTTATTTTATAACATCCTCTCTTACAGGAGTTGGTAAAGATGATGTATTGTCATATATAGAATCTATAAATATTTCTTTGAATAAAAAATGATATGATTATTCACTTTTTTATAAAAAGTGTGCAATGATACAAACTATTTTTTGTAAATTTGCAGCCTTGTTTAAACGATAATAAAATTTTTTAAAAAAATGAGTTTACTATCAGAGAAGTTAGGTAAATACCAAGAACCTCAGTATTACAAGGCTAAAGGCGTCTACCCCTATTTCCGAGAGATTGACAGTCACCAGGGCACCGAAGTCATGATGAGCGGTAAAAAAGTCCTAATGTTTGGATCTAACGCTTATACGGGCTTAACTTATGACCAAAGAATTATTGATGCTTCAATCGAAGCAACAAAAAAATATGGTACAGGATGTGCTGGCTCACGTTTGTTAAATGGAACACTTGATATTCACGTTCAACTTGAAAAAGAACTTGCAGCGTTCTTAGGTAAAGACGAAGCATTGTGCTTCTCAACAGGTTTCACTGTAAATGAAGGTGTTATCCCCCAATTGGTAGGACGTGGTGACTATATTATATGCGACGACCGTGATCATGCTTCGATTGTTGATGGCCGTCGTCTTTCATTTGCTACCCAACTTAAATACAAGCATAATGATATGGATGCATTGGAGAAGGAACTCAAGAAGTGCGAACCCAATGCGATTAAATTGATTGTGGTTGATGGCGTTTTCTCTATGGAAGGCGATTTGGCCAATCTGCCTGAAATCATTCGATTGAAAAAGAAATATAATGCTTGTGTATATGTAGATGAGGCTCATGGCATTGGCGTGTTTGGTAAGCAAGGACGTGGTGTGTGCGATTATTTTGGCGTGACAGATGAAGTGGATCTTATAATGGGTACATTTAGTAAGTCACTTGCTTCCCTTGGAGGTTTTGTCGCTTCTGAATCTGCTATTATTAATGCATTACGTCATAGTGCACGTTCATATATTTTCCAGGCAAGCAGTACTCCTGCAGCTACTGCAGCCACGATTGAAGCTCTTCATATTATTCAGAATGAGCCAGAACGTCAAGAAAGGTTGTGGGAGATTACTAATTATGCTTTAGAGAAGTTCCGTGATGCAGGTTTTGAGATTGGCGATACCCAGTCACCTATTATTCCTTTGTATGTTCGTGATACTTACAAGACCTTTGCTGTTACAAAATTGGCTTTTGATGAGGGTATCTTCATTAATCCTGTAATACCACCTGCTTGTGCACCACAAGACACTTTGGTGCGTGTTGCACTAATGGCTACTCATACAAAGGAACAGATAGACTTTGCGGTGGATCATTTATTGAAATGTTTCCGCTCATTAGACATCATTCAGTAAAAAATGTGTGATATATATAAATTTTTTTGATTTTTTTTTGTTTAATAAAAAATCTTATTTATATTTGCATCGGATAATAACAGACAAAACATATTAAATCTCTCTGTAAGTTTTTGAATTAGATGTTGTAGTGAATGGGGGAAAGGGAATGTGAATTTCTTTTCCCTCAGTTTTTTTGAAAAAAAGTGAAAGATTATTTGCATGATTGAAAATAATGTCTTACCTTTGCATCGCTTTTGAAAGAAAGCCTTCGGGGTGTAGCGCAGTCCGGTTAGCGCACCTGCTTTGGGAGCAGGGGGTCCCAAGTTCGAATCTTGGTACCCCGACATAGAAATGATTAAGGTTGATAACAAGAAAAAGACAGTTGCGATTCTCTATTTATCGTGACTGTTTTTTTTAATCTATAGGCTATGAAAAGAGAAGAGCAAATTAATAGAATCCAAAATCGTGATAAGATTTGGGATTTCGTAGTCATCGGAGGTGGTGCTACAGGTTTAGGATGTGCTGTTGATGCAGCTTCCCGAGGATATCAGGTGGTTATGCTCGAGCAAGATGACTTTGCTAAATGTACGTCTAGCCGCAGCACTAAACTGGTGCACGGTGGTGTACGATATCTCCAAAAAGGAGATGTGATGTTGGTGTTAGAGGCATTACATGAAAGAGGGCGAATGAAGGCAAATGCTCCTCATCTAGTTAAAAACCAGTCATTCGTAATAGCTAATTATACCTGGTGGGAAAACTTTCTGTATTTTTGTGGTCTCACTTTTTATGACTTGCTATCTGCAGGATTCGGCTATGGCCATTCCAAATTTATCAGTAAAAAGAGTGTATTGCAAAGACTGCCTGCTATTAAACAACAAGGTTTAAAAGGAGGTGTTGTTTACCATGATGGACAGTTTGATGATTCTCGTATGGCAGTCAATCTGGCAGAAACCTGCATAGAGCATGGTGGTGTCGCGATTAACCATTTTAAAGTTGTTGAGCTAATGCATAATGCTCAAGGCAAAATATGTGGTGTAAAAGCTATAGATAATGAAACTGGCAATCTTTACGAACTACGAGCTAAATCAGTTATTAATGCTGCAGGAATATTTGTGGATGAAGTGATGAAACTGGATGAGGTGGGGCATAAACCAATGGTTAAACCAAGTCAGGGTACCCATCTTGTGTTGGATATGAAGTTTCTTCAAAGCGACGATGCCTTGATGGTGCCTAAGACAAGTGATGGTAGGGTGTTGTTTGCTGTTCCCTGGCATAATAGGGTGGTGGTAGGAACTACCGATGTGCTGCGTGACCATCCAGAGAGTGAACCACATGCTTTGGAAGAAGAAATTGACTTTATTCTAAAAACGGCAGGGCTATATATGGTTCCAGCACCCACTCGTAAGGATATCGTGGGCGTATATGCTGGCCAAAGGCCTTTGGCTGCACCTAAAAAGGAAGGGAAAAGTGCCAAAGAAATATCACGCAGCCATAAAATTATTGTTTCGGATAATGGATTGATTACTATTACAGGTGGTAAATGGACAAGTTATAGATTGATGGCGGAGGATACCATTGACAGAGCGATTGCCTTAAAACTTGTTGAGAATCGCAAATGTATAACTAAGACATTGAAGATTCACGGTTGGCGACCTAATCCCGATCTTGCCAGTCATTATTATATATATGGTAGTGATGAACCAGCTCTTCATCAACTGGAGCAAGAGAATTCTAAGTATCAAGAAAAAATATCATCGCATTTTGACTATACTTACGGTGAGGTAGCTTGGGCGGTAAGACATGAGATGGCCCGTACTTTGGATGATGTGTTAGCACGTAGAGTCAGACTATTGTTTGTTGATGCTAAAGAGGCCTTAAGAGTAGCACCTTCTGTAGCCGAATTTATGGCATTAGAATTGGGTATGTCCAACTCGTGGGTTGAAGAGCAAGTTGCTTCATTTACAGCTATTTCCAAGAACTTTATAGTAGAATGAATAGTTTTTGATTAAAGAGTTTAATAGTAATATAATAAACAGATGAAAGGTAAAGAATTTCAGTCAAGGAAGACTGTGCGTTTCCGCCAGTTCCAGAATGACTCGTATTCGGCTTTCCGCAGTCTGAAAGTAGAAGTGACCATCGGTGTGTTGTCTGTGGCAATACTTACATTCGCAACACCTGACTCGGCAACAGCACAGGTCGTTACTTCTCTCCAGAGCCAGGAAAAACTTTACGAGTTAGAGGAAGTGGAAGTGACAAGCAGTCGTGCGCCACTGACGTTAGGTCAGTCAGCGCGAATGGTAACTGTGCTGGATCGTGAGGCAATAGCTGCCGCCCCTGCGCAAAGTGTTAACGACTTACTAAAACTCGCTGCAGGCGTGGATGTCCGCCAGCGAGGCCCTATTGGAGCTCAGACCGACATCAGTGTTCGTGGAGGTACCAACGAACAAATTACCATCCTTCTCAACGGCATAAACATTAACGACCCTCAGACAGGTCACAATGCAGCCGATTTCCCAGTTGATATTTCTGAAATTGAACGTATCGAGGTTCTCGAAGGACCTGCAGGGCGCGTGTATGGCACCTCTTCTTTGGTTGGTGCCATCAATATAGTCACCCGAAAAGCAGATAAAACCAGTGCCGATGTGCATTTAGAGGCTGGATCTTTTGGATATGTCTCTGGTGGTGGAAGGGTTAATCTCCTACGTGGCAAATTGAACAACCAGCTATCAGCTTCTTATACGCGAAGTGATGGCTATAGCCGAACTCAGTCTGGATCCCTCAATAGCGATTTCAAGACGCAGAAAATGTTTTATCAAGGACACTATGACACAGATGACTTGTCTCTGTCATGGCATGCAGGACTTAGCAATAAGAATTTCGGCTCTAATACATTCTACAGTGCCAAGTTCGATGACCAGTTTGAACATACCTTCAAACTTTTTACAGCTATTCAGGCAGAAACGAAAGGTTTGTTCCACTTTAAACCCACCATTTATTGGAACCGCAGCCACGACAGGTTTGAACTCTTCCGTGGTAGTGAAGATAAAGTTCCTTTTAACTATCATCGGACTGATGTATTTGGTATTAACCTGAATAGTTATATCGATTGGTCGTTGGGTAAGACTGCTTTCGGTGCTGAGTTTCGTAACGAAGACCTTGTAAGTGGTAACCTAGGCGAACCACTGAACCGACCATTGTTTATTCATGGCACTGATAGGCAATATACGTTGGGCTTGAACCGAAGCAATTTGAGTTTCCATTTGGAACATAATATATTGTTGAGAAATTTCACTCTAAGTGCTGGGGTTATTGCCGTGAAGAACACTTGGAATGAGATGCCTTTCAGACTTTATCCAGGGGTGGATGCTAGCTGGAAGTTTGCGCGACACTTTAAAGCTTATGTTTCGTTTAATACATCTTTGCGTATGCCGTCATTTACAGAGCTCTACTACTCTGTAGGTGGGCACAAAGCGGATAAATACCTAAAGCCAGAAGAGATGCAAGCTTATGAGGTAGGACTTAAGTACTTGTCTGGTGGTATACGAGGAAGTGTAAGTGTCTATCATCATCATGGCAAGAATATGATTGATTGGATACGTGATACGCGCATGGGTGATGAGGCTGTGTGGGAGTCTGTAAACCATACCAAAGTAAACTCCATTGGGGTGGAGGCAAGTCTCTATTTCGACTTCCTTACTATGTTACCCGAACAACGTTTCTTGCGCAATATAAACTTAGCATATAGTTATATTGACCAGGATAAAGATTTGGAGAGTTATATGCAGTCGCAGTATGCATTGGAGTACCTCAAGCATAAGTTCACGGCGCAAGCTGATTTCAACCTATACTCCCATCTGTTTTTAAATCTATCTTATCGTCTTCAGGAGCGTAAAGGTAACTACCAATTGCTCAGTGGTGAGGTGAAGCCATACGGGGCTTATTCTTTACTTGATGCACGTCTCTCATGGAATGCAGATAAGTATAAGCTATACGTTGAGGCAAACAACCTTTTTGATAAGACGTATTATGATTATGGCAATGTGCCACAACCCGGGAGATGGATAATGGCAGGAGCATGCTATTCATTCTAAGCTTGTCGTATATTTAGACTTTTTTGCATAAAAATCTACTTGCATTTCATTAATTTAAGGATTATCCTTATATTTGTGAGATGAATTGTAGAAGATATTGCATGAAGAAACTATATTTGACAGGCTTGTTAGTATTGCTTAGCCTTGTGGCAATGGCACAAGGGGGAACAGATGTTTATCTGTCCCCCTTCGATTTCCCAATGGTCTTCTCTGGTAACTATGGTGAAATCCGTGCTAACCATTTTCATGGAGGACTTGATATAAAGACACAAGGTACAACTGGTAAGCCTATCAGGGCACAGGCAAACGGTTATATTTCCCGTATCCGTGTTAACACAGGATCTGGCTATGTATTGAATGTAACCTATGACAATGGCTATTATTTGATATATCGTCATCTAAGTAAGTTTACTCCTGCAATAGATGAACGAGTGAAGCAAATTCAATATGAACAGGAGCAGTGGGAGGTAGATATTATTCCTGAAACTAGCGAGTATCTTGTAAAGGCAGGAGATATTATTGCTTATAGTGGCAATACAGGTTATTCTTTCGGCCCTCATCTGCATTTGGATGCAGTTGAGGTGAAAACTGATGAGTTTGTTGATCCTCTTCCTTTTTTCCGTCAAGTAGTGAAAGACCATATAGCACCAGAGGCTGAGGGCTTCATGGTGTCTCCTGTGCGAGGCAAGGGAGTTGTTGACGGACAGACTAAGATCAAAACATATGCTATTAATGCTAAAACTCCACTGAAACCTATCACAGCTTGGGGACTTATTGGTGTTGGCCTCAAAGCCTATGATCACATGGAAACAGTCAGCAACCGTTATGGTGTCAAGTTTTTGGTTTTGGAGGTTGATGGAGAGGAAGTTTTCCGTAGTGAGGTATCACGATTTGCAGAGAGTGAGCATCGTTATATAAATTCATGGACTGCAGGTCAATACATGAAATCTTTTATTGAGCCGGGCAACAAATTACGTATGCTAAAGGCAAGTAATGGAAATCGAGGTTTACTAACCATCGATGAAGAAAGGCCATATCATTTAGTTTATACTTTGTCTGACGGACTTGGTAATACATCAAAGGCAGAGTTCACTATTATAGGAAAGCAACAGGATATTTCAGAGGCGAATGATGAAAACCAAATTATATTCCATTGGGATGAAGTAAATATACTTCAGCAACCAGGCATTGATATGGTGGTGCCACGAGGAAGATTGTATGACGATCTTTATTTAGATTATAAAGTTTCCAAAAACAGCCAAGACGTAGCGTTTACCTATCAACTGAGTGAGCAAACTATAGCATTGCATGATTATGCCGATATTAGTTTAGGTCTTACACAGGTGCCTGTTGAAGATATGGGTAAGTATTATGTGGCAGGTATTGACAGTAAAGGGAAGCGATATAGCTTAGGTGGAAAGTATGAAGACGGGTATATGAAGGCAAAGGTACGGGAGATAGGAACTTTTACCATCGGTGTTGATACTATCCCGCCAGTAGTGAAACCACTGAATCCTCAGCAATGGAGCAGAAATGGTGCAATAACTCTTCAAGTTGAAGATGAACATACAAGCATCAGTAACTATCGGGGTACGATAGATGGACAGTATGCTCTATTTGGAAAATACAACTCTGTGAATAATCATATAGTATGCTATCTTGACCCTGAGCATGTTCATAAGGGAGGTAAGCATGAATTGGTGTTCACTGCCACAGATGAATGTGGCAATACAATAACTGAAATTTATAATTTTACATGGTAAATATGAAAAGACTCTCAATTGCATTGATGGCAATATTCGCAGCAAGCATTAACACTTTAGCGTGTACTAACTTGATTGTCGGCAAGAATGCGTCAGCCGATGGATCGGTTATGATTTCTTATTCAGCTGATTCTTACGGAATGTTTGGATATTTATATCACTCTCCAGCTAGTACGCATGAGAAAGGGGAGATGATTGATATCTACGACTGGGATGATGGTACCTATCATGGGCAGATTGCCCAAGTGGCACAGACTTATAATGTAATAGGCAACATGAATGAATTTCAGGTTTCTATTGGTGAGACTACCTTTGGCGGACGAGAGGAATTGGTTGATAAAAATGGTATTATTGATTATGGTTCACTAATATACATCACCTTGCAACGCTCACGCACATCCCGTGAAGCTATCCGTGTAATGACAGACTTGGTACAGCAATATGGCTATGCCAGCAGTGGAGAGTCGTTCTCTATAGCTGATCCAAATGAGGCTTGGATCATGGAAATGATTGGCAAGGGCACTGGTAATCGTGGCGCTGTATGGGTAGCAGTAAGAATACCTGATGATTGTATTGCTGCTCATGCTAATCAGAGTCGCATCCATAAGTTCAATATGGATGACAAGGAAAATGTAATGTACGCATCCGATGTTATTTCCTTTGCTCGTGAGAAAGGCTATTTCAATGGCGTTAATAAAGACTTTGACTTTGCTGATACTTATAATCCTTTGGATTTTGGTGGTCTGCGTTATTGCGAGGCTCGCGTTTGGAGTTTTTATAACCGCTATACCGACCGTGGAAATGAGTTCCTGCCTTATATCTTGGGTACTTCGTCAGAGCCTATGCCTTTGTATGTGAGACCCAACAAGAAACTAACCTTGCAGGATGTTCAGAATATGATGCGTGACCACTATGAAGGCACAACGTTAGATATTACACAAGATGTTGGTGCTGGCGCATACCATACGCCTTACCGTTTATCTCCATTGTCATTTGAGGTGGATGGAAAACAGTACTTCAACGAGCGTCCCATTTCTACACAACAATCAGCTTGGGTGTTTGTATCTCAGTTGCGTTCCAATATGGTTGACCCAATAGGCGGTGTGTTCTGGTTCGGTTGTGACGATGCCAACATGACAGTCTTTACTCCAGTATATTGCTGTACAGATGTTGTACCGGCATGTTATAAAGATGGTATTGATGGGGCAAACGATGTTACGTTCTCATTTAATTCTGCCTTTTGGGTGATGAACTGGGTTGCTAATATGGTATATCCTCGTTATGACCTTATGATAGAGGACGTGAAAGCTATACAAAGTGATTTAGAAAACACATTCTTCCAGGTGCAGGATGCCATTGAGTCTACAGCGTTGGCTCTTTACCAGCAAGATCCTGCTAAGGCGAAAGCTTATCTCACTAACTACAGTAATATGGTATCTATGAATACTATTGATACTTGGAAGAAGTTAGGTGAGTACCTTGTTGTGAAATATAATGATGGCGTAATAAAGCGTATGCCTTCTACCACCTATATAGGTAAAAATACCAAGCAGATTGACCGTAAGTTAGTGCGTCCCGGCATACCAAAGGGATTGCAAGAAGAGATCGCTCGTCAGACGGGCGACCGTTATGTTATGCCAAAATAATTAACGTAAAAATAAATATATCATGGAAAACCAGGAATTAATCAAACAGGTTACTGAGAGAGCCCAACAGTGGCTTACCCCGGCATATGATGCCGAAACTCAGGCTGAAGTGAAACGTATGCTGGATAACCCTGACAAGACAGAGCTGATAGAATGCTTCTACCGTGATTTGGAGTTTGGTACGGGTGGTCTGCGTGGCATTATGGGAGCCGGTACTAACCGCATGAATATCTATGTAGTGGGTGCTGCTACCCAGGGCTTTGCTAACTATCTGAAGAAAAACTTTAAGGATAGAGAACAGATCTCTGTCGCTATCGGTTATGACTGCCGTAACAACAGCGACCTCTTTGCAAAGAAGTCTGCCGATATCTTCTCTGCCAATGGCATCAAGGTTTATCTCTTCGACGATATGCGTCCTACTCCAGAGATGAGTTTTGCTATCCGTTATTTGGGCTGCCAGGCTGGTATCAACCTTACTGCTTCTCATAATCCTCGTGAATACAATGGCTACAAGGCTTATTGGGAAGATGGTGCACAAGTGCTGGCTCCACATGACAAAGGAATCATTGACGAAGTTGGCAAGGTAAAGGTGCAGGATATCAAATTTGAAGGCAATCCTGACTTGATTGAGATTATTGGTGCCGAAATCGATAAGATTTATTGGGATCAAGTACATACCATTTGCATCGACCCAGATGTAATTAAGCGTCAGAAAGACTTGAGTATCGTTTATACTCCACTGCATGGCACTGGTATGAACGGCATTCCTCAGTCTCTTAAACTATGGGGCTTTGAGAATGTACACTGCGTACCAGAGCAGATGGTGAAAAGTGGTGATTTCCCAACGGTTGTTAGCCCTAACCCAGAGAATGCTGAGGCTTTGACTTTGGCTATCAAGCTGGCTAAAGACATTGATGCAGATATTGTGATGGCAAGTGACCCTGATGCTGATCGTGTGGGTATGGCTTGCAAGAACGATAAAGGTGAATGGGTACTCATCAATGGTAACCAGACTTGTTTGTTGTTCCTATACTACATCATCACTAACCGCAAGAAGTTAGGCAAGATGGTTGGCAACGAGTTCGTAGTAAAGACCATCGTGACTACCGAGGTAATTCGTCAGATAGCGGAGAAGAATAATATAGAGATGCGTGATTGCTACACTGGCTTCAAGTGGATTGCGCGTGAAATCCGTCTGTCTGAGGGCGTTAAACAGTACATTGGTGGCGGCGAGGAAAGCTATGGTTTCTTAGCTGAAGACTTTGTTCGCGATAAGGATGCCGTTTCTGCTTGTGCATTGCTGGCTGAAATCTGTGCATGGGCAAAGGACAATGGTAAGACTCTCTATGAGGTGCTGATGGATATCTATCTAGAATATGGTTTCTCTAAGGAATACACTGTTAATGTGGTGAAGCCTGGCAAGAGTGGTGCTGAGGAAATTCAGCAGATGATGGTGAACCTACGTGAAAATAGTCCAAAGGAATTGGCAGGCTCTAAGGTTACTTTAGTAAAGGATTACAAGACCTTGAAGCAGACTGATGGAAATGGTAACGTCAGCGATATGGATATGCCAGACACTTCTAATGTGTTGCAGTTCTATACAGAAGACAATACCAAAGTCAGTGTGCGTCCATCAGGAACAGAGCCTAAGATTAAGTTCTACATGGAGGTAAAGGGCACTCTCAAGAGTGCTGCCGACTATGTAGCTGCCGATGCAGCAGCTGCTAAGAAGATTGAGGCTGTTCGTGCTTCTCTTGGAATATAATCTTTTACAGACTAATTATTAAAGGCTGCAGTATTCTGCAGCCTTTTTTATTTAATGTTCATTGTTCAATCGTTGATACGCTAACCTCTCATCTCCATTCACGAGATATATTATCCCACAATACTGAAAACCATGCTTTAATAGATTATGCTGCATGATGTGGTTATCTCGGTGTGTATCAATGCGGATATTGTTGGTTACTTGGAAGCAATAATCCATGGTAGCAGAAAAGACGCCATGACTTTCAGGCGTACTTGCCATACGGTGTATCACGTAATATGGACTCTTTGTTTCCACCCATGCTCCTTCATAAATCTTCAAGTACGTGGGATCAGGACCTGGGATAAAGGCATATGTGCCGATGGCTTTTCCGTCCTCAATACACAAATAGCTGTATCCGTTCTCTATATCCTTTATGATTAAATCAGTTGATGGACTGTCGCCACTCCATTGATGTAAATTACCGTCACTCCTCATAATCTGTCTGCCATTCTCTATCAATGCTAGAATGGTAGGCAGGTCTTTCAGAGTAGTGTGCCGTATTTGTATCTTTCCCATCTTCAATAGAAGGAAATTCAATAGATTCTAAAGCCAATAATCTTACGAACCTCTTTCAGTGTCTCCGATGCACTTTGGCGCGCATACTCGGCACCTTCTTTCGCTACCTTGTCAAGTAATACTGTATTGGCACTGTATTCCTCAATCTTTTCACGGATAGGAGCTACGATGTTCACCAAATCTTCTGCTATCTGTTTTTTCAAGTCGCCATAACGTAGTGTGCAGTCGTTCCACTTTTCATCAAAATACTGATAAGCTTCAGGAGTAGAGGCTATCTTCAAAAAGGTAAACAGATTCTCAATTACCTCTGGACGCTTGCTGTTCGGCTCTTGTGGACCATTATCAGTCACAGCCTTCATCACTTTCTTGCGAATGGTCTTGTCATCATCTCGCAAATAGATACAGTTGCCTTCGCTCTTGCCCATCTTGCCACTGCCATCCAGTCCAGGCACTTTCAGTGCCGTTGCGTTAAAGTAGAAGTTCTGAGGTTCTGGGAAAAACTCTACACCATATATATTGTTAAAACGGCGGGCGCATTTGCGCATCATCTCCATGTTCTGCTCCTGGTCCTTGCCGACTGGCACCTTGTGTGCCCTGTGCTGCAGTACGTCAGCAGCCATCAAAGTAGGGTAGGTCAACAGGCCAGCATTCACATTGTCTGGTTGCTTGCGGGCTTTCTCCTTAAAAGTGGTCACACGTTCCAGTTCACCTAAGTAGGTGTTCATGTTCAGATACAGATACAGCTCCAGGGTTTCCTTTACATCGCTTTGTACATAGATTGGTGCCTTCTGGGGATCAATACCACAAGCTAAGTATTCTGCTAATATTGTGCGTGCGCTATTCTGTATATTCTCTGGTTTAGGATGTGTCGTCAATGAATGCCAGTCGGCAATGAAAAACATACTTTGATATTTGTCTTGCATAGCCACGAAGCTCTTCACTGCTCCAAAATAGTTACCTAAATGCAGGTTACCTGTAGGACGAATGCCGCTTACTACTTTTTCCATTTCTTTAATAATGATTTATTTTAATAGCGTGCAAAGATAGGAAAATTTATTATCTTTGCCAACGATTTAAGATGAAAGTAAATAATACATGATAATATGAAGAAAAATTTAGAGACCATTTGTGTGCAAGGTGGATGGCAGCCAAAAAATGGCGAACCACGCGTATTACCTATTTATCAGAGCACTACATTTAAATATAGCAGTACAGAGGAAATGGCCGATTTGTTCGACCTTAAGGCTGAAGGCTATTTTTATACCCGATTGGCAAATCCTACCAACGATGCTGTAGCTGCCAAAATTAACGAGCTGGAAGGTGGCGTAGGCTGTGTGCTTACCTCATCGGGTCAGGCAGCCAACTTCTATGCTATCTTCAATATCTGCCAGGCAGGCGACCATTTTATTACCTCTAATACCATCTATGGTGGCACATTCAACCTCTTTGGCGTTACTTTGAAGAAATTAGGTATAGAGTGCACGTTTGTAGATCCTGATTGGAGCGACGAACAAATTGAAGCAGCTTTCCGTCCTAATACCAAGTGTTTCTTTGGTGAGACAATCTCTAACCCTGGTGGCAATGTGTTCGATATTGAGCGCTTTGCCAAGATGGCACACAAACATGGTGTACCACTGATAGTAGACAATACCTTTGCTACACCGATCAACTGCCGTCCTTTTGAGTGGGGGTGCGACATCGTAACGCATAGCACTACCAAGTATATGGATGGTCATGCTACCCAGGTGGGTGGTGCCGTAGTTGATAGTGGCAACTTCGATTGGGAAGCTTATGCTGACAAGTTCCCAGGCCTTACTACTCCAGACGAGAGCTATCATGGACTTACTTATACCAAGGCTTTTGGCAAGAAGGCATACATCACGAAGATAGTAAGTCAGCTCATGCGTGACTTAGGCTCTATCCCTGGTCCACAGAATTGTTTCTTGTTGAACTTAGGTTTGGAAACATTACATTTGCGCATGCCACGCCATTGTGAAAATGCCCAGAAGGTGGCCGAGTGGTTGCAAGCTAATCCTAAGGTGGCATGGGTGAATTATTGTGGTTTGAAAGGTAATAAGTATTACAAACTTGCACAGAAATACCTACCCAATGGTTCTTGTGGTGTCATAGCCTTTGGCCTGAAAGGAACACGCGAAGAGGCTGTGCGCTTTATGGATGCCCTTGTTTTTGTGGCTATAGTGACGCATGTGGCTGATGCCCGTACTTGTGTGTTACATCCTGCTAGCCATACTCATCGTCAACTCAGTGACGAACAACTTCGTGAAGCAGGTGTGGCTCCTGACCTTATCCGTCTTTCTGTCGGCATTGAGAATGTCAATGACATTATAGCCGATCTTGAGCAGGCGATGCAGAAGATTTGATTTTATCAGATTTTATTCAGGGGCGCTGTATACAGCACCCCTTTTTTGATTGAGTGAACTTTTGTATCCCTATGGTTAATGTCTCCTAACCCTATGGGTAGTATCTGCTATCTCTATGACTAAAGCTTGCTATCCCTATGGTTAATGCTTGTTATTACTGACCGCAGTATCTGCCATGGGTTATCGCAATATATGTTATACCCCCATAGGAGATACTGCAATGACTCATAACAAGTATTGCGACGGGTAATAGTAATGCCTCGGTCAAGTGACGCGAGGCATTGCAGTAAAAAATGTTGCAGAATAGGTAGTTTAGGGCCGTTATTCTCCCACAGCTTGTTTGTATGCTAAGAGTTTGTTTTGGTAGTTGGTGTAGGCATCGGTACGTTTGTCTAGTGCTTGTTGGTAGAGCAACTGGGCTTCCAGTAGGTCACTCATGGTACTGGTGCCGGCCTGATAGAAATTGCGATTCAATCGTAGATTCTCTGTCGCCTGTTCGATGCTGCGCTGAGCAATTGTGAGTTGTTTATAAGCTTCCTCTAGATTGTTCCAGGCACTCTGCATGTTGATTTTCAGCAACTCAGAATTATCAGCTAATTGGTCGATAGCCTTCTGACGTTCTATCTTCTTACGTTTAATGGCATGAGAACCTCCCCACCAATCTGATATGGGAATACTTACTGTAGCCATCAACATACCGAACGAATGGCCTGATTCCATCATGTTGTGATATACTAGACCACCACCTACAGCTACAGTAGGTAGATAACTGCCCACCGTCATCTTATGTTGTAATTTGGCAGCTTCAACTTGCTTATCCAATAGTTTGTAGGTAGGTGTGTTAAGCAATGCCAACTGATGGTCTTGCTTCTCTAGCATGGGTGATTGCACCTCTGGGTCGTAAGACAAGGTGAAATCTGTAGACTGCAAACCACAATACTGTGCCAATATCATGCGCAGAATAGAGATACTGTTGTTTAATGTGAGTTTTTGGCTTTCTACATCATTCTGGCGTAGTTCCACCTGCAACAGGTCATTGCGCATGGCTACACCAGCTTTTACAGCTACCGTTACATCTTTGTTGATGTCTGCTAACAGGTTCTCTACAGCATTCACCGTATTGAGCTTTTCTTCCAAAGATACAATTTGCCAGTAGTATTGCTCGGCAGTCTTCTCCACTTCGTTCTCAGAAAGCTCCAATTGTAGACGGCTTACATCTTCACCCACCTTAGCAAGCTTGTTGCCGTTTATGATTTGCCCACCAGCAAATACTGGTTGCATAGCTACCACACTGCCCATTACACCTTTCTTCATCATCTCTATACTCATAGGTTGCCCCAACGAAGCCAATGCTTCAATGGGTATTATGCCCGACTGGGCAATGCTAGCTGCAATCTCTGGGGTGATGTAGTCGGACATGTTGATGTCCATCTTCGCCATACCCTTGTTGGCCTTGAACCAGAAACCTGTACCGCTTATGGTAGGGAAGTACTTGGTGAAAGCTTCCTTACGTTGCTGCTCTGCGGCATCTACACTGCGCTTAGCATTGCGCAATGTGATGTTATTATGGCGAGCAGAGTCGAGGATTTGCTCTAGTGAATAGGTTTGCTGTGCCTGAACTACACCATAGCAAAGTATGCTTAATACTATTATTATTCTTTTCATAACGTTAATGATTTACTTTTCATAAAGACTCAAGTTCATAGTCTATGCAAACTTACCTTTGCTCTTACTTAAGCGAAACTTTCCAATATACTACTGGTAATACTGTAACTACCATAATGAGTGAACCAATGCCTCCTGCAAAGATGGTAACACCCACAGGCATCCAGAACGATGTCTGAGCAATAATCATAGGTATTACTCCCACAGCAGTAGTGGCTGTGGTAAGGAAGATGGGTACCATGCGTCGACTGCCAGCATCTCTGGCAGCTTGTTTCACGGCTTCGTTATACTGCTTGTAGTATTCGCGCTTCATCTCCTTGTTTACGAAAGCAGGGCGTGGATGTTCATCTACAAACTTCTTCACAAGATCATTAGCATGCTCAAAAATTAAAATCTCATTACGCATGATCATACCCATCAAGGTAATAAAGCCCATGACAGAAGTTAGTCCTAAAGTACGGTCCATCAATCCGAGACCCAGCAATGCTCCTGGCATCATCAAGCCTAGAGCTGCAATACACACGGTGGTGATACCATACTTTTTGAAGTTGAATAGCAAGAAGAAGAAAATAATCACCATAGAGATAGCGACTCCACCGAAAATTTGTGGTAGCGCTTCGGCATCGTATTCTATCTCACCACCTACCTCGGTGCGTATGCCGTTTGGAAGATTGAGTTCGTTTTCCATAATGTCGGCAATCCGGCTCTCAACAGGAGCAGCATAAACGCCTTGGGCAAACTGACCTGTTACCGTGAGGCATCGTTCGCCGCTTCTGTGCATAATGCGACTTTCTTTCCAAGAAGGAGCTACCTTAGCAAACTGGCGTAAGGGAACATTGCCATTAGCAGCGAAGTTGCTGCCTATACTCTGTAAACTTGATGATAGCATGGCAATAGGGGAGGTAATACCTAGGTTCTCAATGTCAGAATAAGTGAGCTCGTTGCTGTTTTTCAATACTACAGGAAGGTTATAGTCTCCTTCCCAGATACTACCCACCTGAAGATCGTTGGTAACAGTAGCTAAGCCCAGCGAAGCTCTCGCACGGTTGATGCCTAATTGTGCGGAAGTTACTGGGTCTAGGTTAACATTGATGATAGGATAGGGATTAAAGAAGTCGCTATGTACCCATTCTACCTCTGGCATTTCACGCATACGTGCCATCAGTTGTTCGCCTGCCTCGTGTAATGCTTCTAAATCATCGCCATAAAAGCGGTATTCCAATTCTGTAACCTCTAAGTAGTCTAAGCGTTTGAAGCGGATATAAGCTTCAGGATATGCCTCGCTCCATTCGGGCTGGTATTTAGCTAGTAATTTTAGCGTGGCATTTTGAGAAGAGGTATTGACAATAAACTGTGCATAGTTGCGCCCTGCTATTTGTGGCGCATAAGTCACTTGGAAACGTGGTGATGAGCAACCAATGAAACTGGTGATGTTTGTAATGTCTTTGTCATTTTGCAACACCTGACGCAATGAGTCAGCTATTGCACGTGTATCATCTAAGCCCTTGCTCTCGGGCAGAAATATTTCTACAGCAAACTGGTCACGGTCAGCATAAGGGAAAAGTCGAACTTTCAATGTGGGCACAATGAGTGAAGAAAGAATCACCAATCCTATACCACCTGCTATTGTTGCCCATGGATGTTGGAATGTAATGTCTAATACCTTATCATAAGTCTGTTGCACGATATCGGTGAGTGAACGTTTGTCTTTCTTTTTTGTGTTTAGTACTTTTTCAGGTTTGATAATCAGCACCTCTAAGAAAGGAATGACCATCACAGCCAAGAAAAGAGATACCACTAGGTTAATTGTGATAGTCAATGGAAACTCTTCCAATGCATCGTGAAAAGCACCCTTCATGGTGTAGAGTAACGGGTAGAAGATGATACAGATACAAAGGGTAGCGAGCGACATTGGCATGAAATACTGTTTAGCTGATTCTATGGCAGCTTCTTTAGGCGCGATACCCTTGCCAATGTATTCCAGATAGCCGTCAATCACCACAATAGAGTTGTCAACCACCATTCCCAATACCACGATAAGGGCAGCCAGCGTCACCATATTCAGTTCGATGCCACACATATACATAACCGCCACCGAGATAAAAGTACTTATAGGAACGGTGATGGCAGCAACAATGGCTGAACGCAACGGGAACAACAATAGCATCACTATAACGATGACTATCATTGAGATAATAAGGTCTCGGAGGAAGGAACTGACACTTCCGCCCACAACCTTAGGTTGATCAGCGATACGGGTAATGGTCACGTCGTCAGGTAAAACATCTTGGCGAAACTCGTCTAGCACCTTATCAACTTCCTTGCCGTACATCACAATGTTATTGCCAGGAACCATCTCCATTGAGATGAGCACGCATGGATGTCCGTTCTGCTCTATATAATTGTCAGACAGGTCATATTCGCGCACTACACGTGCAACATCCCGTACACGCACCACTTTGCCAGAGGTGGCATCGTTGAAGATGATGAGATTAGCTAATTCTTCCTCGTTGTTATCTATGGGATTAACATGAATAGGCGTCTGTTGGGTATCACTTACGATACTGCCACTTATGGTGGTGAGGCCTTGTGCCTGCAATTGGGCCATAAGAGCTTGCTGGCCGATGCCGTAGGCTTGTAGGCGCTGGCGGTCGATATACAAACTGATTTGCTCTTTTTTATCACCATAAATATTGACATTGGCTACCGATTCAATACGGCGTAAACGATCGCTTAACTGGTCTGTATATTCGTGCAGTTCACGATAGCTACGTTGAGCACTTTCCATAGCGATGAGCAGAGCACTGGTGTTCCCGAAATCATCATTCACCATTACTGTCAATACACCACTTGGTAGATTTGATTTAAAAGTATTAATGCCGTGCTTTACCTTGCTCCATACTTCATCTTTGTTGTTTACCTCATCGTTGAGGCGCACCATAACGATGCACATGCCGTTTTGTGATGTAGAGGTGGTCTTAGCGCGATTTACCTCCTGATAAGTAAACAAATAACGCTCCAATGGCTTGGTGAGCTGTTCCTCAACTTCCTCTGCAGTGGCACCAGGATAGACTCCAATCACCACGCCTTGACGGATGGTGAAAGCAGGAAACTCATCTTTGGGCATCACGTACATACCGTAAATACCCATTATGAAAAAAATTACGACCAGAAGCAACGAAATAGAATAATGTTCCAACGGCCATTTGAACCAATTGATTTTTTTCTCTTTCATCTTAATCAATAAGCTACTTTGGTTCCTTCACTCAGTTTTTGATACCCTTCAGTTACAACGCGCTGTCCATCTGTGATACCATCTGTTATTACGATGCGAGTACCCATGGTATGACCAATGTTTACTGTCTTGCGGTGAGAGGTATTTTCGTTATCTATCACCCATACGAACATCGAACCATCAGCTCTTTTCTGCACACTGGTTACAGGCAGGGTAGGGAAGGCTGCTGATGTGCTATTACCATTATCTAATCTTACATTGGCTACCATGCCAGGAAGTAACTTGCGGTCTGCGTTTTCAACATTGATACGCACAGGGTAGGTGTGTGTCAAGGCATCTGCCTGCACACCCTTTTCTATCAGTCCGCCCTTCACTTGCTTTCCTGCAGCCTCTACATCAATCAGAGTCTCTGTATTGTCGTCAATTTGCTTGATTTCAGTTTCCGGTACTGAGATCTTAACTTTCACGCTGCTGATGTCAAGAATGGTTACGATAGCCATAGAGGGCATGGCGGTCTCGCCGGCATTAACGTTCTTTTTGCCAATAATACCGCTTACAGGAGCAATGAGTTGGCAGTCGGCCAAGTTTTTCTTAGCTATAGCCAATTGTGACTCTGCTTGCTGAACTTTGGTCTGTATTTCCACCCATTTTACTTCAGGAAGCGAACCATTGTCATGTAACATGCCATAACGCTGTAAAGCATCATTAGCTTGAGCCATACCAGACTCAGCTATGGCCAGCATGTTGCGAGCCGATGTATCGTCCATGTCGGCAATAAGTTGTCCACGACTAACAGTTTGTCCTTCGTTTACCAACATACGACGAACTACACCCATGCTAGTGAAACTCACGGCAGTTCCTTCTCGTTCTTCCACGATACCAACATACGATTGACTTGCACCGTTGCTGGTTGATCGTACCACTTCTGTTTTTACACGCATAGGAGCTTTCTCTTGTGTGTCTTTTCTGTCTGAACAACTACCCATTGCTAATCCCATGGCCAGTAGTCCCATAAACGTCACTGATCTCATATTAATTGCTTCGTTTTTATTTGCTTTTACATCGGGTGCAAAATTCGTAACTTTATATGAATTATCAAAGTTCTATTTTTACAATTTATTGGTGTAAATGTCCTATTATGATAAGGATGGGAGATAGTGTAACAAAAACAAACCTCCCCATTTGTATGATGGGGAGGTTGAAGGTATTTGCAGAAAAAGAAGTCGTTCTATAGTTCAATAAGCAGTGTCTCGCGAGGTTGCATCTTCAACTCTTTGCCCAGTTTGATAGTTTTTCCTGTTAACACATCCTTGCCTGATGCATAACCTTGTAGGATTTCAGCATAGATACTGAGGTCTGCAGTGGTCTCTTTGTCGCTTCCGTTGAGCATCACAAACACGGTCTTGTCATTCAGTTGGCGAGCATAAGCATAAACGCTATTTTCTACAATGAAGTGTGTCATGTTACCACGGCTAATAACTTCATTACCCTTGCGCCAATGAAGAATGGTTTTGTAGAAATCGAAACACTCGTTTTGGGCAGCAGTACGACCCGCTGCAGTGAAAGCGTTTTGTTTGTCACCTTTCCAACCGCCAGGGAAGTCTTTGCGCACGTAGCCATCAGTGATGTTTTTCACACCGTTCAGCAATACTTCAGTCCCATAATATAATTGAGGGATGCGAGGTACAGTAAGCAACATAGTAATTGCTTGCTTCAATGATGCGAAGTCCTGTCCCTCTTCTAAGTAACGGTCAGTATCATGATTCTCTATGAATGTCAGTACCGACAATGGGTTAGGATAAAGGAAATCATATACGAAATTGTTATAGATGCGGTCGAGGCCTCGTCCTTGTCCGTCGCTCTGCTCCTTCTTAGCAATATTTACCTTGTCAAAGAAACTGAAATCCATTACCGTAGTCAGGTTGCTGTTCAGTGGCTTTGCCAGTTTTGAATCTTTTTGGAACCATGCTGTAAAAGCAGGTTCGGTGACCCATGATTCACCCACTACATTGAAGTTGGGGTACTCCTTATTTATAATATACATCCAATGACTCATTGCCTGATAGTCGGCATATGGATAGGTATCCATGCGGATACCGTCTATGTCAGCATATTCCACCCACCAGATGCTGGTTTGTGTAAGATAAGTCATTACATGTGGATTGTTCTGATTTAAGTCTGGCATAGTACGCACAAACCATCCATTGGCCATACGATCGAAATCATGCTTCGAGGCATATGGGTCTACCACAGGAGTAAGACGATAATTGGTTTGCACGAAATTCTCCTGATAATCGGAATGGTTGAACCAGTCGCGTGAAGGCATGTCCTTCAACCAAATATGCTCACTGCCACAATGGTTGAAGATCATGTCCATCACAACCTTTAATCCTTTTTGATGGGCCTTGGCAATAAGCTGGCGATATTCTTCGTTCGTGCCGAATCGCGGATCAACTTTATAATAATCGGTGGTAGCGTAGCCATGATAGGAACCTCCACGCATGTTGTTTTCCAATACGGGAGTAAACCAGAGAGCAGTAACACCCAGCTCGTTGAAGTAGTCGAGGTGCTGTTCGATTCCCTTCATGTCGCCGCCGTGACGTCCATTTGGGTTAGTGCGGTCCACTTTATAATCTGACATGCCTTTGATGTTGTCAATGCTCTCATCTCCATTGGCAAAGCGGTCGGGCATCAGCAAGTAGAGAACATCACTGCTGTCAAAGCCTTCATGCTCTTCTCCTTTCTTAGCACGTGCCTTCAACTCGTATTCCTGCTTCAACTGTTGTTTGTCCTTTGTGAACGTGAGTTGCATCTTGCCAGGTTTGGCATCCTTGATGTCAAGATAAACTATCAGATAGTTGTGGCTTTCTAAGGTAACTGTGTTGGTGATGACAACGCCGGGATAATCGGTGCTTACCTGTGAAAAGCCAATATCTTGACCATATACCATTAGTTGCAGTTCGTGATGCTGCAGCCCTGCATACCAGTAAGGTGGATCAATCTTGTTGATGTTCGCGGCATGGGAGGTGAAGCTGAGCATCAATGCTCCCAACATAGAGAATAGTTTCTTCATGGTTTTATGATGTTAAGTATATACTACAAAGGTAAAAAGAAAAGCGGAGAAAGTATCAAACTTTCTCCGCTTTTTTATCAAGCAATTATAATAGATTCTTAAATCAGGAAGCCGAGCAATACACCGGCTGCTACAGCAGAACCAATCACACCTGCTACGTTAGGACCCATAGCCTGCATTAGCAGATAGTTAGATGGGTCGTATTCAAGACCAACGTTCTGAGAGATACGGGCAGCATCAGGCACAGCAGATACACCTGCATTACCAATCAACGGATTGATCTTATTGCCTTCTTTCAAGAACAGGTTGAAGAACTTCACGAACAAAACGCCAGAAGCGGTAGCAATCACGAATGACAAAGCACCCAGACCGAAGATAAGCAGTGAGTTCACGGTAATAAACTCAGAAGCTTGAGTTGAGCAACCTACGGTGAAGCCCAGTAGGATGGTTACAACGTCAATCAACTGGTTACGTGCAGTCTCTGCTAAACGACGGGTCACACCACTTTCCTTCAGCAGGTTACCAAAGAACAACATACCCAACAATGGGAGACCTGAAGGTACCAGGAAGGCAGTCAGCAACAGACCCACAATAGGGAAGATTACCTTCTCATTTTTAGACACGGCTCTTGGAGGTTTCATGCGGATAACACGTTCCTTCTTGGTTGTAAGCAGTCGCATGATTGGCGGCTGGATTACAGGCACAAGTGCCATGTAAGAATAAGCAGCCACAGCAATAGCACCCATAAGGTTAGGAGCTAACTTACTGGAAAGGAAGATAGCGGTAGGACCGTCTGCACCACCAATAATACCAATAGCACCTGCCTGCTGAGGATCAAAGCCCAGCAACAGAGCCAGCATATAAGCACCGAAGATACCAAACTGAGCAGCAGCTCCAATAAGCACCAGACGAGGCTGAGAAATCAGGGCTGAGAAGTCGGTCATGGCACCAATGCCAAGGAAGATTAGTGGTGGGTACCAACCATTTGTAACACCTCCGTATAGAATGTTGAATACGGAGTTAGATTCATATACACCTACTTTCAAACCTGCATCGAGGTTGAAAGGCACGTTACCTACCAAGATACCGAAACCAATTGGTACAAGCAGCATAGGCTCGAACTCTTTGGTCACAGCCAGGTAGATGAATACCAAACCTACAAGAATCATGATCCAGTTGCCCAGGGTAGCGTTAGCATAACCCGTGTACTCCCAGAATGTCTGCAGGTTGGATCCTAAGAAACTAATAAATTCTCCCATATTCTTTATTCAATAACTATAAGGTCAGTACCTTCAAGGATAGAATCACCCTTGCTTACATTAATTGCAACAACCTTACCGTCTTTGTCAGACAAAATGTTGTTCTCCATCTTCATTGCTTCCAGAACCATCAGCACCTGGCCTTTAGTTACCTGGTCGCCTACATTCACCTTTACCTGCAGGATTACACCTGGCAGAGGTGACTTGATGCCACTCTTGCCACCGCCACCGGCTGGACGACTTGCCTTAGCTGGTTCTGGAGCTGCAGCTGCTGCAGGAGCTGCGGCAACTACTGGGCGAACTACTTTCTTAGGAGCAGCCGGAGCCTTCTCCATCTCTACTGTGTAGGGAACTCCGTTCACCTCTACATGAGCGATGTTTTCTTCAATATCGCCAATAGTAACATTATACTTGTTACCATTGATAGTATATTTATATTCTTTCATTGTTTATATCACTACTTTTAAATATGGTGTAATTATTTTCTTAATACAGGTGTCTGTCGCATAGCGAACGCCTTGTTACTCCATGCAGATTCTTCCACCTTCGGATCGGCATGGATGGTAAGTACCATGTCTTCAATATCGTGAACATCGTTCTGCATATCATGCAACGCCATACCGATGGCAGCGAATACTTCCCCAGGAGTCTCGCCTGCATTGTTGTCAACAACGGCAGCAGCAGGTTTGTCACCTGCTTTAGCTCCTTGTGCTTTCAACTCGTTCTTCTTTGCCATGTTCATAGAAATCTTAGCCTGCAAACTAAACGCAAAGAACAATAGTATCAAGCAACTAAACACAACGGTCATTGCCGTGATAGCCATACCTACGCCAGCAGGGTCTTTCTCACGGAACGTAACCATCTTAACGTTAACATCGTTTACACGGTTGCTGGTGTTAGGAGTAACATAAGCATCTTTGTTTACGCCGTTATTATCTTTTACTTCCCAATTCTCTGCACCCAGTTCAGTCTTAGACTGGTCTATACGGCCGTATGACTGGTCTGCACGCAAAGTGTTAGCAGGTATCTTTACCTCATCAATCAAGTCTTTGTTTGAATTATACAAACGCAAGATGGTAGTCTTGCTCGGATCCAAGGTAAAGTCGGTGTGCAGGACTCCCTTCTTTGGCTGGTTATCTGCCCACAGCACGATGTGCTGGCGAGCAGGTATGATAGTCACTTGGTCGCCCTTTGGAATAGTATATTGCTCCGCTTTACCACCCTCTTGCTGTGCTTCAAGGATGTAGCCTGCAACATCTATCTGACCATAATATTTAACGAATAATTCTACCCATGCGCTGCGTTCACCATATTCATCCGTAGCGTTGGTCTCATTCTGCATCATGACCTCGTTAATCAGCACTTTGCTGCTGGTTGAAAGGTCACGGCAAGATGAGAGGCTCACTGCCAACACAAAAGCAAAAATTATTCCAAAATAGATTTTCTTCATAAATACTTAATTATTTTTAAAGATTACAATGGAATATTGCCATGCTTCTTAGCAGGAGTGTTTTGGCGCTTGTTCTTCAACTGCTCCAGAGCGCGGATAATACGGAATCGAGTGTTGCGAGGCTCAATAACGTCATCAATGTAACCATAAGATGCTGCATTGTATGGGTTAGCGAATAACTTCTGGTATTCGGCTTCCTTCTCTGCCAAGAATGCTTTAGGATCTTCTTTTTCCTTAGATTCCTTAGCAAACAGCACAGCAACGGCACCTGCTGCACCCATCACTGCAATTTCAGCAGTTGGCCATGCATAGTTGATATCAGCACGCAGTTGTTTACAACCCATCACGATGTGAGAACCACCGTAGCTCTTACGCAGAGTAACTGTTACTTTAGGTACTGTAGCCTCACCGTAAGCATACAACAACTTAGCACCATGGAGAATCACGCCATTGTATTCCTGACCAGTACCTGGCAAGAATCCGGGAACGTCAACCAATGTTACCAAAGGAATGTTGAATGCGTCGCAGAAACGAACGAAGCGAGCACCTTTGCGAGAAGCATTGCAATCGAGAACACCTGCCATCATCTTAGGCTGGTTAGCTACTACACCAACAGACTGGCCGTTCATACGTGCGAAACCTACGATGATGTTTTTAGCATAGTTTTTGTGAACTTCCAAGAACTCGCCATTATCAACAATAGCACCAATCACCTCATACATGTCATATGCGTGGTTAGGATTGTCAGGTATAATCTCGTTCAAAGAATCCTCCAAACGGTCAATAGGATCGTTGCAAGCCTTACGAGGAGCCTCTTCCATGTTATTCTGTGGGATGTAGCTGATGAGGTTGCGAATGAGTGCCAGAGCATCTTCCTCAGTAGAAGCAGTAAAGTGAGTTACACCAGACTTGCTTGAGTGTACGCTTGCACCACCCAAGTTCTCCTCGTTTACATCCTCGCCGGTAACAGTCTTTACCACCTTCGGGCCAGTAAGGAACATGTATGAAGTACCTTCCATCATGATGGTGAAGTCTGTCAGTGCAGGAGAATATACGGCACCGCCTGCGCAAGGGCCGAAGATACCTGAGATTTGTGGAATAACACCTGAAGCTAGAATGTTACGTTCAAATATTTCTGAATAGCCAGCCAAAGCATTAACAGCCTCCTGGATACGAGCACCACCTGAGTCATTAATACCGATGCAAGGAGCACCCATACGCATAGCGAGGTCCATTACCTTACAGATTTTCTGAGCCATAGTTTCTGACAGAGAACCACCGAATACAGTAAAGTCCTGCGCAAAAACATAAACAAGACGGCCATCGATAGTACCGCAACCGGTTACGACACCGTCACCCAGGAAATGCTTTTTTTCTTGACCAAAGTTAGTGCAACGATGCTGCACAAACATGTCAATTTCCTCGAAACTGCCTTCATCCAACAGCATGGTGATGCGCTCACGAGCTGTGTATTTACCTTTAGCGTGCTGCTTTTCGATAGCTTTTTCGCCACCGCCCAGACGAGCCTTAGCACGAAGCTCGATCAGTTCTTTAATCTTTTCAACCTGATTACTCATTGTATTGTAATGATTATGATTATTTATTGGGGTTTTCACAAAGTTCGGTCAGAACGGCTGCTGTTGATTTTGGATGCAGGAATGCGATGTTCAGACCTTCAGCACCCTTGCGAGGAGCCTTGTCGATGAGTGCAATACCCAGACCTTCAGCCTCTGCCAAAGCATTAGCGACTCCGTCTTCAATGCAGAATGCCAGATGGTGCATACCGCCACGACCACCATTCTTTTCAATAAACTTAGCGATGGTGCTCTCTGGGCTTGTGGGCTCCAACAACTCTAGTTTCACTTCGCCAACTTTCAGAAAGGCTGTCTTAACCTTCTGGTCTTCTACAACCTCAATGTTGTAGCATTTCAAACCTAAAACATTCTCGAAATAGGGGAGAGCTTTTTCAATACTGGGAACTGCTATGCCCAGATGCTCAATGTGTGAAATTTTCATTTGTTTTGTTTATTTAAAAATTAGTATTTTCTATTTGAGTGCAAAGTTACACAATTCTATTAAGAGTAGAAAATTTTTTTAGCCCTAATTGTTGTCAAAGATAATAGAAATTGCATTATCTTTGCCTCATCAATAACTAATATACGCAAAGAAAATGTCTGAATTAGCTCCTTTGATAGCTGACCTTTCGCTGATTCTGCTTTGTGCGGGTATAATGACCCTACTTTTTAAGAAACTCAAACAACCTCTTGTATTGGGTTATATTGTTGCTGGTTTCCTAGCTAGTCCTCACCTTAGCTACACTCCTTCTGTAGTCGATAATGAAAGCGTCCATGTGTGGGCCGACATAGGTGTGATTTTCCTTTTGTTTGCTTTAGGTTTGGAGTTTAGTTTTAAAAAAATTGTCAAGGTGGGAGGCTCAGCTGTAATTGCAGCTTGTACCATTATCTTTTGCATGATTTTTCTTGGAGTAAGTGTGGGTACGCTTTTCGGATGGAGCCGTATGGATTGCCTTTTTCTGGGTGGTATGCTGGCAATGTCGTCCACCACGATTATATACAAGGCATTTGCTGATCTTGACTTATTCAATAAGCAGTTTACCCAGTTGGTTATGAGTATTCTCATTCTTGAGGATATCCTTGCCATTGTATTGATGGTGCTGCTTTCAACTATGGCGGTCAGCAATAATGTAGAGGGCATTGAACTGTTGTTGAGTATCGGCAAATTAGGCTTCTTCCTGATCCTATGGTTTGTAGTGGGTATTTGGTTGGTACCCTTGCTGTTACGTAAGACGCGAAAACTCATGAGCGACGAAACATTGTTGATTGTTTCGCTGGCTATGTGTTTCTTTATGGTGGTGATAGCTGCTAATACTGGTTTCTCTGCTGCATTTGGTGCTTTCATCATGGGTTCTATTCTGGCCGAAACAGTGGAAGCTGAACATATAGATCACCTTGTCAAGCCAGTGAAAGACCTTTTTGGTGCCATCTTCTTCGTTTCAGTAGGCATGATGGTAGATCCTGCGATGATTGTCGAGTATGCAGTACCTATTCTCGTCATTACATTAACTATTCTGTTGGGACAGAGTGTATTTGGATCAATGGGTGTGCTTCTTTCTGGACAAACGCTCAAAACCTCCATGCAGTGTGGTTTTAGTTTGACGCAGATAGGTGAATTTGCTTTTATTATTGCCTCTCTGGGCGTTTCATTGGGCGTTACAAGTGATTTTTTGTATCCTATTGTAGTGGCAGTGTCTGTCATTACAACTTTCCTTACGCCATACATGATCCGATTGGCTGATCCAGCCTCAGAGTTTGTTGAGTCTCGCCTGCCTGAGAAATGGAAAAAAGCTTTGGCGCGTTATGCTACAGGTACTCGCAATGTCAATCATGATAGTGAGTGGAAAAGATTTTTGGTGAGTATTGTCCGTAATACGGTCATCTATGTCATCGTATGTGTGGCCATAGTTACTATCTTCCTTAATTTTGTCCATCCATTTGTCACGAGAATTATACCTGACATTTGGGGTAACCTGTTGGTAGCAGTTATTACTATTTTGTTCTTGGCACCAATGCTGCGTGCCATCATGGTGAAAGGCAACCATAGTGAAGAGTTTGTAGCTTTGTGGCAAGATACAAAGAATCATGCTCCATTATTAGCGACTATCATTATCAGGGTACTGATTGCCATTGTTTTTTTGATGTTTGTTATATCTTCACTTTTTGAGATATCTACTGCATTGATATTTGGTTTGGCTTTGATCCTTGCAGCTATAATGATAATATCTCGTGTGTTGAAACATCAGTCGAACATCATAGAGGGTATCTTTTTTAAGAACCTGCGTTCACGTGAGGTGAAAGCAGAATATCTAGGTACCAAGAAGCCTGATTACGCAGGCAGGCTGATGTCTAAGGATATCCACTTGGCAGACTTTGAAGTGCCTGCTGAGGTAGAATGGGTGGGTAATACTTTGAAGGACCTTAACTTCGGTAAACTTTACGGAGTTCATGTTGTATCGATATTGCGTGGAAAGAAGCGCATCAATATTCCTAAAGCATTCGACCGTGTGTATCCTAATGACCGCATACAAGTGATAGGCGCAGATGCAGAGTTGGCTAAATTCAGTAAGATACTCGTACCCAAGATGGAGTTTGAGGAAGATATTTATGAGCGTGGCGAGATGATATTACGTCAGTTTGTGATTGATGAGAATTCTCCGTTTTTGGGTAAGAATATGATTGATAGTGGTATTCGTAATCGCTATCATTGTATGATTGTGGGCGTGGAACGAGGTAACGACGAGTTGCATGCAGCTAATCCACATGAACTATTTCAATTTGGAGATGTTGTGTGGATTGTAGGAGAACGGGCTGCAGTACAATCGGTTGTCAGTGGAGGATATGCTATATCATATGATTGATAGGTAAAAACAGCAGTTTTTCGTAAGACATGGGTAAAACCATTACCAAGTTGTGACGAAAAGATAATAACAAAATTATTATGGAAAAAGTTCAATGGGGATTTATTGGTTGCGGAGAAGTAACCAAATATAAGAGTGGACCGGCTTTTCAGAAAATTGAGAATTCTGAAGTAGTAGCTGTGATGAGTCGTGATTTGAATAAAGCCAAAGACTATGCCCAAGAGAGGGGTATCCCCAAATGGTATGATGATGCATCAGCATTGGTAAACGATCCAGTTGTGAATGCTGTTTATATAGCCACTCCACCATCATCCCATGCAACTTACGCCATTATGGCCATGAAGGCAGGTAAGCCTGTTTATATTGAAAAGCCTATGGCAGTTACTTACGAAGAATGTTGTCGTATCAATCGCATTTCTATAGAAACAGGTGTCCCCTGTTTCGTGGCTTATTATCGTCGTTATCTTCCATATTTTCAGAAGGTAAAGCAATTGGTAGAGGATGGCGCTATTGGTAACATTGCTAATATACAGATTCGTTTTGAAGTTCCGCCACGTGATTTGGATTTCAGTGGTACTCAACCATGGCGACTGCAGCCGGATATTGCTGGTGGTGGCTACTTTTATGACTTGGCTCCACATCAGCTTGATATGATTCAATATATCTTTGGTATCATTGTTGAGGCTTCAGGTTATAAAGCAAATCGGGGTGGGCTGTATCAAGTGGAAGACTCACTAAGTGCTTGCTTCCAGTTTGAAAGTGGATTGGTGGGCAGTGGATCTTGGTGTTTTGTCGCGCAAGAGTCGGCACGCGAAGACCGTATTGTAGTGATAGGTGATAAAGGGACCATTTGTTTCTCCATATATACCTATGAACCCATTAGACTCTATACAGAGGGCAAATGTGAGGAAATTATAGTGAAGAATCCTACTTATGTGCAGCAACCTATCATTCAGGCCGTTGTTGACCATTTGCTAGATTATAAGATATGTACTTGTGATGGCGAAAGTGCAACACTTACTAATTGGGTAATGGATAAAATTCTAGGTAAAATTTGATTAATTGAACAATACACATTGCTTTTAAAAAGAATGCCTCCTTTGGGGGCTCATTTATTTTTTGTAATGCACTGGTCAGTCGTCAAACTCTTCTTCATCATCATCGGTGTCAAAGTCGAAGTCTCCAAGGAAAACGGGGTCAGTAAAGTCTTCTAGCTCACGACGCTCTTTCTTAGTGGGTCGCCCTGTCCCTTTAGCTCGGTTGATAAACCCACTTATCTTACTTACCTCTAACAATTCCAACTGGTCGGGGGGTGTAACATTCTCCATCATGGTGGAAACCAACTTGGCGCCCACACGTTTTTCGATAGCCTGTTGCACTTTAAACGACCATGTTATAGGAGGTTTCTTTACACTCACAATATCGCCTTCCTTAACTGTATGGGCAGGCTTTGCTTGCGTGCCATTTAATAGCACACGTCCTTTTTTGCAGGCGTCGGCAGCTATTGAACGTGTCTTATAGATTCTTACGGCCCATAACCATTTATCAATTCTTGCACTTCCCATAACAACTTCCAACTATTTCTTATTAAATTGGTTCATCGTGATATTGATACCCGCCAGACAGAAACTCTTAATCATCTCACACGCAACATCCAAGCGCTCAGGAAGAATTCTCAGATCATCATCATCAAACTCTCCCAAAACATAATCTACTTGTCCACCTCTTGGAAACTCGTTGCCTATGCCAAAGCGTAGTCGCGCATATGACTGTGTGCCCAAAATGTCAGCTATGTGTTTCAGTCCATTATGCCCAGCATCGCTTCCCTTGGGTTTCAGTCGCAGTTCGCCCACGGGTAGTGCAAGGTCATCTACTACCACCAATAGGTTGTCCAAAGCAATATTTTCCTCTTTCATCCAGTAGCGGACAGCGTTACCACTTAGGTTCATAAAAGTAGATGGTTTCAGAAGCACGATTTGCCTACCTTTGATATTAACTCGGTTAACGAAACCATATCTACGATCTTCCCAAGCAGGTGCATTATTTTTCTCAGCAAACCTATCTACTACCATAAATCCCGTATTATGACGGGTTTTACGGTATTCAGGACCAATGTTACCCAATCCAACCACTAGATACTTTATCATATTGTCGGTTAACTGTCGCTCTGCGCCTTTGTCAAAGCCAAATAAACGTAGAAAACTCCACATTTTATTAAAGAAAAAAGCGGATTGATGCCTCACGTTGGGTGATGCGCCAATCCGCAATGTTTGTTCTTTTGTTCCTGTTCAATAATTATTGAGCAGCTGCTGCATCCTTTGACTGGCGAGTTGCGGCTACCATGCATACAACGGCTGTCTTAGGATTGATCAACTCGAGATTCTCATAGCTCAGGTCAGCAATCTTCTTTGCCTTACCCAATCCCATGTCGGTAACGTCAACGGTTAGGATCTCAGGAATATTAGTATATAGAGCCTTCACCTTCAAAGTACGCATTAACTGACGCATCTTACCACCGGCTTTAACACCGACTGCCAAGCCTTGCAACTTTAGAGGTACTTCCATAACGATAGGTTTCTTGTCGTTGATCTCCAGGAAATCCATGTGTAGGATGGTATCCTTTACAGGATGAAACTGGATCTCACGAACGATAGCTGTATAAACTTTACCATCAATTGTTAGGTTCACATAGTGAATGTCTGGAGTGTAAACTAACTTACGTACATCGGCGCTCTTTACGCTGAAATTAACATTTTTCTCACCACCGTAGATAACGCATGGAATCAGACTTTCTCTACGCATAGCTTTCAATACTTTCTGCTGCTCAGAAGAGCGCTCAGCAATAGTTCTTACAGAACCTGTTAAATCAAAACTTTTCATTTTTTAAATTTTTGTGTTACTCTAAAATTAAGTTTTGCTTAATTCACCATCACACGGTGCGTGTTTAAACACACAATGATTGCAAAAAAGCGGTGCAAAGGTACAACACTTTTCCGAATTATCAAAATATCTACCTAAAATTCAATATCAATTTTTAATGGAGCATCCAAGTCTTGATTTTCTACTTCAGTTTCTGGAGTTTCTTCTACTACTTCATCTTTTACAGGTGATGTAGTTTCATAAGGCTGGTGTTCTTTGATAAAGGCTACAGCCTCATTTAAGCTGTTGCAGAATTTGTCGAAATCCTCCTTATATAAGAATATTTTATGCTTTTCGTAGCTCACTTGTGCATCATCACCTTCACCAGTAACAATCTTCTTGCTCTCAGTGATGGCGAGAAATAGCTCGTCTTTACGGCTTTTCTTAACATCCATGTAATAAATTCTCTTACCGGCCTTTACTGATTGAGAAAATACAATCTCTTTGTCGCCACCTTCAACAGCACTTTTTTTCTTGTAATCTTCCATATTCTATTATTTTAGTATGACTATTCTTAATTACAGCCCAAAGTTGGTTATTTTTTTTTATCTATCCAAGAAAAAAACAGTGTTTGTGTGGAAAGGACAAAAAAAATGCCTACCTTTGCAGAAAATAATTTATTATGATAAACAGAGTTCTTATCCGATTAAAAATTATTCAGATTGTTTATGCCTACTATCAGAATGGCAGCAATAACCTGGATGCTGCTGAAAAAGAACTACTTTTCAGCCTTTCAAAAGCCTACGACCTTTATAACTATTTATTACTCCTTATGGTAGATCTCACAGAGTGTGCTTCAAATCGCATTGAGAATGCTAAACTTAAGAAGCTGGCTACTGTAGAGGATATGCACCCTAATATGCGATTTGTAACTAACAAGTTCATCGCCCAATTACAGAAAAACAAGATGCTATTAGATTATCAGGATCGACAAAAGCGTTCATGGCTCATCGATCATGAGGAGTTTACCAAGCAACTTTTAGATAAGATTCAAAACTCTAATATATATAATGAGTATATGGCTAAGACAGATTCTTCCTTTGAGGATGACCGTGAGTTTTGGCGTGTTCTCTATAAGTCTTTTATCAACAAGAACGTAGAGTTGGAAGATCTACTTGAGGAAATGAGCCTTTATTGGAATGATGACAAGGAAATTGTTGATACCTTTGTGCTGAAAACCATCAACCGTTTTGATGAAAAGAATGGTGCTGATCAGCAGTTGCTTCCTGAGTTCAAGGATGAAGATGACCAAACTTTTGCTGTGCGTTTGTTGCGCCGTTCGGTACTTAATTGTGATGAATATCGTCGTCTTGTAAGTGAAAATACCCGTAATTGGGACATTAACCGTGTGGCATTTATGGATGTGGTAATTATGCAAGTGGCGCTGGCTGAAATCCTGAGTTTCTCTAATATTCCTGTTAGTGTGTCACTTAATGAGTATGTTGAGATTGCAAAGTATTATAGCACTCCTAAAAGTAGTTCGTTTGTCAATGGTACTTTGGATGGTATCGTGAAGAAACTCCGTAAAGAAGGGAAAATTACCAAGAATTGATTATTGAACTATGGAATCACATTGTGGTTTTAGATTGTAAACTATAATTAGTAAACCAATATATTAATGAATATGAATGTAATGTTACAAGCTCCCGCAGCGGGAATGGATTCATCAATGATGTGGATCATGCTGATCCTGATGTTCGTTATTATGTATTTCTTTATGATCCGTCCTCAAAACAAGAAACAGAAGGAAATCGCTCAGTTTCGCAGATCGTTACAGGTAGGTCAGTCTGTCATCACAGCTGGTGGTATCCATGGAGTCATCAAAGAAATCAATGACAATGATGTGATGCTTGAAATTGATCGTAATGTGAAAGTCTGCGTTGACAAGAATTCTATCTTTGCTGCAGCAGCTGATGCTAATGCCAATGGTCAGACAAAATAAGTAACTTTGAAGGGACGTTTTTGGCATATTATACATAAAATTAAAGACTTCCTGCTCAGCAAAAGCAGCAGGGAGGTCTTTACTTTTCTTTTCTTCCTTCTCATAGCGGCATTGTTTTGGCTGGAACAGACACTCGACCGTGAATATGAGATCGAGGTTAAGGTACCCTTGAAACTTAAGAATGTGCCAGAGAATATCGTCATCACATCCGATTTCCCAGAGAATCTTATTGTAACTTTGCGTGACAAAGGCAACACTTTGTTCAACTATCAGCTTACAAAACGTTTCTATCCTATAAACATTGATTTTGCTGAACATCAGAATCGCCGTCATCATGTGTCACTGTTGAGCAACTCCTATAGCAAATCCATTCTAGCTCAGCTAGCGAATTCAACTTCTGTGTCTGCTATTAAGCCTGATACTATTGATTATTATTATTCCGAGGGTAAGTCAAAGAAAGTGCCTGTACATCTGCAAGGTAAGGTAACACCTGGTCAGCAGTACTATATTAGCGATACCATTTTCAACCCTTCTCAGGTTACTGTGTATGCTCCCCAAGGAGCACTTGACACTATTCAGGTGGCCTATACTAATTATTTTGAAGAGACACAGATAGAGGATACGTTACGCCGTCAGGTTGAACTGGTGAGCAATAAGGGAGTGAAATTCGTTCCCGATTTGGTAGAACTAGTTTTGCCTGTTGATATCTATACCGAGAAGTCGGTTGAGGTGCCCATTGAGGGAGTCAATTTCCCTGCTGGCAAGACGTTACGTGCCTTCCCGTCTAAAGTAAAAGTAACTTTTCATGTTGGATTGAGCAAGTATCTTGACATAAAGCCAGAAGATTTTCATGTTTTGGTGAGTTATGAAGAATTGCGCAAACTCGAAGGTGAGAAATATCAGGTCAAGCTCAAAAAAATGCCTAAAGGTATCAGTCAAGTGCGTATTTATCCAGCCCAAATTGATTTTTTGATTGAAAATGTTACCAAAGATGACGCCGATTAAGTTAGGCATCACGGGAGGCATAGGCAGCGGTAAGAGCGTGGTCGCTCGTGTGTTGCAGACGATGGACATACCTGTCTTTGATTGTGATGTTGAGTCTAAGCGTCTCTGTGTCGTACATCCTGACATCCGTCAGCAATTGATAGCCCTTGTGGGCGAAGATGTATACCTTTCTAGTGGTTCTGAGTGTTTTAATTCTCAATTAAATAAACCCCTTTTAGCTCAATATTTGTTTGCTTCAGCCTTACATGTCCAGCAGGTAAACAGTATTATACATCCAGTAGTTAAAGATTATTTTAAGAAGTGGATAGAAGAACAAAAGGCTTTTATAGTGGCTGTTGAGTCAGCTATCCTATTTGAAGCTGGTTTTGACGATGTGGTGGATAGCGTCGTTATGGTGTTAGCACCATTAGAGGTACGCATTGAGCGTGCTATGCAGAGAGATGGTGCTTCAAGAAGTGCCATTGAAGAACGTATTCGTCAACAGATGTCTGACGAAGAAAAACGTATTCGGAGCCAGTTTATAGTGCTCAACGACGGAAAATGTTCTGTCATCCCTCAGGTTTTGGATATTATTAGAACGCTATCTCAAAAATAATGTTTATCTTCGCACCTATAAATACTAAAAAAGAATATTGTTATGTTGAAAACCATTTTATCTATTGCTGGTAAACCAGGCCTTTACAAACTGGTATCACAAGGTAAGAATATGCTCATTGTAGAGTCATTGGTTGATGGTCGTCGTTCACCAGCCTACGGCAATGACAAAATAGTATCTTTGGGAGATATCTCTATGTTCACTAATGCAGAAGATGTTTCTCTTCGCCAAGTGCTGAAAAATATGTTGGAAAAAGAAAATGGTGCTGAGGTGACGCTGGATTTTAAGAAGGCCAAGACGCCTGAGTTGCAAGCTTATCTTGAGCAGGTACTACCTGATTTTGATCGTGACCGTGTGCATCCTAACGATATCCGCAAGCTGATTAGTTGGTACAATATCTTGGTTAAGAGCGGTAACACCGACTTTGAAGAGAAGGCTGAAGAAGATTCCTCTCAAGCAGAATAATACTCGTCGAGAAAAGATGATGTTCTATTTCTGAGTTACCTTTTTTAGTCACGCACTGAGTATAAAAGAACGGAGAGCTTCACAGCCCTCCGTTTTTATTATAAAGTTATTTGCATTCTTATAAATCAAGCAAGCTTTGTCTGCTGAGCCAGCAGCTTTAATAGCTTGCTTTTCAACACTTGGCACATAGCGCCATTACCCATTCTCTGATAACGTTCAATGCTATACTTCAGCATTGAAATAGTGTTTGCATTCTTAGTCATATTAACCTCCTTTTTTAGATCTTTGCTCTCACCAAAGACTGGTTAAACAATCTTTTTATCTCTCTCTAGTTATCCTTTTTTTATTTTGACGCTGCAAAGGTAATAATAAAAAATCAATAAAACATGCTGTTCAACATAAAAATTACATATTTTAACAAATAAAGACGGTTGCAAAAGGAGCAAATAGATTATTTTTAGATACATTCCTTGTATAAATATTCTTTTTATATTATTTTTGAAGTGACCTTAAATAACTAATGCTATGATTATCGGAATTCCAAAAGAAATCAAGGACAATGAAAATCGTGTTGGCATGACTCCTATGGGTGTTGCCGAGTTGGTGCGACACCGCCATACTGTGGTGGTGCAACATACTGCTGGAGAAAACAGCGGCTTTTCTGACGATGAGTATGTCAAGGCTGGTGCTATGATACTGCCTGCTATTGACGATGTGTATGCAACCGCTGAGATGATTGTTAAGGTAAAGGAGCCAATTGTTCCAGAATACCCTTTGGTAAGAGCTGGTCAGGTAATATTTACTTATTTCCATTTTGCTGCCGATGAAGAACTGACACATGCCATGATCAAGAGCGGAGCAATATGCATTGCATACGAAACTGTAGAGCGTGCCGACCATAGCTTGCCTTTGCTCATTCCTATGAGTGAAGTAGCTGGGAAAATGGCTGTGCAAGAAGGGGCTACCTATCTGAAAAAGATACATGGTGGCAAAGGTGTTTTATTAGGAGGGGTACCTGGCGTGAAACCTGGAAAGGTGCTGATTCTTGGTGGCGGACGAGTAGGGCGTAGTGCAGCTCGTGTAGCAGCCGGCATGGGAGCAGATGTTACCATAGCTGACGTAAGTCTTGATTGTCTGCGTTATCTTGATAGTATCATGCCTGCCAACGTTCATACGATGTATGCTTCTCGCATGTTGATTGAGCATGAGTTATCCGATGTTGATTTAGTAATCGGATCAGTGTTGATACCTGGCGACAAAACGCCTCACCTTATAACACGTGATATGTTGCATCTAATGCAGCCTGGTACAGTATTGGTAGATGTAGCTATTGACCAGGGAGGATGTTTCGAAACTAGTTATCCCACTACTCATAGTGACCCTGTGTTTGTCCTAGATGGTATCGTTCACTATGCTGTCGCTAATATCCCAGGTGCCGTGAGCCGCACCTCTACCTTTGCCCTTACCAACGCAACACAGCCTTATACGCTGGCATTGGCCGATAAGGGTTGGAAGTGTGCTTGTAAGGAGGATCCTGCATTATTAAAGGGCTTAAATATTGCATCAGGTAAAGTTACCTACAAGGCTGTTGCCGATTGTTTCGGATTTGCTTACACCCCAGCCGAGATAATGTTATAGTTGTATCCTCACCACGTTTTTCTACAGTAATGCTATTTGAGAGCAACAAAAAGCACCTCCCTATTTTGGGGAGGTGCTTTGCTTAAAAACAGAGTTGTTTTTCTTTCATTCCACCAAGTTGTCCAAAAGTTGATCGAGGGCAGCGTCGACATCACCATTCGCCTCGTTGAGCAAGGCTATGAACTTTGAACCGATAATGGCACCTGCTGCATTGTCCTGAGCTGCCTTGAGAGTCTGGGCATTACTGATGCCAAAACCTATCATGCGAGGGTTGTGTAGATTCATTTGATGGATACGGCGGAAGTATTCCTGCTTCTGCTCGTCGAAGCTTTTCTGCGTACCAGTAATAGATGCTGACGATACCATATATATAAATCCATCCGTATTCTCATCAATTAGCCTAATGCGTTCCTCACTAGTCTCGGGAGTGATAAGCATGATGATGCGTAAATCGTATTTGTCGGCTATTGGTTTGACTATGTGTAGATAGTCCTCAAAGGGCAGGTCTGGGATGATGGCACCACTAACTCCTGTTTCTACACACGCTTGGCAAAAACGCTCTATGCCATAATGCAGGATAGGGTTGAGGTAGCCCATCAATACCAAGGGGATTTGTACTTTGTCTTTGATGGCCTGCAACTGTGAGAATAGTATGCTAAGCGTCATGCCGTTCCTCAGTGCACGGGTGGCAGCCTCCTGAATGACGGGACCATCTGCCAATGGGTCACTGAATGGAATGCCCACCTCAACCATAGCGATGCCGTGACGTTGCATTGAGAGTATCACATCGGCTGTGCCTTCCAAGATGGGGCATCCTGCACAGAAATAGAGTGAAAGGAGCTTCTTGTCCTTGCTATTCTCAAATAGTGTATTAATCTTGTTCATAATGACTGAATAAATGTTTTTAGTTTTTTTATGTCTTTTACCCCAGGGACAACTTCGAAGCGTGAATTGAGGTCGAAGCCTATGCACTTAGGGTGGTGAAAGGCTTTCACTCGCTCCACATCCTCAGGACCTATACCGCCACTCAATATGAATGGGGTGGTACCATCGTAGTGTTCGAGTACTGTCCAGTCGAATTTTTTACCACTTCCTCCAATAGAGGGACTTTTAGTGTCAAAAAGGAAGTAATCAACTATGTCTTCATATTTTATATAACTCGTAATGTCTTCACAGTTACATATGCTAAGAGCCTTAATGACAGGATATCCCAATTGTGATATGTATTGTGGTGACTCGTTACCATGTAGCTGAATATAATCTAGAGTATATGTTTCCGCTATGCGTTTTACTTGTTCCAATTCCTCATCTACAAACACACCCACACGCTTGCAATTTGTAGGGAGGTAGGAGGGGAACTGGCTCACATACCTCTTACTGCCACTCCAAAAGATGAAGCCCATTATGTCAATGCCCAATTGCTCTACTTCGCGGATGTTTCCCGCATCACGCATGCCACATACTTTTATTAGCATAACTTAGAGATAAATTGTTTTAGGGCCAATCCTGGATTTGGCGTTTTCATAAAGTTTTCTCCAATCAAGAAACCTTGGAATCCCGCTTGTCGCAGAGCCTTTACAGTATCAGGATTGGAGATGCCACTCTCACTTACCTTGATTGCTTCTTTGGGCAATAGTTCTGTCAAACGGAAACTGTTCTCAACATCAGTAACAAACGAGCCTAAGTTACGGTTGTTGATGCCACACATATCTGGTTCTAGTTCTGCATACTCTAATTCTTGCTCTGAGTGCATTTCCAAAAGAACTTCAAGTCCTAACTCGTGCGCTTTCCGCATTAATGATTTGCATTGCGCTTTCGTTAGACAAGCAGCAATGAGCAATACGGCAGATGCACCACAAAGGGTTGCTGCATAGAGTTGCACCTCGTCTATGACAAAGTTCTTATATAGGATAGGCAGTGTAACACCCGCATTTCTCGCTTGACGAATAAAACCATCTTGCCCCCCAAAATACTGTACGTCAGTAAGGATTGACAGTGCCGAAGCTCCATTCTCTTGGTAACTGAGCGGGATAATATCGGCACGTCCGTCTTCTTTGATCCACCCCTTTGAGGGGGAGCGACGCTTGAACTCTGCAATGATGCCTGTGTTACTCTTGAGCAATGCCTCGCCCAATGAAGGCTTAGAAGTATGCAACAGTTCACTTGGATAGTTGGCAATAGCAGCATTGACCGCACTACGAATTGCGGGTAACTCCTCACGCTTTGTCGCAATTATATGCTCTAATATATCCATGATTTAGGAATTAAGTTCGGCAAATTTCTTGAACGTGCGAAGAGCAGAACCACTGTCGATACTCTCACGTGCAATAGCTATACACTCCTCAATGTCTTTCTGACCTTTCTCCAATACTTGGATGCCAAAGGCAGCATTGGCCAAAACTATATTCTTTTGTGCAGGTAAAGCACGATTTTCCAATACGGCATCGAATATTTGTGCAGCTTCTTCTTCTGTAGCACCACCCACTAATTCTTCAGGTTTAGCAATGTCAAATCCCAAGTCTTGAGGTTTGAAAATGCGCTCGTAGTTATTGGTAGTTACCTTAAAATCGCTGGTGAGAGAAATCTCATCGTATCCATCAATGCTGTTCACAATGCCGTAGTCAATTCCTATGCGTTGATACACATTGTTGTAGAGGCGCATTTGGTCGAGGTTGGCAACGCCTAACAGTTGACATTTGGGCTGGGAGGGGTTGACGATAGGGCCCAACAGGTTGAAGATGGTAGGAAACTGCAACGCCTTTCGGATGGGCCCCACAAACTTCATTGCTTTGGCAAAGAGCTGTGCATGCAGATAGACGATGCCTGCCTCATTGAGTGAACGATTCAAGCGATCTATGTCATCAGTAAACTTGATACCATGATGTTGAATCACATTGCTGGCACCACTAACAGATGTGGCTGCGTAGTTGCCGTGCTTAGCCACTTTATAGCCAGCACCTGCGATGACAAAGCAAGCGGTGGTAGAGATATTGAACGTGTTCTTGCGGTCACCCCCTGTACCCACAACATCGATATAACGTTCACAGTCAAGAATAGCAGGCACACCAGTTTCCAAGATACCATCACGGAAACCTAAAAGTTCATCTACCGTTACTCCCCTCATCTGCAGTGCTGTGAGTAGGGCAGTAATCTGTTCGTTGGGATATTCACTATGGGTGATGCCGATGAGTACGGTCTTCATTTCTTCACGTGTCAGGTCCTCGTGGTTGAGGAGTTTAGTCAATAGCTGTTTCATGATTTGATAAAGTTTTTAATGATGGTTTTACCATAGGGGGTTAATACGGATTCAGGATGGAACTGGATGCCGTGTATATTGAATTCTTTGTGGCGCAACGCCATAATCTGCCCTTCGTCGCTCCATGCGGTAATCTCCAAGCAAGCAGGGAAATCTTCATAAGAGACTACCCATGAGTGATAGCGACCTACCGTAATTGTTTCTGGAAGTGCCTTGAAAATCAAATCTCTCCTGTCAATGTGACAGGGAGTGGCTATGCCATGAAATACTTCGCTGAGGTTTACTAAGCGAGCACCAAATACCTCACCGATGGCTTGGTGACCTAAACATACACCCATAATAGGTTTCTTGTCGGCATAAGTACGAATCACATCTAATAGCAAGCCTGCCTCTGAGGGTATGCCAGGACCTGGTGATAAGATGATTTTGTCATATTCCTCCAGGTCCTCCAATTGAAACTGGTCATTGCGAAGCACTGTCACCTCTGCTTCCAATTCCTTAACCAAATGACTCAAGTTATATGCAAACGAGTCATAATTGTCAATAATAACTATTCTCATAATCAATATTATGATGTTTATATGTTGATGTGGTTTATATCGTTTCTGCCAAATTGATGGCCTTGCGCAAAGCGCCTAATTTGTTGTTGACTTCCTGTAGTTCATAGTCCTCGTTGCTTTTAGCTACGATGCCACCACCAGCTTGGAACCACAACTCGCCGTTACGTGATACGAACGTTCGTATGGTGATGGCTTGATTCAATGAACCGTCCAGTCCGATGATGCCGATGCAACCGCCGTAGGCACCACGATTATGTGGCTCGTATTCAGAAATAAGTTGCATGGCGCGAACTTTTGGCGCTCCAGAGAGAGTTCCTGCAGGGAAGGTATCAATGAATGCCTTGATGGGGTCTGCACCTTCGTTTAGTTCTCCTGATACCCTTGAAACTAGGTGTATCACATGACTGTAGTATTGCAGGTCTTTGTAGAAATCAAGTTTTACATCGTGGCAATTACGGCTTAGGTCGTTACGAGCCAGATCTACCAACATCACATGCTCGGCATTTTCTTTCGGATCATGTTTCAGGTATTCAGCACCCTGACGGTCTGCCTCTGCATTTCCCGTACGTTTGGTTGTGCCGGCAATAGGGTCGATGTATGCCTTGAAAACGTCAGGTCTCCCACTAATAATAGACTTTTTTTCAATCCTGCAATGTGTTTCGGGTGATGAACCGAAGATGCGAAAACCACCAAAGTCGAAGAAGAAAAGATATGGACTAGGGTTGATACTGCGCAGGGCACGATAGAGTTTGAAATCGTCACCTTCGTAGGCTTGAATGAACCTGCGACTGAGCACAATCTGGAATACATCACCTCGCAGGCAGTGTTGAATGCCTTTGCGTATGTTGGCTTTGTGCTCTTCGTCTGTCAGTGTGCTCCTTACATCACCTTTAGGATGGAAATCGTAAGTCTGCACATTGGCTTTATTCATAGCCTTAATAATGTTTTTTATGTCAGCACTTTCTTTCTCCTCCTGTGCCTTCTCACTTTCCTCTAAGCTTACCACTTTCAGCATATTCCCATGATGATCAAACACAATTACCACTTTATAGAGGATATAGAGCATGTCTGGTGCATCGTTCTTCTCTTGTGTCTCATCCTTCACATCAATGCTCTCAAAATATCTTACGGCATTGAAACTGGTATAGCCAAACAGACCGAATGCAGAAGCATCATCGCCACTCACCTTGATATTGTCAATTAAATCATGTATTGCATTATCTGAGCGATAGTTGTTATTTACCTCCTGACGCTTCACGCTGCCATCAGGGTAGGTGATAGTGGCAATGCCGTGACCTATGGCCACACTTGCAATAGGATCAACGCCAATAAATGATCGTGATTCATTGGCATCATGATAGTCGGAACACTCCATCAGAGCACTTTGCGGATAGAGGTCACGAAGTCGCAGATAAACACCTACTGGTGTGTATAAGTCACCCAATAATGTTCTGCTTACTGTTGTATAGTGAAATGTATTCATAGTTGCTTATTAAAAGTTTCCGTATTCTTTTGCCATTTGCTTGTTGTTCAGATAAGTCTCTACGTCTTTGTCGCCACGACCACTTACGGTAAGCACCACCACGTCGTCTTTCTTGAAAGACAGCTTTGAGAGCGCTGCAATTGCATGAGCTGATTCGATGGCAGGGATAATACCTTCCATACGAGTCAGTTCGTAGCCACCATAGATGGCTTCATCATCGTTGATGCTCAGCACTTGGGTGCGACCTTGCTTTGCCATATGGCAGTGCATAGGCCCCACGCCTGGATAGTCGAGGCCTGCAGAGATGGTATATGCTTCCTCAATCTGACCGTCCTCGTTCTGCATCACCAACATCTTGGCACCATGTAAGATGCCCACCGTACCACGATGGATGGTAGCCGCAGTATGGTCGGTGTCCCATCCTTGTCCACCAGCTTCAGCCAACACGATTATCACCCTTTCGTCATTCATGTAATGGTAGATGGTACCAGCGGCATTACTGCCTCCACCGATACAAGCCATGAGATAGTCGGGATAGTCGCGTCCCTCCTTTTCCTGCAACTGCCATTTGATTTCTTCTGAGATGATGCTTTGCATCCTCGCTACCAGGTCGGGGTAGGGATGAGGCCCCATCGTAGAGCCCACGATGTAGAATGTATCCTTCGGATGACAGCACCAGTCGCGTATTGCCTCCGAGCAGGCATCCGAAAGTGTCATGTTACCTGTACGTACAGGATGTACTTGTGCACCCAGCATCTTCATACGCTCCACATTGGTGTGCTGGCGTTCCACATCGGTAGCTCCCATGAATACCTCGCATTGCATGCCCATCAGCGCACAGACAGTAGCAGTAGCCACCCCATGCTGACCTGCACCTGTCTCAGCAATGATGCGAGTCTTGCCCATTTTCTTGGCCAACAGAATTTGTCCGATAGTGTTGTTGATTTTATGAGCACCTGTGTGGTTCAGGTCCTCTCGTTTCAGGTACAGGCGGCACCCATAGCGCTCGCTCATTCTACGAGCATAGTAGAGTGGTGAGGGTCTGCCCACATAGTCCTTGAGCAAAGCACGATACTCAGACTTGAACTCTTCCGACTCGATAATGGGCAGGTAAGCTTTTTGCAGGTCGTGCACGCATTTGTAGAGAATCTCAGGCACGTAGGCACCGCCAAACTCACCATAAAACCCATTTTCGTCAACTTGATAATTTTCCATATATTTTGAATTTAGTGAATGCAAACGCATCATTTATAATGAAACCGTTCTAAAACTTGAGAGGCCCGTCGCAAGAACGACGAGCCTCTCTCTATTTTATCAACCTAACTTATAGGTACGTGGCCATCTTCTCACGATCTTTTGAATCTTGAGTTCTGCCACCACCAGAAGTTAGTTGTCATCATCATAATTGTTTGTTTTTGTTGATTTCTGTGGGCAAATTTATGCGATTACTTTCAATTCGCCAAATTTTCTGCCGTTTTTTTTATAATTATTTTCTACACCATATATATAAAGCCCTTTTGAAACATATCTCATAGGGTTGTAATCCAACTGTACATACACCTTTCACCATTCACCTTTCTGCTTGAAGAGGATAAATAATCTTGTGGGGTGGGTGAACGAATAATAGATAAATTGTGTAATTTTGCACCGTAAAAAACAAAGAAACATGGAAATTAGACTGAAAAATGAAATGCCTGTGCTGTTGCTTACAGGCTATCTGGGCAGTGGAAAGACTACCCTCCTAAACCGTATATTGACTAATGAGCGAGGCATTAAGTTTGCCGTAATTGTGAACGACATAGGTGAAGTGAACATTGATGCAGACTTGATAGAGAAAGGTGGTGTAGTTGGACAGAAAGACGATAGTCTGGTGGCACTGCAGAATGGATGTATCTGCTGCACCCTTAAGATGGATTTGGTGGAGCAACTGAGTGACATCATGCGCATGCACCGCTTCGACTATATCGTCATTGAGGCCAGTGGTATTTGTGAACCAGGACCTATAGCGCAGACCATCTGTTCAATGGATAAGATTTATCCCCCCTATGCAGGCATTGGTAAAGCCCGACTGGATTGCATCGTTACAGTTGTCGATGCCTTGCGAATGAAGGATGAGTTCGCTGGAGGTCTCGACCTGTTGAAAGCTGAGATTGACGAGGAAGATATCGAGAACCTGGTGATTCAGCAGATAGAATTCTGCAACATTGTTTTGCTCAATAAAGCAAGCGAGGTCTCTGAAGGTGAGTTGCAGCGACTCAAGGATATTGTGCGTGCTTTGCAGCCTCAGGCAGAGATTATCCCTTGCGATTATGGTAACGTGGAATTGGAACGAATTCTAAACACGCAACTATTTGATTTTGATAAAGTCGCGACTTCTGCTCGATGGATTAGCGAGGTGGAAGCTGAGTATAAAGATGATGACGACGACGATGATGAAGAAGAACACGAGCATCACCATCATGATGAGGAAGGTGAAGAACATGAGCACCACCATCATGACGATGATGATGACGATGAAGAGCATGAACATCATCATGAACATGGGCATCATCACCACCACCATCACCACGATGAAGGAGAAGCCGAGGAATACGGCATCGGTACTTTCGTTTATTATCGCCGTCAGCCATTCGACTCCTCTCGCTTTGATGAGTTTGTGGCACGCTTCTGGCCAAAGAGTGTGATACGTGCCAAAGGCTTGTGCTATTTCACTGAGGAGTACGATATATGCTACGTCTTCGAACAGGCAGGTCACCAGGTGTCACTTCGCAATGCAGGACAGTGGTATGCCACTATGCCAAAAGACGAGCTGCACGAGATGATGGAACGCGAGGCAGGCCTTCGTCGCGATTGGGACGAGCACTATGGTGACCGCATGCAGAAGCTCGTGTTCATAGGTCAGCACTTAGACAAGGAAGCTATCGCAGCTGCTCTCGACAAGTGCCTGGTTGAATGATATAGGTGATCATGATGTCAGACAATTTTTGGGGTTGTCTGATTGATAGTGAGAGAAGTAAATAACAGAGGGGACACCAATGTCCCCTCTGTTGTTTTTAAATATATCTTTGTTTTTTGCTCTTTATTCTTCAATAACGAACTTGTGGATATAAGGATTAGCTTTAGTAGCTTGAGTCCAGTCATTACCACTTTTGCCATTGGGGTTGTTATACTTGGCAAAGTTGGTCCACGCATCTATTATACGGTTCGACAAGTCGTAGTCGGCTTCAGTGAAGGGACGCCAGCTACGGCTCAATGTGTGGAACACATACCAGAGCTCACTGCTATGAAATGAGCCTTTCAGGCACTCACGTCCATCGTCAGGCAACTTCCTGTCGAAAAGATAGCAATAGGTAGGCTTGGTGGACAAATCCTCGCGAGCCTTTGCGAAATTGAGAATAGGTTCACTCAGATCGGCCATATCATCCCCAGTGTAGCCCAATACATAAGGCACATCGGCCAAAGTCTTGTCGTAGGTAGCCTGCTCGAAGCTCTCTGGCAGAATCACGCCATCAATATGGGGAGAATAAGCGATGCCGCCTCCCCATCCTAAGGCAGCAGTAGCCTTGTATAGACTGTCGGCAGGTAAGGCACGCAGTTCTGCCAACGAGTGAAATCCTACCTTCTCAATAGCTGCCAGACCTGCTGCATCGTATTCTGATTGCGACTTGGCTTCAACTGGTATGAAATCACCCAAACCACCACCGCTCTGAACCAGTGCTTTGGCTATCAGACCACGACTGAGAGGTGATACACACAAGTTTCGGATGCTGGCACCACCTGCACTCTGTCCGAAAATCATGATATTTTCAGGATCACCACCAAACTGAGCAATATTGTCCTTTATCCATTGCAGGGCTGCTATCTGGTCGAGCAAGCCATAATTTCCAGAAACGCCATCAGGATCTTCTGCCGATAACTCAGGCAGGTTCATGAAACCAAATGCACCAAGACGATAGTTGATGGTTACCAGAATAACGTCACGCTTGGCCCAAGCCTCGCCATCCATCTCCATCTCAAAACCCCAGCCTCCTGCATAGGCTCCACCATGTACCCACATCGCCACTGGTAGTTTCTTTTCGGCATGACCTGGGGCATTAGCTGGTGCCCAGATGTTGAGATACAGACAGTCCTCAGAATAGTTAGGATCGTCAGAACGGAAATGGAACTCTGTTCCATACTGCCCATCTTTTGGATTGCGGATGCGTTGCATAGCAGCATCACTAAAAGTGTCAGCCACCTTCACTCCTTCCCAAGGCAATACTGGCTGAGGACGTTTCCAACGCAAATCTCCCACAGGAGGAGCTGCATAAGGTACTCCACGATAGACAATCACATTGGATGTCTCGAGTTGAACCCCCTGAATCTGACCACCCTGAATATTCAACACAGGATTCGTCGTCTCTTGATTGGAGACGCAAGCTGCCATTAATAATGACAGACCTAATAACAACATGTTTTTCTTCATAGTATTGTTAGTATTAACTGATTGTACTGGCTATCTTGTCAACATTCATGCTTCGGGCACTGGCGTCAACAATCTCCTTGTAGAGCCCTCCCTGACGATATACCTCGTCTGGCAAGCCACTCTGCACCACATGACCTTTCTGTAATACGTAAATCTGGTCAGCATCAATAATCTGTCCGATGTTGTGACTGATGATGATGACTGTTCGTCCTGCCTTGATGGCATCGATGCTCGCTTTGATCTGCTCTGTTGCCACCGCATCCAGACTGGCTGTTGGCTCATCTAAGAATATGATAGGTGGATTCTTGATGAACATACGGGCAATGGCAATGCGTTGCTGTTGTCCGCCACTTAGCTGTAGTGCCTGAGAATCAAACTGATTAGGCAGCTGCATGATCTGGTCGTAGATATACGCTTGCTTGGCTGCTTTCACCACTTCTTCATGGGTAGCATTTGGGTTACCATACTTAATGTTCTCCTCAATCGTGCCGTTGAAGATATGGTTCTTCTGCAGCACCAGTCCCACATGGTCACGTAGCCACTGGGTATCCCAATCTTTCAGGTCCACCCCATCCAAGGTAATGCTTCCGCTATCAGGATTGTAGAACTTGTCGAGCAGGTTCACGATGGTGGTCTTACCAGCACCGCTCAATCCCACCAGCGCCGTAATCTTGCCGCGAGGAATTTTCAGACTCACGTCAAACAATGCCTTCGTGCCATTGCCGTAGGTGAAGTCCACATGACTCATCTCGAAATCACCATTCACCATATCAGGATGATACTTACCCGTTTCTTCCACCTCGTTGTGGGCATGCAATATACCGAAAAATCCCTCTGCATATATCAATGCATCGTTCATGTCGTCATAGATGCGATGCAGTTGTCGGATAGGCGCACTCACGTTGCTGAACAGCATCACATGATACATAATCTTACCTATTGACATACCTGGATAATCTATCAGCACTAAGTATGCAGTGAGTATGATAATCAAAACCGTACCTATCTGCTCGAAGAAACTTTTCAGACCATCATAGAGGTAGCTCCAGCGACGTGTGCTCATCTGCTGGTCAGTCATTGCCTGTTGTACCGCAGCTTGCTTCTCAGCCTCAATCTGCTCACGGTTAAATGATTTGATTACACTGATGCTTTCGATGATGTTCAGGATGCCTTGGCTAACAGCCTGGTGACTGCTGAAGATACTCCTTCGTCCTCCCTTCATGCGTTTGGCCTGACGATAGGTGATGTAGAAATATATCGGAACGATGCAGAGTGCTACCAAGCCCACATAGAAGTTGGCAGCAAACATCAGGCCTAATGCCAGCACCGCACTGGTGAACAGTGGCAGAATGTCAATAAAGAAGTTGTTCACTGTATTGCTCAGACTCATCACCCCACGGTCTATACGCGATTGCAGCTTGCCAGTATCGTTATCCTCTGCCGAGAAGAACGCCATACGGAAGGTCAGTATCTTGTCGATTACCTGCAACGACAAATCTCGGCTCACCAAGATGCGCAGCTTTTGACCAAAATAACGTTGGAAGAAGGTGATAAATGCTGACACCACCTCCTTGCCCAACAGTACGGCACTGATGATGACCAGTATCTGTGCCGCCTTGCTCCATTCAAAGTTAATGTTCTGTATAAGGGCATTAATGGCGTCCACTGTCTTGTCGAGTACCACAGCATTGACCTGCGCCATGAGTGACCCAACGAAGGTCAGTGTCACGGTGGCTATTATCAGCCATCTGTAAGGCTTTACGAAAGGCCATAGATTCTTCAGCAGGTCGAAAATGTTCATCTTTTCAGTATTCATAACATTCTGCTTTTGGGAATTATACTTATTATATTTGTTTCTATTATTTGAAATTACGAAATATCATGATCTGTCATAGCGCAGACACAGGAGTCTGACCATACGTTCTCTGCAGTTTCTATCATATCGATAATAGTATAGATGGGCAGGATAATGCCGAGGATAGCTACAGGGGCCCCAATCCCCGACATGAGCGAGAGCGTCAGGAAATAGCACCCCATAGGCACACCAGCATTACCTACGGCAGAGACTACTGAGATAAGAATCCATAGCAGGATGGTAGGCAACGTGATGACTGTCCCCCCGTTCTGCATCACGAAGAGAGACGTGACAAGGATAAACGCAGCACATCCATTCATGTTGATAGTGGTACAGATGGGCAAAACAAAGCGTGAGACATTGCGCTTCACGCCTAGACGCTGCTCTGCCGTCTCCATAGTGACGGGTAGGGTAGCAGCACTGCTCTTGGTAAAGAGCGCCATCAATACGGCAGGCATCATCTTCGACAATACATGAAGTGGATTCAGACCACGCGCCATCAGGAACAGCGGCAAGACCACGAAGAACTGAATCACATTGCCCCCTAAGACCACCAGCACGTACTTGCCTATCGAATTGGCCACCACGCCAGCACTTACTTGTGCCGACAACTGTGCCGAAAAGGCTATAATGCCAAGGGGCAGGGTCCAGATAAGGCCACGAATCAACAGGAAGAGCAGGTCTTGCAACCCCAACAGTCCCTTGACCACAACTGACTTGTTTTCGCTCTCAGGCAATTTCGACAGACCAATACCAACGGCAAAGGCCAACAGGAGCAACGACAGCACGTTTCCCTCCAGGATAGGCCTTAGAATATTATTCGGAATAACGCTCAGGATATGGCTGTAGTAAGTCTGTTGTGGAGCCTCTTCGATGGCATGGCTACCCTGATTGATGGCTTCCACAGGCAAATTGCCTGGTGACACCACTACATAGAGCAATGCCCCCACCACTGCTGCGGCAAGTGTTGTCAGTAGCGTATAGACCAGTGTGTGTCCGAAAATCCTGCCCGAGCCCTTCGAGCCAAAAGTGGCGAATGTGGTAATCACTGCCAGCACAATCGTTGGTACGGCCAGCAACTGGAACAGCCTGGTATATACCGTTGCCAGGAAATCCATCAAGTTGTTGAGCCAACCCCAGCCCAGCAATCCTAAAACCGCACCTACCAGTAGGGCACCTATCCATAAAACCGTTTTCTTCATAAAGCTTTGTTTTCGGCAGTAAAAGTACGAAGTGTAAAGGTGTTACTTTTTCCCCACAAATATAGCGTTTTTTTTAAAACACTTTTGTTGTTCGCTACTTTTCTTTAATTTTGTGCATTAATAGGCATTGCAGTGTGTCTGTAAAGCAAATTGACAAAAATATAGAGTATAACTATGGAGCCAGAGAAGAGAGGCAAGGTGCCTTTTATCAGTAAAATCGCCTATGGCATGGGCGATGTGGGATGCAATTTCAGTTGGATGTTCGTAGGAAACTTCCTGATGATATTCTATACCGATGTGTTCGGCATCGGCATGAGTGCAGTGGCCACGCTGATGCTGGTGGCGCGCATCTGGGATGCCGTGAATGACCCTCTTATAGGCGCCTTGTCAGACAAGACCAAGTCCCGTTGGGGCAGGTTCCGTCCTTGGCTGTTTTTTGGTGCCCCTTTTACGGCTTTGGTACTGATGCTCACCTTCTGGGCCCATCCCGAGTGGTCGCAGACAGCCAAGATTATCTACATGGCCGTCACTTACTGCATCCTGGTTACTGGCTATACCTGCGTCAACCTGCCATATGGAACGCTGTGCGGAGCCATGACGCAGGATATTGATGAGCGAGCTACCTTGAATACCAGTCGCTCCGTCAGTGCGATGATTGCCATTGGTGTCATCAATATCATTACCGTACCCTTGATAGAGTACTTTGGCGAGGGCGATGTCAAGAACGGCTACCTGACTGTTGCCATCCTCTACGGCATCATCTTTGCAGCCTGCCATCTGTTTTGCTTCTCCAAAACACGCGAGGTAGTCACCATCCCTCCTGGTCAGAAACTGCCCCTGAAAGTGCAACTTCAGTCGGCGATGAAGAACAAGCCCTATCTGCTGGCCTTGCTCGGACAGTTGCTGTTTGGCTTCATCCTCTATGGGCGCAATGCCGACATGCTGTATTATTTCACCTATGTGGAAGGAAGTGCCAACCTGTTCTCGTTCTATTCGATGGTCATCATCGTGCCGTCAATCATCGGAGCTGCCTGTTTCCCCATGGTGTTCAGGTGGACTCAGAACAAGGGGTGGACTGCTGCCATATTCTCCGCATTGACAGGCCTCACCATGATCATGCTCTATTTCTTCAGCCCCAACGGCAGTCCAGTGCCTTTCTATATCTTTGCCGCCCTGAGCCAGTTCTTCTTCTCAGGCTTCAACACCGCCATCTATGCTATCATTCCCGATTGCGTGGAATATGGAGAGTGGAAGACAGGCATCCGAAACGACGGTTTCCAGTATGCGTTCGTATCGTTGGGCAATAAGATAGGCATGGCTTTGGGTACTTCGCTGCTGGCTGTAGCCCTGGGCAGTGCGGGCTATGTGGCCAATGCCATCCAGAACGAGGCAGTCATCAGCGTGATGCGTCATGCGTTCTCCACCATTCCTGGTGTGCTGTGGATACTGACGGCAGGATGCTTGGTGTTCTATCGACTGAACAAGAAGACCTATAACCAGATTGTGGCAGAATTGGAAAAATCAAAAGCTAACAAACTTAATAACTGAAAACAATATGAGACAAGCAGTATTGATAGAACCCAAGCACATAGAGTTTCGTGATGTTCCGGCTCCTGTAGCCACCGATTTGAAAGACCATCAGGTGCTCATCAACGTAAAGCGCATAGGCATCTGTGGCAGTGAGATACATTCCTATCATGGTCAGCATCCTGCCACCTTCTACCCAGTGGTGCAGGGGCATGAGTACTCAGCCGTTGTGGTGGCCTGTGGCAAGGATGTTACCGTATGCAAGCCAGGCGACCATATCACTGCCCGTCCCCAGTTGGTGTGTGGTGAGTGCAACCCCTGCAAGCGAGGACAGTACAATGTCTGCGAGCACCTTCGTGTGCAGGCTTTCCAGGCAGACGGTACGGCACAGGACTACTTTATTGTCGATGACGATAGGGTGGTGGTGCTGCCCGAGGGCATGAGTCTTGATTATGGTGCCATGATAGAACCCTCAGCTGTTGGAGCCCATGCCACCCAACGTACAGATGTGAAAGGCAAGAACGTGGTGGTGAGTGGCGCAGGTGCCATCGGCAACCTGGTGGCACAGTTCTGCATGGCTCGTGGAGCCAAGAAAGTGCTGATTACCGATGTCAGCGATTTCCGTCTGGCCAAGGCGCACGAATGTGGCATCCCATATACCCTGAATGTTGCGAAGACTCCTTTGAAAGAAACTGTGAAAGACGTGTTTGGCGATGAAGGTTTCCAGGTAGGTTTCGAGGTGGCAGGTGTCGAGTCATCCATCCGCTCGCTGATGGAGTGCATCGAGAAAGGCAGTGACATTGTGGTGGTGGCAGTTTTCGCCAAAGACCCCGAATTGAGCATGTTCTATCTGGGCGAGCACGAGCTGAGACTGATAGGCACCATGATGTACCGTCATGAAGATTACCTCACCAGCATCGACTTCATCAACAAGGGACGGGTAAACCTCGAGCCTCTTATCAGCAACCGTTTTGCCTTCGAGCAATACGATGAGGCATATCAGTATATCGATGCCCATCGCGAGACCACCATGAAGGTGATCATCGATTTGGACAGCTGATAAACTATCGCATCTGTAACGCCGTTTAGCTTGCCCTGGATAAATAATTAACTGTAGCAATAAGTCAAAGATCGTTTAGCGGAAGTAAAAGGTGGTTTTAGCGGAACTAAGCCGCCAGTTTAGTTGGACTAAGCGTTCCGAGTAGTGGTGACCCCTATAGTGCAATAGTAACATCGTAACATAGTAACATCGTAACATCTTATTTTCTAAATTTTGCACACTATTTTAAGAGATTAATTTTTTATATTTATATATATTATATATATAATATATATAAATATAAAAGTTATATTCTTGTTTGTTTATAGCGAAAATGAAAAAAGTAAATGTTACGATGTTACTATGTTACGATGTTACTATGTTACGTTGGTCTGTCTGTTATGTTCTCAATGTTTAATCTTCACCTCCCCATGAAAACAAATCAACTTTCATAGTATCTATGTCTGTTAACTCCACATTGCAGCACCTTGCTTTATTTTATCCTCATATATTTGCTTTAGTTGGGCTCTTTGTCTACTTTTGCAGACAATTATAGGAACTAGACATGAAAAGTATGAAACGATGGATGAAAGTCGCCATACTGGCACTCTGTTGCGCAAGTATGATATTTACGGCGTGTAAAGACGCAAGTGCGGAATATAACCTGGTGGCTGGCACACTGGACGGTCCGTTGGTGTCCAGCTCGGCTCCTGCCAGTGTGCATGAGGCTATGAAACTGGCTGAACGCTACCATAACTATGAAATCATGAGTGACTCGGCAAATGCTGTCTGCGTGGAGGCTATTGCCGAGGTGGGCGATATTTCCACCGAGGGATACGGCATCGTGGTGGTGAAGGGTGACATATCTACCACGTTCCCTGACATTTGCAATGCTCGCGCTCCTATGGCTCGCTATGACGGGCAGAGCAATACTGTTTGGCTCACCAGCAGTGCCGTATGGGGTACTGGCATACAAGTGGACTGGCTCTATCAGATTGGTTTCGGCGATAACGGCATAGCGTATATCGTTCACACCATAGATCCTTACGACATTCAGCAGCAACTATGCAAGCGTCTGGGCTATCGCATCAAGGGTGAGCAGGTAACGCTGTACGACGGTGAGCGTGAGATAGCACAAGCCACCAATACCTTTGCCGATATGGGTGGCTTTGACAGTGAGCAACCTGTGTGGATAGGCGAGCAAATACAGTATGACCTGAGTGGCGACGCTCCCTGTCTGCTTGTCACTCCTGGTGTGAAGTTCACCACTGGTCTCGTGCTGACCTACGATGACATGCCCACATTCACGGCCCCAATCACCATTGGCGATGACGGCAAGGTGAACATAGGTGACTTAAATGAACACTAAGAGTCAGAATCCTAATTCCAGGAGCCACTTCTCCACGCGTTCTTTTGAAGAGCGTGCGTCAGTGCCTTTGACAGCCAATGCTTTCTCTAACTTGGCATTGGGGTAGAGTTTCTTCAGGTCGTTGACCACACTACCCAGACCACTGCCTTCGTGGGTGGTGAATGGGATAATGGTCTTGCCGTTCAGGTCGTACTTGTCGAAGAAGGTGAACATTACCTGGGGGAAGGTGCCCCACCAGATAGGAGTGCCCACAAACACTACGTCGTAATGATCGAGGTTGTCAATACCACCCTTGAAGGCAGGCTTCTCGCCTTTGTTCTGTTCTTCCTTTGCCACCTTGATAAGGTCGCTGTATGACATGTCGTAGCTCTTCTCTGCCACTACCTCAAACTGGTCAGCATGGGTATAGTCCTTGATATAGTCGGCTACCACCTTGGTATTGCCTACGGTGATGTTGCCCACTGCATAGTTCTCGCCTGCATGCGAGAAGAACACGATGAGTGCCTTGCCTTCTCTGGCGTTAGTTACCTGTGTTTCCTGTGTAGGCTCAATGACTGTTGCCTTCTCCTTGTTCGTTGCTGCGTTGCATGATGCTGCCATCAATACGCCTGTTGCTGATGCCATAATTGTTTTCAGAATATTCATGATTTAATTTATAATTAGTTATTGTTGATAAATTCTGTACAATAAGTAATTAATCATATTATTTTACTCGCTAAAGAGTATGTACTGGTCACGTTCTACAATCCACCAGCGACCATCAATCTTCTCATACTTGTCAAAGTATCTGATATACATGTGTCTGGCATTACCTTGATTTACCATTAGGGCTGTCAGGTAAACCCATCCACTGGCATGGGTGCTGTCGGTAAAGTCGAGCACCTGCTGTCCTGTTTGGTGGAAAGAGATATCAACGGCACCGGCTGCCTTGTAGATGTTGATCATGTTGTCAACGCCATTGATCTCGTTGACATTTTCACCCATATGTATGCGAAGTTTCAAGTCTTTGTGGAAAACTTCGTTATAGTTCTCCTGCTTGAACTGGTCACTTAAAAGGGCATAATTGTCAACCAGGGCGCGAATCTGGATTCTGTCACTCATTTCTTGTGCAGAGATTGTCTGCTGTGCATGGATGCCCATAACAACTGCGAGCATCATCATTGTAGCTAATAACTTTTTCATATTGATCATTGTTATTGTTTCCGTTTGCAAAAGTAGGTCATCCTGCTCGTTGCATTGATAACAATAATGGAGGAGAATTTGCACAAATTGCAGTTTATGATAGTTGCTTGCGATATTCTGACGGTGTGACGCCTAGAACTTTCTTGACATAGCGACTGAAGAAAGAGAGGGTGGAGAAGTTCATCTCGTCAGCTATGTCGGTAAGTGACAACGATCTGTCATCGAGCAGGCGCTTCAGCTCGTTGCCAGTAAACTGCTCTATCCAGTCGGAGGCAGGTTGGTAACTCACCTTGCGACATATCTCGGAGAGATATTTCGGTACGATGCATAATTTGTCGGCATAGAAAGCCACATCTCGGTTTTGCTTGCAATGCTCCTGTACCAGAAAGAGGAAGCGCAGGAAAATGCGCGACTGGTTGTCGTCGGCTCCATAATGTTCCAGTTCTTGCTTTACGACATTCCATAAGTCGAAGAGAAATACCTGAAGCAGTCTGCCTATGGTCTCGTCCTGGAATAGGGGCTGTGGGTGGTAGATGCGGTTCCTGAATAGCCCGAAGTCAGTATTCATCATTTGAAAGGCATTGTCGTCTAAACGGATGACAGGGTCAAACTTCAACAAAACATAGCCTTTGGTGGCCCATATCATCTCAGGATTGTAGGTCTGCAGGAATTCCCAACTGATGAGCAAGAAATCCATCTCAGCATCAGGTGAATAGCTGACATTAGTGATGCGGTTGGACATCTGCCAGATAACCAAACTGCCCCCATGAGCCTCATGCCACTGGTTGTTGGCCTTGAACCTTATGCTGCCACACCTACAGAGGATATGCACATGATAGTCCTGCATAAAATCTGAGGGCTTGACGCCGTCCTGCACGTTGTTGTATATGAGGTAGGGGGACTTCATCATCTTTTTTCGCTTTTCGCAGCTAAGATAGAGATATTTCTTCAATTTGTGAAATTTAGTGGTTGTTTTTTGCATGGAGTATTGACACATTTCCAACTTTTTTGCCGAATATATTTTTTATGTATAGTTCTGTATTTTTAGATAAATACCACTTGCATAAATCAAGAAAATTTATTATCTTTGTAGTAATAAATAAAGATATATGAGAAATCTTATTTGTGCTCTGTTATTGGCTTTTTCTGTTGCAGGTATCGCACAGGTTCCATCGTTGCAAAAAGTAGGTTCATCAACTTGTCTGATGGTGGATGGGAAGCCCTTTGTGATGTATTGTGGTGAATTGCATAACTCTACGGCATCGTCGCTGAGTTATATGCAGGAGCACCGAGTGTGGGACAAGTTAAAGGAGATGCACCTCAATTCCGTGATTGCCACAGTTAGTTGGGAACTGGTGGAGCCTGTTGAGGGGCAATACGACTTCACTTTGGTAGATGCCATGATGGCAGAGGCCCGCAAACGGGATATGAAGATTGCTTTCCTGTGGATTGGTGCTTTCAAGAACCCGATGATGACCTATGCCCCCAGCTGGGTGAAGAAAAATCCTAAGAAATATCCGCATGCGGTGGATGACAAAGGACAGGAGATGGAGCATATCTCTGTGTATGGCACCGAGATACTGAAAGCTGACACGAAGGCTTACAAGGCATTTCTGCAACACCTCAAGGATACTGACAAAGACCATACGGTGGTGATGATTCAGTTACATAACGAGCCTGGACTGAGGGGAACCCCTCGCGACTTCAGCGCTGACGCCATCAAGGCTTGGAAGGCGCAGGTGCCTCAGCAAATCGTGGATTATCTGAAAGCCAACAAGGGTAGTCTGCAACCAGACATGGAGCAGATTTGGGCGAAATATGGCAACAAGACGACGGGCAACTGGGAGGAGCTGTTTGGCAAGAGTGAGGTGAACAACCAGGCAGAGAATCCCATCAGGAATTTCACTGAGCACGTGTTTACAGCCTATGGCTATGCCAACTATCTGGAGCAGATGGCCAAGGCGGGCAAGGAGGTCTATCCGTTGCCAGTATTCATCAACGCCAGTGTTTTCGGTATGAATACGCGAGGCAACAGTCTGGGTAACGGATGCTCGATACCCGAGTTCTTCGATATCTATCGTGCTACGGCTCCAAGCATTGATATTCTGACACCTAACAGCTATATGCAGCAACTTGACTGGATAGGCAAGGCATTCTCATGGAAGGGTAATCCTATCTTGATACCTGAAAGTACGCTAGTGGGTGCCAGAGGACTATACATCATTGGCGAGTACGATGCTATTGCCTTCTCGCCATTTGGCATTGACTATGAGGACAGTGAACTGAATCCTAATTTGGAGAAGCAGCATCGTTTGCTGGCCGAGTGTTACGACCAGATGCAACAGATGGGTAGTCTGATTACTGATAACTTGGGCTCTGACAAGATGCGTGGCATCTATCTTTATACTGGTCATGATACAGATACGGTGGAGATGGGTGACTACGTACTGACTTTCAGCCCTCGTAAAGGCTTCGACATAGGAGCTTTGATGGCACCCGCAGGTGGTGGATTCCAGGCTGAGGGAGAGCAGAAACAGATTGAGCAGGGTGGTGCTGTGATTGTACAGACCAGTGCCGATGAGTTTTATGTGGTGGGCTATGGCTTCAATGCCGATGTGAAGCTGAAGGATGGTGTGAAGAGCAAGTTCTGTGGCTACGACAGCATTTGGGAAGGCAGGTTTGAGAATGGCAAGTTCATTCCAGGCAGATTGCTGAATGGCGACGAACGCAATGTGTTTGCAACTTATGACAAGGTGAATGCCTTGAAAGTGAAGATGTTCCACTACTAAGATTGATTTCTCATCTCTTTGTTCCAAAAAGAGTACATAAAAAGGTAATTTGTAATGAAGAAGAGTATTGTTTTGTCTGTTATTGCAGTGATGTTGGCCATATCGGCAAAGGCTCAGCAAAAAATTTTTGATCCAACGCTGGATCCTGAGGTGAAGATAAATCGGATAAATCAACCCTCATCTCCAACATATGACACCTCCAACATCAGTTTTCATCCTACTTACATGTGGTATCCTGGACAGTTAGCTGCTTATCGCCAGCAATGGTTGAGGGAGCAGAGTCAAGCCCGTTGTATGGATGTGGGCTACGTGGGCAAGTTCAACCCCGTGCAAGAGGTGACTTGGTTTAAGGTGCATGTGGTGGCGAAAGAGGCCACAACGCTGGATTATGCCTCTGCTGGTTCACAGAGCGTTGAAATCACAGACAATAGCAAGGCTTTTGCAGGACAGTTGTCGAAGGGCAAACACGAGTTGGTGTTTAAAGTTACTACCAAGAAACAGTTGCCGGCATTGTTCATTAACAATAATCCCCAGTTGTCAATCGTCAATTGCCAATCTTCTCTTGACGGAAAGACTTGGATGCCAGTCGAGACTGATAGGTGTTATAGTAACCCCGATGTAAATCCAAATACCCGCATCAACGATGAGGTGGTGATACTACCTAAGAGCATTATTCCATTGAAAAATTCAAGATTAGGAGATAACCCACCATCTTCTCTTTCTGGAGAAGCAAATGCCAAAGATGTTGGCATTTTAAGTAGGTTTGGCTCCATTATCTACGACTTTTGGTACGATGAGGTAGGTACCATTGAGATAGAAGCTTCTGGTGAAGGTAAGTTGCACTTCACAGTGGGCGAGTCAGTTGAGGAGGTGATGAACGAAGATACTAAGAAGTTTGAACAAAGGCCCATTGAGGATGTCGCACTTTCGGGGCAGAAACAGACAATCAGGTTGCCGGAAAGAGCTTTGCGCTATCTGAAGATAACTGCTAACGACAATTGCACCCTGCATAGTGTGAAGTTCCGTGCCATGATGTGGCCCATCGAGGAAATGCTGATGACATTTGAGAGTAGTAACCAGGCTTTGAATGACCTTTTCAATGCTGGTGTGGCTACGTTGCATTCCTCGATGCATGATTTCAATTTGGATGGTATTAAGCGCGATTTCCTGCCTTGGTCGATGGATGCTGTGGCCAGTATGCTGGGTATGAACTTGTTGATGGGAGATCGTCAGGTAGGACGCAACAACATTAGTATCTGTTTGATGCCACCATCGCCCAAGGAGAGCGACTGGGGTATTGTGGATTATCCGCTGCATGCACTGATTGCCTTGAAACAAGATTATCTGCGTTATGGTGACCTTAGTACCTATAAGATGTTCAAGGATCGCATTGACCAGCAAATGGACTTTTATATGAGTGTGCAGGATGAAAACGGATTCATCCATGCTGCAAAACCTTCATCGGGCTTCATTCCAGGATGGAGTAGGGACAATGGTCCTGATGATTATGGGGTGGCCTGCTATCCGCAAATCATGCTTTACATGAACTTCCGCATAGCTGCCTATTTCTCCAAATTGCTGAAGGAGAATTCTAAAGCAAAGATTTATGAAAATAAAGCTAATCAATTGCAAAATAATATTATAGAGCATTTTTGGAGTACTGAAGAAAAAGCTTTTATGAATGGCTATCGTGAGGATGGTTCATTAGATAAGCGTATCTCTCATCATGCGCAATATTGGTCTGTACTGGCAGGACTCTATCCTGAAAGGTTATATGACTATCTTTATGAGACAGTGATACCTTCCATCCCTCGTTACAAAGACAATATTTCCTACGAGAAAGGCTATGAGGCGTTGGCCTATATCAAGGCAAGACGCACCAAGGAATTCATGCAGCTTTTGGATGAGGTATGGGGTGATTGGTTACGTCAGGGGTACAGCCGATTCCCTGAAAACTTTATGGTGAACGCTGATGTTACCAAACAGCTGATGTTTTATGGACGTTCCTTCGGTTTGAGTCTGTGTCATGGTGCCAATGGAGCGCCTCCTGTAGTATTAGCTGCCTATGGCATCTTCGGATTCAGTCAGAGTGATAAGAAGCTCAATGAATATACATTGACACCCGATTTGTTGCATTTGGATTGGGTGAAGGGACGTATTCCTGTGAAAGAGGGCTTCATCTACATCAGTCTGAATAAGAATGGACGCAATGAGGTGGAGATCCCTGCAGGATGTCAGGTTACTGTGAACTACGGTGGAAAGACTCAAGTGCTTAAGAAAGCAGGAAAGTATTCTTTCTAAGTGTAACGATTAATAGATGTTGACTGGAAGAATATGTAGGCTCTAATAATTCATAATTATTTTTTTTATATCTTTGCAGCGATATGTTTGTATAATTAGAAATTAAAGTAAGAAAAAGTTATTATTTATAATGTTTGCGGCTCTTTTTTGCATGAGCGCACAAGCTCAGAAAAAGGGTGATTTCGCTGTTGGCGTTCGTGGTAGTGCATGCTTCTCAAAAATTGAGATTCTGGATATCGATGCAAAGACTACCCAGTTTGGTGTTGGTGCTTTTGCTCAATACAACTTTTCCGATAATTGGCGTATTGAGGCTGAGGCTAACTTCCACTCAATGAAGAATCATGTGTCTGACGTTTTGTTGGCTCTTAACATGCATTATTTGGTTAATCTTGCCGAAGGAGTAAAGATTTATCCAATTGTAGGTTATGGCATTGCTTTTGTTCATAACGAGAAATATACAGAGGATAGAGTGACTTATGAAAGCAGCAATGATACCGACAGTGGTTTCCAGGTAGGTGTTGGTCTGCAACTTGACTTGAACGACAACATGTTCCTAACAGGTGAATATAAGTCCCAGCCTGGTATCTTTGGCAATGCTCATGTGGCTTTGGCTGGCATCGGATTCAGATTCTAAAGAAATTAAGAGATTAAAACAGCAAGTCCGGCAATATTGTATTGTCGGACTTATTTTTACACTCGTCTTAAGACCTTTTTCAGAACCCTTGACTGTTAGGCGAACATGGAAATGACCAACGCTACAAGGAAGCCAGTGGTGCCCACCAAAGTCTCCATCACCGTCCAAGTCTTGAGGGTGGTGGTCTCATCCATGCCTACTAAAGACTTGACCAACCAGAAACCAGAGTCGTTGAAATGGGAGCATACGGTGGAGCCACCTGCAATGGCCGCTGTGGTGCATGCCAGATAAATGGGTGAGAGGTTGCTTACCTCTGGCATCGCGGCAATGATGCCTGCAGCCATCGTCATAGCCACAGTAGCAGAACCTACAGAGATACGTACCAATGCTGCTACTACAAAAGCCACCACCACGATAGGCAAAGATGCAGAAGCTACAGCATCACCAATTACTATGCCTAGTCCTGAGTTCTGAAGGATGTAGCGGAGCACTCCACCTGAGGCTGTAACGAGTAATATTAATCCTGTAGGTTCTAGGCTTTTAGTCATTACCCGTTCAAGTTCTGCTTTAGTATATCCATGACCATAACCCAGTATAATCATAGCTACTACTACGGCTATAGTCAATGCTACAAAAGGTTCACCCAAGAATGCCAAAATGGGTTGCACGCTACTCATAGCAGGTACTACCTTTGCCTCCGAATTGAGGATAATCAGTACCAGAGGAATCAGTACGATGCACACGATGGTCCAGAAGGAAGGAAGCTTGCTTTCGTCGATATCAGGCTGGTTAGCCACATGCTCAGGCACAGGAATATGGAATTTCTTGCCTGCTATGCTGCCCCAGATAGGACCTGCCACAATCATTGACACGATGCCGCAACAGATGCCCACCATGATGACCCAACCCAACTCTACGTTCAGCATGGTTGCCACCAACACAGGACCAGGAGTAGGGGGAATAAAGGCATGACCTACGGCAAGACCTGCCAACAAAGGGATTGCATAATATAAGGTGGAACGTTTAGTGCGCTTTGCCAATGAGAAGGCAAGTGGTATGAGGATGATAAGTCCCGCATCGAAGAATACGGGCATTGCAATCACCAAACCTGTGATGCCCAATGCCCATGCTGCTTTTTGGTCGCCAAACTTGCGTACCATTGTCACAGCTAACGTCTGCGCCCCTCCAGAAGCCTCCAAAATGGCACCAAACATGGAGCCCAAGCCCACCAACAAGGCGATACCTTTTAAGGTTTCACCAATGCCTTGATTCACCGAACCAACTATCTCACTATAGGGCATACCAGCCATCAGGCCGATGGCAACAGCGCCAATCAGGATGGCAATCATTGCCTGCACCTTGAACTTGATGATGAGCACCAGCAATATCACCAGGCCAATCAATGCTGCTATTATCAGTCTCGTAGGATCTAACATATATATCCTCCTTTCATGGGTGAAACAGCCTTTTCTGAGAACAGTTTCAGTACGCCACTCTTATATTTTGGTTCCTTGGGTTGCCAAGTAACTTTGCGCTCAGCCAACACTTTGTTCACTTCTTCAGGTGACATCTCAATACCCTTGATTCCTACTACTTCCAATATACGGGCAGGGATATCAATATGTATCAAGTCATCTTCCTCTATCAGTGCAATAGGACCACCCTCAGCAGCTTCTGGTGAAACGTGCCCAATGGCTGGGCCTTTAGATGCTCCCGAGAAGCGTCCGTCAGTAATCAAGGCTATGCTCTTGCCCAATTCAGCATCAGAGGAAATGGCTTCTGTAGTATAAAACATCTCAGGCATGCCAGAGCCTTTAGGACCTTCATAACGGATAATCACAGCATCGCCAGGCTTGATTTGATGCGACAATACAGCTGCAATCGCATCTTCCTCACAATCGAAAGGACGTGCCCTTAGTATGGCTTTGAACATTTCCTTGGGCACAGCAGAATGCTTCACCACAGAGCCCTCAGGTGCCAGATTGCCTTTCAGAATCGCCACTGTTCCGTCAATTCCTATGGCGTGGTCGAAACGACGAATCACATCCGTACGTTTTAAGTTCCACTTCGCTAGATATTGTTCACAATGGTCGTAGAATCCATTGGCTTTCAACTCTTCCAGATTCTCACCCATTGTCTTTCCTGTTACAGTCAGCACATCCAGATGAAGCATGGGCTTGATTTCTTCCATCACAGCAGGAACACCTCCTGCATAGTAGAAGAATTGTGCAGGCCAACGACCTGCAGGTCGGATATCCAACAAGTAGTGTGCACCTCGGTGCATACGGTCGAAAGTATCACTGTCAATCTCGATACCCAACTCATGGGCTATAGCAGGGATATGCAGCAATGAGTTGGTGGAACCACTGATAGCTGCATGTACCATAATGGCGTTTTCAAATGATTTCTTTGTCACGATATCGCTTACCTTCAAACCTTTCTTTGCCAGTTCCATCACTTGTTTGCCAGCTTCGTATGCTTTCTGCTTCAACTCTATAGAGGTGGCAGGCATCAAGGCAGAACCTGGCAACATCAAGCCTAAAGCCTCCGCCATAATTTGCATTGTACTTGCGGTACCCATAAAAGAGCATGCACCACATGACGGACAAGCATGATGCTTATAGAACAACAGTTGCTCCTCGCTGATTTCCCCACGCTGGTACATGGCGGAATAGGCACCTATTTGCTCTAATGTCAGTAAGTCAGGACCTGCATCCATTACACCACCCGTAATCATGATGCTTGGTATATTCAGACGGCAAAGCCCCATCAGACAGGCTGGCACTGACTTGTCGCACGAGGCAATGAAAACCCCTCCATCAAATCCTGTGGAGTTGCCATGAATCTCTATCATGTTGGCAATCATATCACGGCTAACGAGCGAATAGTTGATTCCGTCATGCCCTTGTGCTATACCATCGCAGATATCAGTCACAAAATAACGGGCAGCCTTGCCACCAGCCTCTGCAATACCTTTTACAGCTTCACCAACAAACTGATCAAGGTGCGCACTGCCAGGATGGGAATCGCCAAATGTGCTCTCTACCATTATCTGAGGTTTGTCGAGATCGGCAACCGTCCAACCCATGCCAATTTTCAATGGGTCGTTCTCTGGTGCCAGTTGTCTTACTTTTTGACTATTCAGTTCCATTTTATTAAGTATTTATCTTTAAGCTCCAGTCTAAGGGGGCCTTAGAGTGGGGTATAGAGTGGTTTAGGTGTTCTATGGGGGGTAATATCAATTATAGTTGTTTAACCAGCCAATTCATCGGCTTGCCTTCAGAGTAATCCTGCAACAGAGGTACCCAGCTAAAGTGTGACAACATAGGTGCTACACCAAACTTTGCCAAATCATCGTCAGAATAGATAATCATCTGGTCGTTTTTGGCACCCAAACGCTTTCGAGCTTCTGTATAAGCATAGGTACTTGCCACCTTGCAGGTCTGGTCGCTTTCAGCATGAGCAAAATACATTGGTAATTTAACAAAAGCTTCTATATTCATAGGACTCAGCACCATATCTGTTCCATTCCATTTGTAAACACACTTTCCTTTCCATACTTTTTCCACATCGTCGGCATACTGACCAGGGTATTTCTCATCCACTTTATGAATTGGGACTATTGGGTCCATAGCGCAGCAAGGGATAGCTGCCTTGAAACGATCGGCAAACTGCATCATGAAACGCATGGTGCAACCACCACCTGACGAAGCACCTGCACAGAACAACTTGCTGCCATCCACCTTACCCTCTGCAATCAGTTGGTCGATAAAAGCCATTTGCAAAGCATTGTTGCGGTCAATTAGCTCAATCTTCTCAGGATAGAGTGATGCACTATAGGTGTAGTTAGGGTTGGCTAAAGCAAACACCAGAGCAGCACAAGGAATGCCTTCTTTGGCCAGTGACACTAAACAACGATTGGCAGTGGCTACCGTCATCATGTCTTTGTCATATTCACCACCACCTATCTGCCACACCAAAAGTGGAACATTTGGAATCACGTTGCCGTTCTTATCTTTGGGCAGGTGCAGCATATACTCGCGCGTCAGACCGGCAAATGTGAAACTGCCTTTAATGCAGTCGTCCAAAACGTCAATATGCTCTGCTGTCACTTGGTCTGGTGTTACATTCAGTGCCGAGTCTATGGAGCAATGCAATTCCCAAGGAATGATGTTTCTGAAGTCCTCTCTTCTGCCTGCCTTGCTGAATGGAGTAGCTTCGATGCGCAGAACATTTTTGTTTGTACTCACCACAATGCCGTCATCCTGATATTCCTCATACATCTTTCCTGTGGAAGGATTCATATAGCCTCCAGGCACATTATTTACCAAATCAAAATCATCAGCAGTAAGTCCCTTGATAGAACGAGGGTTGTTTACTGTGATTTCAATAGCATTTACCAACATGCCAAAATCGCCTACTTCGGTGCATATCTCTACCTTCTCTACATCGGCAAAAGGTCTTGAACCGCATGCTGCCATCAGCAAAGCTGTTCCAATTAATAAAACTTTATGCATAGTTGTCATTAATGATTTATAAATGCACAAATATACAAATTATTATTTGTATTTCCCTCAATTTCCACTATTTTTGCAATATTAAAATATAGGACTATGAGAAAAGGACTAATAGCAACTTTGTTGTGCTTTATGGCTATGATGGGCAATGCCCAACAAGGTTTTCAAAACCGTATCTATGATTATTTGGAAAACACTGATGTGTTTGAGCAGGGGCAGGAGGAAGGACATGCATACTTTATTCCCCAAAGCAGTTTTTCGCTCAATGGCAAGTGGAAGTTTTTTTTCGCTGATGTGCCAGAGAACATCCCCGAGCAATTCTATCAAACCAATTTTAATGACAGCAAATGGGACCTGATTGACGTTCCTTCCAATTGGGAGATGCAGGGCTATGGTGACAAACTGTTTCGCAATGTCCACGCACCTTTCAAGGCCAATCCACCCCATGTGCCTCGTGAGTACAACCCCACAGGTGCTTATCGTACTTCGTTCAATTTGCCTGCAGATTGGAGCGGTAAGCAGATATTCCTTCGCTTTGAGAAGGTGGCTTCAGCTTCGTTTGTGTGGGTGAACGGACAAGAGGTGGGTTATAACGAAGGTGCTCAAGAACCTGCAGAATATGACATCACTTCTTATCTGAAAAAAGGCAAGAATACAGTAGCTGTGATGGTAACCAAATATAGCGACGGCTATTACTTGGAAGGACAAGACTACTGGCGACTGGCTGGTATCTTCGATAATGTATGGGTGATGGCTACTCCCAAAACTCGCTTGATGGATTGGCAGGTAATAACTGATTTAGACGAAAACTATCGTGATGCAGATTTGCAAATAAAGGCATTTGTGAAAAACTATGGGGCCTCTATAATTGGTTTACAGGTAAAGGCTACGCTCACTGATAAAAACGGACAGCAGATAGCTGTTATGCATGGGGCTGTGCCAGAAGTTGCTGAACACCAGATAGCTGAGACTTCTTTCTATAATCATGTGACCAACCCGTTGAAGTGGACATCTGAGACACCAAATTTATATGCTTTAAACTTGCAACTGTTGCAAAATGGGCAACTGATTGATGAGGTGAACACACGCATAGGTTTCAAAGAGACAAAGATTATTGGCGAAACCTTCTATCTCAATGGTGTGCCGTTGAAGGTGAATGCACAAAATAGTCACATGCAGCATCCTGTGATGGGACATGCTATGACGGAGGAGGTGATTCGCAAAGACTTTGAAATACTGAAACAATTTAACTTCAATGCAGTGCGTACTTCCCATTATCCACCTGTGAACAAATACTTGGAACTGGCTGATGAATATGGTTTGTTTATCATTGATGAAACAGGAGATGAGGCTCATGCTACTGAACAGGTGTCTGCCGATGATAAATACTTAGGCATGTATCAGGAACGTGTGCGCCGTATGGTGCTCAGGGACCGTAATCATCCTTGTGTGCTGTTTTGGAGTGCCGGCAATGAAAGTGGCGAGGGGCATCTAATAGGCGAGGTCATCAAAGAGGGAAAAAAATATGATCCCACCCGTTCTTGGATGTATGGTGGTAATGCTTATAGTCATCCAGCAGAAGAAATCATAGGTCCTCGTTATCCTTCGCCTGAAGAACTTGACCTTCAGGTAGGTCTGCATGGCGATGGTGACATACGTCCTTCATTTATGGATGAATACCTTTCTGTGGCTGGAAATGGTGGAGGAGGCCTGGATGATTTCTGGCGAGTGATTTATAATCATCCGAGAACGATGGGTGGTGCTATCTGGGATTTTGTCAGTCCTGGTTTGCAAGAACCAGCCCGTTTGCTACAAGATGACTCTCCTTATCACACCCCCGCTCATCTTATGGGCAACGCTAAGTTGGTGAAAGGCAAGAATGGCACAGTACTTGACCTCAACGGTCACGACCAGTGGGTGGAGGTTTATCGTGCTGATAATGTGGAAATCAGTACTGACCAGCTGACTATTACTATGCAGGTTTATCCTCGCAAGCTAATCAGTAGTTGTGGTTCTTTCATCACTAAGGGTAGCAAGCAATTAGGCATCCAGCAAGAGGGAAAGGAAGACATCATGTTCTATATTTATACAGATAAGCTTTATAAAGCTAAGGGTAAACTGCCTATAGACTGGGAATACAACTGGCATCAGCTGTATGCTGTGTATGACGGTGCTCAGTTGCGTTTGCTTATTGATGGAAAAGAGGTGGCTAAGGCTGAAGCTAAGGGTGCTATTAGAAACTTGCCTATGCCACTGAATATAGGACGTAATGAAGAAACACACGGGCAAGAGACTGATGTATATATCTGCGATGCACAGATAGATAAGGTAGGGGTGTTCGACAAAGTGCTTCCTGCAAATGAACTGACGGCGGAAAAGGCTGTGCTGTGGCTTGATTTTGAGAGCGAAACCAATGAAGGTACTTTCTTCAGCTATGGAATAGGAGCCAGAACATACGGCAGCATTTGGCCTGACCGTACCCCACAACCTGAGATGTGGCAGATTAAGAAGACGGTGCAGCCTCTGAGTTTTAACTTGCTGGATGCAACTCAGGGATTGGTTGAGGTTTGGAATCGCAATCATTTCCTGCCTGCCTCTCACTATGACAATACTTGGCAGATTGAGTGCGAGGGACAGATTTTGGCATCTGGAACACTTGACATTCACACAGCAGCCTTACAGAAAGAGGTGGTGAAGGTACCTTATAGCCTGATCAACATTAATCCAGGTAAAGAGTATTTCCTGCGCATCAGTTCTAAGCTGAAGCAAGATGAACTGTGGGCAAAAAAGGGCTTTGAGGTGAGCTGGGACCAACTACCACTGAACAAAGTATCGTCAATTTCTCCCCAAAGCAGTGATAGCAGAACAAAACTCGATTTGTTGCAGTCAACCGAAGGATACACCATCTCTGGCTCAGACTTTACATATCGCTTTAATAAAGAAGGTCAGTTGTGCTCTATAGTAAAGGAAGGTAAGGAACTATTGAAGTCACCTGTTCAACTGAATGTATGGCGTGCACCGCTTGCAAATGAGCAAGACCAATGGAATTCTCGGCGTGCATTGGGTCGCGACATGCTAACTTCTGTCTATGGTATGCAGCTCGCGACAGTGTATTATCAGGCCAACCTAGACCATCTAACCTATACACCTTTGCAAGTAGAGGCTCAGTTGGTGGATGGAAATGCGTATGTGAGGGTGAGGGACTTTGTGCAGTTTGGCTCACCTACAATGGCTCGTCAAGATAGCTACATCTTTGGTGCGCAGTATAATGGCTATGAAGAGAGTTACTTGTATGTCATTCATCCAGACGGTAACGTTACTTTAACTCACGAACTGACACCACAGGGCTCTATGCCGATGTGGTTGCCTCGCATAGGTTTGACATTTACACTGGATAAATCGTTACAGCAAGTGGATTATTACGGTAGGGGACCTCAAGAGAACTATCCTGACCGCAAGACGGGATATGCCGTTGGTCAATATCATAATACAGTTGACGGTATGTATGAACCTTACCTTATTCCGCAAGATAATGGTTTGCGTACCGATAATCGTGAAATGAAGCTTTCTGATGCGCAGGGTAGAGGCATTGAGGTAAGCATGAACGAGTTGTTCAACTTCAATGTATCTAACTACAGTACGGAAAACCTGACTAAGGCCGTTTACCAGTACCAGTTGCAAAAACAGGATGGTGTTACACTGAATTTGGATTATGCCACCAGCGGTGTGGGCTGTACGGCGCGTGGCATCTTCCCCGCGTATCGTGCTCTGCCAACAGCATATAAACGTGTGATAAACATAAAACTTAATTGATAATGAAGAAAACAACGATGGTGCTGGCAATGGTCGTGCTGATGATGTCTTGCCAGCAAGGGCCAAAAGTAACAGAGTGGGTGACTACATCATTCGAAATCCCTTGGCAAGTAAATGCTTCGGCTCAGGTGACTGATGCCTTAAGCGATTCTTTGGTGATAATCGATACTCAGAAAACTCTGCAAACTGTTGAGGGTTTCGGAACTTGTTTCAATGAATTAGGATGGAATTCTTTAAGCCAGTTGAGCTATGATGAGATACAAGACATCATGCGCGAGCTTTTTGAACCAGGCAAGGGAGCTAATCTTACGATGGGACGTATGCCTTTGGGTGCCAATGATTTCAGTTTGGACTATTATAGCTATGATGAAACCGATGGAGATTTCGATCTGAAGGATTTCAGCATCGATCACGATCGTCAGACGTTGTTGCCTTTCGTAAAGGCTGCATTGTCTGTTCAACCTCATATCAAGATGTTTGCTTCTCCTTGGTGCCCTCCTGCTTGGATGAAATACAACAAGCACTATGCCTGCAATTCAACAGCTGCTATCCGTAAGATGGTAGAGGAACGCATGGCTCAATTGCCCGACAGTGTGCGTCATCGTATGGGTGGTAACTCAGGCATTTTAGGGTGGTTGAGCGTTGACAACGGTCTTCCTATCGACAAGGTGATTCCTGAGGGTGAGGATGCATTTATCCAGGAACCTCGTTATTTAGATGCCTATGCCCGTTACTTCGGCAAGTTTATTGACGCCTATCGAGGCGAAGGCGTTGTATTCCAAACTGTAATGCCCCAGAATGAGTTCAACTCTTCTCAGCCTTATCCTGCTTGTGTGTGGAAACCCGAGAGTTTGGCAGACTTTATTGGTAATTACCTTGGTCCTGAGATGGAGAAACGAGGTGTCCAGGTGTATTATGGCACCATTGAACGCGCCAATTTGGACTTGAGCCATACGGTATTGAATCATCCGACAGCAAGTAAATACATCAGTGGGTTGGGATTCCAATGGGCTGGTAAGGATGCTCTGCCTGCTTTGCATGCTGAATATCTGAATTTGCCTTGCTACCAAACAGAACAGGAGTGTGGTGACGGTAAGAACGACTGGGCAGGAGCTATGCATTCTTGGAATTTGATGAAGCATTATTTCAAGTATGGCGTTCAGGCCTATTTCTATTGGAATACTTCCTTGCTTGAAGGTGGTGTGAGCCATTGGGGATGGAGCCAGAATAGTCTGGTGACGGTAGATAAGGACAATAAGACTTTCCGTTATACTCCAGAGTACTACGTTTTGAAACATGCCAGTCACTATGTATTGCCAGGAGCTAAACTGTTGGATTTGTCAGGCAGCTATGCTGACGCTATGGCTTTTGTCAACACTGATGGTAGTGTGGTTGCTTTGGTGGGCAACCAAACTGATCATGAGCAGGATGTTACATTACAGCTGAACGGGGTGAACCAAACGGTAACATTGGCTCCAAACACCCTGAATACAGTTGTTCTGAAGTAATAATAACACCCCAATATTACCCCTCTACAATGGAGGGGTACAAGGGTGTTGGAGTATGAGAAAGAAAGATGAAATGATATACATCAACGATAAAATATACGACTTCGACTTGCAAGTGGCATTGGCAGAGTTGTCTGTGCAGCGTCGTGAGCAAGCCTTGAAATTTAAACACGAGTTAGGGCAGCGCACTTGTGTTGCTGCCTATCTCTTGCTATGCGAAGGATTACAAAAGGAATACGGCATCATCGAGAAGCCTGTTTTCGAATATGGTGAACACGGCAAGCCGTCCCTCGTTGGTTATCCCCATATTCACTTCAATCTTAGTCATTGCCGTGAGGCGGTTATCTGCATCCTGTCAGATCAGCCTGTGGGCATTGACATCGAGTCAATCCATACATTTAAGCAACCACTGGTGGATTACACTATGAATGAAGATGAGGCGCACCAGATAGAGCAGGCAGTACGTCCCGAACTGGAATTCATAAAACTCTGGACACAGAAAGAGGCAGTGCTGAAGCTTACTGGTGAAGGCATCAGTCGGGATTTAAAATCTGTGTTATTGAATCCGCCTGCATCGCTCACTACCATTGTCAGTTCAGATATCCGCTACGTTTATAGCTACTGCTTCAATTCGTAGTTAGAAATATAACTCAGGAAATTAGTAGTCACCATTCTTATCATCTACCCAACGCTTTTTTAGTAACCAGGCAGCCATTTTGGGACGGCGATCTTGGGTGAAGACACCCTTGAGATTCATACCTCGAACACGCATCAGCGCCTGACTAGTTCGGAAATCAGCAAAAGCCCAGATCATCATGCCCTTTACATATGGTTTAGTATTGGCAATATCCAAGTAGGCGTTAATCATCTTCTGCTGGTACTCTTCTGAGAACATTTCGTCTTCATTGGCGTGATGACCAGCTATAGCATCAGCTCCAAATTCGGTAACAACAATAGGTTTGTGCAAGTCATTATGCAGTTTGTCGAGTTCACCACTGAAATATCGTTCTGCCATTGGGAAATTACCGATATTGGTGTACCAGCCATAATAGCGATTGATGGTAATAAGATCACAACACTCCATCCAGTCGGCAGGACCTCCCATCACTCCTACAAAAGTGGCCAATCGGGTAGGGTCAAGTTGTTTGGCTTGGCGAACTAAACCACCCAAAAATTCTTTAGCAATGCGGTTTTCTTCTGCTGCTGCATCATTGGTGCCAGTCAGTACGTTGGAACCCAATGTCTTTGGAGAAGGTTCATTTGCCACACACCACATAATTACCGATGGATGATTTTTGTCTCGGGTAATCATTTCTTGGAGCATCTTGTCGCAAACCTTTCGTCTGCGGTCAATGTCTTTCTGATCATCGTAAAAAACGAGGCCTACCGACGGCATCTCGTCGATAATCAATATGCCTTGCTTGTCAGCTTCAGCATACACCGACTCGTCATAAGGATAATGGCTCGTTCTAAAGGCGTTGGCACCCAACCATTTCATCAGTGAGAAATCCTTCACCATTACAGGTTGTGCTACTCCTCTGCCATAGATGGGGAAATCTTCGTGTTTACCGAAACCTCGTATAATGATGGGCTTGCCGTTAAGGAGGATATCGTCGCCCTTTACTTCAATAGTCCTTATACCTGTTTGCAATGTATAACTGTCAATAGGCTTAGCAGCATTGCCCAATTCTACAGTGACATCGTATAAATATGGAGATTCAGGACTCCACAACTTCACTTGTGGAATGTGAATATCTACCTCTGTCTCATCGCCGTTGAAACGTATAGGTGCAGATACTTGTTTACCATCTTTTCCTTTCACCACTACTGTGCCGCTCGTTGCTTTCCCATGCTTTCTAACTTTGGCATGAATGATGCCTTCTGTATCTTGAAAGTTGGTTGTAAGTGTGATATCTATGAGATGAGCAGATTTTGGCACGCTATAGAGCCATACTGCCCGATGTAACCCGCTATATGGAAAGAAATCGTAGTTGGCATTAGGATAATTTTGGCTGGCCAAAGCACCGCCAGCTACGTTGCCAGGCACTCTGTCTGGAGACAGTTTGTTTTCCACCATTATGGTGATACGATTCTTCTCTCCCCATTTCACTTTATTGGTAATTGCGAAAGCAAAAGGAAGATGTCCGCCCTCATGTTGACCTAACGGCTGACCGTTGATCCATACTTTGGCAAAATAAACGGCTGAGCCTATGCGCAAACCGATTTCGCTATCTTTCCAAGTTGAAGGTACAAAAGTCTCTGTCTCATACCAACTACATCCCAGATAGTTATGCTGCTGGTCAAGTTGGTCGTTCCAACTCCCAGGAACTGCTATTGACTGAGGTTCAGGTAAGCCATTAAACCATCCATTCTTTTCGCCTTCATCTTTTGGATCTAGCTGGAAGTTCCATATACCACTCAAATCAAGACGGTTGCGAACGGCATTCTGTTGCGGATAGAGCGCAATTGCAGGGATATATGGTTCATTGAAATCGTCTGCCAAAGAAGGTGTAACGAACAAAAAAGTCAGCATAACAGCCAACAAACTATTTATAAATGTGTTCTTCATAATATTATTTAGATTAAAAAATATCATTACTTATATGCTCCCAAAAACTACATAGTTAATTGTCCATAGTCAATATATCCTTCAAAGTGTCAAAAATCACTTCCTCCTTTTCATAAGGATGGATTTGGAAATAAGGATCTCCAGTCAACATTGCAGAGAGTTGCGTTTTTGACTTGTTGTAGAAGATATGAATAGGTTTGCCCAGGTGCTCAGCATATGCCAACTCGTAGCCCACACCTAACGACGGACAAGTACATTCGGCTATCACCACATCGCATTCACGTAGCCAGGCAGTATCTCGGTCATATATTAAAGCATCACGACTACGTCCTTGTTCTATGAGGTTCAGTGTTGAACTACCTACATGCTCAGTCAGCACGGTATCAGTGAGTTGCATATACTCAATGATGCGGTGATAAAGAGTTGCATCTACACGCCCTCCACGAATGGATCCTGCAAAATAAACCTTCTTATTCATATGTATGGAATTAATCATTGCTGCGAAGATACTAATTTATTGGAAGAAAATGCCTAACTTTGACACCAAAATCTGTACAAACAGACAATAATCGCTATTGCAAACCATGAGCGAAACCCAGAAAGGATTCATACAGCTGCATCTCAGTGTGATGTTGGCAGGCTTTACAGGCTTGTTCGGACGTCTTATCACGTTGAATGAGGTAGATATTGTGTGGTACCGTATGCTGTTTACCAGCTGCATCTTGTTGGTGTTTACAGGACTGCCCAAGCTTGAGTGGCGCAAGGTATTGCAGCTATGTGGTTGTGGTGCCTTGCTAGGCTTCCACTGGATATTGTTCTATGGTTCCATAAAAGCCTCCAATGTCTCTATTGGTGTTATCTGTTTTTCCACGATAGGCTTCTTCACAGCTTTTTTTGAGCCGATGGTTTTCAAACGCAAACTCTCGTGGGTAGAACTTTTCTTTTCACTCATTACCGTAGCTGGTGTATTGTGCATTTTCTCGTTCGATGCCCGTTACCGCTACGGCATCATGATAGGCATTGTTTCTTCTGCTGTTTGTGCCCTATATGCCATCTGCAACAAGAAAGCAAGTGTGGGCATACGAAGTAGGGATGTGTTGTTATATCAGATGGCAGGAGGACTTGTCATAGTGAGTCTGATCATACCCATCTATCTGTATTTCTTTCCGAGCAACCAACCTGTGATGGTGATTCCAGAGGGCAACAACCTCTGGTTTATGCTATGTCATGCCCTGTTCTGTACCGTAGGCATGTATCTCTTGCAGATCCAAGCTTTGAAACGGCTCTCTGCCTTTACAGTCAACCTTACTTACAACCTCGAGCCTTGCTACACCATCATCTTAGCATTCCTTATTTTTGGTGAAGGACGCGAAATCAACTTTTCATTCTATCTTGGCATTGCCATGATTCTCCTCAGCGTCCTTCTGCAATCTTGGCGCTCTTGGAAATAAAAAAGGGATGCTAAAAAAGCACCCCTTTATATTATCTAAAGTAACTTTAGATTTCTACGGTAGCTTGCAAAGGCAGGTTGTCTGATGAACCACCTACATAGATTACAGCCTTTCCACCCTCAACATTCCATGCGTGCTGGAACTCGTTCCAATGACGCAAACGATCCTTAGGAATGCTGATAGTTATCTTAGTAGTTTCACCAGCCTTCACAGCTGTACGCTTGAAGCCTTTCAGTTCATACTTAGGACGTTCTACCTTAGAGTCAGGACGACCGATATATACCTGAGACACTTCTTCTGCCTCCATGTTGCCTTGGTTAGCTAAGTCGAAAGTCACCTCAATGTTCTCGCCCTCTACCTTAGCAGCCAGGTTTGAATATTTGAATGGCACATATGATAGGCCATAGCCGAAAGCATACATTGGCTTCACGTTCTTGGTAGTGTACCAGCGATAGCCCACGAAGATACCCTCAGAATAGTCGGCATCAGCCTTACGAACTGCGAAGCGGTCGCGGTTAACGAGGTTCACGAATACATCGCCACCGCCCTGTTCCTTCTGAGGATAAACCCCAAGTGCGTATGCAGGAGAGTCCTCCAACTTTCTCGGGAAAGTGAAAGGCAACTTACCTGAAGGAGCAATCTTGCCAGTCAGCACATCAGCTAAGGCGTTACCACCCTCTGTACCGTTGAACCAACTATATACCAAGCTCTTTGCGATAGGCTCTACCTCACGCAGGTCAACAGGAGCACCAGCTACCATCACAACAACGATGTTAGGATTTATCTCCGCAATATCTTCAAGCAGATCTTCCTGGTCGAATGGCAACTTGATAGTAGTACGGTCAGAACCTTCAGTTTCTACCTCACGGTTGTCGCCACCGATAAACAGTACCACGTCTGCACCCTTCACAGCCTTCAGGGCTTCCTTCTTCAAAGCCTTCATACGCTTTTCATATTCCTCCATAGCGTTCTCAGGCAGCTTTTGTCCCCAACGAGCCTGAGGAGCGGGTTCGTAACCACGAGCATAGCGAATCTTTGCCTTGCCTTTAAGTGATTTCTGAAGGCCTTCCAACGGAGTTACCTCGTAGAGAGTCTTCACACCAGCACCTACACCGCCTAATGCCATTGTACGAGTCGCATTGTCACCGATAACGGCGATGGTCTTTACCTTGTTGCTCAGAGGCAACAGACCTTCGTTCTTCAGCAATACAATGCTCTTGGAAGCCACCTTGTAAGCAATGGCTTGAGTTTCTGGCTGAGAAGCTACCTTTTGATTAGCCACATTAGCAGGTACTGGATTCACCGTCAAGCGAACACGCAAGATGTTGCGCACTCTTTGGTCAATCACATTCATAGGCACATCACCTCTGTTTACGGCAGCAATCAGAGAATCACCCAAATAGGTGCTGCTTGGCATCTCAACTTCCAAACCACCCATTACTGCGCCAACGGTAGAGTGGGTACCACCCCAGTCGCTGATAATCATGCCCTTGAAACCCCACTCATTACGCAGGATGTTTTCCTGCAAGTTGAAGTTCTCAGAGCACCATTGACCCCAAATCTTGTTGTATGCAGCCATCATGCCCCATGCGTTACCTTCCTTCACAGCCATTTCAAATGGGGTGAGGTAGATTTCACGCAAGGCACGCTCAGAGATGTTGGCGTTGATGAAACCACGCATGTTTTCCTGACTGTTCACAGCAAAGTGCTTCAGGCACACAGCCTCGTTCTGGTCTTGTGAACCCTTGGTATAGCCAGTGGCCAATATACCCGATAGTAATGGGTCTTCACTCAGGTACTCGTAAGTACGTCCACCAGTAGGCAGACGTTGGATGTTCATCGCAGGACCTAAAATCATGTCCTTGCCACGCAGCTTAGCCTCAATTGCCATACCCTTGCCATACTCGTAGGCAATGCCTGGGCACCAGGTAGCGGCCAGTGCAGAGCCGGTAGGGAAGAAGGTAGCACGGTCGACATCCCAACCCAGTGGGGTCCAAGAGTGATCCTCCAACTCCTCACGGATACCGAAAGGACCGTCGGCATACTTCATGTCGGCAATGCCCAGTCTTTCAACACCTGCTGAAGAGAACATGGTCTTGCCATGCAGCATATTCACCTTCTCTTCCAGCGTCATACTTTTAATGATTTCAGTAATCTCAGCCTCATGTTGCAGAAGCGGATTCGTCTGTTGTGCTGAAACCACACCAAAAACCATAGATGCAGCCAGCAATAAGAATGACTTCTTCATTTGTTTAAATACTAATGGTTGTTTACTGTTCATTTTACTCTTTCACAGCTTTGGGCGTCCAGCTCTTGAAGAAGCGAAGCACCTTCTCCTTGTCATAACCCTGTCCTTCTTCCAGGAAGCTGGAATCTTGATGGTGCAACACCTTGCCGTTCTCGTCGAGCACCACAAATACTGGGAATCCAAAGCGTTGAGGACTATTCAGCCTTTTCAGCATCTGGGCTGCAAGTTTCGTCTTTTCCTCACCTTCCGATTTCCTCGGGTTATAGTTCACGTGGATATAAACGAAGTTGTCGCTGATGGTTTGTGCTATCTCGCTGTCCTTTGTGATGAAGTCGGCAAATCGCAAGCACCACGGGCACCAATTGCCACCCACCTGGGCAATAACGAATTTACCACTAGCCTTAGCATCAGCCACTGCCTTGTCTATCTGCTCAAGTTGGTTGATCTCCTCGTCATATACTTTCTTTGTTGTTGTCTGTGCTTGTACTGTCAGTGCCATGATGGCTATTAACAGGATACTCATTAATGTCTTTTTCATATTCAAAATCTGTTGTTAATTATGTGTTTGCAAATATGGTGATTTTGGTCCAAATCTGCAAGTGATATGATGATGTTTTTATAGTAACATTCCTCAAGTGCTCTTTTTTTCTGACCCGAAGTAAAAAGGCCTTTTACCAGAACTAAAACAGTCCTTTACCAGAACTAATCCGTTTGGAGTCAGGTGAGGGGTAACTATTTCAACTTGGGTAGCAAACCTATGTCCTTCGAATGACGTTGCAAATATACAACATGAAGAATGCGGGTATCGAATGTTTTACAATTTTTTTTCAAAAATTTTTTTCTGGCATTTTTAGTTTATTATTTTGGTCATTTTGGTCATTTGGTCATTTGGTCAAAATCGTTTTTCGATTGTCAAAACCCGCACTATAAATATATTAATATATTTATAGTGAGCAAAAGACCGGATCCGAAATTCATTTTGACCATTTTGACTTTGACCACTTTGACCATGTTATAGTTGCTCATTACATCTTAGTTGTTGTCCTTGATATTCTATATAATATTTTGATTACTAGTGATATTATGATTGTCTAATATTGAATAATCTTTTATTGTTTCTCAAGGTCTATAAAGCCTTTTAGCATCGGAAGCAATTATAATGAGATGTAATTTTGGCTTTTCCCTCATACCCAATATTAGGTATTTTGGTCTGACGTGCTTGTGTATGTCGATAAGAATTCGGATATTTGCTGAAATTATTCTAAGAATTAAGCAGATATGTGGAAAAAAACGTGGGGTTTGAAAGAAGGTTTTGCGATTGGTGTAGTACTTATCGTGGTAGGACTGGTGCTGCAATTCAGTTTGGGTGCTGTTGATTGGAGTCTGCTGAAATGGCCTGTCAACATCATCATTTTAGCTGTTTTTATTGTTGTAGCTGTTGTTTTCTATGCCTTGAGGAGCAAAGTTTCTGCCTTGAGATACCTCGCTACGATGTCTTGTGCGGTGCCTGCTTTGGTGCTTACTGCCCTCATAACCATAATGATGGGGCTGACTCGTCAGGTGCCTGACGGTCAACAGGCAACAGATTTCTTAGGTATCACCCGTATGCTTTCGTTCTGGCCCTTCGTCTTATTATATGCATATGTGGCGTTCATACTTTCGCAGGTTACGTTGATGCAGTTGCTGCATTTCAAATGTCGAAAAATGCCCTCAGTGCTCAGTCATGTGGGGTTGTTGATATCGCTTCTGACAGCTACGCTGGGCAGTGCTGATATGCAACGACTGACAATGACTGTTAATAAGGACAACCTGGAATCAAGGGTGTTTGACAGCAATACGGGTGTTATGAAACAGTTGAATATAGCCATTAAGTTAAAGGGTTTTACCATCCATGAGTATCCTCCTAAACTGATGTATTATGATGAGGTGAGTGGGGTGATGCTACCTGAAAATAATCCAGCAACTCTTCTTATAGATGATGCCTTTGACGGAGGCAATTTGCAGGGCTGGAATATTGAAGTTGACAAAGTAATAGATGAAGCACATCCTGTATCTGCTAATGATTCTACCTATTACGAGGAGTGGCATGATTCTGGTGCTGTGACGGCTATACACTTGAAGGCTACAGCACAAGTTGATGGCAGTACAAAAGAAGGTTGGGTAACTGCAGGCAGTTATCTGTATCCTTATCAATTACTGAAAGTAACAGAACATCAATATATCATTATGGCTGAGCGTGAGCCACAGCGTTATGTCTCGAAGGTGGAGATTGTGACGGAGAGTGGCAAGCATGAGGAAGCTGATATCTTGGTAAACCAGCCATATAGTATGGGTGGTTGGAAGATTTATCAACTGAGCTATGATGTGGATCGTGGCAAATGGAGTGAGATAAGTGTGCTGGAGTTGGTGCGTGATCCTTGGCTGCCATATGTGTATGCTGGTATATTTATGATGCTGGCTGGTGCAGTGCTTTTGCTGTTTACAGCGCAAAGAAGAAAACAATAAAGAAATCAATTAAAATGACTTGGGATTACTTTATATATTTTGCGATAGTATCCATTTTTTGCTGGATTTATGGCGCATATGGGGCTTGGAAGGGTAAGACGAAGATAGCATATATTGCTACCATAACAGGGCTGCTGGTTTTTTTGTCTTTCATTGTCTCCATGTGGATATCATTAGAGCGTCCTCCATTACGGACGATGGGGGAGACGCGTCTATGGTATAGTTTCTTCTTGCCGTTGGCAGGCATCATAGTTTATGGCCGATGGAAATACAAATGGATATTGAGTTTCTCAACCATGATGGCGGTGGTATTCATCTGTGTGAACCTCTTCAAGCCTGAGATTCACAACAAAACACTGATGCCAGCTTTGCAGAGCCCTTGGTTTGCTCCTCACGTGATCGTGTATATGTTTGCCTATGCCTTGCTGGGTGCCGCTACTGTTATGGCGCTTTATTTGTTGTTCTTTAAGAGAAACAACTTAACTAATACGCCAGGTTCTGTGGAACTTGCTATCACTGACAACCTTGTCTATGTAGGTCTTTCGTTTATGACTTTCGGTATGCTATTTGGCGCTTTGTGGGCAAAGGAGGCTTGGGGGCATTATTGGGCTTGGGATCCAAAAGAAACATGGGCGGCCATTACTTGGTTTGCTTATTTGGCGTATATCCATTATCGGCTGATGCCTAAGCATAACACTAAAGTAGCGCTGTGGATGTTGCTTATTGCATTTGTTTTGTTGCAAATGTGTTGGTGGGGTATCAACTATTTGCCTTCAGCGCAAGGAGCTTCAGTTCATACTTATAATTGATTTGCGAGATTGATGGTGTGAACTGCAACAAGTGCCGCTGTTTCGGTGCGTAGGCGAGAAGGTCCGAGACTGATGGGAGTGAAGCCGTGAGAGAGGGCGAGAGCTACTTCCTCTTCGCTGAAGTCACCTTCGGGACCTATCAGTACGACTGCATCTTGGCCAGGTTGAATGACGTCTTTCAACTCCTGCCGTTCATTTTTGTAGCAGTGGGCAATGAATTTCTGCCCACTGAAAGGCTGACTGACAAACTTGTTGAAATCTGTCATCCCATGCAGCCGAGGCAAGCGGGCTTTCAATGATTGCTTGATGGCTGATACCAGAATCTTTTCTATGCGCTCTGTCTTGACAACCTTACGCTCTGAATAGCGACAATCGAGGAATGTTATCTCATCCAGTCCAATTTCTGTAGCTTTCTCTACCAGCCATTCCATGCGGTCCATATTCTTGGTAGGAGCTACTGCCAGATGAATGTGATTCTTCCATAAAGGGGCTTGTGGTTGCTTCTCCAGAATGTTTACCAAACAGTGCTTCTTGTCGCATACGCTGATTTCTGCTTTATAGAAACAGCCCTTGCCGTCAGTGAGCATTACCTCGTCACCTGGTTGCAGGCGCAACACACGCACTGCATGAGCCGCCTCTTCCTCTGGCAGCACAGTGCTATGTTCGATATCGGGTGTATAGAATACGTGCATGACGGAGCGCTTTATTGGTAACCCATTTCCTTGAGCTGATCTCGCAACTCTGCAGCTTTCTCGTAGTCTTCTTTCTGGATGGCTTCATCCAGCTGCTGTTTCAGCGTATCAACACCAGGTGTTACCACTTTTATTTCCTTGAACTCTTCAAGATCGTCTTCCACCTTGATACTGCAGTCCTGACCAATCAGAGCATTCATCAGCAACTCTTTGTAGGTGAAAATGGGAGCACCCATGCGAACCGCCATTGCCAACGCATCGCTGGTACGGGCATCTACCCTCATCACTCCATAGTCTTTCTGAAAATACAGGTAAGTATAATAAATGCCTTTCTCTACTTTGTAGATGACAACTCTCCACAACTTCACTGCCATAGCGTTCATCACCCCAGCAAAAAGATCGTGCGTCATAGGGCGGTTTTGCTGTATGCCTTTGGCGCCCATATAGATGGCACGTCCTTCGTATGCACCAATGACAATGCTTAGAATGTCGTCAGTGCCTACTGCCCTCATAGTAACCTTGCAGTTGTTGAGGTCGCCAGGTATATTGGAGATGCTTTCTAACTGTAGCTGTATTTTCTCGTTTTTCTTCATAGGCTATCAAGCTTCTTTCTTCTGAGGTTTGAAATCATATTTGAAGAAGATGGCAAACAGGATGGCGATGACCAGTGAATATGCTGCAAAGATATACCAAACACTGCTCCAGTCGCCTATCATCTTGCCCTCTACATTCTCAGTGAAATAGTTCACAATGTTTTGTGCGGCTAAGGTGCCAAAGGTAGCGCCAATGCCATTGGTCATCAGCATAAACAGTCCTTGTGCACTGCTTCGCATACTCTTGTCGGTAAACTGGTTGACAAACAACGAGCCAGATACGTTGAAAAAATCGAAGGCCACACCATAGACAATCATGGAAAGGATAAACATCCAAACTCCACTACCAGGGTTGCCTGCACCAAACAAACCGAAGCGGAATACCCATGCCAACATAGCCAACAGCATCACTTTCTTGATGCCCAGACGCTTCATGAAGAACGGAATGAGCAAGATGCAAAGAGTCTCTGAGCACTGAGATAGTGATATCAACGCATTAGCGTGGTTGGCACCAAAGGTGTTGGCATATTCTGGTATGTCTTGGAAACTGGTGATGAAAGGATTGGCATAGCTGTTGCTCAGCTGCAATGCAACACCCAGCAACATTGAGAAAATGAAGAAGGTGGCCATTGTACGATCCTTGAACAAGCTGAAAGCCCTGAGGCCCAATGCATCAACCATTGTTTTCTTGCTAGCCTTGTTGATGGGGCACTCAGGTAATGTCATTGAGAAGAAGCCCAACAGAATGCCTAACACTCCTGATACTACAAACTGCATATAGGTGGTTTGGTAGCCAAGAACATCCACCAGCAACATGGTGCAGATAAATCCAATGGTTCCGAATATGCGGATAGGAGGGAAAGCGGTGATGGTATCCATTCCTGCCTTCTCCAGTGCGTTATAAGCCACAGAGTAAGAAAGTGATAACGACGGCATGTAGAATCCTATGCCTACAGTGAACAGACCTATCAGTATGCCGAAGTTGACATCAGTACCAGCCTGCATTGCGTAATAGGCCATTCCCAACAGGAAGCTGCTTGATATGAAGTGGCAGATGCCCATCATCTTCTGTGCTGGTATCCAACGGTCAGCTACAATGCCAATCAAGGCTGGCATGAAGATACTGGTAATGCCTTGCATGGCATAGAATGCACCAATATGTGCGCCTTGCCCTGCACTGGCCAAATAGCTACCCATAGAGGTAAGATAAGCTCCCCACACAGCAAACTGCAGGAAGTTCATAATGATAAGTCGGAGTTTCAGATTCATCGTAATAAAGTGTTTTAATGGGGACAAAGGTACTTATTTTTTGTTGAAAACACGCATGAACAGGGCATAAAAAAAGAAGGGTATCTATCTCAGACACCCAATCTTTATCAACCTTAAATCTAATACCATGAAAAACACAGTGCAAAGGTAGTCTTTTTATGTTATCCAACATAATAATTCGTGTAAAAACTACATTTGTTTAACATTATTTAAGCATTCCTCAATGTATAATGCTACTCACTTGGGGTATTTATGCCCGTTGTGGCGTTTGAAGGAAACTCCGCATCATTCTACATATAGTACCAGCCCCTTGAGATATTCACCTTCGGGGTGATATATGTTCACAGGATGATCGGCAGGTTGGGTAAGCTGGTGCAGGATACTTACTTTGCGTCCTGAAGCAGCTGCAGCCGTAAATACCGATGTGCGGAACTGATCTTTGTTCACTGCCTGTGAGCAAGAGAAAGTGAACAGGATGCCACCATGTTTAATCTTCTCGAAAGCCTTAGCATTGATGCGCCTGTAGCCCTGCAGGGCATTGCGTAACACGTCACGATGCTTAGCAAAGGCAGGTGGGTCAAGTATGATGAGGTCATACTGGTCTTTCTCCATCTCGTCGAGGAATTTGAACGCATCTTCGGCATAGGCGTGATGTCTGCCATCATCTGCAAAGTTTAGAGCTACATTCTGTTTGGTCAGTTCGATGGCTTTAGCAGAACTATCTACGGAATCCACCTGTGTTGCTCCTCCACGTAGGGCATAGACCGAGAAACCTCCTGTGTAGCAGAACATGTTGAGCACTTTTCTTCCCTGTGAGTAGTGTTCCAACAAGGCGCGGTTCTCACGTTGGTCAACAAAGAACCCAGTCTTTTGGCCTTTCAACCAGTCGATATGGAACTTTAAGCCGTATTCTGTGGCAATGTTCTCCTTGCTACCTCCTATTAGAAAACCATTTTCCTGTCCTAATTCTGCTTTGTAGGGTAGGGTGGTGTCCGACTTATAATAAATATGGTCTATCTTGCTATCCATTACCTTCATCAAGGCTTGGGCTATCTCCATGCGCTGGAAGTGCATGCCGGCAGAATGAGCCTGCATCACAGCAGTACGTCCGTAAATGTCAATAACCAATCCTGGCAGGTTGTCTCCCTCACCATGCACCAGACGATAGGTATTGTTGTCGGCACGTTGAGCGATACCAATAGCTATTCTTTTCAGGAAAGCTTCCTCCAGGCGATGTTGCCAAAAACATTCGTCAATAGTTTCGTGCTCATCGAAGGTTAGTACGCGTACCATTATACTGCCCACCTGATAATGTCCTCTGGCAATAAATGTACCCTGTGCAGTGAACACCTCTACAAGGTCACCTTCCTGTACGTTGCCTTCAATGCGGTTGATAGCTCCTGAAAACACCCAAGGATGAAATCGCTTCAGCGACTCTTCCTTGCCTGATTTAAGATAGATGTTGCTCATATTTATAATTTGGTAGTTTCTTCAATGGTTTCTTCAACTGGTGTTGGTTCTGGTACGACAATCAGTTCATAATCACCTGTTTCTTTCAGTTCTTCCACCTTGCGGTAAATAAGAATGCAGGCCCAAGCATCGATAGCAGCATAATGTTGTTGAGGGATAGTCAGTTCGTCGGCTTCCCAATTAGAAAGACGCTGCGATTTGGAAATTTTGCAACTATACAGATTAGCATAGATTTTTTGTAATGACTTGTCGTCGATACCGATGTCCTGTACCAAGGTTTGCAGCTCAATTACATTCTTTGACTCGAAAGGTGCCCACTTATGCAGTTGGAGAAAGTCGTCTTTCAGCGAAATGCCCACTTTGGCGATATGAGGGTTTTCCAATAGCTGGATGAGGGGCAAAGTCAAGCCAAACTTGTATAGGCGGAACAGATAGCAACGCTCGTCGGTAGCTACCTGCAGCAATGCTACCTTGTGGGATTCACCTTTCTTAAAAGAAGGACGAGTCTCTGTGTCGATACCCAACAAAGGGAACTGACTGAGGTATCTTACGGCAAAGTCTGCCTGCTGAGGCGTATCGATGATATATATCTGCCCTTGGTATTCTACTTTGGGCATCTCGTTAATCTCTTCTTTCGTTATCTTGTTTTTAATTATCATCTTCTCTGTGTGTATCAAATTTTACCTCATGCAAAGCCCTTAATGTGTTGACCAATTTTTGTCCCCAATAAAGTTTGAAATTTTCTTGACAAATGGCCAATGAATTGTGCATGTTGCGGTTAACTCCTTGACGGAATACAAAAATGAAATCTTTGATGTCCTGATAGATATCGGCCAATCCTTCAGAGATATAACGCGTAATAGGCTGGTCACTGTATTTCATGTCTTCCACGAAAACATCGAGGTAATCGTCACGATCACCCATGATATCAGCCAACTGAGCATTCATCATGTTGTAGGTTTCTTCTGTTACGCAAGTTTCCAGTGAATCGTCTTCATCTATCAATTCTATTTCAGGCAGCAATAAGGCTTTTACATAGAGTAGGGGCAGGATCTTCAGAACAGTATCAATAAACTCTTCACGCTCTATACCTACCATATTCTCTAAGAATTGGCAGTATTGAGCAGCTACCGTCACGAACTCCACGCTGTTGCGTTCGAATATCACCTTGCTTTCGCTTTGCATACCTTTTCTGTTTGTTATTCAATTTGCAAAGATAGTCATTTTTAGCTAATAAACAATAATGGCGATACCATTAAGGCATCGCCATTATAATAAATATGGTGTAAAGGATTATTCCTTCACTTCAGCACCCCAGTTGTTCTGAGCCAATCGCTTGTAGCTGTTGTAACGCCACTTTGCATTGTCCTCTGCAGCCTGGAACAGCTCGTCAGCTTCAGCAGGATACTGCTTCATCACTGATGCATAGCGAACCTCACCCTTCAGGAAGTCCTTGAATCCTTCCCACTTAGGCTCCTTGCTATCCAAGGTGAATGGGTTCTTGCCTTCAGCTTCCAGAGCTGGGTTGTAGCGCCACAAGTGCCAGTAGCCGCACTCAACAGCCTTAGCTTCCTCAGCTTGGCTCTTACCCATACCAGCCTTCAAACCATGATTGATACATGGAGCGTAAGCGATGATGAGTGATGGGCCTGGATATGCTTCGGCTTCACGCAGTGCCTTCAACGTTTGGTTGTTGTCGGCACCCATAGCAATCTGAGCTACATATACATAACCGTAAGTTGTAGCCATCAAGCCAAGGTCTTTCTTACGAACGCGCTTACCAGCAGCAGCAAACTTAGCGATAGCACCGATAGGAGTTGCCTTAGATGACTGGCCACCAGTGTTAGAATATACCTCAGTATCGATCACGAGGATATTAACATCCTTGCCAGAAGCGATAACGTGGTCGAGACCACCGTAACCGATATCGTATGAAGCACCGTCACCACCAATAATCCACTGACTACGCTTAACGAGGTAGTTCTGGAACTCAGCGATTACTGCACAATACTTACACTTGTCTTTGTTAGCTTCTACCATAGGAACAATCTGCTTGTATAGCTCCTTAGTCTTAGCTGGATCGTTCTGGTTATCTACCCAATCCTGGAATAATGCCTTTGCCTCAGCTGGAACATTCTCGTCTGCAATAGCAGCCAACATTGTTTCTGTCAGACGCTGATGCATCTTCTCGTTGGCCAAGGTCATACCTAAACCGAACTCGCAGAAGTCTTCGAACAATGAGTTAGCCCAAGCTGGTCCATGACCTTCGGCATTAGTAGTATATGGGGTAGATGGAACTGAGCCAGAGTAGATAGAAGAGCAACCAGTAGCATTAGCTACAATCTGACGGTCACCAAACAACTGACTGATCAGTTTCACGTAAGGAGTCTCACCGCAACCTGAGCAAGCGCCAGAGAACTCAAACAAAGGAGTAGCAAACTGTGAGTTCTTAGGAGTCTGCTGGATATCGATCAGGTTCTGCTTACTTGTTACCTTCTTCACGCAGTATTCCCAGTTAGCAGCTTCCTTCTTCATATCCTCAGCTTCTGGATCGAATGCTACCATTTTCAGAGCCTTCTCACCCTTCTTACCTGGGCAGACATCAGCACAGTTGCCGCAAGCCAAGCAGTCGAGTACATCCACCTGGATGCGGAACTTCATACCCTTGATCTGAGCTGGAGCCAGAACATCAATCTTAGCAGCATCGATGCCAGCAGCTTCCTCAGCATCCATTACGAATGGACGGATTGCTGCATGAGGACAAACAAATGCACACTTGTTACACTGGATACAGTTCTCAGAATTCCATACAGGGACGAAGTTAGCTACACCACGCTTCTCATACTTAGCAGTACCGCTATACCAAGTACCGTCTTCAATACCCTTGAATGCAGATACTGGCAACAGGTCGCCATCCTGAGCATTGATTGGACGAACCACCTCGTTGATGAATGCTGGGTCGTCGTTTACTGGCTTAGGATCGTCTGGCAGGTTAGCCCATGCTGGGTCAACGGTCAGAGTGTGGTACTCACCACCGCGGTCAACAGCAGCATAGTTCTTGTTCACCACATCCTCACCCTTCTTTGCGTATGACTTCACAATGAACTTCTTCATCTGCTCGATAGCTAAGTCGATAGGTATAACCTCTGTGATGCGGAAGAATGCGCTCTGCAGAATGGTGTTGGTACGGTTGCCCAAACCAATCTCCTGTGCAATCTTGGTAGCGTTGATATAATAAACGGTGATGTTGTTCTTTGCGAAATACCTCTTAACGCGGTTTGGCAAGTTAGCAGCCAGCTCTTCTGCATCCCAAACGGTGTTCAGCAGGAATGAACCATTCTTGCGAAGACCACGGGTTACATCGTACATGTGGAGGTATGCTTGAACGTGGCAAGCCACGAAGTTAGGTGTGTTTACATAGTAGGTTGAACGGATTGGAGAGTCGCCGAAACGCAGGTGAGAGCAGGTGAAACCACCTGACTTCTTTGAGTCGTATGCGAAGTATGCTTGACAGTGCTTGTTGGTGTTGTCACCTATAATCTTCACTGAGTTCTTGTTAGCACCTACGGTACCATCAGCACCCAAACCATAGAACTTAGCTTCGAACATGCCGTCACCACCCAGAGCGATTTCTTCTTCCTGTGGGAGAGAAGTGAAGGTAACATCATCCACGATACCTACGGTGAAATGATCCTTAGGCTGTGGCAATGCCAAGTTCTTGAATACTGCAATCATCTGAGCAGGGGTAGTGTCCTTTGAGCCCAAACCATAACGGCCTGCTACGATAACAGGTGCATCAGCAGCTCCGTAGAATGAATCCTTCACGTTCATGTAGAGAGGATCGCCAGCAGCTCCTGGTTCCTTGGTGCGGTCAAGTACGGCTATACGTTTAGCGGTCTTAGGCATTGCTGCCAACAGGTCTTTAGCTGACCAAGGGTTGAACAGGTGAACAGCTACCAGGCCCACTTTCTCGCCCTGAGCACGCAGATGGTCAACCACCTCACGGATACACTCGGTAACAGAACCCATAGCTACGATTACGCGCTCAGCTTCTGGGTCACCGTAGTAGTCAAACAGGTGATAAGCACGACCAGTAATCTTGGCAATCTCGTCCATGTAGTGCTGAACAACAGCAGGAACATTGGTATAGAATGCATTACTTGCCTCACGGTGCTGGAAGAAGTGGTCAGGATTCTCGGCCATACCGCGCATCACAGGCTTCATTGGGTTAAGCGCTTTCTTACGGAACTCAGCTAAAGCTTCTTTATCGATTAATGGAGCCAGATCATCGTTCTCAATCTTCTCAATCTTCTGAATCTCATGAGAGGTGCGGAAGCCATCGAAGAAGTTCAGGAAAGGCAGACGAGCTGTCAAAGCTGAAAGGTGAGCTACACCTGCAAGGTCCATCACCTCTTGTACTGAACCTTCTGCCAACATAGCGAAACCTGTTTGACGGCAAGCCATCACATCTTGGTGGTCACCAAAGATACATAGGGCATGAGAAGCCAGTGTACGAGCAGAGACATGGAATACGCATGGGAGGTTCTCTGCTGCAATCTTATACATGTTAGGTATCATCAGCAGCAAACCTTGTGAAGCTGTGAACGTGGTGGTCAGTGCACCAGCCTGCAGTGAACCATGAACGGCACCTGCAGCACCACCTTCTGACTGCATCTCCTGAACACTTACGGTTTCGCCGAAAATGTTCTTTCTGCCAGCAGCAGCCCACTCATCCACATGCTCAGCCATAGTAGATGACGGAGTGATAGGGTAGATAGCTGCTACTTCCGTAAACATATAGGCAATGTGAGCAGCAGCCTCGTTACCATCACAAGTAATGAATTTTTTCTCTTTAGCCATAATTTTTGTTTTAGTTTATTGATTAAATAATTATTTGCATTTTAAGTTCAATCTGCAAATATAGCTCTTTTTTGCCTATTCTCAAAGCGGAGAATGCAAAATATTAACTATCTTTATAACCGAAATTTGAATCTCGCTGAAATGGTGCTATCTATCTTCAATCCTGATACAGATTTGGCATTGGCCAACGGCAAAGGCAACTATACTCCTACCGAAGGGGTGCGTCAGATGATAAGTGATTTGTCGCTGTTGCCTGTATGGTATACAGAACCAGGTAGTTATGTCTTGACAGATACATTACATAACGAAACCTTTATGGAAGAAATGACCCAACTATTCGGACTTAATGTAAAGTTGCTTTCGATGTCTGAACTCAAATCATCTAAAGAGCAGAATAAGATTGCTGAGTATATTAAAGTAGAACCTTTCGAAATTTATCCTTGGGGTTGGAATACCTCATTTCGCAATATGCTTATTCGTACCGGCATCAATCCGCAGTATTTGCCCACTGATGCCCAACTTGATTTCCATCGCCAATTGTCACAGCGAGGAGTAGTACAATTGGCGTTGAAATTATTTCAGAGTCAGCATGGTTTTTGTGGCATTTCCTACAATGTGACAAACACAATAGATTGTGAGCAGTATTACAATTCTTTGAAAGACCGAGGTGGAGTGGTGTTCAAAGAACCCTGGTCGAGTAGTGGAAAGGGTTTGCTTTGGTGTCGTGATACTTTCAACGTCAGAGACAAGAACTGGTGCCAAAGAGTTATTGATACTCAAGGCTATGTCACTATGTCACCCATATATAAGAAGGTACAAGATTTTGCGATGGAGTTTTTTGTTGGAGATAATCCTAACCGTGCTGTTTCTTTTTTAGGCTATTCTTTATTTACTACTGACCATAAAGGTTTCTACAAGGGCAATGCTTTACTGAGCAATGCAGAAATTGTTAAGGCCCTAAGTAAATATGTCCCCAAATCGTTGTTGGATAAAACACTTGTTACCATTGGCAGTTTTCTTTTAAAGAAAGGCTACAAAGGACATGTAGGAGTAGATATGATGGTATGCCAAGAGCCTGGTGGAATGTGTATCCATCCTTGTGTGGAAATAAACTATCGTCATACTATGGGCTATGTGGCTCGTGTCATAACAGATAGATTCTTGGCAGAAGGAGTTAAGGGCAAATTCATGATCCAGCATTTTCGCACTCATGAACAACTAGATGTATTTGTAAACGATTATAAATCTAAATATCCCTTACATATTGAGCAAGGCAAGTTTTTTTCAGGCTTCGTCCCTTTAGTCCCTGTGACACACTACTCGCTGAATCTGGCATATATAGTAGTATCTTAGTTCCCAGGATATAGTGTTATATCAATCCCCTTCAGTAGCTAGAATATTTGTTGTTATGCGCAATAGGGACAAAACCTATACTGTACAAACATCTCCCAAATATAGGGTGACTTATTGCTTTATTTGCAATGCTTCACTCTCGTTGCCGTAACGGTCGATAGCCGTCACAGCGAAGTAGTTTTTCCTATTCCATGGAAAAATAGGGGCATAGGTGTATTTTGTCCCCTGAACGCGTTGTGCTATGATATTGGCGGGATTCTGGGTGTCAACAGGGTTAGTGTTAGAACCATAAACCACATACATAGGGGCATTCTTTGTATCATTGTCAGTAGCTGCTTCCCAACTTAAGGTCGTATATCCATCAGAATCGGCCTCTACCAACAAATTGTGAGGCGCAGAAGGTGCCACATTGTCTAGCCAGGGAGTAGCAGGAGGTAGGGCAGGAGCAGTGTATAGTTCGTCGGAGAGTAGGTCGTAAAGTCCTTGTACATTGTCCATCAGGTACTTTACCCGGTAGTGGGCTTGTCCAGCCAGACCGTTGCTGCGACTGAACAATATCTGCCGTTCAATCTCACTAATGTCCCAGTCACCCTCCTTTGGGTCAAGGAAATAGATGCCTAGGCCAGGGATTACTTGGCGCCCATTACTTTGCTCTTTCCAATCTAACGCAAAGGGATAGAAATTGTTGCCCTTGAAATACATCATAGGATATATCTGGTCTTGTATGCCTTCGCCCATCCAGCCTACTACATCTTGCTTCACAGCATTATATGCGTTCCAGCTTTTTGAAGGATAACGGGTGGTATCGTCGAATTTACCTACCGGGCTGGTACTAACCTTTACCCAAGGTTTCAGAGTTTTAACGCCATTGTAAATATAACGTACTATTTCAGTGATATTGTCTCTACGCCACTGGTCAATGTCACGTCCTTTGCCATACTTGCGAAACTCGTTTCTGTCTGGGAATTGAGGTGAGTGTTCTGGATAGCGCAAGTAGTCGTAATGCACACCATCAACATCGTAATTCTGAACAATTTCACGGGTGATGTCCATCAGGTATTTCTTGGTGTCGGGATGCCCTGGATTGAGGAAATACTCTCTCTTATAAGCAACGGTAATATTAGGTTTTTTCTTGGTTACAGAACTGCTACCCAGTGCGTTCACGTGTGTACGGTTGCCTAAGGGGATAGCCACAATCCATGCGTGGCATTCCATACCTCGTTTATGGCATTCTTCTATTACGAAAGCTAAAGGATCATAGCCAGGGTTGCCACCTACCTTACCGGAAAGTATGGAGTTATAGGGCTCATAAGTCGATTTATATATTACATCACCTCGGGTGCGTGTTTGGAACAAAACCGTGTTGAAATTGGCCATTTTCAATTTGTCCAAAATTTCTAAAAACTCTGCCTTTTGGCGTCGGATGCCCTCAGCATTGGTGGCTTTTGTTTGTGGCCAGTCAAGACCATATATGGTGGTTATCCATGCTGCCCTTAGTTCGTATTTTGGCATAGGGGGCTGTGCTATAGATAGTTGGACCCATATAATGGCAAATAGAATAAGTACTTTTGTTTTCATGCGGTAAAGATATAACAATCTTTCAAGACTACCAAGTTAAACATGAAAATTGACACTTTTCTTTTAAATAGTTTCTTTTTTAAGATTCTATCTATTATTTTTGCACAGTTTTGTGCGTTTACAATAGGTATTTGTTAGTTATGATTACATTTTTCTTAGCATTGCTGGCATTGATTGTAGGATATATGTTCTATGGAAAGTTTGTGGAGCATGTATTTGGGCCTACTAACCATCGTACTCCTGCTTTGTCGAAAACTGATGGTGTGGATTTTATTCCTTTGCCTTTGTGGAAGATTTTCATGATTCAATTTCTCAATATTGCTGGCACTGGCCCTATCTTTGGTGCAATTATGGGGGCCAAGTTTGGTCCGTCAGCTTATTTGTGGATAGTGTTGGGTTGCATTTTTGCCGGAGCTACTCACGATTATTTAAGTGGAATGCTCTCTGTGCGCAATGGAGGCATTGGCTTGCCTGATATCATAGGTAAGTATTTAGGAAATCGTACCAAGACTATTATGCTGGTGTTTTCAATTTTGTTGTTGGTTATGGTAGGTGCTGTATTTGTGTATAGTCCTGCTATTATTATGGGAGGCATAGTAGGTAATGTCGAGATATGGATTGCTGTGATTTTTGTATATTATGTTATTGCTACCATGATGCCTATTGACCGCATCATTGGTATAATATACCCATTGTTTGCATTTGCCCTGTTGTTTATGGCTGCTGCCATGTTTGTAGGATTGTTGATTAAGATGCCTGATATTCCTGAAATTTGGGAAGGCATTGGTAACCGTAATCCTAAGATGGGTCCTATTGTTCCTATTTTGTTTATCACCATTGCCTGTGGTGCTATTAGTGGCTTTCATGCTACCCAGAGTCCGTTGATGGCTCGTTGTATGAAACATGAAAAACTGGGTCGTCCAATTTTCTATGGTTCCATGATTACTGAGGGTATAGTTGCGCTAGTATGGGCAACAGTAGCATCCTATTTCTTCTATGGTGGCGGTGCGTTAGAACTGGGTGCTGAGACATCTGCCAGTGCCCCTCAGATAGTGAACATTGTATCTAAAAACTGGTTGGGTACCTTAGGTGGCATCTTGGCCATAATGGGTGTGGTGGCAGCTCCTATCACCAGTGGTGATACGGCTTTGCGCAGTGCCCGATTAATTATAGCTGACTTTATTCATTTGAAACAGAAGCCTATTCGTAACCGACTACTGATCTGTATCCCGTTATTCATCGTAACTACCTTGATCTTGTGGTTTAATATTGCTGATGAAGATGGATTCAATGTGATATGGAACTACTTCGGATGGGCTAACCAAACACTGTCCATCTTTACTCTTTGGGCGCTTACTGTGTATTTAGCACAACAGCAAAAGCCATTTTATATTACGCTAATACCAGCCTTATTCATGACTTTCGTATGTAGTACCTTCTTGCTGATTTCGCCTATTGCTTTTGGTATGGGCAATTTGATATCCTATGGTATAGGTGGTTGCATTTTAATTGTAGCTATTTCTTGGTTCTTTGTTTGGTATAGGAAAGATAAGGCTGCAAGTTAGATGATCGATGAGCTTTCGTAAACTATTATTATAATAAAGGCTCCCGATTGGGAGCCTTTTTACTTTATGCGTTCTGGTAGAGATAGCGCTTGATGGATTTCTTTGGGGTTTTTTCAAATTCCTCGTAGAAAATCTTAATTCTGCTAATCTGGCAATAATTAGGGAGTTTTTGGTTCAACTGTACACGGTTTTCTTCCATCACAGTAGCCATCTTTCCATTAACGATGCCCTCCTTATTAGCGAGATCGAAATCTGGATATACTAAGCCTACTAATTTGCCTTCTTGTTGAATAACAATACATTCTGATACGTATGGCATGCTGCCCAATTCACTCTCAATCTCCTCAGGATAGATATTCTGACCGTCAGGACCAAGAATCATGTTCTTAGAACGTCCACGTATAGTAAGGTTACCTTCTGTATCCAACACGCCCAAGTCACCAGTATGTAACCAACCGTCTGGAGTAATGGCAGCTTTAGTAGCTTCTTCGTTCTTATAATAACCTAACATAACATTCATACCTTTGGTGAGAATCTCGCCAGGAACATTCTGTGGATCAGGCGAATCGATTTTGATTTCCATACGAGGAGCAGCTTTACCACATGAATATGGCTTGTATTTATCCCATCCCTCGTAAGAAATGATAGGTGCACACTCTGTCATACCATAACCAACAGTGTATTTGAAATTGATGGAACGCAGGAATGACTCCACTTCTTTATTTAGAGGTGCACCACCCATGATTACCTCTATAAAGTTCCCACCAAAACCAGCCGTTACTTGTTCGCAAATACGTTTCTTCACGATGTCACTAAGTACAGGCAAGTTGAGCATCAGTTGTGCCCAAATGTTCTTCTCTAATTGAGGGAGTACTTTTTTCTTGATAATCTTTTCCACTACCAAAGGTACTGCAATGACGATACGAGGTTTCACATCAGCAAAAGCCTGTGCTATGATTTTGGGAGAAGGAATTCGGGTCAGGAAGTATACGTGGCAACCAACCACAAATTCATACAGAAACTCGAACGACATACCAAAAGTATGTGCCATAGGTAGAATGCTCACTACCTTGTCTCCTGGGAACAAATCGAGAACACTCTGTGCGAACGCCATATTTGACCACAAAGCGCGGTAAGGAATCATTACACCTTTCGAAGAACTAGTCGTGCCAGAAGTATAGTTGATCATGGCAAGTTCATCGGGGCTTTGTTCTTTATAATATTGTACATGTTCAGGACGGAAATTCTTGGGATATTTTTTTCCAAAAATCTCGTTCAAATGCTCGCGAGCGTGCAACAATTTTTTGTTGCGTGCTACCAATACAGAGAAGTCGGTCATCAAAATGATACCTTCCAATTTTGGCATCTCTTGCTCGTTGAGGTCTTCCCATACACGATCACCTACATACAACATACGTGCATCAGAATGATTCACAATGTGATGAACATTATCAGCTTTAAACTCATGTAGTATGGGAACAACGATGGCACCATATGAGAGGATGGCAAGATAAGTAACTCCCCAGTGTGAAGAGTTTCTACCGCAAATGGCGATCTTATCACCTTTTTTTACACCGGCCTCTTCTAAAAAGATATGCACTTTTTCAATCTTGCGAGCTACATCTTTGTACTGCAATGTAGCACCATTATAATCGGTTAGGGCATCTAAGTCCCAGTTCTTTTTAATCGAGTCTTCTATTAATTGCAAAAAACCTTGTTCCATGTCAATTATTGCACAAATTTAATATTTTTGTGCAAAGATATGCCTTTTGCGTCAAACCACAAAATAAAAATAAGGGATTTTTTTCTTAACTACGTTTATTTAAGAAATCTTGAAAAGCCTGCTTATAACTATCACCTATGGGAATATAAGTATTGCCGAAAACAATACGATTATGCTCGATTATTCTAATTTTTTCTTTCTGAACGATATACGAACGATGAACACGCATGAAACGATCCGTTGGTAGCATTTCTTCCATTGCTTTCATGCTCATCAATGATATCACAGGCTTAGTGGAATTATCTTCATAGATTTTCACATAGTCCTTCAGCCCTTCTATATAAAGGATGTTTTTCAGTTCTATTTGGATAAGTTTATAGTCGCTCTTTACGAATATACTTTGTATGTCTTCTGCCTTATCTGCTTTTGCTGGTTGCTGGCTTTGTTCAACTAATCTAAACCATTCTTGCGCTTTGTTGGCAGTTTGCAAGAAATCTGGGTAGGAGATAGGCTTAAGCAAATAATCGAGCGCGTTTACCTTATAGCCATCGAGCGCATATTGGTTAAAGGCAGTAGTAAATACCACGCGTGTCTGTGAAGGAATCATGCGAGAATAATCTAGACCGTTCAACTCTGGCATCTGTATGTCTAGAAAAATAAGGTCTACGGGATGATCATGCAATTCTTGCATGGCTTGCACAGCACTACTATAAGATCCCACTAGTTCCAAGAAAGGTGTCTTCTTTACATAGCTTGCCATTAGTCCCAAAGCCAAGGGCTCATCATCAACCACCGCGCATAGTATCTTTTCCATGACTCCTTATTTATATAGTAGAGATTTCCAATGATGATGAATACTCTTTGCCATCGTTACTTAACCCATAATGCCAACTGTATTTGCCTGGGTAGGAAAGGTCGAGACGCTTCTTTACCTGCTCCAAACCAATACCACTGCCACTTTTGTCATAGCCTACTTTTCGATGGTTGCTGTTTTGGATGAGACAACGTACCGTTCCTTGTACTTCACTGAAACGGATCTTAATGAAACTGGATTCTGTGGGTGAGATACCGTGTTTAAATGCATTTTCCACCAATGAAATAAATATTAGAGGGGCAATAGGCGTCTTGCTCTGCGGATCTAAATCAAACTCGGTGTCAACAGTTACATTATTACTCAGACGAATGCGCATCAATTCAATGTAGCTTTGTATGAATTCAATCTCCTTACTTAAAGTGGTGAACTGGTCCTTATTCTCATAGAGAACATGACGCAACAACTTGCTTAGTTCCTGTACCGATTCTTGGGCCTTTTCAGTATCAAAAGCTATCAATGCATAGATGTTGTTTAAGGTGTTGAGCAGGAAGTGGGGGTTTAGTTGACTGCGTAGGTTCTGTAGCTCGGCTTCTGCCAAAGCTTTCTCTGCCTCTTTGCGTGAGGTCTCAGATTTGCGCCATTCCTCGCTCATTCTTACCATGGTAGCTATGATGGTAATGATAATCAAAGGAAAAGAGTCGCGTATGATCTCCACATAGAAAGGAGGTCTAAATCCCCTTTCCCATGGTTTAGGGAAGTCACTTGCCTCACCAGGAAAATGTTCTACATAATAGCGGAACATGTGTTCACCCCACAAATGGTAGCTGAATGACAAACCGAAAATAATAATGATGTTCAGCAGTAAATAAGTGGTAGTACGATGTTTGAGTAGGTACTTGGGTACCAGCCAAAGATAATTGATGTAGAACACCAGCATCCATACACCATACCAGAAACCTCCGTAAAAGAAGTAACTGGATAGCGGCATATTGATGCCACCACGTAACAACATGAGGTAGGGGAATACTAGCATGATTCCCCATACCACAATGTGTGTGATTAGTTTCTTGTCTATTTGAATTTTTGACATAACGCTGCGAAGTTACGAAATATTATTCGTATCTCAAAGCCTCGATAGGGTCAAGATTGGCAGCTTTCTTCGCAGGATACCAGCCGAAGAACATACCAATCAGAACACAGACACTGAAAGACAATATCACAGAACTACCAGAAATAGAAACAGAAACCTGTTCTGATAACATACCTACTAATGCTCCTAGTCCATAGCCCAATAAGATTCCGATGATACCTCCAGTAAGACAAATCAGCACGGCTTCAATCAGGAACTGACTCAGGATGTCAATGCCACGAGCACCTACTGACATACGCAGGCCAATTTCCTTGGTACGTTCTGTTACAGATACATACATGATGTTCATGATACCAATGCCACCAACTACTAATGAAATGCCAGCAATTGCAGCCAACAATAAGGTAAGCATGCCAGTTACTGTGTTCATCGTTTCCATAATCTCCTGCATGGAGTTCATGGTGAAATTGTTTTCGTCACCCTCCTTCAAACGATGGTTGCGGCGCAATACTTCCTCAATCTCATCCATAGCGGCATCAGTATCAGCTTCAGAAAGAGCACTGGCCTGAATCCCCTGCAAGTGACTTTGCGATAGCATACGCTTCATTACTGTGGTGAAAGGTGCCAATACTATCTCATCTTGGTCCATACCCATTGAATTGGTACCTTTACTCTCTAAAACACCCACTACCTGGAAAGGTATCTGGTTAACGCGAATGCTCTTACCAATAGGATCTTCGTAGGGGAAGAGATTATCGACAATTGTCTTACCTAAAACAACTACCTTGGCAGCAGTCTTAACGTCTTGTTCGGAGAACATCTCGCCTTCTGCCATTTCTAATTGTCTTATCTTCAAATAATCTTCGCTGCAACCAGTAACTGAAGATGGATAGTTGTTGTTTCCTGCTACCAATTGGCCAGAGCTTGAAACGCTAGGACTAACGTAGCTAACATGGTCACATTCATCTCGAATTGCTTCGTAGTCTTCCATCTTCAAGGTCTGCATTGAACTGGCATCCATACGCTGTCCAGCTCTACGCTCTCCACCTGGGTTGATCATAATCATGTTTGAACCCATAGAAGAGATTTCATTGGTAATCTGCTCTTGTGTACCTTGACCAAATCCCAGCATAGCAATCACTGAAGCGATACCAATGATGATACCCAGCATGGTTAGCAACGATCGCGTCTTATTGTTATAGATGGCCTTGATGGCTATTTTGAAAAGATTTACATAGTTCATAATCTTCAATTTTTATTGTTCATCGGGAATTGGTATCGTTGCCAATGTCTCGGCTGCACTTAATATGTTGTTGTTTACAACGTCTTCTTTAATCAAACCGTCTCGCAGAGTGATGGTACGGCTGCTATACTGAGCAATTTCCGGATTATGTGTTACAAAGATGATGGTGCGTCCTTCTGCATGCAGTTTCTGGAAGAGTACCAAAATCTCGAATGAGGTACGGGTATCCAAATTACCTGTTGCCTCGTCGGCAAGAATTACTGCAGGGTTGTTCACCAATGCACGGGCAATGGCAACACGTTGCATCTGTCCACCTGACATCTGGTTTGACTTATGTTCCAAACGATCGCCTAATCCTACAGCCTTTAAAGCCTCAATGGCTCGTTTCCGACGTTCACTAGCAGAAACCTCGTTGTTGTACATCAACGGGAGCTCCACATTCTCTACTGCCGTAGTCTTTGCTAGCAGATTGTAGTTTTGGAATACAAACCCGATTTTGCGATTTCTCAAGATGGCACGCTGGCTTCTTGACATGGTCCTCACGGGTACTCCGTCGAGAATATATTCACCACTAGTAGGGGTGTCAAGGCAACCCAGTGTGTTCAGCAATGTTGACTTACCCGAACCTGACGTACCCATGATGGTCACAAACTCACCTTCGTTAATTGTGAAGCTAACACCTCTCAAGGCTCTTACCACTTCATCACCCACGATGAATTTGCGCTTTACGTTTTGTAGTTCTATAACTGGTTTAGCCATAATAATCATTTTAATCTTTAAACTCTAAACTAAGTGTATTGCATTTTTTGTCTTGGCCTGGCGTAATCCAATTAAGACAAACTTTGCATTCGCTGCTCCTAAAAAACAGTTTTCGATGTTACATTGGACCTCCAGGGCCTGGGCCTCCACCTCGTGGGCCACCAAATGGCATCTCTGGCTGAATCTGTTGAGCTTCAACCACAACCTCAGTTCCTTCGTCTATGCCAATAACTTCGGTCATCTGGTTTCCACTTAATCCAGTTGTTACTGCGTGTGCTGTAAACACATTGCCTTGCAAAGTCCAAACTTTCTGAGGAGCATCAATGTTGTTCACTACATAACCTTTTGCATTGCTTGGGTTAGGTGTGAAGCGCAAGGCACGACTTGGCACTACCACCACATCCTTTTTCTCCTGTTTGTAGATAGTTACATTGGCTGTCAATCTTGGCTTCAGCTTCAGGTCTGGATTAGGAGCAGTGATAACCACCTCATAGGTTACCACAGAACTGGTTGTCGTTGAACTGCTCTTTTCTCCTAAACGAACCTGAGCTACGGTACCTTCAAACACCTCGTCTGGATAAGCATCTACGGTAAACGATGCTCGCAAGCCTTCAACAATGCCACCTATATCTGCTTCATCGACATCGGCAATCACTCGCATCTGAGTCAAGTCAGCAGCAATGTTAAATAGAGTAGGGGTGTTGAAACCGGCAGCCACTGTTTGTCCTTCTTCTACAGCTTTGTTTATTACCACCCCATCAATTGGAGAGTAAATAGTTGCATAAGACAGATTACGCTGTGCCTTTGCCAGGTTAGCACGACTTTGTTCATACTGTGCCTTAGCGTTGAGGTAGTTATACTCGCTCTGCTCAAAATCTGTATCACTAATGAGCTGCTTCTCGTGCAACGCCTTATTACGGTTGTAGGTCTTCTCCTGAAATTCGAAGCTGGCCTTTGAACCGTTGTAATTAGCTTGTGAACTATTCAAGTCGCTCATCAGAGTAATCTTATCCATTTCAGCAATCAGCTGGCCTTTCTTTACTTCGGAGTTATAATCAACATATATTTTATCGATAATGCCGCTGACCTGTGTACCTACTTCCACCTCTGTCACAGGCTCAATATTGCCTGTAGCGGTGATGAAAGATGATACGTCACCACGGGTTACTTTACCCTTTACGAAGTTAACTCTTGCTGCAGATGAGTCACCACTCATGGCCATGTAGCCTATACCCAATACTGCGATGGCAGCTACTGCAATCCAAATAATTGTCTTCTTTTTCATAATATCTTATTCTTTATTTTTTATTATTCATAATAATACTGCAATTAATTATCCAATTACAATGCTCTCTCCACCATAGAACCTCAACAACTGCTGGTTCATAATCGCCATATATTTAGCCTGTAACAATGAATTCTGTGCATTTAGCAAGGTTGTCTGCTCACGCAGTAATTCAACGGTATTTTTCATGCCTAAATTAAATTGCTCCTGTACTAGGTCAAAGCTGGTCTGTGCACTGCTCAACTGAGCCTTGGCAGCAATATATTGTTGTTGTGCTGTGTTGGCATCGAGCCATAGGCCTTCAATGTTGCTGTAGAGAGTCTTTTGCTGACTCTGCAAATTCAACTCGGAGTTCTGCTTCTGGATGCGTGCCTTTTGAATTTGACTCTTGGTCTGCCCCTTGTCAAAGATTGGAATACTTACGCTCAAACTTACTGAATTGTTCCAGTTGTCGCTCAACTGTGTGCCAAAGTTACCACCATTTTTCATGTTGCTACTGCTAATGTTGCCAGACATGCTGACAGTTGGCATGTAACCAGCCTTTGCTACCTTAATGTTTAAGTCGGCAGCTTCTACATCCAAACGACTTGACTGAATCTCAGGACGCATAGCTAAAGCTGCATTATATACATCAGTTTTGGAAGGAAGAGGTATCAGTACGTCATCGTCGCTCAATTCCGGTAAGAAAAGGTCCATTTCTTCTTCACCTTCAATCTCCAACAATTGCTTCAGTTGCAGTTTGTAATTCTGGAGTTGGGCCTGAGAATTCACCAACTGATACTTGTCCTGGCTTACCTGTGACTCTAACTGAGCGTAGTCTGCCTTTGATGAACTACCAGCTTCAAACAGTTGCTTACCACGTGCTGCATTGGCCTCGCTGACAGCCAGGTTGGCTTCGTTTACTTTAATAGATTCAGCAGCATACAGAATCTGGATATAGATCTGTGTAATCTGCTGGATGATGTTGTTCTCGCTCTGAGCCACATCTAGGTCAGCAGCTTCGCTGTTTAACTTCTGTTGTTTCAGCGTGTTTATTCTTTTCCCATTGAAAACTGTCCAGTTCGCGTTTAATCCATAGCTGCCGTTGTAAGAAGTCTTGCTGTTGTTGGTTCTTACCTCAGAACCCATTACCATCATGCTAGAAGCTGCATTGGGTTTGTAACCTAAATTTTGACTTACACTACCCGACACACTGGGCAGGAAGTCATTCTTCGCGTTTCTCACGTCGATTTCTGCACTTACAGCCTGCAGACGGTTCTGCTGGATAGTGATGTTCTGCTGCAAGGCATAATCAATGCAATCCTGTAGTGTCCATTGGTCAGGCTGAGCAGTTGCAACTCTTGTTGTGTCTGTTGACCATGCTTCTTGGCGTGGAGCGATACCTTCCTGGGCAAACAGGTTAGCGATGCAAACCAAGCTAAGAATTGTCATTCCAAATAATCTTTTCGTTTTCATATCTCTGAAATAGTTTGTTTCCATTTTAATTTTTTTGCAAAGGTAGACGCAGATACTATGTTCTGCAACAAAAATCGACGAATAAGCTATTTTTATCGACAAATCTATGGTAATTATAAAATAAAAGCTTAACTTAGTGGTGTAAATCAACCTTACTATTTTACTGGTATGAAAAATACACTAGTTAAAATATGGCGGTTTTATGTCGATGGCTTTCGCAGTATGACCATTGGCAAAACACTATGGATACTTATTTTCATTAAGCTTTTTATCATGTTCTGTATCCTGCGTGTATTCTTCTTTCCCAATTTCCTTAATTCTGTCACGGATGATGATTCGCAGAAAGATGATTATGTGAGTTCGCAAATCATCGATAGAGCAGAAAGAATAAATGATTATTAACCAAAAGTCATTGAACTTAAACTTGGCATTATTGTCAAGGCTATGTTCTTTGTATAATAAATTATTATTATGATTGAAAACATTGACTCTTCGTTGATTGATTGGTCGAGGGCACAGTTTGCTTTAACGGCTATCTATCATTGGGTGTTTGTACCTCTCACCTTGGGTTTAGCCATGGTGATGGGTATTATGGAAACAATCTACTATCGTTCTGGCGATGAGTTTTGGCAACGAACTGCTAAATTCTGGATGAAGCTTTTTGGAATTAACTTCGCTGTGGGTGTTGCCACAGGTCTTATCCTAGAGTTTGAATTTGGTACCAACTGGAGCAACTACAGCTGGTTTGTTGGCGATATCTTTGGCGCCCCTTTGGCCATCGAAGGTATCGTTGCCTTTTTTATGGAGAGCACCTTCGTTGCAGTAATGTTCTTCGGCTGGGAAAAGGTAAGCAAAGGCTTCCATCTTGCTTCTACTTGGCTGACAGGTGCTGGTGCCACCATTTCTGCATGGTGGATCCTTGTGGCTAATTCGTGGATGCAACATCCTGTGGGTATGGAATTTAATGCTGATACTGCTCGCAATGAAATGATCAGCTTTGTAGAAGTAGCTTTTTCGCCATTTGCTGTTAGCAAATTTTTTCACACCGTTTTGTCCGGTTGGGTGCTAGGTGCCATTTTTGTGGTAGGTGTTGGCTGCTGGTATCTTCTTAAGGGCAGAGAGAAAAAGTTTGCTTTGGCTAGCATAAAGGTGGGTGCCATCATTGGTGTATTCTCTTCTTTGATGGTGGCTTTTACAGGTGATGAGTCTGGCCATCAGGTGGCACAATATCAGCCCATGAAGTTAGCAGCTATGGAAGGATTTTATCAAGGAGAAAAAGGGGCAGGTCTTACTGCTATTGCCATCCTGAATCCTGCCAAGAAGACACCGCAGGATGGGGTTGACCCTTATTTGTTTGAAATAAAGATCCCTTATATGTTGTCATTGTTGGCTGATCGTGACATTAATTCATTTGTTCCAGGTATCAACGATATACTAAATGGGGGCTATCAGTTGAAAGATGGTACTAAGGCATTGTCTGTGCAAGAAAAGATTGACAAGGGTAAAAAAGCTATAGCAGCTTTTGCTGCATATCGTCAGGCGCGGGCAGAAGGTGATGATGTTGAGGCCAAAGTTCAGGCAGGTGTTTTGCGTGAGAATATGCCTTACTTTGGCTATGGGCATATCAAGAATGTGAACGATGTGGTACCACCTGTGGCATTGACATTCTACATGTTTCGCATCATGGTAATGTTGGGTGGTTATTTCATTGTGTTCTTCCTGTTTATACTCTTCTTGGTTTACAAGAAGGACCTAACTAAAATGAAGTGGGTGCATTGGTTGGCTATCCTCACAATTCCGTTAGGATACTTGGCTAGTCAGGCAGGATGGGTTGTGGCAGAAGTGGGACGTCAGCCATGGGTGATACAAGATATGATGCCAACTAATGTAGCTATTTCTCAAGTATCTACAGGCAGTGTTCAGCTTACGTTCTTCATTTTTCTCTTCCTCTTTACTATTTTGTTGATAGCTGAGATAGGTATTATGTTGAAGGCAATAAAGAAAGGACCCCTCTTAGCGGAAGCAGAGTGATGGTTTAACGGTTTTAAGTCAATTCTCTTTTTATATTAGAATATTATGAGTTACGAATTTTTACAACAATACTGGTGGTTTGTCGTGTCTCTACTCGGAGGACTTCTCGTCTTCTTGCTTTTTGTTCAAGGAGGTAACTCTTTGTTGCTGAATCTTCCAGAAAATGAAACACAGCGGCAAATGATGATTAATTCTACAGGCCGTAAATGGGAGTTTACGTTCACCACACTTGTTACTTTCGGTGGTGCTTTTTTTGCTTCTTTTCCCTTGTTTTACAGTACTAGTTTCGGAGGTGCTTATTGGGTGTGGATGCTTCTTCTTTTTACTTTCGTAGTACAGGCTGTGAGCTATGAATTTCAATCAAAGTTGGGAAATTTATTAGGGAAAAACACCTACCGTTGGTTTTTGATCATAAATGGCATTTTAGCTCCAGTTATATTGGGCGCAGCAGTATCAACATTTTTCACAGGTTCTAACTTCTATGTGGATAAAGGTAATATCACAAATTCAATGGCTCCTGTTATTAGTTATTGGGGGAATGCTTCTGGGGGTCTAGACGCTTGCCTGAATATCTTCAATGTGATTCTAGGGTTAGCTGTGCTGTTTTTGGCACGTATTTTGGGAGAGTTGTATTTCATCAACAATATTGAAGATATTGATCTTCATCGTCGTGCTCGTAAAAGTTTGGGATTTGATACCATTTTCTTCTTGGCTTTTTTCTTAACTTGGTTTGTGCACCTGCTCGTTACAGAAGGTTTTGCAGTTGATTCATCAACTGGTTTGATATTTATGGAAACTTTCAAGTATTTACACAACCTTATGGCGTTGCCATTGGTAACGATTATGCTGATTGTTGGTGTGGTGTTGGTCTTGTATGGTATCTTTTGGACTTTGGTTAAGAACTCGTTTAGACGTGGTATTTGGTTTGTAGGTACAGGCACAGTGTTTACTGTTACAGCCCTCTTGTTATTGGCTGGTTATAATAATACGGCTTATTACCCCAGTGTGGCAGACTTACAAAGTTCACTTACATTGGCAAATAGTTCAAGTAGTGAGTTTACCCTTACCACTATGTTCTATGTTTCGTTGCTGGTGCCCTTTGTGCTTGCGTACATCTTCTATGCATGGCGCAGTATCGACAGTAAGCCTATTGATGCTGAAGAATTGCAGAAAGAGGAGCATGCTTATTAACATAGCATTATGATAAAAGAAGCCCTCCTGTCGGATGGGCTTCTTTGTTGTAATAGAGCTTCTTTTATTGCTTCTTTATCCAGGCATATGTCATGATACATACTCCTGTTATTAGGGCTAGAATACCGAAATGTAGACCATATCCGTTGGCAAAGGCCACAGGAGCAAAGGTGATAAGACAGATCTCAACAGGAGCAATAAAGAGGTAGGCTATGGCATAGTCCTCCATGCAATGGCTCTTTTGCTCAGGATCTGCCACCCGCAACATGGCTATACCCATAGCGACCGTACCAGTGAACCACCCCCAGGTAAACAATGCTTTCTCAAACCAGCAATCGTCCTTCATCAACCATTTGCCCACCAGTAATACATATAATAAGGTAAATAACAATCCAAATACTACCAATATGCTTAAAGGGATTATATAGTTCATCACTACAGATAGTTTAATAGAAGAAATGCCAAATGCTACTAAAAAATCAGTGAATGCTCCACTTAAGTGCCCTATGATGCGAGGGGAGGTGTAATGCAGCGCTCCTGTCTTTTTGAAAGCGAAGTGCATCAGGATGCCAAATACAAAAGCACAACTGAATACCGGCATTTCCAATTGTGGCATGAAATAAGACACTCCTTTGCTAAAGATATAACCTCCCAACGCTACCATAGCGATGATGGAGAGATTGAATGCTAAACTATCAATCGAGATAGGAGAGGTAGATGATTCTCCCATGCTGCGTCGCTTATCGGTTGGTAGCAATCCTGTGCGTAATTCATGTGGCAGGTCATCAAAAGTAGTAAGAAATGCGGTGTTTCCTTTCTTTGTACCCCATTTAATCAGTGCCAGTCCGATGAATACTGAGCAGAGAATACCTATTGTAGCACAAGTCATGGCTAGTGTCATCATGTCATCACCACCCATTTTATTGAAAGCTTGCCCTATGGCAGCTGCTGTGCCATGTCCCCCACAGAAGCCACTTGGCAATGATAATCCGAAATAAGGGGCTACTGGCCAAAATACACTAAGGATGCTAATGCCAGCTAAGGCACCAAATGCCCATTGCAATAACATTCCTGTTTGCGAGTATATCCACATGCGTTTCACCCTGCTGCCTCTTTTGGTGCTATTCGTTTCAGAGGCAAAAGGTAGACAACCAAAAATAAAAGCAATCAATATGCTGGCATACGTTCCCATATTGTTTGATAGAGGTAGCCACCCTAGTCCTCCTGGACCAAATGCTAATCCCATAAAACCTGCCATCAGACTAGGAGGGATAAAATAGCGCTGTGCTATTTCTATCTTCACCCTGATAAATTTACCTAAAAGAAGTAACAGGGAAATGATGCCAACATCTGTAAACAATGTCCAAGGAGTAAATTCGTCCATCTAATATATTACGTTTTACAAAGAATAAATAAGGTGAAGAGTTAAACATAAAATACACATGTCTGTTATATGCAACACTACACCAAACTTATGCAAAGATAGTGTTTTCCCATGACATATTATTACAAAAAGAAAAAACAAATAGTTAAATCCTGCGTTGGTTTATCGACAGATGTTCTATATATAAATATAGGTGTGAAAAAATAAAATTCAAAAAATAATAAAAACATTTGGTGGATGCCCAAAAAGTATCTACCTTTGCATCCGCTTTCGAGAAAGAGGAAATTGCTCTGCGCAAAAATGAATGTGTAAGAGGAAGAAAAAATAATCTCGATTTTTTTTGAGATTTTTCTTGCGGGTATCAAATGTTTGTTGTATCTTTGTAACCGCTTTCCCTATTTTTGGAGGCAAGCATTGATCTATGACAGGATGATGGACAGAGGACAGGCAGCGTCCGGTGATTTCGTCCCTTCGGGATGTTGTTATCCGGAGGTCTGAAAAGGTG
>CACYZY010000006.1 GCA_902779085.1 uncultured Bacteroidales bacterium | reverse complement strand
ACAGCTAACCCTACTGGATGCAGAGGGAAAGCCAACCTTATTTGCCCCTGTCATGCTTGCAGTCCTATCCACTTGTGCAGAACTTGAAAGGGAAAACATCAAGTTCCGATTGAACAGTGGAAGAAAGCTATATATTGAACGTGGTGGGAAACTGGGTAGAAAGGTGGGTAGCGTGAAAAGCATGGAGCAGAAGAAAGAGCAATACAAAGATATTATCTCTTACTTGAAGCGTGGCTATTCCATCCGAAATGTGGCTAAACTTACTGGCAAAGGGATAAGCACAGTCCAGAGGATAAAAGCAGATTTCAACCTCTGATAAGTGAAAAGTAGGGCATCTAACTAAGGTGTCCTACCCTTTTTTGTGTTATTCGACATGGTTTTGCAGGAAAATTTGTAGAGCTTGTGGTATATTTGAGAAAAAAAGTCTATATTTGCTGTTGAGTTTCAAGCATCGTCATGCGTGGCGGTGTGTTTTAATGGCTCATTTTATATAATAGAGTTGATTGAATACTATTTAGCGTTGGAATCTGGACAATTCTAATTGAGCGAGACTATTCTCAGCTTGTGTAGATAGTAGGCAAGAAGCTCACTTCACTGGGATTATTATACCCTTTTTCTTAGGGCATGATATATTCTATGGTTGTGGGCTATTGCGCTATACACAAGCGGTAGTCCAGAACCCCAGCGCTATAGTAAGCAATAGTCCCACAATTCTTTTTTATAATCCGTTAATGTCTTGGGATTGGTTAGCACAACTTAGATGAGTTATGAAAAAAGTATTATTATTACTTGCTGTTTTGTTTAGTGCTTTATATGTTTCTGCACAAAATGTACCTCTTGTTACTTACAAGCCTGTTATTATAGACAATAGTGGTAATCGTATAGATCCTTTTTCTCTTGACGATGAATATGACATAATGAGACCACAAGCAGCTCCAAGTGAGATTTTTACAACTCGTGGCTATTATTATGATAGGAGTGAAGGAGAATGGAAGTCTTTACAGATTAAAGTTACAGAAACAAGTAGAGGTGTAAAATTAGTTGGTGTAAAAGGGAAAATATCTTGGCAATCTTGTGATGCACTTGCCAAAGAGGTAAATATTACAGATAGTGAAGTGATTAGACAGAATTTTGATTTTCATGCCTGGCATCATGCTTATGGGGAAATCTATTTCTAAAATCAACTTTATATAAAGCATCTTTTTTATTGTTTATTTGTAATCAGTATAGCTATGGGGACAGTAACAATACGCAATTATCATTTCCCGATAACATTCAGTCATAAGGGATGGTCTGTAAAAATAGACGAAGATACCTCTTTCTTCAAAATGAAGGACTTGAAAGTAAAAGTTAGAATTGAAGTCTCTGCCGAAAGCTTTGCTCATAGTTTAGCTTATACTTATGCTCAAATCAAACAGAGCCAAGCAGGTAATAACGTCTATTCCTTTCTGACAAGTGCTGAAAGGGAAAAGATATATACAGATGCTTATAATGAGGCGCACAGCCGTTATCTGAGGCTAGCTAAAGATTTTGCTGATAGAAAAGGGGTTGTTGAATACTCTTTCAGTGTAAACGGCAACTTGTCTGACAGATTCTTTGGGCAAAACATCAGTGCAGCAGAAAAAGCTTGTAAAAAGGTTGTTGAATACATTGACAACAATCTGGGTGACGCATGGAAAGAATTTGTTTCATCAGTCAAATAAAATAAAGGAAAGTGTTGCTTTTACTCATATTAGTATTTTCCTGTATCTTCTGGTTTTCTCTGAATGCTTTAAAAAATTCTGTTCAGGACAAAAGATACCCCGAAAGAAGATGCCCATATTGTGGCACTATAGTACATGGTCGTAAAGGTTATACTGCCATTAATGACAATTCTTTTGTGAACTACACTTGTACTAATTGTGGAGCTACAAACAATAAAAGTTCTAATATTTGGCACAGGAAGAGATTGTTACCTAATGGTGATTACGACTATGAAATGAAAAGTTAATAAACAACTGTTTGTATAACAATTACCAAAAAAACTAATTGAATATGAAAAAGTTCAGCCATATCAATTTGTTTCATGAAGCAATTATTAAAAGAGCTATTGTTTTCTGTTCGTTTTGCTTGTTTGTATCTCCACATTTTAACTTAACACTTGCAGATAACCTTTGGGCAGAACAAAATAAGATTATGTATCGTTTCGGAGCTTTTGAATTAGACAAAGATAACTATATCTATAATATAAAAAGTAATGTTTATGCCTATTTGCAAGATAGACAAATAAATGGAGGTTGGACTAATGAAATGGCAAAAGAATTTCAAGATGCCTATTATTATATCATATCGAGATTTGAAGACCCCAAGCAGCCAAACAGATTCTATACAGATGAATTTGGCACTCTGCATGACAATGGCGGAGAAATCGGAAACGGAGATTTGGATGATTTCTGGTATGATGAAAAAGGGAATCAAATCTCTGGTACAGAGTATCGATTACTAAAAGACAAAAAAAAGACAAAGTACCATCAATTTAATGCCAATGGGCAAGTTGTAACATATATGAAGAAAATAGGTGATTCCCTCGTAAAAGGTAAGTATTTTAAAAAATGATTTATGCATTTTGCTTATATTATAGTAACATCTATTTTAGCCCTAATTGCATTAAAAGATCCTTCTTTAGGAATCATTACTGACATAGTGGATGGAGCAAGACCAACTACTGATATAATATTTTAGCCCAAAAACTACTCTATATTAGAGTGGAAAAAAGGAGGACGCTTAAGCAAATCTAATCTTAAACCTAGATTTAAGAGAAGTTAACTTAGCTCCGGATAATTAATCCCCTTTCTGGTGAAAGTCAGTTAATTTTGCACTTGGGTTGCTGGAATAAATACAAGTGCTTTTTATTTTGAAAATTCTTAAACCTATGATAGTAATCAAAAACAAGAAATGCTCAATTGAAAGGATAAAGAAAGAATATCCTGACTGTGTTATTATTGATGTAACAAGTAAAGCTACTGACGAATTTAAGAAATTAAGTCCGTTCTATCCTCATGATTCTATCCCAATTCCTGGGTATGAAGGAATGTATGGGTGTTCAGTAGAGGGAATTTGGCAAGGCTTAAAAGTATTTGAAAATGAAGGTCCAAGTATTTTAACTGTTCATAACCATGCTATGAAAGGTTTAAAGCGTTCTACTCGTGTATATGGTAAATGTTTAGGACATGTTTATGGCGAATGGGATAAACCTTATAATTTACTTGGATATATAGAGGCTCGTAAATTAATTTATGTCCCAGCATATAATTGGGTTCTTGAACATAAATGTGCTGATTTGGTGAATAAAATTAGAATAATACAGCAAAGTAAAACTGTTGTACTTCTGGATTATAACACCAATGAAAATGTAGAAAATGCTTCTAAACCTCTTTCTCATGCTTCTTTAATTAAAGCCTATATTCTTAATCATTAATGAAAAAGCAAGTATTGGCTAAATATAGGTGGAATTGATTTTGATATACAAAAAAGATGATAGAAAAACCAAAGAATGAATTTGCACAATGGGCTGAGAATATTGCTGATCCAACACTTTAGGATAGCCAATTGATGAATATAACTTCGGATTTGATACACCAGATGTCAAATTCCTTTTAAATACATTTAATTTTGATGGTGGGAAAGGCGCTTTCACTCTCAAAAAAGGAGGAAAAGTTAAATTAGTTCCACGTAAAAATTAAAATAAATTGTTTAATTAAAAAATATAGGAGATGGAAGAAGATGAACAAATAATAACAACTCATGTAGGATGTGCAATAGCTACTACATTTGGAGAATCTAATTTCAGAGAAGCCGAACATACTTTAAAATTAGGAATGTCTTATATAGAAGCGTTATTCCCTACTACAACAAAATATGGCGGAGTATATTCTTGTAGCTTTGACGAATTCTTTGAAAGTATTGAACGTGATGAAAATCGATTTGAAGATGCCGCTAAAACTGTGATATTGTGGGGAAAAGATTATCTAAAAGGAAAATTCACAGACGATATGATATTTCATATGCATAAAGCAATAGAATCTTATGCTGAACATTTCCCAAATAACCCTATTTATAAACAAGCATTAAAAGAATTCGATTGATATTATGTTCTACTTAAAGCGATTTTTAAATGCTCAGGATTCTGGCTTAGTTGACGAGGGGACTGAAACCTATGCAACAGCTCTTGAAGAAATAAAGGCAGGTTATAAAAGGACTCATTGGATATGGTATGTCTTTCCTCAAATGAAAGGTTTGGGTCATTCATACCTTTCCGAATTTTATGGCATCAATGGACGAGAAGAAGCAGAGGCATATATCAATCACCCTGTATTACGTGAGAGACTGATTGAGGCAACACAAGCTGTCTTGGATAACAAAGAGAAATCAGCTTACGAGATTTTTGGAAATGATGTAATTAAATTTCGTTCTTCTATGCTATTGTTTGCTTCTGTTTCAGACGAGCCGATATTTAAGAAGATGATTGCTAAATATGGATGGAATTAACAATACATAAAGATGACAAATGAATTAATCTCTAATCCGAGTTCAAAGACAGATGATATTTGTAACTATATTATCTGGTTATCCAATGAATTTGCTAAATCTATTGGACTATCTTATAGTGAGTTGTGGATTATCATCATGCTTTTGGTTTGTGGCATAATAGTGTTTTATATTGTGCTTACAGGTTTGGCTCTGTATCTTAAACGTACTACTATAATTAAGTGGTTGTTTTGGATAAGTACTTTTATTCTCTTTGCTGCCGCTTTTATAATCGGAGGAGCATTAATGAGATTTGTTGATACACTATAAATACGGATTCTTAAATCTATAATCAAGGAAAGAAACAAGTGTCATAATAGAAGAGGTAAACAATACAATGAAGCTATAAATATGAGTGAGTTTTTTTCAATTATAAGCAAGATGGTAAACATCGTACTTTTTGGAGGCTTAGATGTTCGCTACGGTGGGCTTCCTTTAAGTACCGCTATTACCAACGTGTTTTGGGGCTATTTGCCATATTTCATCATTCTCTGTTTGTTGACAGCAGGAGTATATTACATGAATAAAAGATTAAAGAAGAAATGAGTAAGATTATTTTCACCTTACTCTGCGGACTGTTGTATCTGATAGGACTGTGTTTTGGTTGGAGTTATCAAGACACAAGCGTTTACATCTGCATCTACCTCTGGCCAGTACTTTGTATTCTCACCACTTTACCCATCACTTTTGGGCTGATACACAGAATTGTAGTCAATAAAGGAAGGTGGCTGAGCGTTCTGGCACTACCCTTTGCTTGGCTATATACGGCTTGTTACATCACGTTTACCATTCTCATTTGGGCTTATTACACCGATACTATCTATAATAGTACCTCTTTTGATATGTGTATGAACGATTTGAAACGAATTGCCGCCGAACTCAATACGACATACGAGCATGTAAATCTGGTCATATATGTCTATCTGTTTATGCTCATAGTATTAGTGAATGGATTATTAGCTTATATTGCAAAGCCTTATCATAGAAGATGGGATAAATTCGTTGATTGGATATGCAGAAGAAAGAAATAATAAGAATTGAGATCTGCATCGTTGCGGCAATCAAGACTATCTAAATACATTGACCAGTCGAAGAATCCAATGTTGTTGTGGGCTTATTACGATAGCGTATCTTCTAAACTAAATCAAAGAGAGAAGGTGACAATTTAACAAAATTCTGTTCTTATATACCCCTTACAGAAAAATCCGATTTTGTCACCTCCTTTCCAAAAAGACACCCAAATGCTTCATGGTATCAAAAATAATTCCTATCTTTGCCGTGAAATTATAACCTTAAAAAGTAAAAGATATGCCAGAAGTGTTTAGATTCTTTGGTTTTTCGTTCTTCTTCTACAGTAAGGAACATGAGCCTTTGCATATCCATGTAGAGGGAAATGGCGGAATGGCGAAATTTGAGTGGAACGGCTCTGAGTTTGTGCTGACCGAAAAGCAGAACATCAAGGCTGGTGACTTTAAGAAGATTAAGGCTGTTATTGATGAGAATGCAGATATTATCATAAAGCGTTGGAACGAGCATTTTAATAACTAAAAAAGATGGAGGATGAAGCTATGATAAAGAAGATTACTAAGATATGGTTCGACAACGAGCATATATTTGGCTGTGACGAAGATGGAAAAGTTTACAGCCAGTCATTGCTTTGGTACCCTAAGTTGAGAGCCGCCTCCGATGAAGAACGCCTACAATACACTTTCGGCTTCGATGGCATCCATTGGCGCAATCTTGACGAGGATATAAGTTTTGAGAGTTTTGCCTATGAAGATGCAGAGCCAACCCCATTGCAGCGTTTCTTCTTAACCCACAAAGAAATCAATGTGGCTGAATTTGCCCGTTCTCTTGGTATGAATGCCTCTTTGTTGCGGAACTATATCAATGGTTTCAAAAAGCCATCGCCAGAAAAAGAGAAAACCATACTTGACCATATTCATAAGTTAGGTAAAGAAATGGTAGCTGCTTGCTTTTAAGTAAGTAAGAGAGATTGGGTGACTTTTTTCTGGATATTTTGCTTTTATATACCCCTCTCTAAAAAAGTCACCTCTCTCATTCTCGCAGACTATCTAACTAAAAAAAGAAGCCAACTTACATACTTACTCATTCACCTGATTCGGAATTGAGTAGTAGTAGGTTGGCTCTTTCTTTCTCTGTTTTTGCCTCTTAGTTACTTTTTAGAGGTTCTCTTAATTAAATGAGGTTTCTCTTGCTGCATCTGAAAAGTGTTGTTGGTCGGCACTCCTTTCAAACCAACCAGATTTCCGAAATAGTTTTTTAAATCCAAATTGTTTGTCATAGCTATGACTAAATATTTAAAGGTTAAGTACTTAATTAATCTATTATATGATTGTGAATTATATTGGAAGGCTTTTTGTTTCTCTTGTCTATACATACAACTATATTCTTTATTTAAGAGAAAACCAAATAAAAATAGCAGCCATCCTCAGTTTCGGACTTTATGAAGCGATTCCGTGTATAGCAAGAGATTAACATTTTTTGACTTGGATTCCGAAATCAGAGCAAATATTATTGGATAGATAAGATTGACAATTAATCTTTTCCCCTCTTATCTTTTCCAAACTCCTTATATAAGTAAGCAAGGAAAACCAATTTACGGTTACTATATATATTGAAGAAGAGAGAGAAGCACCTTTCCATATAGTAAGAAAAAGAGAGGTGCTTTTTCTTTGACTTCTGATGTAACCGTTTCTTGCAGATTATCTCCTTTATATAAGAAAATGGAAAATGGTTACAAGCTCATTTTAGATACACCCTATTTTTTAGATTCACTCCTAACAAATATATGGTAACGTAATATGAAAAAACTACCGATTACATCTACAGACGGTTTCCTTCACTTATAGGATTTACCGTACAATTGCATTTTTAACAAGGTCGTAACAGGGTGTGGTGCTACTACCATTGCCTTACACAACAGAGAAGATTACGTGATTGCAGTTCCGACTACGGAGCTGATTATTAACAAAACGAATCGCACAGATGCAGGCACTTCTTTGCTTACTTTCAACGGCAACAGTCAAGAGGTGTATGGACTATTCGGGAAATTTGACACCTTAGTTAAAGACAGTCTTTCAGATTATCTAATCAAAGAGGGAATCAAGAAGATTATCTGTACCTATGATAAAGTGCCGAAACTCTTAGATTACATAGAGCCAAAAAACTACAGAGTATTGATAGACGAATACCATTGCTTGCTCAAAGCTTATTCCTACAGACAGAAAGCCATTGATGGTGTCTTAGATAACTTTAGACAGTTCAAGTCATTCTGCTTCATGTCTGCTACCCCGATACTCCCCTCTTTTAAGCCCTCTTGTTTAGAAGATGTAGAAGAGTTAGAAGCGGAATGGGATAAAAAATATGTAGATACATTGAAGGTGGAACTACAGCAGACAAACAAGCCTTATGCTTTAGCTGCCAATATCATCAATGCCTATAAGAGAGATGGCTTCATAACTTCCAAAGAGGGAATAAAGAGCTATGAAGCCTTTTTCTTCATCAACAGTGTAACCGATATTGTCAATATATTGAAGCACTGCCATCTTAACAATGAAGAAGTAAGAATAATTTGTGCTGACACTCCCGAAAACCAAGAGAAGCTAACAGGATATAGAATCAGTAACAGCCGTAATCCTAACAAAATGTTCAACTTCATAACGTCTAAGTCTTTTGAGGGTGCAGACTTCTTTAGTGATACTGGTCTTTGCTTTGTCGTGAGCAGCGCATCCAATCCTCATACACTGGCAAGCATCGATAGTGACATACCTTAGATAGCGGGTCGTATTCGCACTAAGACCAACCCATTTCGGAATTTCTTAGTTCATATCTTTCAGAGCAACCACAAAAAGAAACTAAATCTCGATATGACCTTTGAACAGATGAAGGCTAAGACCAGCGCAGCATTAGAGAAAGCCCAAAAGACTGTAGATTTCTTCAATAGTGCAACAGACAAGGACGTGAAAGACTATCTCAGGGATAACCTAAAGCAGAATCTTAACAAGTGGTACATGACTTATGATAGCATTCACGACCAATTTACATTGAATGATATGCTGCCAAAGTTGGAACTATACAATTTCCAAGTGAATGAACTGATATACAAGAATGGAATTAGTCTCGCTAAAGGCTATGAAGATAATGGGATTGAAACAACCAAAGCTGATTATCTCAAAGTAGATGATAGCATATCTACCAAGAAACTCTCTTTTTAGTAGGCATTCTTGCAATACGCTGATATTATCTCCGATGATCGATTCTCTCCACAACTGTTAGTATTGGAACGTGAACAGCCATTGGTCAAAGAAGCATACCATAAATTAGGCACAGAGAAAGTAAAGAGTTTGCGGTTTGTGAAGAAGTCCATAGAAAATGCCTTGATAAGTCTGGAGAGCGATAAGACTATAGAATAGCGATTAGCCAAGATGATAACAAATACCATCAATACTCCAGATTCCATCTCAGTCGCTAAGGCAAACGCTTTAATAGAAGAAGCATACAGGGAATTAGGCATCACCAACCATAAGGCAAAGGCAAAAGAACTGCACAGATGGTTTGAATGCTCTGACCCGATTAGTAAGCGAGTAGATGGGAAGGTAATAAAGGTTGTTGAGATATACAGTCCGAAGTTCATCTTTGGGGATGGCTATAGAGAAAATATCATTAACTTCTAAACTGAAAAGCTATGCTGTATTTCATAAAATCTGGTAACTACTGCAAGATTGGCTTTACCAAAAATCTAGGTACTTTATTTAATAGGCTAAGAAACTACCTTACCCATAACCCCTCATTTTAGATACTCGATATTCGCCAAGGTGACGAGATTAGAGAAGAACAACTTCACTCTATGATACCGCCAGAACTATATCACTACGGAGAATGGTGTTTATGGAGCAAAGACATTGCAAGGTTATGGCTTAGATATTACAAAGTTAACATTAAAAAAGAGCAGACCTTAGAGGAATACTTCATCAAGAGGAATAAGTCCATTAATTAGGCTATTGTCAGCTACTACCGAGACACACCATACCTGAACTTTATCAGATATTTCAGCAAGGAATCCAACTTGGACTTATCAGAACCAGATGAAACATAGTAGTGGAGGACACCTTAATCAATCCAATGGCATAACAATTAAGAGAGAGGCTGGATTGCGGTCTCTCTTTTTTTATTACAAACTGACCTTTTTTCCGTATTTTTTCGTACCTTTATGGCTGATTTATGAGAATTAAAGTGAAACAATGAGATAATGAAGTTAAACCCAACGTGATGAAAAAACCATCACGAAAACCGTCACTCATAAAAGAGTAATCATCGCTAAGTTACTGATACTTAATTGGCTTCTAACACAAAGAGTATACGTCTGGGGGGCGTGGGGTCGCTAGTTCGAATCTAGTCACCCCGACTTGAAAGAGAAGCTAATAGTCAATTGATTATTGGCTTCTTTTTTGTGATACCTATATATGCTGGCGTATAAGATTTTTATCACACGATCTACTATCTTCTATCACTCGTTGTGGCGACACTTATCACCCACTCTGATAATTCCTTCAAGGTAAAGGAACGGCATCTACTGGTAGTCGCAATATCTGTTATACCCCCATAGCAATATCTCCTTTCCCTAGTAACTGACGTTGCGTCGCCTCATAGCAAATACTGGAACGAAGCAAAGGAGGCTTACTAACATAAGGGGTGAAACATTAGTAATGTGTAGGGAGAGAAATTAGTAATGTGTTTGCGGCTGAAGACCACCAGTAACGAGTAAGTCATCAAATTCTCATGAGAATTTGATGACTTACTTCCTTTAAACCAATCTTCAGCTAACGCTAAGTAAATCTGCAATTGGAAGACATTCTTTAAACAAAAAACGAAATGCCTTATTCATTCTTGGAATGCTTATGTGCGATGATTTAGTTCTCAAAACAACTGACTTATTTCACTGCTACACACTCTATCTCAACCAGAGCACCCTTAGGCAAAGTCTTAACTGCTACAGCAGAACGAGCTGGATAAGGAGCTTGGAAGAAAGAGGCATATACTTCGTTCATAGCAGCAAAGTCGTTCATGTCAGCCAGGAAAACGGTGGTCTTTATAACATTGGCTAATGACAAGCCTGCAGCATCGAGGATGGCACGAGCATTAAGAATGGACTGGCGCGTCTGTTCCTTGATTCCACCTTCTGGGAACTGACCTGTAGCAGGATCGATAGGCAACTGACCTGATGCATAAACAAAACCATTGGCCTCAATGGCCTGGCTATAAGGCCCAATAGCTGCGGGTGCCTTTTCTGTACTAATCATTTTTTTCATTTCCTTATTGTTTTCTTTTAATGGTAATATTTCAATATCTTTGTAATAGACGTCGGCAAATTCCAATTGGAAGAGAATCTTGCCTTCAGTGAGACTGAGATTGTGAATGTCGTTTACCTTTACGCCATTGACATAGAACTCAGCATTATCATCCCAAACAATCATTTCAAGAAGACTCCACTCTCCGTATGGACTCTCGGCATCAGCATACTTCACGATACGGTTGTTTCGACCTACAGGATATGCAGTGCCTTGTGAGTCTGTACAGGTAACATTACCCGTGAGCCACGAATCACCCATGTCGCCCTCTTGCACCTGAAACTCAAAACTGGTAGGCCATACACGGTCAGCATTGAAGTGGAAGATGATACCACTGTCGCGAGGGGACTCTTTGCGATTGCCATATCGCTCATTCCCCCACTTAACATGTGCCTTAAGATAGTAGTTGGAATAGGATTTATTAGTGGCGATGTAACCTGGATCAGGCCCAGAGAAGAACAAAACACCGTCTTGTACTACATAGTTAGTATCCAACGGACTGTCTTTGCCATTCTTAGCAGTGAAAACATAGAAATTAGTCAGATCCTTACCATTGAACAAAACTTCGGGCTTATTTGTAGGATCGTCTAATTTGGTGAAAGTCGTCCTTAATGGATGATTCTGCAAGATAGCAGGAATTTCGGCCTTTGGCGTACACCCTATCAATAACAGAGTAGCCAAACAAATAAAAGAAAGATGTTTTTTCATGTATTAAACTGTTTACTATCTCTACAAAAGTAGGCAATCTCGCACATATAACCAACAATAATTGTCCTAACTAAGGGTTTTCTCAAAAAAAAATGCTACTTTTGCCCATTCATCAATCTATAGACTATGGAAAATATACAGGTTTTAGACAGAAAATTCACCATTTCTATCAAAGAAGAGGAATTATTGAAAGAAGTGGACAGGCTGGCAAAGGAGATTAACCATGATTTAGCAGGTAAGAATCCGTTATTCTTGAGTGTTCTCAATGGTGCGTTCATGTTTACTTCTGACCTGATGAAACGAATCACCATTCCCTGTGAACTGCAATTTGTAAAATTGTCATCATACGAGGGCATGGACACCACAGGCAAAGTGAAAAAGATGATTGGCTTGAGTGGTGACATTAAGGGCAGAACGGTGGTGATTGTAGAAGATATCATAGATACAGGCATCACCATGAAGAACCTTTTGGAGGATTTGAAGGCACAGGAACCTGCAGAGGTGGATGTATGCGCACTGTTGGTGAAGCCTGATAAACTGAAGGTAGATCTTGACTTGAAATATGTTGCCATGCGGATTCCAAACGGTTTCATTGTTGGCTATGGGTTGGATTATGATGGATATGGAAGGAATTATCCAAACATTTATACAGTAATCAAGTAAATTATAAAGATTTAGAATATGTTGAATATCGTGATTTTTGGTGCTCCCGGTTCTGGTAAGGGAACACAGAGTGAAAAGATTGTAGAGAAGTATGGCATCAACCACATCTCAACTGGTGACGTGTTGCGTGCTGAAATCAAAAATGGTACTGAGCTGGGCAAGACAGCAAAGGGTTATATCGATCAAGGTCAGCTGATTCCAGACTCTTTGATGGTGGATATCCTGGCAGCAAAGTTTGACAGCTTTAAGGATAGCAAAGGCGTAATCTTCGATGGTTTCCCACGCACCATTCCACAGGCAGAGGCACTGAAGCAGATGCTGAAGGAACGTGGTCAGGAGGTAAGCGTAATGCTGGACCTAGAGGTACCCGAAGATGAACTGATGGATCGCTTGATTAAGCGAGGACAGATGAGTGGCCGTGCAGACGACAACGAGGAAACCATCAAAAAGCGCCTGGTGGTATATCACTCACAAACGTCTCCTCTAATTGATTGGTATAAGCAGGATGGCAAGTACCAGCACATCAATGGTCTGGGTGAACTTGACCGTATTTTTGCTGACATCTGTGCTGCCGTCGATAAAGTGAAATAATGGCTGAATCAAATTTCGTTGATTATGTGAAGATCTATTGCCGCTCTGGAAAGGGCGGCAAAGGTTCTACGCACATGCGCAGGGTAAAATACATCCCCAAGGGTGGACCTGACGGTGGCGACGGAGGACGTGGAGGAAGTGTGATATTGCGAGGTAACCGCAACTATTGGACACTGCTTCACCTGAAGTTTAACCGTCACGTGATAGCCGGCAATGGGGAGCATGGCTCACGCAACAAATCAACGGGCAAGGCGGGCGAGGACAAATATATTGAGGTGCCTTGCGGAACAGTAGTATATAATGCTGAGACGGGAGAGTATGTGTGTGATGTGACAGATGACGGGCAGGAAGTAGTGCTTCTAAAAGGTGGACGAGGAGGTTTGGGCAACTGGCACTTTGCCACAGCTACACGCCAAGCACCTGATTATGCTCAGCCTGGGGAACCAGAGCAAGAGATGACGGTAATCATGGAGCTGAAACTGCTGGCTGATGTAGGTCTGGTTGGTCTCCCTAATGCAGGCAAATCTACCCTCCTCTCGGTGGTTTCTGCTGCCAAGCCCAAAATTGCCAATTATCCTTTCACTACACTTGTACCTAACATTGGCATCGTTTCATATCGTGATAACCAATCGTTTGTGATGGCTGACATTCCTGGCATTATAGAGGGTGCCAGCGAAGGCAAAGGTTTGGGCTATCGTTTTTTGCGACATATTGAGCGCAATTCGTTGCTTCTGTTTATGGTGCCAGCTGATGCCGATGATGTAGCTAAGGAATATCAACTACTACTTAACGAACTGGTAAAGTTCAATCCCGAGCTGGCCGACAAACAAAGGGTGTTGGCTATTACCAAGTGTGACATGCTGGACGAAGAACTTATGGCAGAGATGGAACAGACTTTGCCTAACGATGTGCCGCATGTATTTATATCATCTATCACAGGGCTGAATATCCAAAAGTTAAAAGACTTGCTCTGGCACGAACTTCAGAAAGAAATTCCTGTGGCTAATGACACGTTGGTGCATAGACCAAAAGAAATCACTTACCTCCAACAGGAGATGGAAGAAGAAGGCGAGGATGAGGACATTACGCCGACTACTATCTTTATGGATGAAGAAGAGGAGGATTGGCACGACTTCTATGACGAGGACGAAGACGCCAACTAAATCACATCGAACTTTTCTGGAATATAGCTACTTCTGATTCTCCATTCTTGGGGATAAAGGTTGTTGGCTCTATTACCCAAATTCTTAACAAAACCTATAGGTATTTTCCTATATGTAAGCAAGACATAGCCCTTGGGGACATCGGAAGACAATACCACCGACTCTTTGCGCAAGTAGGAGATGGCTTGAGCATAGGTTGCCTCATGGCAAACAAAAGCATCTGTATTGAGTTGGGTACTCATGGCCAAAGCATGGGTTGGAATAGGTTCTTTCCCTTTTAATGTAGCTACTTGGGCACCTGCTTCCAATATCTTTAAGCCATTCTTCTGCCCCCATAGGTAGAACGAGGCCATTGACAATGGCAGGGCACGCACACCTTCCTCGGTAACTTGCCAATAGTAGTTGTCTGGATTGAGTATCCATTGTTGCACTTCACTGAGGATTTCCTTCACTGGCAACGACACTTGTTTCTTATCCTTCTTCTTTTTCTTGTCTTTCTCAAAGGCTGATACATTAGGCAAATGGAAAGGTCGGAAACCAGGCTCGTCGGGCTTGCGAATCACCGCCATGAAGAAACCTTCGCCCTTTACCTTATGTTGCATGAAATGATAGACAGGATAATCACCTCCTATCAAGTTGCCCATAACATCACATCCTTCAGGCACTTTTATTGGCAGGACACTCGCCCCAAACTCCTGCATAATCCATGAAACATTGCGTTCATCTTCTTCTGCATTATAGGTACAGGTACTATAAATCAAGATACCCCCTGGTTTCAACGCAGGCCATATATTATTTATAAGGTGTCTTTGACGCTCGGCACACATTTGCACATTTTCAAGGCTCCAGCAACTAATCGCCTCATCATCTTTACGAAACATGCCCTCACCAGAGCAAGGCACATCAGCAAGAATAAGGTCAAAGCAATTAGAACATTCAGAAAAATCCTCTGAAGCATTATTAGTAACCATGATATCAGGATACCCCCACTTTATCATATTCTCAGCCAATATCTGGGCACGGTTACGCATAATCTCATTACAAACAAGCACACTTCCTTCTGGTAAAGAAGAACGAAGCAAAGTGGACTTGCCACCAGGAGCTGCGCACAAGTCGAGTACAAATGCTGATGTGCCGACATACTGGCGTATGGCTTGACTGACGAACATAGAGGAAGCCTCCTGCACATAGTAGCATCCAGCATGTAATAAGGGATCGAAAGTAAACTGAGGACGCTCTGACAAATATCGACCATCATTACACCAAGGTACCTTATTTATATATGGTGAGGCATTAGAGGGTTCCACCAACTTGGCAGGGTTGAGACGGATACTGGTGGATGGCTCCTCCTGCAAAGCACACTCTAAGTCAGCTACCTCAGCCTCACCTAACAATAACGACATCTGCCTGACAAAATCAAGTGGAAGATATCCGTGGGGGGCCTTGCTGATAGTAGGGCCTGTTGGTCGCTCATCCATCATTTTTAACTTCATTCTTATTGTTTCTATCTGCAAAAATATAACTTTGCAGGAAAATAATGAAAAAAAAAGTAACATAGCTGCAACTTTTATGCACGCTGGATGCGTCTAATGTTCAGAATTATGAAACAAAACAATTGCAGATTATGAAAAGAATAATGATGACAATGGCGGTAGCCGCAATGGGAATGACCGCTATGATGGCACAAAGCCATGAGGTGACCACCATCGACAAGAACGGCAACAAGGTGGTGTATGAGATCAGTGACGCAGCAGCCACCAAGGGTGACACGCTGAGCATTACGACATTCGACCCACAAAGTGTGGCGAAGAGTGATAGCATCAACAGGGTAAATGATGATCAAGATTACAAACTGACAAGAGAAGATGTAAGAATGGTTTTGGATGAGTTGGATATTGATTCAGGATGGGTGAGCACAGCCATTGGCGGAATGATACTCGGTGGATTGATTTGCTTTATCCTCCCTATTGTATTAATCGTAGCAGTACTTCTATACCGATACTTTAACCGCAAAAAGAAGTATGAACTGGCTCAGAAGATTGTAGAAAGCGGACAACCTCTGCCAGCCGACTTTGCCAAGGCTCTTGAAGAAGAATATAGCAAAGAAGAGGACAGGGGTCTATATGAGAAAGGTGTAAAGAATATGGGCATAGGTATAGCATTTTGCATCTTCATGTACCTGCTGACCAATAACTTGGCTTTAGCATGCATCGGACTCTTCATAGTAGCAAATGGTGTGTCTCAACTCCTATCCTACAACCATCAAAAGGGTTTCCATAATAAAGAGAACAGCACTAATAATATAAACACTAACAGCAACGACTAACTGAGAGATGATTAATTCACTGAGTGATATTTCACTGGTGACCCAAGTGGTAGTATTGCACAATAAAAGTGCATTCGATCAACTGGTCAGGAAGTACCAATCGCAAGTGCGAAGGTTCTTCCTGAACCAGACTTGCGGCGACAAGGAACTCAGTGACGACCTGGCACAAGACACATTCATCAAAGCATATACAAATTTAAAAAGCTTTAAAGGATCAGCAAATTTCTCAACTTGGCTCTACAGAATTGCATATAATGTTTTTTTTGATTATATTCGCAGTCAGAAACCTACATCTGATTTGGAAGTGGTGACTACTGATAGTGAGTATAGCCACGAACAACAAGATTTGGCCAAAAAGATGGATGTATATGCAGCCCTTGAGCAATTGAAAGAAGCTGAAAGAACTTGCATCACCCTCTTTTATATGGAGGAATTGGAGATTAAGAAGATTGCTGAAATTACAGGCATGGCAGAGGGAACGGTAAAAAGCCATCTGAGCCGTGGAAAAGAAAAGATGGCCAACTACTTAAAACAAAACGGATATGGAAGATAATGATAAACTGATTGAGCAATTCATGAAGCAGAGTCGGCAGGAAATTGCCGACGAAGGCTTTACAGAACGTGTGATGCGTGGTCTGCCTGAGCGCAAGCCTCAACGTGACTGGTTGCCAGAGGTGTGGAATGTGGTGATGATAGTAGCAGCCATTATCCTGTTTGTTGCTTTCGGAGGTGTGACAGCCATAAAGAACGCCCTGTATCAGTATCTCGACGGTGCCCTGACACAAGGTGTTGACATCAGGGTGATCTTTGCATTGATGTGCGCCTTTGTCTTCTACATCTCCCAAAGGGCAATTCAAAAAGCTTGATGATTGTTGAACCATTAAATCTATACAATTATGGGAATTATTATTAGTATTATTATTGGATGTGTCTGCGGTTTCTTGGCAGGCAAGATTATGAAAGGTGGAGGCTTCGGCATTTTGATCAACTTGCTTTTAGGTATTGTTGGTGGTGCCGTTGGTAGCTGGCTCTTTGGAATGTTAGGTATCGACTGGGGTGGCATTATTGGAGAGATTGGTACAGGTACTATTGGTGCTATCTTGGTGCTCTGGATTGCTTCTTTGTTCAAGTAATAAAACAGGATTGAGAATTTGCAACCCAGTTGCAAAACATTTGCCATACTTTTGTAGCGTAAAATTTTAAAATGCACAAGAGTATGGCAAATTCTTTACATGAACATCATCACAAACACAGCCATGAAGATGGTTGCGATTCATGTTGTATACATGAGCATCGTCATGAGCACGAACATCACCACGAGCATGAGGAGCATGACCTCAAGAAACAGTTAGCTCTGATTATCGTCACCAGTCTGCTGCTTGTAGCTGCTGTCTATATTGAGCATAAGTTCCAGTTTCATACCTGGCAATTGCTCCTTATATACCTTATACCATTTTTATTAATTGGGCATGAGACTTTAGAAGAAGCTTGGGAAGGGATATGTGAAGGTGACGCTTTCAATGAACATTTCTTGATGGCTATAGCCACCATCGGAGCTCTGTGCATCGGTTTCCTGCCTGGAGCCGAGACTCAGTTCCCCGAGGCAGTATTCGTAATGCTGTTCTTCCAAGTAGGCGAACTCTTTGAGGGCTATGCCGAAGGAAAAAGTCGCGAAAGCATTGCACACCTGATGGACATCCGACCAGACATTGCCCATGTGATTCGAGACGACAAGCAGGAGGATGTAAGTCCTGAAAAGGTGAGCGTTGGTGAGGTGATTGTCATTAAACCTGGAGAGAAGGTTCCATTGGATGGCTTTATTACCGCTGGACATTCATCGCTGAATACGGTAGCACTGACGGGAGAGAGTATGCCTCGAGACTTGACAGAGGGTGATGAGGTGATATCAGGGTGTATAAATCTAAGTGGTATGATACAAGTTCGTACTACTAAGAGCTTTGGCGAGAGTACAGTGGCTAAAATCATCAACTTAGTGGAACATGCAACAGAACGGAAATCGAAAAGTGAAACCTTTATCACTAAGTTTGCGAGAATCTATACTCCTATCGTTGTCTTTGCTGCCATCGCTTTAGCGTTGTTGCCACCATTATTCTCTGGCGATTTTGCAGAAGCCTTCCCCACCTGGCTTTATCGCGCCTTGATGTTCTTGGTGGTGTCTTGTCCATGCGCATTGGTCATTAGTGTACCACTCACTTTCTTTGGAGGCATTGGAGGGGCATCTCGTAAAGGCATTCTCATTAAGGGAGCCAACTACATGGACATGCTCTCGAAAATTGATACTGTGGTATTCGACAAGACTGGGACACTCACTCACGGGCAATTTGCCGTCGAAGTAGTTCATCCAGATATGTACGATGAGCACCACTTGTTGCATTTAGCGGCTCATGTGGAACATTTCACTACCCATCCCATCGGGGCAGCTTTACGAGATGCTTTCCCTGACGAAGCAACAGATGGATGTGTGGTAAGTGAAACAGAAGAAATTGCAGGACAGGGAATCCGTGCAAAGGTGGGCAATGATGTGGTTTGCGTGGGCAACACAAAGATGATGGATGCCGTTGGTGCCAAGTGGCACGATTGCCACCATGTAGGAACCATTATTCATGTGGCCATCAATGGTGTGTATGCAGGACATATAGTTATTAATGATAAAATTAAAGAAGACAGTATTTCAGCTATTCAACTGCTGAAATCACTAGGCGTGCCTCGAACAGTGATGCTGACGGGTGACAGAAAGGAAGTAGGTGAAGATGTGGCAAAGAAGTTACAACTTGCCGAATACCATGCAGAATTGTTGCCCAATGATAAGGTAATCATCGTAGAAAAGTTGCTTCAGGAGAAGGGTGACGGCATGGCTCTGGCCTTTGTGGGTGATGGCATCAACGATGCTCCTGTGTTGGCACGTGCCGATGTAGGCATCGCTATGGGTGGTTTGGGGAGTGATGCCGCCATCGAAGCAGCAGACGTAGTACTGATGGATGACAAACCTTCAAAGGTAGCACTCGCCATACACATAGCACGTCGCACAATCTGCATAGCTCGCCAAAATGTGGGCTTTGCCATTGGAGTAAAGATTGCCGTTTTGCTATTAGCGACCTTTGGATGGGCAACTATGTGGATGGCTGTTTTTGCCGATGTAGGCGTAACCGTCCTAGCTGTGTTTAATGCAACGAGGGCGCTTCAGATAAAAAAAAGCATTAACTTGTGATCAAGCATCGTCAATTCCACAGTTAACGATAATTAACGGCTAATCATTTGCACTATTACGAAATGTTCGTAAGTTTGCATAATAAAACAAATGAACATTTCAATTATGGTTAATTTAAAGACACTCTTGACTCTCATTCAACTAATGCTTCCTTCATGGGCGATTGCTCAATATAGCAGGGAGTATGTAGAACTAACCACAAAGGCAGACTCATTGTATATGGTTGGAGAATATGAAGCGTCAAGCGAGACATTCGGCAAGGCTTTAGAAATGAAAGATTTCATTCAGCCCATTCATCTATATAACGGAGCTTGTGCTGCTGCTCTCGCTGACGATATAGAGACTGCGTTCAGCAGACTCTACACAAAATTAGAAAGAGAAAAGGACTGGTATTCAGATAACATCGCCAACGATGAAGACCTCATTTCTTTACACGATGACAGCCGATGGCATATTTTGATAGACAGCCTCAACTTAAGAAAACATCGTATAGAGGCAAACTTCGACAAGCCTTTGCGCCGCAGACTTCAGATGATTATGAAGACTGACCAAGAGGTGAGGATAGTTTTCCTTGCAGCACACAACCGTCAGCCACACGACTCAATAGCAGAAGCAGAAGCCTTACACGAAATGCAACGAGTAGATAAACTCAACCAAGAGCAAATATGCAAGATTTTAGACTCCAGAGGGTTCGTAGGTAGCGATAAAGTGGGCAATGCGGTTGGTACCTTCTGGGCTGTTATACAACATTCAGACATAAATATTCAGAAGAAATACTTACCTTTGTTTCGAGAAGCTGCACAGAGGGGTGACATAGCCAAAGAAAGTGTAGCCATGATGGAGGATAGAATCAATATGTTTGAAGGGAAACCTCAACGATATGGTTCACAGATTGAAGAAGACGAATTTGGCAATTCAAGACTTTACCAATTGCTTGACGAATCCAAAGTCGATGAGTGGCGAAGTGAAATGGGTATGGAACCTTTGAAAGACTATCTGAGGAAGATGAGAATATACAGATAATGATATTACAATGAGGAAAACACTGATTTACATATTTTTGATATGGTGGAGTATCTCCATCGCATGGGGACAAGGCACTGTTCAAGGAAACGATTGGCTGACTGTCTATCAGCAGGGCATAAAGTATAAAGACGCTTCTAATAACAAGAAAGCTCTGCAACTGTTGGAACAGGCATACGAACTGCATCCTTCCGACAGCATTAAACGAGACATCGCCAGCGTGTATTATGACCGAGGCATTTACCGGAAGAGTATTAATATTAGTCAAGAACTATTGAAAAGGGATAGCTTAGAGGCCGACTTAGTACTGATAGCTAAAAGTCATGAGAAACTGAATAATGCAGACTCGGCCTTAGTGTATGAAAAGATTATTGCCAAAAAGAATATTGAGAATGCCAATAATATCATCAACTTGGCCAAGAATTATGAAGATAGAGATATGCTTGACTCTGCACTTGTAGTATTAGATGATTTCTGTATCTACGACAATGAGAATATGGCCGTGAATGGTCTGAAAGCTTATCTACTCTATCAAACGGAGAACTATGAAGAATCACTTGATGAATACAGAAAACTCCGTGATGCCGGAGACAACTCTACCACTACCAATTATTACATGGGTTTGGCTTTTGCTCGTGTAGATAGTTTGTGGCAAGCATATGAATGTCTGAAAGTAGCAGCTCGCAAAGATCGTTATAAGAATCAGTATATTTTGGCGCAATATGGTATTGTGGCATCGAAACTAAACGGAAATGAGCGCGAAGGAGTAAATGTCATTTCACAGGCCATAGAAAAAATACTACCTGACGAGACACTGATGTGGTCACTTTATAACACCCGTGCAAACGCCCAAATTCGCTTACTGAAGTTTGAGGAGGCAATTGAAGATTTCAAACGTTCTTTGACCTACAAGCCAGAGCGTCTGACAGACATCTATCACATTGCCTACCTCTACTCTATTATTCATGACAGGGCCAACGCAGATAAACATTTCCAGATGTTTATCAACAATGCACAGAAAAGTAGCAATCCTGATAGATACAAACGTTGGATAGAGGCTGCAGAAGGTTATCTTAAGCGTAGTAAAGAGGAACATTTCTTTCAAGGGGATGACGAAAACCTTAAAGATTTTTGAATAAAAAGAATCCTTTTCTTTCATAAATAAATAAATAGGTGTAAATTTAAGGTCGAATATGTTTCATCTTAAATTAAGGGTTTATTATGGGAGATCTATTAGGTAATATTCTGAATTCTGTCACATCTGGCGGCTCTGCCAGTGGAGCACTGGGCGACATCTTAGGCCAAGTGTTAGGTGGACAGACAAACCAGCAGGTTACCAAAAAGCCAACAACTACCAACAAGCCAACAACGCGGCAACCCGCACGCAAAGGCATTGACATCTCAAAAGAACTGGATACCATCAATGGGGTACCGGCAAGCAACGAGAGTAAGGGTGGCATCGACTTGGGCAGCATCGTAGGTGCAGCGACAGGTAAAGGTGGGATAGACTTAGGTAGCATTTTAGGTGGCGCTGCAGGAAAAGGCGGCATTGATTTAGGAAGTGTCTTAGGTGCTGCTGCAGGTAAAGGCGGAGGTATAGACCTCGGTACTATCTTAGGTGCATTGTTGGGCGGTTCTCAACCAAGTGGAGGCTTGGCAGGAGACTTATCCAATGCGAATATCGGCGAAATAGCCCAAAGTGTAATTTCTGTTATCGGAATGGCATCAAATGCTTTCGGTAGCGCTAAACAATGACAATTATGGATACCAAACCTATTGAGAAAGTTATTTGGCTTGTAGCCAAGACAGGTCTGTTTTTTGCACACGCCGATGGGAAATATGATGTGCGTGAGAAGAATTTCATAGAGGGTTTTATTGACAAACTGGCTGCCATAGGTCCTGTTGACGATGTTAAGGCTGAATTGGAAAGTTCACTGCAAAAACAATACAAGCTGGAAGATATCGTAAATGAGACAAAAGATTTACTAAGCTACTTCAACCCTGCAGAGCAAGGCGTTATAAAAGTAACGCTTAGTCAGTTTGTAACCAATGTCATCAATGCTGACTGCGTAGAAAATAAAAAAGAAAGCGCCCTCTTCGAGGACTGGAAAAAAGCACTTGAGTAATGGACGTTAAGGATTTCTGCACGGGACTTCAGCATATTGGGATTCCTACGCTGGACATAAACAAGACCATCAATTTTTATCAATCCTTGGGTTTTGAAATGGTTTATCAGCGTACCAACGACAACGGGCAACAGGTAGCATTCATGCAATTTGGCAATTTGCAGATAGAAACTTATGACAAAGAGCCAGCAGCCATGCACGCAGGCTCGTTTGAGCATATAGCCATTGATGTGAAAAATATTGAGGGATTGTATGAATTGGTAAAATCAAAAGGTTTCCATATATGCGACTCGCCTATTCATAAACTGCCCTACTGGGAGCGAGGTATCAAGTACTTCAAAATTGAAGGTCCGAATAAAGAAACCATAGAATTTTGCGAGAAACTATAAAAAGAGAAGGTAGCCCGAGTGGGCTACCTTCTTTATTACATCTATATCTAAGATTAGAACTTAGGCAGTTCCCATCCATGGCGATATTCACGACGGAAGAATTGGTTAGCCTCAGGCAGGTTAGTAATCTGCATCTTGTTGGCATCGTACTCCAGCGTGATGTGACGCTGCTGTGACAATACAGCGATGTTGGTCAGCAACATAATCTCGGTTAGTTTAGCAGCTACATCGAAATTGTTAGCAGCCTGACGCTTCTCCTTTATTGCCTCGACCCAGTCAACATAGATATTCTTTGGACGCTTCAAGGTCTTTTCCGGTTCCTTCCATCCTGGACGAGCTGGGATAAACTCTGGAGATGCACCGTGAGTACCATGCATTAACATGCCCTTAGTACCAATGTACAAGCACTCCTTCAACTGACGGTTAGCTTCCAATTCCTTTGGACGAGACAGCTTGATACCACCATCAGTCCAGTAAACATTAACCTCAGGCATCTTCTTTCCATCAACAGTACGAGCTGGGAAGTGATATTGGCAAAGCTCAGTGATAGGCAGATATTCATCGTTGAACGGAGTAGTAGTAGCCTGGATCTTATCAGGCATACCCAGACCTAATGCCCAAATAGGAGCATCGAAGGTGTGAGCACCCATATCACCCATAGCACCTGTACCATAATCCCACATACCACGCCATGCGAAGTGAGTAGTCTGGTGGTTATAAGGTTTCAGAGGAGCCGGACCTAACCACAAATCATAATCTAAGTTCTTAGGAATAGCCTCACCCTCAGGACGCTGATAATCACCCTGGCGCCATACAGGACGGTCAGACCACATGTGAACCTCAGTTACATCGCCAATGGCGCCGCTACGGATCCACTCAACAGTCTGATAAGTACCTTCAATGTTGTGACCCTGGTTACCCATCTGAGTAACAACGCCAGTCTTCTTTGCCAAGTCGCGTAGGTAACGTACCTCCTCGATAGTCTTTGCCATAGGCTTCTCTACGAACACAGCCTTGCCTTGCAACATAGCATAAGCAGCGATAATAGCGTGGGTATGGTCAGGAGTACCGATCAATACACCATCAATTTCCTTACCACAGTCATCCAGCATCTTGCGGAAGTCCTGATACTTCTTAGCCTTTGGATAACCAGCCATGATGTGGCCAGCATAGTCAAGGTCAACGTCGCAAAGTGCATACATGTTTGCATGATGGATAGGCTGCTTGCCTGCATCACCCATCTGCACACCCTGATCTACCATTCTTCTTTCAGGACGCAAACCAGCGAAGTTAGGAGACACCCAACCACCGTACTTACGATCTGGATTAGGTCTTCTGCCAATCTTCTCATCTGGGTCAGCGATATTCTGGATATCACCACCACCCTGACTACCAACACCTACAGCTGCGATGTTAGGAAGATCACTTGGAGCCATGTGACCATGAGACTTACCCAAGATGATGTTTGGAGCAATTGTAAAACCTGCAACAGCAGCTGCTCCAGTCTTCAAAAAGTTTCTACGAGTAACGTTCATAATAATTCTATATATTAAATGAAACAATGATTCTTTAAAGGTAAAATTCCGTGTAAATATAAGAATTATTTTAATACGTTATGCTTTTTCTTCGATATTTAACTAAAAAAGATCCTCAAAAAAGTAAAAAGCCTTTACTGCCTTAAAGCATGTTGAATAATCCATTATTATATAAAAAAACTGCCTCCCTTTCAAAAGAGAGGCAGTAACGATTAAAAATCAATGATTTAGATTGCTGGAAGTTCCCAACCTTTACGATATTCGTAGTGGAAGTAGTTGTTAGCTTCCTCAAGGTTGGTGATACGCATGTTAGCAGCATCATATTCCAAGGTAATGTTGGTATTTTGAGCAGCAACAGCAATATTGGTCAGCAACATGATTTCAGTCAACTTAGCAGAGATCTCGAAGTCGTTGGCAGCCTTGCGACCTTCCTTGATAGCCTCAACCCAATCAACGTAAATGTTCTTCGGACGAGTGAGCACTTTAGCTGGTTCCTTGAAATTAGGACGATTAGGGACAAGCTCAGGACTTGCACCGTGAGTACCATGCATCATCATACCCTTGTCACCCACATAGAGGCACTCGCGTAGAGCACGACCATTCTCCAGTTCAAATGGACGATATGGCTTGATACCACCGTCGGTCCAAGTAACAACACATTCAGGCATCTTGATCTTCTTCTTGCCATCCAATGAATCAACCTCACGAGCTGGGAAGTGATACTTCACAGCCTCTGCCTGTGGTAAAAACTCATTATTATAAGGAGTGGTAGTAGCCATGATTTTATCAGGCATTCCCAGTCCTAATGCCCAGATAGGAGCATCGAAGGTGTGTGCACCCATATCACCCATAGCACCCGTACCATAGTCCCACAGACCACGCCAAGAGAAGTGCAGCACAGCTGGGTTATAAGGCTTCTCAGGAGCTGGGCCTAACCACAAGTCATAATCCAGATTTTGAGGAATAGCCTGTCCTGCAGGGCGCTCAAAGTAACCTTGTCTCCACATAGGACGGTTTGACCACATGTGAACCTCTGAAACGTTACCGATAACACCACTACGGATCCACTCAACTGTCTGGTAGGTACCTTCAATGTTGTGCCCCTGGTTACCCATCTGAGTAACAACACCGGTCTTCTTAGCCAATTCAGCCAAGTAGCGAACTTCTTTGATAGTCTTTGCCATCGGCTTCTCAACGAACACAGCCTTACCCGCTTTCATAGCTGTTGCAGCAATAATAGCGTGTGTGTGGTCAGGAGTTCCAATCAATACACCGTCTATATCCTTCTCCTTCTCAATCATTTCACGGAAATCAGTATATCTCTTAGCCTTGTAGTAAGCATTGAAGATATGAGCTGCATACTCAGTATCAACATCGCACAACGCATAGATATTTGCGTGGTGAATAGGCTCACGACCTGCATCACCCATCTGAACAATGCTGTCAGAAGCACGACGCTGCTGACGTTGAGGTTGAATACCTGCGTATGGCTGACGAGGTACATACGCCATGCTACCAGCGCCAGAACGCTTTACAGGAGCATCCGGATCTGCAATATTCTGCAAGTCACCACCACCTTGGCTACCGAAACCGATACCTGCAATGTTAATTTGATCACTAGGGGGCACATGACCATTGGTCTTACCCAGAATCACATTAGGAGCAATTGTAAAACCTGCTACGGCGGCTGCTCCTGTTTTCATAAAATTTCTTCTCGTGAAATTCATGGTTGTTAACTATTAAATAAAACACATGATTAATAAACACATAATTTGGCGTAAATATAGTAAAAAAATGAATTTGTTGTTTTTGATATTGACTTTTTATTAAAAAAAAGTGATAAAGGTGAACTAATCATAAATAAAAATAGTAAATTCGCACTAATAGAATATCATTTAAAAAAAATAATCAATTAATCTATGAGTACGATCTTGGATTTAGCCCCTCAAGGGGTGTGGAAAAACTTCCATGCGCTCACACAGATTCCACGTCCTTCAGGACACTGTGAGCAAGTAAGTGAATTTTTAATTAACTTTGGGAAAAACCTGGGCCTTGAATCTTTTATCGACAATGCAGGCAATGTAGTTATACGCAAGCCGGCCACACCTGGTATGGGAAACCGTAAGGGAGTAGTGCTGCAAGCCCATATGGATATGGTGCCACAAAAGGTGGCTGATGTGGAGCACAACTTTACCAAAGACCCTATTCAGACTTGGATAGACGGTGACTGGGTTCGCGCAAAAGGGACTACCTTGGGTGCCGACGATGGTTTGGGTGTTGCAGCTATTATGGCTGTATTGGAGTCAAAAGACATTAAACACGGTCCACTGGAAGCCCTGATTACCAAGGACGAGGAGACTGGCATGTTTGGTGCTTTCGCACTCAGTCCTGATACTTTGAAGGGTGACATCCTGCTTAACCTCGACTCTGAGTCAGAAGGCGAGCTCTACATCGGCTGTGCTGGTGGACTTGATATTACTTCCTCAATGCAATACCAAGAGGTCCCCCCCACTCCTGGTTTCATTGCCAAGAAAATTATACTGAAAGGGTTGCGTGGCGGACACTCAGGTATGGAAATTAACGAAGGACGAGCCAATGCTATCAAACAAATGGCACGTGTAGTGCATGACCTACTGATTGAGTTCGACTGCGAATTGGCTTCATTCGGTGGAGGCAATATGCGTAATGCTATTCCACGCGAGGCACAGGCCGTACTGCTATTCAACCCAGACGATTTGGAAGGTCTCGATACCTATATCCAAGAATATGAGGCACAGCTGAATGCCGAATTCTATCCAATAGAGAAAGATATTTATCTGAAGATGGAAGATACAGAAACGCCTACCACTAAAGTACCAGAAGAGATTCAAGACAATATTATTGCTGTCATCATGGCTTGTCAGAATGGGACCATGCGTATGATTCCTACTGTACCAGACACTGTAGAAACTTCATCTAACTTGGCTATCGTAAACATCGGTGGCGGCAATGTGGCTATAAAGATTTTGGCTCGTAGTTCTAATGACAGCATGAAAGATTACTTGGCTGACTGTTTAGAGTCTTGTTTCAACATGGCGGGTCTGAAGACTGAAACTAGTGGAGGTTACTCAGGTTGGCAGCCCAATGTTGATTCTCCTATTTTGGCAGCTATGCGTAAGAGCTACAAAGAACAATTTGATAAGGAACCTTTGGTGAAGGTTATCCATGCTGGATTAGAGTGTGGAATCATTGGTGCCATCTATCCAAAGATGGACATGATTTCTTTTGGTCCGACATTAGAATCCCCTCATACTCCAGGTGAACGTGCCTATATCCCAAGTGTTCCTAAGTTCTGGGATTTCCTTGTGGCTACATTGGCCCAAGTACCTGAAAAATGACAAACAATCTACTACGGGAAGAAAGGCGCTCTACTACGGGAGGACAGCCACTCTACCCGTAGTAGAGTAAATCTCATATATTGGACAAAAAAGGGCGCTACAATCGTAGCGCCTCTTTTCTATTATAGAAATATGAGTTAAGCTTCGAGTTCCTTCAGCTCCCAGCCCAGTGCACTTGCACCCAGCACAGCAGCATCAGCATCCTTCAGTTCGCTCATCAACAGTTTGCACTTGCCCTTGAAGATAGGCATTACGTTAGCGTCAACTGTTTTCTGGATAGGTTTGAAGAGCAGATCGCCTGCATGAGCCAAACCACCGAACAGGATAATAGCCTCGGGACTGCAGAATGCAATGAAATCAACAAAAGCTTCACCGAGTAACTGGCCAGTAAACTCGAAGATTTCCTTAGCAATCTTATCGCCCTTCTTAGCAGCATCGAATACATCCTTAGAAGTGATGTCATCAACAGGTATCTCGCGCAGCAAACTTGGTTCAGTGCTCTGAGCCAATTTTTCACGTGCAGAACGAGCCACACCTGTAGCTGAGCAGTAAGCCTCCAGACAGCCCTTGCGACCGCAACCGCAAAGACGACCATCACGACGGATAGTTACGTGACCCAACTCGCCAGCGAAACCATCGCAACCATATACCATCTGGCCATTGATAACAATACCGCTACCTACACCAGTACCCAAAGTAATCATGATGAAATTCTTCATACCACGAGCTGCACCATAGGTCATTTCACCAATAGCTGCAGCGTTAGCATCGTTAGTCAAAGCAGTAGGAATGCCAATTCTCTCTTCGAACAAACGAGCCAAAGGAATGATACCCTTCCAAGGAAGGTTAGGAGCAAACTCAATAGTACCTGTATAATAGTTACCGTTAGGAGCACCGATACCGATACCTTTCACTTTGTCTTTACCACCGTTCTTCTCAATCAATTTCTCCAGACCAGTGCAAACAGCATCTACATAATCTTCAGCCTTCTCGTACTTGCCAGTCTTGATCTTGTCAACGTCAACTACAGTACCACGTGCGTCAACCAAACCAAATACGGTGTTGGTACCACCGATATCAATACCCACTACATAGGGTTTCTCTACTTTTAAAGATGAATTCATGATATTATTATTTTAAAGTTAAAAATTAGTATTCTGCTCACAAATTTAGCAAAGTTTGAAAACACTGCAAAATATTGAGCTAAAAAAACAACTATATCTCTGAATTAGTTGATCAACTCTAAGCCGTGATCTGTAATTTCAATAAGGCGTCTCTTATACAAATCCCCCACAGCTTTTTTGAATACTTTCTTGCTCACTTTGAAACGATCGTATATTTCTTCAGCTGGACTTTTGTCGTGCAGATAGCAACGTCCACCATTGCGCTCCATATATTTTAATAAGGTATCAGCAAAATCAAGTGTCTGTTGGCGACCAGAGCGCTGCAATGCAACATCCACTTTACCATCTTCACGTACCTGTGTAATAAAGCCTTTCAGACGATCACCAATCTCCAATTCCCTGAACACTTGGTTTTCAAAAACAAGTCCTTGGTATTTGTTATCAATAATGACCTTGTAGCCCATGTTGGTATGTTGCCACACCAGTAGTTCAACCTCATCATCAGGAGCATATGGAGGTCGTTCAGTAGAGAGATACTTCTCTACCCTCGATGATGCCATGATGCGGAAGCTATCGGGGTCAACATGTGTATGTATGACATAACTGCGTCCTACCTCCATTTTACGTTTTTGTTCACGGAAAGGACAAAATAAATCTTTCATCAGTCCCCAATCCAGAAAAGCACCATATTGGTTTACCCACGAAACTTGCAAATAAGCAAACTCACCCACCTGTACATAGGGCTTTAGGGTGGTTGCCACCAATCGTTCTTCATTATCTAGGTAGATGAACACGTCAATCTTCTGCCCTATCTCATAGTTATAGGGCACATAACGTGCAGGGAGCAGGATTTCTCCTTCCTCACCGCCATCCAGATATAGTCCGAAATCAACCTCTTTCACAATCTCCAGTTGGTTGAATTTTCCAAGTTCAATAGCCATAAGTATTAATTTTTTACGAAGATACAGTAAAGTTTGATTAAAAGCAAATTTTTTGTCTATCTCGTTTGCCGTATCGAAAAAACTCTTTAACTTTGCACTCGCTTTTTAGACAATGGTGTCATAGCTCAGTTGGTAGAGCAAAGGACTGAAAATCCTTGTGTCCCCGGTTCGATTCCTGGTGACACCACTTCCATAAATGAGTTTCGGAAAGTAGCGCAGTTGGTAGCGCACTACGTTCGGGACGTAGGGGTCGGGCGTTCGAGTCGCCTCTTTCCGACAAAAAGGCAGGATTATATCCTGCCTTTTTTGCGGCAATATTTCGTCGCGACTCGGCATAGTTCAAGCAAGCTTGACTCTGCACTTGCTTTTTGAAAAGTCTAGCGCGAAGGTTCTATCTATCCAGTAACTCCTCTGCATTGGAAAGAGAGAGCCCAACGCTGAAAATCATATTGACATTCGATAGCGTACCACTCAGGTCCCAGTCATTGCGATACTCATCAGATGGTTTGTGATACCAGACAGGCATAGGGTATTTATTTGGACGACCAGGATCAACTGGATGGAGTCCATTTTCCACTACTACAGCAGGAACGCCTTTCTTGACAAAATTATAATGATCAGAACGGAAAAACCAGCCATCTGAATTGTCATCATCAAAGAAGATAGTTCTCCCCTGTGCAGCTGCTGCCGCTACATAATACTGGTCAAGGTCGGTCTCACCTCCTCCTAAAATCACCACGTCACTGGTCAGCTCGGCAGGGCCGATACTTTCGAAATTCAAACATGCCGATGTCTTTTCCATCGGGATAGCAGGATAGTTACAATAATACTCCGAGCCAAAGAGTCCACTCTCTTCAGATGAAGGAAAAAGGAAAAGCACACTGCGGCGGGGTGCCTCTGGCAACTCCTTGAATTTCTTAGCTGTGAGTAAAGCGCCTGCCACACCCGAAGCATTATCAGCCGCACCATTATAGATAGAGTCACCCCGCTCATCTGGAGTGCCTATTCCTAAGTGATCCCAATGAGCATTCATTACCACCACCTCATCAGGTTTGTCTGTGCCACGTAAAATACCACCCACATTGCGCGTCTGCTGTATATCATAAGTAACAGCCATCTTTACGTCACCTTTTGCCTTGAGGGAGAAACTCTTAAAACCAGGTCTTTTTGCGGCAGCCAGAGCGTCATCCATATTCATACCCGCAGCAACAAAGAGTTTTCGGGCACCATCTTCATGGAGCCATCCCTTGATGGCCAGTTCATCAGCATTGCGGGTTTCAGGATTATAGAGTGCCAGGTTATCCTCCATGTGACCATTCACACATACATGCCACCCATAACTTGCCGCTTCGGTATTATGCAGCACAAGACACCCTGCTGCCCCTTGGCGACGAGCTTCCTCAAACTTATACAACCATCGGCCGTAGTAGGTCATATTGCGGCCACGGAAAAGTTTATTGTCATAATAGCCAGGATCGTTCACCATAGCAATTACAATCTTGCCTTTCACATCTATATCAGCATAATCATCCCAACCATATTCAGGAGCGTGGATGCCGAAGCCTACAAACACATACTCTGCCTTGGGGATTTCCACCTTATCTGTAGCACGAGCTGTCCACACCACTACATCATCAGGATAACGCAACTCGGTTTTCTTCATACCTCTTACAGCCAGCTTGTTACCTTGTGGTTTAGCAGTAACAGCAATCATCTCAAAAGGTTGATACCAACTTCCGTTGAACGCAGGTTCTAAGCCCAATTTCTCCAACTGCTCAGCCAAATATTTTATTGTCTTATCCTCATAGGGAGTCATCGGCTTGCGGCCTCCCAATTCATCAGAAGCGATGGTCTTGATCCACTGCCTTAGCAGTTGCTCGTCAGCTAATCGAGCAGGTTTGTCTGATGAAGCAAGTTCATCTAAGGCAGCCGCTAAATCCTTTCGATATTCTTCACACGCCTGCAGGCGGGCAAAGGTGGCAGAAGTCATCAGCCGAGCAGCATCCACATCGCTCTGCCAGTGGTAGTTGGCAATAACGCGACTCTGTCCCCATTCATAACCATACGACATCAGTGTGTCTTGTCGCTCTGGGTTCAATTGTGCCAACACCAGCGCCATTCCCCATCCACGAGAAGTATGCCCAGATGGATAAGAGCCAGTATTGCGCTCTTCCTCCTCATCCTCTGGAATCAAGGTTCCCTCATTGAAATATACATAAGGACGCAGACGCATATACTCATTCTTAGGCTTCTCTGCCGCTAAACGAAAAGTGACAATACTGCGTTCCAGCAGATGCATCGTCTTTGGAGTGGCTTCCTTTGACAACTCCTTGCCGAAAGCACCACTGAAAGCCTTTGCCATTTTTTTTACGCTGGTCGTTCCATCAAACATCGCCCTGCGGGTACGTTCACTTGGTTGGAGTGCTCTTGCCCAATCGTGTATTGCCTTGTCAGCCTCAAACAGAGGAGAATTCTCTGCAGGAGGAGGGGGCAGGAACGAAAGGATATCAGGTAGGTCACTGGCTTTCAAATAAGGTTGCACATTTTGCGACCATCCTGCTGTGATGCTTACAATCAGCACCAACAAAGTCAGCATCATGCTTCTCGAGGATCGTTTCATATATTATTTCTTATTTAGTTGTTATCTTTCGTATGTCCAAGTGCCATTCAGCATCACACGTTGCACCTGCCAGTTGTTGTCAAATACCACAAGGTTAGCCATATAGCCAGGCTCCAGCAAACCTACGTTCTTATCAATACCCAACACCTTAGCTGGGTAATAGGAAGCCATCTGCACAGCTTTTTTCAGAGAAATACCCACATGCTCTACACAGTTTCTCACAGCCTTCATCATACTCAACGCTGAGCCACAGATAATTTTTCTTCCATCAACAGCCGTACGCACAAAGCAATCTTGCGCACTATCGTAGCTTACATTCATAGCAGCGCAATCGGTAAACCTGTCGGTAAAGAGATATAAGGACTCTGGCATGAACTCATAGGCCATCCTGACCATTTCGTATGATACATGAACTCCATCGACGATAATGCCTGTCATAGGCTTCGCACGGAAAATAGCTGGTATATGACCAGGTCTTCGGTGATGCATGGGAGGCATACCATTATATAAATGAGTCACTGAATGACGAGGATTACTCAAAAATTGCAAAGTTTCCTCATAGCCTGCAGCACTATGCGCAAATGACACCCTGATACCTTTAGCCTCCAGATATTCCACTTGCTTGTTTGTAATCCTTTCAGGGGAAACAGACATCATACTGGTATAATGGTTTGGGTGACCAAATAATGCATTCAATTCTTCATCAGAGCAATCCCTCACGCAGTCTTCTCGATGTGCCCCTCGATATTCCATACTGAAAAAGGGACCTTCTAAATGCATGCCTATGAAATTGGAAGGTAACTCTGAAGAATGATTCTGCAATGCTTCCTGCATCTTCAGGTACATCGGCAAGGTATTGCTTGGAGCTGCAGCCAGAAAACCCGTTGTCCCTTCCTGCATCATTGTCTCACCCATGCACTTCAAATCTGCGAACTCTGCAGTCACACCGAAAGAACCCCCACCTGCGCCATTTGCCAACAGGTCGATAAAGCCTGGTGCCACATTGCATCCTTGCATATCGATACGTTGGGTGCTCTCGGGAATCTCCGATTCATTACACACACCTACAATGCGGTTACCCTCAACGATAACTCCAATGTGGGGAAAGCTGTCATCAGACTTCCGGCCATAGAATTTCGCATTTACCAATGCCAACCTGCTCATTTTCTCTTGCAACTATTTGTTTAAAGTAAAGATGGCTGCTCCCATCTAAAACAGAGAGAGCAGCCACCAATCTAGCATATTTCAACCATAATAGTTGAATCAATCTTCCAGCAGAATCTCCAGAATGGTGCATGCAGCCTTAGCTACAGAAGTACCAGGACCGAAGATAGCGCTTACGCCAGCCTTGTAGAGGAAGTCATAGTCCTGTGCAGGAATAACACCACCAGCGATGACGATGATATCCTCGCGGCCCAGCTTCTTCAGCTCTTCAATCAACTGAGGAATCAAGGTCTTGTGACCAGCAGCCAAAGAAGATGCGCCCACTACGTGAACGTCGTTCTCAACAGCCTCACGAGCAGCTTCTGCAGGAGTCTGGAACAATGGTCCCATATCCACGTCGAAACCGCAGTCAGCATAACCAGTTGCAACGACCTTAGCACCACGGTCGTGACCGTCCTGACCCATCTTAGCCACCATGATACGTGGCTGACGGCCTTCCTTCTTTGCGAACTCCTGAGCTAAGCGACAAGCTTTCTCGAAGTCGCTATCATTCTTAGATTCTGATGAATACACGCCTGAAATAGTTCTAATTACTGCTTTATAACGGCCTACGATCGTCTCGCAAGCGTCTGAAATCTCACCCAATGTACAACGCAAGCCAGCAGCCTTTACTGCCAAAGCCAGCAGGTTGTTCTTGCTCTTGCGACCTTCTGCGAAGTCACGAACGCATTCAGTAATCTCAGCCAAAGCTGCCTGACAAGCAGCCTCATCACGGTTAGCACGCAACTTTTTCAGGTTCTCAACCTGCTCTAAGCGAACAGCAGTGTTGTCAATTTCCAGAATGTCGATCGGTTCTTCATGATCCAGACGATACTTATTGGTACCAACGATAGTCTGAACGCCTGAGTCAATACGAGCCTGAGTACGGGCAGCTGCCTCTTCGATACGCATCTTTGGCAGACCAGTCTCGATAGCCTTCGCCATACCGCCCAATTTCTCGATTTCCTGAATGTGCTCCCAAGCCTTGTGTACCAGCTCATTGGTCAGAGACTCTACATAGTAAGAACCGCCCCATGGGTCGATCTGCTTGCAGACATTGGTCTCTTCCTGAATATAAATCTGGGTATTACGAGCGATACGAGCAGAGAAATCGGTAGGCAATGCGATAGCCTCGTCCAAAGCGTTGGTGTGCAGTGACTGGGTATGACCCAATGCAGCAGCCATAGCCTCGATACAAGTACGGCCTACGTTGTTGAACGGATCCTGCTCGGTCAGTGACCAACCAGAAGTCTGTGAGTGAGTACGCAATGCCAAAGACTTAGGATTAGTAGCGCCGAAACTCTTCACGATCTTAGCCCACAACAGACGACCAGCACGCATCTTGGCAATCTCCATGAAGTGGTTCATACCGATAGCCCAGAAGAATGACAGACGTGGAGCGAAAGCATCTACAGGGATACCTGCGTTCACACCAGTACGGAGGTAATCCATACCATCGGCCAGCGTGTAAGCCAACTCGATATCAGCGGTAGCACCTGCTTCCTGCATGTGGTAGCCAGAGATAGAAATAGAGTTGAACTTAGGCATGTTTTGTGAAGTATATTCAAAGATATCAGCAATAATCTTCATAGAGAATGCTGGTGGATAGATATAGGTGTTACGCACCATGAACTCCTTCAAGATATCATTCTGAATAGTTCCAGCCATTTCTTCCAACTTAGCGCCCTGTTCCAGACCTGCGTTGATGTAGAATGCCATAATTGGCAATACAGCACCATTCATTGTCATAGACACAGACATCTTATTCAATGGAATACCATTGAACAGCACTTTCATGTTCTCCAATGAGCAGATAGACACACCAGCCTTACCAACATCACCTACCACACGTGCGTTATCTGGGTCATAACCGCGATGGGTAGGAAGGTCAAATGCTACAGACAAACCTTTCTGACCAGATGCAAGGTTACGACGATAGAATGCGTTTGACTCCTCAGCAGTTGAGAAACCAGCGTACTGACGGATGGTCCAAGGACGCAGAGGATACATAGCTGAATACGGGCCACGCAGGAATGGAGGAATACCAGACACAAAGTCCAGATGTTCCATACCCTCCAAATCCTCCTTGGTATATGCGGGCTTTACATGGATATGTTCTGGGGTTTCCCAGTCGGCAGTAACAGCGTTAGCCTTCTGCCAAGCAGCTCCATCGGTAGCCTGACCGAGTGCTGCATATATATCTAAGTTTTTAAAATCTTTTCTCATGATGTCTTACTTCTTCAATAATTTAGCATTATATTCCTTCATTGTTTCCAGCACGTTGCAACGAACATGGATAAAGTTCTCGATACCCTCAGCCTTCAGGTCCTCCATGCAAGCAGGAGCACCAGCCACGATAAACATAGCACGGCCATTCAGGTATTTGAATGCTGGAACAGCATATTCTGCATATTCATCATCGCTTGAGCAGAGCACCACGATGTCAGCGTCAGCTGCCAGAGCAGCGTCAACACCTTCCTCAACAGTTGGGAAGCCCAGGTTGTCAATCACCTTGTAACCAGCTGTAGCCAGGAAGTTGCAAGAGAACTGAGCGCGAGCCTGACGCATAGCCAAGTTACCGATAGTCAGCATGAAAGCAATAGGACGCTTAGCAGCAGCCTCGGTTTCCAGACGCAGAGCCTCGAATTCAGAAGCAGCACGGTCGAAGTTCAAAGTAGCAATCTCTTTCTCACCCTCACCGCAACCGCAGCAGCAAGTAACAGGCTTCTTGCCGTTGCTTACCTCAGTAAAGTTAGGATACTGGTTAGTACCAACGAGAATCTCCTTACGCTTAGCTACGTTAGCATGACGAGTCTTAGTGCTTTCTGCCACAGCAGCCTGCACCTTACCAGCCTTCACCTGAGCATAGAAGCCACCGTCTTCCTCAACAGCGAGGAACAGCTTCCAAGCCTGCTCAGCAATAGCTACTGTCAGGTTCTCGATATAATAAGAACCACCAGCTACGTCAACGATACGGCCCATGTGGCTCTCTTCCTTCAGCAGCAACTGCTGGTTGCGTGCCAGACGCTCAGAGAAGTCATTAGGTTCTTCATAAGTAACGTCAAACGGAGTAACGGTCATTGAATCCACACCACCCAGAGCAGCACTCATAGCCTCTGTCTGTGTACGCAGCAGGTTCATGTGAGCGTCGAATACGCTAAGATTATAGGTAGAAGTAACAGCATGCATGTGAATCTTGCAAGCCTCCTTGTTGTCAGTATAGGTAGCCATGATGTTAGCCCACAACAGACGAGCAGCGCGGAACTTGGCGATTTCCATGAAGTAGTTAGGACTTACACCCAGGTTAAAGCGCATCTTCTGGTTCACTGTCTCAGCAGCAACACCAGCATCGGTCAGCAGGTTCAGGTATTCAGCACCCCAAGCCAAAGCATAGCCCAGCTCCTGATAGATGAATGAACCAGCATTCTGCAGGTTGAAAGCACCTACGCCGATTACCTGATACTGTGGCAGCTCAGCAGTTGCCTCGATCAGCGCCTTCATTGTTGCTACAGCATCCTGACGCTCGTGACCACGAGTCATCATCTTGCCCATGAAGTCATAATCGATTGATCCCTTCAGGTCAGCCAAAGGATAATTGTTCTTCTTGAAGTAAGCCACCAGCAACTTAGCCAGGTTCTCAGCTTTCTTCATGCAGCAAGCAAAGTTCAACTCAACATATTGTGGGAGGATACCAGCCAATAATGTTTCGATGTACTGCTCATCCACCTCAGCGTGTCCGAGGCTGAACATCAGAGAGTCAACGCCGCGATTCAGCACGTCGAGCGCCTTCTTGTTAGCCTCAGCAGGGTCAGACACCTTGATGTCCTGACGCACAAACCAGGTGTTGTCTTTCTTCTTGTTACCTCTCAGGTAAGGAAACTCGCCTGGAAGAGAGTTGATGGTCTTCAAATCCTTCACATTCTCCAGACGGTAGAAAGGATACACATTGAATCCTTCGTTTGTTCTCCAGACAAGCTTCTTGTCAAATGGAGCGCCCTTCAAGTCGGTAGTAATCTTCTCAACCCACTGTTCGGTAGTGGTCGGAGAGAACTCCTCGAAAAGCTTTTCTTTCATTTCTGCCATTGTAATATCAGTTAGTTAAGTTTAAAATAAGTTTTCCTTTTTATAAAAGCGGTGCAAAGTTACAAAAAAATACACAGACAAAGGGTTCTTCAATAGTTAAAGAATGGTAATAATTTGTGTATATTTATCGAAACACATGCTGCGCCACAGTCCAATGATGCAAGTCATAAATTTCTTTCAGCCTTTTCAGCCTATTAATAAAGGCGTCATAATTCTTCTTATCGGGTTGCAACCATTGAACTTCAGCCAATGCCGCCATACGAGGAAGTACCATATATTCAGCATGATGAGGATATGCAATATACTCCGTCCACAGATTTGCCTGCACGCCCAAGATGTGCTTGGCCTCATTATTTGTCAGTTCTCCGGCAATTGGCTCAAAAGAATACACAGTTTCCACTGGCAAGTTACCACCTATTGACAACGGTTCATGGCGGGTATCTTCTGTCTGATAATAGTCAAGATACATATACGTGTAGGGTGTCATAATCACATCGTGGCCCAACTTGGCAGCCTGTGCTCCTGGTTCAGCCCCACGCCAAGACATGATAGTAGAAGTCTGGTCAACACCACAATTCAGCAATTCATCCCAACCTATCAGCTTTTTACCCTTTTCGTGCAGGAATTTCTCTATACGACGGGTGAAATAGCCCTGCAATAGATCCTCGTTCTTTTGACCTTCCTTTGCTACCAGTCCTTCGCTCTTGATGCGTTGCTGACAAAGCGGACAGTCAGCCCAGCGGGTACGTGGACTTTCGTCGCCACCAATATGGATATACTCAGAAGGGAAGATGGTGACCAGCTCGGCCAGCACATCCTCGACAAACTGGAACGTTACCTCCTTGCCCGGACAAAGCACATCAGGGAAAATGCCCCAGGTGTGTGCCACCTCATACGGACCGCCTGTGCAGCCCAGTTCTGGATAAGATGCCAACGCAGACATCATGTGACCAGGCATATCAATTTCAGGGATGACAGTAATATATCGGTCGGCAGCATATTTCACAATCTCACGACATTCTTCCTGTGTGTAGAATCCCCCGTGTCTCACACCGTCTTCGACGCCTGAGTTACGACCAATGGTTGTGCTCGAACGCCAAGCACCCACTTCTGTCAAACGAGGATATTTCTTGATTTCGACGCGCCACCCTTGGTCCTCCGTGAGATGCCAGTGGAAACGGTTCATCCCGTGCAAAGCAATGAGGTCGATGTACTCCTTCACAAAGTCGAGCGAGAAGAAATGACGGCCACAGTCGAGCATCATACCACGATAAGCGAACCGAGGTTCGTCAACAATATTGACAGCAGGCAAGGTAACTCCCTGTGCCTTTTCCTGCATCACAGGCAACGACTTGCGCAGAGTCTGAATACCCAAAAACACCGCAGCTGGCGTTTTGCCGCTAATCACCACACCCTTAGCAGTCACGCTGATGGTGTAGCCTTCGTCATTCTGTATCTTGTCATCGAGCGTGAGCAGTATGTTACCTTCGCCCACTTTGGCAGCCTTAGCCTTTGCAGGCATAGACTGTGTGCCCAAACGCATTTGCGTCATCTCGTTCACATAGTCGCTCAGGAAACGGGCGTTGCGCTCCATATCTACATTACCTTCTGGAAAGACTACTGCAGCCGACTCGGTAAGCACGAAACCTGCTGCTGATACTTGGTTGATTGATTTAGGCAGAGGCACCACCTCATAATTAGCCACTTGGGCCTTGCTGGTGCCTATTGACAGCATGCAAAACATGCACAGCAAAGAAAAAAAGTTTTTCATAGTATTGTTGATTTTATAATAATCACTCATCTATTATGCAAAAATACACATCTCACCTAAAAAAAACGAAAAAAAACACTGAAATATTTGCAGATATAAAAAAAGTACGTACCTTTGCACTGTTCCAAATTTCATAGTTGGAGCATTGTTATGAATGAATTAATTGTTAGGAGAAGGTTGCCTGTGAAGGCAGCCTTCTTTTTTGTTCCTCTCTTTCAAGGATTTTTTAGCACCAGCCGTTCTCCACTCATTTGCACCAACTATAGATAAGTCAGGTGCACCTCAACAAAACGACCTAACTCCCCCGCTATCGGAGGAGAGCAACAGTTTGCACTAACTTTAGATAAGTTAGGCTGCACCTCAACATAAAAAATAAACGAGTTTATTTTGTTCTGTTTTCGGTTTGCACTAACTTTGCACTCAGTTTTTAATAGAGAATTAGTTTTAACTTACAGATTTTAGTTGTTATGGATTGGATTCAGAGTTTATTATGGGATACTTCATCAGTGGCACACATCGTGCTGCTCTATTCATTTGTCATAGCGGCTGGCGTCTTTTTGGGTAAGCAGAAGGTTTACGGCGTATCATTGGGCGTCACCTTCGTGCTGTTCATGGGCATCCTCATGGGCCATTTCGGCTTTACGGGCAACACAGACATCCTGCATTTCATCCGTGATTTTGGATTGATACTCTTCGTATTCTGCATAGGTCTGCAGGTAGGTCCGTCGTTCTTCACCACCTTCCAGCAAGGGGGTATCCGGCTCAACCTGCTGGCTACTGCCATCATAGCGTTAGACATCATTGTTACCTTAGCCATCTTCTATATGGATGGTTCCGTCGAACTGCCTATGATGATTGGTGTGCTCTACGGTGCTGTTACTAATACTCCTGGTTTGGGTGCCGCGCAAGAAGCCTTGAACCAGTTGGGCTATACGGGCGACCCTATTGCTTTGGGTTATGCCTGCGCCTATCCTTTGGGTGTTATCGGCATCATAGGTGCCATCTTGCTCATCAAGCAGCTGTTCAAGATACATACCAAAGATGAGGAGAAAGACCTTGAAGGATTGGAAGATACCAGCAAACAGCCGCACACACTCTATCTGGAGGTGCGCAACGAGGCCATCGACGGCAAGCAGTTGTTGGAAGTCAAGAGTCTTTCGGGCCGCAACTTCGTGGTGTCTCGCATCAAGCATAACGGTGTTCTCGACAGTCCTAACCAAGATACCATCTTCAATATAGGCGACCAGCTGCGTATTGTCTGCGCTGAGGACGATGCTCCTGGCATTACTGCTTTCATTGGTCGCGAGGTAGAAGGTGTGAAGTGGGAAGACAAGCATTTCCCCTTGGTGTCTCGCCGCATTTTGGTCACTAAGTCTGAAATAAACGGCAAGAAACTGGGTGACTTGCATTTCCGCAGCATGCACGGGGTGAATGTGACGCGTGTCAACCGTTCCGGTATGGACCTGTTTGCTGCTCCCAACCTTAAGCTGCAAGTGGGCGACCGAGTGATGGCGGTAGGTCCTCAAGATGCGGTTGAGCGTGTGGCTCGCGTGCTGGGCAATGAGATGAAGAAGCTCGATGCGCCTAACATCATCACCATCTTTGTGGGTATCTTCATGGGTATCTTGATTGGCAGCATTCCTATCATGTTCCCAGGCATCCCTACCCCAGTGAAGTTAGGTTTGGCTGGTGGACCATTGGTGGTGGCCATTCTGATTGGTCGCTTCGGATATAAGTTCAAGTTGGTTACCTATACCACCATGAGTGCCAACCTGATGGTGCGAGAGTTGGGTATTGTGCTCTTCCTCGCCAGCGTGGGCATCGAGGCAGGCGAAAGTTTTGTCCGCACGGTGGTTGATGGCGGAGGTATGATGTATGTGCTTTACGGTTTCCTTATCACCATTATCCCGTTGCTCATCGTGGGCATCTTTGCCCGTTGGAAATACAAGCTGAATTACCTCACGCTGATGGGTCTCATCAGTGGTAGCTATACGCAGCCTGCGGCATTGGCTTACGCCAACCAGCAGACTGACACCGATGCTCCTTCTGTGGGCTACTCTACGGTTTATCCTTTGAGTATGTTCTTGAGAATCATCGTCGGCCAAGTGATATTACTGGCGATGATGTAGGATAAAACAACATCCCGAGTTATTCTACCACAACTCTGACTTTACCCAAATTCGGGATGCAAGTATATGGCGTCTGAGCGTCACCCTTGCGTTCCGAGAATACCTTCACCGTTGGGAAATAGGTACCAGGTTGGTTGTAGCTCACGGTGGTGTCAAACTCCACATGCTCGCCGTTGGCACTATACTGAGCCTTCGACAAATCTACAGGTTGTGTAAACTCACCAGAGCCATCCATACACCAGGCAGCACTCACCAACTTGCCCGTTCCTTTGGGCACATCGATAGATACATGCATCGTCACCTGCTCGCCAGGCTTCACGTCTGCACGCTCTTTGCCGCCAACGGTCACCGTTGGCACAGGTTGTATGCCACCACGCTGCACACCGTCGGCAGTGAGCAATACCTGCGCATCTTCTATCCTGTAGTCGGAGGTCTTCGAAGGAGCAATGCCACGTTCCACCCAGTCACTCACATCCAGCAAGGCCTGATAAAGCACAGTTGTATAATCCACCACCTCGGTAGGATCATCCTCGCCACCATGCGTACTGCGGTCGGTGTACCACAGACGGAAGTTGTCATCTGTAGCGTTGCCCAAGTATTCAGCCACATGCTGGCGGTACCAGTCGCCCTGCCAAGGATAAGCCTCCCTGTCCCACACAGAGCAACAGAGAATCATCTTACCGTGAATCTTGCCCGTAGGCAATATGCCCGAAGCCGATTGTGTGATAATCGGGCCCAGCAGCATCGGACGCTGCGGATAGATAGGCAGGTCGTTAAAGCTGCGGAACTGATTCCACGCATAATAGTCCTTGGTAGGCATCTGGTGACGGTAATAAGTCTCCGAAGCCAGCCAGTCGCTGTTGTCCACCTGCACCTGGTCGCCCTCACGCACCTTTGCCAGCAGTTGCGGATTATTGATGGAAGCCAGTATCACAAACTTTCCTTTCGTACTGACAATCTGCAGCTGGTCGCCCTTGCCCTCGCCCGAGAGCAGCATCAGTTCGCCACCCAAGGTGTGCATCTCTACCTCTTTGTCTATCTCAAACGCCACAGGCTTTTCCTTCACCTCGGTACCCAGACTTGCCCACGCACGGTCGGCACTGCCTCGGTCGGTTTCCGACATAGGCGCCACGATACCCAGTTGCTCGGCCTCCAACTGCCCGATGGCTCGCTTCACCACCGCCTTGGTCTGCACATGATCACGCTGCAATGAGAGTGGATTGTCGTAGCCCAAGTAACCCGGCTTGTTCCAGAAGTCCTCACGGAAATACTTCGTATCCATTCCTACTATGCTTCTGTAGAGCACCGTAAACCCGTGCGCATCCATATATTTCCAACCATACCACGACTTGATGGGAAATCCCATGCTGGTGGCCTCCTTCAGTACCTGACGCTGCTCAGCATTCAGCGTAGCGTATGGGTCACCGCTGCCACCCGGACGCATCGCATCCACAATGTCCTCCATATTGTCACGCAACACACGCAAGGCATTCATGCGCACGCCAAACACGTTGGGGATAGCCTGCGGAGAGCCCAGCACGAAAGGCACAGCTCCGTCCCACACACCCTCGGTAGCCTCCATGCTGCCCGTAGTGCGATAGGCACCTCCACTGCCTCCGAAGCAATAGCCGTAAGGACGGTCACAGTCGTACAGCAGTTTGGCGATATAGCGTGACAGCTCGGCACAGGCAGCGTTGGCACGATAGGCACCTATCGTAGCCTCCCTGCGGGTAGAGGGGTCGTTCACATCCATCGCCCCACCCTCGTTGGTCTCAATGAAATAAGCGCCATGCGAGATACTGAAGCCAATGGGACTTGCCGCATAGTAGTGCTGCGCTGAGGTCTCGCTGTCAGGCATCGGGGTGATATACTGGAAGAACCTGCCCGTAAAGTCCTCCTTGTTCAGTGGGAAGTAGAACGAGAAACGCGTACCGTCATCGAAGCCACCGTGAATATAGCGACACTTCACCGGCTCAGTCATCGTCTTGTCCACATCGATAAACGGGTTCTTGAACTGTGCGTCGGCACATACGAAATCCAGTTTCTTACCCTTGAGGTTCTTCACACCTGCAGCACTCACCGTACCCACCAGCAGCGCTGTCATCAGCAACATCACAAATCTGATTGTCTTCATTACGTCAAATTATTTTATTGTTTTGCAAACATAAGGAAAATAAACTATCTTTGCAATATCAACGAACTAACAATAAACGAAAAAGTAACCATGAGAACATTTTTTGCACTATTTATGTCAGTCATGTTGCTGACAAGTGTTTCTGCACAGGCAGAGACCACCAAACTAACCATCGACGGCAGCAAGGGCAAGCTGTCTGCCGTTATCCAGAAACCACAGACCGCCCAGGGACAGCAAATCCCGATGGTCATCCTGATGCACGGCTTCGGAGGCAGCAAGGACGGCCGCGGTGGACAGAAAGGCATGCTGGAGATCATCGCCGACAAGCTCGAGGCACAGGGCATTGCCTCTATCCGCTTCGACTTCAACGGTCACGGTGAGAGCGAGGGAGAGTTCTGGCAGCACACCGTACCCAACGAGATTGAAGACGCCCTGAAGGTATATGAGTACGTGCGCGACCTGCGCTATGTCAGCACCGTTTCCGTACTGGGCCACTCACAAGGCGGCGTAGTAGCCAGCATGGTAGCCGGCAAGCTCGGCGCCGAGATCAAGGCCGCCGTATTGATGGCACCTGCAGCCGTGTTGAGAGACGATGCCATTCGCGGCAGCACGATGGGTGCCACCTACGACCCACTGAACCTGCAAGGCGACTATATCGAGATGTTTGGAGGCCGTCAGAAACTCGGTACCGAGTACATCCGCACCGCCTTCAGCCTGCCCATCTACAAGACCGCAGCCAACTACAAAGGCGCCCTCTGTGTCATTCACGGCACAGGCGACAAGGTAGTGCCCTACACCTACGGCGAGCGTTATACCGAGCAGAGCAACAATGCCGAGCTCTACATCCTGCCAGGCGAAGATCACGGCTTCATGAAAGACCAGCAGCGTGCCACCGACATAGCTGTAGAGTTCCTCACCAGAAACCTCAAATAAAAACAGCCTCCCCGTCGTTATGGCGGGGAGTTTATATCCAACTACAATGTGATTATGAAAAAGCAGCTCTTTCTCTTCATGGCCCTGTTGGCCAGCCTGAGCATCAAGGCACAGCAGATAGTGCCCCCCACAGCCAGCGACACACCCCGTCTGGAGTATGTCATGCAGCTCTATGTCACCCTTGAGCCCGAATATGTGGTAGGCGAAGTGCCCCACGGCAAGCGCGTGGTCATCCCCATCACGGGTGGCATCTTCGAAGGTCCCCAGCTCAAGGGCACCATCATTCCCGGCGGCGCCGACTACCAGTACCAAAAGACCGACGGCAAGAACCTGCGCACCGAGCTGGAAGCCATCTACAGCATCAAGACCGATGACGGCGTATATATCCACGTGCGCAACTGCGGCATCTTCAGTGCCGGCGAACAAGGTTTCTATTTCCTCACCGCCCCCAAGTTCGAGGCCCCCGAAGACAGTCGTTACGCCTGGCTCAACAACGCCATTTTCGTCTGCGGTCCTGCCCCATCAGAGCCCAACACCGTACGGCTCAACATTTGGAAAGTAGTAAGGTAACGAAGCTTTTTGGCAGCACTATATTCTCCGCCTCCAGCGCCTCTTTGAACAGAGGCGCTATTTCTTCGTCCCTGAATCCCGCTATGCCGCATCCTATGCGCGTCACCAGGAACGTCATTTCAGGATGTTCAGCCGCGAAGTCGATGAACTCCTCCACATAAGGCACGATTGTCTCCACTCCCCCCTGCATGGTAGGTATTCCGTAGCTCTGTCCTTGCAGGCCGACGCCCTGTCCCCATATAGCGCCGAAATGCCTCATCGCATAGAGCGCCGCTCCGCCTCCATGCTGTCCCATGAGGTTACTGCCAAACACGAACACCTCGTTGGGTGCCAGCTTACTGATATTCTCGGGTGTAAACCTGTCTTTCATACTTGTCAATCTTTAATGTCCCTCTCGCAAAGTTACTGCTTTTATTCTGAAAAACAAACAACCGTGCGTGCATTGCTGATGTGACGAGGATATCACTCTGTCCTTAGATTCTCTGTTGGATTGGCACGAGAGGCCTGCCACACCAAGTAGGCAGATACCAGCAATACCAGGCAGAGGATGGCGATGGTGCATCCACCAAAGAGCCATACGGTAAGGGCAATCTTCACCTCAAAGAGCTGCAGCACCTGACGAGCCACCAACCAAGCCACCAACAAACCTATCAGCATGCCAGGAATGGCAATGAACAGCAAGTCGCGCTGGAAGATGCGTTGCACATCCATCACGGTTGCTCCCACAATCTTACGGATGGCTATCTCACTTCTGCGCCTGTTCACCTCATCCATCAAATACGCAATCAGTCCTATCATGGCGATGATGAAGATACTCAAACCTGCCAGCAGCACAGCATTGCGCACATGCTTGAAACCTTCGTAGTTGTTGCCTACTAACATACGCATTGGCATCACCGTCACCTGCTCTGAGGTCAGCGTCTGGTTCACAATCTGCTGCACCTGATTCACAGCCTCTTCATTGAAGTCGTGCAATCGTACATAGAGGCGCTGGATAAAAGGATGGCCTACAGAGCCATAGTACATCACCGACGGGCGATGATCGGTACCATCCACAAACGAACCTAACTTCAGGTCTTCATATACTCCCACAATGGTGGTGGGTGCCTTATCATGCGAAGTGATGAACACCTCTTTACCGATGCCGGAACCTTCCCAACCGGCTATCTCACGCATTCGTTCCACAAAACTGCGGCTCACCATGATCTCGGTTTGTATGCTGTCGTTCAAGCCAGGGGTAAACGCCTTGCCTTCTATAATGGGTATGCCCATCACCTCACAGAAGTTATCACCTACCTCAAACAAATTGGCAATGTTCATGTAGTGCTCATACGTTTCCTCGTTGATTACATTGTCGCCACTGGCACCGTTTTCCAATGACTGATAAGCCCAAGAAACACCAGCTACCCGTGGGTCTCGCTTCAACTCCTGCACTGCACGCTCAGCCTCGTTGTCGGGTATGCCGCGAAGAGAAATCGCAAGCGTGTTCTGGTAGTCAAAGCCCAAGTTGTAGTTGGTCATCTTGCTATATTGCAATCCTAACACTACCAGCATATTCACAAAGAATGCTGCCAACAGGAACTGTGCAAACAGCAAACCCAACTTCCAATGGCGTTTGTTCTCGCTATAGCGACGATAAGCATACGTCACAGGTATCTTGGTATAGAGATAGCCGGGCATCATGCCGCAAATCAGCGTTACCGCCAAGGTGATCACTGCACAGATAATGATGGTGGATGTCGGGAAAAGGCTCTGCAGCGAGTGGGCGATGTTCTCTTGGATGAAGTCTTGCAAGCCTAGCATAATCAGGATGGCTATCGGCAGACTGATACATACCACATGGAGGAACGACTCGCTGAGAATCATCTTGTAGATATCCTTGCCTGAAGCGCCATAGCAACGATAGGTGGCAATGCTCTTGGCTCGGTTCACCATGGATGATACCACCAACAGGATATAGTTCAGGATAGACACTGCCAGCATGATGATGCCAAATGCCAAGAACACATAGTTCATCACACGGTTATAGTCGGATTCCGTGAGAATCAGGTTCCTGACGGGCTTCAGGCTCAACGCGTATCCGACGCCTGCCTGTTTCAACTGCTCGCCCATGCGGTCTTCCACCATCTGGTCAATCCGTGTCTGCAAAGCCTCTGGCTTTACACCTGGTGCCAGACGGACATAACTTCTGTAACGGTCGTTGCCCAGCCAGTTGTTGGCACTGTCAAAGTTACCGCCCTGCAACAGCTTGTAGGTAGGCAGTGACAGCAGGATGTCCATCTGCGGCAAATGGGTATTCTCGGGGAAAGCCTCGAAAGCACCCACTACCTGGATTTGGAGGGCTTGGTTGTTCTTATACTTCACCGTCTTGCCGATGATGTCTGTACCCACGGTTTCCAATAGTTTGTCGGAGATATAAGCCTGATACACTTTGTTGAGACCCGTGTGCGGATCTTCACCAAAGAGAATTCTGCGAGGGAACACATCGAAAAACGACGAGTCAGCCAGGTATAAGTCACCCTTGATGGCCAGCATTTCCTCAGTAAGGAATGTGGCATCACCATCAAGATAGGTAAAACGGGTGGCAGCCTCGACTTCGGGGCATACATTCTTGATGCCCGGGGCAATGGCACCTGCTGTCTGGTTGTAATCTTTGGGATCTCCTTCTTGCATCTGATAGGTGGCCGTCACGCGATAGGTATCATCCAGGCGAGGGATGTAGTTGTCGTAGCTACGCTCAAAGATGACTTCGGCTATCATCAGCAAACCCAAAGCCAAACCAATGCTCAGACAGATGATCTTTACTATATTGGCTTGTCCCTTTCGGAACAAAGAGTTGATTGCTTGTTTCATAATCCTTCAGCAGTACTAACCACCTGTCCGTCAAATAAGTTAATAACACGTGTAGCAAAACCTGCGTCACGCTGACTGTGTGTCACCATCACGATGGTAGTGCCCTCCTTGTTCAGTTCGGTAAGCAACTGCATCACCTCCAAGCCGTTCTTGGAGTCGAGGTTACCCGTTGGCTCATCGGCAAGGATAATCTTAGGTTCACACACCACCGCACGGGCAATGGCGACACGCTGCTGCTGTCCTCCACTGAGTTGCTGAGGATAGTGTTTGGCACGATGACTGATAGCCATACGTTTCAATATCTCATTTACCTTGCGTTTGCGTTCATCGGCAGGAACACCTAAGTAAGTCAAGGGAAGTTCCACATTCTCATACACGTTCAGCTCGTCAATCAGGTTGAAGCTCTGGAACACGAAGCCGATGTTGCCCTTGCGTACCTTTGTGCGGTCTTTCTCCTTCAGGTGTCCCACTTCCTGTTCTCCTAAATAGTAGTCGCCTGATGTAGGGTTGTCCAGCAAGCCCATGATGTTCAGCAAGGTGGACTTGCCGCAACCTGACGGGCCCATGATAGCCACAAACTCCTTGTCGGCCACTTCCAGACTTACATTGTTCAATGCTATGGTCTCTACTTCAGTAGTAGTGAACTTCTTCACTAAGTTTTCAATCTTAATCATAATCGTATTGTTTTATTTGTTATTATTCAGTTTTCAGGTTATTCACAGGGTTTTCCTCCGTAGCTTGCTTGCTGATTACAAACACAGAGAGGAGGGAAACCAATGCCACAATGGCAAAGCCTGCTAATGGAGTCCACCAAGGCATGGAGAAGCCCTCGATGGGCAGGATGTCCTGTATCTTCTTTACCCCAATCCATATCAGCGGAATGGCAATCACCAAGCTTGCCAGCAGGCTCTGCCCAGAGAAACGTATCAGGTGCAGCATCTCATTACGGCTGGTAGAGCCGAACACCTTACGGATGGCTATGTCACGCTTTCGCTGGGCAATAAAATAGATGCTCATGGCAGTCAGACCTAGGATAGAAATCACCAAGGCAGCGAAGGTGAACACAACAATCAGATTGCGGGTCTGCGAAATCGGTTCGTATTCCTGTTCCATCTGATCCTCATACCAGTCGGAACCAAATGGTGTTTCACCCGCCAGTCTCCTGTAAATACGTTCCACCTCTTCTCGTTGCGAAGCCTTATCGCCTCCGGGATAGAAGCGCACACTCACATTCCAAGGTTCAAAAATGCCCGTCATCCTTTCAACTGGAAGTATTTGCATCAATATAGGTCTTGTTCCCCCAGGATTCATCATTGAGAAAGGACGGAAATGACGGAACTGTCCAGCAATATTGAAATTATAAGTCTTAGGACTGAGTACTTTATCCTCGTAGCCGGCATTACGCAGCATCAGCATGGTACTGTCGCTCACCAGAAAATTAGGATCTTCTGACTTTGAAAGATGGCGGTCTTCCAAGATATCAATGTCATATACCTTGAGGAAAGCGCTGTCCACCATAAACACCTGGAAGCTGAAAATCTCCTCTTCGCCTGTCTTCAGGTTCTGCACACTCATGGTATTGTTATTGCCGCCACTACCGGGAGTACCCAACGAGCAACTCACCTCCATCACGTATGGCAACTGCTTCAGTTCGTTACGCAACGTACTATATCCACCCTCATCCAGTACGGCATCCAGCACCAGGATGTCCTGCTGATTATACCCCAACGACTTGTTAACGGCATAATGCAACAGCATCATCATAGTCAGGGCACAGGTAAGCAAACCTATCGTCATACCACTCTGGAAGATGTTGAGCAATCTTAGCCATAGAGCCTTGGTCTTGCGGCGGAAGGTACCCTTCACCACATCCATCGGGTTATACTGGCTCAGGATGGTGGCGGGGAAGAAGCCAGCCACGTATGCTAAGGCACATACACCAGCCAGATATATCAGTACGGTGTAGACATTGAGGTCGCCTATCAAGTCGAAAGATGTTTGGAATAAGTCGGAAGCATATGGTTCCAGCGCCTTTGCCAGCAAGAATCCCAACAGGAAAGCTATCAGCGTCATAAAAAACGACTCGCCTATCATGCGCCAGAAGACATCCCGTTTGTTGCTGCCCAACAGACGACGCGTCGCCATTTCCTTGGCACGATAACTGGTTTGCGCTACCGCCATGCTGATATAATTGAATACCGCCATGAGGAGTATGAGGATACCCACCACAATATAGACAATCACCTGGGTCATGCTGTACTGGTTCAGGTTCTGGGTACCGAGAGTCTCACTGAAATAGAAGTCACGCATCGGGATAAACCTCACTTCCTGCATCACGTTTTGTTCGTATATCCAGAAGAACGTCTTCAGGTATTCCTTGATTTCCTGAGCCTTGCCATTCAGGTCAACGCCTTGCGGAGTCTTGAGGAACAGTTCGGTACCTGCGGCATTGTTCATATAGGACTCCTCTTCGGCACACGACTCGTTATAATACTTCATGTTCTCAAAGGGGATGATCACATCCATATCATGGGGGAAGATAGAATTGTTGAAATCATCCATCACCGCTGTTACGGTATAAGTCTGATTATCGAAAGCAGGTATCTGGAAAGTCTTACCCACAGCCTGTTCCGTTCCAAACAGCCTCTTGGCACCATATTTGGTCAGCACCACATCGGTAGCTGCCTTCATGGCATCCTGCGCCCCGTCTGACACCTGATATCCGAAGAAATCAAGGAAGTTCTTTTTGGCAATGAAAGCTTTAAAGTTTATATTATGTTCGTTTATGCGGGCAGACAACAACTCTCTACTACCTACTGAGCTGACGGAAGTCCAGTCCTCTATCTCCGGATAGCGGCTCTGCAAGTGGTTACCCAGGTTGTAGTGTGCCCCAGCCCAGCGTTCGTTGGCAAACACGCTGATACGGTCGGCATCAGGCACGTTGCTATCTACGGTGAGCTGACGCGTCACCATGTTGCTGATGAGCAGGACGAACATCAGACTGATGCTCAGTCCTGCCACATTCACCAAAGTAAAGAGTTTGTTTCTGTTCAAAAAAGTCAAATATGTCTTCATCGTTATTCTGTCTTTATAGAGTTTACGGGGTTCTCACTAGCGTTCTTCCAGCTCTGGTAGGTTACCGTCAGCATAGTAATGAGGGTTACTAACAGGAAGGACACCAAGAACAGCAGAGGATTGATGGTTGTGCGAACGGCAAAGCCTTCGAGCCAATGCTGCCCCAAGAGATAGCCCACTGGTGCAGCCACCACGAAGCAACCCAACAGGATATACAGGTATCGCTTGTTGAACATCTGGAGAATCTCACGGGTGGAACTGCCGAACACCTTGCGGATGCCTATCTCCTTGCGGCGATACTCACTCTCAAACATGGTCAAGCCAAACACACCGATGATGCTGATGAGGATAGCCAACAATGAGAAGAGCAATATCTGCTTGGTGAAGAGGGATTCTTGCTGATAAGATCTCTCCAACACCTCGTCAATGTAATTCAACTCGCTAAGATCTAAGGTATATTCCTTCTCAATCCTATTGACTACATCTAATACCTTCTGCTTGATTTGACGTTTGTCCACACCTTTAGATACACGCACCAATACATTGTTCTGCCAAGACCATTGAGCATATTCCCCTCCTGGTTTCGGTACGAAGAAGGCAATAGGCAATTCAGCGTCATCTACTCGCAAAGTGGAATACTTGATATCCTTACAGAAACCTATAACAGGGAGATCGCCATCAGTAATGGGTTCATTCACCCTCAGCCAGTCGTATCGTTTTTTGGCTGACTCATTGAGGATATACACATCGCCATCTGATTCTCTAAAGTTACGACCTTCTACAATATCAATACCCATCACATCCAAGAATCGCCAATCCACAAAGAGGCAAGTAAAGTTCAAATATTTGTCGCCACTGCCCCTGCCCCACGTTTGATAACTGTCACTACTGCCAAGAATACCCTGTGTTATACTGGCACCCTCAATGCCAGAGATGGATCTCAGTTCCGCATCTACCGCATCAAGCTGTTGGCGTGTGGCTGGGGTGGCTGGGAGTGTCAACACTTCGTCTTTATCGAAACCGTAATCGGTATGGTAAATGAGATAACTCTGCAGATACATGATGCCCACGCCAATCACTAACATAAAGGAAACCACAAACTGCAGGCAGATAAGCACAGTTCGTAACACCCTGCCCTTAGGCGACAAGCCAAACGAGCCTTTCAGCACCAACGCCGGAGGGAAGGAGGTAACGTAATAGGAGGGATAGGCACCAGCCAACAGACCTACGCCGATACTCAAAGCTAACGTGATGGCTATCAGCTGTGGATGATCTTGCAACAAGATGCTTGCCTGTACCAGTTCCTGCAAGCCGAAGTCGTGCGCCAGATACACAATCAGCAATGCCACCACAAAAGCTATCAGACTGATGATTACTGCCTCTACCAACAAGCTGGCTCTCAGTTTCGCTGCTGTAGCGCCCAACACTTTCTGGGTGTTGATACTGCGGATGCGCATCGGAGTCTCAGCCAAAGTGAAGTTCATAAAGTTCACCGCTGCAATCACCACTATCAGCAAAGAGAAACAAATCAGCAAATAGACGGAGCTTCTGCCAGGAGCAGCCTTATTCAGGTCTTTGGAGAAGTGAGCATCAGCCACATTGGTAAAGATGATCTGCAAAGCATCTTCCTCTTCCTGGGTGGTCATGTTGTACTTTTCTTTACAGATGTCTATTAACATCTTGCGCAAGGTTTCCTGCACAGTCGGCAGGTTCTTGGCATCATCCACCCGGATATAGGCATCATAATTCCAGTTGTTGTAGCTGTCCTTGTTATAATCGGTACCGATAAAGCAATTGCCATGCAAGAAGTTATTTGCCGGATAATCTTCTATCACGGCACACACATTGTAGTACAGATTATCTTCCCACTTGTATTTCAATGTCTGCCCCACCACATCTGTCGTGCCGAACAGACGCATCGCCTCTGAACGGGGCAGTACGATGTTATAACGCTGTTTCAGCCCTTCCAGATTGCCAGCTATAACAGTAGGCTTGAAAACACTGAGGAAATCATTGTTGCCAAATCGTTCATTCAAACTAAATTCTTTCTCGCCTATGCAATATTGGTCAAAATTCACCCAACCCTGATAGCTGCCATAACTGATGATATGGGGCGAAGTCACCGCCAAGCGTTCTATTGCGGGACGAGGCAAGGTGCTGCCATAGCCTTCTTCATCATCACCGAGAGACCAAGTCATCCTGAACAGGTTCTCATGTTCCGTAAAACTCTTGTTGTAGCTCAGGTCGTAGCTCACCTGAGTCATGATGACGAAGAACGAGGCGAATGCCAAGCTCAGTCCTAACATATTCAGCAGGTTTGCCGTAACAAACTTCTTGAAAATAGATGTAAAGTTCCTAACTATTGTTTTCATCGTTTATTGGTCTCTCCATTCGATAATCTTATCCTTGTCCTCGTTGGTAACTACCTGTGCGGTATGCTTCACCTTGGTACCATCCTTTGCCACCACATAGTATTCAACGGTAGCAGAGTAACGCACTTCACCATTCTCTTTGTAGTCATTGCTATTATACTTGGTGCCAAACTCCACCGTTTCGCCATTAGTCAGCTGAGAAGCGACATAGTTCACCACTGCTTCCTGCAAGTTCTTTTGCTCTCTGTTGCCATGTCCTGGCAAGTTGATGTGTCCAGCTTGTGCATATAACAACAGCAATACCACTACGATAATGCCTATAGCCTTGATAATCTTATTCTTTTCCATAATACTTATTTTTTAATTCTTAATTCAATACTAACACTTCATTATCCTTAAAGCCTTCATAGCCACTCACGATGACACGCTCACCCTGCTCCAGGCCTTCCAGCACCTCGTAGTACTGCGGGTTCTGGCGTCCGATACGGATGGTGCGGCGATAAGCCTTCTTGCCATCCTTATCTACTACGAAGATCCAGTTGCCGCCAGTGACCTGGAAGAAGGTGCCCTTAGGAATCAGCACACTCTCGGATGGTTCTCCTAATTGCAGGTCGATGTAGTAGGTCTGTCCGCTTCGGATATTGTCGGGACGCTCACCGGTGAACACAAAGTCGGTACGGAACCTGCCCTCGCGCACTTCGGGATATACCTTACGCACCTTTAATCCAAAAGACGTATTTTGACGCTGAAAAGTTGCAGGCAAACCATTTATTACTCTATCAATATAATGCTCATCCACCTGTGCCTCCACCTTGAAGTCGCTCAGATCGTTGATTTGTCCCACCATCTGTCCGGCACTGATGTTCTGTCCTAATTCAGCATCCAACAAGCCCAACTCGCCACTGATGGTAGCCCTTACCTCCAACTTGTTCTTGCGCTCACGAATCATCGCCACGTTCTGGCGCATATTCTGCAGGTTGTCCTCCATCTGGTCCATCTGCACGGTGCGATAGATACTGTCTTGCTCCAGACGCTGTGCCACCAGGTTGTGTTTACGTTGTGCCAACTCGAAATCCTCTTTCGCCTGCATAAACTCTTCCTTGCTTACCAGCTTCTCGTTATACAGACGTTCCATCTGCTTGTAGGTACGCTGCTTGCGCTGGGTGTCAATATCGAGGGTAGCCTTCTCCGTCTCGTTGGTCAGCTTGTCTTGCTGCATCGCCACCTGCGTATTGCGCAAGAGGTTCTGCTTTTCTGCCAGTTCACTCTCAGCGTTGAGGATGGAGAGGTCGAGGTTGGAGTTGGCGAGACGTAAAATAACATCACCCTTCTTCACCTGGGCACCTTCCTCTACCACCTTCTCCATGACTATACCGCCTTCCTCTGGGCTTATCTGCACGATGCTGATGGGTTGTACCCGTCCGTTCAGACGAATATAGTCGTTGAACTCTCCGTAGGTTACATCTGCAATGTTGACTGATTTGCTATCTACACGCATAGTAGAAGCGTGGTTGCCGAAGATAATCCATGCCAGCAACAGGATGATTACGCTTCCTCCTGCAATATATGGCAGGTGCTTCTTCTGAATGCCTTTCTTTTTTTCTAACTGTATATCCATAGTATTTTCTTTTATTGCTGAATAATGTCATTTCCTTTGTAATATTCCACTAACCTGCACTTGAGGAAGTAGGTGAGTTTGCTTTGCAAGAGACTGGCTTGCGACTCCAGCCACGTAGCGGCATTATGCTGCACATCCAACGAGGTCATCAAACCCTCCTCGTACTTGCGCTTCGTCACCTGATATGCCAACTGATCAGAAGCAACTTTCTTCTCCATCTGGATGCTTTCTCTCAGATAGCCCTCTCGGTCCATTACTGCCTGCTCCACTAACTTACGCAACTCCAGCTTCTGCTCCTCATACTGCTCCTGTGCAATCCGATAGCTATTGCGAGCCTTGCGTACACTACTCACTCCCTTAAACTGAGAGAAAATGGGGACGCTGAGTGAGATGCCGATGTAGGAACCATAGTTGTCCTTAAACTGGTTCTTAAAGGATGGGTAGGTATCCACATGCAACTGCTTGTAGTAAGAGGTGTTGAGGCCTGCATACAAACTGATGCTGGGCAATACTTCGCTCCATGCTCCTCGACTCTCCATCTTCTGGGCTTGAGCTTTGAACAGACTTTTCTGTAAGGTGGGGTTGCCTGCCAAAGCGAGGTTCACCACCTGTTCCTTATCTACCAAGTCCAAATTAGCTTGTTCCATTACGGGGCTATCCAATAAGGTAGAATCGAGCAGGAGTTCATCCTCCATCGGATAGTTCATCTTTTGCTTCAGCGTTAACATGGCAGTTTCAAAAAGATGTTGCTGATGCGTATAATTATAGGCATCGGTAGCCTGCTGAGCCTCCATCTGCGCCACATCCGCCATACCCTTCATGCCAATCTCTTCCTGCAAGCGAGCCTTGTATAATAAGGAGTCGCTTTCTGCCAACTTCTGCTTCGCCATCCTGACGGTACCCATGCAGTAAAGCGCCTGGATATACGCCTGGAAAGTGTCCAGTGCCGTATTATCCTGCGCTTCCTGCAAGGCCGCCTTACCCATCTTCACATTGGCCTGGGCTTTGCGAACTTGGCTCACCAGGCTTCCACCACGGAAGATTAGCATGTTGGCTTCAATGAAATAGTTATTATGAAAGGTAGAGATGTGGTCATATACGTTGGTTTCGGGGTCAATGCCTCGACCAAAGCTGTAGCGTGCACTGACGCCTCCATCAACAGAAGGTATGAAGTTGCCTATGGCACTGAGTTTGTCCATCTGGTTGTTCTTTACCTCCAGCTCTTTTTGGTGCACCTGATGGTTATGGGTAACGGCATATGCCATACACTGGTCAACGGTCCATGAACCGTTATAAGTTGAACTTTGGCCGTTGACTATTGACTGCGTACTATTCTGTCGCGACTCGTCCAAATCGATGCAAGCATCTTTGGCGCCCACTGCTCCAGAAAGTGACAATTGAGAATTGACAATTATCATAGCAGCCAGTACTATCGATTTATGGGTTCTATTCATCTTTGATAATTTTAATTTTTCTTACATCTTTCTCAAAGCAAACGCCGTGCCAAACTCATATCTTACTGATTATCAGCAACAGATACTTTCACTACATAACGAATGTGTCTAATTATTAGACAGTGGCTGTCTAAATATTAGACATGCTTTCTTTTATAATACGAGAATAACGGATAGTTTGTGACACAAGTCTTATCCATTCTCAAAACTTTTAATTACCTTTGCTACACTAAGCAAACAGGTTAATATGAATAGACATGGATCATTGGTGGTAGTTGATGACAATAAAAACATATTGACGTCACTTCATTACCTGCTGGATAGCTATTTCGAACAAATAGTAACGCTCAGCAGTCCGGTGGCGTTGCCTACCACCATCCAACAGAAACGCCCTGACGTGATACTATTGGATATGAACTTCTCCTCTGGGCTTAACACTGGTAACGAAGGACTTTACTGGCTACGGGAGATAAAGCGACTGCGTCCACAAACACAAGTGGTTCTTTTTACGGCATATGCCGACATTAACTTGGCAGTGACAGGATTAAAAGAAGGTGCCACCGACTTTGTGGTAAAGCCCTGGGACAATGCCAAACTGGTGCAAACTCTCTTGGACGCACTGGAAAAAGCGCGGCAAGAAAAACCCAAACAGAAGAAAACAACAGCTATTAATCAGCAGGAAGGCGAAATGTTTTGGGGGACCTCTGAGGTAATCAGTCAGCTGAAATTGATGGTGGAACGCATCAGCGCTACGGATGCCAGCATCTTGATTACTGGTGAAAACGGCACGGGTAAAGACATGCTGGCGCATGAGATTCACCGATTAAGCAATCGCCACGAAGGGCCTTTCGTTTCGGTAGATATGGGTGCCATTACGGAAACATTGTTTGAAAGCGAGTTGTTTGGTCATGTAAAAGGCTCATTTACTGATGCCCATGCTGATAGAATCGGACGTTTTGAGGCTGCCAATGGAGGCACACTATTCTTAGATGAAATTGCTAACCTGCCCCTTCACATGCAACCTAAACTGCTGACGGCCATTCAGAAGCGTTCGTTTGTAAAGGTGGGCAGCAATATGCCTCAATCTACCGACATACGCCTGATTTGCGCCACCAACCGCGACTTGGCTCTGATGGTGCAGCAAGGCAGTTTCCGTGAAGACCTACTCTACCGTATCAACACCATCCACCTGCACCTGCCTGCCCTGCGTGAACGCAAGGAAGACATCGTTCCTTTGGCTGAACGATTCTTGAAACAATATAATTTACAATATGGGCGACAACTGGAAAGCATTTCTCAAGAGGCAGTGAAAAAGTTGCAAACACATCCGTGGTACGGCAATATCCGAGAGCTTCAACATACCATTGAGAAAGCGGTGATTATGGCGGATGGTGATGTACTGAAACCTGAACATATAGAACTAAATGCCTTGATGCAACCCTCGACAGGGGACAACAACAAACAGGAAATGCCTACCCAGACTTTGGAGGCTACTGAGTGTGAGGCAATACGCCGTGCCATGCAGCAATTTGATGGTAATGTATCGCAAGTGGCAAATGCGTTGGGCATCACCCGTCAAACCCTTTACAGCAAACTGAAACGATATGGCATCTAAATGGGGAAATACTACTGCTATACGTGCCATATTGCTTGTGGCAGGCACGGCGTTGCTAACCTGGGGCTTTGCCAAAGGACAGTATCTATTGGCAGGAATCGGACTTGTAGTACTTCTTTTTGCCATAGTAAACTATATACATGGGGTTAAGAAACTAAAGGAAAAATGCTACCTGATGCTGGAAGCTATACGCAACAACGACTACAGCTTCCGCTTACCTACTACCTATCACTCTGCCAGTGAACAAGTGCTGCAAGACACTATCAATCAGTTCGGCAGTCTGATGAACGAACAAAAGCAGCAGATGGTACAGCAAGAGAAGTTCTATGAGCACATTATGTCTGCTGTCAGTACAGGCATCATTGTCATTGATGAACATGACAATATCATGCAGGCCAACCCTGCTGCCGCCAAGTTGCTGGGACTGCCCATACTGAGTAATCTGCGTCAGTTGGAAAGATACGGTAATGATGTGGCAGACCTGTTCAGGCTCATTCAAGCAAAAGAACGAAGGCAGCTGCACTTGCAAACGGACAAGGGAGAGGTGGATTTGTCAATTGCATGCGTACGGACAGAACTTGACCGTAAGGCAGTGAGAATACTCATCATGAATGATATCCACAACGAGTTGGACGAGAAGGAACTTGACTCGTGGATCAAGCTCACACGTGTGCTTACCCATGAAATCATGAACAGCATGGCCCCTATATCATCCATCAGCGACACATTCATGCAGCGAGAAGATGTGAAAGACAGCGAAATCTACGATGGCATACGTGCCATACATGAAACATCTACAGGACTTATTTCGTTTGTTGACAGTTATCGTAAGTTCTCTGCACTGCAGCAGCCTCAACCGGAACCATTCTTCATACAGGAAATCATGAAGCAAGTAAGCAGCTTGAACCTCGTACCTGAACATATCAATCTGAATATTCAGGTAGAGCCTGATGACCTGATGCTGTATGCAGATTCTAATCTGATACGTCAATTGCTAATCAATCTGCTAAAAAATGCTGTGCAGGCTATAGGCGACCATCAAGGTCGCATATTGGTGCATGCCTATGCTGATAAAAACGAGCATGTGTTTATTAATGTCAGCAACAATGGTCCCGCTATTTCTTCCGAACTGGCTCGCCAGATATTCGTGCCGTTCTTCACCACCAAACAAGATGGTAGTGGCATAGGTCTCTCTTTAGCACGCCAAATCATGAAACTGTCTGGTGGCACCATTACCTTATTAAAGACTGGAACCAACAACTGGCCCGTCACTTTCCAGTTGGAGTTCTCTTAAACTGGTTTCGAGCCCTGCTGTATCTGGCCGCAATGATGGCTATGGGTCGCTGCAATATCTGCCATCACCCGTCGCAGTATCTGCTATGGGGGTAAAGGAGATACTGCGATGACTCATGGGAGGCTTTCCCATCACCCGTGGCAAGCCTTGCGACGACCTATAGAAAGCATTAGAATCACCCCATAGGAAATACTGCGTCAAATAATAACAGATAGCATATCAATTGACATAAAAAAGGAGCAGTCGAATGACTACTCCTCTTTCTAAACAACAATATGAATAAGTTTTTATTTCCTTTGGAATACCAAGCTATAAGAACGGGGCTGGAAACCTGATGACAGACCGGTAAGTATCAACTCTTTGCCATCTGAGGCAAACTGATAAGTAAAGACTCGACCAGGAACGCCACCATACCACTCGTCGAACACAAAAGACAACTTGGTGCCGTCAAGCTCTACCTTACCATCTATATCATGTGTGTCGGTATAATCGCCAAACTCGCCGCCACGCCATACCTGAGGAAAGAAATAGATTAGCTGCCAGTGGAAACGGCTGTCGGAAGTAATGGTAATCTCTTGGGTAACAGTATTGCCTTCAATGGTCTCGGAACGGGTGAAACCATGATTACCTCCATCAATTTCATCCATAGGACCATAACTATGCCACTTGCCTACAAGCATCTGCAAAGCATCGTCATAAGGCTCTTTCTCGTCTTTTGAACATCCACCCAGACAAAGAGTCAGGAGCAGAAAACCTAACAAATAAAATGTCTTTTTCATAGCTCGTCTATTTTATAGTTTCTACCCTAAAAACTACCAAAAACGGAAACCTTGCAGAATAAAATTGTTAAAAAATCATAATCCCAGCTTCGCCCTGACAAACTGCTCGATGAAATCGGTGGTCTTGGCGATGCCCAGTACGGAGGCATCGATGCAGAGGTGGTAGCTCTCGGCTGCGCCCCAACGCTTGTTGCTGTAGTAGTTGTAGTACTCGGCACGACGCTTCTCAACATGATTGATCATCTCTTCGGCCTTGTTGGTGCTGATGCCTTCCAGACGGGAGATGCGCTCGACGCGGAAAGGCAAAGAGGCGGAGATGAAGATGTTGACACAACGGGGGTTGTCGCGTAACACATAGTCGGCACAACGGCCGATGAACAGACAGGACTTCTCGTCGGCCAGCTTACGGATGGCATCGCTCTGCAACTGAAACAGAGCATCGTTGCTGAGGTAGTTCATGGTGCTGGAGGTGGACAGTCCGCTGAAGGGGAAACGGATGCCGAACAAACCACCTGAGATGGGACGGGAAGTCTGCTCGTCGGCTTTCTCGAAAAACTCCTTACTCATGCCGCTTTCCTCGGCTGCTACGCTGAGCAACTCCTTGTCGAAATAGGAGATGTCGAGGCGACGGGCCAACTCGGCGGATATCTCGCGTCCGCCACTGCCTAACTGACGGCCTACATTGATTACAAACTTTTCCATATTATGCTGTCTTTACTTGTTTCTTGAATAGCTGGAACTGATGCCAAAGCATGACGCCTGCCACAATGGTGGCTACGGCATCGGAGATGGGCATGCTGTACCACACACCGTCCTCGCCAAAATAATGGGGCAGAATGAGGATGCAGGGCAGCAGGAAGATGAGCTGGCGCGTGAGCGACAGGAAGATGGCCTTGCTGGCCATTCCGATGCTCTGGAAGAAATTGCCTGTCACCATCTGGAAACCTACCACTGGGAACACCAGCAGGATGATGCGCATGGCCTTGACGGAGATGCGTATGAGCTCTTCGTCTGTGGTGAAGATGCGCACCAGCAGTTCGGGAATGGTCATGCAGAGCAGGGTGGCTATGGTGGTGACTGCGGTTGCCCACATGACAGTGAGCTTAAAGACTTGAGTCACTCGGTCGTATTGCCGCGCACCGAAGTTATAGCCCGCAATAGGCTGCATGCCTTGATTGAAGCCCATGACCACCATGACGGCTACGAACACCAGGCGGTTGACAAGGCCGTAAGCGCCAATGGCATAGTCGCCTCCGTGGGTAACCAGCGCATTGTTGATGAGGATGACCACCACACACGAAGCGAGGTTCATGAGGAAGGGCGACAGGCCGATGGCCAGCGAGTCCATCACGATGCGTTTCTTCAGCTTGAAGATGCCTGGCTGGAAATGCAGCAGTTCGTTCTTGTTGCTGAACAGCTTGATCTGCCACATGAGCGACATCGTCTGGGCGATGACGGTGGCGATGGCGGCTCCCCGAATGCCCATGTCCAAGCCGAAGATGAAGATGGGGTCGAGGATGGTGTTCACCAGCACCGTAGCGATGGTGGCATACATGGCCTTCTCAGGATGGCCCGACGAGCGCAGCAGGGCGTTCAAACCGAAATAAAGGTGGGTGATGATATTGCCTATCAGGATGATCTGCATATAGTCGCGCGCATAGGGCAAGGTGTTGTCGCTCGCCCCGAAGAAATAGAGGATGGGGGTGAGCAGCGGCAGGGCCACCAGCGTAAGCAGGGCACCCAGCAGGATGTTGAGCACGAACACGTTACCCAAGATGCGACGGGCGGTGTCATAGTCTTTCTGTCCCAGCTTGACGGAGGTAAGGGTGGCGGCACCCACACCTACCAGCGAGCCGAAAGCGGCGGTGATATTCATCAGGGGGAAGGTGATGGCGATGCCTGAGATGGCCATTGCGCCCACACCTTGTCCGATGAAGATGCTGTCGACCATATTGTAGAGTGACGAGGCCGTCATCGCTATGATGGACGGTATGGCGTACTGCATCAGCAGTTTGCTTACTTTCTCGGTACCTAAAGCGGTAGGAACTTTCTGTTGCAACATATTGTTATATCAATTACAGCGACAAAAATACAGTTTGCGAGGGCTATAGAGCTTGCTATTTTGCCGAGCGTGAGTATCTTCGCGCAGTTTACTGCGCAAAGTTACGTATTTTCTTCCGAAAATAAGGTGGTCTCGAAAAAAAGTTGTAAATTTGCAGTCCAATTATAAAGATGAAAGACTGACATTTTATGAATGTATTGGAATTGAGCGAGCAGGAGATAATCCGTCGCAATAGCTTGGAAGAGCTTCGCAAAATGGGTATCAACCCATATCCCGCAGCAGAATATGTGACTAACGCCTTCTCGACCGACATACGCGAGCAGTTCAAGGATGAGGATGAACCTCGCCAGGTATCGATTGCCGGACGAATGATGAGCCAGCGTATCATGGGCAAGGCTTCTTTCATGGAACTGCAAGACTCAAAGGGACGCATCCAGGTATATGTTACTCGTGATGATATCTGTCCCGACGAAAATAAAGACCTGTATAACGTAGTATTCAAGAAGTTGCTGGACATCGGCGACTTCGTGGGCATCGAGGGCTTCGTGTTCCGCACCCAGATGGGTGAGATTTCGGTGCACGCCCAGAAACTGACTTTGCTCAGCAAGAGCCTCAAGCCACTGCCTATCGTGAAGTACAAGGACGGTGTGGCATACGACAAGTTTGACGACCCTGAGCTGCGCTACCGTCAGCGTTATGTGGACCTCGTGGTGAACGAGGGCGTGAAGGACACTTTCCTGAAGCGTGCCACCGTGCTGAAGACGATGCGCAAATACTTGGACGATGCGGGCTATACCGAGGTGGAGACACCTACCCTGCAGTCTATCCCGGGCGGTGCATCGGCAAGACCATTCACCACTCACTTCAACGCACTCGACCTGGACATGTATATGCGCATTGCCACCGAGCTGTACCTGAAGCGTCTCATCGTGGGCGGCTTCGAGGGTGTGTATGAGATTGGCAAGAACTTCCGCAACGAGGGTATGGACCGTAACCACAACCCTGAGTTTACCTGCATGGAGCTGTATGTGCAGTACAAGGACTATAACTGGATGATGAGCTTCACGGAGAAGTTGCTCGAGACCATCTGCGTGGCTGTGAACGGCACGACGGAGCGTGAGATTGACGGCAACATCGTGAGCTTCAAGGCGCCTTATCGCCGCTTGCCTATCCTGGAGGCCATCAAGGAGAAGACGGGCTTCGACTGCGACGGCAAGACGGAGGAGGAGATTCGTGCTTTCTGCCTGAGCAAGGGTATGGAAGTGGACGAGACGATGGGCAAGGGCAAGCTGATTGACGAGCTGTTTGGTGAGTTCTGCGAGGGTACCTTCATTCAGCCTACCTTCATCACCGACTATCCTATCGAGATGTCACCGCTGTGCAAGCGTCACCGCAACAACCCCGAGCTGACCGAACGCTTTGAGCTGATGGTGAACGGTAAGGAGCTGGCCAATGCCTACTCTGAGCTGAACGACCCGATTGACCAGGAGGAGCGTTTCAAGGAGCAGATGCGACTGGCAGCAAAGGGTGACGACGAGGCGATGATCATTGACCAGGACTTCTTGCGTGCATTGCAATATGGTATGCCTCCTACATCGGGCATCGGTATCGGTATCGACCGTCTGGTGATGCTGATGACGGGCAAGACCTTCATACAGGAGGTACTGTTGTTCCCACAGATGCGTCCCGAGAAGGTGACACCTAAGGACAGCGTGGAGAAATATACCGCACTGGGTATCAGCGAGGACTGGGTGCCTGTAATCCAGAAAGCTGGCTACAACCTGGTGAGTGATATGAAAGATGTGAACCCGCAGAAACTGCATATGGACATTTGTGGCGTGAACAAGAAATACAAACTGGAACTGACCAACCCGACGGTGGCCGAGGTAACTGAATGGCAGAGCAAGATAGAGGGATGAGCAAGAGGATAGCCATATTCGGTGGAGGCAGTTGGGCTACGGCCATTGCCAAGATATTTCTGGAGAAAGAGCCGGAGATAAACTGGTACATGCGCCGTGATGACCGAATAGCCGATTTCATCGAACTGGGACATAATCCTGCCTACCTGACAGATGTGGCATTTGACGTGAGCCGCATCCATTTCTCGTCGGACATCAACCTGACGGTGGAGAACTCGGACATACTGGTGCTGGCTATCCCGTCGCCCTACCTGAAGCAACACCTGCAGAAGCTGACCGCCTCGCTGAAGGACAAGGTGCTGCTAAGTGCTACCAAAGGTATCGTGCCAGATGAGAACATGACCATCTCGGAATATTTCCACGAGTATTACGATATGCCCGAGGAGAATATACTGGTGATGAGCGGACCCAGTCATGCTGAGGAGATTGCGCTAGAGCGCCTGACCTACCTCACTGTTGCGGGCAAGGACCAGAAGATGGCCAACTGTGTGGCGGAGAAGATGACCAACCACTATGTGCTGACATCGGTGAGCCGCGATATCGTGGGTATTGAGTACGCAGCCGTACTGAAGAACATCTACGCTATCTGTGCGGGTATCTACTACGGGCAGAAATATGGCGACAACTTCCACGCTGTGCTGATATCCAACGCCATTCGTGAGATGAAACGCTTCCTGAGCGCTATCTCTCCAGGCAAGCGCAGTGTGTCGAACTCGGCCTATCTGGGTGACCTGCTGGTGACGAGCTACTCTAACTTCAGCCGCAACCGTGTGTTTGGCACGATGATTGGCAAGGGCTACTCGGTGAAAGCTGCACAGGTGGAGATGGAGATGGTGGTCGAGGGCTACTACGGCACCAAGTGCATTTACGAAATCAACGACCGCTACCAGGTGGAAATGCCCATCCTGAATGCGGTGTATCATATTCTCTATGAGAAGGCTAACGCCCGCAGGGAACTGAAGGAACTGACGAAGAAGTTTAACTGAAAAGACATACGCTTCCACTTATGTGGGGCAACCCTCAGACATTGAGGGAGAATGATTGGGAAATTTATAATTAATATTTTGTTGTAATATGATTACTTTAAACATTGAAAAGACTTTTGGATTTGTATCCAAAGAGAATGTGTATGGCTATGCAGCTAAGGCTAAGGCTGCTCGCGAGGCTTTGGAGAACGGTACAGGCAAAGGCAACGACTTCTTGGGTTGGTTGCACCTGCCTTCTTCTATCACCAAGGAAGACCTGGCTGACCTGAAGGAAACAGCTAAGGTGCTGCGTGAGAACTGCGATGTAGTGGTAGTGGCTGGTATCGGCGGTAGCTATCTGGGCGCTCGCGCCGTGATCGAGACTTTGTCAAACAGCTTTGAGTGGCTGCTGGATCACAAGCAGAACCCAGTGATTCTGTTTGCAGGCAACAACATCAGCGAGGACTACCTCTATGAGTTGACCGAATATGTAAAGGGCAAGCGCTTCGGTGTCATCAACATCTCTAAGTCTGGTACTACTACTGAGACAGCGTTAGCATTCCGTCTGCTGAAGAAGCAATGCGAAGACGAGCGCGGCAAGGTGCTGGCAAGGAAGGTGATTGTGGCTATTACTGACGCCAAGAAGGGTGCTGCTCGCGTAACTGCTGACAAGGAAGGATACAAGTCATACGTAATTCCTGACAATGTGGGTGGTCGTTTCTCAGTGCTCACTCCTGTAGGCTTGCTGCCTATCGCTGTGGCTGGCTTCGATATTGAGAAACTGGTGGCTGGTGCTGTTGAGATGGAGAAGGCTACTGGCGTTGACGTTCCTTTCGAGCAGAACATCGCTATGCAGTATGCTGCCGTTCGCAACGAGCTGTATCGTCACGGCAAGAAGATCGAGATTATGGCTAACTTCTGCCCGAAACTGCACTATGTAAGTGAGTGGTGGAAGCAGCTATACGGTGAGTCTGAGGGTAAGGATAATCTGGGTATCTATCCTGCTTCTGTTGACCTGACTACCGACCTTCACTCTATGGGTCAGTGGATCCAGGAGGGCGAACGCTCTATCTTCGAAACTGTATTGTCAGTAGATAAGGTGAACCACACCGTAGAGTTCCCATTCGACGAGGAGAACCTGGACGGTCTGAACTTCTTGGCTGGCAAGCGTGTTGACGAGGTGAACAAGATGGCTGAACTGGGTACTCAGTTGGCTCACGTTGATGGTGGTGTACCTAATATCCGCATCGTCATCCCATGTCTGTGTGAGGAGTGCATCGGTCAGTTGCTGTACTTCTTCGAGGTAGCTTGCGGTATCAGCGGTTACATCCTGGATGTGAACCCATTCAACCAGCCTGGTGTAGAGGCTTACAAGAAGAACATGTTTGCCCTGCTGAACAAGCCTGGCTATGAGGCTGAGTCTAAGGCTATCCAAGCTCGTCTGAACGGATAATGACTGTTGAAGGAAAAGACAACAGAACTTGTATGAACAATTCCTCCCCTTACGCAGGGGAGGATGCAAAACTTACGGAGGGGCATGTGAATCAGGCTGAGACAGCATGCTCCCCCATCCCAAAGGGTACCCCCTCTTCTTCAGAGGGGGACCTTTTACTTAAATACCCTCTATGGGGCAAATCTGTCCCCTCTCTATCTTCTATTCATCTCAAGGCTGTACTTTTCGATATGGATGGGGTACTGTTTGACTCGATGCCCTATCATGCTGATGCGTGGGTGACCTCAATGACAAAATATGGTTTGCCGATGACACGCGAGGTAGCTTTCATGAACGAAGGGCGCACGGGTATGAGCACCATCAATCTAATATACAACGAGGTATATGGCAAAGACGCCAGCAAGGAACTGATTGACGAAATCTATTTGGATAAGTGCAACGAGTTTGCCAAGCATCCTGACCCTGACCGTATGCCTGGGGCGCTGGACTTGTTGAAGAAACTGAAGCGTGACGGCATCACACCTGTGCTAGTGACTGGTTCTGGGCAACATACGCTTTTTGCCCGCTTCGACAGGGACTATCCAGGAATGTTTGAACGCGACAAGATGGTGACGGCCTATGATGTGAAATATGGCAAGCCCAATCCCGAACCATATCTGATGGGGCTCAAGAAGGCGGGAGTCAAGGCCAATGAGGCGATTGTGATTGAGAACGCTCCTATCGGCGTACAGGCTGGTGTAGCGGCTGGTGTTTTCACCATTGCTGTCAATACGGGCCCCCTGAAAGACAGTGTCCTGCTCGATGCTGGTGCCCACCTGCTCTACCCTTCTATGCAGGCTCTCTGCGACAACTGGGAGGAGTTATTCGTACAACTTAAATAAAAAACTCCCCGTTGGGGGAGTATGTGTAGTTTCTCTGAGATAACTGGGAGGAGCTATTCGAACAGCTTAAATAAAAGAGCTCCCCAATTGAGGAGCTCCTTCTATTATATAAGGTGAATACCTTCAGCTGCACATTCCTTCCGCATTTCCTCTGGCCAGATACTAGCTTGTATCTCACCCACATGAGCTTTACGCAAGTAATACATACAAAGGCGCGACTGACCAATACCACCGCCAATTGACAAAGGCAATTCGTCGGCCAACAGTTTCTTGTGGAAATAGAGGTTCTTGCGTTCTTCCTTGCCAGCAGCTTTCAGTTGCTTGAGCATCACCTCCTTGTTGACGCGGATACCCATTGACGAAATCTCGAAGGCGCACTGCAGCACACAATTCCACAGCATCAAGTCGCCATTCAATCCTGGCAGGTCGTTCAAACCAGGTGAGGTGTAGTCATCATAGTCAGGAGCACGCCCGTCGTGAGGCTTACCATCGCCCAACGGACAACCTATACCGATGATAAAGACGGCACCAAACTTCTTAGTAATAGCATTCTCACGCTCTTTCGGTGTCATATTTGGATAGAGCTGGCGCAGTTCCTCAGCATGGATGAAATGCAGCTTCTTGGGCAGCAAAGGTGTAATCTCAGGATAGTTCTCAAACACCATATACTCTGTGCGTCGCATAGCTGCATAGATGCGCATCACCACCTCTTTGAGGAACTCCACATTCCTTTCTTCGGGCGTAATCACACGTTCCCAGTCCCACTGATCAACATAAAGTGAGTGGAGGTTACCCAACTCTTCGTCGGCACGTATAGCGTTCATGTCGGTATAGATACCATAATCGGGTTCTATATTATATTCCGCCAGCGTGAGGCGTTTCCATTTCGCTAATGAGTGCACCACTTCTGCCTGTGCTCCTCCCAAGTCCTTGATGGGGAACGATACAGCATGCTCCACACCGTTCAGGTCGTCGTTGATACCCATACCTTTCAGCACGAATAACGGAGCCGTTACACGTCTCAGATGCAGCTCTGAAGAAAGATTTACCTGAAAGAAATCCTTAATCTGCTTGATACCCTGTTCGGTTTGCCTCATGTCAAGCAGAGGCTTATAGTTGGCAGGTTTTATAAAATAGCTCATCTTCTTACCTTATCATTATTATAATTGCGAGGCAAAGATACAAATTATATTGATAGGTGCTCATCTTTTGGGTAATTATTTGACAAAATGCATCTATTTTTTCTTTCTGACTATTCAAAATAACACAACATAATAGTAAACATTCAGGCTTTATTTAGGAGAAAGATTTGGCAGATGTAAACATTTTGGTTACTTTTGCAGTGCAATAAAAGGCCTGGTAGCTTAGCTGAATAGAGCGTCAGATTCCGGTTCTGAAGGTCGCGGGTTTGAATCCCGCCCGGGTCACTCAATTAATCCCCATAAGTATCTGCTTGTGGGGATTCTTATCCTTCGAAAGAGACTACTACAGTTTTAAAAGCTTAATCTGATTACGTCACTGCAATACTTCAGTATATGGTCGCGATGCGTAATAAAAATCATGGTTTTCTGGGGATAGTTTTCTAACAAACGAGTTATCAATACCTTCTCCGTTTCCAAATCCAACGAAGCACTAAATTCATCGAAAAGCATAATGTTGCCAGGTCTCAACAAACCTCTAGCTATCGCTATTCGCTGGGCCTGTCCTTCACTTAATCCTTCGCTTTTCTCACCGCATATAGTATCTAAACCATTAGGGAGTTTGTAGACGAATTCTGCTGAAGCAGTATATAAAGCATGTCGCAACTCCTCTTCTGTTGCAAGAGGATTGGCTAATAGAAGGTTTTGCCTGATAGTACCACTCAACAAGGTGTTCCCCTGTGGGACATAAGCGATGTTCCCTCTTAAGCTTGGAGACATAGGATAATCCTTATCTTTGCTCTGTAAGATAATATCGCCCTGATCGGGTGTAAGTAAAGCTAATATCAATCTGAATAATGTGCTTTTACCAACGCCTGTCTCTCCTACAATAGCAGTCCTGCTTCCTGGATTGAAATGATAAGAAAATTGTTGGAAGATGGCCCGTTCTCCTTGTGGGTACTTATAGCTAACATTTGATAGTTGGATTCCCACTGGGCCTTCTAATATTACTCCTCCCTCCAAATCATTCTCCAAGGGGATATCGGATAACTGCAAGAGCCTATCAGCAGAGGTAGTTGCATGAATGATACTAGGCAACAGCCTGGTCAGTTCTACTGTTGGGCGCTGTATTTGGGTAACCAACTGCAGGAATGCGGCCATTGTACCATAAGTAATCAAACCTAAGTGTAGTTGCTGTATGCTCCAAAGGAAGGTGAACAGGTAACCGGCAGCAATGCCGCAAGTGACCATTGCCCTAGAAAAAACGGTAAATCGCGTTCTACGCAAAGTTTGATTATAAAGGATATCCTGCAAACCACTCAGTTTGTCACCAATGAGGTCGGATTGCTGCATGGTCTGAATTAAGAGTCTATGCTGAATACTCTCTTGGATGACGCTCTGCACTTGACTGTCTGTTTCCCTAATATCATGTGTGAGAGTTCTAACCTTATAGATATAAACCTTACTGATTAATAAGAAAGCAGGCATAATAGCTATAATCGCCCATGCTAGAGAATGATTGAGTTGCCACAAGAAGATGAATGCTGCCAATAAATTGAAACAAGCAACAGCTATTTCAGGAAGTGTGCGACTTAATGTATCAGCAATTAATCTTACATCTTCTTCCAGTCTGTTCAGAATATCGCCACTATGAAAAACCTCCATCCCACTCCACTTTGCTCTCAACAAGTGTTCAAAAAGCCGTTGGCGAATCATGTTCTTGGTTTTAACCTCGTTTTGATTACTATACCACGAAGTTGCTAAGCCAGAATAGATTTGAATTATAAAGAGGATAATTAGAAATATCGAGAGGGAAGTAATACTATGGGCTTGTTGAATATCAGAAGATGTAGCAGCATCAATCAGCAGTTTACTTGTATAGATAAATGCCAAAGATGCGGATATTCTGATAATCCCTAAAAAGCAATTGACAAACAGTTTTGCTCTGATTCCTGCAGTCAATTTCCAAAGCCATAATAAACTTCTTGTCTTCATTATTCTCTACTTATGGTCAATTACCCATAACTTTATGTGCTGGATAAAGTAGTAAGAAAAGTTGTACAGTGTATATGAAGGACAAATCCTAAGCATCGGCATATCCTTCTTTATCATCCTAATAAAGCTATCAATTTTCCTTTGAATAACAAACTTGTATTCTTTGCGTGGTTTATTAATGCCTCGCCCGAAATTACCTCCCTCATCAACAAGTCCTAATAATTTCTCTCCTTTGGTCAGCATCTCAGGTTTATAAAAAGGCATTTCTTCTGAAGGCAAACCTAAATAATTGACAAGAATAGTCCCCATCACTTGCCATACTTCCATTAAATGGGCCATATTTAGTTGTTTCTCCAATAAATCCAAATCTATAGTTCCATATCCATTGTGCAAAACCATCATCCAATCACATATCTGACGAAGCCCTACTCCTTCAGTTAATTGATGATGGAACATATGTATAAAGATATAAATAGAATTATACTGTACAGATGGTAATATAATAGGGAATGTCTCGTTTTGAGGAATAAAACTACGTGTGTCGTGCTTTAATATTTCTAATGCCCACTCTTCAAAATATCTTTCCGCTTTTTTCGAAGGCAAATCGACAGCTTTATGGTGCAATTCAATTTCTACCCCTTCCCACATAAAGTCTGTATGCTTGACTTTCTCATCTGGGTTAGTAATTTCCATTCCCATAGCTAAGTCACAGGCCTTTTTGTAGTTTTCTCGTCCGATATACAAGTCTATGTCACCACACTGTCTGCTTTCAGGAGAGAGATACTCTTGAGCAATACCCTGACCTTTTAAAAGCATACTTGGTATATCGTGCTCTGCTAAAATACGCATCATCTTCGACGCCTGATGATTGAGCCGCACGTGGGTTTGTCGATTCTTGGCCATCCACATGGTCAGTTTCATCATAGTGCTTTCATCAGGCCGTTGGTCTGCTGGTAGCATCATGATACCATCAAACAGGATACCCAAAAGAGTCTGCTTCTTAGCCCATGCTAATAACTGATTCCAATCAATGGCAGTGGCATCAATCTCTTCATGCCTATGCCATAATCCCATGCGGAGGATTGCCCATTTAATGTCTGTATTATTCATGGTTTATTCCAATAACCCAGCTTGGCACAATCGGTCTATAAAGGTTTGAGCATCTGCCGTAGCTGCCTTCTCATCTACACCTTGATAATTCTCCATAATATAGTTCGCAATGGAGGCAGTGGTAAAAACACCTTTTTGCATCTCATTCCACAAATCAACTCCCGTAGTGTTTAATCTTATGATTTTGTTGAAATCCACTTGCTCAATGCCTTCACCAATAATTACTTGTTCATTGCCGATTGTTCGCAATACAAAACCTTTCTTTATCTTCATAATTCCTTCATTTTTATATTCTTCTATAAATGGCCAGCAGATATCTCCTAATAGGGCTCAATGAGTTCCAAATCTTAGCTAAAGCTCTCTGTCCACAAGCATCTGGATTTATCTGTTTGCCTTTCCTTATGATAGTTTCAACTTTTGCAATTAAATTTTGTATGTTACAACTCTCTTTCTTAGCCAAGTTACCATCTCCCATCAGTATCACTTCTTTTTCATTTATCTGAACGATTCTATGAAGTACGAAGTTTCCTTCGGATATCTCAGCTAATACAATATCTCCAGGTTGATAGTTATCACAACCTATTAGTATCACGCTGTCTCGGTCACCCTCAATAAAGGGTCTCATGCTGTTGCCTTTAACTTTTAACGTTACCTTCCTTCCTTCTTGAATGAGTTGTTTCACATCTCCTAAAAGAATAGAGTTGGGCATAGTTATCTTATGCTTTAAAAGTTGTCCAGTCAAAGCTTCATAGCTCATCTTAGCCGCTTCTTCATTAGGAAGGTTTTCAAGATGAAACACTTGTGTTTTACCTACAATACTTTCAATAATGTGGCTCACGCAATTACCAACAGACTTTTCCCATTTCATGTTTGAAACCGTGGGTAACAAAGCCACATAGGCATTGAGAGTGTCCAAACGCTTTATCTTGTTGTAAGGAGCTTGGGTAAGTTTTACAAAGCCACCAATAGGAGCAGACTCATTGATGTAACAAGGCGTTTTGCCACTCCACGGTGTACCCCAAACTCTAGGAATTCCTTGCTTATCGATACCAATAGCAGGATTGTCGTCATTAAGTAAACTAGTACCCGCTATGTAGGAGAGCCATAAACGACTATGCGTACTTTTCCCTGTACCGCTTTTCCCTAAGAAAAGATAAGCCAACCCATTATTAGTTACTACAGATGCATGTTGCAAAGCAATCCCTTGCTTAGAAGCAGAAAATGCAAACATGGTCATCAATGCATTTTCCATACCAAAATAGCGTGTATGGGAATCGCCTTCTGTCCATAAATAACCCTCACTGAAGTCACCTCTGGCCTCCAAATGACAAACTGATGCCGGACTCGCTTTTAAAGAATAGATAATATCGTATGGGCAACCGTCTTCCTGCGTTTCTTGATTGTGGTATAATGAAATGGTTTTGTCTTCTTCTTCAAAAGTAGTCAAAAAAGGCAATCCCGTTGAAGGCATTTGAGTGCCTTCTGGAAACACTTGTAGACTAAACAGTAACCCCTCGTTGCTTTCATCATCTGCTATGAATGGCTCATAATGCTGCAAATGGCTACAGAGTGGGTCATCTGCAGGAAGCCGTAGGCAAAAGCGAAGTCCTGCCACTTGATAGTAATATGACTGATAAACTTTTTCCATAAATAGTAAGGCAAAGATAGCTTCTTTTCTTTAGATAACCAATCTTCGTGCAGAAAAACTAACCAAAAGAAACTCTGCTATTACCACGAACACCTTCTTTATGTTAAAATATACTAAACACCACTCGTAAACAAGTTTGTACCAATAATAAGAATTATTTTTGTAGTGAATAAAAGTTTAGTTTAATAATCGACATAAATAAAGGTATGAACGTACAAATAGAAGATAGTTGGAAGGCGAGGCTGCAACCCGAGTTCGATAAGCCTTATTTCGAGCAGCTCACTAATTTTGTGCGTTCGGAATACCAACACTATCGTATCTATCCCCCAGGAAAGCTCATTTTCAACGCTTTCAACCTTTGTCCTTTTGACAAAGTGAAGGTGGTGCTCATTGGCCAAGACCCTTATCACGAGCCAGGACAAGCGCATGGGCTGTGTTTCTCTGTTAACGACGGAATAGAATTTCCTCCGTCTTTGGTAAATATCTTCAAGGAAATACACGATGATACAGGAGCGCCTGTACCTACAAGCGGAAACCTCACTCGCTGGGCACAACAAGGTGTGCTGTTGCTCAATGCCACCCTGACAGTTAGGGAGCATCAGGCTGGTTCGCACCAGAACAAAGGGTGGGAAACTTTTACGGATGCTGTGATTCGCACCCTTGACGCAGAGAAAGAACATGTGGTATTCATACTTTGGGGCAGCTATGCTCAGAAAAAAGGTGCATTCATCAACCGTCAGAAGCATCTGGTACTCACCTCAGCACACCCTTCTCCCTTGTCTGCCTATCGGGGCTTCTTTGGCAACCATCACTTCAGTCATGCCAACAACTACCTGCAACAAAAAGGTATTGATCCGATTGTTTGGTAGTTTACTAGTACTAAACGGATAGTTTACTAGTACTAAACCCCTTTTTTACTAGTATTAAACTCTACTGTTAATACCAACGGATGTTGCTCGTCGTATTACTGCGCTGATCCCACTTGAGGTCTTGCAGGATACTGGCAGTAGCACGGATGGTGAAGTTATAATACCTGTACTGTCCAAACGGAGATATAGCAGCAGTCATAGTGAAGCAGTGCAAGTCACGACTGATGTTGAACGAGGTCTGCACAATCTTCTTAGTTTCAAAATCGTAGCCCGTATTGAAATTCATCATCCACTTATTAGTCAACTTGAGGTTTCCATTGATATTCAATGCATTCAGACTAATTTTGTAAGGATATCGCATGGTACGTTTATTGATTGGTTTGGTGCGATCCTCACGTATGTTGAAGCCCGTACTGAGGTTAACTGACCACTGTATGTTAGCCTTCTGATAGCCATCTCCATCGGTAGCCGCCTGTACCTTACGCTTAGGTTGCGGTACATCATCGTCAAGGTCGGAACCATCATCATTATCAGGAGAATTGTCAGAACCTCGCCTACTGTCATTATCTCTGTCTTTCTTGCCAAAAAGTTTCTTGAAAGTATCGTTGTTGAGGGTATAGTTAAACGAGGTACCATACCCTTGGAATCTTCCAAAACGACCATATGACCATTCTGTACGATTACCCACAATGACATTACCGTTTTTATCAAATTCGTAAGCATATGTAGCAAACGAGGTACTCATGCTGAAGGTATAGTTCTTGGTAATCTTCATGCGGAGGTTCATCGACAAGTCACTCCAAGGCTTTTCTTTTGCTGCAAAGTTGTATGAAATACCAAAACCCAGTTCGTCAATAAGACTAACTTTCCTGATGCTATCATTCTTGTCACGGTACTTCATCTCAAGGTTGTTGCTAAGGCGGAAATTCACCATACCACTCTTACCTCGACCAGGAGCGCCAAATAAAGCTCCTTCATACATAGAATAAACTACAGTATCACGAGGCGTTCCATTCAGATCACGACGCACATAACTGTCGTAGTAGCCATATCGAGAAGAACCGAAATCAGGAGTAGCACTAAAAGACAGTTCTGGAGTTATGATATGACGAATCTGAATCTGCTTTTTCTTCATAAACATAGGTTGGTACATACCATATACCTTAGTGTTGATACTGATACCACCCGTGTAGTTATACACACGGTGGAAACCATATATGGTATCGGTGTTTATCACATGCTGTTCTACAGGATCCCAATCTTTCTTGATTTTTTGAGTGTACCAGCGCTCAGTATAGTTAAAGTTAGGTGTTACATTAAAATACTTGAACAAGGTAAAGGTGGCGTTGACAGGAATCTCGTGCTTCGCACCATTGCGCCAGTCTTTGATATAGCTCTTCTTGAAAATTTGATCGTCCTTGGTATTGATGCTGGCAGAGAAGCGACCACTATAACGCATGGAAATTTTCTCATACCAACGTTCGTTGCCCACAGGATGCTTGCGTTTGAAAGGGAAGATGGTAGAAAGCGCGATATTTACATCAGGCAACGTAATGGAAACGGATGAATCTCTTGTGGTCTGAGCAATGTTAGTTGTCAGTGAGATGTTGAGTTTCTGATCAGGGAAATTGCGCGAGTAACTCACACTTGATGTCTTGGTATTCTGCGCCATAGCCTGCGCATTATACAGGTTGCCAACATTGGTCTTTTCATAACTACTGGTCGAAAAATTCACGCTAGCCGTGAATGTCGTGTTTGGATTGGCCTTCGCATCCTGGCGGTGTGACCAAACAATCTTGAAGTCCTTAGACTCAGAATAGTCTGGCAAACCTTTGTCACCCATCTTAGTCACCTGATAGTTGGCCTGAAAGTTACCCGAATACTTATAACGCTTCACATAATTAGTGGTAGCATCAACACGCCATGAACCCTTCGTAAAGATATCACCACGTAAGGCAAGGTCCATCTTGTCGCTGATGGCAAAATAATAGCCACCATTGGTTAAACCGAAACCTCGGTTGGAGTCATCCATATAGGTAGGCATCAGGATACCTGACGAATAAGTGCTGTTGAACGGGAAGAAGAAGAACGGTACTGCAATGGGCAGCGGCACATCTTCTACCACCAAATAAGCAGGACCCGTCACCACATTTTTTTTAGGACGCACCTTGGCATAAGTCATCTGCATATAGAAATGTGGATGGTCATGATTTTCGCAAGTGGTGTAAATACCCTGCTTAAGGTAAATCTCGTCGTTTGCACCTTTCTTGGCGTTGTTACCTATGACATAGCCCTCACCTTGTTGAGTAACAATGTTACTGATAATACCTTTCTTGCTGTTAAAATTATAGCGTATCTGATTAGTTTCATAGGGTGTCTCACCTTCAGTAAAAACAGGTTTACCTTTCACCATACCTAAGGAATCTTCACGCCCATAGGCAAAGACGGTGGTACTGTCAATGTTCATAGTGATAACATCAGCAGCTAGATTTATCTGTTCGTAAGTTACCTTACCCTCACCGTAGAGGTGAGCAAAACCATTTTGTGTAAAGACAATTGAGTCGCTGGCTTCAAAATCGACGGGGGCAGTAATGGATTCCTTACGTTGGGGTACACTATCGACAACCAATGAGTCGGTTGTCAAAGAATCAAGAGCCAATGAATCGAGGGCTAATGAGTCGGAGGGCAAAATAGGAGTTGTCGCCTCAGAAGAAAGAGGTGACACACGAGTATTACGTCGACGCTGGGCATTCGCATCCAATGAGCAGAAGACGAATGTCACAAGGGTTAAAAACAATATGATGACTCTAAATCTCAATCGTTTATCTAAAAAAACACATGAGTACAATAACCCATAAACGTACAAAAATAGTAATTAAATGAATAATTCTCGCACATTTAACGGTTTTTTAGTTCTTAAAGGAACATCTGGCACCAACGATCGAAGCGTTCTACCCCTTCTTCGCCAAACTTGAGCAGGCTCCTGCGAGCCTGTTCTACTGTCTTTTCTTCGTTTAGTTTGGTCTTGGAGAAAAACTTGTCTGCAAAACAAATTACCAACTCTTCCATACTGACAGGTAACATATCACGATGGGGTACAGGCAGGTCTTGTACTTCGATTTGTGAAAGAGATAGCCCAGCTCCTGTATGGCGTTCGCACACCAAAGCGTGGCGTTCATATCCCTCACGGCGCATCAATTCTGCACCTAAATAACCATGACAGATGTACCGATAGCTGCCAAAACACTGTATACCTGGTGCATCACAAAGAAAAATGCCAATATCATGCAACAAAGATGCCTCCTCCAAGAATTGTCGATCAAGTTGGAGTTCAGGATGAGTATCTGCCACTTGCAAGGCCTTTTTTGCCACTTGCTCGCTATGTGTTAGTAAGATATGCCTTAACTGGTTTTCCTCCGGATAATACTTGTCTATTATAGTGTAAGGAAACGATTTTGTGTCCATTTTCTCTTAATTTTTGTGCAAAATTACAAATGTTAGAGATAAAACATAAGCAATAAAGCAAGATTTCAGTATTTTTGAATTAAATTTGCAGTGCAATTTAAAATATGACTGCATATAAACACATATTAGGCATTGTCTGGTTGCTATGTTGCTGCTTCCTAACTGCAACTGCCAAAGATTTTGTGGTAGTAATCGATGCCGGGCACGGTGGACACGACTCTGGAGCTGTGGGTAAAACTGCCAAAGAGAAGAATATTAACCTCAAAGTAGCACTGAAATTAGGTAAACTCATAGAGGGCAAGTGCAATGATGTGAAGGTGATATATACCCGCAAGACGGATGTATTTGTAAACTTGAACCGAAGGGCAGAGATAGCCAACGAGGCAAAAGCTGACCTCTTTATTTCTGTTCATACCAATGCTTTGGCCAATAATCATACTGCAAGAGGAGCCTCCACATGGACATTAGGTTTGGCTCGTAGCGATGCCAACTTAGAAGTGGCAAAACGTGAGAATGCCGTGATTTTGTACGAGGACGATTATAAGACCCGCTATGCAGGTTTTGATCCTAATTCTTCAGAGTCATATATTATTTTTGAGTTCATGCAGGACCAGTTCATGTCGCAGAGCGTACACTTTGCATCAATGATCCAGCAACAATTCAAGAGCAACAGTAAACGGGTGGATAGTGGTGTACATCAAGCTGGATTCTTAGTCTTGAGAGCCACTTCGATGCCTAGCGTGTTGGTGGAACTCGGTTTTATTTCAACCCCGGCAGAAGAGAAATACCTCATCAGCGAGGAAGGCAGCAGTTCGATGGCCAATAGCATTTTCAATGCTTTCTTAGCATACAAGACTGAGCAACAGGCTCGAGAAGCGAGTGTAAACAACTCACCTGCTCCAAAGGTTATTGCAGATGATGAGGAAGTGAAACCTATTGCTGATGTAAAGCCTACGCCTAAGGCTGAACCTTCAAAATCTACAGCTACAAAGGCTGCACCAGTAAAGTCTGAGACCAAGAAGGACGACACAAAGAAAGCTACTACAACAAAGGAGCAACCTAAAAAAACAACTACTTCCACAGGGTATGCACCTGTGTTCAAGATTCAGTTCCTCACAGCTTCTGCAAAACTCAACAACAACGACAAACGCTTGAAGGGGCTGCAACCAGTAGATTATTATGTGGAGAATGGTACATATAAATATACTTATGGAGCTTCGACAGATTACAATGCTGTTAGAAGCAAACTAAAGACAGTAACCGCCAAATTCAAAGATGCCTTCATCATTGCCTTCAAGAATGACAAAAAAGTGAATGTAAACGAGGCAATCAAAGAATTTATGCAAAACAAAAAATAAAGGAAACTATTATGAAAGGATTCAATAAGGAAGTTAAGATAGGAATTGCCGGCGTCATAGCCTTGTTCTTATTAATATATGGTATCAACTACCTGAAAGGTGTAAGCCTCTTCGAGCCCACCAAGTACTTCTATGTGCAGTTTGAGAACATTAATGGACTGGCCAAATCAAGTCCGGTATTTGCTGACGGGTTCAAAGTGGGTATCGTAAGCGACTTGAAATATGACTATGTACATCCCGGCGAAGTGGTGGTTCAAATTGATGTTGAACCTTCATTGCGCATTCCTAAAGGCTCGACTGCTGAATTGCAAAGTGATCTACTGGGGAATGTCAAGCTGAACCTATTGCTGGCAAACAATCCTCGCGAGAAGATGAATTATGGCGATACCATTATAGGTAGTGTAAATGCAGGTGCTTTAGGTAAAGCAGCTGCCATGATACCAACACTGGAGAAAATGTTGCCAAAACTTGATTCCATCATGGCTTCACTTAATATGTTGTTAGCTGATCCAGCCATACCTGCTACCCTGCACAATATAGAGAGCCTGACGGCCAGCCTTAACAACAATAGTCGTCAACTGGAGCGCATGATGCGTGACGACATTCCACAGTTGACGGGTAAGCTGAATGAGATAGGTGACAATTTCGCGACCATCAGTGGTAACCTCAAGCAGATTGACTATGCAGCTACAATGAATAAAGTGGACGAAACCCTAGCCAATGTACAACAGATAACGGCTAAGTTGGAGCGCCAGGACAATACCGTTGGTTTGCTCCTGAATGACCCTTCACTGTATAACAATCTAAACCAAACTGTCATCAATGCAGCTAGCCTGCTTAACGATTTGCAAAATCATCCAAAACGTTATGTCCACTTCTCAGTATTTGGCAAAAAAGATAAACCCCAAAAGCCATAATTTAGATTTCCTCTAAATAGATATTTGTCATATCAAGGATAGTTTGAATGGTTGCAAAACTAATAATATAAGGGAACATACAAAACTGTTTCATAAAGGCTGCGGGAAGATAACCATTTTGAAAAAATCAAGAAGAAAATAGCTGAATTTCAAGCTCCTATAAAAAAACAAGAGGGATAAACTTATATCCGGAAACGCATAAACTACAAATTACTGAAACTTAATATTTTGTAGTTTGTATTATTTTTCCAAGAAAAAAAGTCATTTGTTTATTTGAAAAAAGATATTCAACTTTGTACTCGTGGAAAAAAGCAAATGACGAAACAAGGTCAACATAGTATACAAAGTGTAGATTTTACCGTTCTGTGGTCAAAATGCCTGCAAACTATCAAGGATAATGTCAGTGAACGAATATTCCAGACATGGTTTGCTCCAATTGTACCATTAAAGTACGAAAACAGCACCCTGCACATCAGCGTACCGAGCCAGTATTATTATGAATTTCTGGAAGAGCGGTTCTTGGATCTGATGAGAAAGGTGTTGTATAGGTATTTCGGTGAGGGTACAAACTTGGAATACCAAGTAATGGTAGACCAAGAAAACCAGACTACTCTTGAATACAAGTCTACCCAGCGTACTATCTTACCTCAGCCAGCAAAGCCTATTATTAATAAAGGATTACCACAGAGCATTGTCAGCGAACTGGATCCACATCTCAATCCAGATTGCAACTTTGATACTTTTATCGAAGGCATGAGTAATAAACTGGCACGCAGTGTTGCAGAGGCTGTAGCTAAAGACCCAGGAAAGACCTTTAACCCTTATTTCATTTATGGCACTTCAGGCGTGGGAAAGACCCATCTCGCAAATGCCATTGGTCTGAAGGTGAAAGAGCTGAACCCTTCTGCCCGTGTGCTATATGTATCAGCACATCTCTTTAAAGTGCAGTACACCGATTCGGTGAGGAACAATACATTGAATGATTTTATCAATTTCTATCAGACCATTGACGTACTGATTATTGATGACATTCAGGAATTTGCCGGAACCACAAAAACACAGAACACATTTTTCTATATATTCAACCAGTTGCACCAAAATGGTAAGCAACTGGTGATGACTGCCGACAGGGCTCCCATGTTGCTTCAAGGCCTGGAAGACCGACTGATTACACGTTTCAAATGGGGTATGGTGGCAGAACTGGAGAAGCCATCACTCGACCTCCGCAAAGACATACTTCGCAGCAAGGTGCAACGTGACGGTTGGGTTTTCCCAGAAAACGTGATTGACTTCGTAGCCGAGCATGTAACGGGCAGCGTGAGAGATTTGGAAGGTATCGCTATCTCTATGATGGCCCAAGCTGCCATATTTAATAAGGATATCGATTTGGAGCTGGCTCGTCAAACAGTAAGGAAACTGTCATACATAGAAGAGAAAGAGATTACTATCGATGACATCTTAGAGACAGTATGCAAGCATTATGGACTGGATATAGCTTCTATACAAACCAAATCGCGCAAGCACGAAGTTGTGCAGGCTAGGCAGATTGCCATGTTCCTGGCTAAAGACAATACTGATTTCTCTACTGCTCGCATCGGCAAACTCATAGGCAACAGAGACCATGCTACTGTCTTGCATGCCTTCAAGACCATCAAGGAACTTGAAGAGGTTGACAAGAGCTTCCACGAAGAACTGGAAGAAATCCGCATCGCATTAAAGAACAAATAACATATATCATTCTAAGCTTATACCGTGGAGAAACAAACTTATACCTACGATCAAGCTTTCGAAGCGTCATTAAAATACTTCGAAGGAGATGAACTTGCTGCCCGTGTGTGGGTAAACAAGTATGCCGTGAAAGACTCATTTGGCAATATCTACGAAGAATCACCTGAAGACATGCATTGGCGTATAGCCAACGAATTAGCCCGAGTTGAGAAGAAATACCCTAATCCGCTCAGCGCTCAAGAGTTGCATGATCTGATGGACCATTTTAAATATATCGTCCCTCAAGGCAGTCCGATGACAGGCATTGGCAATGATTTCCAGATTGCTTCATTATCTAACTGTTTCGTGGTAGGCGTTGACGGAGAAGCCGATTCCTATGGTGCCATCTTCAAGATTGACGAAGAACAGGTGCAGTTGATGAAACGACGTGGTGGTGTAGGTCACGACTTGTCTCACATCCGTCCGAAGGGTTCTCCCGTAAAGAACTCTGCACTGACTTCTACAGGTCTCGTGCCTTTCATGGAACGTTATTCCAACTCTACCCGTGAAGTAGCGCAAGACGGACGTCGTGGTGCTTTAATGTTGACGGTGGCTATTAAGCACCCTGACGCAGAGGCATTCATCGATGCCAAGATGACGGAAGGAAAAGTCACAGGTGCAAACGTATCGGTTAAGATTGACGACGAGTTCATGCAAGCAGCCATAGATGGTAAGCCTTACATACAACAATATCCTGTCAACAGCAATGACCCTAAGGTAAAGAAAGAGATTGATGCAAGCACCTTATGGAAAAAGATTGTGCACAACGCATGGAAATCAGCTGAACCTGGTGTCTTGTTCTGGGACACTATCCTGCGCGAGTCTATTCCTGATTGCTATGCTGACTTAGGATTCCGTACGGTGGCTACCAATCCTTGTGGCGAGATTCCTTTGTGTCCATACGACTCATGCCGTCTGTTGGCCATCAATCTGTACTCTTATGTGGTGAATCCATTTACCAAAGATGCTTATTTTGACTTCGACCTGTTCAAGCAACACGTACAGTTAGCACAACGCATCATGGATGACATCATTGACCTCGAGTTGGAAAAGATTGAGCTAATTCTGCAAAAAGTGAAGAGCGACCCTGAGGATGAAGATGTAAAGCACACTGAGTTGGAGTTGTGGGAAAAGATATATAAGAAGAGTGGCATGGGACGTCGCACGGGTGTAGGTATCACAGCCGAGGGTGATATGATTGCTGCTATGGGACTCCGTTATGGCACAGAAGAAGCAATAGACTTCTCAGTAAAGGTGCACCAGACATTGGCCCTTAGCGCATACCGTTCATCAGTAGAGATGGCAAAGGAACGTGGTGCATTCGAGATTTACGATTACAAGCGTGAGGAGAACAATCCATTCGTTAAACGCATGGCAGAGGCAGACCCTGTTCTCTATGAGGACATGAAGAAATACGGGCGACGAAACATTGCCTGCCTTACCATCGCACCAACAGGCACAACCAGTTTGATGACACAAACCTCTTCAGGCATCGAACCTGTATTCATGCCAGTATACAAGCGTCGCCGCAAGGTGAACCCTAACGACACCAACGTACATGTTGACTTTGTAGATGAAACGGGAGATGCTTTCGAAGAATACATCGTGTTCCATCCTAAGTTCAAGACCTGGATGCAGGTAAATGGTTACGGCCTTGACAAGCGTTATTCTCAAGAGGAGTTGGATGCATTGGTAGAGAAATCTCCTTATTATAAAGCCACCTCTAACGACATTGACTGGGTACAGAAGGTGAAGATGCAGGGACGCATACAAAAGTGGGTGGATCATAGTATCAGTGTGACCATCAACTTACCAAATAACGTAGATGAAGCTTTGGTAAACAACCTGTATGTCGAGGCATGGCGTTGTGGATGCAAGGGATGCACCGTTTACCGTGATGGTTCTCGTGCAGGCGTGTTGCTCTCGACCAAGAAGGAAGAGAAAGAAGAAAAGAAGGAAATGCCTTGTGTACAACCTGCCGTAGTGGAGGTACGTCCTAAGATTCTGGAGGCCGATGTGGTGAAATTCCAGAACAACAAGGAGAAATGGGTGGCTTTTGTAGGCTTGCTCGATGGCTATCCTTATGAGATCTTCACCGGTGTGCTAGATGATGAAGAAGGTATCATGTTGCCAAAGACCATCTCACGTGGTTATATCATCAAGAACATAGACGAGAACGGCAACAAGCGATATGACTTCCAGTTTGAGAACAAGCGCGGTTACAAGGTGACGATAGAAGGTCTCTCTGAGAAATTCAATAAGGAGTACTGGAATTATGCAAAACTGATATCCAGTGTGCTGCGCTATAGAATGCCTATCGACCGTGTTATCCGTCTGGTTGGTCAGTTGGAGCTTGACAGCGAAAACATCAATACCTGGAAGAACGGCGTTGAAAGAGCCTTGAAGAAATACATCGCTGACGGCACAGCTGCCAAAGGGCAGAAATGTCCTAACTGTGGCAACGAAACACTGGTTTACCAGGAAGGCTGCCTGATATGCACCACCTGTGGCGCATCAAGGTGTGGTTAACCTCAGTTTTTCCGACTTTTTTTACACACACAGTAAAATATCTTCGCAATAGCTGCAAGATTTTGCAAAATAATTAATATAATTGCATAATCAATTGTAGCTATTGTGTTTTTATGATACTTAAATTTAATATCGAATACCGCACCCATTGGGGTGAAGAGGTAAGAGTTGTGGGCAACATGCCCGAACTTGGTAATGAAAACATTGAGCAGGCCGTTGCCCTCTCAACAACAGATGGCATCAAATGGTCTGCCGAGTTGGAAGTAAAAGTTAGTTCAACCAAACTCATCAAGTATCACTACCTGATTGGCCGTGGCAAGGAAATCGTACGCGAGGAATGGCACGCCTTTCCGAGAGTACTCCATGCACATAATCTGAAGGGTAAAGTATATACTCTGATGGACAGTTGGAAAGACATGCCAGAGGACAGCTACATGTACTCGTCGGCTTTTACAGAAGCATGGACAGCACATAACAAGCGCAATCTGGGTTTGCCTACCCCTGCAAAGGGCATCGTAATCAAGGCATATATGCCGACCAAGCCTAGTGTACGCCTTGCTATCTGTGGTAACCAGGAAGTCTTCGGCAACTGGAATCCAGAAAAAGCGATGGTGATGAGCGACACCTACTACCCAGAATGGCAAGTAGAGGTGGATGTCAATAAGCTACATTTCCCCATTGAATATAAGTTCGTACTGATAGACGTCAAGACAAATGAGTTCCTTGGCTGGGAAGACAACCCCAACCGTTTGCTGACCGAACCTGAGTTGGAAGAGAAAGGAACGATTGTTTATGGCGACCGTTATGCTGTGTTCAATCTTCAACCGTGGAAAGGTGCCGGCGTAGCAGTACCTATCTTCTCTCTTCGATCAGAAGGAAGTTTTGGTGTGGGCGATTTCGGTGATTTGACGCTCATGATTGACTGGGCTGCCAAGACTCGCCAGAAAATGGTGCAGATCTTGCCTATCTACGATACTACCATCACTAAGACTTGGACAGACTCTTATCCATACAATAGTATTTCCATCTATGCTATTCATCCAATGTATGCCGACCTTCGCCAGATGGGTGAATTGAAAGATGCAAAGAAACAAGCCAGTTTCAATAAACTGAGAGAGAAACTGAACAAGTTGCCTCAGATTGACTATGAGGCTGTAAACAATGCCAAGTGGGAATATTACAAGCTGTTGTTCAAGCAAGATGGTGAAGCAACCATGCAGTCAACAGACTTCTGTACTTTCTTCCTAAATAACCAGAACTGGCTGGTGCCATACGCTGCATTCAGTTACCTTCGCGATAAATATGGCACGCCTAATTTCCGAGAATGGCCTAAGTACCAGAAATACGATGCCCAGGAAATTGCTAATCTTTGCAGCAGTGACAGCAAGATTTTCCCAGAAATAGCCATCTACTATTTCATACAATACCACCTCGACCGTCAGTTAGCAGCAGCAAGTAAGCATGCGCACAAACAGGGTGTGGTGCTCAAGGGAGATATTCCTATCGGCATCAGCCGTAACAGTGTGGAAGCGTGGACAGAGCCCTATTACTTCAACCTTAACGGTCAGGCAGGTGCTCCACCTGATGATTTCTCCGCAAATGGCCAAAACTGGGGCTTCCCTACTTACAACTGGGATGTAATGGAAAAAGACAACTATGCATGGTGGATGAAGCGTTTCCGCAAGATGAGCGAATATTTCGATGCTTACCGCATTGACCATATATTAGGCTTCTTCCGCATCTGGGAGATGCCAAGTCATGCTGTCCACGGATTGTTGGGCCAGTTTGTACCTTCTCTCCCCATGACGAAAGAGGAGATAGAGAGTTTCGGACTTCGATTCAACGAAGACTTCTTTACCAAGCCATACATCCACGAGCGTTTCTTAGGAGAGATCTTTGGTGAACACACAGAATATGTAAAGCAGACTTTCTTGAAGCCAACTGATGCTTACGAGGTCTATAGCATGAAGCCAGAATTTGCTACCCAACGTCAGGTAGAGGCTTATTTCATGGGTAAAACCGACGAGAATAGTGTGAAGATTCGCGAAGGGCTGTACAGTCTCATCAGCGATGTACTGTTTTTACGCGATCGCCAAGATGTCAATCGTTTCCATCCACGCATCAGTGTTCAGAACGATTATATCTTCCAGACATTGAACGAAGAAGAGAAACAGGCATTCACCAACCTCTACAACCACTATTACTACCAGCGTCATAACGATTTCTGGCGTGAGCAGGCTATGAAGAAACTGCCTCAGCTCACACAGTGCACCAACATGCTGGTATGTGGTGAGGATTTAGGTATGATACCAGATTGCGTACCATCTGTTATGAATGATCTGCGCATCCTATCTTTAGAGATTCAGCGTATGCCGAAAGAGCTAGGTACTGAATTTGGCAATCCCGCACATTATCCTTATCGCTCAGTTTGCACCGTCTCCACACATGATATGTCAACTCTAAGAGGCTGGTGGGAAGAAAATCCTCAAATTACACAACGTTACTATAACCTTGTGATGGGAAAGAAAGGCTTCGCTCCATCGACAGCTACTCCACAGATTTGCGAAGAGATAATAGATGCCCATCTGCAAGGCAAGTCAATGCTCTGCGTACCGTCATTGCAAGATTGGCTTTCTATAGACGGTGATGTTCGTTTGCCAGATGGACAGGATGAGCGCATCAATATTCCTGCCATTGTGAAGCACTACTGGCGCTATCGCATGCACCTCACCTTAGAGAATTTGTTGCAGGCTGATATCCTGAACAACAAAATCATCAGCTTGATAGAGAATACAGGTAGAGACTGATGCTTATGAAGAGTGAGATCATCTTGAAAGACATACATTTCTTTGCTTACCACGGCGTTCTTCCCCAAGAAGCCGTGGTGGGCAATGAATTTGTTGTCAACCTTACTCTAGAGGTTGATTTCACTCCTGCTATGCAATCTGATGACGTAGCTGACACAGTAAACTATGCCGAAGTATATGAAGTGGTGAAAACCGAGATGCAACAACGCTCCAACCTTCTGGAACACGTTGCAGGTCGCATTGCCCATCGTCTTTTAGATGATTACCCTACAATAACCTCTGTAGATATCCTGTTAGAAAAACTCAATCCTCCTATGGAAGCTAATCTCCATAGTGCTGCCGTTCATTTGGTATTACCGTAATTGTTTATTTAGACAATTTAGTGAACTTTCGTTTTGCCTGAGCATAGTATGCCCAGAGGATGCTTTTGTTCCAAAGAGTTTGTGCTGGGTGCTCAACAGCTGCCAGCATATTCATGTTACGTGAGATGAAGAAGTCTGGACGCATCTGTTGGTAAGCCCTACGAGCCTTAAATACAGACATAGCATTGGGAAACTGACCTTTCAGGAAGAAAGAGAAAGCAGCCAAGTAATCGAGGAAATAACGCCTGCGCATGATGGATTTCAGTTTCTCATCTGGCAAGTTCTTATAAAGCATCAAAAGGTTATTGCGGAAGTTGAGGAAAGTCTTCCGAGGGTTCTCGCGTTTCAGCGTAGCTGCCCCCACATGATACACCTCGCTCTGTGGAATACACCACACCTGTCTGCCTCTGGCATTGAGTCGCCAGCAAAGGTCAATTTCCTCCATGTGAGCAAAAAAGCGAGCGTCCAATCCTCCAGCTTCCAGATAATCCTTTAAACGGATAAAGAGGCAAGCACCCGTTGCCCAAAAAACTTGTGATGGAGTATCATACTGCCCTTTGTCTCTTTCTGTGGTATTAAATATACGTCCACGACAGAAAGGATAGCCATAGTGATCAAGGAAACCACCAGCTGCGCCTGCATATTCAAACCACCCACGATGGCGCCAGCTTTTTATCTTTGGCTGACAAGCCGCCACCTCTGGATGAGCATCCATGAATGATTCTAATGGCGTAAGCCAATGTTCTGTCACCTCAACATCGGAGTTAAGTAAAACCACATATTCGGCTTCTACCTCCTGCAAGGCACGATTATAGCCTTCTGCAAAACCATAGTTCTTGTCAAACGGGATGACCTTGACTGACGGGTACGAAGTTGCCAAAACTCTCAACGTATCGTCCTCTGAACCGTTGTCAGCCACGTACACCTTAGCCTCACCCTCAGTGTGTTTCAGCACCGTAGGCAAGAAAGAACGCAGCATCTGACTACCGTTCCAGGTTAATATTACTACAGCAACCTTATCCATTCTTCTTTATCTTCCAGCGCTTGTGGCTCCAGAACCAATAAGGAGGATCACGGCGGATGGTTTGTTCCAACTTTCTGGCAAATGCCTCTGTAATCTCACCCTCATTAGTATATTGAGGACGGTCGGTTATCACATCAAAATGCACTTGCCAATAGCCTCGCTTTACATAATGGATATCAGCATAGAGTACACTCAAATCAAACATCTTCGACAGTTTCTCAGCTCCATCCATAAACACAGTGTCTTGGTTCAGGAAAGTGGTCCAATAATTTGCTTCCGTCTTGTTGGGCGACTGATCATTAATAAAGCCCACGCCAAAGAGGTCTCCTTCTTTGTGCATCTTTACCAAAGTACGCACCGTAGCATGCTTTGCCACGTTTACCCCTCCGAACCTCGACCGCATTTGTTTCAGCATTTCGTCGAGATAAGGATTGTGCAGTGGTTTGTAGATATGCAGAATAGGGTATTCACTGGGTACAAAGAGTTTCAGATTTATCAGCCACTCATAGTTGCCATAATGAGGAATCAGCAGAGCTATGCCCCTGCCCTGTTCTACCCTGTCGCTGAAGACATCAATATTGTCATAACTCATACGCTCAATAATGTCCTGAGCAGTAATGCGCGCCAGCTTCACCTCTGTCACCATATAGTCGCAGATATAATGATAAAACTTACGCTCAATCTCACGCAGTTCATGTTTGCTCTTCTCAGGGAATGAGTTACGCAGGTTAGTGCGCACCACCTTTTTCCGATAGCCCACTACATAACGAAGCAGCACATACAGGCAATCGGACAGCGCATACAATGCACGGAATGGCAAAAAAGCCAGCAGATGCATACCAGCATAGGCAAGCCAATAACTCATTCGTTGTCCGTAAATCATGATAGTATCCTCCCTTTTAAAGCGTCGCCTGCCTCGTTCATTTCTCCCAAGTTGACCATCACGATGTGATTGTCCAACTCAGGACGGTTCTCCACTTCCACACGTATATAATTAGGTGTGAATCCATGCATGGGCTGTCCGGCTTTCGACTTCTCTAACAACACAGGCATCTCCTGACCAACAAACTGCTGATAAAAAGCATGTGTTTTCTCATCCGACAGTTCCAGCAAACGCTGACTGCGTTCATGCTTTACCTGCGGAGGCACCACATAATCAATCAGCAATGCCTTCGTTCCTGGTCGCTCTGAATAGCTGAACACATGTAGCTGCGTCACATCCAGTCCCTTAATAAATTGATAGGAATCCTCAAAGTATTCATCTCTCTCACCACGAGTGCCTACCATCACATCCACACCAATGAAACAATGGGGCATCAGTAGCTTGATGCGCTTGATCTTATGAGCGAACAAAGCCCTGTCATAATGGCGATGCATCAACTTCAGCACCTCATCACACCCCGACTGTAGAGGAATATGAAAATGCGGCATAAAATGTTTGGAATGCGCCACAAAGTCGATGATTTCATCCGTCAGCAAGTCAGGCTCGATAGAAGAAATGCGATAGCGTTCAATACCCTCCACCTCATCCAATGCCTTGATTAAATCCAAGAAACTCTCGCCTGTAGTCTGTCCGAAATCGCCTATGTTTACTCCTGTAATCACAATCTCCTTGCCTCCTTCAAGAGCAGCCTTACAGGCATCTTCCACCAGTGAGGCAATGCTGCCGTTGCGGCTCCTGCCACGAGCAAAAGGTATGGTGCAGTAAGTACAGAAATAGTTGCAGCCATCCTGCACCTTCAGGAAGTAGCGCGTACGGTTGCCACGTGAGCACGATGGAGCAAACGAACGGATATCCTTTAATGGCGAAGTGAAAGCCTCGCCCTCTTCGTTGTGTTTTGACAGGTCACCCAGATATTGCAGCAAATCTTTCTTCTGCTCAGCGCCCAGCACCACGTCCACACCAGGAATGCTTGCCACCGTCTGCGGTTTCAGCTGTGCATAGCAGCCCATCACCACCATGAAAGCATGGGGGTGTTGCTTGTGCAGCCGGTGTATGGCCTGCCGACATTTACGATCAGCCACCTCGGTCACCGAGCAGGTGTTTACTATACACACATCAGCCTCTTCTCCCCTACGTACATTCCTGATGCCCGCTTCTTGCAGCAACTTGTTGATAGTTGCCGTTTCCGAGAAATTCAGTTTGCAGCCCAATGTATAGTAAACCGCCTTTTTGTCTTCGAAAAACTGGTTATCTGTCATCGTTCATCTCCATAACACGATACAAAAGTACAGCAAAAAAAGCATTTTTCCTATTTTTAGAGAACAACGTATTAAAAAACGTCCTATCTTTGCAAGGTTTTTAGGCAAGGGAGGTCTTACCCTACCACCTAAAAGCAAATGTAAAACATTAGTTATTAGTTTATTAAAGCAAGTGAACTATGAAAAAGATTGTATTATTCGTAGCTACTATCGTAGCTGTATCTCTCGCATCTTGCGGAGGTAACAAGGCAAACAATGAAGAATCTACCAAGGCAGCACAGAATCTGAAGGACTCTGTTGCAGCTGTAGCCGCTGCTGCTTCTGAGGCAGCTGCTGACAAGGCTGTAGAGGTAAAGGATGCAGTTAAGGATGCTGCAAAGCAGGCAGGTGAAGAACTGAAGCAGGCTGCTAAGGACAAGGCAGATGAGGTTACCAACGCTGCTAAGGATGCTGCTAAGCAGGCTATTGACGACGCTGCCAATGCTGCTAAGAAGCAGTTAGGTGAGAAGAAGTAATCTCAACTCCTGACATTATAAATGTCACAAAAGATTAATAGGCGAGGCTTATGCCCCGCCTATTATTTTATATATAACCTCCTAAAGAATGTTTAACTTGACAAAGAGGCGTCCCCAAAATGACAAATGCATTAATAGGGTAATAACATATGATTAATGCCCCATAAACCTATGGTTTACAACTGCTAAACCTATGGTTTATGATGGCAATCTCATAGGGTAAGGCTTGCCATCACTAGCTGCAGTATTTGCTATCTCTCGTTGTAGTATCTGCTATAGGGGTAAAGGAGATATTGCGACAGGTAACGGGAGGCTTTGCGTCACCTCTTAACAAGCATCGCGGCAACCCATAGAAGGCATCAGCATCACCCCATAACAAATATTGCAACAAGCAGTCGGGGATATTGGAGCAAAAAGAGCGATAAAACTCTACTACGGGAGGACTGCCCGTCTTCCCGTAGTAGAAGGCCGCTCTACCCGTAGTAGACGAGAAACGAAAGAAGGCCCTGCACAATGCAGAGCCTTCTTTGAATATGTTTGAGGGTTTATTAAGCCTCTTCAGCCTCAGCTACAACTTCGAAAGGAATCTCAACCTTCACTTCTTTGTGCAGCTGTACGTTAGCTACGTACTTGCCAACCTCCTTAACAGCACCCTTAACGGTGATGATCTTGCGATCGATCTCGATGCCCAGCTTAGCCAACTCGTCAGCTACCTGCATAGCACCAACAGAGCCGAAGATGGTACCGGTGTTACTAACCTTAGCTGCAATCTTCAGACTTACGTCCTTCAACTGCTCAGCCTTAGCCAAAGCCTCGTTCTTGATCTTCTCAAGCTTGTGAGCACGCTGCTTCAGGTCTTCAGCCAACTGCTTCTTTGCAGAAGGAGAAGCGATGACAGCCTTGCCAGTAGGGATGAGGTAGTTACGGCCATAACCGTTCTTTACCTTAACGATATCGTTCTTGTAACCCAAATTGATTACATCTTCTTTCAAAATAATCTCCATACTATCTCCTCCTTATTATTTCATCATGTCAGTTACATAAGGCAGCAGAGCCAAGTGACGGGCTCTCTTCACAGCTTGCGCAACACGGCGCTGGAACTTTAAGGAAGTACCAGTGATACGGCGTGGCAGAATCTTGCCCTGCTCGTTGAGGAACTTCTTCAGGAACTCAGGATCCTTATAGTCGATGTACTTGATACCAGCTTTCTTGAAGCGGCAGTACTTCTTCTTCTTAATATCTACTGAAGGGGGAGTCAAATATCTGATTTCAGACTGCTCTTGAACGTTCTGATTCTGTGCCATAATTAATCCTCCTTTTTAGTTTTAAGACCTCTTCTCTTTGCAGCATATTCAGCAGCATATTTTTCCTGCTTCAATGTCAAAAAGCGAAGAACGCGCTCATCACGACGATAATTAACCTCTAACTTAGCGATCACTGTAGGATCAGCCTCAAACTCTACCAACTGATAGAAACCAGTGGTCTTCTTCTCAATAGGATAAGCCAGCTTCTTCAAGCCCCAGCTTTCTTCATTGACAATCTTGCCACCGTTGTCGGTGATGATGCCAGTGAACTTTCCTACCGCTTCCTTCATCTGTTCGTCAGACAAAACGGGAGTCAAAATGAAAACGGTTTCGTATTGATTCATACTGTTTAATGATTAAAAATTATTTGTTTTTGCAAAATGCGGTTGCAAAGGTAGGGATTTTATTTTGAACTGCAAAAATTTTTCGTATCTTTGTGGATAAAATAATAATAAAAGGCAAACATGAAAGGAATAGAGCAGTTTGATTTTGACGTGACCTTGATCTTCGCAGTATTGAACGGAAGGGTGTCTGCTGCCATTAACAGGCGACTGGTCATGGATTTCAAGAAAAAAGGTATCGACATCTCACCAGAGCAACTTACCGTGTTGTCACTCTTATGGAAAAAGGACAGGGTGACACAGCAAGAACTATGCAACATCACTTTTAAGGACAAGCCTAATATGACAAGGCTAATTGACAGCCTGGAAGAGAAAGGTCTGGCCAAAAGAATGACCGACGAGAACGACAAGCGTAACAACCTGATTCTGCTAACACCAGAGGGGAAGGCTATTGAGGAAAAGGCATTCTTAGTGGCCAATGCCACTATGCGTGAGGCACTGATCAATGTCTCACCCGAAGAATTGGCTATAGGACAGGACCTGCTGAAAAAGATCTTTTACAATATGCAAGAGAAGCCAAATAAAGAGGCATAAGAGGCCAAAACGAAAATAATTAGGTTCTTTTTTATATTTTTACCTGAAATTATTTCGTTCGTTAAAGATTTTTCCTTTTCTTTGTAAATGATTTTAGTCAGATTAAAATAATAATTAAAAAATAGTGTACACATGAAAGGCTTTTTAAAGAATCTGGGACTGATTTTAATCCTGCTGGGTGGTATTGGCATGATTGCTTGCCAGTTAACCGGCAACGTTAACAACAATGGTGTATTGGGTGGCCTCTTCTTCCTGATGGTTGTAGGTCTGATCGTTTACATCGTTATCAACAAGCGTTTGGCAGACTAATCTTCCCACACGAAATCGTGTTTGAAAAGAAAAGGCAGCTTCATAAGAAGCTGCCTTAATTATTTTCCTTACATCCTTGAAGATTAGCCTTCATTAGACTCTGGGATAATCAGCTTATAGCCCTTGCCGTGAATATTGATAATCTCAATAGCAGGGTCTGCCTTCAGGTGCTTACGCAGTTTGGTGATATATACATCCATGCTACGTGCATTGAAGTAGTTGTCGTCAATCCATATAGTCTTCAGGGCGAAGTCACGGTTCAGCACATCATTGGCATGAGTGCAGAGCAGGTTCAACAGCTCTGACTCCTTGGTGGTAAGCTTAGTCTGCTCGCCATCAATCGACAGGATCTGTTTCTGGATATCAAAGGTAAACTTACCAATCTTAAAGGTGTTGTTGTCTTTGTTGCGTTTGCCTCTTACTCTGCGCAAAATTGCCTCAACACGCAAAGTCAGCTCTTCCATACTGAAAGGTTTTGTGATATAATCATCGGCACCAATTTTGAAACCTTCCAGGATATCTTCCTTCAGCGTCTTAGCAGTCAAGAAAATGATAGGTACCTCAGAATTGGCAGAGCGTACCTCTTTTGCCAGCGTGAAACCATCTTTCTTCGGCATCATCACGTCAAACACGCAGATGTCATACTTGGTCTTTAAGAATGCCTTGTAGCCTGCATCTCCATCGGGGAAGAGATCTGCAATATAGCCTTTGGCCTGTAAGTACTCTCTGAGCAGCATGCCCAGATTCTCATCGTCCTCACATAATAGAATACGTAATTTATCGTCCATATCACTCAAGATTAAATAAAGGTAATGCAATAATAAATCTGGTCCCGACATTCAGTTCGCTCTCGGCCTTGATAGTACCATTATGGTCGGTAATAATCTTCTTCACATAGGCCAGTCCCAAACCAAATCCCTTTACATCGTGCAGATTACCTGTATGCACGCGGTAGAACCTATCAAATATCTTTTTTAAATTTTCTTTCTTGATACCGATGCCGTTGTCCTGCACGGCAATCATCAACTTCTTGCCCTCGTTCCACGTCTTGACGGTGAGGTGCAAATCAACATCCTCGCGCTTGTATTTCACCGCATTGTCCATGAGGTTGAAGATGACATTGGTGATGTGCATCTCGTCGGCATAAACAATAGGGTCTTCAGCCAACAGCTCGCTGTCAATCTTGCCATTATAGCGTTCCACCTTCAATGCGAAGGTATTGACTACGCCCTCAATCAGGGCGTTCATATCAATCTCCTTAGGCTTCATGGTGGCCTTGTCGTGGTCGAACATTGACATTTGCAACACCTTTTCTACTTCAAGTCTCAGGCGTTTGGTTTCATCGTTAATGACACCCGATATGTGCTGGAACATGCTCGGTGATTTCGATACTGCCGGGTCATTGAGCATCTGAGCAGCCAACGAGATGGTAGAAATAGGTGTCTTAAACTCATGTGTCATGTTGTTGATAAAGTCATTCTTCATCTCGGTTAACTTCTTCTGACGGAAGATGACATAAATGGTAAAGATGAAGGTAACCAGCAATACCAGGGTGAATACCACTGACGGAATCATGAAACTCACAGAGTCAAAGATATAGTCGCGCTTACCAGGGAAATGCACTTGTACCATACTCATACGTGCTGGTGTATCATTCAAGAACAATGGCTGAGTATAAATCTGGTCGCTCCCCTTCTCATTGAAATCTGAACAACGATATACCTCCTTACCATCACCGTCAATCACCTTGAAGTGATAGCTGAGGTTCACGCCATTGTCCACCAATCCAGAATGGATGTAATTATCGAGGTTCCTAAAGTTGATTCTTTCAGATACGGGTTTCACATCAGCATTATACACCATCTGCCAGGCAATCTCATCCAGCAAATCGCGCTGGTAGAGGTAGCGGTTTCTCAGCATTTCAGCCATTGAGCGTGAGGTCTGTGGGATGGTCTTGGTACCATGACGACGGGATATCATCGCTTTAGGCAACTCTTGGGTTCCTCCCGAGAAGGTCTTCAGCTCAATCTTTGAACCATCAGGTCCCGTTATAGTAAAGCTCTGGGATTGGGTCTTGGAATTCTGAGAACTCTGACTCCAAGCATTGCGGTCAATCGAAGAGATGTCTTCACGCAACCATCGGTCTACTTCCTCAGACTCTACATCCTTCGATGCTGCCAGCAAAGCACGCTTGACGGACTCGTCGAACTGCTCATTGCGCATGGTAGCCATCTCCTCGATGTAGCTGATCTGCAGATATAGCAGACTGAGGAACGAAAGTCCCATCACAATGCCTAATATCCATATTGTCGTTTTCTTCATATCTGCGTTATGTCTTGTTGTTTTTGTCTCATTGACGGAGCAAATTTAACAATTACATTCATAACATGCAAGCAAATTGTTAATTTTTTTCGAAGATTTGCGTTAACAATATTAAAAAACAACACGGACCGCACCGAAATGTCGATGCGGTCCGTGTATATATAAATAAGGTGTGTACGCTTATTCGTCTTCCTTGTTGCTTTCCTCGAACTCCTTGATGAGCTTGTTCTGCACATCAGTAGGAACGAGTTCGTAGCCTGAGAAGCTCATAACAAATGATGCACGACCACCAGTCAATGAACTCAAGGCAGTTGAGTAAGATGACATTTCCTTCAGAGGCACCTTAGCACTCAGCTTCTGGAAACCAGACTCGCTGTCCATACCCATGATCATGGCACGACGACCCTGCAAGTCACTCATCACATCACCCATGTAGTCAGCAGGCACCAGAACATCTACATCATAGATAGGCTCCAGGATCTTAGGACCTGCGTTGCGGAATGCCTCGCTGAAAGCGTTACGGCCAGCCAGCATGAATGAGATTTCATTAGAATCTACTGGGTGCATCTTACCATCGTAAACGATAACACGTACGTCACGAGCATATGAACCGGTCAACGGGCCCTGCTCCAAACGTGACATGATACCCTTCAGGATAGCAGGCATGAATCGAGCGTCGATTGAACCACCAACGATAGCGTTGTAGAACACCAACTTACCACCCCACTCCAATGGATACTCATCTTTACCCTTAACAGAGATACGATATTCCTGACCATTGAACTTATAAACGGTAGGTTCAGGCATGCCCTCGGTATAAGGCTCTACAATGAGGTGAACCTCACCAAATTGACCAGCACCACCTGACTGTTTCTTATGACGATAGTCTGCACGGGCTGCCTTAGTAATGGTTTCACGATATGGGATGCGTGGCTCATCATAGACAATCTGCATCTTCTCATTGTTCTCCATGCGCCACTTCAAGGTACGCAGGTGGAACTCACCCTGACCATAGAGGATAGTCTGACGCAATTCCTTAGACTGGTCAACAATCCAAGTTGGGTCTTCCTCATGCATACGGTTCAGCAAGCCCATCATCTTCTCCATATCTGCTTCGTTAGCAGGACGGATAGCACGTGAGTACTTAGAGTTAGGATACTTGATGAAGTCGAAACGGTACTCGCAATCCTTGCCGTTCAAGGTGTTACCTACGCGAACATCCTTCAACTTCACTGTACAGCCGATATCACCAGCTACCATCATCTCTACCTTCTCGCGGTTGGCACCTGCAGGAGAGTAGATCTGAGCGATGCGCTCCTTAGAGCCACGGTCAGCATTGGTCAGGTCATCACCTTCCTTCAGCGTACCGCTCATTACCTTGAAGTACTGAACATCACCGATATGTGGTTCAACTGAAGTCTTGAAGAAGAATACAGAAGTAGGACCATTAGGATCTGGTTTCACTTCCTCACCTGCTGTGTTCTTTACAGCTGGCATATCATCAACGAAAGGCACTACGTTGCCCAGGAACTCCATCAGACGGCGAACGCCCATATCCTTCACAGCGCAAACGCAGAACACTGGGAACATGCCACGGCTTGCCAGACCCTTGCGGATACCCAAACGCAGCTCATCTTCATTCAAAGGCTCCTCCATGAAGAATTTCTCCATCAAAGCCTCATCGTGTTCAGCAGCTGCTTCCACCAACTTGTTGTGCAACTCGGTAGCCTTGTCCATCTCAGAAGCAGGGATATCCTCAATGGTAGGTGCACCACCTTCAGGACCCCATGAATACTTCTTCATCAGCAGCACATCAATCAGTGAGTTGAAATCAGGACCCTGATTCAACGGATACTGAATCTGAACAACCTTTGAACCATAAGTCTCACGCAGGCGCTCAACGCAATTGTCATAGTCGCACTTGTCGCTATCCAACTGGTTTACCAGGAAAATAACTGGCTTACCCAACTTCTCGGTATAACGGAAGTGGTTCTGAGTCGTTACCTCAGGGCCATACTGGCCATTGAGCAACAGGATAGCTGTATCTGTTACGTTCAAGGCAGTCAGATATGCTCCTGCAAAGTCATCACTACCCGGGCAGTCGATGATATTCAGCTTCTTGCCGTTATATTCTACATGAAATACTGTGGAGAAGACAGAGTAGCCATATTCCTGTTCTACAGGGAAGTAGTCACTCACTGTGTTCTTCTGACTCACTCTACCGCGACGTTTTATGATACCACCCTCAAAGAGCAAAGACTCTGTGAGAGTGGTTTTTCCGGCGCCATCACTACCTAACAAGGCAATGTTCTTAATTTCGTTAGTTTGATAAACTTTCATGGTATTTAATTATTAAATTTATAATCTTTCACCAGGTGCTTTGTAAAAAAGCGGTGCAAATTAGCAAATCTAAGTATAAAAAGCAACTCTTTGGGCACTTTTTTACAATTTCATAACTAAATTAGTCAATCACAATGTTGCTGTCAATGGGTGAAATAACAAAGGTAAACTCATAATCCTGATAAGGCAGCATATACTCCTCCAAAGGCAGCGTACCCCAGCTGGTAATACATCCCAGGCCCATCTGTGCTTTGTCAATCAACAGGTTGGTAAGACGTGCAGGTTCTATCTCATGCGAGTGCATCTGACGCTTTGCCACACCTTCATCCAACTGTTCGATGGTATAATGCAGGGCAGATGCAGAGAAGGGTTGTTCTGCTACAATCTGAATACCCTTACCCGTTTGGTTGGTCATCTTCCAATAGCGGATATCGGTCTTGTTGCCATTCTCCTGCGGACGAATATATGGGTAGAACTGGTCAGTAACCGTCTGGTGATAGATGGCCAGGAAGGTATTGTTGTTACGGTCAGCATAGTTCTCGATAGGACCACGGCCATAGTATTCAATCGTTTCATAATTCTCTGGCATAGGCAACTGCATACCGAAGCGGAACATATTGGCCACCTTGGCATCCTTATCGGCAGTAAGTTTCTGTGTTACCTTCACGGCTCCTTTATTATTAATAAGGTAGGTCAGTTCCAGCTTCGCCTTCACAGCATCCATGTCATACTCTGCCTTCACCAGTGCCATACCGTCTTTCTCTTCCTGCGACAGTTTCTTCAGTTTCATCTCTGGATTCTTCCAAGCAGCATAGCGCAACTGCAGGCGAGCACCAAAGTCGTTATCAGTAGGAGCACGCCAGAAGTTAGGTGTCAGTGAAGCGCCCTCCTGTAATACCTCCTGTCCGGCAAGCTGGTATTTCACCAAGTAGCCCGTCTGGCGACTGAACTCCATCCTGAACTGCTCTCCACTTATAATAATATAGTTCTTATCTTTATTGTCGATAACAGGCTTTAAGGTTTCTACATTATTAGTCACTTTGTTCTTCAATTCTACGTTGGTACCCTGGAATGGGTTGATTACCAACTGATCCTTAGCCACCTCAAAGCCTACAGGCAGTAGACCGTCACGTTGCTTCAGCTTATAGCTCACATTGAGCAACCATTCACAGTGCTTGCAAGTTTCACCATAATCAAGTTGGATGTTAGCTGTTTGCTGAGGTGCTACGTTTAGGTTATCTACCCTGCCCGTCTTTTCTACCTTGCCGTTATGCAACAAAGTCCACTCCATGTAGTAGTCGGAGAGGTCACGGAAGAAGTTTTCATTATACACACTGATGAGACCTTTCTCCATATCTACGGGCTTTGTCCAGATATTCTGGTAGTAGTAGCCCACCTCATACATATGGGGATTAGGCACACGGTCTGGACTTATCAAACCATTGTCACAGAAGTTCTGGTCGCTGGCATCAAATTTGTTGAAATCGCCACCATAACCATAAATCATCTTGCCATTCTTCTCCCAACGAATGGACTGATCAACGAAGTCCCAGATAAAGCCACCCTGGTATTTAGGGTATTTACGAATGATTTCCCAATACTCCTTGAATCCACCTTCAGAGTTACCCATTGCATGAGCATATTCGCACTGAATCAGCGGTTTGGTCTTTGCTAGATCCTCGCTATACTTGATAGCATTGTTATAGTCCAAGTACATCGGGCAATAGATATCGGTCTTACCATCATAGCCTGCTCTCTCGTACTGGACAGGACGGCTCTTGTCTGTTGCCTTTACCCAATCATAGGCCGCTTCAAAGTTTTCACCATATCCTGCCTCGTTACCAAGCGACCAGAAAATGATGCTCGGATGGTTATAGTTGCGTTGCACATTGCGCTGATTACGTTGCATGTGTGCTAGTTTGTAGTCATCACGTATGGCCAATGTTTCCTTGCCATAACCCATGCCATGTGATTCAAGGTTGGCCTCTGCTACTACATAAATACCATATTGGTCGCACAAGTCATACCAGTAAGAGTCATCTGGATAATGACAGGTTCTGACACCATTGATATTGAACTTCTTCATTATCTGAATGTCCTGTATCATACGGTCGCGCGACATCACATAACCACCATCAGGATCAAGTTCATGACGGTCGGCACCCTTAAAGAGTACAGGTTGTCCATTCACCAACACTTGCGCATTCTTGATTTCTATCTTACGGAAACCAACCTTCACAGGAATAACTTCCACTACATCGGCGCCGTTCTTTAATGTAGCCTTGAGTGTATAGAGGTATGGCGTCTCGGCCGTCCATTTATTAGGGTTAGGCACATTGAGCGTTACTCTCATCTGTGGGGCAGCCTTCAGGCTCTGGTTTGCGACTTCCTTACCAGCAGCATCCACCAGTGCCAGATCTACTGTACCACCCCCTTTAGTAGTGAGCTGAACGTCTAATTTTCCATCACGATATTGGGCATCCAAGTCGGGCGTCACACGGATATCACTGATTTGTTGTTTACTACGTGCATAAAGGTAGCTGTCACGCGCCACACCGCAATAGCGGAAAAAGTCCTGATCTTCCAAATAAGTGCCGTCGCACCAGCGAAACACTTGGAAGGCTATAAGATTAGACTGTCCTGGTTTAACAAAAGGAGTCAAGTCAAACTCTGCCTCCAACTTACTGTCTTCGCTATAGCCCACGAAACGGCCATTCACCCAAAGGTAGATATTGGAGGTCACTGAACCGAAATGAGCTATGATCTGCTTGCCGTTCCATGCAGCAGGCACGGTTATCTCTTTACGATAAGAGCCCACGTGGTTCTTCTTCACAGGAATCTCGGGCGGGTTATTATCAAACTGATTCTTCCAAGCATAACCTATGTTCACATATAAAGGGTCCCCATAGCCATTGAGCTCCCACATGCCAGGCACAGGCATAGTGCCCCACGCACGATCATTATAATCTATTTTCCAGAAGTCGTTAGGACGTGCATCTGCATCTTCTACCCAATTGAACTTCCAGTTGCCATGCAAGGTCATGTAATTGGCAGCCTGCTCGGGTGTACCCTGAGCAGCTTTTTCGTTTTCAAAAGCAAAATAGTGGCTGTGCATTGGCAAACGGTTCACTTCGTTCACGCGTGGGTCTTTCCATTCGTTGCCCTGTGCGTAAACACCCAGTGCCATCAGTGCCAGCAAACCTGTCATCAAATGTTTTTTCATGGTATCATTGTTTTAGTTATTTTCTAATCTACAAATTTACACTTTTCGCATAAAATAAACTACTTTTGCAGAAATAAATATTCTCATCATGGCAGGAATTTACATACATGTGCCCTTTTGCAAAACGCGCTGTGCCTATTGCGACTTCTTCTCTACCACATTACATGACTTAAAGTCACGCTATGTGGATGCGCTTTGTGAAGAGTTGGCAATGCGACGAAACTACCTGCATGATGCGTCCATCGGCACCCTCTACTTCGGAGGTGGGACTCCCTCACAACTGTCTGGAAATGATTTTCGTAGGATATTCAACAAGATAGAGGAAGTATATGATTTGGACACTTGTGAAGAGATCACCCTTGAAGCCAACCCCGATGACCTGACTGATGACTATGTTAAGATGCTCACCACCCTGCCTTTCAACCGTATCAGCATGGGCATCCAGACGTTTCACGAACCCACCCTACAACTGATTGGACGTCGTCATACGGCGCAAGAGGCCATCGAGGCTGTACGCCGTTGTCAGCAACATGGGTTTAGCAACATTAGCATAGACTTAATCTACGGATTGCCAGGAGAAACGCCCGAGCAATGGAAGGAAGATTTGCAAAAGGCCTTCTCGCTGGAGGTGCAACACATTTCTGCCTATCACCTTACCTATGAGCGGGGCACACGATTGTGGCAAATGTTACAAAATCATGAGATTGCTGAGGTGGATGAAGATACCAGCGTAGAACTGTTCCGCATTCTTTGTCAAGAAATGCACAAAGCTGGCTATGAACATTATGAAATATCCAACTTTGCCCTACCTAGCTTTCGCTCTCGCCACAACAGTGCCTACTGGCACGAGGTGCCTTATTTAGGCTGTGGTCCTGGTGCCCACTCATTCGATGGCGATAGCCGCGAGTGGAATGTATCATCGCTACAAAAGTACATCGATGCACTAGAGAAAGGCCAACGTAACTACGAACAAGAGACACTTGATAAAGACACACGCTATAATGAGTTTATCATGACACGTTTACGTACCTGTGAGGGGTTTAGTTTGAACGACTTGCAGCAACGTTTCGGACAAGCATACCACAACTATTGCCAGCATTTGGCAGCTCCTTTCCTAAAGCAAGGTCTTCTGCTACAAGATGAAGACACTCTCCGGCTTTCAAGGGAGGGCATCTTCGTATCTGATGATATTATCAGTGACTTGATGAAGGTGTAGATACAACTAAAGTATATTACTTGAGCATTTATTGCCTTGCTATCTCCAACTTTGCCACGAAATCAGGACAGGTATGCTGCAAGGTACTAATAATATTATAAAATTCGCAGAAAAGCTTTTGTTCTGACACATTCTTTCATTATTTTTGCAATCAATATTATTTATAAGAACAATTATTTAGAATGGAAAACAAGTTTATAAGTGTTGCCTACAAGCTCTACACCATTGAGGATGGCGACAGGGATTTTGCAGAAGAGGCTCCAGCAGAGAAGCCTTTCGAGTTTATTAGTGGACTGGGACTTACACTGCCCGAGTTCGAGGAGAACATAAAGGACCTGAAAGAAGGCGACACCTTCGATTTCGTGATAAAGAAAGAAAATGCATACGGCATCTATGATGAGCGTCAGGTTGTGGCTCTGCCCAAAAAGACTTTTGAAATTGACGGCAAGTTTGACAGCGAGCATATCGTTGAGGGTGCCATCATTCCTTTGATGAATGCGGAAGGTCAGCATTTCAACGCCAGCGTAAGTAGCATTACCGATACAGAAGTGACGGTTGACCTAAACCATCCATTAGCTGGTTGCGACCTGCATTTCACGGGCTCCATCATTGAAACACGTCCTGCTACCAACGAAGAGTTGGCTGCAATGGCGAAGGTGATGAGTGGCGAAGGTGGTTGTGGAGGCAACTGTGGAGGATGCGCTGGCTGCAGTGATGGTGGTTGCGGCGAAGGCGGATGTGGTGAAGGATGCAACTGCCAATAAAAGATAAACAGCTATGTCTAACTCTTTTGGCCACCTATTCAAACTGACCACCTTTGGTGAATCGCATGGCGTTGGCATAGGAGGTGTAGTGGATGGCATGCCAGCTGGCATTGGCATCGACTTGGATTTCATTCAACGGGAGCTGGCCCGCAGGAAACCAGGACAATCAGCGCTGACTACATCGCGTCAGGAAGCTGATGAAGTGGAACTGCTTTCTGGCGTGTTCGAGGGTAAATCTACAGGCACTCCCATAGGTTTTTTGGTTCATAACACCAACCAGCATAGCAACGATTATGACAACTTGCGTGAGGTATTTCGTCCTTCACATGCCGACTTTACCTATCAAATGAAATATGGCATTCGTGACCATCGGGGTGGAGGACGCTCATCAGCTCGCGAAACCATTGCCCGTGTGGTGGGTGGCGCTTTGGCCAAGTTAGCACTCAAGCAACTGGGTATCAGCATCACGGCTTATACCCAACAAGTGGGTAACATCTATTTGGAAAAGAGTTATACAAGCTACGACTTCAGTTTGATAGAGCAGACTCCTGTGCGATGCCCAGACCTTGCAAAAGCGCAAGAAATGGAGGATTTGATTAAGGAGGTGAAAGCGGAAGGAGATTCCATTGGCGGCGCAATCAGATGCGTGGTACAAGGTTGTCCTGTAGGCTTGGGAGAGCCAGTGTTTGGCAAGCTCCATGCGGCTTTGGCAAGTGCCATGATGAGTATCAATGCCGCCAAAGGATTTGAATATGGCGAGGGGTTTGGTGGCATGAACATGCGTGGCTCAGAGCAGAATGACATCTTCTATAATAAAGAAGGTATCATCAGTACCAAGACAAACCATTCGGGAGGCATACAGGGCGGTATCAGCAACGGACAGGACATCTATTTCCGTGTAGCTTTCAAACCTGTGGCCACCTTGCTAACTGAACAACCAACGGTAAACGTGAATGGAGAGGATGCTATAGTGAAAGCCCGTGGCCGACACGACCCCTGTGTTTTGCCAAGAGCCGTACCAATTGTAGAGGCAATGACCGCTATGACTATCCTCGACTATTACTTACTCAACAAAACAACCAAGCTATGATTAAACAATACATCCAAGACAATGAGCAGCGCATGATTGATGAACTGTTCAGCTTGATACGCATCCCCAGCATTAGTTCAGAATCGGCACACAAAAACGATATGATTCGTTGTGCCGAGCGTTGGAAAGAGCTATTATTGGCAGCTGGTGCCGACAAGGCAGAGGTGATGCCATCTGATGGCAACCCAATGGTATATGCCGAGAAGATAGTGGATCCGAAGGCAAAGACCATTTTGATATACGGACATTACGATGTAATGCCTGTTGAACCTCTGGAATTATGGAAAACCGACCCATTTGAGCCTGTTATCAAAGATGATATTATCTGGGCTCGTGGTGCCGACGATGACAAGGGACAGAGTTTCATTCAGACCAAGGCTTTTGAGTATGTAGTAAAGCATAACCTATTGAGAAACAACGTAAAATTCATCCTTGAAGGCGAAGAGGAGATTGGTTCGATGAGTTTAGAACCTTTCTGCGAGAAGCACAAGGAACTGCTCAAAGCTGACATCATACTGGTATCTGATACCTCAATGTTAGGCAAAGACCTTCCCTCTCTGACTACTGGTCTGCGTGGTTTATCTTATTGGCAAGTAGAAGTAACTGGCCCAAATCGCGACCTGCACAGTGGTCATTTCGGGGGTGCCGTTGCTAATCCGATCAATGTGCTTTGTAAACTAATTGCACAGATGACGGATGCTGACGGGCGCATTACCATACCCCACTTCTACGATGATGTTGAGGAGGTGCCGGCGGAGGAGCGTGAAATGATTGCCCACATCCCATTTGATCTGGAGAAATATAAAAAAGCCATCGATGTAGAAGAGCTATGTGGCGAAAAGGGCTACAGTACACTGGAGCGAAACAGTTGCCGACCTTCGTTTGACGTATGTGGCATCTGGGGTGGCTATACTGGTGAGGGAGCCAAGACGGTAATCCCGAGCAAGGCATATGCTAAGATATCTACCCGTTTGGTACCTCATCAGGACAACGAGAAGATTGGACAACTGATGATGGACTACCTGCAATCAATAGCGCCCAAAAGCGTAAAGGTGAAGGTGGACTACCTACATGGAGGTGAAAGTTATGTGTGCCCAATCTCATTACCAGCTTACAAGGCAGCCGAGAAGGGTTTCGAAAAAGCGTTTGGCAAAAAACCGTTAGCTGTTCGTCGTGGAGGTAGCATTCCTATCATTGCCACCTTCGAGAAGGTACTGGGCATCAAAACAGTACTCATGGGATTCGGCTTAGAGAGCGACGCCATACATTCTCCCAACGAGAACTTCCCTTTGGAGATTTTCCGCAAGGGCATAGAAGCAGTGGTAGAATTCCACCAGAATTTCTAAATCATACTTTGTAATTAAACTGAGTTGTTATAAATAAGAAAGAAGGGCACTCTCAGGAGTGTCCTTCTTTTGTATGTATGCTTTAATTCTACTGCTTTACTTGAAACGGCAAACGGAAAGTGCAACCTGACTTCCATTCCGAGCAACCATAAGCGGTATTACCTTTAATGATGTGGCCTTTGCCACAGACAGGACAGGGCTGACCAATGATGCTATCGTTCGGAGTATTGATCTTTGATGATTGAACTGTGCTTCCATTTTGCTGCGACTCGGTTGGGGTAGATTGAACTTGGCTCGAATCTTGCTGTTTTACAATATGGTCTCCATTCCCCAAGGAGGAGGTTGGTCTTTGAGAACGCTGTCTTTTGACAGGTTGCTCTTGGGAAACTGCAGCTTTAGCTGATCGAGTTGCCTTCTTCTTTTTCTTTTCCTCTCCAGGATTCACCACCGTGATGCGTCGATTGGAGTTATCTGATAACACGGCATTCACGATCTCCGTCACCATTTGTTTCAACTCGTCAAGGAACTGACTTGCCTTATAGGTTTTCTTCTCTATTTCACGCAATTTCTTCTCCCACAAACCAGTCAGTTCAGCACTCTTGAGCAGGTCTTCACGAATTAATCCTATCAGTTCAATGCCCGTAGGAGTCGCCACCAGGTTTTTTCGTTCTTTACGGATATAATTGCGCTTAAACAAAGTTTCTATAATAGCAGCTCGTGTAGAAGGACGTCCAATACCATTTTCTTTCAAGGCATCTCGCAATTCGTCGTTATCCACCAGCTTACCTGCTGTTTCCATCGCACGGAGTAAGGTAGCTTCTGTATAAGGGCGAGGAGGTTGTGTCCATTTCTCTTGCAGTTCAGGGATGTGAGGGCCTTGCTCACCTTTCTTAAACTGAAGATTTAATATTGAACTTAGAACATTATCCCCTGCAGATGAAGAATTGTTAACTTCTGCTTCATCATTCTCTATCTTCAACTTACCATTTTCAGTTTGTGCAAACACCACTCGCCAGCCTGGATCTATGACTTGGCGCCCACTGGTTCTGAATGGGATATCTTCTACCCTACCCTCGATGGTGGTAGTGCTGATCTTGCATTCGGGGTAGAACACGGCAATAAAATGTCGAGCCACAAGGTCGAACACTTTCTTCTCTTGATCTGTAAGATTCACAGGTGGCTGACCTGTTGGGATAATGGCATGGTGGTCAGTAACCTTTGAGTTGTCAAATACTTTCTTACTCTTGGGTAAGGCCTTCCCTTGCAATGGTGCCGTCAAAGCTTCATAACCTTTTAACCCCCTGAGTATATTCGAGCACTTGGGATAGATGTCGTCACTCAAGAAAGTAGTATCAACACGCGGATAGGTAGTTACCTTCTTCTCATAAAGACTCTGGATAAGTTTGAGCGTTTCGTCGGCACTGAAGTTAAACTTCTTATTGCAATCCACCTGCAACGAGGTTAGGTCATACAAACGAGGAGGATACTCTTTACCTGGTTTCTTTGTTACATCAGACACCTCAAAAGGCAGGTTCTTCAGATGTTCCACTAGTGCCAAGCCATCATTTTCATTGGCAATAGGTTCCATTCCCGGATTATCTATCTTTGAGATATCAATAGGCTCATCGTCTTTCTTGTTCTTCTCAGCCTCAGCAATCAGTTCTTCATCACTCTTTTTCACAACTGCACTGAACAACATTTCACGATAGGTAGTTTTCAGTTCCCAATACTGCCTAGGTACGAAGTTCTCGATTTCCTGCTGGCGACTCACAATCAATGCCAAGGTAGGGGTCTGTACACGTCCAATACTCAGTACTTGACGGTTCTGACCATATTTAATTGTATAAAGACGTGTAGCATTCATACCCAAGAGCCAGTCGCCAATTGCACGGCTCAGCCCTGCCTCATAGAGCGACTGATAGTCGGAAGCCTCGTGCAAGTGTTGGAAACCTTCGCGGATAGATTCTTCTGTCAGCGACGATATCCATAGTCGCTTAACTGGGCACTTGGCACCAGCCTTTTGCATCACCCATCGCTGAATCAGTTCGCCCTCTTGACCAGCATCACCGCAATTGATAATCATGTCGGCTTTCTGCATCAGTCCTTCGATAATATGAAACTGTTTCTCATAGGTATCATTAGCTATGAGTTTGATGCCGAAACGTGGAGGTACCATAGGCAATGCCCCCAGGCTCCATGACTTCCAAGAGTCCGAGTAGTCTTGTGGTTCTTTCAGGGTACAAAGATGCCCGAAGGTCCAGGTCACTTGATACCCATTACCTTCAATATAACCGTCTTTTCGTTCACGAGCTCCCAAGACTTGCGCGATATCCCTTGCCACCGATGGTTTCTCTGCAATGCAAACAATCATATTATCATTATTTGAGGGGCAAAGATAATGCAAGCCAAAGACAGAACAAAATAAACAGTTTATTTTTTATGTTGAGGCGCAGTCTATTTTATTTGAAGACATAAAAAATAGTATAAGCGATTGCATGAAAAGGGCGTTTTCTATATATTTGCACCATATTCCCAATTATTGATAACAAAATGAATAGAAATATGACTAAAACATTTAGAAGATGGAGTTTAAGCATTGTATGCATGTTCATAGGCATTTGCATGCAGGCACAAGACGTAACACGCGAATGGGTTGAACAACATTATACCAAGCGTGAAGTGATGATACCGATGAGAGATGGCGTAAAACTGTTTACCGCTATTTACGAACCTACCGACGCCACGAAGCTAACACCCGTAATTATGCAACGTACCCCCTATCAGGCATCGCCCTACGGCAATGGTTATAGTTCTAACTTGTGGGGTAAGTTGCGCAACTATGCAAGGCAACGTTATGTTATTGTACTGCAAGACGTAAGAGGGAAATGGATGAGTGAAGGCAACTTTGTAGATGTTCGACCTTTTATTGCTAACAAACAGGACACAAAAGACATCGACGAAGCCAGTGACACATATGATACGGCAGAATGGCTGGTAAACAATATTAAGACTAATGGCAACATTGGTGTGCTGGGTACCTCCTACCCTGGGTTTTATGCCACGATGGCTGCTCTAAGTGAACATCCTGCCATCAAAGCGGTATCTCCACAGGCACCAGTGACAGACTGGTGGATGGGTGATGACTATCACCATCATGGGGTACTGATGACTACCGACATGCTGAACTTTGTGGCTCAGTTTTTTGGACGACCACGTCCTGTTCCTACCACAACACAAAGCCGTATGAAGCCTTTCTTCCAAGATGACGAGTATAGTTTCTTCCTAAGACAAAAGACACTCAAAAACATCACGAAGATTGTAGGTGACAGTATTGCCTTCTGGAAAGACCTAATGGCACACCCAGACTACGATGCCTTTTGGCAAGCACGCGATGCTCGCAGGCACCTAAAAGATGTAAAACCAGCCATCTTGCTGACAGGCGGGTTATTTGATGCAGAAGACTGCTACGGTACCTGGGGCGTGTATAAGGCACTGAAACAACAGAGCCCGCAAACACAGACGCAGTTCATCATGGGTCCTTGGTTTCATGGAGCATGGGAACGCGACAGGGGCAATCACCTGGGGGACATATACTTCGGGGCAAACACTTCAGACTATTACCTGCACGAGGTGGAGTTTAACTTCTTCCAATACTATTTGAATGGTGAGGGACCTACACCAGACTTGGACAACCATATCTATATGTTCATCACAGGTGCCAATGAATGGAAGAAATTCGACCAGTGGCCACCCAAAGACAGTGAACCTGTAAATTTCTATTTGCAAGCCGATGGACAGCTAAGTAACGCAGCTCCACAAAAAGGCAGTTCATTCAGTCTTTACGCATCAGACCCCAATCATCCCGTTCCTTATACCGATGTGATCGGCAGAAGCAGGGCACGCGAGTATATGACACGTGACCAGCGTTTTGCTGAGCGTCGCCCTGATGTATTGACTTTCCGTAGTGAGGTACTAACCGAGGATGTAACGCTTACTGGTGAAATCATGGCAGACTTGCAAGTGGCCATCAGTACCACGGATGCAGACTTTATAGTAAAGGTGATTGACGAATTCCCCGAGGATTTCAAATACAGTAAGGACATAGAGGACCGATTCAATGGAGGTAGACCCCTAACCACCATTATGGGTAGCTATCAGATGCTAGTGCGAGGAGAAGTGATGAGAGGCAGATACCGCAATAGCTTCGAACATCCCGAAGGTTTCAAGCCAGGAAAGGTGACACAGGTAAAGTTTGCTCTTCCCGACATTGCCCATTGTTTCCAAAAAGGACATCGTATTGTGGTCCAGGTGCAGAGCACATGGTTCCCTTTGAACGACCTGAATCCGCAGCAATTCATCGATATTACACAGGCCGATGAACAGGATTTCATCAAGTCGGACATTAAAATCTTCCACGAGAAGGCTCACCCTTCAAAGATTACAGTGAATAGACTGAAATAATTTTGATAATTCAAAACCATTGTATATTTTTGTTGGATGAAAAACGTTTGTTAGAAAAACTGATATATGCAAAATTACGAGTTTTCACTGGAGTTTAATCCTGATATCATTCAGCATATCTATTCCTTGATTAAGGAAGACCCTGCCTATACACCCCGTTTCTTCAGAAATGGCATGTTGCAGATGGAACAGGCTTTGCAGTCTATCAACGATACTCGTGCCATGCGCATAGGTGCTGGCATCATCGACCAGGTAGGTGAGTTGTTTGTGAAACAGTTCCCACATTGCAAGGCAATTGTTGTGGCTGACACCAACACTTTTCCTATTGCAGGCAAGCAGGTGGAGGAATCGCTGATGAAAGCCGGCGTGGTGGTAGAAGAGCATGTTATCTACGAAGGAAAGAACCTGCATGCCAATTTCGACACCATGGGCATCTTACTAGATCGCCTGCACCAACTGCCAGTGGAAGTGATACCTATCGCCGTTGGAGCTGGTACTTTGAATGACCTTACTAAACTGGCCGCTCACCTGTCGGGTCGACACTATATGGTAGTACCTACTGCTGCTTCAAATGGTGGATATACGGCTTATGGAGCTGCTATCCGCATGAACGGCATCAAGCAGTCGTTCCCCTGTCCAGGTCCACAAGCGGTATTAGCTGATACCGACATCATCATCCATGCACCTACAGAGCTGAATCAGTCTGGCTATGCTGACCTGCTGGCAAAGATGACAGCAGGTGCTGACTGGATCCTGGCTGACTGGATGGGTATTGACCACATCAATGAGAAGGCGTGGAAAATGAGTCAGAACGGATACCATGAAACAATGTTGTCAGTGGAAAGAATCATGGCAGGCGAACCTATCGATGAGCGCAAGAACATTGAGAAGATGATGGAGGGCTTGTTGCTGAGTGGTTTGGCCATGCAAGTGGTTAAGAGTGACCTGCCTTCTTCAGGTGCTGAACACCAGCTTACAGGCATCTGGGAGATGGAACGTGCTGTGAGTGGTAAAGACAAGATATCCCATGGCAAACTGCTGAGCATCGCATTATTAGCAATATCTGCTGTATACAACAAATTGCTGGCATTCCCGTTTGATGAAGTGCTCGATGTGAAGAAGTGTGTCAAAGAATGGCCTACTTTGGAAACCTACGAGCGTAAAGCTCATGAAGCCCTCAGTAAGGTGGGATTACAGAAGCTGGGTATGCAGGTAGCAATGTCAAACTACGTGACACCTGAAAAGCTGAGCTTCGAACTGCAACAGCTGAAAGAATACTGGCCCGAAGTTCGAGACCGTTTGGCACAGCAGATTATGCCTGTAAGACAACTGTATGATATCCTGAAACTGGGTCGCATGCCGACTCGTCCTATTGAAGCTGGAATCAGTTGGGAACATGTGCGCCAAACATTGGAGTGTGTACCTTATCTAAGCAAGCGATTCAATGTCATGAGTCTGGTGGCTCGCACCGGTTACCTCACTGCATGGTTAGACGACTTATTCATTAAGACTAAGAAATTTGAGACACTCTAATAGGTGATACATGCAGACTGAAAGTAGTTATGTGAAAGCAGAAGACTGGTGTTTGACAATTTGGAGGTAAAGTATTATAATTATGAAAAAAGTTCTGTTGATAATAGTGACTTTGTTAATGGCCAACGTTCAAGGTTTTGTCTTTGGTCAGAAAGTGATATGTCATCGTGGTTTCTGGGACACACCCGGATCTGCGCAAAACTCCATTGCCGCTTTGGTAAAGGCCGACTCAATTGGTGCCTATGGTTCCGAGTTCGATGTATGGATGACAGCCGATGGCGAGTTGGTGGTAAACCACGACAAGGTGTATAAAGGCGTAAACATGGAGACCTCTACATTTGAGCAGGTAAGAGCCATACGTTTGGATAATGGAGAGAAATTACCCACACTGGATGAATACCTGGCAAAAGGAAAGGAGTTGAAGATAAGATTGGTACTGGAAATGAAATCACTCTCCGACTTAAACCGTGAGGATGAATGTGTTGCTAAGATAGTAAGAAAGCTGAAACATTATGGTGTGTTAGACCGTACTGACATCATTGCTTTCAGTATCAATGCTTGTTTGGCTTTCAAGAAGTTGCTGCCTGACACCAATATCTATTATCTTGATGGCGACTATTCCCCTAAGAAGGTGAAGAGTTTGGGCTTGAAAGGCATTGACTATCACCAAAACGCTCTTAGGTCAGAGCATCCTGAATGGCTCACTCAAGCGCAAGAATTGGGTGTGGAGGTGAATGTATGGACAGTGGATAGTCCAGAAATGTTGCAGTATTACGTCGATAAGCACGTTGATTATATCACTACCAACAAACCTGTTGAGTTGCAAGAACTGTTAAAAAAATAAGAAAGAAATATGGCAAAGTTTAAGAGAATATTACTGAAGCTGAGTGGTGAAAGTCTGATGGGAGAAAAAGGCCACGGCATCGACGAGAAGCGATTGGGTGAATATGCTGAGCAGATTAAAGAAATCCACGACATGGGAGTACAGATTGGCATCGTAATTGGTGGTGGCAATATCTTCCGTGGACTGAGTGGCGCTTCAAAAGGCTTCGACCGTGTAAAGGGTGACCAAATGGGTATGCTGGCTACTGCTATCAACTCACTGGCATTGAGCAGTGCACTGACAGCTATTGGAGTCAAGACACGCGTGCTGACTGCTATCAGAATGGAACCTATTGGTGAGTTCTATACCAAGTGGCGTGCCATTGAATGTATGGAAGCTGGTGAGGTGTGCGTTTTTGCCTGTGGAACTGGCTCTCCGTATTTTACTACCGACACAGGTTCCAGCTTACGTGGCATAGAGATAGAAGCCGATGTAATGTTCAAAGGAACTCGCGTGGATGGTGTCTATACAGCTGACCCAGAGAAAGACCCTACAGCCACTAAGTTTGATGAGATAAGCTACGACGAAGTGTTGGCACGTGGTCTGAAAGTGATGGATCTCTCAGCCATCTGTATGTGTAAGGACAATGGTCTGCCTATCGTAGTGTTCAACATGGATGTAGTGGGCAACCTCAAGAAAGTGATAAATGGTGAGGGCATCGGTACACTGGTGCATCCTTAATAATTGACTTTCCGGAGCAACGAGGTCAAAGCGATGCTTGCATCGACTATGCCGAGTCGTGACGGAATTGATGCAAAGCATAAAATTGATAATTATAATAGTATGAAAGACGTTAAGACAGTAGTGGCCGAAGCTCAGGAAGCCATGGGCATGGCCGTAGAGTATCTGGAAGACGCATTGGCTCATATCCGTGCCGGCAAGGCCGACGTACGTCTATTGGATGGCATTAAGGTGAACTCTTATGGCTCTATGCAGCCTATACAGAACTGTGCCTCTGTGACCACTCCCGATGCCAGAAGTATTGCTATCAAGCCTTGGGACAAGAATATGTTCCGTGTGATTGAGAAAGCTATCATCGACTCCAGCTTAGGCATCATGCCTGAGAACAATGGCGAGGTGATTCGTTTGGGCATTCCTCCATTGACAGAGGAAAGGCGTGTACAGCTGACCAAGCAATGCAAGGCTGAGGCAGAGAACGCTAAGATGAGTATTCGCAACGCACGTCGTGACGGTATTGACGACCTGAAGAAGTCTGTAAAGGAGGGCTTATCGGAAGATTTCCAAAAAGATGGTGAAGAAGAACTGAAGAAGTTGCATGACAAGTACGTAAAGCAAGTTGATGAACTGCTTGCCGTGAAGAACAAGGAAATCATGACGGTGTAAGGATAAGGGTGTAAACCTTGAGAGGACTTGTCGTCAAAAATACAGGGAGCTGGTACCTCGTCAAGACTGACGAGGGGCCAGTTGTTGAGTGCAAGATTAAAGGCAACTTCCGACTTAAAGGCATCCGCAGTACCAATCCGGTGGCTGTGGGTGATTGGGTGCATATTATCCTCAATCCAGAAGGCACCGCCTTGATTTATGAGATAGAAGATCGGAAGAACTATATCATACGCAAAGCCTCTAACTTATCCAAACAAAGTCACATCATTGCAGCTAACCTCGACCAGGCTTTTTTGCTGGTTACAGTAAGTCACCCAGAAACAAGTACGATTTTCATCGACCGTTTTCTGGCTTCAGCAGAGGCTTATCGGATACCTGTCTGTATACTTATTAATAAGACCGACCTATACAGCGAAGATGAAACTCGCTATATGAATGCCCTCATCAACTTATATACTACTATCGGCTACAAATGTTATCCTATGTCGATTAAGACTGGTGAGGGAACTGATGTTGTTAAAGAACAGATGAAAGGTAAGGTTACTCTCCTTTCTGGCAACTCAGGTGTTGGGAAATCATCGCTTATCAATCTACTCTTGCCTAATCTGAATATCAAGGCAAAGACATCGGAAATATCATCAGCTCATCTAAAGGGTATGCACACCACTACTTTCAGCGAAATGTATGCTTTGCCAGAAGGAGGTTATTTAGTTGACACTCCGGGCATCAAAGGATTTGGTACTTTCGACATGGAGGTAGAGGAGATAGGTCATTATTTCCCAGAAATATTCCACACGTCCGCCAATTGCAAATATGGCAACTGTACCCACACCCACGAGCCTGGTTGTGCTGTGTTGGCAGCTGTTGAGCAACATCTTATCAGTCAGAGTCGCTATGCCAGCTATCTTAGTATGCTGGACGATAAAGAAGAGAAGAAATACCGTGAGGCATACTAATCGGCCTTTTACGGATGATTTGAGTATCACCTAATCTATGAAAAGAAAACTAATTGTCATATCTGCTGCTTTTATCGTACTGTTAATAGCATGGATTGTCTATTCACAGTTGTTTGCTCCCACTCGGATACTAGTAGTAAACGCAGCGGACGCACAACAGACAGACTTCATTTTAAATAATGACAGCCGACATATTCACATAGACTGTAGCGAGGCTGATAATTTGGAAGATGCAAGCGGTTATGACGCCATTGTTCTGTATGGACGAAACCTCTACTTGGATGAAGAACAGAAAGCCATGCTAATAAAGGCGAGCGAAAGCGGAACGGTGGTATTTACCAAGAATGCCCGACCATCGAACCCACAGTTCTTTTTAAACATCAGCGAGCAACAACGTGATACCTTGAAGCTGTATTTCGACTATGGCAATCGTCAGAACATTCGCAACGGACTACGCTATCTGCGCCATCTAGCGACACCTAATCGCTTTTATGACCAAGATTATGGACAACCTGTAGAGTTGCCGGTTAATATGTTCTACCATAGGGAATATGGCAGGTATTTCAAAGACGCAGATGAAACAAAGGCCTATCTAAAAGAAAATGGACTCTATCATGAGGGGGGCCCTGACATTGCACTTATTGCTGGCCTTCAATTTCCAATGGAAGGAAACCGCGCACATATTGACACACTCATCACCTTGTTGAGCGAACGAGGTTTCAATGTTTATCCATTAGCTGCAACTGGCAAGGCTAAGGAACGTATGCTACATGAGTTGCATCCCGATGCCGTCGTCAATCTAGCAGTGGGCAGACTGGGCAACGACACACTTATCAACTGGCTCAATCAGGAGAACATCCTACTGTTCAATCCTTTCCCCTTAGCTACCAGTCACGAAGAATGGATGGATGAATCAAAGCCATTAAGTACTGGTTCTTTGAACGCACGTGTAGTTATACCTGAAATTGATGGTGCCATCACTCCTTTCTGTATCGCCACCCGTAACGCTGCTCAAGGTGGGTACCTAACTTACACGCCTGAGATGGGACGTATTCAGGCTTTTTTAACCAATATACAGATGCGCATGTCGCTCAAATCTACCCCTAATGCACAGAAACGCATTGCCATCGCTTTTTTCAAGCATCCTGGCAAAGATGCCTTACTAGCTTCGGGATTGGAAGTAGTTCCTTCTCTATATGCGTTCTTGAAACGGCTGAAAGATGAGGGATATGATGTAAGTGGATTACCTGATACAGAAGGGAATTTTACGCGACTCATCAAAACAGAGGGCATTGTATTGGGATCATACGCCAAAGGAGCACAAGAAGAATACATGCGAGATGGCCATCCTGTATGGGTTGAGAAAGAGAAATATGAACAATGGGCCAAAGAGACATTAGGTGCAGAAAAGTATAAGGAAGTGATAGAAAGATATGGCGATGCACCTGGTAGTCTATTGTCGAGAGGCGACAGCATAGCAGTTGCTTGTCTTCAGTTTGGCAATATCTTAGTTTATCCTCAACCACGCCCAGCATTGGGAGATGATGGTTTTAAACTGGTGCATGGAGCAAAAGTGGCGCCTCCTCACAGCTACATCGCACCATATTTATATATGCAGCACGAATTCCAAGCAGATGCAATGATTCACTTTGGCACACATGGCAGCTTGGAGTTTACCCCTGGCAAGCAAGCGGCGCTATCAAACACCGACTGGAGCGAAGCATTGATTGGTAATCTGCCTCACTTCTATTTTTATACCACTGGCAACATAGGAGAATCAGTAATAGCCAAGAGACGTACACATGCCGAACTGGTAACATACCTCACCCCACCCTACGCCGAGAGTGGTATGAGTTTGAATTTGCAACCTTTACTCAGTCAGATTCATGAAGCTATAGAACATGGAGAGACAGACAACCGACTTGCGCTCAGTGTAAAGCAGGCGGTAGTCAAGGGAGGCTATCATCGTGATTTGGGACTTGACTCACTGATGGATAATGGTTATTCTCTAGAAGAATTAGAGCGGTTAGATGCCCACCTCGAGGAAGTAGCTAATGAGAAGATGCTAGGCGCATTCCGAACATTGGGTAGGCCATATGACAGACAAGAACTGACACAAACAGTTATCGCAATGGCTGCAGATCCTTTGGCCTTTGAGACTGCTCGCAAGGACTATCAACAAGGCAGGATTTCCAACAAGCAATTACAAGATGGAACATATATTACTCACCATTACCTCCCTCAGGCCAGACAACGGCTGAGTAGTATGTTAAGTAACCCTCCGTCAGACTCAACATTGCTGCCAGTTGAGCTACGTGCCGCCTGGGGCTTCAGGAAACAACTGATACAAGCTGCTGACGAAGAGGTGAACAGCATGATTGATGCATTAAATGGCAGGAGAATACACCCTGCACCGGGCGGAGATCCTGTTTTGAACCCAAATGTGTTGCCAATGGGCAGGAATATGTATGGCATCAATCCTGAAAATACTCCATCAGAGTTGGCATGGGAAGATGGTAAAAGGCTGGCTGAGGAGACTTTAGAGAAATATAAGGCTTCTCATGGTGATTATCCACGAAAGGTGAGCTATACTTTCTGGGCTGGCGAGTTTATATCAACACAAGGTGCCACCATAGCGCAAGCGTTGTGGATGATGGGAGTTGAACCACTTCGTGACGGCATGGGCAGGATAGACGGACTACGACTGGTTCCTTCTACAGAACTTGGCAGGCCACGTATCAACATTTTAGTGCAAGTGAGTGGACAACTTCGAGACATGGCTGGTAGCCGACTGCAGATGATTACTGACGCTGTGAAACTGGCTGCCGAAGCTACCGACGACAGTTATCCCAACTATGTGGCAGAGGGCAGCCTGGAACAAGAAAAGGCACTCACCACAAACGGATTGTCGCCAATCCGCGCCAGAGAACTGGCCACTATGCGTGTATTCGGTCCTCTGAATAACGGCTACAGCACAGGCATTATGGGCTACATCGAGCATAGTGGTCAATGGAATGACGAGACAGAGATTGCACAAGGCTATCTCAACAACATGGGAGCAGCCTATGGCGACGAAGCTTCTTGGGGTGCATACGAAAAAGAATTGCTACCTGCAGCCCTACAAGGCACTGATGTAATGGTACAACCCCGACAAAGCAACACTTGGGGCCCAGTTAGTCTGGATCACGTGTATGAGTTCACAGGAGGACTCTCACTGGCTGTCAAATCGGTGACGGGAAAAGAGCCTGATTCTTACATGGCTGACTACCGCAACAGTCACAACCGCCACTTGCAAGACACAAAAGAGGCCATTGCCGTAGAGAATCGTGCCACTATACTGAACCCAGCTTTCATACGCGAGCGAATGAAAGGCGGTGAGGGCACAGCCGAAGCGTTCGGTAAGACCTTCAGAAACATTTTCGGCTGGAATGTAACCCGCCCTGCTTCTTTAGACGAGCATTTGTATGACGATCTATATGGTCTTTATATTGCTGATGAGCAGCATCTGGGCCTACACGACTATTTCCAAAATACCGACCCTGCCGCCTACCAGACTATTACAGCAGTGATGTTGGAAAGTGCCCGCAAAGGTTATTGGAAACCTACAGAGGAACAATTAAAGAATACCGTCCAACTGCATGCGGCACTTACTAAGGAAAGCGGTGCAGCGTGCACTGAATTTGTATGCGACAACAGTCAGTTGCAAAACTTCATTGCCAGTCAGCTGGATGCCTCACAAAAAGGGGCTTATGAGAGGGATATGGCTGCTGTGAAAGAGAATACTTCCGGGCAACGTGAGATGATCCTGAAACAGCAGAACAATAATCAACAGTCGTCTACCGAAGATAGCAGCGTGTGGCAAGGCACTACCATAGCTATTGTTATAGTTGTCATCTTGGCAGCCATCATCTTCATCCGTCTGAGGAGGGGCAAGGAGGAATAATGGAAGCTGTTATCGTTACACTGGCCTGTCTGATATTCGTCAGTACTTGCTTGAAAACAGGCTTCTTGCCAATGAAATACTGGTTTGCCATAGGGGCTGGATACGCCATCTGGACATGGATAGTCACCCCTTGGGTAGCCGCACAGCCAGGTTCCTGGCTGACAGATTTTCTGGCTGACAGACAAAATGCCCTCAACCTATCAGTATGCATAACATTGGAAGCCACAGTCATGATTGCCTTTTGCTTTGAGAGTGCTGGTGAAAGCAAGCAAGGCACTCTCAAATGGTTGGCAGATAAGATATTGTTTTTTTATCCAGGCCTTCTGTTGGCAGGAGTGATACCATACACTATACAACGACTGATGATGCTTCTGCCAGGAATTGATTTCACTTTACTTCAATGGGCTGCAACCTTGGCTATGCTGGTGCTGATACTGTTGGGTACATGGATACTGAAAATATTAGGTGGGAAACAGCCTCAACAATTAGAAATGATTTTTATCCTCAACCTGTTTATTGTCATTTTGAGCATTATACTCACTGGAAAATAAAATAGAATTGAAATATGAATACCGTATCAAACATCTTGTTCTGGATATCCAACGGACTGTTGGTACCAGTAGTAATTCTGCTTCTGCTATTCTTCTTGAAAGCCATCCTTTCCATCGTTGGCTTCTTTGGAGAATATTGGCGACGCATCAAGCAGCAACAGGCAGTTGGCAAACTCCTTGAAGAGGCAACTTCCAACGATGTGGTGGAGCAGCTGCAATCTTTACCGGCTAAAGTAAAAAGTCCCATGCTGACCTGCATGCGAACCATGCTGGAACATAGAGATAACAAAGCTTACTGCGAACGATTACTGGCCAACTATGAGGTGGATGCTGAAAAGGAATTAGGACAATGCCGCAGCTTGCTCAAGCTGGGTCCGATGCTCGGATTGATGGGCACCCTGATACCTATGGGACCTGCATTGGTAGGACTTGCTGCCGGCGATATTACCTCAATGGCCTACAACATGCAGGTTGCGTTTGCTACTACCGTTGTAGGTATCATGACTGCTGTAATTGGCATCATTACCTTACAAGTAAAACAACGCTGGTATGCTCACGAGCTAAATGATCTAGAATATATCTTCAAACTGCTATACCCATGAAAAGGAACAATATACTACATCATGGCGATGATGACCCCATGGGGTCTGTTGCCAATCTTTTTGATGTGGCTATGGTATTTGCTGTAGCGCTCATGGTGGCATTAGTCACTCGCTTGGGCATGACAGAGATTCTTGGCAGTGAAGATTTCACCATGATTAAAAATCCTGGCAAGGACAATATGGAGATCATTACCCGCGAAGGCACTGAAATCAAACGCTACACACCCTCTGAAGACCAGCAGCAGAGCGGCAGCAAAGGTAAACGTGTGGGCATCGCCTATCAACTGGAAAACGGAGAAATCATCTACGTGCCAGAATAGCTGTCGCAACGCTTTCTATAGGCGAAGCAAAAGCTTGCTATGGGTGGACGGAATATCTGCCACGGAGCGCTGGAAAGCCTCCCATGAGTTGTCGCAATATCTTCTATACCCCCATAGCAGATACTGGAATGGATGATAGGAAATACCAGGACGACTTATAGTAATACCTCCAATTCAACGAAATTAATGTATGGTGACCTGTGTCGCCCCGAACCCATATTCCTGGAAACTGGCATCCTGCCATTTGCAACGAGGATACTTGCGCTTGAGTTCATCAAGGATAGCCTTACGCAAAACTCCTTCACCCTTGCCATGGATGAACACTATGCGCTTACCTTGCTGTTGCTTGTACTGCTCCATCACCTCAACGAACTTCTTGAGTTGGTATTGCAGCATATCGGCATTGCTCAAACCGTGGGTATTATCTAACAATTCATTGATATGCAGATCTACTTCAAGAATCGCATTGCGGTCCTCTTTCTTCTGCACAGATTTGCGGGCTGGCTGCACGACATCTCTATTCTGTATCAAGGCATTTTTCACATCCTCGGCACTGACAAACAACTGTTTTGCAGGCTGGTCGTTACGCACAATATCGTATAACAAGGCTGGCTCCTCAAAGAAATCACTCTCTTGGAAGGTATGCAATTTGTAGAATTTAACCACATCGATGCGCAATTCTACGCTAACGGCTGGTTTTAAGGCGTAAGGTTTATTATCTTTAAAGGCAATACATTGAACTACCACACGCTCTAAATCATTAAGTTGTGATTTTTCAAACTCTTCTAAGAATAGTTTGGTATTGGGTTCAATCAAACCTTGTGAACGCACTTGGCACGATTGGTTTTCCAAATTACAATAGGTGTAGTAGAGATAGTAGTTGCTGTCGTTTACCAGATAGGTTTCAAAAGGTGTAGTGCTGACCTGCTTGATGTCAACGGGAACGTAGGCGAGATAGACATTGAGAATGTCGCCACCCTTTATTTCATTGGAAGCTGAAACACCGCTAACGGGATGATGCTCCCCTGTCCTAAAAGACATTCCTTCCACTTTGGTAGAGGAGCTATTATGAGCGAAACCATACATACCTTTATCAAAGAACGCATCTTGGACTGTCTTTCCACGATACGGAGCAGCCACCTCTGCCTTAGCATGAGGTGAATCATCAGCCCTCTTTTGTTTCTGTTGCGGTGTAGGGATGTTATACTCATCGGTCTGCACTACCACTAGTTCTTTTATTTGCATGGGAATTTCAAAGCCATCAGCATCTTCTACCAAAGCGATGTCTTTACCTTGAAAGCCTACTACCTTACCGCCTCCTACTTCTGAGAGAAAGCGCACTTTATCACCTATCTTCATTTTTTCTTAGTTAAAATGATGGGAGAACTTGGTAACTCTCCCATCTTCTTTATTGTTTATTCATACTTGAATGCCATATAAGAGTGAGGCTTCACCGTCATGGCGAACTTACTCATTGGCTTATGCGTATACTTAATCAAGATATCTTCCTGATTAGCATTAACAACACTGCCATCCTCGAGATTAGTGAACTTCTTGAACTTGGTATCACCAACAAGCTTGATATCTACTGGCTCATCATTGAAGTTTTCTACAATCAGTGTCTTGTTGTCATACATGAACAAGCTAACCTTTGCAGGACCTTCCATGTAGAAGTCCATATCCTGACTCATAACACGACGAATTTCATTCAGGGCTAATTCTGGATAATCATACAAGTTACCCTTATCATCTGGAACAGTCAGTACATAGAGATATGCACCAGAATAGAGTGCCTTGTGTAGAATAGGATAGCCAGATACACCTCCTGTCAATGGACGGCCAGCACTGATAACCTCCCAGCTATCGTTGGTCTGATAGAGCACCTGTGGGATAATAAACTCACGCTTGCTCTTGCCGAAACGACCGAAATCGTTAACAATAGCCTTTAGGTCAGAACAACGCAACTCGCACACCTCAGCTATCTTCTCAGGGATAGCCTTCAACAGGCCAGAAGTAATGATTACATCATGTCCACCTTGAATCTGCTTCTTGATCTTTGACATGATATCAGGATCGCCAGCAGCCTGTTCAGTCAATAGAATGATGTTTTGATCAGAAGCAAAGGTAGGATACATATCCATTGGCAGACCAATCATACCCAGGTAGTTCTGAAGGAAGTCCTCACCTAATACATGGAACGGCTTGTAAGACTTAATACCAATAGGGTTACCCAACTTGCCACACAACTCATCAGCCTTGCGCAAAACAACATCGGCAATGCGAGCCATAGTAGATGGAGTAACTGTCTTGCCATTATTCTGGAATGGAGCACGCATCTGATCGTAGTCCCAGCTAGTACCTGTACCCTGCCACTTACCACGGAACTCATCTCTCAGGTTTACACCAATCAGCTGGTTGTACGCAAACAACATCACATCGCGACCTTTAGCAATTGCTGTCAGGTGCAACTGCTCAGCATAACGGTCCATGCTCATATTAATGCCACCCGAGTCAACCCATCCGCCACCATTGTAGCCAGGACGCAGATTCTCGAAATAACGCATAATGTTATAGCTGAGATAGTTTTGTAGATGCTGGTCACCAGCAGGGTCACGTGTCTCTGTACCTGTCCATACACCATCAAAGATAAACGGTCCATCCTGCAAGTTGAAGCCCAAACCTGCAAAGTGGTCGTACCAGTTAGGATATTTAATAATAACCTTCACCCTAGGATTCACTGCCTTTGCTGGACCTACCACCAAGTTACGCCCAGCTTCATTCATCAACTTCAAACGATATTCTGTCCAGGTCATGTTGCCTTTGGCAGCAATTTCCGCAGGACTCTTGCAACTGGTAAAGAAGAAGTCATCGAGCAGGAACTCATCAAAATGCTTAGCCGTATGCTCAGCTATATTCTGTACTATCTTCCTGTGTTCAGGGTCAGAGTAGCAGAAAGTCTCAAAATCATTACTCTCATTGATGGTATAAGTAATACCACCAGCTACTTCCAAGCCTTGCTTGAGGAAGAAGTTCTTTGCTTTCTCAAGGGTAGCATCATCTACAATCAGCAAGTCGCGATGAGTTTCCAGATAAATCTTATCCACATCTAACTGATCAGAGATGGTCTTCCAGGTAGATTCCAACCACTGAGTGTCTTTCATCTTGTCCACTTCATAAGCGCGCACATAGACTGAGACCTTAAAGTTTCGGTGCTTCGCCTCTACGATGCTTACTGTAAAGAAGCATGCAAACAAGCAGAGACATACTTTCCATAATATAAACTTTCTCATGGTACTAAAATTTGTTTGACTTCGTATATTTTATTGCATTAAAAGGTCCACTTAACAGCTAAAGTAGGAGTTACATAAAACTTGTCATTTTCACCTTTATCATTAAAGACAAAGTTGTTGCTTACCTCTACCTCTGTACCCAAACTTAGGTTCACACCATCCATACCCTTCAGTGCGTTTAGGTTTACCCAAAACTGAGGCTGACTCAACAAGATGAAATTGCCCTTCACATCCGGATCATACCAAAGGTCGCAGAAACCAGAGAAGGTGAGCAAGCCTTGAGCAAAATTGAGACCCCAAACGGCAGTACCTTGAAATCCTGCATAGCCGTCACGTCCCATACCATTGAAATACTGTTTGTAGAGTGCCTGCAAAGAGAAAGTTTTATTAAAGTCACTACTTGCCCAATTCCAGGCAAAACCAGTCAAGAATGCATGCTGGAAACGAGAAGCGATGGCAGTGTTCTTGATACTTGTAGCACCACCATTATACTCCAAATGGAAAGCCCACTGCTTGTTTTTAGATATATTGAACTCACGGGATATTTCCCAATATACTCCAGCTGCTCCATCGGCATAGTAGTTGATATCTGTAAACATGAAGGTATTACCCCATTTGTCGGGCTTATACAATTCAAAAGTTGTAAATACCCTTGGACGGCTAGAAAGGTCATCATACAATGCATGACTCGAATTATAGTGCAACTGTATATTCTGGCCATTGACCACTGACCACTGACCAACAAACATTAATGCCGTAAATAATGCAAATATTATCTTTTTCATAAAACTTATAATTATCAATTTATTATAATAATGGCGCCACATACTTCAGTACGAAGAACGCAGCCAACACATACATTACCCAAGACAGTTCCTTACCCTTGCCAACCAATACCTTTACTATCACGTATGACAACATACCCAGCACGATACCCTCTGAAATACTTGCTGTAAACGGCATCATCAAGATAGTGACAAAGCATGGCAAAGCCTCCGACATGTCATGGAAGTCCAACTTGGTAATTGGCCTAATCATCATCACACCTACCAACACCAGAGCACTGGTAGTAGCGGCAGAAGGAATCATCAAAAACAAAGGCGAGAAGAACAAGGCAAGTAAAAACAGCATAGCTACAGAAAAAGCAGTCAAGCCTGTACGTCCACCCTCAGCGATACCCGTAGTGCTTTCTACATAAGTAGTAACGGTAGATGTACCGCACAAAGCACCCACGGTAGTACCCACAGCATCAGCCATCAAGGCTTTGTTCAGACCATGTATGCGTCCATTCTTATCGGCCATGCCAGCACTAGTAGATGCACCGATCAAGGTACCTAATGTATCAAACAGATCCATGAACAACAATGTAAATACCACAATCAGATATTCCACATCCAAAGCTATGAACCGAGAGAAATCAAACTTCAAAGCCACAGGTCCAATAGAAGATGGCAAACTCATCAGGGAGAAATCTTCTGGTATCTGTGTAACGCCAAATGGGATGCCTATCAATGTCATCAATAAAATGGTAATGAACAAGGCACCTTTCACATTTAGCTTCAGCAAAGCAGCACCTATTAAGACACCTGCCACAGCCACCAGCGATGTGGGTGTCCAACTACAAAGTGAAGTAATGGTAGATGCGTTGGAAACAATTACTCCACCATTCTTCAAACCTATATAAGCAATGAAAAGGCCGATACCTACAGAGATAGAATAACGCAGGTTCAGAGGGATGGCATTCACAATGGCTTCTCTAACCCTCAGCACAGTAAGAAGGATAAAGATAACACCTTCAAACAAAACAGCTGCCAAAGCTTCCTGCCAGGTATAACCCATCACAGCTACCAGCGTATAAGCAAAGAATGCATTTAAGCCCATTCCAGATGCCAAAGCAAATGGCATCTTGGCATAAAATGCCATAACCAACGTAGCCACAGCTGCTGCTATTACAGTGGCAGAGAACACTGCAGCCTTGTCCATACCTGCGTCACCCAGAATCAAAGGATTGACAGCTAAAATATAGCTCATGGTTAAGAAGGTGGTAATACCAGCTAACACTTCAGTCCTGATTCTGTGTTTCGAATGGTCAAAGCCTAAAAAGCTCAATAATGTGTATTTAGTCATAGTATTCAAGTTTAAAGTGTCATTTTAGTCATGCCTTTTTCTCTTTAGGCAAAATCAGGTTCAGCACCAAACCTATCATTGCAGCCAGACCGATACCAGATAAAGAGAATGAGCCAGCAGTAAGGACAGCACCACCAATGCCTGTTGTCAGAATTATACTGGCGATGATGATATTGCGCGTTACGCCGAAATCTACATGGTTACGCATCAAGTTCTGCACACCCACTGCGGCGATAGAACCGAAAAGCAACAGCATGATACCACCCAATACGGCTTGAGGAATAGCCTGTAAAATGGCATTCAGTTTACCGACAATAGAGAACAAAATGGCAGTAATGGCTGCAATACGAATTACCTGTGGATTAGTGATACGCGTAATCTGTACTGCACCTGTTACCTCACTATAGGTAGTTACAGGAGGGCCTCCCATCAAGGCTGCAGCCAAACAAGCCAAACCATCACCCAACATCGTGCGATGCAGACCAGGGTTCTTCACAAAATCCTTATCTGCCACTGCACTGATTGCATAAACATCACCCACATGCTCCACCACAGCTGCTAATGCTACTGGCATCATGAAGATGAAAGGTTCCCACTGGAATGCGGGCAATTGTGGATGGCGAATATTCTGTGGCAAGGCAAACCAGGAAGCATCTGCTACAGCTGAAAAATCCACCTTACCCAGGCAGATAGCTACAATAAAACCTGCAATGATACCACTAATAACAGGTAAGAGTTTGAGCAGTCCTTTGCCAAACATCATCACGATGATGGAAACCGCCAAAGCCACCAAAGCCAGTAGCCAGTCGGTCTTCGCCATGTCAACAGCAGTGCCAGAGAGCGATAAACCTATTAACATGATAACTGGACCAATTACTACAGACGGGAAGAGTCGGTCAAGCAACTGCATGCCTTTCCATTTTATAAGGCCTGCCATTAGAAAATAAATCAGTGACACCCCAGCAAAACCTGCCAAGGTTCCAGACATACCCCACTCTGCTGACGCCGCGATGATGGGCGTAATAAAAGCAAAGCTGGAACCCAAGAAAATAGGTACGATACCTTTGGTCACTAAATGAAAGATTAACGTGCCGATACCTGCAGAGAACAGGGCTGTAGAAGGATCAAGTCCTACCAATAATGGCACCAAAACAGTAGATCCGAAAGCTACAAACAAGAATTGAACGCCTACTACTGTTTTTCGAAACGGTGTTAGATTCAGGTCATCCATGAAACTTAGAAATTGGTTGTAGATGCAAATATATAGTTTTTTATTATCTTTGCACACAAATTCTGAAAAATAATGATGCAAGATCCAAAACATATCAAGATACAGGATTTCAATTACGATTTGCCCGACAAGCGAATCGCCAAATTCCCTTTGCCTGTACGTGACCAATCTAAACTTTTGCTATACAAGCATGGGAAAGTTAGCGAGGATATCTTTACCTCTTTGCCTTCTTATATAGATAAAGGAGAACTGATGGTATTTAACAATACCAAGGTAATTCAGGCTCGCATTCACTTCCGCAAAGAGACAGGTGCCCTGATTGAGGTATTCTGTCTGGAACCTATAGAGCCTGCCGACTATGCCCTTAATTTCCAACAGACTGAGCATGCTGCTTGGCTGTGCCTCATCGGCAACCTGAAAAAATGGAAAGGTGAGGTGCTGAAAAGGGAGATGATTGTAAAAGGCAGACTCATCACTCTGACTGCAGAACGGAGAGAAGCAGTGGGCACTAGTCACTGGGTGGATTTCCATTGGAATAACAAAAAAGTGACTTTTGCCGACATCCTGGAAGTGTTTGGAGAGTTGCCCATTCCTCCCTATTTGAACAGGGAAACTCAGGAGAGTGACAAGGTAACCTACCAGACGGTCTATTCTAAAATCAAAGGTTCTGTAGCTGCCCCCACAGCAGGCTTACATTTCACACAACGTGTGTTGGATGCCCTCAAGGAAAAGGGAGTAGATATGGAAGAGCTGACCCTGCATGTTGGTGCTGGCACTTTCAAACCCGTGAAGAGCGAAGAGATTGAGGGACACGAAATGCATACAGAATGGATTTCCGTTAGCAAATCCACCATCGAAAGCCTCATCCGTCATGGAGGCAAGGCTATAGCTGTAGGCACTACCTCTGTACGTACCCTCGAATCACTCTATCACATGGGCGTTACATTGATTCTGTATCCAGATGCTTCCGACGAGCAGTTGAAAGTGAAGCAGTGGCAACCTTATGAATTACCTGCTAAGGCAAAAGGTATTTCATCTGTAGATGCCTTACAGGCACTATTGGATTATATGAACCTACATGAACTGGACACTTTGCATAGCAGCACGCAAATCATCATTGCTCCAGGATATCAGTACCAAGTGGTAAAGGCTATGGTTACCAATTTCCATCAGCCTCAAAGCACTTTATTGCTGCTGGTATCTGCCTTTGTACAAGGTGATTGGCATAAGATTTATGACTACGCTTTAAGCCATAACTTCCGTTTCTTGAGCTATGGCGACTCTTCACTCATCATCCCATAATCATATGCCAAAAGATAACCTCAAAGAAATGCTGCCCCTCTGCGATGAGGAAGGCAATATCATAGGAGCTGCCACACGTGGCGAATGCCACAACGGCAGTCGTTTAATGCACCCGGTGGTGCACCTGCATGTATTCAACTCTAAAGGCGATCTTTACTTACAAAAACGGCCGGATTGGAAAGATATTCAACCAGGTAAATGGGACACTGCCGTAGGTGGGCATGTGGATCTAGGTGAGAATGTGGAGCAGGCTTTAAGGAGAGAAGTGGAAGAAGAGATTGGTATCACTGATTACACTCCTGAGCGTATCAAAGTGTATGTTTATGATTCCGTGCGTGAAAAAGAACTGGTGTTTGTACACAAGACCGTATATGATGGCGAAATATGTCCTACTAACGAGTTGGATGGAGGATGCTTCTGGAGCATCAGCGACATCAAGGCCAACATAGGCAAAGGCATCTTCACCCCTAATTTCGAACAAGAATTCCAACAAGTATTTGGCGAATAGCAAAAATTACATTACCTTAGCACACCTGAAAAAAGAAATAATTATATGAGAAGACTACAAGCATTGATTTTAGCGATGACATGTGTCATCAGTCTCATGGCGCAAACCAATTTCCCTCTGCCCCAGATACCAGAAACGATGACGCAGCCTGAAGAGCGACTTACATATCTGGTGAATCATTATTGGGACAACTATCAGTTCAACGATACCACACAGGTGAACCAGGACTTGGGCGAACAGGGTTTTGCTGATTTTATCAATATTTTGGGTTATGGCAACGACGAGCTCATGGATAATGCAACAAAGTTATTCTATGATCAGGCATTCAGTACCAGTTGGGGCAAAAAGCATTACAGTCAAATGATTAATCATTACCTCGATAATCCCAACTCACCCTTACGCAACGATGTCGTATACGTACACTTCCTGCGTAATATCCGCCCATACTATGCCAACGATGCAGCTGCCCGTCAGCGCTATACTTTTAAACTTACCCAAGCCAAAAAGAACCTGCCAGGACAGCCTGCCACCGATTTCACCTATACCGAGCGCAATGGCCAACAAGGGAAACTGAGCAACATACAGGCAAAGTTTACCCTGTTGTTCTTCCATGACCCCGATTGCGAAAACTGCAAGCGCATCATGCCTTATGCTGTTGCAGAAGAGCAATTGAAGCGACAAGACGTAGCGGTGTTGGCAATTTATGCAGATAAAGATTTTGAAGCGTGGAGAAAAGACGTACACACCTATCCTGCCAATTGGATTGATGCTTACAGCCCTGATGGGGAAATCACGCAGGAGCTACTCTATTACCTCCCTGCAACCCCATCGTTCTATCTCTTAGATGCTAACAAAAAAGTGATTCTTAAGGATGCACCGTTAGATACAGTACTTGCTTTCTTGCAACAGAACTAAAACAATAAAAGGCTGCGAAAAGCAGCCTTTTTCTATAATCGATAGCTATATCTATTCTTTCTGGAAATCTTTGCGGCGCAGCACGAAACTACTGCTCAAGTAGCGTGCCCTTACCACATCGTCGGCAGCCAACTCTTCTGGAGTGCCATGTCGGAAAATCTTACCCTCAAACAGCATATAGGCACGATCTGTAATGCTCAGTGTTTCCTGCACGTTATGGTCGGTAATCAAGATACCAATATTGCGATATTTCAGTTTCCATACAATCTGCTGGATATCTTCAACGGCAATAGGATCGACACCTGCAAACGGTTCGTCCAGCATGATGAACTTAGGGTCGATAGCTAAGCAACGAGCAATCTCCGTACGGCGACGTTCACCACCCGACAACTGGTTACCTTTATTCTTACGCACCTTCTGCAAGCGGAACTCGTTGAGCAGACTTTCCAACTTCTCCTGCTGGTATTCTTTGGGTTTATCAGTCATTTCCAACACAGAGGCAATGTTATCCTCCACACTCATCTGACGGAAAACAGATGCTTCCTGAGGCAAATAACCAATACCCTTACGGGCACGCAGGTACACAGGGAACTTGGTGATCTCCTCATCTCCTAAGAATATACGACCTTCGTTAGCTACTACCAGACCTACAGTCATATAGAATGAGGTGGTCTTACCAGCGCCATTAGGACCCAGCAGACCTACAATCTCACCTTGTCGAACATCAAACGAAACATGGTCAACCACAGTACGTTTGCCATATTTCTTCACCAAGTTCTCGGTGCGCAGCACCAGCTTCTCATCTTCCATTTTCACAACATTTAATTCGCAAAAGTAATAAAAATAAATAGATTTGCATTATCTTTGCCACCGAAAAAGAAAAAAGCTATGATAAAAGCATTTCGAACCGTCGGAAGATACCTCATTTTAATGGGCAGGGTTTTCTCTGTTCCAGAGCGCTGGCGCATGTTTTTCCGTCAGTATATCAGAGAGGTAGAACAACTAGGCGTTGATTCCATCGGTATCGTTTTGCTGATTTCTTTCTTTATCGGTGCTGTCATTACTATTCAGTTTAAGCTCAACATCGAAAGTGTATTCATGCCTCGTTGGACAGTGGGTTATGCCACCCGTGAGATCATGCTCTTGGAGTTCTCGTCTGCCATCATGTGTCTTATCCTAGCTGGCAAGGTAGGTTCCAACATCGCCTCTGAGTTAGGTACCATGCGTGTCACCCAGCAGATCGATGCACTGGAAATTATGGGTGTCAACTCGGCAAGCTACTTGATATTACCCAAGATATCTGCTTTAGTATCATTCATTCCCATCATGGTGGTATTTAGCATCTTTTCCGGCTTCTTGGGTGCTTTCTGTACCTGTTGGTTTGGCGGCATTATGACGGCCGAAGACCTGGAATACGGTTTGCAGTACTTTTTCGTAGAATGGTTCGTGTGGAGCAGCTTCATCAAGTCACTGTGCTTTGGCTTCATTATCAGTAGCGTTGCCTCTTTCTTCGGCTATACAGTGGAAGGTGGCTCCATTAGCGTAGGAAAAGCATCTACCAATGCCGTGGTGACAAGCAGCGTTTTGATTTTGTTTGCCGACTTGATGCTGACCAAGATTTTAGCCTGAATACTTTGATAATTGAAAGGAAAAAGCTAATTTTGCACCCTCAATTTAAAATTAATAACTAAAAACAAATATTTGTAGAATGAACGTATCACTGCAAAACATTGACAAGGTAAGCGCTTTGCTTACAGTTGACATGGTGAAAGCTGACTATCAGGAGAACGTAGAGAAGCAGCTGAAGAAGATTCGTAAAGATGCCCAGATGCCTGGTTTCCGTAAGGGTATGGTACCTATGGGTTTGGTAAAGAAAATGTATGAAAAGTCTGTGATTGCTGACGAGGTAAACAAGTTGCTCGGTGATGCAATCAACAAGTATATTCAGGATAACAAAGTACAGATGCTGGGCGAGCCATTGCCAAATGAGAACCAGCAGCAACTGGATTTTGACACCCAGGATGAGTTCAAGTTCTTGTTTGACATTGCACTGGCTCCAGCCATCAACGTAGAGGTATCTGCTGACGACAAGGTTCCTTACTATGACGTGATTGTTACCGACGAGATGGTAAAGAACCAAGTAGATGCTTATGCTCAGCGTGGTGGTTCCTATGAGAAGGCAGAGTCATTCGACGCTGCTCAGAATGATATGCTGAAGGGCTTGCTCGTAGAGCTGGACGAGGCTGGCAACGAGAAAGAAGGTGGCATTCGCGTTGAGAGCGCTGTGATGATGCCATCTTACATGAAGGTAGATGATGAGAAAGCTAAGTTTGCTGGCGCTAAAGTAGGCGAGACCGTGAAGTTCAATCCTAACAAGGCTTGGGAAGGCAACGCTCCTGAACTTGCTTCATTGCTGAAGATGGACCGCGAGAAGGCTGTGGAAGTTACCTCAGATTTCAACTATACTGTTGAGGAAATCACCCGCTACGTGCCAGGTGAGATGAACCAGGAGTTGTTCGATCAGGTATTTGGCAAGGACGTAGTAAAGAGCGAGGAAGAGTTCAAGCAGAAAGTGCGTGAGGTTATCGCTAACCAGTTCAAGTCAAACAGTGACTTCAAGTTCCTGCTCGATGCTAAGAAGGTTATCACCGACAAGGTTGGCAAGTTGGAGTTCTCAGAGCCTCTGATGAAGCGCATCATGAAGACCAACAATCCTGACAAGGACGATAAGTTCGTAGACGAGAACTACGAGGGTACCATCGAGGTACTGAGCTGGCAGCTGATTCGCGACATCCTGGTTGCACAGGCTGGCGTGAAGGTTGAGCAGAGCGACGTATTGGAAGAGGCTAAGGCAGCTACCCGTGCTCAGTTTGCTCAGTATGGCATGCTGAACGTACCAGAGGATATGATCAACAACTACGCTAGCGAAATGCTGAAGAAGCGTGAGACTGTTGAGAACTTGGCAGACCGTGTAATCGACGGCAAGTTGGCTCAGGTACTGAAGGAGAAGGTTACCTTGGAGCACAAGGACATCTCTGCTGAGGATTTCGGCAAAATGATGCAGCCAGAAGCCTGATTCCTGAGCAGAATCTTTAAAATTTACATAAAAACACATGGTGTTACATTTGGTAATGCCATGTGTTTTTCTTTATTTTGCATGTGAATAAGAAAATAGTAGTAAAAAATGATGAAAGACGATTTTAGAAAGTATGCCACTCAACATCTTGGCATGAACAGTTTAGTGCTTGATGAAGTAATCAAATCACAAGCCAGTTACCTTAACCCATACATCTTGGAGGAGCGTCAGCTGAACGTTACCCAGTTGGATGTATTCTCCCGTTTGATGATGGACCGCATCATATTCCTGGGTACACAAATTGACGACTACACGGCAAACACATTGCAGGCACAGTTGCTTTACCTTGATTCTGTAGATGCCGGCAAGGACATCTCCATATATATTAATTCTCCTGGCGGTTCTGTATATGCAGGTTTAGGCATATACGACACCATGCAGTTCATCAGCAGTCCGGTAGCCACTATCTGCACAGGCATGGCAGCCAGCATGGCAGCTGTATTGCTCGTGGCAGGTGCCGAGGGCAAGCGTTCTGCACTGACCCACTCTCGCGTGATGATTCATCAGCCGATGGGTGGTGCACAGGGACAGGCATCCGACATCGAAATCACTGCACGTGAGATTCAGAAGCTGAAGAAAGAGCTCTACACTATCATCGCCGACCATTCTCATACTCCATTCGACAAGGTATGGGCTGACTCCGACCGCGACTACTGGATGACAGCCGAGGAAGCCAAAGAGTATGGCATGATTGATGAAGTGCTCACCAAAAAGAAATAACAAGAGAGATGGTTAGTAAGAATACAGGCCACAGATGCAGTTTCTGTGGCCGTACAGATAAAGAAGTGCAGTTGATGATTACTGGCATCGACGGCTATATCTGCAACGAGTGTGTTGAACGTGCCAACGAAATTTGCCAGGAAGCATTGAAGACTGTCAGCCAAAGCAAACTAGGCCTCGACCTCAAGACATTGCCCAAGCCGCAGGAAATCAAAGCATTTCTCGACCAGTATGTCATTGGTCAGGACGAAGCCAAACGTTACCTGTCTGTAGCGGTGTATAACCACTACAAGCGATTGCTGCAGAAGACAGGTGACGACGAGGTGGAGATTGAGAAGTCCAACATCATCATGGTGGGTGCAACAGGTACGGGCAAGACACTCTTGGCACGTACTATTGCCAAGTTCCTCAGTGTTCCGTTTACCATTGTCGATGCTACGGTATTGACCGAAGCAGGTTATGTGGGTGAGGACATTGAGAGCATCCTGACCCGCTTGCTGCAAGTAGCCGACTATGATGTGAAAGCTGCTGAACGAGGCATTGTGTTCATCGATGAGATTGACAAGATTGCCCGCAAGGGTGACAACCCTTCCATTACTCGCGACGTGAGTGGTGAGGGTGTACAGCAAGGCTTGCTCAAACTGCTGGAGGGTTCTATCGTGAACGTACCTCCCCAGGGCGGTCGAAAGCACCCAGAGCAGCGCATGATCCCTGTTGATACCAAGAATATCCTGTTCATCTGCGGTGGAGCTTTCGATGGCATCGAACGCAAGATTGCCCAGCGCCTCAACACACATGTTGTGGGCTACCACGCTGTTGAAAACACTGCTAAGGTTGATAAGGACAATATGATGCAATATATCGCTCCACAAGACCTCAAGGCCTTCGGACTGATTCCAGAGATCATTGGTCGTATGCCTATCCTGACCTACCTCAATCCTTTAGACAGGACGGCTTTGCGCAACATCCTTACCGAACCTAAGAACTCCATTACCAAGCAATACATCAAGTTGTTCGAGATGGATGGAGTGAAACTGAGTTTCGATGAGGACGTACTGGAATATGTGGTTGATAAGGCCATCGAGTTCAAGCTCGGTGCCCGAGGCCTGCGTTCCATCGTCGAAGCCATCATGATGGATGTGATGTTCGACTTGCCTTCCAGCAAGAAGAAAACTTTTACCGTTACGCTGGATTACGCCAAGAGTCAGCTGGAAAAAGCCAATATTTCACGGTTGCAGAACAGCTAATAGGCGTTTTTTCGTAGTTCAGCTTGTTTTTTAGCATTTGCAATAAAAAAAAATTGCAAATGCATTTGATATTTTGCAAGTTGTTTATAACTTTGTTAAATGTGTCTCCTTGGCACGCGACTAACAATTACCTAAAACAACCAAGGCTATGGCTGAGAAATACATTTTAACCGAAGAGCTGAAGAAATATTTTGGCTTCGATACCTTCAAAGGTAATCAAGAAGCTATAATACAGAATCTGCTGGATGGTAACGATACGTTCGTACTGATGCCTACCGGTGGAGGCAAATCGCTGTGTTATCAGTTGCCCTCATTATTGATGGAGGGCACAGCCATCGTGATCTCTCCTCTAATTGCCTTGATGAAGAACCAGGTGGACGCCATGCGCAACTATAGCGAAGAAGATGGCATTGCCCACTTCATTAACTCGTCGCTTAACCGTAACGCCATTGATCAGGTGAAGGACGACATCTTGAACGGCAAGACCAAGTTGCTGTATGTGGCACCTGAGTCGCTGACCAAGGAGGAGAATGTGGAGTTCCTCAAGTCGGTAAAGATTTCATTCTATGCCATTGACGAGGCGCACTGTATCTCTGAGTGGGGCCATGATTTCCGTCCTGAGTACAGAAAGATACGCCCCATCGTCAACCAGGTGGGCAAGGCGCCGTTGATTGCATTGACGGCCACTGCTACTCCCAAGGTACAGCACGATATACAAAAAAACCTAGGCATGATGCACGCCAAGGTGTTCAAGTCATCGTTCAACCGTCCTAACTTGTATTACGAAGTAAGGACGAAGACCGACGATGTGGATAAGGACATCATCAAATATATCAAGTCGAACCCCGAGAAGTCAGGCATCATCTACTGCCTCAGTCGCAAGAAGGTAGAAGAATTGTCAGAGATTCTCGTAGCCAACGGCATCAAGGCAAAGCCCTATCATGCCGGTATGGACAGTGTGACGCGCACAGAAACACAGGATGACTTCCTGATGGAGAAGATTGACGTCATCGTAGCTACCATTGCATTTGGTATGGGTATCGACAAACCCGACGTAAGATTTGTAATCCACTATGATATTCCCAAGAGCTTGGAAGGCTACTATCAGGAAACCGGACGAGCAGGCCGCGATGGCGGTGAGGGACAGTGCATCGCATTTTATAGCGAAAAAGACCTCCAGAAACTCGAGAAATTCATGCAGGGCAAACCTGTGTCAGAGCAGGAAATCGGTAAACAGCTCCTGCAAGAGACTGCTGCCTATGCCGAATCATCCATGTGCCGTCGTAAGACGCTGCTGCACTATTTCGGCGAAGAGTACAAGGAGGACAATTGTGGCAACTGCGACAACTGTTTAAATCCAAAGAAACAAGTGGAAGCTCAAGATTTATTGTGCACCGTCATCGATGCGGTGTACGCCGTAAAAGAGAATTTCAAGCAAGACTATATAGTAGACGTTATTAAGGGTAACGAAACGAATGAGGTGCTGGATCACCACCACGAAGATCTGGAGGTGTTCGGCTCAGGCATGGGCGAAGACGAGAAAGTATGGAACAACGTCATCCGTCAGGCACTCATCGATGGTTACCTTGGCAAGGATGTCGAGAACTATGGCCTTATCAAGGTCACCTCGGCTGGCAAGAAATTCCTCAAGCATCCTAAGTCGTTCAAGATTGTAGAAGAAGGCGACTACGAAGAAGCGGAGGAAGAAGCTCCAATGCACGGCGGTGCTTCTCTGGCACTCGACCCAACGTTGTTCAGCATGCTGAAGGACCTGCGCAAGAAAATGTCAAAGCAGCTCAACCTACCGCCTTACGTCATCTTCCAAGACCCTTCGCTCGAAGCTATGGCTACTACCTACCCCGTCACCATCGAAGAGTTGCAGAACATCCCTGGTGTAGGAGCAGGCAAGGCAAAGCGCTATGGTGAGGAGTTCTGCAAGCTCATCAAGCGCCATTGCGAAGAGAACGAGATTGAACGCCCAGAAGACCTGCGTGTACGTACTGTAGCCAACAAGTCAAAACTCAAGGTCAGCATCATCCAGGCCATCGACCGTCAGGTAGCACTTGACGACATTGCCAACACAAAGGGTATGGAGTTCGATGAACTGCTGGACGAGGTAGAGGCCATTGTCTATTCAGGCACCAAGCTCAACATCGACTACTTCTTGCGCGAGATAGTAGATGAAGATCATATACTCGATATCTACGAATACTTCAAGGAGTCGGAAACTGACGACCTGGATGCAGCGTTCGAAGAGTTAGGTGAAGATTATACAGAAGAAGAAATACGCTTGGTGCGCATCAAATTTATCAGTGAGATGGGCAACTAGCCACAATAGATAAACGTACAGAGAGATTAAAATTTAAGGTAAAATGAAAATAGGTTTTGATAATGAGAAGTATCTGAAGATACAATCAGAGCACATTCGTGAGCGCATTGCTCAATTTGACGGCAAACTTTACATGGAGTTGGGTGGCAAGCTTTTCGACGACCACCATGCATCTCGCATCCTCCCAGGTTTCCAACCCGACAGTAAGTTACGCATGCTGGCACAGCTGAGAGACAGCATTGAAATTGTCATCGTCATCAGTGCCGAAGATATCGAGAAGAACAAGATACGTGCTGACCTGGGCATCACCTACGATGAGGATGTGCTGCGTCTGCGCGACGAGTTTATGAAGCGCGACTTCATGGTGGGCTCGGTAGTCATCACCCACTACAACGGACAGATGGCAGCCGACCAGTTCCGTCATCGCCTCGAACGTATGGGCATCAAAACCTATATCCATTACCCTATCGAGGGCTATCCACACAATGTACAGCTTATTGCCAGCGACGAGGGCTATGGCAAGAACGACTATGTAGAGACCTCACGTGAGTTGGTCATCGTCACCGCCCCAGGTCCTGGCAGCGGCAAGATGGCAGTATGTCTGAGTCAGCTTTACAACGAGAACCGTCGTGGCAAGCGTGCCGGCTATGCCAAGTTCGAGACCTTCCCCGTATGGAACTTGCCGCTAAAGCACCCTATCAACATCGCCTATGAGGCAGCTACTGCCGACCTCAACGATGTGAACATGATTGACCCGTTCCATCTGGAGGCCTATGGCAAGATTGCTATCAACTACAACCGTGACATCGAGATCTATCCCGTGCTGAATGCCTTGTTCGAAGGCATCTATGGTGAGAATCCTTATAAATCACCCACCGACATGGGTGTCAACATGATTGGTTTCTGCATCAGTGACGACGAGGTTTGCTGCCAGGCATCACGCGACGAAATCATCCGCCGCTACTATACCGCTACCAACAAACTGGCTGACGGTGCCTGCAACGAGAACGAGGTAAACAAGATCCTCATGTTGTTCAACCAGGCTAAGATCACCACTGCCGACCGCAAGACCACCGTAGCAGCCAATGAACGCAAGCAGCTGACAGGTCAGCCGGCATCGGCTATGGAGCTGGAAGATGGTACTATCATCACAGCCAAGACTACCGAACTGTTAGGTTGCAGCGCTGCGCTCATCCTTAACGTAATCAAATACTTGGCAGGCATTGACCACGATGTGAAACTCATCCCTCAAAGCCTTATCGAGCCTATCCAGAAAACCAAGATTGAATACCTGTGTGGCAACAATCCACGCCTGCACACCGACGAGGTATTGGTGGCACTCAGCGTGTTGTCACAGCATGACGAACAGTGTCGCCGTGCCCTCGAGCAACTGCCTCACTTGCGTGGCTGTCAGGTGCACACCACCATCATGCTGGGTGAAGTAGACCGTAAGATTTTCAAGAAGCTCGGCTGCGACCTCACCTGTGATCCTATCAAGAAGAAATAAAGATGAAGAAGATATTATTTGCCATCGCAATGCTGCTGACAGTAGTGGCATGCAATAACAAGCCGGTAACGGCAGTTGAGAACATCATTGAAAATGGAGAAGTACCCTATGAGGTAGCCAAGAACTACTTCTTCAAAAACAATCTCGACATATTACCTGCTAGTCCGAAGATTACATCAGAGGACCTGTTCAACAAATTCTTCGGTATGGCTACAACCATGGGCAATGATGGCAAGCCAACGCAGATTGACTTTGCCAAGCAGTTCGCAGTGGCCATAGTGTTGCCAGTGACAGAATTTGCAACGGAGATTAATCCCGTAAAGGTAGAGGTCATAGGCGACTCACTTCTTTATACCTATCATGTAAAGACTGGCGAGAAGCAGTCGTTCAGCATCCAGCCCATTTCTATTATCGCTATCGACAAGAAATATGAAGACAAGGAAGTCGTGCTCATTAATGAGCAGGAAACTACCTATTTCCCTGCCATCGACCGCTACCTGGCAGACGTATTCGGCAAGCAATATGCTGAAGGGGAGCATTGTGTTCCCATGCACAACATCGTGGCTGTTGACGAGCGCAATGTAGCAGATATTCTTGTCTGGGGCGACTACTGGGTGTTCAACTACAATCAGGAAGGCGACACACTGAAATGCGTCTCTGGTGGCAGTCATCCTGGTTTGATGCACCTGCAGCAAACTGACAAGGGCTTCGAGGTTACAGCATTCGACCAAGTGGAGGATGGTTCCAGTTTCTTGCCTACTGCCCAGAAAATCTTTGGCGACAAATACGAAGCCTTCCAAGCCATCAACAGTGATGATAAGAAACGTGAGAAGCTGAGAGCCGATGTTTTGAGTGCCTATGTCAAGAAGCACAACCTCACAGCCACCATGTATCAGGACTACGGATGGCCCGCCAAGAAACTCGGAGAGTAATGTTGAACATCATAAGGTCTTGCTAAATATCTGAATTTTCAAGATGCTATTAATAGCCTTCTTAGAAAGAGCTAACAGGCGGGGCATTGCCTCGCCTGTTTCTATTAGGTTTTCATAGATGGAAAGCCGAAAAATGGGCTGAATACATTTAAAATTAAGAAAATTATAGTATCTTTGCTTGTTGAAACTAAACCACACGAACAAAAATATGAAGATTATTAATGTTACAAGATTGGCCGCATTTCTTACTCTCTGCGGTGCCATGATAAGCTTTTTTGCATGCAAGGATGATGAGGTAGATTACCCTTCAGGTACCGAGGTCATTGATATTCCTGAGTTTATAGAACCTACCACCGACCTGATGGGAGTAATGGTTTCGGCTGACTATCCCGCTGCCGTACTTTCCAACTTTGCCGAAGGCACCACTGGTGCAGCCTTGGTGAAGAGACTGAATGCTCCCGCAAAAGCTATCGGTGATGACACCAGACTGGTGGTGATCAAGGGCAGCGACATGGCTCGCGTGAGCGATGAGACCATAGATCAGATGCTGGGAGTGCTGCTACGCAATGACTTCGTGGCCATGGAAACGCCTACGGTAGAGGATCTGCTGACCTTCGTGGCTAGAGTAATCACCCTGCATGACCAGCGCGACCAGGATTTCATAGACGCGAACTTCGACTTCGGCCCTGGCGTGAAGAAGTCTACTGGTGGCATTTCCTCTTTGAGAGAGCGTTACGACAACCGCCTGAACGTGTTACAGAGCATGGCTGCCACCCGTGCTGATGCGCTTATAATGAGCGATCTGGTTGGGGAAATCGTCGTGTTCTCTAATACGGAGTACTTCCAACAGGAGAATACACTCAGGGAGTTCAGCGTCAGCACCATCTCTATGGATGGCGATGGGAATGAGAGCGAGCGGGAACCAATGACGATCAAACTGGAGCGCACGCCTTACCGCTGCGGACGCATGGCCGATGCGGCGGCCGACTGGTTGAATGGCATTAACGAGCAGCGCAAAGAGGCGCAGGCGGCTGCCACGCGTACCCTGGCTACCAGGGCCGAAACACCTGATGCCATAAACAAACTGCTGAACTGCAGCGAGTCGTTCACGCTGAGTTATCCGATTTTCTTCAGAGATAATGTGAATACACCTAAATGGCATGAAGATTGTGTACGCCTCACTTTTAATTCGTGGGGTGTACACAATCTGGTGACCAAAAAAGATTACTATTATGTGCAGGAGAAAGTGCTGCTCAAGATGGGGCCACAGAATGGGGACAGGGTTTTCTGTTTCGACATTAACGATCCCAGACATACCAAAGGTTATTATGGATGGTCTCTGGCAAAGAATTATGACACCTGGCAATATTGGTTCGGTGCTTTCTTTACCGACTTTACTACCTCGATGGACCTCAGCGGTAACGGCACCGTCACCGTGGAAGAAGCCCTGCCCTACACGGACAACAGCACCACGTATAAGACGATTAATATAGGTAGCGAAGCTGGCACGTCGGAAGAAATCGGTGCCACGTGGGGTATTTCTATGGGCGAGGTCCCAAGTGCCAACTTTGGCGGAGAATATCTGCAAGGCAAGAGCAAATCCAACTATTTCGAGATGAGTACCTCTGTGGTGTCTAACGACATTACAACAACCAAAAACACTACGGGCACCAAGGTGCAATGGCAATATAAGGCCACATTGCCTACGTTCAGTCACTATGTGGATGGCTTTTATTATGCTGTGCACACGATGCCCACAGAAGCTACGCTGAACGACATCAATATAAATAACGAGGTCTGCTGGTCGGTAACGAAGCCTACGGGACGATACAAGCTTAACATCACTTCTGCTCCCTATACGGGCGCCATGTTATATAGTGAGACAGGAGCCCCTCCAAGTTACACCCACACGATTGAGAAAACCGGCATGCCAGAGAAGCGTTCATTCACCCTGCTGGAGCCTTTCCGCGCTGCGCAGGTTTGGCGCATGTATGTGAAGGTGGATGAGATGATGGACGGAAGCAGGCCTGGTGACACGGCTGAAAAGCTGGAAAACCGATTGCGTACCAAGTATCCGGAATGCTTCCATGACGTGATGACGATCTTCGATAGCACCCCTACCAGCGTGCAGGTGATTTCGGCCAACATAGCGGAGGCCAAGAAAACATTCGACAAAAACAAGGACCTCTTGAAGCTGTATGCAGAAGACTATGGCGTGCAGAAATATACCATACACTGGCGCTGCGATAGTGCGGATATCACTTATCGTGAAGGCTATCCAGTAGAAATTGTGTATGTAAGATAATACAAAATTATAGTATCATTGCTCGTTGAAACTTAACCACACGAATAAAAAAATGAAGATAATTAATGTTACAAGACTGGCCGCATTTCTCACTCTCTGCGGCGCTATGATTTGCTTATTTTCATGCATTAATGATGATTTTAATGATGAGAAGGATCCATATGAAGGAATAGATATTATTGATATTCCTGACTTTATAGAACCTACCACCGACCTGATGGGAGTTATGGTTTCGGCTGACTATCCCGCTGCCGTACTTTCCAACTTTGCCGATGGCTCCACTGGTGCAGCTCTGGTGAAGAGACTGAATACTCCCGCAAAAGCCATCGGTGATGACACACGACTGGTGGTGATCAAGGGCAGCGACATAGCTACCGTCAGTGATGAGACCATAGATCAGATGCTGGATGTGCTGCTACGCAATGACTTCGTGGCCATGGAAACGCCTACGGTAGAGGATCTGCTGACCTTCGTGGCTCGAGTAATCGCCTTGAATGACCAGCGCGACCAGGATTTCATAGACGCGAACTTTGAGTTCGGCCCTGGCGTGAAGAAGTCTACTGGTGGCATTTCCTCTTTGAGAGAGCGTTACAACAACCGTCTGAACGTGTTACAGAGCATGGCAGCCACCCGTGCTGATGACTATATAATGAGCGATCTGGTTGGGGAAATCGTCGTGTTCTCTAATAGAGAGTACTTCCAGCAGGAGAATGTGGCCACGGAGTTCAACGTCGGCACCATCACTACGGATGACGACGGGATTGAGAGCGAGTTACAGCCACAGACCGTCAAGTTGGAGCGCACACCTTACCGCTGCGGACGCATGGCTGATGCGGTGGCCGACTGGCTGAATGGCATTGACAAGCAGCGCAAAGAGGCGCTGGCGGCTGCCACGCGTGCTCTGGCTACCAGGGCTGACACACCTGATGCCATAAACAAGCTGCTGAACAGCAGCGAGTCGTTCACCCTGAGTGCTCCGATTATTTTCAAAGACAAGAGTCAAAACGTGAAGTCGCATCATGATGCCATGCGCGTCACTTTAAATTCGTGGGGCGTACACAATCTGACGACTAAAAAAGATTACTACTATATTCAGGAGAAAGTGCTGCTCAAGATGGGGGAACAGGATGGGGACAAGATTTTCTGTTTCGACATCAACGATCCTAACCAGACTACGGATGGTGCTGGATGGGCCTCGATAGATTATCATGACGGTGTGGCCGTGGCTAGCTATGATTTAAATGGTAGGAATTGGCTGTATTGGTTCGGTGCGTTCTTCACCCGCTACGTCACCTCGATGGACCTCGTCGGGAACGGCACCATCAACTTGGAGGAAGCCCTGCCCTACACGGACAACAGCACCACATATAAGACGGTGAACATAGGTAGCGAAAGTGGCACATCGACAGAAATAGGTGTGACGTGGACCGTTACCGCCGCTGAGGCGCCAAGTGTGAGCGCGGGCTTTGAATATCTACAGGGCTGGAGCAAATCCAACTATTTCGAGATGAGTACCTCTGTGGTGTCTAATGACATCACGGTGAACAAAAACACCACGGGCAACAAGGTGACATGGTCTTACAATGCCACAGTGCCTACATTCAAAGACTATTGGGGAACTGATCATGGTCACCATATCTCGCACACCATGCCCACACAAGCTACACTGAGCGATATCGATATAAATAACGAGATATGCTGGTCGGTAGCGAATCCTTCGGAGCAATACGAGCTGCAGGTTGTCTCAAATCCTTATACGGGCGCATTGCTGTGTACAACCGAGGGATTCGATATAAGATGGTACAGCATGATTGAGGAAGTTTGCTATAATGAAAACGCAGTGTCTTCATTCACCCTGCAGGAGCCTTTCCGTGCCTCGCAGATTTGGCGCATGTATGTGAAGGTGGATGAGATGATGGATGGAAGCAGACCGGGTGACACGGCTGAGAAGATTGAAAACCGACTGCGCACCAAGTATCCGGATAGTTTCCATGACGTGATGACAATCTTCGACCGCACCCCTACCAGTGTGCAGGTGATTTCGGCCAACATAAAAGCTGCCCAGAAAGTATTCGACGAAAACAAGGATCTCTTACTGGATCTTGCTGAAGACTATGGCGTGCAGAAATATACCATCCACTGGCGCTGCGATAGTGCGGATATCACTTATCGTGAAGGCTATCCAGTAGAAATTGTGTATGTAAGATAATTGAGGAGGACTGCGGATGGCCTGCTAAGAAACACGGGGAGTAATTGCTAACATATAAGGTCTTGGTAGAGACCTGAGCAAGTAGGCTCGAATCAAACTCCAATAGTATTTTTATGAATAAAGTGTTACTATGTGCTTCAGCTTTGACATGGGCTGTTATGGGAGCGTGTACTACCAACAGTAATGAAGCTATCGTAGATGTAAAGTCCTACGGATTTGTTGACCTGGAAGGTGCAAAGGTCTCAGCCATAATCGTAGAGTATGATCAGGAAATCAAAGGAAGCAGTGTGGATGCCAGTAAATACAGTATTACTGACTATGCCATCCTGCAAGAGAAACAGCATGGTTTCAAAGAGACCATTGAGACTGACAAGGACGGGATAGAAGGCAACGAGGGACAGATTACGAGAGTATATGTGAACGACCAACCTGCCCCTTCGAGCACAGGTGGTACTGATACTGGCAGATTTGTGATTATTGAGGTGAATACCGATTATATCCTGACAGGCCAGAACCTTGCCTTTACCACCACCATGATGGCTGGCGTGCAACAGACGGGTGATATTGAAGGCAACCACGGAACAATCACTGCCAGCGATACCGAGGTGCGCAACTACACCATCTCCGAGCGCATGGGAAGAGGTGGCAGGATGAGAGAAGTGATTGAAACCGACAAAGACAAGCTGATATTGCCTGAGTTTGCCGAAGGCAGTGGCTGGACACTGAATTATATTGGCAACGGAGCCTTCAAGGCAACCCATTGCTATAGCGAATACACTGGTAAATATGAGGATTTTGAAATGCCTTATGCCATCTTCGTGCCAAAGCAGGAAGTACTTGAAAATCATAAAGGCAACATCGCCCTCACCATTCACATGGAACACGCTGGAGCCAACGACACAGACCCGATGGCTGCCATCACCTCATCGCGTGCAGCTGTTAAACATACAGGTGATGCTGTGCAGAGCCAACAGCCCACCATTGTACTGGTGCCACAGATTGAAGAGAGCCGCCGTTCTACCAACGACCTGGTAGCATCGAGTGAAGCCAACACTGCCATCTGGGAACTTATTGACTATATACTTGAAAAATACAAAGGCTATATTGACGAGAACAAGATATATGGCACAGGGCAGTCGATGGGTGGTATGACCATATTGAATATGGCTGCTCAGCGTGATAACTTCTTTGCAGGCATTGTGGCCACAGGAGCACAATGGAGCAACAGCTACAACAAGACTTTCCAGAATGGCGGTGAACGAACCCCAGAGAATGACCCCATAAGTTTCAACGGATGGGGACTGGACAAGGTGAACTATCAAAACTGGTACTACATGATCTCTGATGACAATATCTTGTCACAGACCTGTGCTGACGACCCTATGGCCACTGCCCTATGGCAAGCTGTAGCTGATTATTATGCCGCCGTCGGCAAGAAAATTCCTTATGATTCTTGGAGTCCATTTGAGAATTTGGATGACCAGAATGCGAGAGGCAAGGCACTGGTTACACACGACAACCAACAACCTGGCTCTGGCATCAATTGGATAGGCTTTACGCTAGGCAACCACATGTCCACCTGGAAATATGGCTATCAGCTCGACTACTGCTTTGAATGGCTCTATGCACAGAACAGACAAACCGAGATGAAAAGAGGCAAAATTGCCCAACTGAGAAACAAGTGGCTGGGCCGTGATGCCGCAGGAAAGATTAAGGCAGGTTCAGGTACTGCAGGATTGAACAGTGCACAATACACACCTAGTGGACCTGATGAGATTTTCAACGAAGGTTGGACACCTGTGAGTGCCACCATCAAGATGATTGATGCCGGTTCTGATCAGGCCAAGGCAGCCTACGAGAAACTGTCGGACGCAGAGAAAGCAAAGGTGACTAACCGCAATAAGATTGGCAATTAATCACCGCCAACGACTGAAATACATATAAGCATTTATGGAAATGACAGTACAAGAAGCCATTAAAGCACGCCACAGCATAAGGGCGTACAAGGAGCAGCCTTTGGAAGAGGCTGTAGCAAAAGTGCTGATTGATAAGATAGCAGAGCTTAACCAGGAAGGGAAGTTGCACATGCAGCTTATCCAAAACGAGCCAAAGGCGTTTCAGGGGAAGCTAGCCAAATACGGAAGTTTCCGTAATGTCACCAGCTACATCGTCATGGCAGGTGCCAAAGCTGATGACCTCGACGAGCGAATAGGCTATTATGGCGAACAACTTGTACTGTTGGCCCAGATGCTGGGACTGAACACATGCTGGGTGGGGCTCAGCTATAGCAAGGTGCCAGGAACCTATGTACTGGAGGAAAGCGAAGTCATCAAGGCATATATCTCTATCGGCTATGGAGATTCACAGGGTAGAGCTCACAAAATCAAAACTGTAGAGCAAGTCAGCAACGCATCTGACAGCACCCCGTCATGGTTCAGAAAAGGTGTTGAAGCAGCCTTGCTTGCGCCCACTGCCGTCAACCAGCAGAAGTTCTTCTTCGAGTATCTACCAGCCACCGATGACAAGCCAGCACGAGTACTCGCCAAAAGGAACTTCTCAATCATCGGCTTCACCCAGATGGACCTGGGCATCGTCAAGTGCCATTTTGAAATCGGAGCTGGCAAAGACAACTTTGTGTGGGCATAAAAGTATCAAACAGATAAATCGGAATTTACAATGATGAATACGAACTATAAGGTAATTGACAGAGATAAATACTATAGGAAAGGTGTCTTCCGTCACTTTTCCGAAGATTGTAAATGCTCTACTTCCATAACGGCGAGGATAGACGTAACAGAACTTGCTTCATACTCCAAGAAAACAGGGACAAAGTTTTATATCAACTTCCTGTATATTCTCTCCAATGTGATGAATTCACGTGAAGACTACAGAATGGGCTATCTCTGGCAGACGGATGAACTCATCTGCTACGACGTGATAAATCCCACCCAGTATGTTTTTCATGAAGATACGGAAACATGCACACCTGTCTATACAGAATACTTTGAGGACTATGAAAAGTTCTATGCTTCTGCTTTGCGGGATGTTGAAGAGGCAAAGAAAACAAGGGAATACGGACTGGATATGGCGAACCACCCGAACTGGTTTGATGCATCGTTCATATCATGGCTCTCGTACGATTCGCTGAACATAGAACTGCCTGACGGGCATCTGTATTTTGCGCCTATTGTCAACTGGGGGAAATACAGGGAAGAAAACGGTAGGCTTGTTATGCCAGTGACAGTCCGCCTGAATCATGCGATTGCTGATGGCTATCTGGTTGCAAATGTATTCCGCCTCTTGGAGCAAGAAATCAAGGCGTTTGTGGAGGGGTAATGGGTAAATTCCAATTTATCGAACAGACAGATAGATAATGGTCAAATCATACAAGGTGACTTTGAGAAGAAACTGAAGCTTCAATTCGCTCCTGGCATAAAAGCCGGATTCCCATCTCCAGCAGAAGACTACAGCCATGAGACACTGGATTTCAATTGTGATCTAATTCGGAACCCAGAAGCAACATTCTATATGGCAAGGTGGAAGGCGATTCGATGATTGAAGCTGGCATAAGGAAGAGATGCGCGACACGCAA
>CACYZY010000005.1 GCA_902779085.1 uncultured Bacteroidales bacterium | reverse complement strand
GAAAAAATAAATAAATATATAACAGTATGAAATTATTGGCTGATATCCGAAAATTGGCGTTGAGCTCACTGGGCATGCTGGCAGTATCTGCATTCGTGCTTACAGCTTGTGACTCTACAATCTACGACTATGAAGGAGATTGTGATCCTCACTTCAAAGTGGGTTTCCGCTACGACATGCAACTACATGATGGACGTTGATCTGGCTCCCGGCAAGTATTCACTGCTGGCGTGGTGCGGATTGAACGATGGTTTGCATAGCTATGATGTTCCTACACTCACTCCGGGTTCATCTACCATGCAGGAACTCAAGAACACCCTGAAGCGTCAGGCTGCTGATGACGGCACTGCCGTGGTAGGTGAGATTGACCAGCTTTATCATGGCATCGCAGAGGCCGATTTCCCTGATGAGGAAGGCGTGCACACTGCAATTGTTCCTTTGATGAAGGATACCAATCGCCTGAAGGTAGTGCTGCAGAACCTCTCAGAGAACAGTGCTATGGGTGTGGATGACTACAAGATCTTCGTAACGGCTGAGAACGGTAAGCTGGATTACGACAACAGCCTGATGGCTGATGAGTTGCTGACCTACGTACCTTACTACACACAGGAAGGCGCTTCAGAGATCATCGTTACCACCCGTGCTGATGAAGACGGTGAAGCAGAACAGCCTGCAGGCGACGGCAAGCAGTACAACTTGCTGATGTCTGAGATGAATCTTTCACGTCTGGTGAAGAACTGGCAGACTCCTTACAAGCTGCACATCACCGATGCTGACGGCAACAACATCATCACCGTTTCACTGGTGGAACTCTTCCTGCTAGTTAAGGGCAAAGAGAACCAGAGCATGGATGACCAGGAGTATCTTGACCGTGAGGATGACTTCAACATGACATTCTTCCTTTACAACTCAGGTACAGAGAAAGGCGCTTATATTTCAGCTGAGATCATCATCAATGGCTGGAAGGTGGTAATACAGGATGCTGATTTTTAAACAAGTCTAATATAAAACAAGATATCGCTATGAAACTGAGAAAGATGTTATATGGTCTCACGTTCCTTTTGAGTGCCTTTGCATTGAGCTCCTGTGTCAACGACGAAAGTGCCTGCCTGCCTGAAGGTAGCACAAAGGTTGTCTTCACATTGGAGTTGCCTGACAATGCGCAGACACGTGCATTATGGGAGGAAACCTATTTGAAAGATACAGGATTGGACTATGATAATTTTATAGACCTTAATGGTATTCAGGTTTTAGTTTTTGAAAATACTCAAGCAGGTACTTATGTAGGTACTATTGACGATTTTATGTATTCAAAGACGGGGAAAAATGTATATACTTATTCTGGAACTGCTCCCTCTGATTTGAGCGCTAGAGGAACATACAAATTTGTGGTGCTAGCAAATTGTTCAAAGGTTACACTTACAGAGAATTCTACCATTGCTGACCTTAATAACCTTGCCTATAGTCTTGCCAGCATGGAATACATTCCCATGTGGGGTGTACACACTGCAACACTCAATTTAGTGCCAGGCCAGCAATGCAACATTGGTAACATTTCCCTGCTGCGTGCCATCTCAAAGGTAAGTGTCAAGCTTTCACCAGACATGATAGCCCAAGGCTTTACCTTGAAGAGTGTAACTGTGGACAAGTATAATAGTGAAGGATATGTATTACCTGCAGATGCAGCTACAGTTGCAGAGACCACAAAGCTGAACCAGGAGACATGTATCAACGCGAAGGCTTCTGAAGCTACTAATTGGGTGTTTAGCGGCACTTCCATCATGGCTGAAGATTCTGTGAGAATCTATATGCCAGAGTATGCTAATAAGACTTCTAAAGATGCTACCATGAGTGTGGTTGTGGTGAGCCCAGATGGTGAAGAGATGGAATTCCTTGGAACACAAGGTGAAGGTATTGCATTTATGAATTACGCTAACGGTGTAGCAACAGAAGGTAGTGAGTATGACATTGTTCGTAACCATCATTACATCTTTACCATCACCAGCGCAGAGGTTGGCCACAAGCTGACACTTAGAGTAGTTACTATCCCATGGGAGGATGCTCAGAAAATAGAGATCGATTATACGCAAACCATTGGTTGGAAAGATAGTGGTGAACCACAATGGTCAGTAACACCTGTTACAGAAGGAGAATTTGAGGTTATTAATGTGGAGCCAGGAGACACTCCTACACTTACCTTCACGCTAGATTCCCCACAAGGATGGCAGTGGCTGGCAGTACTGGAACCATTGACCGACAATGCCAATAGTTTCATTCAGTTCCAAGATGGTTCATCTTCTGCGACTGGAAGTGTAGGCCAACTGGCAACATTGAATTTTAAAATCACTACTGATCCTGCAAGCGTGAATCACCGTGCACGTTTGAGACTTTATGTACAAACTCCTGGTTCCCCATCTAGGGAAGTGCAAGTGAAGTATATTATTTCAAGAAGTTATTAATATTTACAAATATATGGCGACGAATATGTTAAAGAAATTACTTCATATCAGTAATATATTAGGATGTCTGACCCTTTTGTTTGCGGTGTCATCCTGCAGCAATGATAATGAGCCAGATGTATCTTATAACGAACAGGCTGTCACCTTCAAGATCACTACAACTGATCAAGCTGTGACCCGTTCACCTGGTGAAGATGACTTGAATGAGAATCGTCTCATATCTGTGGATTATTATTTCTTCGCAGATAATGCTGATGCTTCAACACTAAAACTTCACAAAACAGAGTCTGGCTTCGATGATGTAAATTCCCATGAGTGCCAGTTGAGACTTAAAGATGATGAACTTACCAAATTGTTTGGTTCAGAGCTTACAACAGGAAAAACATGCTATGTGTATGTGGTAGCTAATATGGACGCTGCTACCAGAACCGCTATAGATAACATGACTAATACTTACCTGAATAGTGTAAAGACTCAATCTTTCCAAACTAAGGATATAAGTAAGAACGAGGCACAAAAAAGTTTTGTGATGTATGGCGGTGGTACAGTTACACTAAATGTTGATGGAACAAAGAAGACCATTACCGGACCTGATATCCGTGTGGAACGTGATGCAGCAAAAATAGACTTATTTGTAACAAAAGTTCAAAATGTTTTGCTTATAGATGCTGAAGGAAACGTCATTAAAACAAATGATGCAGGTGAGCAGATAGATGACGATGGTAAAGTCGTTCCCGTGGCTGACAGAACTCCTGTCGCTGAGAAATGGACTTCTTTACCTAACCAGATGCTCGTGATGTTCTATAATGGTGTAAATAAGTCATATATCCATTCTCAGATTAACGATGGTTATCATTATATGCCAACTGATCAAGATAAAAATGTAAATAATGCCGATAGATGTTATTTCTCTCTAACCGGTTCAAATGGTGGTGCCAGAGAACTTATTAAAAATGATAAAACTGGTAATTGGGAACATGCCATTCCATTCTACTCTTATCTTTCAGATTGGAGAGAAAACAGCGGTAATAAAGATTATGCTTCTTACATGATCTTAGTATTGCCATGGCAGCAGATAGATCCTTCTACGGGTAGTAATATAGGTGCTCCAAGAGCAACGTATTATCAGATACAGACTTCCACGACCGATACTTATTATGAGAACCGTTACTACCAGATTAATATTCAAATTGGTATCTTAGGTAGCTTTGAGATTCCAGAGCCTGTAGAAGTAACTGCACAATACATGGTAGTTCCTTGGGGTGATGTAGATGTTTCGGGATCTTTGCGTGAAGGTAAGTACCTGATTCTGGAAACTGACAAGTACACCATGAACAATATCAATTCAGCAAGTATCCCATATATTACTTCTCATGCGATTACACAGGCTTATGTAACCAAGGTAGAGTATATTAATACTTATAATTTTAATCATTCAACTATTAACAACCCGAGTCATACAGATGCAGATGGTGTATCTACGACAAGAGTCAATACTTATGTAAATAATGAGTCTTTTGTAGTGACATCAGCCGATAATAAATTGACTCTTACACATCCTATATCATCATCACAATATACGCGTTATGATGTGACAGTAAGGATAGTGAATGCCGCAGGCTTGGATGACACGGTGGTATTTACCATTTATCCTGCTATATATGCCGACATTAAACCTGGAGGCGATGTCTTCATTAACGGACGATTTACACATGTTCAGGGTGCAGCAGGAAGTGGAACTGGACAAGATATGCCATGGTATGGTCATGATGGATATAATTGGTACGAGGATAATGATCGTAACACTCACGATAATCGTTACTGGAGTAATAGTTTCTATATTACCACAGGATATGGTTCTCTTCGCTTTAATTTAGGAACTGGTGTGAATAATCAGGCGATAACAAGAATAACCGTTACTAGTTTTAATGAAGGCGATCAGACCTATACTATTCATAATAATGATAATAATACTAATGAAACTTACACGTATAAATTAACTGACCCACGCGTTGAAAGTACTTCAGTGAATAGTAGACTCGATAATTACATTGTAACTGCTGAAGCAAATAGGACTAACTATAACCAGCACACAGCTGATTGGGATCAAAAGCCCAACATTATGATTGGTTCTCCTGCAAAAGATGCGATAGCGCCAGATTTCTTAATTTGTTCTGGATGGGGACGAACATCTGGTGAAATGGCACAACAATTTACAACATTTGAAAATAGATGTGCAACTTATCAAGAGGCAGGCTATCCTGCAGGCAGATGGAGACTACCTACTGAAGCAGAGTTGTCTTTTATTTACGGATTACAAGCAAGAAATGTTATTCCCGAATTGTTCCAAGAGCAAAATAGCGGTTATTGGGCAACAAGCAAGAGAGCTGTTATCAATTATAGTCGACAGACCTTAATTGGTAATTTCACTGAAAATCCAGTGGTTGTCCAAAACAACCCGAGACCAAATGCCGGTGTCCGTTGTATCTACGATATTTGGTATTGGGGTGAAGATAAAATGTCTGCTAATGAATATCATGCAGAGCCTAGAAAATGAACAAATCATAATCTATAAGATATGAAACGATTATTCTACATATTAACGAGCCTTCTGGTACTATCGTCTTGCACAGATGAGCTCAGTGTCTCTAACGAATATCGCGATGTTCGTGAAGGAGACGATGTGAAAGTACAGTTCACCATAAATGCACCTGAGGAGGGTATTGCTGAAACTCGTACATTAGGAGACTTTGGTGAACCTGAAGTTACCGCTCAGAAGGATTTGAACTTATGGCTCTTTGTCTTTGACAAGAATGGTGTCTTTGTTCAGGCTGCTGAAGCTACTCTTGGTGATAATGTTACTGATGGTAGTCACACTGATACCAAATTCACTGCTACATTGAATGCTACCAGTTCCCAGCGAATCATTCATTTCATCGCTTTTGACAATACAGCTGGAGAACATAGTCTTGCCAATCAGATTGCTACTGCAATGAACCAGTTTGGTACGGAAGCATCAATGATACCAAAACTATTTGCCACTGCAGGACAGGCCGCTTATTGGCAGCGTATTGTAGTGAATGGTATTGAGGAAGGACCTCTTGCGACGAATGGCTGTGTACCTTTGGTGCGAAATTTTGCCAAAGTATCTGTGGCTAAAGATACTAGTATAACTGATGCTGTTTTTACACTCGAAGGTTTTACTATCATCAACGTACCTGATAGAGGAACGATAGCACCTTTTAAAGGTGGTTTCGTTGAGTATGTGACCGCTGAAAAAACACAGAAAAGCTATCAAACGTTGTCTGGCAATACGATTGGCTATGAGGGCTCTACACCTGCAAATACAGAGTATTCTTCAGGTGATACTGATATAAACCTCAAACCTCATTATTTGTATGAAACTCCTAATGCATCTGGTGATGCAAAAGGAAGGACAGCATTGATAGTAAAAGGTAAATATAATGAAAGCACTACTTCAAGTTACTATAAAGTCGATTTGATTTATGATAATCCTCAAGATGAGGCTGCGGGGCATTTGTTCTATAACATTCTGCGTAACTTTGAATACGAGGTTACCATTAATGAAGTAACCGGTAACGGTCATGCTAATTTTAAGGATGCAGTTGACAATGCTGCCAGCAATAACCTGTCTGCATCCACTTCCACGGCTAGTCTTACCCGTATCAGTGATGGTAAACAGATGCTTGAGGTAACCAATACTTATTTTATGTTTACCAAAGGTGGCGTTCAGAAAGTATTTAAGTATCGTTATCGCTATTCTTCTAATGGCACAACTTGGACTACTAACAATAGTCTGGTGAATTTGACAAATTCTAATGATGCTTTGTTTGTTAATACAGATGATACAGATGGGCGACCAACTATTGCATCTGCTGATGATACAACAGGAGACTATGTTGGTTGGCGTACTGTTACGATGGAATTGAAAAGTCCAACTACTGGTACAGCACAGACAAGTAATATTCATCTTTATGCCAGCAAGTTATTCATTCAACAAGCAGGTCTAAGTAGTACTATTAATGGTGAGTTGCTCTATCGTGACGTGCGTGTAGATTTGCGTAATCCATACACGTTGGTAGTAGCTCCACAGTCATATGTGGCCCGCACAGCAGAAACTAAATTCAGGGTGGATTTGCTGATTCCTCAAGGTGTTAACGAGGCACTTTTCCCAATGGATTTCTACATTGAACCTCTTGATAAAACCATCTCTCCTGACGCTAGCAATAGCATTAAGTTACCAGTACATGTAGGACCGACTGTCTTAAACGACTCAGGAAAAAGATCTTTCCAATACACGCGTACAGTAACCAAGGCTGATTATGCCATACTAGGAACCAAGACTGTTGATGGAACAACATATAAGGTGATTCCTTGCTACTTTAAGACAAATGTGGCAGCAAGTGCAACTACTGTCTATGCGTACAACGAATATTTCAATACTGGTTCAAAAAAATTCTCTAATATTCCGGTGGCATTCCCTGATGACACCAGTTTGACAACCAGTGCAGGTAGTGTAACTTACGCTGGCCAATCTTATGATGTGGTTAATATGTATGGTAAAGGTTATCCAGTAACTTTAACTTTCTATGCTACTGCAGATGTATTTAACGGTGATGATACTACTAATACAACCTTTAGCATCAGTGTGACAGAAGGTGGAGTAACCACTACTGGTACTGCTACCCTTTCTAAGGATGAGGCTGATACTGATACTTATGGTAATACCATCTATAAGCAGAGTTATACCTACTATACTCAAACAATCAATGGCGCAAGTATTGTCCCAACAATAACAGCCACTTTTGGTAATGGTATAGAAGGTGCTGTACAAGAAACCAAGACTGCTTCTCTAACAATGAACAGAAGGTATTTCGTAATAGGTAAGAATAGTTTCACCAACAATGTTGCAGATTTTTCTAAAGAAGCTAGTAAAGAGGATGGTTCACGTATTTTTGTAGATGGAACTTATGTGGGATGGTTCGGTCGCCAGTGGAACAACGTGCCAGGCCATTCTTACATAGAAGGTTTCATTAATGCCAATGGACCTAAGGATGATTACGTGATTGACCGCTCATTCCAGAATTACGCAACTTTAGAAGATAATACAAATGTTCGTTTCGATGTAGAAGGCTATGCAGAAGCGACTGTATATGCTGAGACAACTATCGGTGATCTGGATAATGCTGCAATCAATGCTAATCCTAAACGTACTCATGCTGATGCAGCAGCATTAGATATTACCTTCAGCAACCATAGTAACCCATAAGGTAATAAATGTAGTGAGTGCTAAACACTCTTGATGATACTTAGCGAAGGGCATGCAGATTTGCATGCCCTTCGCTTTTTGTACTGCTAACCCTATGACTAACCACTGCTAACCCTATGACTAAGGCTATCTAAACCATAGGTTAATGACTGCTATCTCATAGGGTAATGAGTGCTGTCTCTGTGCTTAATGTTTGCCTTTTCATAGGCTACTGCTTGCCATCCCTGGCTCCAGTATCTGCTATTACCCGACGCAGTATCTCCTAGGGGTCGTCGGAAGGCTTCCCGTCACCCATCGCAGTATCTGTTATAGGGGGATAGGAGATATTGCAGCGACCCATGGCGGGCATTCCTTATACCCCATAGCAAATACTGCAATTGCTGATAGTGAATATTTCAATTGCCCAAAGAATGGTTTTCATCTACTACGGGAGGAAAAACGGTCCTCCCGTAGTAGAGCAGTCGTCCTCCCGTAGTAGACGGCCCGTCCTCCCGTAGTAGGTAAAATGGGGCTTACTAGTAACGAACTATAGGTTTACTTCCACAATAGCTACCGCAAACAAAAAGAAATCGATTATTCGCGAATCCCTAAAACATTTCTTATCTTTGTTGCCGAAATCTATATTGGTATGAAAGTATTTTTTAACGAAGAATATCTGGAGAGGCTCTATACAGAAGGGGATTCTGGTACAAAGAAATATAGATATCAGCCTCAAGTTGTAAGAGGTTAATCAGAAGGGTGTGAAATATCTGATACAGGCTCGTCGAAAAGAAGACCTGTTTCCTTTCAAGTCGCTTCACTTTGAAGCATTGCATGGCGATAAAGAGGGGAGATTTTCAATTAAAGCTAATGATCAGTATAGAATTGAGTTTACACTGACAGAAACTGAAGATGAACCGATTGTTACAATTTGCACTATCATTGAATTGTCGAATCATTATAAATAAAAAATATGGCAAAGAATAATAATACATCAGAAGAGAGAACCGCTAATAACATGAGTTCGTCCATGCTAATTCATCCCGGTGAAATGATTAAGGATGAAATTGCAGCACGAGGTATAACTCAGAAGGAATTAGCACAGCAAATGGGGGTTTCATATACAGTTTTCAATGAGATTCTCAATGGGAAACGTCCTGTAACAACAGAATATGCTATGTTGTTGGAGGCTGCTCTTGGCACCAATGCTAATATCTGGCTAGGCTTGCAAGCTGAGTATAACATGCAAGTGATAATGCAAGACAAGTCTTTTATGAGTAGATTGGAGAAGATTCGTAAGATCGCAGCCATCTTTTAGTAAGCCTTCACCTTCTGTGGTATCTGCTATACCCCCTTATGACGGATACTGCGGGTAATGGTAGCTGGTATAACAAAAAAATATCCCCGCCGATTTGGCGGGGATAATCTGTCTTGGCAAGATAAGGATTAATCCATTACCTTCACCTTGATGTTGCGGAACCATACATCGTCGCCATGATCCTGGAAGCCGATGAAGCCCTCGTGGTTGTCACCACCCAGGTTGTTCAGCAAGCTGAATGCCAGAGGCCATGCCTCTTCGCTGAACTTACTTGCCTGCAGCATTTCAGTCCAACGTGGAGTCCACAAGTGATATTCAACTACGCTCTCGCCATTCTGCTGGTGCAGCACGGTGCCCTTGTATACCATGATAGAACCAGTGTTCCACTCACCAGCTGGCTTAGCGTTCTGTGGCTTAGCAGGAATCATGTCGTACAGAGAAGCTGCCTGACGGTTGCCATCCTTACCCATCTTAGCATCTGGGTGGTTCTCGTTGTCGAGTACCTGATACTCAGGAGCAGAGATATAGATAGGCTCAAATTCGCCTGGCTTGCCCTCTACTGGAACTTCCTGTGCCAATACGAAGATACCAGAGTTACCACCCTTAGAGATCTTGTATTCGAAAGTCAGCTCGAAATTCTTAAACTTGTGAGCGAAGATCAAGTCACCACCACCAGTGGTCTGGCCTTCGCCTGTGCCTGTACCGTTGAACTTGATGCAACCATCCTCGATGGTCCAGCGAGCAGGGACCTGGTCCTTACCATAACCACGCCAGCCGTTGAAGGTCTTGCCGTCAAAGATAGTGATGTAGCCATCAGCGTCAGTAGTGAGCTCCAGAGCCTGTGTCTCAGCACCGTTAGGAGTGGTTGACACGTTGATGGTAGTAGTTGTTGCTGCCTCAGCAGCCTCCTCAGTCTTCTTTTGACCACCGCAAGCGGTGAATGCAGCTGCTAATACCATGCAGCCTGCAGCAGTAAATAAACTTTTCTTCATTTCCTTTAATTTAAATATCCTTTAAACATTAATAATAGATTATCTAGGCATGTCTACCAGCTTCCAGCCTTCACGGTAGTTGTGCTTGATCAGTTCACGGGCAAACTGCTGTGCGTTTACAGGGTCGGTATAGATCTTGTTGAACTTAGGATCGCCATCAACTACCTTGAAGTCGTCCTTCTTAACGATTCTGATTTCTTCGTTAGGACCGATGTTGGTGAATTCCATGTTCTCGCCGTCCCACAACAGTTCCTTGTTCAGGGTCTGCAGACGAACAGCCAGTACACCCATTACCACTACCTCGTTCAGAGGACCAGAGATGTTGAAGTTAGACTTGGTCTCAACACGGTTCTCAGGACTCTCCTTGCAAGCACGGATCCAATCCTGCTCGTGGCCGCCTCTCATAGCGTTTTCTACTCTGCGGCATACCTTTGGAGCGTTAGGCACACGGCCTGAGAGCAACCAAGGATCCTGACCGTAGCAGCTGCAGATCAGCGTGTCCTTTGTTCCGTGGAAGATTACCAGACCACCATTGCCCGGCATCAGTTCCTTTCCGTCTGGGAAACCTGCTGGACGATCAGGCAGGATTCCGCCATCGTACCAGTAAACCTCTACCTCTGGCATAGCTACCTTAGGCATGTTGTCGCGAGCTGGGAAGGTGAACTTCACGCGCTGAGCGTTAGGAGCGCAGTCAGCCAACAGCAGGGTAGAAGAACCCTGGATCTTGGTAGGATAACCCAACTTCAGGGCAGCAACTACAGGCTGCATGATGTGGCAAGCCATATCACCAAGAGCACCTGTACCATAGTCCCACCATCCACGCCAATTCCAAGGATGATATACTTCATTGAATGGACGCATCTTTGCAGGGCCAGTGAACAAATCCCAATCCAAAGTCTTAGGTACACGCATCACTGCTTCAGGAGCGTTCAAGCCTTGTGGCCAGATAGGACGGTTGGTAGCGCATTCTACCTTAGTAACCTCACCAATCTCACCGTTCCAGATCCATTCGCATACCAGGTCGGTGCCTTCAGAAGAAGAACCCTGGTTACCCATCTGAGTAGCCACCTTGTATTTGTTAGCCAACTTGGTCAGCAGACGGGTCTCGTATACTGAGTGTGTCATTGGCTTCTGGGTATAAACGTGCTTACCCATGGTCATGGCATCAGAGGTGATGATAGCATGTGTGTGGTCAGCTGTTGCGCAGAGCACTGCATCGAAGGTGCTGCCGATCTCGTCATACATCTTGCGATAGTCCCAATACTTCTTAGCATTTGGGAAACGTGCCATCACGTCCTTAGAATACTTCCAGTCAACATCGCAAAGGGCTACAATATTATCTGTAGTCTCCATGTTCTTGATGTTGCTGTTACCCATACCACCGATACCAACTGCTGCAATGTTCAGCTTGTCGGTAGGAGCTGCGTGACCATGACTCTTGCCTAAAATGATGTTAGGCGCAATTGTAAATCCTGCAAAAGCGGCTGCGCCGGTTTTCAGGAAACTTCTTCTTGATAAGTTTGTCATACTTCGTTGATTATTGGTTAATATAAAGATGATTTCATTTGCTTACTGTCTGATGCAGCAGTCCGTAACCATTGGTCATGTGGGCACGGCGGTAGCGTATCTGCTCCAAGGTGTCGAGGTCGCCAATGGCAGGCAGGTCGTGTGTGCGGGAATCAGCCAGACAATCCCAAGCGAACTGGGAAGCAATGGCAGAGTCGCGCAGTGATGGAAGTGTCATGTCGAGCTTGCCGTTGCGGATGCTTTGTGCGAACTTCTCGATCATCACATCGATGTTCTTACCTCCGTAAGGCTTATTGATGGTCACTGTCTTAGTGATGCCTCGCAACTCAACAGTAGCAGTCTTGAAGTCGTGTGTCATGCGGGCAATACCGTGTGTACCAATCAGGTCAATATAAGAGTTGTGGGTCTGGTCCTTAGACAGCTGTCCATAGACGAAACCCTGTGTAATGTCGTAAACGATACCGTTGTCGAAGGTGCCGTGTGCCTGCAGCCACCATGGGTCCTTGTAACTCCACATGCGCAAAGCCTGTGAATGCATGGTCTTGAACTCGCTCTGTGCATACCAGCGGGTGATGTCGCAATAGTGCATGCCACAATCGTGGAAGGAAGGGCCTTCGGCTTCATGACCTTCGCCAGGAGCCAAACCTGGAGTCATGTGGCAGATACGGATGATGGCCAAATCGCCAATCTCGCCTTCGTCAATGAATTCCTTCAACTGATGGTGATACCATGAACTACGCAGGTAGAGGTTGACAGTAGCCAGGCGGTCGCTTTCGCCTACCGCTTTCACCAGCTCCCATTCGTCTTCGGGAAGCATGGCAATAGGCTTCTCAGAGATAATGTGCTTGCCATGAGCCAGTGCCTTTAATATTTGGTTTTTACGGGAGTCGGCCAACGCGCAGAGAGCCACCACGTCAACATCGGGGTCATTGAATACGTCGTCTTCATTGCCGGTAACCTTGGCGGTGGGGCAATAGTCGCGCGCCATTTCCTGTGCTTTATCGAAAGGATCGCAAATATAAGTAACTTGCCAATTCTTGTTTCTTTGGAACTCGTGTAAGTAAAAGCGACCCATTCTGCCAAAGCCGATAAGGCCCACTTTAATCATGGTATTCTCCATTCTTATCTAGGTGTTAATTATTTTATACACTAATGGGGGAATGCGAGGTTAAGCACATTCTCGACAACAAATTTAGTGAACTTACGCGTACGTGCGAATAATCAATATAAAAATGTAGATGACTTAAAATGTTACTTTGCTTATTTACAAAGATATAACACTTTTCGTGATGAGTAAAAATGTAGATAATTTGGAATAAGGGATATGACTATTTTCCAATGAATTGATCTTCAAATGTGTCTTTGTCAATAGCGCGATTACGCATCTTTGTGCGATAGTTGTAGATGGTACTGGTGGAGCAGCGCAGGAAGTTGGCAATCTTCTCGCTGTCGGTAATACCCAATCGCAGCAGGGCGTAGATACGCAGTTCTTTGTTGAGCAGGGTGTCTTGCTTGAGTACGATTCTCTCTTCTTCACGCAGTAGTGCATTCAGGTCTGCCACGAATGTGGGGAAGAGGTTCAAGAAGATGGTGTCGAAGTGATGGTACAGCGCTTCTGTCTCAGAGTCGATGAGGGTAGTGGAGCGCAACTTCTTCACCAATTCGTCATAATGTTTATTGACAGCCAAGCGGTAGAGCACGTTCTGGTAGTCGCCTATCTTATCGATATAGCCAGAGCAGATATTGAAGAACTGACCGATATACTGCTCCTTGATGTCGTTGTTCTCTTGCAGGAGCGAGTTACTGCTATGCAGTTGTGCATTCATGTCGTTCAGTGTCTCATTCAGTCGTTGCAGTTCGTCATTGCTATCGGCCAAGTCCTTGCGGATGCGCATGATTTTCTTCAGCTGCTGGAAAATAAAGTATACAGCAGCGATAAGACAAATTAGCAAGATGCCACTGAGCACGATGATGTTGATAAGCGACTGTTTGTCGCTTGCCTCACGGCGCTGGTAGATGTCTGTAATCATGGAGTAGAAGCCAGATACCTGCGTAACTCGGAACTGGATACCGGCCGTGATAGCATCCTCAAAAGAAGACTGCGCATACCGATAGGCACGGGTATAGTCACCTTCGCTGTAGGCCAGCCGTGCTAACTCATAGGCCGACTGGTTCTCACGGGTACAATTGTACAAATCGGAAAGAGCCGAACGGATGTAGAATTTCTTACCTTCGTTATTGTTGCCGTTATTTACATGTATGGCAGCTATGTTATAGGTAATGCGGGCATACAAAGGGGAGAATTTCTCTACCAGGTCCTGCAGACGGGTGTAACCAGCCAGTCGCTCAGACTCGGGCATACGGTCTACAAGACTCAGACGATACTCCATCGATGACTGGTCCTGTGTAGCATAAAGCGAGTCACGATAGTTGCTTTGCAACCTGATGTCTTCTGGAGAGTCGGATGTGTAGAGATAGTACTGCAGGAACTGGATGTGGGCATTGTAATACTCTGCACGCAGGTCAGTGGGCAATGTCTCTAAGCTGTGCTTGCTCAATATCTGCTCGGCTTGCAGGTACATGCCATGCATGGCATATGATACGGCCAACTGCAACTCTGCTTGTGTTTGGCGGTATTCGTCGTTCATGCGATTGGCTGCCTCCACCTCTAAACGGGCATAATGGATGGCAGAGTCGAGGTCGAATTTCCAGTATTCGTTGTAGAGCTGGTTATAGACCACGTACTTGTTGACATCGTTCAAGTTGGCATAGGAGAGGGCGCTTCGGATATCATCGATGCGCTTGATCTTCTCTTGCACATACATATCCTTATGAGCCACTGAATAGTCCAGTGAATCATACAATGCCTTTAAGTCGTCTTTGGCAAATGATGGCAAAGACACCAGCATCAACAGCACAATCCCTATGTACTTCTTAAGTTTCAATTAGAACAAGAATCTTATTACGTCATTCAGGTTTGCCCAAATCAGCAAACCAAACAAGATGAGCATACCAGCCATCTCTGCGCGTTCCATAAACTTATCACTCGGTTTACGACGGGCAATAATTTCATAAAGCAGGAACAATACGTGTCCACCATCCAGTGCAGGGATAGGCAGAATGTTCATGAATGCCAGTATGATGCTCAAGAACGCTGTCATATACCAGAACTGGTGCCAATCCCATGATGCTGGGAAGATGCTGCCAATGGTACCAAAGCCACCTAACTGCTTTGCTCCTTCCTTAGAGAAGACATACTTCATCTGGTTCACATAACCCTTCAGCGTATTTACGCCCAAAGTGATGCCTGCGGGGAAGGAAGCGAAGAAGCCATAGTCGGTCTTTACCATAGGCAACAGTTTCGCTGTAGCAGTGACTGGATAAACGCCTATCTTGTAATCTTCGTCAGTAGTCAACGTCAGTTCCTGAGGGATGCCTTTGCGCATAATGGTCAGCGTGACGTCGTGATCATCGCTCTTGGCATCTCTGCGCTGCTGCATCTCTTTCATGAAATCATCGTAAGCCAAACTGCCCTTGCCGTTCATGGCAATGATGCTGTCGCCAGGCTGCATGCCGGCAGCCATTGCTGGAGAACCAGCCATGAGGCTATCTACTACGAAAGGCATACGGAAAGCGGTGAAAGTCACGCTGTCTTCCATCAGACGATTGATCATGTCTTCAGGTATATAGACAGATGCTTCCTTGCCATCACGCAATACAGTAACCTGACGTGCATCTACTACGCTCATCAGCAGGTCGGTGCCCATACGTTCCAAAGGTTTGCCATCGGCAGATATCAGTATGTCACCATCCTGGAAACCTACGTTATGGGCAGTCTCGTTAAACTGCATACCCAATGGGGCCTTTTGCACAGGGATGTATGAATCGCCCCAAGCAAAGAGGATCATCGAATAGATGAACAATGCCAGCAAGAAGTTGAACAGTACACCACCAATCATGATGAGCAGTCGCTGCCATGCTGGTTTAGCACGGAACTCCCATGGTTGGGCAGGTTGCTTCATCTGCTCAAGGTCCATAGACTCGTCAATCATGCCGGCTATCTTAACATAGCCGCCAAGAGGTATCCATCCTAATCCGTATTCAGTCTCGCTGTTCTTTGGCTTGAATTTGAATATGGTAAACCATGGGTCGAAGAACAATCTGAATTTCTCGACCCTTGTCTTAAACAGCTTTGCAAAAAGAAAATGACCGCCCTCATGAATTACTACCAATAACGACAAACTCAGCATCAGCTGGACGGCCTTAATCCAAAATGTTTCCATCTAATCTTGTCTTGTTTGTTAATTCAGGGTGCGAAGATAATCATTTTTTTTGGCAAATCACTCAATACTGTTCAATAAATTGAGTTTGCCGTCGTTGACCAGTTTGATGATCAACTCGCCAAAGAGGGTGTTCTGCCAAGCAAACCAAGCGCGGGTAAAGTTGGTGGCGTCATCCTTATGGAATGACTCGTGCATAAAGCCTGTGCCAGCATCCGTATCCATCAACATCTTGATGCACTGCTTGATTTCCTGGTCATCTTGTGAGGTGAAAGCACGCATCATGATACTCATAGGCCAAGGCATATCATGCCCGATGTGCGGACCACCAATGCCTTCGCCAGCCTTGCCACGGAAGAAGTAAGGATTATCCTCACTCCAAACGAAACGACGGGTGTTCTGGTAGATAGGATCATTGATATCTACCAAACCCAAATAAGGCATGGAAATCAATGATGGCACATTGGCATCGTCCATCAGCAGATGATTACCGAAACCATCTACTTCGTAAGCATATATCTTACCATATTTTGGATGGTCATAAACGGCATACTCACGCAAAGCCTGTTCCACCTCATTAGCAAGAGCAGTGCATTGTCCTGCTAAGTCACTGCGATGGTTTACGCTGGTGAGGATTTCAGCCGCCTGACGCAGAGAACTTACTGCGAAGAAGTTGGAGGGCACCAGGAAAAGGAATACGGTGGCATCGTCAGAAGGACGGAAAGCCGAGGCAATCAAACCAACTGGCTTAACAGGAGCACCCCAACCATCATTGCTCATGGTGTCGAACTGACGTTCAGTGCGTCGCATAAAGCGATAGCTGCCCTTGCTCTCTTTGCGTTGCTGGTCGAGGAAAGTCTTGAGGATATTCTGGATAGCATCAATCCATGCTGCATCAAATACACTGGCATCGCCCGTCACTTTCCAATACTCGTAAGCCAGGCGGATAGGGTAGCACAGTGAATCGATTTCCCATTTGCGCTCGTGCAACTCATCTTTCATGTCTGTCATGTCACTCTTCCATTCACCTCCGCCAGGAATGGCTTCCATGTTGAAGGCATTGGCAAACGGGTCTATGTTGATGCAGGCAAACTGACGGTTGATAACACCTGCTACCATCTCTTTCAGGTGAGCGTCCTGGTTGGCCAACTGTACGTAGGGCCATACCTGTGCGCCAGAATCGCGTAGCCACATGGCATGGATATCACCTGTATATACAAAAGTGTCGGGCTTACCAGTACTGGCATCTTTGCTGAAATGCACGGTGGTGTCGAGTGTGTTAGGAAAGCAGTTGCTAAACATCCAAGCCAACTTGGGGTTCTTCAGGCGAGCCTGCATTTGTTTGATTACTTGCTCTACCGCATCCGAGCGGAATAAACGCTTTTCAACGGTGGGGCGTTGGTCTGCATAAGAAATGGCATCCGTTGCGCAAATCTGAGGCTCTACGGTGATGCTCATAGCGTGCAGCGTCAGCACATTCAGTGCCAACGCTGCCATCAATGTTGTCTTAATTATTTTCATTATTCAGGTCTTTGGTATATTATCAGTTGCGGCTCATCTGCTGCGCTGCCAGTGCCAGGAACATGTAGTGGGAAGATCCACCGCCCAGTACATATTCTACCTGTTGCCACAGGAATGGGAAAGTCAGCAGTTCTGGGAAGTCCGGACGAATCAATGCCGTACCAGATACGACGCCTCCAGGGATGTAACTCCAGTCGGCACGGTTCAAACCATAGGCAACCGTAGCTGATGTGGCTCCAACGCCTGAAGCAAATGATGCTTGGTTAGAGCCTGGATGGCATCCCAGGATAAAGTTCAGGGCATTGTAGATGGTGTTTTTCGGGAAAATTTCAGGATAAGCTGAGGCCAGGAAGTAGTATTCATAGCCAAAGCGTTGGATATCCCAGCCAGCACCCCAGATGCTTGGGCGATAAGGAACTCCGTATGGAGTCTCTGCAGCCTGCTTGTCGAGGTTTTCTTTCTGTGTAGCCAAAGCAGCCTTGAATGCTGTGGTGAACTTCTTGGCACGTTTGTCATTCAAGGTTTCGATGATTTTAGCTACGCGGGCGGTGTACCAGCCTGTGCGCCCAATCTGCTGCATGATGACATCCTGGTTATCCAAAATGTAATCAAGGTATGACTGCTGCTTAGTAGTAAGATATAATTCAACAGCACCTTGCAGTTTGTTGCTCATCAGTCGTTCGTTTATTGCAGTCTGGTTGTATATGGTGGTGGCAATGTTCAAACAGTGTACGCTCAGTGTATCGTTGAACCCATTCAGTACCCTAGAGACAGCAGCTAACTCTGCAGCGGTAGTAAGTGCCCTGCCAGGATTATCTTCCGTGAATATCCAACGGTCGTCATCGTTGCCCAGAACACCATCGGTCATGGCAGCAGCATCGCCCAGCATTGCATATTGACGCAGACTGTTGCAGATGATACCGCGATACAATCTACCTAAGGAAATGTAGCTGTTCACCACAGTCAATGCACCATTCTCAATCTGCTGCAAAATATCATTCTTGCCGTCAGGCTGATGAATTTCAGTCACACGCTTTACTTGGTCAATAGACGTTACGTCAATCTCAGGACGGAAAGCCTCATAAGCCATTGTCAGAATATATGCTTCGCCAGCCTGTGACTCTACACGCAGATCGAAGTCGCCTGCATCATGCCAGCCTCCAATGTTCACACCAGGCACTACTGTACGCTCCTGGTATTTTGTCAATCCAGGGCGCTGGTCATAACCATCGATATGGTTACCTACGGGAGCCATCTGTGCATCATCCATGTGGCAAGCATCATGCCAAACGCGATATTTCTCGTTCACACGCATGTGGCACATCTGAACAGGTAAGAAATACTCAATCACAGGCTGCCATACGCCTCTGTCATATACATCCTTGCCAATTCTGAAAACGGAGGAGGTAGAAGTACCATACTTCACTTGGTAAAGGCCTGGTTCGGTGATATCGCTGAAATCTACCTTCAGATAGTTGTAGCGCAAGAACTTGCCCCATTCTGACGGACTAATAGTCTTAGCTATTCTCTCGCCATCGGCATCTACCTTGATGATCAGAGCCTCGGCTCGTGCCTGGTCCCTGCTGTCGGTTTCGATGATAGCTTCTTTGGGCTGATTAGGATGATAGCCCACTTGTGAGGTCTGAATGACTGGCGTATAAAGCCATCCAGGAACAACGTTCGGGGTAATGATCCACTTCACGGCTCCCTTCGTTGCACCTGGAGCAATTTCGCTACGCAATACGAACCATCCGTTGTTGTGGTTCATTCTACCGTCGTATAGTTTCAAGTCGCCCGTGAGTGACTCCACGGTGAGCTTGCTATATGGATCATCAGGACGAGAGGTGAATTTCTTACCTACTGCATAGGGCTCGCTGATGATGTCGTCTGCAATCAGCGGGCTATAACCCTTTCCGTTCAGTTGCTTAGGGTCTGCCAATGGTTGCTTGCCATCGTGGAAATTGCCGTCGAAGCCCATGTTCTGCTTGGTAAATGCCAAAGGAGAGTTCGGCTGCTGAGGATAGATGCCACTCTGGCCATCCATTACCCAAGGTTTACCAAACAGCCAACCAGGGAAGAATTCCAGGTTGAAGCCTACTTTGCCCTGCAGTTCTGCTGGCACAGGCTTGTCTATGTCTACCGTTACCACGATGCTGCTCCCTTGTGCTTCGGTCTTAACAGTATAGTTGAATACATAATCGGGATAAACCATTGGATTGAAACCTGTAAGGTGCCGGGCAGAGTCGGGGAAACAAAGGGTGGTCACAATACTATTGCCTTCAATTTTGCGGCTCAACTGCTTAGGCACGGGTTGCCACTGCCCTGGAGTGGCCTCCATGCGAATGTCGCCGTTAGTAGCAATACGGTGCCCATTCATCAATACACTTACTCCGCCTTGGTGTCCTTCTGGGTAGAAATCGTTAAATGCCATTACATCAACTCCTTGGTTGTTAAAATAGCCAGCAGAGTTGAGCTGGAACTGCTGTGCAGACATGCTGACGGAAACGGTTGCCAGCAGAAATGCTGCCCAAAATAAACCTTTTGATTTCATGGTTTTCTTTTATTAATGGTTGATTTCATCAGTTTTAATTGTATTTTTATTGTTCAAAAGTACACAAAATAAAATAATAATCACTATCTTTGCATCCTAAAATAAATAAGAAGAGGTATTTTTATTGCATGGAATTAGATAAACTGACTGCTATTTCACCCATTGACGGGCGCTACAGAGGTAAGACAGAGTCACTTGCCGCTTATTTTTCAGAGTATGCTTTGATTAAGTATCGTGTGCAGGTGGAGGTGGAATACTTCATTACGCTTTGCGAGTTGCCACTTCCTCAGTTGGCGGGAGTGGATAAGCATGTGTTTGAGGTGTTGCGCAATATTTATCGCAATTTTACCGAGGCAGATGCTGCCCGTATCAAGGAAATCGAGTCTGTGACCAATCATGATGTGAAGGCTGTGGAGTATTTCTTGAAAGAGCAGTTCGACAAAATAGGTGGATTGGATGCATATAAAGAGTTTATCCATTTCGGTTTAACCTCTCAGGATATCAACAACACTTCCGTTCCTTTGTCTTTGAAGGATGCCTTGAATGAGGTTTATTATCCTGCCTTACAGGAACTCATCGACCAATTAGCAGCTTATGCTGACGAATGGAAAGACATTGCCATGTTGGCAAAGACACACGGTCAGCCTGCTTCTCCTACTCGTTTGGGTAAAGAGATAGAGGTGTATGTATATCGCCTACAGCAGCAGGTAGAATTGCTGAAAGCTTGCCCGATTACCGCCAAGTTCGGTGGTGCTACAGGCAACTATAATGCACACCATGTGGCTTATCCTGCCTATGACTGGAAAGCATTTGGCAATAAGTTCGTGGCTGAAAAGTTGGGCTTGCAGCGTGAGCAGTTCACTACGCAGATTTCTAACTACGATAATCTGGCGGCAGTGTTTGATGCTTTGAGTCGCATCAACAATATCATCATGGATCTAGATAGGGACTGCTGGATGTATATTTCAATGGGTTATTTCCATCAGAAGATCAAAGCGGGCGAAGTAGGCTCGAGTGCCATGCCGCATAAGGTCAATCCTATTGACTTTGAAAACTCTGAAGGTAATGTGGGTATTGCAAATGCCATTTATCAGCATCTGGCGATGAAGTTACCAGTGTCCCGTCTGCAAAGAGACCTGACTGATTCTACCGTGTTACGAAATATTGGCGTGCCGATGGGGCACAGCTTGATAGCTATACAAAGTACATTGAAAGGTTTGCGCAAACTTCTTTTGAACCGTGAGGCGATAGATGAAGACTTGAATAATTGCTGGAGTGTGGTCGCTGAAGCGATTCAGACTATTTTACGCCGTGAGGCTTATCCGCACCCATATGAAGCACTTAAGGCTTTGACACGTACAAATGAAGCTATAACAGAGGCGTCTATTCACAATTTTATTGAAGGTTTAAACGTAAGTGAGAATGTGAAAGAAGAATTGCGTGCAATTACACCTATGAATTATACAGGTATATAAAGAATTAATTTGAGAGATAACATTTGGCCGTGAGGCCAGTATTACAAACAATTTTATCAGATTTGTACAATGATTACAGATGACGAAAAGTGGCAGAATGCCGAGAATAATGGCAATGCCGAAGGGAATCACTTTGAAGGATTCAACCGTGAAACTAGACCACAGCGTGTTTATCCAAATGACAGGCCTTATAGGCCACGATTCAATCCAAATGCAGACAACTCAAACCGTCCGCAGAGAGGTTATAACAATGGAGGCGAACGTCCTTACCGTCCTCGTTTCAACAGCAATGAAGGTGGCGAACAACGTCCTTACCGTCCTCGTTTCAACAGCAATGAAGGTGGCGAACAACGTCCTTACCGTCCTCGTTTTAACAGTAACGAAGGTGGTGAGCAGCGTCCTTATCGTCCTCGTTACAATAGCAATGAAGGTGGCGAACAACGTCCTTACCGTCCACGTTACAACAACGAAGGTGGTGAGCAGCGTCCATACCGCCCCCGTTTCAATCAAGGCAATGGAGGCTATAATAATGGCGAACGTCCTTATCGTCCCCGTTACAACAATGAAGAGAATGGTGAACAGAACTATTCATTCCGTCCTCGTTTCAACAATGAGGGTGGCGAACAGCGTTCGTTCCGTCCTCGTCAGAATGGTGGCGGACGCTTTGGAAAACCAGGCGGTCGCCCTATGCAGCGCAAAGGTAATTTTGTGAAGCCTAACAATCACAGGCCTGTTGAATATACTGAGATATATACACCAGATGATGATATCCGTTTGAATAAGTTCTTGGCTAATGCCGGTATTTGCTCTCGCCGTGAGGCTGACGAATATATCCAGGCTGGTGTGGTAACTGTCAATGGTGAAGTAGTGAAGGAACTGGGTACCAAGATTAAGCGTGGCGATGAAGTAAAGTTCCACGATCAGCCTGTTTCTATCGAGCGCAAGATTTATGTGTTGCTGAATAAGCCAAAGGATTGTGTGACTACTACTGATGATCCACAGGCACGCAAGACTGTAATGGACATCGTGAAGAATGCTTGTCCTGAGCGTATCTATCCTGTAGGACGACTGGACCGCAATACTACTGGTGTGCTGTTACTTACTAATGACGGTGAACTAGCTTCTAAGCTGACTCATCCTAAGTATGAGAAGAAAAAGATATACCGCGTTAAATTGGATAAGGATTTGACACAGGATGATATGAATAAAATCGTTACTGGTATTGAATTAGAGGATGGCGAGATTCATGCAGACGAGATAGCTTATGCTGACGAAACTAAGAAGAACGATATCGGTATCGAGATCCACTCTGGCAAGAACCGTATCGTGCGTCGTATCTTCGAGCACTTAGGCTATAAGGTGACTAAGCTTGATCGTGTATTCTTCGCCGGTTTGACTAAGAAGGGCCTGAAACGTGGTGACTGGAGATTTCTGACACAGCAGGAGGTAAACTTCCTGCGCATGGGCTCATTCGCATAATATATATTAATAAGGTGTAATTAACGATATGGAAAATATTCGTAGAACAAAAGTGGTAGATATACTGAAGCGCACAGACTATGGCACTTTGGTAAACGTGAAAGGATGGGTGCGTACACGCAGAGGTAGCAAGAAGGTAAACTTCATTGCACTGAACGACGGCTCTATCATTCACAATGTGCAGATTGTTGTCGACTTAGAAAGCTTCGATGAGAGTTTGCTGAAAGATATTACCACAGGTGCTTGCCTGAGCGTAAACGGTGTGCTTACTGAATCTGTTGGTTCTGGACAGCAGGTCGAGATTCAGGCTCGTGAGATTGAAGTACTCGGTATTGCCGACAATACATATCCTTTGCAGAAAAAAGGACACTCTATGGAGTTTCTGCGTGAGGTGGCTCACTTGCGTATGCGTACCAATACATTTGGTGCTGTATTCCGCATCCGTCATAATATGGCGATGGCCATTCATCACTATTTCCATGAGCATGGTTTCTTCTATTTCAACTCACCTATCATTACTGCAAGTGATTGCGAGGGAGCTGGTGAAATGTTCCAGGTAACAACACAGAATTTGTATGACCTGAAGAAAGATGAAGAAGGTAAGATCAAATATGATGATGACTTCTTTGGCAAGATGACTTCTTTGACAGTGAGTGGTCAGCTGGAAGGCGAAACTGCAGCTACTGCATTGGGTGCCATCTATACTTTCGGTCCTACGTTCCGTGCAGAAAATTCCAATACACCTCGACACTTGGCTGAGTTCTGGATGGTAGAACCAGAAGTGGCCTTTATAGATCTCAATGACTTGATGGATTTGGAAGAGGATTTCATCAAGTATTGTGTGAAGTGGGCATTGGACAACTGTATGGATGATTTGCAGTTCCTCAACAATATGATAGATAAGACACTCATAGAGCGTCTGCAAGGTGTGCTGAAGGAAGAATTCGTCCGTCTACCTTATACTGAGGGTATTCGTATTCTTGAAGAAGCAGTTAAGAACGGACATAAGTTTGAGTTCCCTGTATCATGGGGTACCGACTTGGCTTCTGAGCATGAACGTTATTTGGTGGAACATCATTTCAAGCGTCCGGTAATCATGATTAACTATCCTAAGGAGATCAAGGCATTCTACATGAAGCAGAATGAGGATGGCAAGACTGTTCAGGGTACTGACGTACTTTTCCCTGCTATTGGAGAAATCATTGGTGGTAGTGTTCGTGAAGAGAACTACGACAAATTGATGGATGAAATCAAGCGTCGTGACATTCCGATGAAAGATATGTGGTGGTATCTTGATACTCGCAGATACGGAAGCTGTCCACATGGTGGTTTCGGTCTCGGATTTGAAAGATTGATCCTGTTTGTAACGGGCATGTCTAACATCCGCGACGTGATACCTTACCCACGTACACCGCATAATGCAGATTTTTAACAATTTTTCTTGGCTAATTGCTGGAAAAACTGTACCTTTGCAAGCCGATTATTATCAAGAAAATAAAAAGCGATTGATTCATAGCGCTTTGTAGAATTCTTTTGGCCGAGACCTACAAGGTTATATGATGAAATCTTAGTAGTAACAATTTTAAATTTTTAATTAGAGTGGATACTTTAAGTTACAAGACCATTTCTGCAAACAAAGCTACGGTAAACAAAGAATGGGTTATCGTAGATGCCACAGATCAGGTATTAGGCCGTCTGGGCTCAAAAGTTGCGAAGTTGTTGAGAGGTAAGTATAAACCTAACTTCACCCCTCACGTAGACTGCGGCGATAATGTGATCATTATCAATGCTGACAAAGTTAAGTTGACTGGTAACAAGTGGAACGGTAGAGTTTACCTTTCATATACAGGTTACCCTGGCGGTCAGAGAGAGATTACTCCTGCCAAGCTGTTGGCTAAGCCAAATGGCGCAGACCGTCTGTTGAGAAGAGTAGTAAAGGGCATGCTGCCAAAGACCAAGTTGGGTGCAAGGATTCTCGAGAATCTGTACATCTATGAAGGTTCTGAGCACAAGCATCAGGCACAGGAGCCTAAGCTCATTGATATTAACGCACTTAACTAATAAGAAGATATGGAAGTAATTAACGCATTAGGCAGACGCAAAAGTGCTGTTGCACGTATCTTCATGTCAGAAGGTACAGGTAAGATTACCATTAACAAGAAAGATTTAGCAGTCTATTTCCCATCATCCATCCTGCAGTTTGTTGTAAAGCAGCCATTGAACAAGTTGGGTGTTGCAGAAAAATATGACATTAAGGTGAACCTGAACGGTGGTGGCTTCACTGGTCAGTCTCAGGCTCTTCGTTTGGCAATTGCCCGCGCATTGGTGAAAATCAATCCAGAGGATAAGAAAACCCTGCGTGCTGAAGGCTTCATGACCCGTGATCCTCGTTCTGTTGAGCGTAAGAAGCCAGGTCGTCCAAAGGCTCGTCGTAGATTCCAGTTCAGCAAGCGTTAATGTGCTGGTGGAGAGAATTTGCGTTTAGCATCTAAACTACCGGGACTCGTAGGTTTAGGCTACCCGGCGGTTGGTTTAGAAAAAAAACAAAAAAGAAAGTAAACGATTTAAAGAAAATTTCAAATGTCAAGAACAAGTTTTGATACATTACTCGAAGCAGGTTGCCACTTCGGTCATCTTAAGAGAAAGTGGAACCCAGCTATGGCTCCTTACATTTTCATGGAGCGCAATGGTATTCATATCATTGATTTAAATAAGACGGTTGCTAAGGTTGATGAAGCTGCTGAAGCTATGAAGCAAATCGTCAAGTCAGGAAAGAAGATCCTGTTTGTTGCTACTAAGAAACAAGCTAAACAGATCGTAGCTGAGAAAGCACAGTCTGTTGGTATGCCTTACGTGATTGAGCGTTGGCCAGGCGGTATGCTCACCAACTTCCCTACCATCCGCAAGGCTGTGAAGAAAATGGCTAATATCGATAAATTGACAAGTGATGGTACTTTCTCTAACCTCTCAAAGCGTGAAATCCTGCAGATCTCTCGTCAGCGTGCAAAGTTGGAGAAGAACCTTGGTTCAATTGCTGACCTGACTCGTCTGCCTTCTGCACTGTTCGTTGTTGACGTGATGAAGGAGAATATCGCAGTTCGTGAGGCTAATCGTCTGGGTATTCCAGTATTCGGTATCGTTGATACTAACTCTGATCCAGATAACATCGATTTCGTAATCCCAGCTAATGATGATGCTACCAAGTCAATCGAAGTAATTCTCGACGCTTGCTGTGCTGCTATGCAGGAAGGTATCGAAGAGCGTAAAGTAGAGAAGATTGATATGGAAGCTGCAGGCGAGGAAGAAGTTGCAGAGAAGGCCCCTAAGGCTGCTCGTCCAAGAAAGGCTAAGGCTCGCATGGACAAGCGTGATGAGGATGCTTTGAATGCTGCTAAGGCTGCTGACTTCATCAAGGAAGAGGATTGATTATTAACCATTAAAACAAGTAAAGAATTATGGCTGTAACAATGGCTGATATCACCAAGCTCCGTAAGATGACGGGTGCTGGTATGATGGACTGTAAGAATGCACTGACTCAGGCAAACAATGATTTTGATGAGGCAGTTAAGATAATCCGTGAGAAAGGTAAGGCAGTAGCTGCTAAGCGTTCTGATCGTGATGCTTCAGAAGGATGTGTGTTGGTAAAGGTAGATGGCAACTTTGGTGCTATGATTGCTTTGAAGTGCGAAACCGACTTCGTGGCTAACAATGCTGACTTCGTGAAACTGACTCAGGACATTCTGGATGCTGCTGTGGCTAACCGTTGTAAGACTCTGGATGAGGTAAAGGCTCTGAAACTTGGTGATCGCACCGTAGCTGAGGCTGTTACTGATCGTAGTGGTATCACTGGTGAGAAAATGGAGCTGGATGGCTACAATGTGTTGGAAGGTGAGGGTATTTCAACCTACAACCACATGAGCAAGAACTTCCTCTGCACAATGTGCTTGCTGAATAAGCCTGGTTTCGAGGAAGCTGGTCATGAGGTAGCTCTGCAGATTGCTGCTATGAATCCTGTGGCTGTTGACGAGGCAAGTGTTCCACAGTCAGTAAAAGATAATGAGCTGAGTGTTGCTATCCAGAAGACAAAGGATGAGCAGGTTCAGAAGGCTGTTGAGGCTGCATTGAAGAAGGCTGGTTATAACCTGTACATTGCAGAGAATGAAGATCACCTGAATGAAGGTATCATGAAGAAGATGATTACCGAGGAGCAGGCTGATGATATTCGTCGCATTAAGAAGGAAGTAGCAGAGCAGAAGGCTGCAAGTCTGCCTGAACAAATGATTCAGAACATCGCTAATGGTCGTATGGCTAAGTTCTTCAAGGATGTATGTCTGTTGAAGCAGGAATACAATAAGGACGCTAAGCTGACTGTCGCTGAGTATCTGCAGAAGTTTGACAAGGACTTGACCGTTGTTGACTTCAAGCGCTTTAATTTGCGTGCTGAGTAATATACCTACACCTTATTATATTAGAAAGAGGATGTTCCATGGAGCATCCTCTTTTTTGTTGGTTTATAGCCTTTATGCCATTTGTACCATCTTTCCCATCTAGAGAATAATGTCTTTATCCAACAGGCTTGGTCTGTGTATATCCTTTTGCCTTCAATAAATCAAGCACACGTTGCTTGAAATCACCTTGAATAATGATTTCACCGTCTTTGGCTGCACCTCCTACACCACAGTTACTTTTCAAAAACTTGGCCAGAGCCTTTAGTTCTTCGTTAGTGCCCACAAAACCTGTGACCAAAGTTACGGTCTTTCCTCCACGATTCTTACGGTCAAGGCTTACGCGGAGTTTTTGTTGCTGAGGGGGAAGAGAGGTTGCCTCCTCCTCTTGAGTGGTCTCATATTTGAAATTTGGGTTGGTAGAATATACCACGTTCAGTCTGTCTTTCCAATCGTTGTTCATTGCTTTATTTATTTCTTTTCTACAAAAATAAGTAAAAGAATGGTAAGTTATCAATGAAAAGAAGTAAATTTGCATATTAAACTATCACTCATTATGAAGATTATATGCATTGGCATGAACTATGTCCTCCATAAAAAAGAATTAGGACATACGGAGGCAACGCCAGAGCCTGTGATTTTTTTAAAACCAGACTCTGCTATCTTGCGTGATGGTAAGCCATTCTTCTTGCCTGACTTTTCCAACAACCTGCAATATGAAACAGAAGTGGTTGTACGTATCAGCAGATTAGGTAAATCTATTAGTCCGCAGTTTGTGCGTAGATACTATGATGCAGTGACTGTTGGCATTGACTTCACTGCTAGGGATCTGCAAAGCCGTTTCAGGGCTGAGGGACATCCCTGGGAGTTGAGTAAGGGTTTTGATGAGAGTGCGGTCATTGGTGATTTCATTCCTTTGAGCGAGGTGGGTGATGATGTGCAGAATCTGCATTTCCATCTCGATATTGATGGCAATACTGTGCAGCAGGGCTTCACGGCTGATATGCTATTCAAAGTTGATGAAATTATTTGCTACGTAAGTAAGTTTATGACACTCAAGATTGGTGACTTGATTTATACAGGTACACCAGTTGGTGTCGGACCTGTGTCTATTGGCAATCATTTGCAGGGTTATTTGGAAGATCGCAAGTTACTTGATTTTTATGTAAGGTGATTATGAAGATACGTGTGGGTTTTGGATTTGATGTCCACCAATTGGTAGAAGGACGTGACCTTTGGTTAGGTGGTGTAAAGTTGCATCATAATAAAGGTTTAATGGGTCATTCAGATGCTGATGTGCTGATACACGCTATTTGTGACGCATTGTTGGGCGCTGCCAATATGCGTGACATTGGCTATCATTTCCCTGACAATTCATCCGAGTATAAAAATATCGACAGCAAATTATTACTCAAGAAGGTAGTTGAACTCATAGCTATTAAAGGTTATCGTGTAGGAAATATTGATGCCACTGTTTGCGCTGAACGTCCAAAACTGAATCCACATATCCCTGTTATGCAGCAAGTCTTGGCTGAAGTAATGGGAGTGGGAGTAGATGATGTGTCCATCAAGGCTACCACTACTGAGAAGTTGGGCTTTACGGGTAGAGAAGAAGGCATTTCGGCTTATGCTACTGTTTTAATAGAAAAAGATTAAAATTATTATACTATGAAAAGTTTGAGAAATTTGAGCCTTGTGATAGCGACTGCTTTATTGTCACTGACTGGTTGTGACACTGAGAATCAAAAAGAGAAGTATATTATGACTGATGCGTTGGAACCATCGGCATGGGATGCATCTCAGTGGATATCAGTAGTTGATGCACCTGTGGTGCAGGGCACTGTTTATGAACCAGGTAACTGGCGAGCAGCCGATGGTGCCAACTGGTTTGTATCTAACGTAAAGAATGAGAAGAAAGTAACTAAAGCAATATGGATGACGACGGCCCTTGGCGTATATGAACTATATGTGAATGGTGAGCTGGTAGGCAACGAAATATTGAAACCAGGTTTTACTCACTATGCTAAAACCAAGCGCTCTTTTACCTACGATATTACACCTATGCTGGATAAAAAAGCAGGGGCTGATAATATGTTCTCTGTTCAGGTTACACCTGGCTGGTGGGGTGACAAGATTATCACTCCTTCTGGTCATGATGGTATGATCGGCAAAAAATGTGCTTTTAGAGGTGTTCTACAACTCACATATTCTGATGGTACTACCCAATTATTGGGATCAGATACAGAAAACTGGAAAGCAGGCATTGCTGGGCCTGTAAAACATGCAGGTATCTTTGACGGCGAGGATTATGATGCTCGTGAGCCACAAGGCTATCTTATGGCTGCTCAGTTCAAGACTCCAGAGATAAATGCTGAGTTCAGTGGTGAAATATTGCCATCAGTAGGAGCTGAAATCTATTTACGCAAGGATTTAGCAATGAATCCTGTAAAGACATATGTTTGGAAAGACATCGAGAATGTAAAGGAAGAAGAATACGGTAAGGTACTGATCAGTCGTGAATATACAAGTGGCGAGGAGATTACTTTAGAAGCAGGTGAGACCTTGGTAGTAGATTTCGGTCAGAATGCAGCCGCTATTCCTTCGTTTGTCTTTAAAGCCGCAGGCGGCACCACTCTTACCTGTCTTTCTGGTGAATTATTGAATGATGGTAATGGAGCTAAGAGTCGTGGTATGGATGGGCCAGAGGGCAGTGTGCATCGCGATAATCTGCGTATTGCTTCCGCTGGCGGCATGAAGCTTACTTATACTTTTGCCGACAATGCAGATTTTGTTTCCTATTATCCACATTGCACCTTCTTTGGCTATCGTTTTGCATCTATTACTGCTACAGGCAAGGTAATCATTCAGTCGATACAGTCTATTCCAGTAACTTCTATTGCTGAGAATCTGGAAACTGGTGTTATCACTACCGGCAACGAGTCTATTAACAAGCTCATCTCCAATACTGTTTGGGGACAGCGTTCTAACTATCTGTCTGTTCCTACCGATTGTCCACAGCGTAACGAGCGACTGGGTTGGACAGCTGACACTCAGGTTTTTGCCGAAACAGGAACCTTCTTTGCCAACACTCTTAGTTTTTTCCATAAGTGGATGCGCGATATGCGTGACTCTCAGAGCGAGACAGGTGCATTCCCTGGTGTGGCTCCATTAGCTCAATATGGCGAGAATATGATGCGATTGGGTTGGGCTGATGCTGGCATCATTGTTCCTTGGACAGTTTGGAAACAGTTTGGTGATACCCAGATTATTGATGAGAACTGGGATGCTATGAACCTCTTTATGAATCATGTTAATGAAACACATTATGATCATACAGCTCTGAGTGGAGAGAACGGTAACTATCAGTGGGGTGACTGGTTGAGTTACGAACCATTGGAAAGTTGTGGCGGTGGTGCATTCACTGAAACGCCTAAGGGTAGGGTGCCATTGGCTGATGCTATCACGTATTGGAGTTATCTTGGTGCTTCTTATTGGCTAATAGACGCCGAGATGATGCGCGACATGGCTGTAGCAACCAATCGTGACGCTACGGTATATCAACGCATGATAAATGATGCTAAGACCTATATAAAGATCCAGTTTTTGAAACCAGATGGTAGTTTTAAAACTGATATCCTGAATACTATGCAAACTCCTGCTTTGTTTGCTTTGAAGAACCACTTGGTAGAGGGTTCTGCAAAGGAGGCAATCATAGCACGTTTACGCAAGAACTTTGAAGAGCATGAGAATTGTCTGCAAACAGGTTTCTTGGGTACCTCAATATTGATGCAGACACTGACTGATAATGGCATGGGCGACATTGCTTATGAGTTGCTTTTCCAGCGGAAGAATCCAAGTTGGCTCTACTCTGTTGATAATGGGGCTACCACCATCTGGGAGCGCTGGAATAGTTATATGATCGATAAAGGTATGGGTCCTCAGGGAATGAACAGCTTTAATCATTATGCTTACGGTGCTGTTTGTGCATGGGTATGGGAAACAGTTGCTGGAATAGCAGCCGATACTGAGAACCCTGGATTCCGGCACATTATCATGAGACCTTTGCCAGACAAACGATTGGGTCATGTCGATGCTCAGTATCAGTCTGCTGCTGGTCTTATTCGCAGTGCATGGAGATATGAGGGTGACCAATGGATTTGGGAGTTCACCGTGCCACAGGGAGCAACTGCGACAGTTACGCTGCCAGGTGAGACTGAATCTAAGGAATATGAAGCAGGTACCTATACGGTAACGAAGTAATCCATATCACAGTCCTTCTAAAGTTTGATATTATTATATATGATATGAAAAGACTACTGATTTCAACTTGTCTGCTGGCATGTTTGGCAACTCTGAACTCTTTAGCGCAGGACTCCTTGCGTTACCATATCGATTTAAAAGACAAGGCTGCTACAGAGTTCAGCCTGAAACATCCAGAGAGATTTCTATCGCTAAAGTCTTTGCAGCGTAGGCAGAAGCAAAACTTGCAAGTTGACTCTACCGACCTGCCAGTGCCAGCAAAATACATTAAGGCTATAAGTGAGACCGGTGTGAAAGTGTTACTCACCAGCAAGTGGGAGAACTTTGTAACAGTCTCTTGCAATGATTCTACCATAATTGATCAGATTCGTACATTGCCGTTTGTAAAGAGTGCTGTCAAGGTCTGGAAGGGCTCTAGTAGTCAGTTCCCGATATCTCAAGGGAGGAGGGACACCATCATTAACGAAGTGACGGTGAATCCTGACACTATCTATGGGGCTAGTTATGGACAGATTCATGTTAGCAAGGCAGATCTATTACATGAAGCTGGCTTTAAAGGACAGGGCATGACTATTGCTGTGGTAGATGGAGGCTTTCACAATTTCGACCGCATCCCTGCTTTGAATAATGTGAAGGTATTGGGTACAAAAGATTTTGTGAATCCTTCTTCGGATATCTATGCAGAAGCGACGCATGGGTTGAGTGTACTTTCTTGTATGGCGGCCAATAAACCGGGTGTGATGATTGGTTCGGCACCAGAGGCTTCATACTGGTTGTTACGCAGTGAGGATTCAGATTCTGAGTATCCTATTGAGCAAGATTATTGGGCTGCTGCTGTAGAGTTTGCAGACAGTGTTGGTGTAGATCTCATCAACACTTCTTTGGGCTATAATGAGTTTGACGATTCGTCAATGGATTTTAAACTAAGGGATTTAGATGGGCAACGTTCTGTCATCTCACGTGTAGCCGGACGATTGGCAGACAAAGGTATGATATTGGTTTGTAGTGCAGGTAATTCAGGTAATTCGGTATGGAAAAAGATTACACCTCCTGCAGATGCAGATAATGTTATCACTGTTGGTGCTATTGCATGGCAAACAGGTGTCATTGCTTCTTTCTCATCAGTGGGTAATACACAGGACGGGCGTATAAAGCCAGATGTGGTTGCTGCAGGTGTTAGAACTGATGTCATCAACTCTCATGGCAGTCAGGGAAAGGCCAACGGTACTTCTTTTGCATCGCCTACGATGTGCGGTATGATAGCTTGCCTGTGGCAGGCATGCCCTACATTGACGGCAAAAGAGATTATTGAGTTGGTACGCCAGTCAGGTGATCGTGCTGCTTATCCAGACAATATTTATGGTTATGGCATACCTGATATATGGCAGGCCTACCAGAGTTATCTTAATAGGTAATCTATGGAACCAATAACGCTGTACGAACTTAATGAGTTAGTTAAAGAAACACTCGAGTTAGGCATGCCTGGCACCTATTGGGTGCAGGCAGAACTCAGTGAGGTGCGTGTTAATAACGGTCATTGTTATGTCGAGTTCGTACAGAAAGATCGTCTTGGCAACGGTCTTGTTGCAAAAGCACGTGGCAATATCTGGCGTAATCTATTTGCCATCTTAAAACCTACTTTTGAACGAGCTACTGGCCAGTTGTTTACAGCTGGTATCAAGGTTCTTGTAGAGGTGAGTGTTTCCTTTCACGAGTTGTATGGCTATTCGTTGAATGTGATGGATATTGATCCTTCCTATACGTTGGGCGATATGGCTCGTAAGCGTCAGGAAATCTTGCATCAGTTGCAAGAAGAAGGGGTACTGGAACTCAATAAGGAACTTGATATGCCCATGCTTCCTAAGCGAATCGCTGTCATATCTTCACCTACAGCTGCTGGTTATGGTGATTTCTCCAATCAATTGGCGAATAACCAGGGAGGTTTTTATTTTCATACAGAACTGTTCCCTGCCATCATGCAGGGCGATGGGGTAGAACAATCCATCCTACAGGCATTGGACATTATTTATGCCCGTGAAGAGGAGTTTGATGTGGTGGTTATTATCCGTGGTGGTGGAGCCACATCCGATCTGACAGGTTTCGACACTTACCCTCTTGCAGCAGCTGTTGCACAGTTCCCATTACCTATTATAACTGGTATAGGACATGAGCGTGATGATACCGTATTGGATATGGTGTCGCATACCCGAGTCAAGACACCTACTGCTGCAGCAGAGTTCTTGATAGACAGGATGCAGGAGGTAGCTGATGAACTGACTGATTTGTCGCAAAGGCTTTATCACGGTGCAGCTACTCTGTTGGCTGATAGCAAAGAATGCCTCCTTCGCTTACAGACACGCATTCCCACTAGAGCGATGCAGCGCATTAACGATCACTTGCTATATTTGATAAATGTTCGTCATAATATATCCCAGGCTGCTATATTACAAGTGGAGCGTAAAAAGCAACAATTTCCTTTGCTCAAGCAACATCTTTTGCAACTCTCGATGTCAATTATCGAAAAGAAGAGGTTTCAGCTGACTTTACTTCAGCAGAAAACAGCAGATGCTTCGCCTGCCAAGCTTTTATCTCGTGGCTATAGTATCACCCTCAAAAATGGTAAGGTCATAAAGGATGCATCGTTGCTCAAACCTGGTGATGAAATAGTTACTAAACTCAAGAGGGGTGAAGTATCTTCAATTGTAAAATAATTATCAATTCTATATTATCATATGAAAGAAGAAACCTATACTCAGGCTTTTGATCGACTGCAGAAGATCGTTTCACAAATTGAAAGTGGCGAACTTGATATTGATCAGTTGGCAGATATGATTAAAGAAGCCAATAAGTTGATTGCTTTTTGTAATGACAAGTTAACAAAAGCAGACGATGAAATTAAAAAATTATCACAGGAAAAGCAATAAATGTAATTATTTATTGTTATTTTTGCAACCAATTATTGCAATTAGAAAGGAATAAAAACATTTATAGGTATGAACGATATTGATTGGAAGAACCTGTCTTTCGGTTACATGAAGACGGACTATAACGTGAGAATTTATTACCGTAATGGTAAGTGGGGTGAAATTGAGACATGTAGTGAGGAGACAATTCCTTTGCACATGGCTGCTACCTGTCTCCACTATGGTCAAGAATGTTTTGAAGGTTTAAAGGCCTATCGTTGCAAGGATGGTAAGATTCGTATCTTCCGTGTTGAGGAAAATGCGGCTCGTATGCAATCTACCTGCGATGGTATCCTTATGCCTAAGTTGCCAACAGAAACTTTTGTTGAAGCTGTAAAGAAAGTAGTAAAGCTTAATGAGCGTTTTATCCCTCCTTATGAGTCAGGAGCAACTCTATACATTCGTCCGTTACTGATAGGTATCAGCGCACAGGTGGGTGTACATCCTGCGTCAGAGTATCTGTTCTTGATCTTTGTTACTCCAGTAGGTCCATATTTCAAGGGCGGTTTCGCTACTAATCCTTACGTTATCATCCGTGAGCACGACCGCTCTGCTCCTTTGGGCACAGGTATATACAAGGTCGGTGGCAACTATGCAGCTAGTCTGACGGCCAACAAGAAGGCACACGATCTTGGCTATAGTTGTGAGTTCTATCTCGATGCTAAAGAGAAGAAGTATATGGATGAATGTGGCGCTGCCAATTTCTTTGGCATCAAGAACAATACCTATGTAACTCCGAAGTCAACCTCTATCTTGCCATCTATCACTAACAAGAGCTTGATGCAGTTGGCAGAAGATCTTGGTCTGAAGGTGGAACGCCGTCAGATTCCTGAAGAAGAGTTATCTACCTTCGAAGAGGCTGGCGCTTGTGGTACTGCAGCTGTCATCAGTCCTATCTCTTATATCGATGACCTTGACACCAAGCAGCGTTACACATTCAGTAAGGATGGCAAGCCGGGACCTATCTCAACCAAACTTTACAACAAGCTGCGTGCCATCCAGTATGGCGACGAGCCTGATGTGCACGGCTGGGTAACTGTTCTTGACTGATATGGGCAAAGGGAAATTGCAGAAATTTGCCGATATGGAAAGCTATCCTCATGTTTTCCAATATCCTTATTCTGTGGCGGAAGACCATCCGTTTGAAATGAGAGGAAAATGGAACGAGGAGTTTTTTCATAATGATCACCCTATTATAATGGAGTTGGGATGCGGACGGGCCGAATATACTTTGGGCTTGGCGCGTCTTAACCCCATGTGTAATTATATTGCTGTAGATATCAAAGGTGCCCGTATGTGGGCTGGTGCCAAACAGTCATTGCAGGAGGGCTTAACGAATGTGGCGTTCTTGCGCACCAATATTGAAATAATTGACCGTTTCTTTGCTCAGGATGAGGTGAGTGAAATATGGCTTACTTTCCCTGATCCTCAGATGAAAAAGGTTACCAAACGCTTGACATCTACTGATTTCTTGTTGCGTTATCGTCGATTTATGAAAGATGGTGGGGTAATACATCTTAAAACTGACAGTAATTTTATGTTTACCTATACTCGTCTGTTGGTTGAGTTAAATATGTTGCCCTTAAAGGCAATGACTAACGACTTATATCATAGTGGGTTGGTAGATGATGTCTTATCCATCAGAACATATTACGAACAGCAATGGCTCGATAGAGGCATCACTATCAAGTATATCTGTTTCGGCGTACCCAAAGAAGGAGACCTACAAGAACCAGATGTAGAGATAGAACTTGATGATTATCGCAGCTATAACCGTAGTAAACGCAGCAGTCTGCAAGTATCAAAATAGCCTATTATTAATTATGAATCTATACCCAAATCTAATTAGAGAAGCCCTTCAGACGGTTCGTTATCCAGGCACAGGTAAAAACCTGGTAGAGGCAGATATGATAGCTGATAATATCCGTATTGATGGTATGTCTGTAAGTTTTTCTATTGTGTTTGAGAAGTCTACCGATCCTTTCAAGGCTTCTATATTGAAAGCTGCAGAGAAAGCTATACATACCTATGTGTCACCTGATGTTCAGGTTACAGTAAATGCAGAGAGCAAACAAACACCTCGCCCAGAGGTCGGTCAGTTGCTGCCTAACGTAAGGAATATTATTGGTGTATCGTCTGGTAAGGGAGGTGTAGGTAAGAGTACTGTAGCTGCCAATTTGGCTGTGGCATTGGCCCGTATGGGTATGAAGGTTGGCCTGTTGGATGCTGACATATTCGGCCCTTCTGTTCCCAAAATGTTCCAGGTAGAGCAGACACAGGTATTTTCTATTAATAAAGAAGGGCGTGACCTTATCATGCCTGTTGAGAAATATGGTGTGAAGCTATTGTCAATAGGTTTCTTCGTCGATCCCGATCAGGCTACCCTCTGGCGTGGAGGTATGGCCAGCAATGCCTTGAAACAGCTTATAGGAGACGCTGACTGGGGTGATCTTGATTACTTTGTTATTGATTTGCCTCCTGGCACCAGCGACATACATCTCACCATCGTACAGACCATCGCCTTGACGGGAGCAATTGTTGTAAGTACTCCACAAGAAGTAGCATTAGCCGATGCACGTAAGGGTATCAATATGTTTACCAATGAAAAGGTGAATGTACCTATTCTGGGTTTGGTGGAGAATATGTCTTGGTTTACTCCTGCTGAACTGCCAGAAAACAAATACTATATCTTCGGCAAGGAAGGAGTAAAGCGCTTAGCAGAAGAGATGAATGTTCCACTACTGGGGCAGATACCTATCGTACAGAGTATTTGTGAAAGCGGCGATGCAGGCGAGCCTGTGGCACTGAAAAGCGACACCATTACTGGTCATGCCTTTATGCAATTGGCTGCCTCGGTTGTACGTCAGGTTGATAAGCGTAATCTTGAGCAAGCACCAACACAAGTTGTTGAGATGCATTCATGAAAAATATATCCCCGAAAGTTTCATCACTTTCGGGGATTATTGTGTCTTTTTTCATGCTCTTGCCTGTCGTTATTGAACGGAGATATTTCTACCACTAGAAGCAGTATCCTCTCTCACTCATCGCAGTATCTCCTATAGGGGTATGGGAGATATTGCGACAACCCTTGGCAAATATTGCAATAACCCGCAGTAAACTTTCCGTTCCCCCTTAGCAAGTTTTCGGACGGATGATAGCAAATATCGCGTGCGGAAAGAGAAGATACTTTACTTACCCAAAACGAATGAACTAGATCCAATCAGATTACCATCAGCAAAGATGTCAACACGGTAGTTGCCAGCATAGAGTACCTCATTTACATCCCAATACACTGTTATTGCTTGCTCCTCGCCAGTATATTCGATATACTTCTTGATAGAATAAGCCAGTTGACGATTCTCATATGTAAAGGTGTCGTTGCGGTCTTTGGTCAACACATCGTTGTCGGGCTTGCTAATACGTACATATACAGTTTTCTCACCAGCCTGAGCCGTGATATTACGCGCTATGTTGAAGCTGATACGCAGCTTTTGAATATCCTTTACCTTCTTGGCTTCCTTACCACGTTTGTTCTGTGGGAAGAGACTGATATTGGTAGCATCCAATTGAGCAGCCAAAGTTACCTGCTTGGTCAGCGTTTTGCGTTCCTCACTCAATGAGCTGACTTCTCGTGAGGCCTGCTCGTATTTTTCGGTTACCTCAGCAATCTGGACACGTTGCTGCTCTGTTAAGCGGTTAAGTGAATCAATTTGGTTCACATAGCCCACCATCACTTTGCGTAAAGTAGCCAACTCGTTTTTCAGTCGCCTGATTTCAGTCGCATTAGTACTCTTCACTGTTCGCAACTCTTCGAGCAGACGCTGGGTCTTAAGTTGTTCCTGCTCTAATAGCTGAGCCAGTGAGTCATTGGCTACTGTCATCTTCAGCTCGTCATACTGCTGAGCAAAGTTGGTATATTCGTTTTCCAGATCTTCCTTCTCTAATTTGAATTCCTCCTGCATTTCCCTATTGGCCTGTTTCTCATTGAAGAGCAGGTAGGATACTCCTGCTAATGCAGCTATCAGCAAAGCACCTATTATGCCAATTAAAGTATTTTTCTTCATAATGTCAACTGTTTATAGAATCTCGCCACAAATGTAAGCATTTTCGCTGAAATAAAAAAAAGCTGCGCCAATATGACGCAGCTTCTAAGATGTTTTAACTAAAGTAACCCAATAATTAGAGGTTAGGATTCTCCTTGTTCCATTCTGCGATAGGAGGAATAATGTTCAAGGTTACCAGCTCATCACGCATCTTCTGCAAATGCTCATAAGAAGCATTCAGAGCAGCCATTTCCTCTGCTGTGCCCTCAGGCTTGGTGAAGTGAACGCCGTCTTTGTCGATAACGGTTGGCATAGCCATCATCACATTCTCATAGCCATAAGCTTTTACGAAACAGCCAGCTGGCCAAGTGAAAGGTTCGCCACCCATAGCACCTTCAATCATTTTTACAGCTTGATATGCAGGACTCTGGAATGAAGAGCGGCCACGCAACTTGATGATGTTGCTACCCCCTTGGATGGTCATGTGCTTGATTTCAGCCCAACGCTCAGCTGAGAGATTCAACTCGCTCAGAGGTTTGCCGTCAATCATTGCCTTGCTTGCAAATACAGCCATTTGCTCACCATGGCCACCATAAGTATATGCTTTGGTCACCTTGTCCTGCTGTACGCCGAACTCCAATGCCAGTTGCTGCTGTAAACGAGTGCTATCGAGGGCAGCCAATGAAGTCAACTGATTTGGCTTCAGTCCAGAGTGGATCAGAGCGGTTAGCGCAGTTACATCTGCTGGGTTGAAAATAACAACCACATGCTTAACATCTGGACAGTATTTCTTGATGTTCTCACCGAAGTCTGCTGCAATTTGGCAGTTGCCCTTGAGTAAGTCTTCGCGAGTCATACCCTCCTTGCGGGGAGCACCACCAGAAGAAATGATGTATTTAGCACCAGTGAAAGCCTCTTTTGCATCAACTGTATAAGAAAGGTTTGCACCCGGGAATGCACAGTGACACATCTCATCGTAAACTCCATGAACGCCTGGCTCATAGATGTCATACATACAAATGTTAGGTGTCAGGCCAAGCATGAGCACACTCTGAACCATGTTGGAGCCAATCATACCACCAGCACCAACAATGACTAATTTTTCGTCAGTTAAGAACTTCATAATAAGTTATTTTTAATGTTAAAGATTATCGCTTTTGTATATCACTTGCAAATTTATGAAAAACCTACAATATTCGTGCAGTTTATCTTAGTTATTTAATAAAAATTTCACTTCGCCTTTAACTTAACGAGCATCAGCTCCCCACATCATCTTGCTTCGCAGTGTATTGAAATACTGGTGATCAAACCTTTTTACCAATTCTACCGAGAAGGGCGCTCTTGTAATCCGCAATCGAGTTTGTTCGCTACATGATTCACTCCTACCATCTACTGACACCAGGAAGTTATGGCTACGGCTTTCAACTTCTAGGGTTATTTCCCAATCATCTCGAACCACCAATGGGCGGCAGTTCAGACTGTGTGGTGCTACAGGGGTAATCACCATAGTCTTGCTTTGTGGAGCTATTACAGGACCGCCTACACTCAACGAGTAACCAGTAGAACCAGTAGGGGTAGCTACTATTAGTCCATCGGCCTGATAAGTGTTCAGGTGCTCATGGTTAATATATGCCTTTATGCTGATCATTGATGAACTATCGTGCTTTAGTATAGCCACCTCATTCAAGGCAAAGGGGTGAACACTAAGTGGGTTGCTAGTGGTAAGTTGTAAAACAGCACGTTCTTCTATCTTATAATGATTGGCATAAATTTCATCAATGGTCACGTCCATTTCTTCGGGCAATATGTCGGCTAAGAACCCCAAACGGCCAGTGTTGATACCCAAAATTGGAATGTTGCGACTTCCCACTATGCTGGCAGCTTTTAAGAAGGTACCGTCACCTCCTAAACTTATCACCATATCGGCTTCAAAGGCTTTCCCTTCGAACTGCTCATTGGCAGGAATGTTCAAATGCTGCTCACGCAAAAGAAATTCAGCGAAAGCCTTTTCCACTAATATCTTTGCCTTATAGTGTCGCAACACACTTAGCAAATGCTCAGCGTGCAGAGACTTCTCACTCTGATATATATTGCCAATAATTGCAAACTTCATAACAAATTCTTTGTTCTAGTATTTTAGTTGCAAAGATAGAAATAAATCCATATATTTGCATCTTAATCAAGAAATAAAAGAATGGCTAAAGATAAATCAGCATACGTTTGCACGAATTGTGGTTATGACTCGCCTAAATGGTTAGGTAAATGCCCTTCATGTGGACAGTGGAACACATTTCAAGAGGTTGTAATTCACAAGGAATTGCCTGCTAAAAGTGCAAGCGTTACCATTGGTCATGATGCGATGCGTAGCCAGCGACCGATGAGATTGCTTGATATAGACGCTTCTGCCGAGCCACGCATTGATATGCATGATGAAGAGCTGAATCGTGTATTAGGGGGCGGACTGGTAAAAGGTTCTCTGGTGCTGATAGGTGGTGAGCCAGGCATTGGGAAGAGTACTTTGGTGATGCAAACCGTACTGCAGATGCCTGAAAAATGCATTTTGTATGTAAGTGGTGAGGAGAGTGAACGACAACTTAAGTTGCGTGCTGATCGACTAAAAAGTAGTGCTAGTGGCCAATCTGATAATGATTGTCTGATTCTTTGTGAGACCTCATTAGAACAGATTTTAAAGCATATTAAAGAGGTAGAACCAGAAATTGTGATTATTGACTCTATCCAGACCATCTATACTGAATTAGTGGATTCGTCACCAGGTAGTATCACTCAGGTTCGCGAGTGCGCAGCTGCAATCTTACGATTTGCTAAGGAAAGCCACACTGCTGTGATACTTATTGGCCATATCAACAAAGAAGGTACGATTGCGGGGCCTAAAATATTGGAGCACATTGTTGATACCGTGTTGCAGTTCGAGGGTGATCAACACTATATGTACCGCATTTTGCGCAGTAATAAGAATCGTTTTGGCAGCACTGACGAACTGGGTATCTATGAGATGCGGCAAGATGGCTTACGTCAAGTGAGTAATCCATCTGAACTGTTGCTCAGTCAGGATCATGAGGGTATGAGTGGTATTGCTATTGCTGGTGCCATTGAAGGAATTAGGCCTTTCCTTATAGAGGTGCAAGCATTGGTTAGTAGTGCTGTTTATGGTTATCCCCAGCGTTCGGCTACAGGCTATGATTTACGACGAATGAACATGCTTTTGGCAGTCTTGGAAAAACGTGTTGGTTTCAAATTGGCACAAAAGGATGTTTTTTTGAACATAGCGGGAGGCTTTCGTGTGAGTGATACTGCCATTGACTTACCAGTTATAAGTGCAATTTTGTCGAGCAATATGGATGCTGCCATAGAGTCTGGTGTTTGTATGGCAGGTGAGGTGGGACTTAGTGGCGAAATCCGCCCAGTTAGTCGCATTTTGCAACGCATCAGTGAAGCACAAAAGTTGGGCTTCAAACGTTTCCTGCTGCCAAAGAACAATATGCAGGGTATCGATATTAGTAAGTTGAATATTGAGCTGGTACCTGTAAGAAAAGTGGAGGAAGCGTTCCGTTTTTTATTTGGATGATTGAAGATAGGAGATTATTTCCTGTAGCATATCATTGCATTAAATGACATATGATTATCAAATAAGGGTTTTGCCTGAAGTAGCTGCAGACAATGAGCGAATAAAAGGCTATTTGTTTGAGGAGAAGGGATTGACTAATGTCTGTGCTATCCGGATCCTCAAGCGAAGCATTGATGCTCGTCAACGCACCATTTTCGTAAACCTGACAGTAAGGGCATATGTAAATGAAGAACCAACTGAACTGGAATATACGCCCATTCATTATCCAATCGTTGATGGCAAGCCACAAGTGATAGTGGTGGGAGCAGGACCAGGTGGACTCTTTGCTGCTTTGCGACTTATAGAATTAGGTCTTCGTCCAGTTGTGATTGAACGAGGTAAGGATGTGCATCAGCGCAAGTTGGATATCGCCAATATTTCTCGTACACAGATGGTTGACTCAGAGTCTAATTACAGTTTTGGCGAAGGGGGTGCAGGTGCTTATTCTGATGGCAAACTCTATACCCGAAGTAAGAAAAGGGGCAATGTGGAAAAGATACTCAACGTCTTCTGCCAACATGGTGCTTCTACCGATATCTTAGTGGATGCGCATCCACATATTGGTACGGATAAGTTACCTCGTGTTATAGAAAATATGCGTAACACTATAATTCGTTGTGGAGGAGAAGTGTATTTTCAGACTCGAATGGATGCCATCATCATCAATGATAATAAGGTGGTTGGTATTCAGACTAACACGGGCAAAGAATTTATGGGCCCTGTTATTTTGGCCACTGGTCATTCGGCTCGTGATGTCTATGCGTGGTTATATGATAATGGCGTGGAGATTGAGGCAAAAGGTATTGCTGTGGGTGTTCGTTTAGAGCATCCTTCTCATAGAATCGATCAAATACAATATCATCGAGGCGAGGGTAGGGGTAAATTCTTGCCAGCTGCTGAATATAGTTTTGTAACCCAAGTTCGTGGCAGAGGTGTTTACAGTTTCTGCATGTGTCCTGGTGGCATTGTGGTGCCTGCTGCTACGGGTCCTGAACAGATTGTGGTAAATGGCATGAGTCCCAGCCATAGAAATACGGCCTGGAGCAATAGCGGTATGGTGGTGGAACTTAGGCAAGAAGATATGCAAATAGAGAATGGGAAATTGAAAATAGATGATGCCGTGCTTGAAACAGATATAGAGGCCATTGAGCATAGCATCCACCCTCAAGGTAATTCTCAATCCTCTGTTTTTAATTCACAATTAAAGACACTCGCTTTTCAAGCAGCATTGGAACGCCTTTGCTGGATGCAGGGCAACTATAAGCAAACAGCTCCAGCGCAACGTATGGCTGATTTCGTGAATGGACGATTGGGAGGCAGCTTGCCAGAAAGTAGTTATGCCCCTGGTTTAATTCCTTCGCCCCTTCATTTTTGGATGCCTTCATTTATTACTGACCGCTTGCGTGATGGTTTCCGCTATTTTGGAAAGCAGAGTCACGGCTTCCTTACTAACGAAGCGACTGTGATCGGTGTTGAAACGCGCACTTCCTCTCCTGTTCGCATTTTACGCGACAATGAATCTTTGCAGCATGTACGTGTGCAAGGCTTGTTCCCTTGTGGAGAAGGTGCTGGCTATGCTGGAGGCATAGTCTCTGCGGCTATTGATGGTGAACGTTGTGCCGAAGCCTGCTTTAATTATATGGGCAATTAACAAAAAGACAATATTCAAACTACTATTTACAATTATGGAGAAAGAAATAGCAATAATAGACAATAACTCATTGGCGAGATTAGGTTTGGAGAACCTATTGGAAGAAATTGTTCCCAACATTACTATCCGCACGTTTGGCTCGTATGCCGAACTGATGTCAGATACGCCAGATATGTTTGTGCACTACTTTGTGTCAATTCAGATTTATTTGGAACACACCACGTTCTTCCTTCGAAAGAAAAACCGAACAGTCGTGCTTTGTAATGAAGAAACGCAAGCTCAATTACCACAAGGGGTGCTCTCGTTGAATACAAATCAAGATGAACAGCATATGGTGAAATCTATCCTTAAGTTACACCAGCAAGGGCATCAAAATGGACATCCAGGGATGCCGCATGCCCCTGCACAAACACAAATGCCGTTGCAAAATGATTTGAGCATGCGAGAGATTGAGGTGTTGAGTTTGGTGGCTCGTGGGTTTATAAATAAGGAGATAGCTGACAAGCTGAACATAAGCCTCACAACAGTTATTACACATCGTAAGAATATTACCGAGAAATTAGGTATCAAATCAGTATCTGGCCTCACCATCTACGCTGTTATGCGGGGCTATGTTGAAGCTGACTCCATATAATAAATCATCATTTGTAGGTATTGTAGGTTTCAGTCCTTTCCTCTTACTTTGCAGCTGAAAACTAAAGCAAAGTATTAAATGAAGAAATTATTGATGACCGTTTCGCTGGTTTCGCTTGTAGGACAAGTATTTGCTGGCGATATTCCGGTGAAAGATACAGATCCAGTACAGGGAGATACTATTACCCGAGTGGCCGATATAGAAGAGATTGTTGTGGTGGCCACTCCAAAAGAGAATGCCCGTTTGCGTCAGCAAACGCTCTCGTCTTCTTCATTCTCTAATGCAGAAATTCGTGCGAGGGGAGTAACTTCCATTAAGTCATTTTCCACACAAGTGCCCAATCTCTACATACCTACCTACGGCTCGAAACTAACCACATCAACATATATACGAGGCATTGGCTCTCGCATTAATACTCCTGCCGTAGGTTTGTATGTAGATAATATACCCTATTTAAATAAGAATGCTTTCGATTTCAATTTTTCCGAAATAGATCGTGTTGATGTGTTGAGAGGCCCTCAGGGTACCCTCTATGGGCGCAATACAATGGGAGGCTTGATACGTATCTATACTAAGTCGCCGTTTGATTATCAGGGCACCGACCTCCAACTGAGTGCAGCCCCACACAATGCATATAAAGCTTATGTTACTCATTATCATCGGATCTCTAATCAGTTTGCTTTCTCTGGCGGATTTTATTTCGACCACCAAGGAGGTTTCTTCAAAAATGTAGCTAAAAATAATGAGCATGTGGATAAGAGCAATGAATATGGTGGTCGTATTCGTGCTATTTATCTGCCTGCCGACAATACTAAGTTGGATTTCAACATTAATTACGAATACCTTAAGCAGGGTGCATATCCTTATCAGTATGTGGGCTCGGCTACGGGTGTAGAGTCTATGCCACAGTACATAGGGAAGGTAGCATATAACCGTATTGGCGACTATAAGCGCCATTTGCTGAATTCGGGCCTGAATATCGAGCATCAGGCTAACCGATTCGTGTTCAATTCCGTAACTGGCTTCCAGTTTGTGAAGGATGACATGAATATGGATCAGGACTATACGCCTCTCGACATCTTCACCTTGAACCAGAAGCAGAACTCCAAGACGCTCTCTCAGGAGTTCGTGTTCAAGTCGAAGCCTGGTAGAAGTTGGGAATGGGCTACCGGTTTGAGTGGCTTCTACCAGTGGCTGAAGACTGACGCTCCTGTGGTTTTCCATGAAGACGGTATCAAGTCATTGATTGAAGATCATGTAAACAATGTATTTATCCGTCTGCGAGAACAGAACCCACGTATGCCAGAAATGTCGCTTGATGTAACTGATAGTCAAATAAGCATCTCAGGTGATTTCGATACTCCTACTGCCAATTTCGCTTTTTATCATCAGTCAACCATTAATGACTTGGGCTTCAAAGGACTCTCACTTACTTTAGGCGCTCGTATGGAGTATGAGAAGATATGGTTGGACTACACTTCTGCAGGTCCGATGACATTTGATTTCAACATGCCTATGCTTGAACGCATTCCCCAAATGGCTGCTATAGCTGCTCAGTTGAAGGGGATAGGTATTAATCCTGCCTTTACTGGTAAATTGAATGATGACAATTGGGATTTTTTGCCTAAGGTTGCATTAAAATATGACATCAACACACGCAATAATATATATTTCAGCGCATCTAAAGGTTATCGCTCAGGAGGCTATAACTTCCAGATGTTCTCTGACCTGATTCAAAGTAAGATGTCGGCAGATATGACAGCTGCCATCAATGAGAAGAGTGGTGGTATGATGAGCCAGATGGGTGGTGAAGCGTTTTCATCCCGTGAGATGAGTTACGATGTAGAAGGTACTGTAGCCTACAAGCCTGAGCGTTCCTGGAACTTCGAGTTGGGTACTCACCTCACCTCAAATGATGGTTCTCTGATGGCTGACCTGGCTATGTTCTTGATTAATACGCATGACCAGCAACTGGCTCAGTTTGCTTCCAGTGGTCTTGGGCGCATTACTGTCAATGCTGGTAAGAGCCGTAGCTACGGTGCAGAGGTATCTCTGCGTTGGCAGACCACTAAAGCACTTTCATTCACTGCTAACTATGGTTATACCTACGCTACCTTCCGCACAGACGCGCTTTTAGCTACAGTATCCTCTAATTCTGGTGCTGAAAATCTTAAAGGCAAGTACGTGCCGTTTGTGCCTAAACACACTCTGATGATTGGTGGTCAATATGTGTTTGAATTCAATGAGGGTTCGTTTATCGACAATATCATTTTGAATACCGACTTCCGTGGAGCAGGACGTATCTACTGGGATGTACAGAACAAGTATTCTCAGAAATTTTATGGAACACTGAATGCTCGCCTTGCTTTCCTGCATAAAGGATCTGAGTTGGCATTGTGGGCCAACAATATCTTCAACAAAGATTATGACGCTTTCTTCTTTGAAAGTATGAGTAATAAGTTCCGTCAGCATGGCATACCCGTACAGCTTGGCATAGATGTGAGATTGAGGTTTTAAATATTGGGAGTAGGGTGTAGTGTAGTCCGTTGCTCGTGGGGCTGACTTATAGGTCATATTTGCCTGCTCCCAATACCCTATGTCCTATCGTAGCCGTTATCCCGTTGGGGATTTCCAGATGCAGCTTGTAGATGCCATTCTCTTGTTCCCAACTGACCACGATGGTTCCGTAGGGAGTGCGTCGGGTAACGCGTACCCATTGCAGACCTTGTGGATGCTGAGGATCAATGCGCACTGTCTTATAGCCTGGTTGTGTGGGGATGATGCCTCCTAAAGCCTGGTAGAACCAGCTGCCTATGCCGTTGTAGCAGTTGTGGAAATAGCTGCGGGGATCTTGCCAGTCTTCCCAGGTGCCAGACGCTCCCTGGTTTATCATAAAGAGATATCCGGGGTAGTCTGGTTGCTTCAGCATGCGGAACATATAATCAGCTTCGTGGTTCAGCGTGGCCCACTCGGTCAGTACTGGAACACCTACCAGTCCTACACCCAAATGGTCCCATCCCTCAACAAGCTTCTGATGCACCTTAGCCTGTAAGTTCTGAGGTACGGCTCCTACCAGCAACGGATAGACCATATCTAACTGACTTCCTGTGCCATAGGTCTCCGATTGAGGATGATAAAACGCCTCGTGAATGAGGCGGTTTAATGCTTCACGTCGTCTGATGAATTCCTCTTTGTCAGCCTGTTGTCCCAAGTGCTCAGCCATCTGGATCAGCTCCGAATAGCATTGTGAGAGCACACAGTTGTTCACCAGATTGATGCTCTCTTCCTCCTGCACATTGATGCCCTTCGGTGCTAACCAATCGCCTAAGTACCAGTTGCGATACTCCTCGTCAGGCCAGCGGTGAAGCAGACCGTCACGGCTATGCTTGTCAACATATTGTAGCCAGAGCTTCATTGAATCGTAGGTGAGCTTCATCGGACGCTCATCGCCATAACTCCACCAGGTTCTCCACGGAGCCTGCACGATGAAAGAGCACCAGTAAGGACCACCTCCTGCCTTGTATGGATTAGGTGCTGTGTATGGCACACTCCCGTCAGGACGTGTGGCGTCTCGCCATGCCTGGAGCCAGTTCATGTATAGCGGAGCCACATCGAAGGTGTTTTGTAGCGATAGGGTAGAAGCGTTGCCATCTCCTCCGTAGCCCAGTCTTTCAATGCTGGCGCAATCCACCATGTATCCGCCCCACATCAGACCATCCATCGTTTTGGTAATCAGTTGGTAAATATGGTTCATATCCTCGTCAGAACTCTCGAACGTGCCTGTGGTCTCTATCTCCATTCCGATGCGATGAACCCGTATATCCTCGGCTTTGGGCTGATAAGGTAGTCCACTCAGCAGCACATAGCGGAACACATGATGGTTGAAGCGGTTGCGGAACGTGTCTCCCTCTTTTTTGTCCGATGAGATGAAGATATCATCGCCCCAGTAAGAACCCTCAAACTTATCCAGTTCCTGCAGGTGATCGCAGTAGGATGCCTTCACCTCATGCCCCGGTTGCAGGTTTCGGAGTTTCATCTCAAATTGGCCGTTTATTACTCGCCCCATATCCACTAGCCAACGCCCGTTGCCTTTGTCCTCGATGCTTACCGGACTGAGCGTTTCCTTGATCTCATTCAGTTCGCACATCTGTGGCGTAGCCTCAATATCCTTGATGTCAGCGGTCTTGACTGATTGCCATCCTGGCTCCTTCTCCAAACCTGCCATCTGATAAGGCACTTGGCTGGCTTCTATCCGTTCGCCACCGAACTGCCCTGGTTCCCAAGTGCCTGTGTCCTCATATCCTCCTGCACGACCTTGCCAGGTCGTGTCTGTCTGCTCCAGAGCCATCAAGTCCTTGTCAGTCAATAAATCTAGGTCGGCACGTACCAATGGCCCTTCAAACGAAGCCTTGAACGTTTCTTTCTTGTACCATCCAGATCCAGCCCAAATTATTAAGGTGTTCTTTCCCTTGCGAAGCAATGGAGTGACATCGTAGGTAACAATCTGTGAACGATGGTCCAACTGCGACACAGCTGGAGTGAGCACTGCCTTGCTCACAGGCTTTCCGTTCAGGTAAGCTTCATGATAACCCAATGAATTCACGTGCAGTAAGGCGGTTCCTTTCTTCTGCTTCACCTGGAACGATTTCCTGAGCAAGATACTCTGTGCCTGTCTCAATCCCATGCCAATATATCCTCCTCTCATCCCGTCAGGTTTGATGATGCCGATGCCGAATCGCTGTACATTGCTCCAGGGAGTCCATTTCTCTTGGCTGCGGCTACGTATACGCCAGTAATACACTTGCCTGGGTCGCAGCTGATAACCTTTGTAAGTAACCATCACCGTCTCGTCAGTCAGTACCTCGCCCGACTTCCACATATCCGCCTTTCCCTCCTTCAGTAGTGAAGGGGAAGAAGCCACCTCCAGTTCATAAGCCGTCTGCAAGAACGGATTCTCAGAAGATATGATCCAACTGAAGTGTGGCTGGGTGTTGTCAATGCCCAAAGGTTCCCTCATGCCCTCAGTTCTCAGGTCAACTACCTCCTGAGCCCTTACTGTCAAACTCATCAAGAGCATCGCTATCAAAAGCAATATATTTCCACGCATAGATTCAAGTTTTTTAGTTGCAAAGATACTTATTTTGGGCAATAATTGCTTTGTAAAGTTATGAAATATATATATATTTTGCAAAATATTATAATAAAGTATCTATGGGAAAGGAGCTTTTTCTCCCCCTCGTCAGTGTTAGAAGAAGTAAAAGGCGGGTTTAGCGGAACTAAGCCGCCCGTTTAGCGGGACTAACGAAATTCCTTACCTGAGGGGGCTTCCCTATAGATAAAATACATTGCTGCATATTGGTAAAGACAGAATACAATGGGATACTTCAAGTGTCATTCAGACTGGTTTTAGTTAGGCAATATAATTGCCTTTTCAAAAGACAAGCCTTGGTCAATCGGGTATTTTTTATTGATTCAATGTCCTGCAGTGTGGGCAAATGCCTTTCTGACGAAGCTTTTGTCCGCATTGCCCACATCTATATGGGTAGCGCAACGTACGTAACCACAGGCGGCGAAGGAACATAGCTGAGAGCAGCAGTATAAAGAAATAGCCCACATAAAGGTGGGTAGTAAGCATGAAGAACAGGTAGCAGAATATACATGCAGCCATCAGGCCTACTAAGTAGTAGAGCACGCTCCATCCTGACAAATGACGAAACACTTCACTTACTGCAGCTATTGCGGCTATGATGATGAACCATAGACTGCCAATGAATAAGGTAAGTATCCAAGGTAATTTTATAGGTGAGAATGTAGGATTGTAGTAAAATGTTTCCCACGTGTCTGGGGCAAAAATCTGCATGCTTTCATAGAGAGTGGAACTGAAAGCCACCACCAGGCAAAGGAATAGGGGGTACAGACTGTCTATGTCGTTAAACCACACCAACTTGAAAGGCTCTTTTTGATAGTCCCTTACTAAGAAGAAAGCAAGGAAAATAGCCATCATAAAAGCTAGCACGGCTTTGTTGGCGCCACTAAATGCGTGAATAGCCTGCGAAATGCTGTCGGTGGGCACAAACTGAAATTTCAAGTCTCTCTCAAATACCCATCCTTGCACACCATCAGAATGGGCTAGTTTCACCCAAATACTGTCGTTCACCTCAGTAGTATCTTTTAGTATCTCTGCAATCACCACATGATCGCCCTTATACAGCATATTGGTACAGTTCTGCAAAGGCAGACAAGCTAGATTCAGCGAGTCTGTCAGCAACTCTAAATTCACGCCTGGAGCATAGTGACGTTCCAAGAGCATGGTCAATGAATCACGAGTACGCTGGTCAAGCTCGTCGTCTTTCAACATTTCCCTATAGGGATAATGGCAACCTGCTAGAAACGTCAATACAATCAATATGGATACTAACCGTTTCAATTTTCAATTCTAAATCTTAATAACCTTCATCTCACATTTCTTGCAGTCAAATACCAACCTGAACATTTTTCCGTCCAAACTTTGCAGACTGTATGGCTCGCGATAGGGAGATTTACCTTGCTGTTTGTTGGGACACCAGCCCATACTATAGCGCAGACAATGCTTGCAGAACATCACAACAGCTTCATCTATAGCTTTTTTCTCAAATGCATCCTCAATCTTAGTAACGCCGTGACCTGCGTAAAACGCTTTTGCTTGTTGGTTCATCACATTACCCAAATATGAAAGACTATCCTGCGGATAGGGATGATTTGTATGTTTCCATTCAACTACTTCTTGAGGATAATTTTTTCGCCTCACCATTGTCAGTTCATCAATTACTTGCCTTCGCCAATCAGACAATAGTGATGACGGTATGAAGTAATTATTGACCATTATAGAATCTTGTTCCACACCTAATTGTGATATGGTATATGGGGTGTTGCCAAGCTTTGAGAGTTGCTTGATAATGTTCTCCTGTTGAGGTTTCTGGGCAAATTGCTTCTCGCAAGGGAAGGAAAGAGTAGCCTTGTTTTTATCCTCGTCAATGGCAGAAAGAGCAAAGCCATCAGGCGTTTCATCGAGTTTCCAGGTAATTGCTAACTTCCGTTCGGCACTTCGTCTGGACAGCATTTCTGAAAACTCAACGTCTAAGTTTCTGAACAACATCGTTCCTGGCTTGGGCATGCATTGTTTTGAAAGCAAGAAAAGCTTGTTTTGCTCCACTTTGTTCACCCTGAAACCCTGCAACTTTCCTTCAGTGTCAATATAACATAGCCCATCACCATTGTGAAAGGGTTTAATGCCAGCTACAGTGATGCTATTTCCTCTAACCTCCTTTACTCGTCCCATCTCTTCTCCCATTGCTTTTGGGGTGTTGAATTGGGCAATGTCGGATTGTCTGCCTTCCAAGAAATAATGGGTGAAACCTCGGTTAAAACTCTTGCTTAGGTCAGGTTTGAAAGTATAGGTAGAAGTGCCAGATGAGGCCTTCCTGTATTCTTTCCTGAGTTGGAAGATAGCATCCAGTTTCTGTCGATAAGCAGCCGTTACGTTCTTTACGTAATCTACATCTTTCAGTCTTCCTTCTATCTTAAATGATCTTGCTCCTGCATCCATCAACTGTTCCAGCAACTCGCTTTGGTTCATGTCTTTCAATGAAAGCAAATGCTTCTCATGCATAATCTCTTTACCGTCAGCATCTACCAGATTAAAAGGCAACCTACAGAATTGAGCGCACTCTCCACGATTGGCACTACGGCCAAAGCAAGCCTGTGATGCATAGCATTGTCCGCTAAAACTCACACACAGCGCTCCGTGCACAAACACCTCAAGGGGGACATCAGGACAGGCTTCGTGTATATTATTAATTTCCTCTAATGATAGCTCGCGAGCCAAGACCACTTGTTTGAACCCTGCATCAGCCAGGAAACGCACCTTTTCTGGTGTGCGGTTGTCCATTTGTGTACTGGCATGCAGAGGAATAGGAGGGAGGTTCAGCCGCGTGATACCCATATCTTGCACAATCAGTGCATCCACATGAATATGGTATAGTCCCCATATCAGTTGCTCTGTTTCCTCCAATTCACTATCGGTCAGTATGGTGTTCAGTGTCACATAGATGTGTGCATTGAATAAATGGGCATAGTCAACTAACTTGGCAATGTCTTCTATTGAATTGCCTGCCGATGCTCTTGCGCCAAACTTCGGCGCGCCGATATATACAGCATCTGCCCCGTGGTCTATTGCCGCTATTCCGCACTCCAGGTTCTTTGCTGGCGAAAGAAGTTCTATTAAATGCTCATTTTTCATGAAGACACTGATGTCTGATGATTATTAACCGTCACTTTTTGAAGCAACAAGTGCCAAAAGATGCTTGCATCGATTTGGCCGAACTGCGAAAAAACGAAGTCAATTGTTAGTGAATTGTTTCAATATCGAACGGAGTTTCCTGATATACGTAATAGTTCAGCCAGTTGGTGAACAGCAAGTTGGCGTGTGCACGCCAGCGTACGATTACCCCTTGTTCAGGATCATCGTTCTGGTAATAGTTCAATGGTTTTTCTATAGGCAAGCCCTTGCCTAGATCACGACGATACTCAGTATCAAGAGTCATGGGTGAATATTCCGAATGACCTGTTACGAAAAACTCTCTGCCTTCACGAGCCATCACCATGTGTACGCCTGAAATATCTGATTCTGAAAGTAGTGACAGTTCTGGCACTTTAATGATGTCTTCCTTGCGTATCTCCGTATGCCGGCTGTGAGGTACAAAGAACCTGTCATCGAACCCACGGAAGATAGGACAAAATGGGTCAAGGGCATGATGCTCAAACACTCCAAACATTTTCTTATCCAACGGATATTTGGGTATGCCATAGAAATGGTACAATCCTGCTTGCGCCGCCCAGCAAATGTAAAGGGTGGAGGTGACGTGTGTACGAGCCCAATCGAATATATCGGTTATCTCATCCCAGTAGGTTACATCTTCATAGTCAAATTGCTCCACAGGAGCCCCAGTGATAATCATGCCATCATACTTATGGTGGCGCATTTCCTCAAAGTCAGTATAGAATGCCCGCATGTGCTCAATGGGCGTATTCTTCGAGGTGTGGCTCTTGATCTTCATCAACGACAACTCTATCTGAAGAGGAGAGTTCGACAACAGACGAATCAGGTCTGTTTCCGTAGTGATTTTCAAGGGCATTAGGTTTAACACAGCAATGCGCAAAGGACGAATGTCCTGCGAACCGGCCCTCAGGTCGTCCATCACAAATATGTTCTCTTTTTTCAGCAGATCTACTGCTGGCAAAGTTTTGGGTATATTAAGAGGCATGGTTCATTTGCTTTATTTGTTTGCAAAGATAGCTAATCTAGATTTTATTTTCTATCTTTACACCGAAATAATTATTACACTGTTTATATATGGCACATTTTACATATACTCCAGAAGGCGTTTGCTCTAAGTTAATTGACTTTGATATCGTTGATGGCAAGTTGCATAATATCTGTTTCCAGGGAGGATGCAATGGCAATCTGAAAGCTATCTCTAAGCTACTGGAAGGTGCTGATGCACAATGGACTATTCAGCGCTTACGTGGCAATACCTGTGGCGCTAAACCTACCTCTTGTGCTGACCAGTTAGCAAAGGCCATTGATCAGGCTTTACACTAAGGTACATATACCGTATTTGCAGCTATGATCTTCTGAAAGCAGTTAATTATATCCATAGTTCTGGGTGATGTTTGGATTCAAAGTCAGTACATCACCAGGAATGGGGAAGACTGTGGTGAATCCGCTATCTTCATTGGGAACTTGTGGACGACAGGAGTAGGGACGAGTAAACTTGCCGAAACGAATGAGGTCTTGACGACGCCAACCTTCCCATGCTAGTTCTAACTGGCGTTCTGCCAGAATATTCTCTAATGTAGCTTTGCGGAAACCCATGTATGAACGAACTCGTACGGCATTCAGTTCTGTGTCACCATCCTGTCCATTGCGCACCTTTGCCTCGCACTTCATCAATAGAACGTCAGCATATCGGAATAGAACAATGTCGTTGTGCATCAGTTTCCCATCTTTGGAAGAAGTGTAGTCCACGGCATATTTCCTCATTCTAGCACCAGCTAATGCTTCATATTTATTACCAGTCACATCTAACTTAATAGCTTCAGGATGATAGGTTAGTGGTTCACCGTTCTGCATAATGACGGGCTTACCATCATTGTCATACACCGTACCATAATAATAGGTGGCGCCTAGGCGGATATCCCATTCGTCAGCATTGAAGAAGCCGAATGTTTCCAAAGCTTCTTTGGTAGCGCTCGCTCCGTTCTCCCCACTCATACCATAAATGCCTGCGTGGCGGTAGTGATATGAGCGGAACAGGTTTTGCATTTGGTTGGTATAGAAACTGGGATCCATCGGGATAGTGAAGATATTCTCCATAGAAGTCTCGTTATGCACACTAAAACAATCCTCCATGTTTTTGTCAAGTTGATAGCCAAAATAAGACAGTTCGTCGCAGTAGGCAATGCAAGCTTCCCATGCGTTTAGTCTCTTGCCGTCCACGTCAATGAAGATATCTTTGCCTGAAGTACGTACCCCATCAGTCCAATTCTCATCGCAGAAAACCTCTGCATTAAGGCAAATCTTTGCCAATAGGAATATGACGACAGGTTCGGTCATACGGCCATAGTAATCGCCTAAGTAATTACTCCTTTCGTATGGAAGGAAGGGTAAGGTTTCTTGTAATTCCGACAATACAAACTTGAAAACTTCAGGTCGAGAACTCTGGTTAACCTGACTCATGGGGGTACTGGATGAAAGTACCAAAGGCACCCGTGCAAACATATCCATCAGATAGTAGTAATACATGGCCCTCAAAGCTCTTACTTCTGCCTTATATGCCTTCAGTTGCTCATCTGACAACAGTGAGGCGTTCGCATCCAATGTCTCGATAGATCTGTTGCACAAGGCTATGACCTTGTAGAGGTATTTCCAGGTATCGTTCAAAGCTCCAGTGCCAGCATCCCATTCATGTAGAAATATCTCTTGCCAGAAACCTCCATCAAACCAATCGCCACCACGAGTAGGAATGATAGCTTCGTCAGTAGTGAAGGTATTGAAGTCATATACCCCTCTATATGTTCCTTGCAGACCCTGACTCTGTTCATTGCCACCAATATAGTTGTAAAGAGTGGCTACTGTATTAAGGTAGAGTGATGCGGCATCCTTAAACGCCATTTCTTCTACTTGCTGGTCTTTTGGCTCTTCGCTTAAGAAGGTATTGCAAGAAGCCATTACTATTACCAATGATATAACATAAAACTTCTTCATATAAGACTCCAAATATTAGAACTGAATACTTACGCCTAATGCGTAAGAACGGTAAACGGGATAGGTGCGCTTATCATCCAATCCCAGCGTATTGTTCACAACGTTGCTATTGATCATAGGTGTCAGCCCTGAATAATTAGTGATTGTAGCCAGATTATTAACGGACAAAGATACTCGCAGGTTACGTACGTACTTTGCCTTTCCTAATGGCACATTCCATCCTATGGTCAGATAGTCGAAGTTTATGTAGTCGCCCTTTTCCAGCCAATAGTCGGTAACTGTCTGGTCGCCAATGTTCTTATCAGGCGCATTAGGCATAACGTTGTAATAGGGCAATGAATTGATATTCATATAGGTAAGCGCGGTACCATTAAATATCTTGTGTCCAAAGGCACCATTTACCTGCAAAGATATGTCGAAATCCTTGTAGCGGAAGCTGAAGTTAGAACCAATTAGCACCTTGGGTGTTGCCTGGCCTGCGAAATAACGGTCGGTTGCCACATCTTTCACGCCATCGTTATTCAAGTCAGCTATTTCATAGCGGTAAGTTCCGTCGGTTTGACGCACCAGTTCGGTGCAGTGGGGCAGATAGAACACGCCTAATGGATGACCTACCGCCTGATACACTATATCATTATAGCCTCCGTGGAATCCAGCACCGTTGATGGTGCCAATTGCTGACATAGAAGGAGCAGTGAGGTAATCGTCGCCAAACTGCCCACTCAACGATACCAATTTGTTCTGCTGGAAGGCAATGTTAAAGTTGGCGTTGAAATTAATGTCACGCTGTTGAATCAGTGATGCACCGATGCCGATTTCCAAACCACTGTTCTTCATTGATCCGATGTTGGCCAATAACTTATCGTAAGGGTAGGGAGGCACCGTAACATTATACATATACAGCATGTCTATGGTTTTTGAGTGGTAGTAGTCGGCCGTTAACACCAGTCGGTTGTTCCAGAACCCCAGGTCCAAACCCATGTTGAACGTATGCTTCACCTCCCATTTCAGGTTGGGATTTGCATTTCGAATAATACCTAATGTCACTGTAGGTGCTCCATTGATAGGTACAACACCATTGGGTTTTACCAACTCTAGTGAGTTATAGCTGTCTATTGCTCCTAAGTTACCACTCAAGCCGTAACCCAAGCGCAGTTTCAGGTTGTTCACTATAAGCTTTAGCCTTTGCATAAAGGGCTCATCGCTGATGACCCACGCACCAGATACTGAAGGAAACAAACCCCATCGGTGGTTGCGTCCCACTTTGCTCGATGCGTCTGCTCGCATGTTGAACGTCAGAGAATAGCGTTCTAGATAGTTATAGTTCACACGTCCCAAGAATGATGTAAGACGAGGGTCTTCATACATAGATGAGGTGCCTTCCCACAGTCTTTCTGCACCCGCTTGCAGGTTGTGGTAGCCATAGTCGTTAGTCGATAAGTTGGAAGCTGTTGTGTGAAACTCCTTGAACGTGGTTTTCTGGGCTTCACCCAACGCTAGTAAATCCAGATGGTGCTGTCCAAAATCATGCTCATAGCTCACCAAGAAGTTGCCTAGCAAATCTTCCACCTTTGCCTCCCCTCGATAGATCTGCCCGTGGCTCCATACATAGACTGGCATGAATTGCGATTGGTTCACCACATTATATGAATAAGAACCAAAGGCAGCTACCGACAGTCCATGTCCCAAATCTACAGACGCTTTAAGGTGCGTGTTGAAATGTGCATTGTCATCATGGTCAAGAATATCGAGCAATGACTGGGGATGATTGATCTGTGAGGCATCAGCATACTGGCTCCAACTGCCATCAGCATTGCGCCCTTCCTTGAAAGTAGGGTTGAATGATGCCGATGAATAAAACAACTTCTGTGTGTCGTGTATATATTTGTTTTTCTGGAATGATCCAAACATACCCAGATCTACTGTCAAGTGATTATCGAAACCCTTCTGCATCACGTCAATTTTTGCGGTGAAATTGCGGTTACCTATACGCTGAATAACCGTATTATGGTTTAAGAAACCCAATGAGGCGCGAAATGACGACTGCTCTGTTCCACCTCCGAACGCCACATGGTGTCGTTGCACAGAGCCTGTGCGCGTGATAGATGAGGGGAAGTTGGTGTTGTAGCCATTATCCACAATGCTCATGCCCATTCTGCTGGTGGTTTGCCGATAGCTATTGCCGTCCAACATCTTGATGTTCTTATAGATGCTTTCAAAAGCCACATTACCGTCATAACTGATGTGGAAATTACCCGCCTGTCCCTTCTTAGTCGCAACCTCAATTACACCCGATGCGCCTCGGCTACCATACTGTGCCGTTTCTGAGGCATCTTTCAAGATGGTGAAGCTCTCAATATCGCCAGGATAGATGTTGCTTAGGGTGGTCAGGTCACTTTGTACGCCATCGATGATTACTAATGGGTCGTTGCCACCCGTTAAAGAGGTGGTTCCCCTGACACGTACAGAGTTAAGCATGGCAGAAGTGTTGGTGCCAGTAGAGATGCTCACACCTGCAGCTTGTCCACTCAGTGCATCCAGTGAGTTTGTTATCAAGCCCTTGTTCATGCGGTCTTCACCCACCTTTTCCACACTACCACTCATGGTCTTGGCATTGCCTCGTGCATAACCTATGCTCAGTGTATCGGCACGCTGGTTTTGCGCAACAACCGTCAACGAGAAGCCCAACAGTAACAATAAGGTATAAAAAAATCTTTGCATAACTAATCATGTTAACTATGCAAAGATAGTGCAAGCCGAAGACAGAACAAAATATGCTTGCCTATTTTTTGAGTTAAGGCGCAACCTATGTTATCTAAAGATAATAAATCTATAGAAATATCTTTACAATTTTAGCAAGGTTTTCATTATTTTGAACAAATCTGTATTCAGTATGGTACCTCCAAACTGTTCGGCTCCTGCACCGTAGGCGAAATAGGGTACCATGATGCCAGAATGGTTGGCCATACCAGGCATTGTCCACTTAGCTTCCACTGTACGGTTCTGTATGTCGCCACCCACTATAGTCATACCAGATGCTTCAGGAGAACCAACCACCAGTACCAGTGTGTCGTCACGTTTGTCTGCAAAATCCAAAGTCCTGCCAATTGCCATATCCAGATTGATGGTTTCTTTAATTAACAGGTCTGTCTTCCCATTATGAGAAGCACGGTCAACGAACATGCTGCTTGTCATGAGGAAGAAACCTTTTGGATTTTGTGAAAGCAACTCTATAGCCAACGAAACCTCATCGGGATAGATGTTAGGATCACGTCCATTTTCCAAGTTGGGCATCTGTATTTTATCTGTAAAACCAGCCAACTTGCTGCTTTTTGACTGCTTTATCTCATCCCATGAATGAGCCACTTGATACCCCTTTTGTCTTAATTCTGCTAAGAGGTCGCGTTTGTCGGCTCGAGGCTCAAGAGTCATCTGAGGGCCTGCGCCAGCCCCAGGACTTTGAGGAGCACCAGCACCCTGTGGTTTGTTTTGTGGACTCCCTTGACCAACTTGTTGCCCTGCACCATTGGGAGCTCCTGCTACGCCTGTAGGAGGACCGAAGCCTTTCACACTGTTGGTAAAGAAACTTTCACCGGCACCGATAAACACATCCACGCCCGTATCAACATATTGGGCAGTTATCTCGTCTGTCATCATGCGGTTCTTGGTATGCCCAACAAATGGCACATTGCTGCCTTCTACCAGCGTATTGCTTGATACAATGCCAGTTGCGATACCAGTCTCTTTTGCCATTTCGATGATATTCTTTAAAGGTTTGTCATCTTTGTCTACACCTACTGCACCCTTGTGACTGTTGATGCCACATGCCAAAGCGGTGCAATGAGAAGGAGCGTCACCGCAGAAGTTGTCCAATGGGTTGGTAGTTATCAGTCCTGTATGCGTCATCCTACCAACGTTGAGGCTTCCTCCGTTACCTATTGCTCCTGCCTGCCACTGGGCTACCCCCATGCCGTCAGCCAACACCAAGATGATATTCTTTGGATCAGTTGCAAAAGATAGCTTGCTTTTTTCAATATGTTTGGCTTCTGCTGAGGTGATTCCCCCAAATGCCATGAAAGGGATGCTTCCCAATATCTTCAATGATTCCCTGCGTTTCATAGTCTAATTAATTTACTTATGCAAATGTAATTAATAATGTCATAACTAGCAACGTATATATTCAAAAAAAGGCTGACACATCTTGAAGCATCAGCCCTTATAATATTCTTTTACGTCAAGTCAAAAGAAAAGTTCTCTTTACCAAACATCAGCACGCTTCTCCTTTGGGATGAACATAGGATCTTTCTCAGTAATATTGAATGCTTCATACCACGCATCAATTTGAGGCAGGGCACCGTTCACACGCCAGCGACCCAGAGAGTGAGAGTCGGTCTTGGTGCGACGTAGGATTTCCTGGTCAGTGATATTGTTCGCCCAAACACCTGCGAAAGCCAGGAAGAAACGCTGATCTGCAGTAAAGCCATCCTTGTCAGGCAGTGGATTATCCTTGGTAGCGTTCTTGTAAGCAGTGTAAGCAATCTTCAGGCCTCCGTGGTCACCGATGTTCTCGCCCAGTGTGAGGGCACCATTGCCATAAACACCAGGAGCTACCTCGATGCCAGAGAAGAAATCTACTAACACTTGTGCACGTTCCTTGAAGTTCTCATTATCTTGTGCATCCCACCAGCCAGACATGTTTCCGTCCTTATCGAACTGGCGACCAGAGTCGTCGAAGCCGTGGCTCATCTCATGACCAATCACTACGCCGATACCGCCATAGTTGAAAGCATCGTCAGCATTCATGTCGAAGAATGGAGGCTGCAGAATACCAGCTGGGAAGCAAATCTCGTTGGTTGTAGAGCTATAATAAGCGTTCACGGTCTGCGGAGTCATGTGCCACTCTGTTGGGTCAACAGGCTTGCCAAACTTGTCGATTTGCTCTTGGTATCTCCACAGGCGAGCTACCTTGCTGTTCTCATAATATGACAGTTGTGGGTCAACGGTCAGGGCTGAATAGTCTTTCCATTCATCAGGATAACCAATCTTCACACGGAAAGAAGCCAACTTAGCCAAAGCTTTCTCCTTGGTAGCGTCGCTCATCCAGGTCAGCGCCTTGATGCGCTCGCCCAGTGCTTCCTGTTCGCTCTTAACGAGTTCTACCATACGAGCCTTTGCCTCGGGTGGGAAGAACTTCTCGACATAGAGTTGACCCAGTACTTCGCCCAGTGAACCTTCGGTAGCACGCAAAGCACGCTTCCAGCGAGGCTCTTGCTGCTGAACACCAGCCATCACACGACTGTTGAAATCGAAGCTCTCAGCTACGAAAGCATCACTCAGTGTATTGGCTGCCGATGAAATCTGCTTCCACTGCAGGTAGAGAATCTGCTTGTCAACAGGCAACTTGTCAATCAGTTTCATGGCGGCAGTGATAGCCTCTGGCTGACCAACAATCATCTCTTTCACCTCACCCTTGATGCCCATGATATCGAATATCTTCTGGAATGGGATAGAAGGATACATCTTCTTTACCTCGTCGATGGTCATCTTATTGTAGTTGGCCTCAGGATCACGCATCTGAACACGGCTACGGAAATTGTTTGCCAGTTCGTTCTCCACGTCCATCACTACGTCGCGAGCTTTCTGAGCATCAGCATCGCTGAAACCAGCCAACTTGAACATGTTTACAATGTGCTGCTTGAAAGCTTCACGGATGCGAACGGTATTGTCATCATTCTCCTTGTAATAGTCAGTTTGACCCAGTGAAAGGCTACCCTGACGAAGACTCATGATGTGAGACTTTGAGTCTTTGGCATCGGTACCTACGCCTAAGCCATAATAAGCGCTAACACCACGCTTGTTCAATTTAGCCAGCAATTCATACACATCCTTCTGGCTCTTCAGCGCAGCAATCTCAGCCAAGTCGGCCTTGATAGGCTCGGCACCCTCTGCATTCAGACGTGCGCTATCCATTACGAGTGTAAACAAATCACCTACTTTCTGCTCGTTGGTACCTGTCTCGTGCTGAGTCTTTGCCAATTCCTGCACCATAGTGCTCAGAGCCTCTGATGCACGCTCTGACAGCATGTCGAAAGTGGCGAAGCGAGCTTTGTCGCCAGGAAGCGGATGCAGTTTCTGCCATCCACCATTCACGTACTGATAGAAATCCGTACCAGGCTGTTGTGTCTGGTCCATGTACTCCAGGTGCAGACCTGATGTCTGCTGAGGAGCCTGGTTACAAGCTGCAAAAGCGATGCCTGCCACCATTGTTAATAAAAACTTTGCTTTCATTAAAATAACAATTTGTTTTAAACAGTTTTGAATTTCGGCGCAAAATTACAAAATAATTATCAATTATGTCTTCTTTGTTTCAATTTTCCTTTTGAAACACTCTAATATAATCAACCTTCATGGTGATAGGCAGTGCACTCTCGTCCACACCTTCCATGCCGCCCCAGTCGCCTCCCCAGGCTAGGTTAAGGATAGGGTAGAACGCATAGTGGAACGGCCATTCATCTTGTTCTTCACCCATCTCGGCCTTGGTAACAGCCAGTTGTACCTTTCCATCAACGAAAGTAGTGATGGCATCAGGCGTCCATTCGCAGGCATACACATGCCATCCACCCTCAGCATTTTCAATATCCAGGTGGTGCGTCTTCTGCGTACCCTTCACATGGTTGTAAGCGCCTGTGTGCAGTGACGATGAAACATCGTTGGGCACTACACCCACCTCTTCCATGATATCAATCTCACCACATTTAGGCCAGCGATATTCGCTTTTTACTGGCATCATCCAAAAAGCAGGCCAAATACCCTTGCCTTTTGGCAACATGATACGAGCTTCGAAGTAACCATATTCCCATCCTGTTGTGCGATGGGCATACACGCGACCGGAATAGATTTTGCCGTCAGAGCCTTTGAAGCAGTTGATTAACAGATTGCCGTCCTTTATTTCTGTCACACGCTTGCCTTCTGCCTCGCCGTTGCGGTAGTTCTGCAACTCATTGTTTACCCAGTGATCATCTTTCACCTCGTGTGTCCATTCATCACTCAGCTCGGTACCCTCATTAAACTCATCTTGCCACACCAGTTTATAACCCTCTGGTGCCTTAATTCCATTTTCATTCGCTACATTAGAGCCACAAGCTGCTAACAACAAGCCCATAGCTCCCCAAATCAAATTATTCTTCATGATAGTTGTTTAATTATAATTCTCTAATCAATAACACGTCAATAACACGGTCAAAAAAAGCCCCCCTCTAAATAAGAGGGGGTACTGTCAATTATCCATCTCCATTACTCATTAACAAAAGGTTTCAACCCTTGCACAGCTTCTTTCACCGTCATGCGTCTGCATCCATTGTCCAGGTCGATTAAAATGTAACGGTCGTTGCCCATACCCAACTCTTTCATGTAAGAGAGCTGACGCAGTCCGTGACGGCTCACAATGCGTTCCACCAAAGCATTATGCTCTTCTTCTTTCATTGCAAAAACAATGTCGATGCAAGCCTGGTCGATGGCCAGAATGTCTGTTGATGACAGGATGCCCACATTGGGTGTCACCACTGGCTCTGCAGCCAAACCCTCGCAGTCGCATGATACCGACATGTTACGCATCACATTCACATAGGTCACATGCTTGCCGAAGAAGTCGATAGAAGCCTTTGTAGATTCACTGATACGCTCCATCAGTTCCTCTTCCACGATGTCCCATTGGTCAGGTTGCCCTGGTGTGGTGTGAATCCAAGCCTTGCCGATGCGTCCGTCAGCGCAGCCAATACCGATGTTTTTGTTGCTGCCACCGAAACCCCCAGCCACATGACCTTTGAAGTGTGTCAGCGCCACCATAGAATCATAGTTGGTCATGTTCACACCCACCGACATGTTCTTGAACCACTTGCCACCCTTTACAGGCAGTAGGGCAGTGCCACCCTCGTCCATGATATCCACATAGCGGAATGTCCATCCGTTCACCTCCAATGTCTGGCGATGCTGTTCAGTGGTATATCTGTCGCCTTCGTAATAGGTGTTCGTCTCAATGATGTTGGCATCAGGCAGGTCCTTCTCCATCAGTTCCTTCACCCACTGGCGAGGGATGATGTTCGGACCGTTTTGCTCGCCAGTATGCAGTTTCACACCCACCTTCCCAGTAATGTTTCCATTAACTTTCTCGTAAGCCTTTATCAGACCTTCGGCTGATAGTTCGCGGGTGAAATATACGATTGACTCGTTGCCACTTCTCTCTTCATAAGGTACATAAACGTCACCGTTGCACCCAGGTTTTTTACAAATATTCATACGTTACGATAGTTTTTGTTTTTATTTCTTGAAAAGTCTCTTTGCAAAGTCACGATAAGCGCGACGCCAGGTCAGCCATTCGTGAGCTGTGCCCTCAGATACGAAGGTCACGCAGTTGATACCCTGCTTCTCTACAGCAGCACAACTCGCAGGGAATCCGAAGTTGCCCTCATCCGAGCCCCAACTGATGTGCAGCAGACGCATCTGCTTGTTGAAGGCAGCAGGATCAGCAAAAGCCCCACCGAACACCGTCTTCACGTTCTCGTCGTTCACGCGGAACAAGCCACTCAGCAGGCCCATCCATGCGAACTTATCCATATTGTGGTTGTCCAGCACGGTCGATGTTGTCTGTCCGCCACCACGAGAGAGACCCGCCATAGCACGGTTCTCACGATTAGCAATGGTGCGGAAGTTCTTGTCGATAAATGGCACAAGTTCGTTGATGTAGACATCCGATACCGTCTTGCCAGGTACATTCCTGATGGTAGGCGTCGTCAGCAAGTCCCCACTCATCACCACCACGATGAATTCCTCCACCTCTTTGGAAGCAATCAGGTTGTCCATCATGAAGTCTACGTGTCCTTGGTTTACCCATCCGAATTCATCCTCACCACTACCGTGCAGCAAATACAGCACAGGATAGCGCTTCTTACCCGTTTCGTAGCTTGCAGGTACATATACGTTGATATGTCTGTTGGTGCCGTTGATTTCAGAATAATAGTTTATTGACCTAACTTGTCCGTGAGGCACATTCTTGTTGAAACGGTAGTAGTCGCCCTCAGGGCCCTCAGGTATCTCTATGCCACCAGCATTCAGCGTATATCCGAAATATGATTTGCTGTTTGGGTCAGTCACTCTGGCACCATCCACCGTTACGAAGTAGTAGTGGAAGCCAACAGGCAGCGGTTCGGTCTCAATGGTCCACACGCCATCCTTGTCCTTGGTACCCTTGAACTCGTTGGGCACGCTTACAGTCACTGTATGAGCCAGTGGCAGGTAGAACTTGAAATACGCCTTACGCGTCTGAGGGTCCACACGTGGATACTCGGCTCTCAGTACGTTTGTTTCTGAAGGCAGTGTGCCCTTTTCGTAATCAGTCATAGCTTTAGGCAGTGGGTTAGGCTGCTGTGCAAATAATCCTGTGGTTGCTATTACCAGCATCAAGGTTGAAATAATTGTCTTTTTCATGGTATTTTAGTATTAGTTTAACTCGTGAATTTAGAGGGTTATTATCTATGCAAAGATAATAGACTTTCGTCAATAATCCAATATTTTCTATTTTTTTTCTTTATGCCTAGCGCGTTCATCAAAAGTAAAATTATCTTTGTTTTAAATGATAGTACAAAGATATATAAAATATATTATATATCAAAACAAACTATATATTTTTTGCAAAAATCTTGTTTTTTCTTTAGCTACCTGTTTGTAGTATACAATCCCTATTGCCATTGTTCATATATATGCAGTAGTAACAGGCTCCATTATAACCCTATTAAAGCCCTCATTTCATTTAGAAGAAGAAAAAAGCGGGTTTACTAGAATTAAGTCGCCTGTTTAGAGGAATTAATTGTTAAGCTTGCTGCTGTGCCTGCTCAGTGCAATTTTTCATGTAGTGTTGTATGTGTAGGTCTGCTTACATTGCGCAGGCATCACACATCACATTGAGTGTTTTTATCTTCATAGCTCACACGAAACCATCTAAACTATATTACTTATTATTATATATATTATTATATAATAATATATATAATAATAAGTAAGACTATCACGACATATAAAAGTGATGTAAGAATAATTGTGAATGTGATGTGTGATGTGTGATGCCTGTAATACGGTTTCAATTGTCCTCAAAATGTTAAATCTTTACATCCCCTTGAAAATAAATCAACTTTCATAGCTATGCTGAATAAAGTGTATCTTCGCGCACTATCTTATATTGTGGTTGTACGTTATAATACATATACTCATTCATGCTTGCACGAACATACGAAAGCTGGTTATATTTCACCTACGCCACCTTTCTTATCTAGTTATAGAAAAAACCATCAATTCTTGTTGGTATATTAGTGGCAAAAGTTTATCTTTGCAGAAGATTCCGAAATAATTTAGGGTAGGAGTCTGTGTTTTTATAGAAAGACGTACTGTTAGCTTTAGAATGTGAAACAAGTGACAGCAGGCTCCACGTTTTTTTATAGTTTTTTTTGACTTGTTAGAGAGCCGACAAGCATGTGTACATTATGAAGTATGCTTTAGTTACTGGTGGCTCTCGAGGGATAGGAAAGGCTATATGTCTCAAATTGTCTCAAATGGGTATGCCTGTCGTTATAAATTATCAATCCAATGATAAATCTGCTCAAGAAACATGTGAGTTAATCAAACAATTAGGAGGTGCAGCAGAACTCCTAAAATTTGATGTTTCTGACAAAGAACAAGTTGACAATGCACTTAATACATGGGAAGACAATCATCCAGATGATTATTTCTCTGTGCTTGTTAACAATGCAGGTAAAAGACATGATAATGTCCTTTTTATGATGGATGATAGTGAATGGAATGATGTTATCAGTACAACTCTTAATGGCTTTTTTTATTTAACTCGTAGATTGCTAAAACACATGATGCCTAGGCGTCGAGGAGGTCGAATAATAAATATTTCTTCTTTGTCAGGAATTAAAGGCTTGCCTGGTCAGTGTAATTATAGTGCTGCTAAAGCTGGCTTAATAGGTGCTACTAAAGCATTGGCTCAAGAAGTCGCTTCGAGAGGGGTCACAGTCAACGCTATAGCTCCTGGCTTTATTGAAACTGACATGACCAAAGATCTTTCAAAAGAAGATTTGGTGAAACTTGTTCCTGTGGGGCGTTTTGGAAAACCAGAAGAAGTTGCAGCTTTAGTCGCTTTTCTGGTTTCAGATGAAGCTGCCTACATCACAGGAGAAGTAATCAATATTAATGGAGGTTTACATACTTAAGTAAGAATAATGTGAAGGATGAAGGTATGAGTAGACGAGTTGTAATTACCGGCATGGGCATATGGTCTTGCCTGGGAACGGATATAAATACAGTCAAAGATTCTTTATATAATGGAAAGTCTGGAATAGGTTTATTACCAGAAAGACTTGAATATGGCTATAGGTCGGGTTTGTCAGGCATAGTGGAAGTTCCTGTAATAACAAAGCAAATGCTTGATAGGCATACACGAGCAGGTATGTCAGAAGAAGCCCAATATGCATATATGGCTTCTCGACAGGCTTTTGAACAAGCTGCAATTAATGATAATTATTTAAGAGCAAATGAAGTAGGATGCATTTTTGGCAATGATTCTTCTGCAAAGCCGGTTATTGAAGCTTCCAAAATCATGGATGAGAAACATGACTCAGCTATGTTAGGTTATGGCATCGTGTTTCAGTCTATGAATTCAACAGTGAATATGAATTTAAGTAGCATATTCCATCTTAGGGGTGTGAACTTTACTATCAGTGCTGCATGTGCAAGTGGCAGTCATTCTATAGGTATTGGCTACATGCTGATAAAACAAGGATTGCAAGATATGATTCTTTGTGGTGGAGCCCAAGAAACTAATTATTATTCGATGGCTTCATTTGATGCTTTGGGGGCTTTTTCTGTGCGAATGGATGAGCCAACCAAAGCAAGTCGACCTTTTGATAAAGATAGAGATGGCCTTGTTCCGAGTGGAGGTGCTGCTGCTTTGGTGTTAGAAGAATATGAACATGCTGTAGCTCGAGGTGCCAATATCCTATGTGAAGTTGTTGGCTATGGCTTCTCAAGTAATGGAGGTGGTATTTCTGAACCGAGCGATGAAGGCAGTGTAATTGCTATGACAAGAGCAATAAAGGATGCAGGAATCTCTGTAGATGATATTGATTATGTAAATGCACATGCTACATCAACCAAGCAAGGTGATATGTATGAAGCAATTGCGTTAAACAAGATGTTTACAGGACACAGAGCATTGATTAGTTCTACCAAATCAATGACTGGTCATGAATGCTGGATGGCAGGAGCAAGTGAAATAGTTTATTCAACAATTATGATGCAAAACAATTTTGTTGCTCCTAACATCAATTTAGAAAAGCCTGATGAATATGCAGACAAGCTGAATCTTACGGCTAAAACTGTTGATACAGAAGTGAAAGTTGTTTTAAGTAATTCATTTGGTTTTGGTGGAACAAATTCTGCTTTGGTAATTAGAAAAGTGTTGTAATAAAAATCAATAATTATGGTCAATAGATTTTATGTTCTTCTGACTTTGTTACTTGGCTTTGTTGCGTTTTCAAATGCTCAGGTTGTCGATGTAAATGTGTTGTCGACAGTAGAAAAGGGATCTCGAGTTAATTTTAAGATGGACTTTTCTGACACTTCTTTTATGGGTATGACAGAAGATGAATATTCCAAGCAAGAAGTTGACTGGCAAAAAGATAAGTCTACAGTAATAGAGTATTTCCTAAAAGCGCTTAATGCAAAACTTAGAGGAAATCTTAAAATGAACAATAATATTGAGAGTGATTATAGCTTTGTCGTTCGAGTCATTTCAATTTCTAAAAACGGTTTTATGATTTGTGACGCCTCGTTATATGACAAACATGGAACTGTGCTTTTTAAAGTGAAAGACGTGTCGGGGGGTAAAGAACCTCCTATATCAGCAGGTACTGTGTTATCGAGAATCAAAATATGGTCATCTTTAACAGGAGCAAAACTTGGCTCTATTTTGAAAAAGGAATTTAAGAATAGAAAGGAATAATTGACTCTTTTAGATGGTTATGAAGAGCCTGCAAGGTATTGTAGGTATAATTTTATAAAGAGCAATAAAAGTATTTTAGAAGATGCATTTGTCTGAGTCATTGTTGAAAAAGTACACAACAGATCAACTTTCTGCTCGTGAGGCTCAACGTCTTGCAGAATTCATTGCATGGGGTCCCGTTGTTTTTCAGGCATCTCGTTTAATGGTCAAGTTTGGAATTCTCGAATTAATCCGAGATGCAGAAGGAGGCTTGACAAGACAAGAGATATCCCAAAAGACTGGCTTATCAGATTATGCCGTGAAATGCTTGACAGAAGCATCTCTTTGTATTGGTGTTGTTTTGGTAAATCCAGAGACTGATAGATTTATATTGTCCAAAGTAGGTTGGTTCCTGCTAAATGACAAAGCAACAAGAGTTAATCTTGATTTCAATAATGATGTCAACTATGAAGGATGGTTCCATCTTGAAGAATCTTTGTTGAACGGTAAGCCTGAAGGTCTAAAGCACTTTGGGTCTTGGCCTACTGTTTATGAAGGCTTATCCAGTTTGCCAAAGAATGTACAAGATAGTTGGTTTGCTTTTGACCATTTCTATAGTGACTCATCTTTCCCTGAAGCTTTAGATATTATCTTCAATCAGCATCATGTAAAGCATCTTTATGATGTTGGCGGCAATACAGGTAAATGGGCTTTGCGGTGTGTGGGTTTTGACAATGATGTTCGAGTTACCATTCTTGATTTGCCACAACAAATTGAGATGATGTATGCGAATATAAAAGGAAAAGCAGGCGCAGAACGAATTGCAGGTGTCGGCATTGATCTGCTTGACCAGAAATCCAAGTTTCCTAAAGCTAAAGGCAATATTGATGCTATTTGGATGAGTCAATTTCTCGATTGTTTTAGTATGGATGAAATCGTTGGCATCCTAAAACGAGCAAGAGAAATTATGAGTGATGAAAGCCGTATTTACATTATGGAAACGTTATGGGATAGACAGAAATATGAACCAGCAGCGTTTTGCTTGACAATGACAAGCTTATATTTCACAGCTATTGCAAATGGTAATTCCAAGATGTATAATACGGAAGATATGGAACTGTGTATAAGTGAGGCAGGACTTGAAATAGAGCAAATTCATGATCATTTAGGTCAAGGTCATTCGATAATTGTATGTAAAATTAAATAAAACAGGTTATGACAAGAAATGAAATTGAAGAAAAAGTTAGAGAGTTTTTAATAGATGATTTAGAAATTGATGAAGACAAAATCAAAGGGGATGCGATGCTTAAGGATGATATGGGTATCGATAGTTTAGATTTTGTTGATATTGTAGTGATTGTAGAGAAAAAGTTTGGTTTTAAGATCAAACCTGAAGAAATGGTAGACGTTAAGACGCTCAATCAATTCTGCGATTATATTGAGAAAAAAGTAAACTAATTTTTTGCATGGGTGAAAGAAAATGGACTGGGACAACTTATGGTAACGGATGGATGCATCGATGGCTAATCCGTGCCTTGAAGTATGTTGATGTGAGATTTATTTATGCTTTTTCATCAATTTTCGTTGTCCCCGTGTGCCTATTGCTTAACCCTAGCAGAAAAATAATTTATCAATACTTTAAAGAACGAATAGGTTACTCTACCATCAAGTCTGCTTGGATGACATACGTAAATCATTGCATTTTTAGTGAAACAGTCATTGACAAATTTGCTATGTATGCTGGGAAAGAGTTCAAGGTAGAGGTAGATGGTTATGACATATTCCAGTCTTTAGCAATTAAGGAGAAGGGATTTGTCCAGCTTAGTTCGCACATAGGCAATTATGAGATAGCGGGTTATACGTTGGTTGCAAAAGACAAACCTTTTAATGCTTTAGTCTTTGGGGGAGAGAAACAGTCTGTCATGGATAATAGAGATAAAATGTTTACTGAAACTAATATCAAAATGATTTTCGCAAAAGGTGATATGGAGCATTTGTTTGAAATAGACAAGGCTCTTTCTGATGGCGAAATTGTAAGCATGCCAGCTGATCGTTTCTGGGGCTCCCAGAAATATATAGAGATAAATTTCTTGAACAAACCAGCTCGCTTCCCATTGGGACCATTTAGTGTTGCGACACTAAAAGAAGTAGATGCCATTGCTGTGAATGTAATGAAAGAGTCAACGTTGAAATATAAGATATATGTCTCGAAACTGAGTTATGATAAGAGCAAACCAAGAAAAGAGCAGATGAGAGATTTGTGTCAGAGTTATGTTTCTGAATTGGAAAAAATGGTGAAGCAATACCCTTGTCAATGGTTTAATTTCTATGATTTCTGGAATTATGAAAGGAACTGAACATTTTTCTGAGGTTTTTTTGAGGAGTATTGATATCCATGAACTCTTGCCGCAACAGGAACCTTTCGTGATGATAGGTTGTTTGACTCATTTTGATATGATTCGAACCGTAACTGAAACAAAGATTCAAGAAAACAATATTTTTGTTGAAAATGGCACGTTCTCTGCTTCTGGACTTATAGAAAATATAGCTCAGACATGTGCTGCCAGAATAGGATTTGTCAATAAATACATTCTCAAGAAAGGTATTCAGATAGGGTTTATTGGTGCAATTAAGGATTTAAAGATTCATTCAATTCCAAAGGTTGGTGATGTTATAACGACTGTAGTTGATGTTCAGGAAGAAATTTTTGGCATGATTTTAGCGAAAGCTGAGATTACGTGTGGAGAGAATATACTTGTAGAAACAAATATGAAAATCGCGATTAAGGAGGGTTAATAAAAAATGATACTAAAAGCATCAAAAGCAATCAATATCCGTTTTAGTGAAGTTGATTCCATGAGCGTTGTTTGGCATGGTTCATACCCTCTTTATTTTGAGGATGCGAGGGAAGAATTTGGGAAAAAGTATGGCCTTGAGTATATGACGATATATGGGAATGGGTATTTTGCTCCTCTTGTGGAGCTTTCTTTTCATTATAAAAAGCCTTTGAAATATGGAATGAACCCCAGGATTGATATTGTTTATATTCCAACGGAAGCTGCCAAAATTGTCTTTGAATACGAAATACATGACCAAGATGATGATAGCTTAATCGCTACAGGTCAATCAGTGCAGGTTTTTATGGATAAAGACTATCAGTTGGTGTGGGATAATCCCGAGTTTTATGCTCATTGGAAAGAGAAATGGGACGTAATGTAAGTCTTTGAAAATTATGGTTTATATAATAGCAGATAATATCTTGTCTCCTTTGGGAGAGACTACAGACCAGAATTATCAGAACGTTAAATCTGGTCATTCTGCTATTATGCATTACTCAAGTCTTTGGAACATCCCAGAACCTTTTTCTGTATCTTTGTTTAACGATGACCAAAATACTCTTTTAAAGACAGAGGGATTGTCGCGATTTGAGTCTATTGTTGTCAAATCCATAGAAAGTGCATTGAGTGATGTGCAAATAGACTTAACGAAAGACAATGCTGTATTGATACTCAGTACAACAAAGGCTAACATTGAAGGTTTGAATGAAAATTGTCATGAAAGAACGGCTATCTATCCCAGTGATTGTGCGAAACGAATCTGTAGAGAAATAGGTTTAAAAACTGAGCCTATTGTCGCATGTAATGCATGTATATCTGGTGCATCTGCCATTATCTTAGCTGCACGTTTACTGGAACTTAATTATTACAAATACGCAATTGTGAGTGGTGCTGATGTTTTAAATCCATTTGTTGTTTCTGGATTCCAATCGTTAAAGGCATTAGCAGAATATAATTGCAAACCTTTTGATATTGAAAGATTAGGACTAAATCTTGGTGAAGCAGCCTCTACTCTTATTCTTTCCTCTGATCATCATGAGATCAGTCATAATAAATGGCATATTGAGACTGGCGCTATCCGAAATGATGCTTTTCATATAAGTTCACCATCCAAGAATGGGGAAGGTGCATATAAAGCCATCAAAACTGTGCTAAAAGATGTAGATATAAATGAGTTGGCATTGATAAATGCTCACGGAACAGCTACCATGTTTAATGATCAAATGGAATCTGTTGCTATTGAGCGAGCAGGACTTTCATCCATACCTGTTAATTCACTAAAGGGCTATTTTGGTCATACTTTAGGAGCAGCAGGTGTATTGGAGACTGTTTTGACGGCGAGGTCTTTAGATGATCAAATGACTTTAGGAACTAAAGGCTTTGAAGAAATAGGTGTTTCTGGACATATTAGTATATCTGCAGAATCAACACATACAGATAAAGACACCTTTATAAAGATGATTTCTGGTTTTGGTGGGTGTAATGCGTCATTGTTGTTGTCTAAATCTTTACAAAATATTACTGATGTTAGAGAGACAATATCTATGCTTAAGACACATCACGTCTTGATTACACCAGAGAGGATAGAAGTAGATGGTACTTCTCTCGCTCATTATTGTGCAGGAAAAGAGATGCTAACAGAACTTTATAGGTCCTTTGTTAAAGAATATCCAAAGTTTTACAAAATGGATATGCTTAGTAGATTGGGCTTTATTTCAACTGAATTGTTAATAGAAGCTGAAGGCTTAGAGAGATTTGTTCCTAATGATAACAGGGCAATTATTCTTTTTAATCATTCATCTTCTATTCATACCGATAAAGAATATTTTAAGACGATTCAAAATCCAGATGAATATTTTCCGAGTCCTTCATTGTTCGTTTATACATTACCTAACATTGTAACAGGAGAAATAGCAATTAGAAATATGTATGCAGGTGAAACTTCATTCTATATGTTAAGTTATAAAGATGAGGGCTTGATGGAGAAAGTTCAAAAAGCATCTTTCTTGGATGGTATTACTGATAGTATGATTACTGGATGGCTTGATTATGAAAACGATGATAATTTTGAGGCAAATATATATACTGTTGAATTAAGATAATTTTGATGATGGAAGAATTAGTGTTAGAACTTAAAAAAGAAATTATAGAGGTGTTGAACCTTGAAGAAATGAAACCTGAAGAGATTGATTCAGAGGCACCTCTTTTTGGAGAGGGACTTGGCCTTGATTCTATTGACGCTCTAGAGTTGATAGTGTTGCTAGAAAAAAAATATGGCATTAGGTTATCTGATGCTTCAGAGGGTAAAACTATATTCACAAGCGTTTCATCAATTGCAAAGTTTGTAGCAGCAAACAGGAAAAAGTAATGTTTGTATGATTAATAGCGTTGTTATAACTGGCGAAGGAATAGTATCTGCTATTGGAATAGGGAAAGATGAAGTTTTACATTCTTTACTCGAAAACAAAACGGGTATAGGAATAATGAATCATCTTAATTCTATTCATACAGAGCTACCTGTTGGTGAAGTCAAATTATCAAATGAAGAAATGAAACTGAGGTTAAACCTTGATCCTTCTGAAGAGATAAGCAGGACTGCACTGATGGGCATTTTGTCAGTTAAACAAGCTTTAGAAGATGCAAATCTGTTTAAGAAAGCAGGTTTACGCATTTTGTTCGTATCGGGAACCACAGTTGGTGGCATGGATGTTACAGAAAAACACTATTCTACTTTCAAAGAGTCTGAAGACTATCTTAAATGCTTAGATGACCATGATTGTGGTAGTTCAACCCGTATCATAGCAGATTACTTTAACTTATTTGATGATTATACAACTATTTCAACAGCATGTTCTTCTGCAGCCAATTCCATCATTTTGGGTACTCGATTAATAGAAGCTGATATGGCTGATGTTGTAGTTGCTGGTGGCTCGGAAGCATTAACCAGATTTCATTTGAATGGCTTTAACTCTTTAATGATACTTGACAAAGAAGTATGTCGTCCATTTGATGAGAATAGAGCCGGGTTGAATCTAGGAGAGGGCGCTGCATACGTGGTGTTGGAACGAGAGGATGTAGCCATTAGTCGTAATGCAACAGTTCATGCCTATGTAACAGGTTATGGTAATGCTTGCGATGCTTATCACCAAACTGCTTCTTCGGAAAATGGAGAGGGCGCTTTTTTAGCAATGACAAAGGCTTTAACCAATGCATGTATTAATCCATCAGAAATACAGTATGTTAATGCCCATGGGACTGGTACAATCAATAACGATAGAAGCGAGAGTACTGCGCTAAAAAGAGTGTTTGGTGATGGAATGCCATATGTTTCAAGTACAAAGTCATTTACTGGTCATACAACTAGTGCTTCTGGGAGCATAGAGGCTATTATTTGCATCTTAACGTTACAACATCAATTTGTCCCAAGTAATCTTGGCTGGAAGAACCCGATGGATGATGGCATAATACCATCTTTGGGCATAGACCATGCAGAAATAGATAATGTGTTATGTAATTCTTTTGGCTTTGGTGGGAATGACTCATCTATTATTCTGTCAAGAAAGAAGCCTCAAAAACAACAACATAAGTTGCCTGTTTGTAAGCATATTCGTGTTCTCTCTAAAGTTGAGATTAATGATGTTGACTCATTGAAAGAGATAACAGGTTTTATTAGTCCCATCGAAGTTAGACGAATGGGTAAGCTGATGAGAGCATCATTGTTATCATCATTTAAAGCTCTTCAACAAGCTGGTATAACCATGCCTGATGCTATTATTACTGCTACATCTCTAGGTTGCATGGAGAATAGCGAACTGCTTCTGGAACAAATGGAAGAAGAAGGAGAGGTTTTGCTAAAGCCTACACTTTTTATGCAAAGTACACATAATACATTAAGTAGCAATATAGCTATACAGACGCATTGTCATGGTTATAATGTCACATATTCTCAGGGCGAAAAATCTCTAGAATGGGCACTGCTAGATGCTAAAATGTTATTAGGAAAAGGTTATAAATATATTTTAGTGGGATTTCATGATGAAGCCACACCTTTTTATCAAAGTCTAATGAAGAAGAAGGGAAAGGAAGCATGTAGTCCCTTACATTCAATATCAATGGTAGTAACATGTGGAGAATAATTAGTTATGCTATAATACAGAGTTTGTTGCTAACTGCAGGTCAGGTTTTCCTGAAGTTTGCGTTAGCTAAAATGCCTTCGTTTGAATTGACGAAGTCGTTTATGTATCAGTTTCTGACTAATTGGCAGTTTGCGATTTGCGGTTTGTGTTTTGCATTAGCTTCTGTCCTTTGGATTTATATGATTAAAATTTTCCCACTTAGCGTGGCATATCCGATGATAAGTTTGAGCTATTGTTTTGGGATGATAGCTGCTATTATTTTCTTTCATGAAGATGTCTCTTATGTGAAATGGGTTGGTGTGTTCTTTATTATGGCAGGCTGTTTTTTTATTGCGAGATAAAATGAAAAAGATTATTTCTATATTAATAGCCATATTTTGGGCTTCTGTCTCTTTATTCCCACAAAGTGTGAATCAAATAAAAGATGAGATAAATCAATCTGCATCAGAAATGAAGTCTTTGCAGTGCGACTTCATTCAGGTAAAACATGTAAAGATGCTAAATCATGAAATGAAATCTACTGGTAGGATGTTTTATCAGCAAACTAATATGCTTAGATGGGAATACACCTCACCATATAAATACACGTTCATCTTGAATGGTTCGAAAGTAAGCTTAAAAAAAGATGAACGTAGTGATGTTATTGATGTTAATCAGAATAAGTTTTTCAGAGAGATTGCCCGTATAATGATGAATAGTGTGGTTGGCAAGTCATTGTCGGATGAGAAGGATTTTAAAACAGAAATTACTGTTGAGAAAGACGAATATGTGGCGATATTGTTACCTCAAAGAAAGGATATAAAGTCTATGTTTGAGAGGATAATTCTTCATTTTGACAAAAAGAATAAAGTAATCTCTTCAGTTGAATTATTGGAAAAGAATGAAGATAGAACCATTATTACAATGACAAATATTAGAATTAATGAACAGATTCACCAAACTATGTTTGACATTAACTAGTATATTCTTTTTGTGCATAATCTCAAATGAATCATTTGCACAAAGTCTATTACCGAATGAAGGCGATAGCAAAGAATATCAGATGACTATTAATATGCCGAAAGCATATATTAGTGGTATTTGTGTTATGGCTAATGATGGTGCGAGAGTTAATGGGTCTATTTTCAATGAATTCGGTCTTTCTATGCTTTCTTTTTCTTATTTGATTGAAAAAGACAAAGTGAAAATATTGTCTGCAATGAAGATGATAAACAAATGGTATATTAAAAGGATTCTTAGAAAAGATTTGTTAGGGGTTATCAAATGTTTGCAGAACAATAATACAGTTTATGAAGATTCAAAGCATAGTATTAACATAATTATCGAACCAATGTTTGAATAGTTAACTTGAATATGGTACTGCGAGATCAATTATATAGTGTTTACAATAAAAAGAAGGAGGGCGATTCATTCATTTATACAATAGAACTGAATCCCCAACACTTTATTTATAAAGCTCATTTTCCTACTGAGCCAATAACCCCTGGAGTGTGTATTGTTCAGATAGCAAAAGAATTGCTTGAGGACGCATTAGGCGAGATGCTGGAGATTAAGGTCATAAAGAATGTGAAGTTTATTTCCACAATTACGCCTGATAAAAATATACATGTTGTATTTAAGATTGAAAAGATTTCAGATACGGACGAAGGAGACGTAAAGATGCAATCTCTTGTGTGTGATAAAGATATCCTTCTTTCAAAAATATCTTTAATTTGTAGAAGAACCAATAATGACATCTGAAGAAAGCATAAAGAATACTCTTAGTGAAAGAGGAGTTTGTGTAGTAATACCCACATATAACAACGACAAGACTATTGAATCAGTCATAAAAGAGGTATTATTATACTGCGATGATGTTATTGTCATTAATGATGGTAGTACCGATAATACAGCATCTATATTATCTCATATAGACAAAATTCATGTTGTAAGAAATCTACAGAACAAAGGCAAGGGGAATGCATTAAAAAAGGGATTCAAAGAAGCATTAAAGTTGGGCTTTTCTTATGCAATTACAATCGATGCTGACGGTCAGCATTACCCAAAGCATATAGTTGATTTCTTGAAAGCCAATCAATTGTATCCAGGTTCAATCATTGTTGGAAGCAGAAATTTGAATGGTGTAGAACGATCAAAGGGCAGTAATTTCGCCAATCAATTCTCTAATTTTTGGTTTTATATTCAAACAGGCAGAAAACTCAGTGATACACAAACTGGTTATAGATTGTATCCAATAAAAAAGCTTTATGGCTTAAATTTCTTAACCTCTAAATATGAGGCAGAACTGGAACTCTTGGTATTCCCATCGTGGCATGGAGTGTCGATTAAAGAAATACCAATCAATGTATACTATCCTCCAAAAGAGGAAAGGGTAAGCCATTTTAGGCCATTTGCTGATTTTGGGAGAATTAGTATATTAAATACCATTCTTTGTATTTTGGCTATTGTATATGGGTTACCTTTAAGGATTTTTAGGTACTTAGCGAGATACATTAGGACAATTTACTCTTTTTTGTTTTTCTCTTTTTTTGCTATGGTTGTTATTCTTCCATTTGTATGGGTATATACTAAGTTTGGGAAAATGACAGAGAAAAAAAGACAGTTCTTGCATAAGATAATATATAGGTCGGCAAGGTTTATTATGATTAAGCATGGAATACCAGGCACGACATTCTCATATAAAATAAATGATCATGTAGATTTTGAAAAGCCACATGTTATTATTTGTAACCATCAATCTCATTTGGACTTGATGTGCCAGCTTATCTTTACACCCAATATTATCTTTCTTACTAATGATTGGGTTTGGAATAATCCTTTTTATGGACTTTTGATTAGAAATGCTGAATATTTGCCTGTTATGGATGGGATTGAAGTCCTACTGCCTAAATTAAAGGATTTGGTGGATAGAGGTTATAGTATAGCTGTTTATCCTGAAGGGACTCGCTCAAAAGATTGCAAAATAGGACGATTCCATCAAGGAGCATTTTTTATTGCTGAGAGATTAAATCTTGACCTTTTACCAATGTGTTTATATGGAACTGGTAAAATATTACCCAAGAAAACATATAGTCTGAATAAAGGACCGATTTACATAGAAGTGGATGAACCAATTAAAGTTGAACAACTGAAAAGGATAGGCGAACTGAAAGATCAGGCATCTTATATGCGAAAGCTTTATATTGCTAAATATAGTTGTATTTCAAATCGTATAGAGAGGAATGTATAATAGTGTCGTCATAATAGGTAGTGGCTTAGGTGGCTTGTCATGTGGCGTCGTTTTAGCTAAGAATGGTTACAATGTAACTGTTTTAGAGCAGTCTGCACAAATAGGTGGGTGTTTGCAGTGTTTCTACAGGAAAGGCACTAAATTTGAGACTGGCATGCATTTTATCGGTAGTGCTTCTGAAGGACAAACACTAGATCGCTTGTTTAGATTCCTTGAAATAAAAGGTGATGTGGCATTATCACAATTGGATCCTACAGGGTATGATGTTATATGTTTGAAAGGACAAAAATACAAATATGCTACAGGAAAGGAACACTTTATTGAGCAGATGAGCCAGTATTTCCCCAAACAACGCAAGAATCTGATAAAATACTATAATTTAATTGAAGAAGTATCTTCAGCATCTACCTTACATTCTCTTAAACATGCAGAAACAGATGCATATGTGAATACAAAGTATCAGTTGGCTTCTATTAATGAGGTTATTGATAGCATTATAACAGATCCATTATTGGCTCAAGTGTTAGTAGGCAATCTTCCTTTGTATGCTGCGCAGAAAGATAAGACGCCTTTTTCAGCTCATGCATTTATTATGGATTTCTATAACCAGAGTGCCTATCGCATAGTAGGGGGTAGTGATGGTATTGCGACATCATTGCATAATACAATTCTGAAATATGGTGGCTCTGTTTTAACGAACAAAAAGGTATCCAAAATTCTTTGTAATGATAGTCAGGCAATAGGTGTTGAAGTAAATGGATGTGATTTCATATCTGCAGATTATATCATTTCTGATGCACATCCTATTAGAACATTGGAGTTGCTTGATACAAAGTTGATTAGGGCTGCTTTTAGAGAACGAGTGTATGCGATTCCTCAAAGCATTGGCGGTTTCTCTGTCTATTTGCGTTTTAAAGACAATAGTGTCCCATATATGAACTCCAATTATTATGCTTATACATGTGATTCACCTTGGGATGCAGAATCATATACTGAAAAAACTTGGCCCAAAGGATTCTTATATATGCATTTTTGTGATGACGAGAATTCTCGTTTTGCAAAATCTGGTGTTATGCTATCTTATATGAAAATTGCTGACGTGGAGAAATGGCGTGGAACAAATATAGGTCATAGAGGGACTGACTATGAGCAATTTAAAAGAGAGAAAGCTGAAAAAATGATTGATTTGCTTTGTCAACATTTCCCTGAAATTAAGGATAAAATATCGGATTATTACACATCTACGCCATTGACTTATCTAGACTATACTGGAACTGAAAATGGGTCTATGTATGGGTGCGTTAAAGATGTGAATAAGAGTATGGAGTATCGTGTCCCGCATAAGACTAAAATACCGAATCTGTTTCTAACAGGACAAAATATTAATTCTCATGGCATTTTAGGAGTTATTGTCGGTACCATCGTAACTTGCAGTGAATTCTTGACTGCTCAGAAATTATACAAACAAATATTGGATAGTTGAACATGAAAAAAGTCATAATTATAGGTGGAGGTTTAGGTGGCTTGTTCACTGGTGCTATCCTAGCAAAAGAGGGGTTTGTTGTGACTGTTCTTGAAAAGAATTCTACAATAGGTGGAGGACTTCAAACCTTTAAGCGTTTTGGAGAATCATTCGATACTGGTATGCACGTTATTGGAGGAATGCAACCAGGTGGGTGTATTCGAAAGATATGTTCCTATTTAGGGATAATGGATAAAGTTGAAATAAAAGATGTTGATGACGATTGTTCTGACTATTTATATTTTGCAGAAGATAGAGCCTCTTATCGTATAGGAAAAGGAAAAGATTTATTTTATCAATCTTTAGTCAGGTATTTCCCAGAAGACGCAGCAGATATTAAGCAATATATCAATGCTGTATTTGCTCTAACTGATCAAATTGATTTGCTAAATCTTCGTCCATCTAATGGAATAATGAATTTGTTCGCTTATTCAGATGATTATTTGTTATCCGCTGATGGTTTCATTGCTAAATACGTAAAGAATAAAAAATTAGCTAGTGTCTTGGCGTATCTTAATCCCTTATATGGAGGCCGTGGAAATCAAACTCCCGCATATATTCATGCCATTATTAGTACATTGTATATCAATGGGACTACTAGGTTTGTTGGCGGTAGTAACCATTTTGCCAATCTCTTAAGGGATGTTATTATAGAAAATGGTGGACATGTTCTGACAAATGATGGAGTAGAATGGATAGAAGTAAATAATCGGCATGTTGAGTTTGTTAGAACTGTTAAAGGTGAAATGCACATAGCTGATTATTATATTTCAGATATTCATCCTTGCTCGTTATTTAAATTAGTACCAGAAAAGACGTTTCCTAAACCATTTAGGAAAAGATTAAATGAATTACCTAATGCATATTCTGCTTTTTCTGTTTTTATTAAATTAAAAGAAAGAAGTTTTCCATATATTAATCATACAGAGTATTATATGACCACATATGATGATATCTGGAAGTTTGGCAGAACAGATACGCAATGGCCTTTAGGCTTTTTGTTTATGACACCACCTGAAAGGAATCAAGGGAAATCTGCTAATAAAGCAATCATTACTGCACCCATGAGTTTTGAAGAAGTGAGAGAATGGGAGGCAACAAGATGGGGGCATAGGACAAAAGACTATGAAGTTTGGAAGGAACGAAAAGCTGATGAGCTCCTTCATCTTGTAGAGGAAATTCATCCTGATTTTCATAATTGCATATTAGGCGTTAATACTGCATCTCCATTGACGATTAGAGATTTCTATGGTGTAAAAGAGGGAACATTATGTGGTTTCAGTAAAGACTATAATAATATTGTGGCATCACAAGTCCCTGTGGTTACGAAAATAGAGAATTTGTTATTAACTGGCCAAAATAATAATCTTCATGGTTTCTGTGGAGTACCTTTGACAGCCATAAATACATGTGAAGCTATTTTGGGGATTAATTATATCATTAACAAGATTAACGCATGCGTGCCAGATTAATCATATTATATATGCTTTTATCTGTGCAGATCTGTGCTCAGATAAACATATGGAGTGATTATCCTGATAGTAAAAAGGTAATCATGACTCCTTACTTGACAGATGGTGATAATAACACAGCTGTTGTTGTATGCCCGGGAGGAAGTTACTTTTGGCATGATATGAAGACAGAAGGCGAAGCTGTAGCATCTTGGTTAAATGAGAATGGAATATCGGCATTTGTACTTCGATATAGAACGGCTTATGTGCCAGCTTTCTTGTTCCGTTTTCGATATGTTTTCAGAGGAAATCGTTATCCCGACCCCCAAGATGATTTAAAACAGGCCATTAAGTATATTAAGGACCATTCTGAGGAATTCAGAATCAATCCAAATCATGTAGGTGCTATGGGCTTTTCAGCAGGGGGACATCTGGTTATGTCGGCTGCAGAATTTTTCGAAGAAGAGGACAAACCTTTTTTTGTCGCTCCAATTTATCCGGTTGTCACGATGACAGAAGATTGTGTTCATAAAAGGTCACGGAGGGCTTTGTTGGGAGATAGTAGAGTGAGAAATAAAGTCCTTAGAGATTCTTTGTCTCTTGAAAAACATGTTCCGGCTGATTGTCCGCCTGTTTTTTTGGTAAATTGTAAAGATGATTCTATTGTGGATTATCGTAATTCTGTGTTATTAGATAAAGCCTTGACAGGAAAAAATATCCCTCATTTATATATACAATATGAAACTGGAGGACATGGCTTCGGAGCGAGTGAATCTAAAGGCACACCAGAAAGTAGAGAGTGGAAGATAGAGTTTATTAATTGGATTAATAGATTATTAGATAATGGATATTAATACAAAATTTGATGATATTCGTCCTTATTATGAAGAGGAAATACCTGAAGCGATGAAAAGAATTGCTGCTTGTGAATTATTTCCACTTCTTTCATTGTTTGTGTATCCTAATGAACCAATAGAGGATATTAGAAAGATGGTTGGATCTTTTAAGACAACTCGTGAATTTCAGCATGAAACGATGAAGAAAGTAAATGAACAAGTGATAAGGAGGAGTATAACTCATTTTAGCTGTACTGGTATTGAACGATTAGACCCGAAAAAAAGTTATCTTTTTGTTTCTAATCATCGCGATATAATGCTAGATTCCAGCTTGCTTCAATACTTTTTCGTTGTGAATGGTTTTGAAACCACAGAGATTACTTTTGGCGCAAACTTGATGATTAACCCAATAGTGGTTGATATCGGCAAGTCAAACAAGATGTTCAAAGTGGAGAGGCAAGGCAGTAGTATAAAAGACTTTTATAAGAGTTCCTTACACCTTTCTGAGTACATTCGTTATGTCATTACAGAGAAAAATGAATCAGTTTGGATTGCACAACGAAATGGGCGTACCAAGAATGGTATAGACAGTACTGATCAAGGAATCATAAAGATGTTTTGTTTAAGCGAGCCTAAAGATAAAATTAAGGCGTTAGCAGATTTACATATTGTACCCATAAGTGTATCATATGAATGGGAACCTTGTGATTTATTAAAAACACTAGAATTGTATGAATCTCAATATACAAGATATATTAAGAAACCGGGCGAGGATTTAAATAGCATTATTACTGGTATCCTTCAGCCTAAAGGGAGAGTTCATATAGAAATATGCGAACCGATTTCTGTGGCAGAATTGGTGGCATTGGAATACATGACGAACAATGAATACCATAAATCAGTAGCCAAATTATTGGATTCCCGTATAAACACAGCATATCGTTTATACCCTAACAACTATGTAGCCCATGATTTGCTATATGGTAATACGAAATATGCTTCTATGTATTCTAAAGAGGATTATGATAAGTTTATCCACCATATGTCAAAACTGGATAGATATGATGCCTGTGATATTGACAGATTGAAAGAATTTTTCATTGGTATTTATTCTAATCCTATTGATAACAAACAAAGATGATAGCCGTAGTCTTAAAAATATATGACTATTTCAAAACGAATCACAAATCGTTTTTGTATTCTTTGCTCATTATAACTGTTGGGCTATTATTTCTGCTGTCAAAACAATCCTATAAAGAGGATATTCTTGATTTCTTACCTTTAGGTAACGATTATCATAAAGCCATGCCTATTTATCAAGATTTATCTGGTGCAGATAAAGTTTTTGTTGTTTTTGAATCAAAAGATTCAACCATAAACGATATTGATAAGATTGTCGAAGCTATTGATGAGTTTGAGCAGACTTTGATAAATAATGATAATGAAGGATTAGTTAAGAACCTCATTTCTCAAATTGATTATAATGCCATTGGTGAAACGACAGATTATTTGTATAAGAACATACCATACCTTTTGACAGAGGTAGATTATGCGAGAATTGACAGCCTCTTCTCTAGCGATTTGTATGTAGCTGATTGTTTAAGAGATGATAAACAGCTTCTGCTGTTTCCCGCATCAAGTATAATGACTGGGAATGTTTCAAAAGACCCATTGAAACTTTTTTCTCCCGTGCTAAATAGGTTTCAAAGTGCTACTTTGAATGTTGATTATGAATTATATGATGGCTACATCTTTTCTCCAGATATGAGTAAAGGCATCGTCGTGATTACTTCTCCATTTGGAGCAAGCGAGACTGAAAACAATGCTAGACTTATTAATTTTATAGATAAGACTATTGATAATGCTAAAAGTGTTCATGAAGATGTTGATATTTATATTATAGGTGGACCTGTTGTGGCTGTAGGGAATGCTACTCAAATAAGGAATGATAGCTTGTTGTCTATCTCTATGGCCGTAATATTGATATTGCTTCTTTTGTTTCTTTGTTTTAGAAGCATATGGAACATTTCATTAATAATAATATCTATTGTTTGGGGGTGGCTATTCGCAATGGGGACTTTGTCCTTGGTTCATAATGGAATTTCTATTATTGTTATTGGTATCTCATCTGCAATATTAGGTATTGCTGTTAATTATCCACTCCATTTTATATCTCATTTGAGCCATACACCAGATGCGAGAAAAACATTAAAAGAGATTGTTACTCCTTTATTGGTTGGCAATATAACGACAGTGGGTGCTTTCATGGCCTTAGTACCTTTAAAAGCACAAGCATTAAGAGACCTAGGCCTGTTTAGCTCTTTATTGTTAATTGGAACTATCTTGTTTGTATTACTGTTTCTCCCTCAATTGTCATATAATAATGGGAGACGAACATCTTTACAGATATTAGATGTAATAGGGGAGTATAGCATTGAAAATAAACGCTCAATTATGTATCTTGTAATAGGCCTTACTGTTCTATTTGGCTTTTATAGTTTGAATACATCTTTTGATGCAGATATGAGTCATATCAATTATATGTCGGCCAGCCTTCAGCAAGAGATGAAACAACTTCAAGATATGATGCCGTCATCAGGAGAGAATCAGACTGTTTATATCGTTTATGAAGGTCAAACTGCAGATGAGGCTCTTGCGAAGAGCGAAAGAAGTTCCCAGGTAATTCAAACTTTAGTCCATAGTGATGATATAGATGAATACAATAGTTGCACTCAGGTTTTTAGTTCATTAGAAGAACAAAAAAGGAAGATAGAAAGATGGAATGCCTTTGTGAATAAATATAAGGATAAACTGACAATAGAACTGAGAGAAGAAGCAGAGAAAGAGGGATTCTCCAGTGAATCATTCCAAGATTTTGAAAAGATAATAAACTTTTCATATACCCCCCAAGATATCTCTGTACTTGAAAAAGAGCAGCCTTCACTATATAGTAATTATGTTTTTCAAAACGACAGCTTAAATCAGTATTATGTTGTAGATCAACTATTGGTTAAAGGGTCAGAAATGCAGAATATTGTAGCCCAATTAAAAGAAAAGGCAGTGGGCGATTTGGTTTTTGATGTTTCGTCAATGAATTCTTCTATTGCTACAAATTTGGCAAATGACTTTAACTATATAGGTTGGGCTTGCGGTTTAATTGTATTCTTCTTTTTATGGTTTACTCTTGGCAGTATTGAATTGGCATTGCTCTCTTTCGTGCCAATGGCTATAAGTTGGGTCTGGATATTGGGTATAATGTCTATACTGGGGATTCAATTTAATATGGTGAATGTTATATTAGCCACCTTTATATTTGGCCAGGGCGATGACTATACCATCTTTATGACAGAAGGGTGTCAATATGAGTATGCTTATAGGAAAAAAATGATTGCGTCATACAAGAAAAGTATTGTTATTTCTGCGTTAATCATGTTTATAGGTATAGGCTCATTGATTTTTGCCAAACATCCTGCTCTTTATTCATTAGGCGAAATAACGATAATAGGTATGTTTTCAGTTGTTCTTATGGCATATCTTATTCCTCCATTCTTATTTAAATGGCTTACACTAACTGCCAATGGTGAATATAGGATGAGGCCTTTGTCTTTCTATTCATTAATGCGGATTATTGATAAAGATGCAGACAAGAATGTAGACTTGGTCATAGATCGATACCGTTATAAGGGGAGCGAGTTGTTTTCAACGGTAAAAAAACGTTTGAAAATATATGATGGTTACAAAAAATGGTTGAATAGCAATTCTTCAACTCATGTCATCATTATCAATAATGGTTATGGGGAGTTCTCATTGTTAATGGCACTTACATATCCAGATAAGGTGATTTATGCTTTTGAAGAAGATGAAGATTGTAGACTTGTTTCTTATTATAGTGCAGAAGGTGTAGTGAATAATCTTCATGTCTTGCCAAAAGACAAGAATGCAATTGTTGAACTATACCACAACTTGCATGATGATGTGACAGTTTATTTGGTAAATGCGAGTGAACCAGATAATGAGAGTTTCGGACAAATAAAAAATTACGTAATATGAAGGAACGAATTAAGTTATTGTTAGAAGAGGCTTTACCTCTTGTTGATATCGATTCTGATTTCCTTTTCGCAGAATTGGATTCATTAGGAGTGACTACCATATTGATGACCTTGTCAACTGAATATGGCATTGAATTGGAGGCTGTTGATGCAACTCCAAAGAACTTGAAGAATCTGGATAGCATAGTAGCTATGGTAGAAAAGAAGATTTCTCAAAAACAGAAATGAAATGAAACTGGAAGATTGTCTTAAAATCCATGCGGATTCACAGCCAGATAAAGTCGCAGTGATTTATAAAGATGAATCTCTGTCTTATCGAGATTTATACCAGAGAGTCCTTGCAAAGACAAACGATCTGCTGGCAATAGGTTGCCTGCAAGGTACAGCTTTTTGTTTTAAGAATACCCAGGATATTGAATTCCTTATAACCTATTTTGCTGTTCATCTTTTAGGTGGTATTGCCGTCCCCTTGGAAAAAGAAATCGCCGACGATAAGTTTAATTATATACAGGATGAATATTATGATTTCCGACCCTCAGAAGATGTGGCCGACATTCTCTATACAACAGGCACAACAGGGAAATCGAAGGGGGTGATGATCAGTTATGAAGCGATCTTGGCTGATGCTGAGAACTTGTTGCATGGGCATGGATATACAGATGAAACAGTTTTCGTCATATGTGGACCATTAAATCATATAGGAAGCCTTTCCAAAATATATCCCACAATTTTGGCTGGAGGAACGCAGATAATACTAGAAGGTTTTAAAGATTTTGATTCTTTCTTTTCCGCTCTCGACTATCCAAGTAAAAAGATAGCCACATTCTTAGTACCTGCAAGTATAAGAATGTTGTTGCTGTTAGCTAAAAGCAAAATTGCTGGATATAAGGATAAAATTGATTTCATAGAAACAGGCGCTGCTCCGATGCCTCATTCTGACAAAGAAAAGTTATGTGAATTACTTCCTAATACTCGTTTGTATAACACGTATGCTTCCACAGAGACCGGAATAATCAGTACCTATAATTTCAATGATGGTATTTGTAAACCCGGATGTCTGGGAAAGCCATTAAAGAATTCAATGTTCTTCCTAACAGAAGATGGACATGTGGCTTGTAAAGGAAAAACAATTATGTCAGGATACGCCTTAGACGAAACGAAGACGAAACAGGTGCTCCATGACAATACAATATTCACTGCTGATATAGGGGAGATAGATGAAGATGGCATGCTTCATTTGATAGGTCGAAATGATGATGTAATAAATGTTGGAGGATATAAGATTTCACCAATTGAAGTTGAAGATGTTGCTTTATCATTCCCCATGATTAAAGATTGCATTTGCATAAGTGTCCCTTCGTCAATAACAGGAGAAGCTTTAAAATTACTGTTCGTAGAAGAAACGGTAGATACTGTAAAGACTAAAGAACTGGCTCGTTTCCTTGATAGTAGATTAGAGAGATATAAAGTACCCCAGTTCTATGAAAAAGTTGGTTCGATCAAGAGGACATTCAATGGTAAAATTGATAGGAATTACTATCGGTAATAGCACTTGTTAAGAATTATTTCAATAACTTAGTGCAATAAATAGTGGCATACGGCATTATTGTTGTAGTGACTAAAAACGACAAGGATTATGAAACAAGTATTAAGGCTAAGCTTTATCTTAACTATCATTACCACTATGATACATATACCAGGTTTTGCACAAACGTATGAAAGCCTGTGGAAACAGGTGAAGGAGGCAGAAGAGAAAAGTCTGCCTAAAACAGTATTAGAACTGTCGGACAAGATTTTCAAAAAGGCACAACGCGAACAAAACGCACCGCAGATGTTTAAGGCGTACCTCTGTAAGACGCAGAGTCAGGAGGAGGTGACACCCGATAGTATATACCCTAATTTCCAGTATGTGGAGAAATGGGTGAAGAACGAACGAAATGTGGTGAATCGTGCCATACTGCACTCTATGCTGGCTGGTATGTACCAAGATTACTTGAGTCGCCACAGCTATGAGCTGCAACGTCGTACCGAACTCGCGGAGGGCGAGCGACCAGAGGATATGCGTGAGTGGACAAAAGGGATGTTTGAACAGCAGGTGGGACAGCATGCCAATGCTGCCATTGAGGATGTGCCTACGCTTCTGAATACCTCAGCTAAGGACTATGTGCCTTTTGCCATACTGGGTAATGGTAGTGAGTTCTATGCTCATGATATGTTTCACCTGATGGCTACACGCACCATACAGAATCTGCAGGAATTGCATGACCAAAGAAAGCGTATTGATGATATACATCATTTGATAATCAATACTTACGATGCAATTAAAGGCAAAGAAGAAGCTGTTTTGATGGCTACGCTTGACTATTATAATTGGAAATCAATAGAAAATGGTGGTTACTATGATGATTTGATCTCCAAATATAATAGCTATCCAACTGTAATGGAGGCCTACTTGGAAAAGGCTGAATGGCTGAATGCCAACGACCGACCTGCTGAAGCATTGGATTTGATTAACCTGGCATTGGCAAAATATCCAAAGTATTATCGTGTTAATGCGTTGGAACAGCTCAAGGCCAACATCCTGCATCCTTATCTTTCTGCCAATATGTTGAAGATGCTCTATCCTGGCGAGGAGGCCGAACTAAGCATAGACTTCAAAAACCAGCAGAATGTGGAGGTGAAGCTCTATGCTACTCAGTTGACCGAGTTGCCTAACGATGAGCGAACAGAGGTCAAGGACATACAAAAGATGCAGTTGAGGTCTGTTCAATCATGGCAGTTTGAGTTAGAGCCAGAGAAGCGTGTATCTGTGTCTGATAAGAACAATGAGTACTTACAACATACCAATACCTTCAAGGTGCAAGTTCCAGAGAAGCCTGGTGTATATCTTCTGAGCGTGATGCCCAAGAACACTCCTGACTTAGTGAGCTATCGTTATTTGGTGGTGAGCCGTTTCAAAGTGCTGATACTGAACTTGGGTGACGGCACTACGGAGGTGGTGACACTCGACCGTAAGACGGGACAGCCCATCGGTGGAGTGGAGGTGACCTTCTATCGTGGATATGGCACGCACTATAAAGAATATGACAAAGTGACAACGGGTGCCGATGGCCGTAAGGTGTTCAAGAGCACCAACGACAGCTACACCTCGTACGTGGCTCGTAAGGGCGATGACCGTGCGATGCTGAAACAGAGCGTGTATTTGCGCAATAAACCCAATAGACACGAGGTGGAGACCGAAACCCGCGTGACACTGCTGACCGACAGAGGCATCTATCGTCCTGGACAGACGGTGTTTGTGAAAGGTATTGTATATAGTCAAAAGGGTGAAGAGGTTAACGTGGTGCAGGGCAAGAACTATCATCTGACGCTGCACGATGTAAATGGTAAGGAACTGAGTACTGTTGACGTTCGAACCAACGACTTTGGCTCGTTCGAGGCCTCGTTTGTGCTGCCTACAGCTGCCTTGAATGGTACTTTCAGTATCCGCACAAACAATGGTGAGGGCTATAAGGATATAAAGGTAGAGGAGTACAAACGTCCTACCTTTGAAATAACTTTTGAGCCGATAAAGGAGGCTTACCGCATAGGCGACAAGATAGAACTGAAGGGACATGTGGAGTCATTTAGCGGTGCTACCGTGCAGAACGTGCCACTGTCTTACCGCATTGTGGGTAACATCTGGCGCTTCTGGAACAGCACTGAAGATCCGCAGGCTGCTGACAGCGTGATGATTGACAATAAAGGTGACTTCGTGATTCCTATCGAACTGAAAGCCGATGACGGCCAACGTTCGCTGAGCATCAGTGTGGAGGCTACTGTTACCAACGAAGCAGGGGAAACACAAACTGCCAGTAGGCATATTTGGGCAAGTCCTCAAGCCTACTCTATTAGCATTGATATCCCTGCATACCTGAATAAGTCAAAGGTTGATGGCTGGTCATTCACCCCTGTTGTGAACAATGCTGTTGGTCATCCTCGAGAGGTGACCTTGCACTATCGTCTCTATAGACTGGCCAAGGGAAATGCCCCTGATACTGAGGTAAAGCAACAGAGGGTAGTGGAAGAAGGTGATGTTAAGTCTAATGAAAATCATATATTTAGTTCGTTTGCTACTTTGCCTTCAGCGCAGTATATGCTAGAATTTACTGTGGTGGGTGAGGCGTCATTGCCAGAAGAACAACAGTCACGTCATTGGCAAACGTTCAACCTCTACAGTGATGACGACACTCAGTTTGGTACCTTTGTGGATATCTTCTTCGACGAAGGACACCGAAGACTGACGTTCGACGAGCAGCATCCTGCCACCTTTATATTTGGTACTTCACATGCCAACGCCTATGTGCTGATGGATGTGTTTGCCGGCAATAAACGAGTAGAGTCGAAGGCACTGCAACTCAACAACGTCTTGCAGAAATTCGTGTTGCCTTATAAGGAGGTATATGGCGAGGGTGTAACGGTGCTCTTTACCTTCGTGAAAGATGATAAGGTGTATGCCCGTCAGTTGCAGATTGAGAAGACCAAACCCGTCAAGCAACTGAGCATGAAGTGGGAAGTGTTCCGCGATAAGTTGCAACCTGGTCAGCAGGAAGAGTGGCGACTGGTGATTAAGACACCCGACGGTGCTCCTGCAGCATCCGAGATGCTGGCGTATATGTATGACGCATCGCTCGACAAGATTTATCCCCATTACCAAGACTTGTATGTGTATTACAACCGTTATTTTTTCTCAGTAGGACGCCACCAGAGTTCCAACAACCGTTCGTATTGGTTGTTCCGCTGGAAAGGAAAGGACTTCAGGGTACCCGTTTGGGAATGGGACTACCTGGACATCCCACGCATGCACTTCTTTAGAGACGACCTCGTCATGTATTCGAGGGCTGCTATGGGAGCCACACGCATGATGAAAAGCGTGAATGCGGCAGGCTTAGAAGCCGATATGGTGGTGGCCGAGGAAGAGGTGTTTACAGCACCTCAAATGGCAAATGCTACTGCAGATAGTGAGGAGATGGTCTTAAATGATGAACAAGGAGGCGAGAAGGAAAAGAAATCACAATCAACAGATGAATCATCGGGCAATGAGTCGGCAGTGCGCACCAACTTTGCTGAGACAGCTTTCTTCTATCCTCAGTTGCGCACCAATGAGAAGGGTGAGATAGTGCTCACGTTCACGATGCCTGAGAGCCTGACACGCTGGAATTTCAGAGGAATTTCACATACTAAAGATATGATGGTGGGTAACCTCAGGGCGGAAGTGGTAACGCAGAAAGATTTCATGTTGCAACCCAATATGCCACGTTTCGTAAGAATGGGTGATCAGGTGAATATTGCTTCCGTGATAGCTAACCTTTCTGAAGAGCCTGTTGATGGCAAGGTGGTGCTTACATTGTTCGACCCTGTTACTGACAAGACCATTGCTATCCAGACAAAGACCTTCAAGGCGGAGGGTAAGGGCAATACTACTGTGTCATTTGGTTTCGACGTGACAGAAGAATATAGTTTGCTGGGTGTTCGTATGGTGGCTGATGGTGGAAAATTCAGTGACGGTGAGCAGCATGTGCTGCCTGTACTGAGCAACAAACAATATGTAACCGAGACAATGGCCATGCCTATCAGAGGCAACCAGACGCGTGAGTTCAGCATAGAGACTTTGTTTAACCACCAGCACCCATCGGCTACGCAGAAAAAACTCACCGTTGAGTTTACGGGCAATCCTGCATGGTATGCCGTACAAGCACTGCCTGAAATCAGTGAACCGACATCCGACAATGCCATTGCTTGGGCATCAGCTTTCTATGGCAACACATTGGCATCATATATCGCCAATAGTCAGCCTCGCATCCAGCAGGTATTCAATCGCTGGAAGTTCGAGGGAGGTGACAAGCAAACCCTGTTGAGTCAGTTGGAGAAGAACCAGGAACTGAAAGAAATCATACTGAGCGAAACACCTTGGGTGATGGATGTACAGAGCGAAACTGAGCGCAAGCAAAGGTTAGGTCTGCTGTTTGACATCAACCAGATGAACAACCGCATTGAAACAGACCTTGTCAAGTTGCAGGGGCTGCAGAATGAAGATGGTGGCTGGAGCTGGTTCAGTGGTATGGAGAGCAGTTACTACACCACCACCTACATTACAGGTTTGCTGATTCGCTTGGATATGTTGCTAAAGGAAGGAACGAAGAATGGTCTTCTGCCGGTGGCAGTCAATGCCCATAGCGACACCGTTAATGAAATGAAGGAAAAAGGCTTTGCCTTCCTCCATGCGAAGATGCTGGAGCATTATCAGGAGATGCTGAGGAATTACGGCAAGAGTAAGCTGCCTAAGTATCTGTCGTATATGGAGATGCAATATCTTTATCTGATAGCTATTGGCGATATGACAGTGCCAGCAAAGAACAAAGAAACCTACAATCACTTCTTGTCGTTGGTGGACAATAACCTGAAAAACGGTGATGTGATTGACAAGGCACAGAGTGCGATTATCCAGCACAAGACTGGCAAGCTGAAGAGTGCGCAGAACTTCATTAATTCGCTGAAAGAACACATGGTGGACGAAGACGAGATGGGAGCTCATTTTGCTTTCCTCGATAAGCCATACACTTGGGCTATGATTCCTGTACCACAACATGTGGCAACGATGGAGGCACTGAAGTTTGTGGGTGGCAACGATGAACTGATAGAGGAAATGAAGATGTGGCTGCTGAAGCAAAAGCAGACACGAGGCTGGAACTCGTCGATATGTACAGTGGATGCTATCTATGCTTTGCTGTGTCGTGGTGCCAACTTGTTGGAGAACAAAGGGGATGTGAGAATTACTTTTGCAGATAGGGTGATGGAGACCATTTCGCCTACCAAGAGCGACACCCCTGACTTGGGTTATATCAAAGAGGTGTTTGTCGACAAAGAGACCGTTGAGGCTCCTGTTATCAAGGTGGAGAAACGTGATGACGGCATTGCCTGGGGAGCTGCCTATGCCCAGTATTTCACCCCAATGACTGATATCCAGCAGCACGGTAAAGAGCTGAACTTGGAACGTCGCTTCTATGTGGAGCGCATCGATACACAGGGCAAGAAGAACTTGCAGCAAATAGGCAATGGTGCTAAGCTGAAGGTGGGAGATGTAGTGGTTTCTCGTATGACTGTAGAGCTGGATCGAGCAATGGATTTCGTACAGTTGAAAGACCGTCCTGCTGCTTGCTTCGAACCTGTGGCACAGCTGTCGGGCTATCGCTGGAATGGTGTGGGCTATTACATGGAGATAGAGGATGCTGCTACCAACTATTTCTTCGATATGCTGGGTAAGGGAATGCATGTGCTGGAGGTGCGCTATCGTGTGCAGCGTGCTGGTACTTACCAGGTAGGTGCATCTACAGTGCAATCTGCATACGCGCCAGAATTTGCATCTCATTCTTCTGGGATTACAATTATTATTGACGAATAATATAGTTGAAATCTGTTACGATTCGGCCTAATGAAAGCAAGATAGATGCTGCTCTTGCTGCTCCTTAAAGTGAATTAAAAAATGAAAATAGAAGGGATTATTGGCAGATAATTATTATCTTTGCAAATTATTGATTGATTTGCATGAATAAAAGCTTCTTCATATTGAGTGTACTGATGCTATGGCAGGTAGCTGCCATAGCTCAGCCGCGCTTCATTCCCAATACAGAAACTCAGAAAGTTGGTCAGGTGGAATGGAAACATCCTCTGACTGTTAAGTATAGTATTACCAACGGCGGTGACCAGCCTTTGGTACTGACCGATGTGCAGCCCGATTGTGATTGTACGGTGGCAAAATGGACAGAAACACCCATTGCACCTAACGGAAAGGGAGAGGTGAGTGTTACTTTTGACGCCTCGATATTAGGTACCTTCGACAAGGGTGTGGGTGTATATACCAATGCTGAACCTCATGTGGCCTACCTGCGTTTTACTGGTCAGGTGATGACAGAGGTGAAAGACTATACTCGTACACATCCGTATAAGTTTGGTGATGTGAGGATAGATACTACAGAGGTGTCATTTCCTGATGTTCAGCGTGGTACTTACCCCACTATGCGCATAGGAGTTGCCAACGAGGGTGACAGACCTTATGAGCCAGTACTGATGCACCTTCCGTCGTATGTGACGCAGAAGGCAGAACCAGCCGTGCTGCAGCCTTATGAACATGGTGAGATAGTGCTGACACTGGAGAGTGATTTGCTGGATGATTATGGTTTGATACAAAGTTCTGTCTATTTGAGTCGCTTCCAAGGTGATATTGTGGGCCAGGACAACGAATTACCATTGTCTGTGGTTATCTTGCCCGATTTTACTTCGCTTTCGTCTGAGTTGAAGAGTCGTATGCCTGTCATAACTCTCTCCACCCATAATGTAAGTCTCAGTGCACAACTGGCCAAGAAGACTTCAGCTAAACAAGATATTGTGGTGACCAATAGAGGTAAGTCGCCTTTGACGATACTGAAAGTGCAGGTGTTTAATACAGCAGTAGGCGTAGATTTGAAGAAGAATGTGCTGGAGCCAGGAGAGAGCACAAAGCTGCGCATTAGTGTGAACAAACGTGCCATTGGCCGCGACAACCGTCACTTGAGGGTGCTGCTTATTACCAATGACGTGCTACATCCGAAAGTAGAGATTAATATAAAAGCCAATTAATCATATTATCCTAACCCATTATGATAGATCATCCTGAAAACAGTGAAGAATATAAAGGCTTGCAAGTGAATGCAGGTGTGGAACCGGTATCGATAGTGAACCCTTATCGCAAGAAGAATGCCCGTAGACGTGATCTTTCAGTCAGCGACTATGTAGAGGGTATCTTGAAGGGTGATGTAACCATTTTGAGTCGTGCTGTGACGCTGGTTGAGAGTGTGTTGCCCGAACATCAGGTAATAGCGCAGGAGGTGATTGAGAAATGTCTTCCTCATGCAGGCAATTCTGTACGCGTAGGTATCAGCGGTGTTCCTGGAGCCGGCAAGAGTACGAGCATCGATGTGTTCGGTATCCACGTTTTGGAAAAGTATGGAGGCAAGTTGGCTGTGTTGGCTATTGACCCTAGTAGTGAACGCACCAAAGGCAGTATTCTGGGCGACAAAACCCGTATGGAGAAATTGTCACTGCATCCAAAGGCCTTTATCCGTCCTAGTCCTTCGGCTGGTTCATTGGGTGGTGTGGCCCGCAAGACACGCGAGACCATAATCTTGTGTGAAGCTGCTGGTTTTGACAAGATATTTGTTGAAACTGTGGGAGTAGGGCAGAGTGAAACTGCTTGTCATTCAATGGTGGATTTCTTCTTGCTGATACAATTGGCAGGCACGGGTGACGAACTGCAGGGTATCAAGCGTGGTATTATGGAAATGGCCGACGGAATTGTCATCAACAAGGCCGATGGCGACAATATAGAACGTGCCAAACTGGCTGCCAGTCAGTTCCGCACCGCACTTCACATGTTCCCTGAACCCGAAAGCCATTGGACACCTCAGGTGCTCACTTATTCTGGTTTCTTTGGCTTGGGCATCAAGGAGATTTGGGATATGGTGTATAAGTATATTGATTTTGTGAAACTGAACGGTTATTTCGAGTATCGTCGCAGTGAGCAAAGCAAGTACTGGATGTATGAGAGCATTAACGAGCAGCTGCGTAACAGTTTCTACAATAATCCTACAATTGACAGCATGATTGCTGGTGAAGAGAATAAGGTGTTACAGGGACAGGAAACTTCGTTTGTGGCAGCAAAGCATTTGCTCGATACATATTTTGATTTATTGAAGAAATAATAATCACTTTTTGGAGCTGCAAGTGCCTAAGATGCGTGCATCGATTTGGCTGAGTAGTGACTAAAAAGGTTGTAGTCAATTCGTACAATGGAGCGGCAGGCAAATTACATCAGACGTATAGAGATTCACGGATTGTGGAATCGCTATGACATTGCATGGGACTTGCGTCCCGATGTGAACATACTGAGCGGTATCAATGGCGTGGGTAAGACCACTATTTTGAACCGTTCGGTGAATTATTTGGAGGAAACATCAGGGCGTTTGAAAGATGGTGCTTTAGAGGGTGTTCAGGTGTGGTTCGACAATGAAGATGCCACCTATATTCCTTTCGATGTGATAAGAAGCTACGACCGTCCGTTGGTGCAGGGTGACTTTACAGCTCGTATGGCTGATCCATTGGTGCGTACGGAGATTGACTGGCAGATATATTTGCTTCAACGTCGCTATCTGGATTATCAGGTGAACATTGGCAACAAGATGATTTCTATGCTCAGCAGTGACGATGAGCAACGTGCAAAGGCTAGTGATTTAGCAAAGCCCAAGGTGCTTTTTCAGAATATGATAGACCAACTGTTCAACTATACGGGAAAGCATATTGACCGTCAAAGCAACGAATTGACCTTTATTCAGTATGGTGAAACTATCACTGCCTATCAGCTATCTGCAGGCGAGAAACACATGCTTGTGATCCTGCTCACAGCTCTGCTTCATTGTGGAGAACACAGTGTTTTGTTTATGGATGAGCCAGAGGCCTCGCTGCACATAGAGTGGCAGGAGCAGCTCATTAGTATGATTCGTGAACTGAATCCCAACATCCAGCTGATTCTTTCTACTCATTCTCCAGCGGTGATCATGCACGGTTGGATGGATGCTGTGACAGAAGTCAGCGACATTGCAAAAGAAATAGAACCCCAATAATTGGTTTCGCTCTCTTGTTGCGGCTTGGTGTAGTGCAAGCATACTTGCCTCTGTCCCCGTTGCTCCAAGAAGTTTCAATTCTCAATTTGCATAGATGCCTAAAACATTGAAACATAGTCTGAGTTCCGATTATCTGGAAGCTGCGCGCTTGCTTTCGCCTAAAAAGAAACGCAAGCGTGTGGTGGTGTATGTTGAGAGCTACGATGATATTGCCTTTTGGCGAGACATACTGAAAGACTTCGAGAATGATAAACGCTATTTCGAGGTGATGTTGCCCGCAAACTCACGCAATTTGGTACACGGCAAGAAGAGTGTGCTGATGCAGTCGTTGCAGAGTGAGCAGTTGGGTGAGAACCTAATCGCATGTGTTGATAGCGATTATGATTTCTTGTTGCAGGGAGCTTCTGAATCCTCTAAGCAAGTAAACAGCAGTCCTTATGTGCTACAAACCTATTGTTACGCTATTGAGAACTTTTGGTGTTATGCCGACTCGCTGCATGAGGTGTGTGTGGAGGCAACATTGAATGATCATCAGATATTTGATTTCAAGTGGTTTATGACAGAGTATTCCAAGATTGTCTTTCCGCTGTTTATGTGGAACATCTATTTCTATCGTCGTTGCGAATGGAGCCAATTCCCTATGAAACGCCTGCACGATAATACGATGATTTCGCCAATAAACATCAAGAATCCCCGTCAGACACTCGATAATTTGCAACATAAGGTGGATAGGGAACTGGAATACTGGTCTACTCGATACCCTGAATTGGTGGACGAAGTGGAGAAAGAACAAACCAAGGTACAGGAATTGGGCTTGACTCCTGACACTACCTATCTATATATGCAAGGACATCACATTCTTGATAACGTGGTGATGAAAGTATTGATACCTGTGTGTGCCCAGCTTCGTAAGGAACAGGAGAATATGATACGTCGCAAGTCTGTGCACGAAAAGCAGTTTGATAACGAACTGACAAGCTATGAGCGTAGTTCATTACCAGTAGAGGTGGTGCTGCGTAAGACCAAGAAATACACAGAATTGTTCTGTTATCGCTGGATTCTGGAAGATCTTTACAATATTTTCCCTTAAAGTTTCTCTTTTAAGAATTGTCCCGTATAGCTTTCTGGGTGTTTCGCTATTTCCTCGGGTGTGCCAGTAGCAACCAAATAGCCACCCTTGTCTCCGCTTTCCGGTCCTAAGTCAATAACATAATCGGCACATTTAATCACCTCGAGGTTGTGCTCAATAATCACAATGGTGTGACCACGACGTATCAGTGCGTCGAATGATTCCAACAGTTTCTTGATATCATGGAAATGAAGACCTGTAGTAGGCTCGTCGAAAATGAAAAGGGTAGGGTCGGCACTCTCCTGGCTCAGATAGTAAGCCAGCTTGACACGTTGGTTTTCTCCACCCGAAAGAGTACTACTCGATTGCCCGAGTTTGATGTATCCCAATCCCACGTCTTGAAGTGGTTTGAGACGCTTCACAATCTTGCTCTGCTTATGTAGGGTGAAGAACTCTACCGCCTGATTGACTGTCATTTCCAATACATCATAGATGTTCAGTCCGTGGTATTGTACCGCTAAGGTGTCAGCCTTAAAACGTTTTCCATGACACGATTCACACTCGAAGGTGAGGTCGGCCATAAACTGCATTTCTACCGTTACAGTACCTTCGCCCTTGCACTCCTCACAACGGCCACCCTCGCTGTTAAAACTGAAATAGCCTGGCGAATAACCCATCTGCTTGCTGAGTGGTTGGTCGGCCCACAGTTTGCGAATCTCGTCGTAAGCCTTAAGGTATGTAACAGGATTGCTTCGCGTACTCTTGCCAATGGGGTTTTGATCCACAAACTCGATATTGCGAATGTCTCTCAAATCACCTTCAATAGTAGCATATTCACCTGGACGGTCGGCACATTCGTCGAGTTCACGTTTTAGGGCACGATAGAAGACATCGCGCACCAATGAACTCTTACCAGAACCACTGACGCCTGTTACCACCGTCATGACATTGAGTGGGAAGATAACGTCGATACCCTTGAGATTGTTCTCTCGTGCCCCTGTAATCTTGATATACTGGTTCCAGGGGCGGCGCGACTGAGGTACAGGAATCTTCTCTTCACCCAACAGATAGTTGACTGTATAGCTATTGGTTCCCTTTTGTAGGTCACTCATATCCCCTTGATATACAATCTCTCCACCAAGTCGTCCTGCATTAGGACCTATGTCAATGATGTAGTCGGCCGAACGGATAATCTCCTCATCATGTTCCACCACAATTACTGTGTTACCCAAGTCACGCAATTGCTTCAGTACACGAATCAGACGATCGGTGTCGCGACTATGCAGACCGATGCTGGGCTCGTCGAGGATGTACAGACTTCCTACTAAGCTGCTTCCCAATGAGGTTGCCAGATTGATGCGCTGACTCTCACCACCAGATAGCGTATTGCTTTGTCTGTTCAGTGTGAGGTAACCTAAGCCCACCTCCACCATGAAAGTTAGGCGACTATTGATCTCAGTAAGTATACGTTTGGCAATTTGTTGCTGATTGTTATCCAGTTGAAGGTTGTTGAAAAACAATTGTAATTCATCTATCGGTAGATTCACCAATTCACTGATGCTTTTACCTCCCACTTTCACATAATTGGCTTCAGGCTTCAGACGTGAACCGTGACATTTCGGGCATACCGTCTTGCCACGATAGCGAGCCATCATGACACGATATTGAATCTTGTATTGATTCTCCTTCACCATCTCAAAGAAATCGTTGATTCCCTTGAAATAAGGAGTACCCTCCCACAACATGCGTTTCTGCTCATCGGTAAGCTGATAGTAAGGAGTGAAGATGGGGAAGTTGGCCTTCTCTGCACCACGAATCACCATATCTTTCCATTCGCCCATCTTGTCGCCTCGCCAACATACAACTGCACAGTCATATACCGAGAGTGAACGGTTGGGCACTACCAAATGCTCGTCAATACCTATTACACTACCAAAGCCCTCACACTCAGGACAAGCCCCTATTGGAGAATTAAAGGAGAACAGTTGGTCATTGGGCTCTTCAAATGTCATGCCGTCAGCTTCAAATTTCGTGCTGAAACGATAGAGTTGAGTACTTCCGTCTGGGTTGAAGAAACGCAATAAGCAAGCGCCATCACCCTCATACATAGCTGTTTCAGCGGAGTCGTTCAAACGACTGATAGCATCAGATTCGTGTGACACCACAAAACGGTCGACCAACAAAAACACCACATCTTCTTTCTTAGGGATATAGTCTTCGAGTTTCACCACTTTACCGTTTACCTCTAAGCGGTTAAAACCTTCCTTGTGCAAGATGTCAAGTTGGCGCGTCATACTGCGTCCTTCAGGAACAATCACAGGAGCCAGCAACAGCATGCGGGTGCCGTCGGCAAACTGCTGCATGCAGCGACTGATATCTTCAACAGAATGTTTACGTACCTCCTGACCGCTAATTGGACTGTAGGTCTTGCCAATTCGGGCATAGAGCATGCGCAGGTAGTCATATATTTCGGTGGATGTGCCTACGGTTGATCGGGGGTTACGGCTAGTGACCCTCTGCTCAATAGCAATTGCAGGAGGTATACCTTTAATGAAATCGCACTCAGGCTTGCTCATCCTTCCCAAAAACTGACGTGCATAGCTGCTGAGGCTCTCCACGTAGCGGCGTTGTCCTTCGGCATAGATGGTATCGAAAGCCAAAGATGACTTGCCAGAGCCTGATAAGCCCGTAATTACGACCAGTTTGTTTCGGGGGATATCGACGCTTACATTCTTAAGGTTATTCACCCGAGCGCCTTTTATGCTAATATATTTGTTTTCTTCCATGAATCTATTCTTGGTTTGCTTTGCAAAGATACATTTTTTTTCCTATTTTTGCACTCAAAATCTCTAACTGATTCAGTACCCAGATGAAAATAAAGCAACTCATGATATCTCTCATTGCGCTCATGTTGTTGAATGTGAGTGTAATGGCGCAGAACACCCCACCCAAACGAGAATTTAGAGGAGCATGGATACAAGCCATCAACGGACAATTCAAGGGCAAGTCTGCTACTGAAATGCAACAGATGCTGACCCAACAGTTGGATGCCTTGCAGGCTGCCGGTATCAATGCCATCATCTTCCAGGTAAGACCCGAGGCTGATGCCCTCTACGTTTCCTCCATCGAGCCCTGGAGCCGATACCTTACCGGAGTGCAGGGACAAGCCCCCAATCCATTTTGGGACCCGATGGCTTGGATGATAGAGCAGTGCCATCAACGTAATATGGAGTTCCATGCTTGGATCAACCCATATCGTGCCAAGACACAGGCTTCGGCACAGACCGATCCCAAACACATCACCAACCAGCACCCCGAATGGTTCTTGCCTTATAACAATCAGTTGTTCTTCAACCCGGCCTTGCCAGAGTGCCGTGCCTATATTCGTCAGGTGGTGACTGATATCGTACAGCGTTACGATGTGGATGCCCTGCACATGGACGACTATTTCTATCCTTATCCTGCCAATGGCCAGGAGTTCCCTGATGAGGCTGACTTCCAGCGCCTGGGTGCTGGCTTCAGCAACAAAGGCGATTGGCGCCGACACAATGTCAACGTCCTGATCGAGGAGATACACAACCTGGTAAGGTCACTCAAGCCTTGGGTGAAGTTTGGCATTTCTCCCTTCGGCATCTACCGCAACCAGAAGAGTGACCCGTTGGGCAGCGACACCAACGGTCTGCAAAACTATGACGAGCTCTATGCCGACATCTTGCTGTGGGTCAACAAAGGGTGGGTGGACTATAACATCCCACAGATCTACTGGCATGTGGGACATCCTGCAGCCGATTACGGCAAGTTGGTGGACTGGTGGGCTAAGAATGCCGGTAACCGTCCGTTGTACATCGGACAGAGCATCCTCAACACCATACAGAATGCCGACCCCACGAACCCCAATCAGCATCAGTTGCCACTGAAGATGAGGCTGCAACGTCAGTACCAGACCATCGAAGGCAGTTGCCAGTGGTACACCCAGAACATTGTGGACAATGTGGGCAATTATACCGAATTGCTGAAGCAAGTATATCACAAATATCCAGCCCTTCCGCCAACATCTCCATTCATGGACAACAAGGCCCCCAAGAAGGTCAGCAAGTTGGCCATCGTGGGCACCGATGACGGTCCAGTACTGATGTGGACCGCCCCAAAGGCCAAGACCGAGATGGACAAGGCCGTGCAGTATGTGGTATATCGCTTCGTCAAGGGCGAACGTGTTGATTTGTCCGACCCGTCACACATCGTTGCCATTACCCGCAACACCTATTTCAATCTGCCTCTGTCGGTAGCCCCCGGACAATACACCTATGTGGTCACCGCCCTCGACAGGTTGCACAATGAGTCTAAAGTCGCAAAGAAAAAAATTAAACTTTAAAATATGATCTTATTTTTCAGAACCCCACAACAGAGCGTGATAGCTGTAGAAAGCGACCACACGCCTAATCAGAAAGAAGCCGAAGAGTTGTCTTGGCTGTTTGGCGAAGCTAAACCAGAGATTGAAGAAAACCTCAAGGGCTACTTCGTTGGTCCTCGTCGTGAGATGATCACTCCTTGGAGTACCAATGCTGTAGAGATTACCCAGAACATGGGCTTGCAGGGCATTGCCCGCATAGAGGAATATTTCCCTGTGGCTGACGAGAATGCCGACCACGACCCCATGCTGCAACGTATGTACAAGGGACTGGACCAGCAGATATTCACTACCAACCGCAAGCCAGAGCCTATCGTGCACATCGACGACCTGGAGGCATACAACGAGCGTGAAGGCTTGGCACTTTCTAAAGAAGAGATGGACTACCTCAAGCAAGTGGAGAAAGACTGTGGTCGTCCATTGACCGACTCTGAGGTGTTTGGTTTCGCACAGATCAACTCCGAGCACTGCCGCCACAAGATCTTCGGTGGCACCTTCGTCATCGACGGCAAGGAGATGGAGTCCAGCCTGTTCCAGTTGATCAAGGACACCACCAAGGCACACCGTGGTAAGATCATCTCTGCTTACAAGGACAATGTGGCATTTGCCGAGGGTCCTGTGATTGAGCAATTCGCTCCGGCAGACCATTCCAAGCCTGATTATTTCCAGGTAAAAGATATCAAGAGTGTGATCTCCCTCAAAGCCGAGACACACAACTTCCCCACCACCGTAGAGCCTTTCAACGGTGCCTCTACCGGTACAGGTGGTGAGATCCGTGACCGTATGGGTGGTGGCAAGGGTTCTTGGCCTATCGCCGGTACCGCAGTCTATATCACATCTTATCCTCGCACCGACGAAGACCGTGCCTGGGAGAATGTGCTGCCTGTACGCAAGTGGCTCTACCAGACCCCAGAACAAATTCTGATCAAGGCATCCAATGGTGCCAGCGACTTCGGCAACAAGTTTGGTCAGCCCCTGATTTGCGGTTCTCTGTTGACCTTCGAACACAAGGAAGGCGACGAGGTATATGGCTACGACAAGGTAATCATGCTGGCTGGTGGCGTAGGCTATGGCACAGAGCGCGATTGCCTCAAGGGAAAGCCACAGCCTGGCAACAAGATTGTGCTGTTGGGCGGTGATAACTACCGCATCGGTTTGGGTGGTGGTTCTGTGTCTTCAGTAGATACAGGTCGCTATAGCAACGGTGTCGAACTGAATGCCGTACAGCGTGCTAATGCCGAGATGCAGAAGCGTACCTACAACGTCGTGCGTGCCCTTTGCGAGGAAGAAACCAACCCAGTGGTATCTATCCACGACCACGGTGCTGCAGGCCATGTAAACTGCCTCAGCGAACTCGTGGAAGATTGTGGTGGTCTGATTGACATGAGCCAGTTGCCAATCGGCGACAAGACCCTGTCATCCAAGGAAATCATCGCCAACGAGAGCCAGGAGCGCATGGGTTTGCTCATCCAGGAAGAAGCATTGGAGCATGTACGCAAGATTGCCGAGCGTGAACGTGCCCCGATGTATGTGGTAGGTGAGACCACCGGTGACCATCGCTTCGCTTTCCAACAGGCCGACAGTGTTCGTCCGTTCGACTTGGCAGTGAGCCAGATGTTCGGTTCTTCTCCTAAGACCTATATGATTGACGAGACCGTGGAGCGACACTATAAGAATCCTGAGTACGACGTTACCAAGCTCGATGAATATCTCAATAACGTGCTGCAGCTCGAGGCAGTGGCTTGCAAGGACTGGTTGACCAATAAGGTAGACCGTTCTGTGACAGGTCGCATCGCCCGTCAGCAATGCCAGGGAGAGTTGCAGTTGCCGCTCAGTGACTGTGGCGTTGTAGCCCTCGACTATCGTGGCAAGAAAGGCATCGCTACCGCCATCGGTCATGCGCCTCAGGTAGCATTGGCAGACCCCGCTAAGGGTTCTATCATGGCAGTCAGTGAAGCCCTCACCAATGTGGTATGGGCGCCTCTGAACAGTGGTATCGACGGTGTGAGTCTCAGTGCCAACTGGATGTGGCCTTGCCGTTCACAGAAGGGTGAGGATGCCCGTCTCTATACCGCTGTCAAGGCTTTGAGTGACTATTGCCAGCAACTGGGTATCAACGTACCTACCGGCAAGGACTCTTTGAGTATGACCCAGCAATATCCTGACGGTACCAAGGTCATCGCTCCGGGAACCGTCATCGTCAGTGCCGGTGCCGAGGTGGATGATGTACGCCAGGTAGTATCACCGGTGATGGTGAACAACAAGAGCACCAGCATCTATCACGTGGACTTCAGCTTTGACCAACTGCGCTTAGGTGGTTCAGCCTTTGCACAGAGCCTCAATAAGGTGGGTGACGATGTGGCTACCGTTACCGATCCCGACTATTTCCGTGATGCCTTCAACGCCATCCAGCAACTCATCCGCAAGGGTGTTATCCTGGCAGGTCACGATATCTCTGCCGGTGGTTTGATCACCACTCTGTTGGAGATGTGCTTCGCCAATGTGGAAGGCGGTATGGAGCTCGACCTCGACAAGATTGCAGAGCCTGACCTCGTGAAGATTCTCTTCGCCGAGAACCCTGGTGTAGTGATTCAGGTTGCCAACAAGGATACCCAGCGCTTCAAGGATATGATGGAAGATGCAGGGGTAGGGTACGTCAAACTGGGTCACCCATGCGACGAACGCCACATACTCGTCAACAAGGCTGGTGCTACCTATCAGTTTGGCATCGACTACCTGCGTGACGTATGGTACTCTTCTTCTTATCTGTTGGACCGCAAGCAAGTGGCCAACGGTTTGGCAAAGGATCGCTTCAACAACTACAAGCAACTCCCGTTGGAGTATAAGTTCAACAAGGACTTCACCGGTACCTTCCAGCAATATGGCATCAGTCCAGACCGCCGCAAGCCTTCTGGTCTGAAAGCTGCCGTCATCCGTGAGAAGGGAACCAACAGCGAGCGCGAGATGGCTTATGCTCTCTACTTGGCAGGCTTCGATGTGAAGGACGTTACCATGACCGACTTGGCAAGTGGACGCGAGACCTTGGACGACATCAACATGATTGTGTTCTGCGGTGGCTTCTCCAACAGCGACGTACTCGGTTCAGCCAAAGGTTGGGCAGGCGCATTCCGCTACAGCGAGAAGGCCAAGGAAACCCTGGACCGCTTCTATGCCCGTCCTGATACCCTGTCATTGGGCGTTTGCAACGGTTGCCAGTTGATGATGGAGCTCAACCTCCTCTCACCTGACCGTCAGGACATCGGCAAGATGGTACACAACGACAGCCATAAGTTCGAGTCATGCTATGTCAGCCTGCGCATCCCTAAGAACGACAGCGTCATGTTTGGCTCCCTCAGTGGCAACAAGATTGGCATCTGGGTAGCCCATGCAGAGGGCAAGTTCAGCCTCAAGGGCAAGGAAAGAGACTATAACATCGTTGCCAAGTACAACTACAGCGTGTATCCAGGCAATCCTAATGGCAGTGATTTCGACGTGGCAGGTTTGGCAAGTGCCGATGGCCGTCATGTAGCCATCATGCCTCACCTCGAGCGTGCCTTCTTCCCTTGGCAGTGTGGCGACTATCCTGCTAACCGCAAGAATGACGAGATAACACCATGGATTGAAGCATTCGTCAATGCTCGCAAATGGGTACAAAAGCATAAGAAATGAATTTCTATTTCGAAGCCTTTAAGATCTTCTTCAAGATAGGCGCATTTACCATTGGCGGAGGTTACGCCATGGTACCCTTGATTGAAGACGAGATAGTGAACAAGAAGAAATGGATAGAGCAGGACGATTTTCTCGACCTGCTCGCCATTGCTCAGTCGGCTCCAGGCATCCTGGCTGTCAACATCGCTATCTTCGTAGGCTATAGGCTTCGAGGCGTCAAGGGTAGTCTGGTCACCAGTTTAGGCAGCATCCTGCCATCTTTTCTGATGATACTGGCCATTGCTCTGTTCTTTGCTACCTATAAGGACAATCCCTATGTCGAGAAAGTCTTCAAGGGCATCCGTCCTGCCGTGGTAGCCCTCATTGCCGCCCCCGTATTCCGCATGGGCAGGAAAGCCAAACTCAACTGGAAGACCATCTGGATTCCAGTAGTTGCTGCCTTGCTCATCTGGCTCCTGGGCTTCTCACCAATTTGGATCATCATTGCTGCCGGTCTCGGAGGCTATCTCTACGGAAAATGTTGTATTTAGCACTGTTTTGGACATTCTTTAAGATCGGCCTGTTTGGCTTCGGAGGCGGCTACGCTATGCTCTCCCTGATCCAAGCCGAGGTAGTCACTATTCATGGTTGGCTCTCCACGCAGCAATTTACCGACATCGTCGCCATCAGTCAGATGACGCCAGGTCCTATCGGCATTAATAGCGCCACCTATGTAGGCTTCACTGCTACAGGCAGCGTCTGGGGCAGTTTTGTGGCCACCTTTGCCGTGTGCCTGCCCTCCTTTATCCTGATGCTCACCATCAGCAAGTTCTTCCTCAAATACCAGCACCATCCTTTGGTAGAGAGCGTCTTCAAAGGCCTGCGTCCCGCCGTGATAGGCCTCTTGGCTGCCGCTGCCCTCCTGTTGATGAACGAAGAGAACTTCGGCAACCCCGTTACCGACAAATTCCAGTTCATCACCAGTTGCCTCCTCTTCCTCATTGCCTTCGTAGCCACCAGCCGTTACAAAGCCAATCCCATCCTCATGATTATTATCTGTGGCGTCATTGGCTTGGCAGTGTATTGATTCAGGTATTTTTTGATTAAAAATAACTTTATTTAAGCTTCGTAGGGAAAGAGGTATTTTAACGGGTTGCCGCAGTATCTGCTATGGGTCGTTGTAATATCTGTTTTTACTTATCGCAGTATCTCCTATATGGGTATGGCAGATACTGCGTCGGGTGATAGGAAGTATAGCGACAAGTTATGGCAAGTTATAGCACCATAGTAAGCAAGCTTTGTTTCGAGTGGTTGCAGGCTATACTCATGAGAGCGGAAGCCATTTCTTTCGTATTGACCAATATTATTATCGTATCACCTTAATCCTTATAGGAAGAGTTCACAGCTGGGAGGATTTAAAAAACCTCCTCTTTTTTTGTTATTTCTTGATTATTGTATACCTTTACGGCAATATATTAACTTTAAAAGGATTTATATTATGACAGGATGGATTATTTTAGGCGTCATTGTACTGCTGGTAATCGGATTGGTGAATTGGTTCGTTTCTACCCAGCGTCAGTTGGTGAACCTGGACGAGTTGTGTAACAATGCTTTGAGCCAGATTGAGGTGCAGCTCAACAGCCGTTGGGATGCTATCATGCAACTGGCACAACAGGCTGCCAACTATGCACAGCACGAGAGTCAGACTCTGATTGAGACCATACGTGCCCGCAGGGGCTCTGAAATCAAGACGGCTGATGATGTGAACGACCAGAACAGTGCATTTGGCTCAGTGCTGAGTCGCCTGATGGTGGTAGCTGAGCAATATCCTGACCTGAAAGCTTCTAACTTGTATGCTCAGGTGATGGAGGCAGTGAACAACTTCGAAAACAATGTACGTAACAGTCGTATGATCTATAACGACACGGCTACCAAGATGAACCGCTATGTGCGTCAGTGGCCTTCTAGCTTCATTGCCAGCATGCTGAACTTTGGCACTCGCAACTACCTGAAACTGGATAAGGAGGGCAAGCGCGACATTTCCGAAATGCCAAATATAGGAGCTCCAAGAGGACCAATCGAGGGAGGTAACGTAGCCGCTAAATGATAAAACGATGGTTGACATGGGTGGTTGTCTGCTGGATAGCCACCACCTCGTTTGCGCAACACAGCCTTGACTATCTGCTCATGGATGTGGTGCTCGATACCAACGGCGATGCATATGTGCAGGAAATGCGCTCTATGTACATCGGCGGATATGGTACCGAGAACTATATCACGTTCAATAACTTGCAAGATGGGATGGAGCTGAAAGAACTGAGTGTCAGTGAAAACGGTCGGGCGTATGTCTTTGACGACTATTGGGACCTGGACCGTTCTCGCTGGGAGAAGACATTTCACTGTGGCTTCAACCAAACGGACTCGGGCACCGAGGTGTGCTGGGGCGTGGGGGAGGAAGGACATCATGATTATATAGTGCGCTACGTGATTACCAACCTGGTGCGCTCATATGAGGAATCTGACGGCTTCAATCACTCGTTCTATGAGGCAGCGAACCCTGCTGCCGAATATGCTTCTGTAACTATCAGGACATTGAAACGTGACTCTCTGCAATATACAGCTGACGATATATGGGCTTTGCCTTGCTTCCAGGCGACGACACCTGCACAATGGGCAGAGATGAATCAGACAGCTTTGCAGGATTCCCGTCTGGAAACCTTGCAGCATCCAGCAACAAAAGCATGGGCTTTTGGCTATTATGGCTATCTCAATTTTACAATTGATGGTGCTATAAAGGCTGAAAACGACTCGACGTGGATGAGCGAGGGCAACAGCATCATCGTGATGGCTGAGTTCGAGAAGGGCTTGTTCCAGCCTGCAATGGCGGGGGAGGTGGATAAGTTCGAGACCATCAAGGAACGTGCTTTCGTGGACAGTGACTACTCGCTGGACGATGAAAACGACGGTACAGCCAAACGGGCTTCGTTGTTGGGCGGCGACTCAACCACTCCGGTGTGGGTGAATTACCTGTTTATGTTCTTGGTGGGAGGCCTTCTGCTATTCCTGATTCTGTTGCCTGTATGGCTCGTTATCTATGGAATCATACGACTTTTCTGGGGGAAGAAGATTGACCAGCGGAAGTGGGAGAAGAAGGTGTCGAAGCTAATAGGACAGAAGGTGGCTGACTTGCCTTACCACCGTGATCCTCCAATGGACGGCAAACTGACTTGCTCGCAACGCATACTTACCACTTTGAGACCAAAAGAAAAAGTGGGTATCAGTCAGCTGATAGAGGCCTTTATGTTGCGTATGCTCTATAAAGGTGCTATCCAGATTACTACCGATATGACGGATAAAGGAAAGGTGCGTGAGGTGTTCAATATCACTACGCCTGGTAGTCTGAAAGCTTTTGAAGAGACGCAGGATCATAAGGATCTTTTGCAGTTGTATCATCCTTATATGCAAAGTACCATCAAGGAAAAGGAACTCAAATTAGGAGTGCAGATGGACGATGAGCATATGGAGAACTTGTTGCATCGCTTGCTGTATCAAGCTGCAGGGAAGGACCATCTGTTGCAGCCTGACGAGTTGAAAAATTATATCGAGGATCATGTGTTGAACATCCGGCCATATGCACGCATGGTGGACTATATGGTAAATGCCAATGTGCCTTTGAAAAACGTGCCTAAAGAGGGAGCGAAGGAGGTGTATGGCTTCTATAAGTTCTTGAAAGATTTTACACTGGTGAACGAACGTGAGGTGTCGGAGGTGTCGCTCTGGAAGGAATACCTGGTGTATGCCTCATTGTACGGTATGGCGGATGAGGTGCGCAAGGGCATGAAGAAACTGGCGCCTGACGTGATGAAGATGGACGAGATTACCCGTATGCTGCTGGCTGTCAGTACGGCTGGTACGTCGGGCGTATTGATTGGTTCGCTGATTAACACCATGCAGGACAGTTACCGCTATGTGGAGTCTTTCCGTACAGCAGAAGAAATCAGGGCAGAAAAACTTGCTGCTGCAGCAGCAGAACGTGCTGCCCGTGAACGCAGGTACAGTGGTGGTGGAGGCCACTCGTCGTTTGGTGGCGGTGGAGGTCACTCCGGTGGCGGAGGCAGTGGTGTAAGATAAAGAATAATGAGTTAAAGAGGTAGTTCAATATTAGTTGGCTACCTCTTTCTTTTTGAATATTTTATAACCGATGGCGGCTATCGTAATGCTCATCAGCGGACTGATGATGTTGAAGAAGCAATAGGGCAAGTAAACGATGGTGGGTACACCCAAAATGGTGGCTTGTGTCATACCGCAACTACTCCATGGAATCAGGGGAGAGGTGACGGTGGCACTGTCTTCTATGCTGCGGCTCATCAGGCGTTCTTCGTAGCCACGACGGTGGAACACGCCCTTGAACATATTGGCGGTAAGGATGATGCTTAGGTATTGGTCGGCTACCATGGTGTTCATGAAGAAGCCTGTGCTGACGGTGCTGGCTACCAACGAGGTGCGGGTACGGGTGAAGGGCAGTATCAGTTGGGTGATACGCTGTAACATACCGCTAGTGGTCATTAAACCACCAAAGCACATTGCACAAAGGATCAGGTAGATGGTATTGAGCATACCGGTCATGCCTCGGGTAGATACCAACTCGCTCACCTGAGGATGTCCCATGTCTATCGAAGTAATGTCGTACATGCCTCGCATCACACCCTCGAATTGACTGGTGAAGGTAATCTCAGTGGTGCCTGCCACTTCTGCCAGAATATGGGGCTGGAAAATGAGGGCGAAGATGCCTCCCAATATGGAACTGAGGAACAATACAATCACGGCTGGCCACTTCTTGACAATCATCAAAATGGTCAGTATGGGGACAATCATCAACCAAGGTGATAGATTGAAGTGTTGCTGCAACAATTCTTGGTAAAGATTTATCAATGTGGCATCTGTAACACTGTAGTTTAGGCCGATAATAGTGAAGATGGTAAGGGTAATAACCATCGTGGGTACTACGGTGTACATCATGTAGCGGATGTGGCTGAACAGGGGGACGTCACTCATGGTAGAGGCCAGAACGGTGGTGTCGCTCAGGGGGGACATCTTGTCGCCGAAATAGGCGCCTGAGATGATGGCACCGGCTATGAGTCCACTACTGAAGCCCTGGGCCTGTCCGATGCCCAACAGGGCAATACCGATGGTGGCGATGGTGCTCCATGAACTGCCTGTCAGCACGCTCACAATGGCGCAGATGATACAGGTGGTGACCAAGAAGAACTTGGGATGAATCAGCATCAGTCCGTAGTGGATCAGGGTAGGTACCACACCACTGAGAATCCAAACGCCCGAAATGGCGCCTATCATCAACAGGATGATGATGGCGGAAGTGACACTGCCTACATTGCGCTTGATGCCATCTTCCAGATCTTTCCACGGAATACGGAAATACAGTATGGAGATGGCACAGCATATGCCGCCAGCGATGAGCAAGGATACCTGGCTGCCTCCGTCGAGTGCATCAGCGCCAAATACCCTGATGACCATTGCCAGCATGATGATCAGGATAATGACCGGCAACAATGAAAGCAATATATCAATTCTTCGGTGTCTCATTTTTCTAATTTTCTTTGCTTCGCATCAATTTCATCGCAACTATGCCATTTCTGTCATGATAGCTATCGCTGCTCTTAATAGTCAATCTTCAAGTTTTAGCTTCCCTTCTTTCTCATCGGCGTAATAGGCTGCCAGCATGGCGATAAAGCGTGTGATGGTCTGCATCGCCTCTTGGGTGCCTTCACTGACGGGCTGGTGCTTGAGTTTCAGCATCAGTTCTCCGTAGAGTGCCTGAAAACAGGTGTCGATCTCGGGGGCTGCGTCTGCTCCTGCCTTGGCGCGTAGTTCTACGATGAAAGGCAGGGCGTTATAGTAGGCAGCACTATAATATGCAAACTTAGGAGTTGCCAAGAGTACATTATGCAGTTCTGTCAGTTCCTGCAACACATTCTTGTTGATTTGCAAGTGTCCACGCTCTGTCACTGCCTCCAGGTGCATCATGTCGCACAGCTCTTGCAGCCATTGTTCTTCTTGCTTTCTGTCGGCTTCAGGAAAGCCAGGCAGTATCTGACTCTTTACTACCTCCATATCACAGTGACAGGCTCGAAGCAAGTCTTCCATCTGCCACATATAGAGCAGATACTCTGCAATGTTCTCTTTCCTTAATTGCTGTGCTGTTTTCATATTAATACAAAGATTCGCCTAAGCAAGTAATCACCAGTCCTACCAGCGCTACAATGATCACAATCACACCAATGGCTCGGTTCAGCATCCAGATGCCACGCAGGTTGAATTGTGAGCGTACTTTGCTCACGCCTGTAGTCAGCAAGAACCACCACAACAGGGCACCTGCCACGATGGATATATAGCCTGTGACGGTATTGCTGACCAGTTCGCCTACTTCTACAAATGCGAAGCGTGCAAACAGACCGATGAACAACAGGATAATGAGAGGGTTGCTCAGTGTCACCAGAAAGGCTGTCAGAAAATTGTGCAGATAACTTCCTTTCTTGCCACTGGGGGCACGCAAGGCTCTGACAGGATTGCTGCTGAAGGTATAGAAACCAAATACGAGCAACAGGATGCTGCCAAATAATTGAAGATAGAAGATGTTGTTGCTGACATAGTCGAAGACGAAGCTCATGCCATAGCCTGTAATCAGCGCATAGAATAAGTCGCTTAACGCTGCTCCACAACCTGTTACGAAACCATACCAGCGTCCTTTGTTGATGGTGCGTTGCAAGCATAACACCCCCACGGGTCCCATAGGAGCGGAGGCAATGATACCTATCAACAAGCCCTTGAAGATAATGCCGACTATAGTCTCTATCTGAATCATAGTGCAAAAGTAATATTTTTAATTCACATTTACACTATGCCTGGCAAATATTAAAACTTAATTGACGCACCTAACTCCATTGTGAACGGACGGATATAGCCTCCAGACATCAGGTGATGATGTTGGTATTTGCTTACGTCTGTTGCCAAGTCGGCTGCACCGATGTTACCGCTGGCACCTTTCTGGTTTAGGATATTGACCAGATTTAGCGAGAACGACAGGTGGTCGTTCAGTGTATAGTCAATGCCTCCGAAGGTCTCCCAACGTCCCTTGAAGTACAGGGTGTTGGTCTTGTTGATATATTGCTTGCTCTGGTACCTGAAGCTCAGCCAGAAGCGCCATTTTTCAATCTGGTAGGAGGGGTCCAACTCAATGATCATCTTGGAAATGGCAGTCACGTTCTTGTCGGTGAAGTTGTATTTTTCTCCAGGACCGTCCTTGAATACGGGCTGGAAGTTGAAATTCTTGTAGAGAGGGTTCTGCAAGGTCAACAGGCCGTGGAAGGTGAAGCCCTTAAAAGGAGTGATCACCGCATCGGTGGTCCAGCCCACTGTTGCCACGTCATACAGCACAGCGATGGTCACTGTCTCGCTCTGGTCGTTGGGGTTGGTAAACTGGGTACGGCTCTTGTAGTTTGTTTGCTGGATATGGAACACCTGCGAGGTCAGTTCCAGCCAGTCGTTGTTGAAATAGATACCTCCCTTGAGGATGTCGCTGATAACTGGTGACTCGTTGGGCAGGTCGCAACCTGCATAGTCCTGCATGTTGGGGCGTTGCTGCACAAATACGGCTTCGCCCAGCACTCCCAAGCCTCCCACGATGCGATACCTTCCGTTGAAGGTGAACGATGGGTTGAGCCAGTTGCCCTTGAATGGATATAACTTGCCAGTAGCTACAGTAAAGCCTGGGCGACGTATATTGCTGGGGTCAAAAACATTGCCATCTACATCGGTAGAGAAGGCGCCCTTGCCGTGCAACTTCTGCCAGTCGAGGCGGAAGCCTGCCGAGAGCCACAGTCGGTCGTTGACGGTCCAGTCATCAGAGAAATACGCTGCCAAGCGGTTCTCGTGGCCTAAGTAGTAGTCGGCACCCGAGTTAAAGGCAGTCATCTGCTGTCCATTATTCAGCAAGATACGAGGGTTCTTCTTCACTTCGTGGGGCAGCAATCCAGTGGGGTATGACATGCTCTGGTAAGAGAACCACTCGTTGAGTCCAATACGCCAACTGTGTTGCTGGCGCTTGCCTGCCTTGCCTGTCAGTTCGGCACTGGTCATCCAACTGCGTTCAATACCGTAGGGCCTGCGAGCATGGCGGTTCTGCACATAGCCTGCATAAGGCGTACCATCTTCGTAAGTGTAGCCATCTGCCTCTGTCACTTCGAAGATACCGGCGATGTTATAGGTAGCGGTACGCTGTTGGGCATCCTTCAGCTTGGAGCCTACAGTAAGGGTGGTACCGTTGTCCCACGTATATTTGAAATTGAGGGTCAACTGGTGTGCATGGTCTCTGTTGGCCTTTTCTATATTAACATCATATTCCTTGTTGTCTTCCAGCGAGAGATAGTGGAAAGCACGGTAGTGAGGCAGGTACTGGTCGCGTCCCAGGTTGAAGTCCTCGAAAGGTTCTACACTACCGTCCTCGCCATTGAAGTAGAACGGACCGCTTGCATCTGCAAAAGTGGTGTTAGCGGAATATTGGTACAATAGGCTCACCTCGCCCTTGTTATTGTTCCAGCGTTTGTTGATGCCTGCTTTATAAATTTCCATGCGGTCTTGCAGACTCATGACATCCAGTTTGTTGCTACCAGGATCAAAGCTCTGGTAAGAACCTATGGTGTAGCCCCATCCTTTGGCGATTGGCCCTGAAACGTTGAAATCAACCTGTTGTTTGCCAAAGTGATTGAAAGAGTATCTGCCCAATCCAAGAAATTTGTCACCACCATGACGGTTCTCACTTGACACAATGTTCTCCATCTTACCAAACAACAAGGCGCTTTCGCCCAGCGACATCAGCTTGTTACTGCTGAGACTCAAAGAGTTTCTCCACGTGGTAGAAGGCATAATGGGCCAGTAGAGTTCTGCCACAGGCAGCCCGTCTTCAAAGATGTCGGCAGCGAATTGAGCAGGCAAACCGATGGATATCTGACGTGGCTCACGGTCGTTCTTGGCGTTGAGCATCACGTTGCGGTTCTTTTCTTCACGGGTGGGAGGTATGGAGTCTTTCGACACCTCTTGCTGGGCTGATGTCTGTAATGGTGCTCCAATCAATAGTATGCTAGCTAATATGAGATGACTAGTTTTCATGGTTGATGATTTATAATGCATCACAAAGCTACAAATAATTCTCTTAATTTGCATCATCATAATAGAAAATAATAGTAACTTTGCACCCAATAATGTTAATTATAAAATATTTGGCAATGAAGAAACTTTTTTATGCAATGGCAGGCCTGGTAGCTGTGGTTTTCGCAGCTTGCGGTCCTACCTATGATGTGGCTCAGCCTTTGGACAACTGGAAGTCGGATAAAGGCACAGTGGGTGATGAATTGCAAGTGTCAGCTGGTGAGACACTGACTGCACAGGGTGATTATCGTAATTTCGAACTGAAGGGTCAGGCAATGTTAGAAACTGGCGCTGATGCTTCTCTGCTCTTCCATTCCGATGGCAAGACTGGTTATGAGGTGTTGTTCCACAATGGTCCTATTGATGGTACCCGCAAGACGGGTAGCTTGGCTACTGTAAGAAACTTGTATCGTTCACTGGGTGAAGATAACGAGTGGTTTGACTTCGATATCGCTGTACGCGAGAAGAATATCTCTATCAAGATCAATGGAACTGATGTGGTTTGCTACACTGAGCCGGATCAGCCTTACCGTACTGAGGCTAACAAGGACAAGGTATTAGGCAAGGGTGGTTTCGCTCTGATTGGCAAGCAGGGCAACGTGAAGTTCCAGAACCTCACCGTTACTCGTCTGCACGATGGTGTAACCAATCCTAACGATACCATGCCTGTAGTGGATGAGACCACCGATGATATTATTCGTCTGCAGCAGGAGAATTTTCCTGTCATCGACTATCATGTGCACCTGAAGGGTGGTTTGACCAAGGAAATGGCACACGCTATGGAGATGAACTATGGTATCAACTACGGTGTGGCTCCTAACCTGGGTGAAGGTGGTGTAGGTCGTATGCTTTCAAACGACGAGGAAGCTTATGCTTACTACAATGAGGTGAAGCCTATGGCATTCCTGATGGGTGCTCAAGGTGAGGGCCGTCGATGGATTGTTCAGTTCTCTGAAGACGCTATCAATAAGTTCGATTATTTGTTTACCGATGCTATGACAGTGGTGGACAAAGGCCGTATCTGCCGTATCTACCGTCCTGAAGAAGTTAAACTTGATGGTCGCAGCAAGCAGCAGTATATGGACATGATTGTTGACCAGACTGTGAAGATTCTGACCAACGAGCCAGCTGATATCTTTGCTAACGCTACTTATATTCCTGATGATATGAATGCTGACTATGCTCAGTACTGGACCGACGAGCGTGTTGATAAGGTGCTGGATGTTCTGCAGAAGTATGACATCGCTTTGGAAATCAGTCCTCGTTACAAAATTCCTAGCATGGATGTTATCAAGAAGGCAAAGGCTCGTGGCTTGAAGTTCACCTTCGGTACGAACAATGTGGATGCTGACTTTGGCAAGTGCGAGTATGCTATCCAGGCTATCAAGGAGTGTGGTATCACTGCTGACGATATCTGGTTCCCAAGCATGAGCAAACGTGCTGGAAGAAAGGCTGTAGATTACAACCATTTCGGTGACACCGTAAAGAAATAAAACAACTAACCCCGCCAACTATCGGGGTTTATTAATTGCTTGGCTTTTATTAGGTATCCTTCTTCATGGATACACAGACGTCCTAAAAATTATCCCCCGCTAATTTGGCGGGGGATAATTTATATTTAGCGTTTGAGAGTTGTACCCAAACACTTAGTCTTCCGAAATAGGAGCATCATGTCCTTGCATGGCCTCAAAAATCTTAGCTTCGAGTTCTTCAGCTAATTCAGGATTGTCAGCAATCATCTGCTTGGTGGCATCACGCCCTTGTGCCAATTTTGTGTCATTGTAGCTAAACCAACTGCCACTCTTCTTGATGATACCAAATTCTACACCCAAGTCGATAATTTCACCCGTCTTGCTGATGCCCTCGCCAAACATGATGTCCACCTCACACTTGCGGAATGGGGGAGCAACCTTGTTCTTAACAACCTTTATGCGGGTGGTGCGCCCAATTACATCTTCTCCGTTTTTGATTGGTGATGAACTGCGGATATCGATACGAATGCTGGCATAGAATTTCAGTGCATTGCCACCAGTAGTGGTTTCAGGATTGCCAAACATAACACCAATTTTCTCACGCAGCTGGTTGATGAAGATACAGGTGGTGCGTGTCTTGCTTACAGTAGCAGTCAGCTTGCGTAATGCCTGGCTCATCAGTCGGGCCTGTAAACCAACTACTGAATCACCCATCTCGCCTTCAATCTCTTTCTTGGGAGTCAGTGCGGCTACTGAGTCAATGATGATAATGTCAATAGCTGATGAGCGAATAAGCTGTTCAGCGATATCAAGCGCCTGCTCACCATTATCGGGTTGGGAAATCAAAAGGTTATCCACATCTACACCTAATTTGGCTGCATAGAAACGGTCAAAAGCATGTTCTGCATCAATGAATGCAGCAATACCTCCTTGTTTCTGAGCCTCAGCTATAGCATGTATAGCCAAAGTAGTCTTGCCTGATGATTCCGGGCCATAAATTTCGATGATTCTTCCACGTGGATAGCCTCCAACGCCCAATGCGGCATTCAAACCTATTGAACCGGTAGGTATCACTTCCACTTGCTCAATGTGGTCATCGCCCAATTTCATAATAGAGCCTTTTCCAAAATCTTTCTCAATTTTCGACATGGCTGCCTGCAATGCTTTCAGCTTCTCTGCTGATGGGGCAGGTTTGTCGAAATTCAATTCTTCGTTTTTTGCCATAATAAAAATAATTTGTTAATGAATGATATATACGAATCGCATCAGCGATAATAATCTGGTTAATAATTATAGTTCCAAATCTCCATCAAATATCTCGTGCCAAGGCAAACCCTGTTTGTTCAACTGTTCCATGAATGGATCCGGATCAAAGTCTTCCACATTCCAAACGCCTGGACGCTTCCAAAGTCCCTTGAGGAACATCATAGCGCCAATCATGGCTGGTACACCTGTGGTATAGCTTACACCCTGCATGCCTGTTTCCTTGTATGCCTCCTGATGACTGCAGTTATTATATACGTAATAGGTGCGTTCCTTGCCGTCCTTCACACCACGAATACGGCAACCTATTGAGGTCTCGCCCTCATAGTTCTCACCCAGATCCTGGGGGTTAGGGAGCACGGCTTTCAGGAACTGAAGAGGTACAATCTTCACCTTTGCATTGCCAGTACCGTCAGCCAATGGAGCTTCATATTCTATTTCGTCAATGCGGCTCATGCCAATGCCTTGAATAACATCAAGGTACTTTAGGTATTGCTCACCAAAGGTCATCCAAAAGCGAGCCAACTTGATGGTAGGATAGTTCTTCACTAAGGATTCTAGCTCCTCGTGGTGCATCAAGTAAGATTCACGTGGACCGATGTTGGGGTAGGTAATGGGTTGGTGTATTTCCAACGGTTCTGTTTCTATCCATTCACCATCTTTATAATAAAGTCCCTTCTGGGTTATTTCTCGTATATTTATTTCTGGGTTGAAGTTGGTGGCAAAAGCCTTATGATGGTTGCCTGCATTGCAGTCAACGATGTCCAATGTGTGGATTTCATCAAAATGGTGCTTAGCTGCGTAGGCTGTATAAACTCCACTTACACCTGGGTCAAAGCCACAACCCAAAATAGCGGTAAGGCCCGCATCTTCAAAGCGCTGTTTGTAAGCCCATTGCCAACTATACTCAAAGTGAGCTTCATCGCGTGGCTCATAGTTAGCAGTATCAAGATAGTTCACACCTGTCTTAAGACATGCCTCCATGATGGTCAGGTCTTGGTAAGGTAATGCCAGATTCATCACGATATCTGGTTTTACCTCGTTGAACAGCTTTACCAAGTCGTCAACATTGTCTGCATCCACTTGTGCAGTCTTGATATTAGGATTGCCAATGGCCTTAGCCAGTTTGTCACACTTAGCCTTCGTGCGACTGGCAATGGTGATGTCAGTAAACACGTCAGGATTCTGAGCCACCTTAAAAGCAGCTACGGTAGCTACACCGCCTGCACCGATAATAAGCACTTTTCCCATTTCTACGTATTATTAAATAAGGATTGAATCATTTTCTCGCAAAGATATAATTTTATTCTCAATAATCAATTGTAAAATGATAACTATTTTCTGCTGTCGCATAATCTGCCAAACTGACATGCAACCATGCTCGCATAAGGGTTGGCACATGCTTTGCACAAATCTAGTGTCCGAGTGCCTTTCATGGGGATTGGGACAATAGATAACTTGAATAATAACAAATAAAAAAATAAGAATTATGGGAAAGATTATTGGTATTGACTTAGGTACTACTAACTCATGCGTTGCTGTATTTGAAGGCAACGAACCTGTAGTAATCGCGAATAGCGAAGGTAAGCGCACAACTCCTTCTATCGTAGCATTCGTAGAGGGTGGTGAACGTAAGGTGGGTGATCCTGCAAAGCGTCAGGCTATCACCAACCCAACAAAGACAGTTTTCTCTATCAAACGTTTCATGGGTGAGAACTGGGATCAGGTACAGAAGGAAATTCCTCGCATGCCTTACAAGGTGGTACGTAGTGACAACAATATGCCACGTGTTGACATTGATGGCCGTCTCTATACTGCTCAGGAAATCTCAGCTATGGTGCTGCAGAAGATGAAGAAGACTGCAGAGGACTATCTGGGACAGGAAGTAACAGATGCTGTGATTACTGTTCCTGCTTATTTCTCTGACTCACAACGCCAGGCAACTAAAGAGGCTGGTCAGATTGCTGGTTTAAATGTAAAGCGTATTGTGAACGAGCCTACTGCTGCTGCTTTGGCATACGGTATTGACAAGGCCAACAAGGATATGAAGATTGCCGTGTTCGACCTTGGTGGTGGTACATTTGATATCTCTATCCTGGAGTTCGGCGGTGGTGTGTTTGAGGTATTGTCAACCAACGGTGATACTCACCTGGGTGGTGATGACTTCGATCAGGTAATCATCAACTGGCTGGTACAGGAATTCAAGAATGACGAGGGTGCTGACCTGATGGCTGACCCAATGGCTATGCAGCGTCTGAAGGAAGCTGCAGAGAAGGCTAAGATTGAATTGTCTTCTTCTACATCTACAGAAATCAACCTGCCTTACATTATGCCGGTAGGTGGTGTGCCAAAGCACTTGGTTAAGACTTTGACACGTGCTAAATTTGAGCAGTTGGCTCATGGTTTGATTCAGGCTTGTTTGGCTCCTTGCCAGAAGGCACTGAGCGATGCTAACCTGCAGCCGGCAGATATTGACGAGGTTATCCTGGTGGGTGGTTCTAGTCGTATTCCAGCAGTTCAGACACTGGTACAGAACTTCTTCGGTAAGGTACCTTCAAAGGGTGTAAACCCTGATGAGGTGGTAGCTGTAGGTGCTGCTATCCAAGGTGCTATTCTGAATAACGAGAAGGGTGTAGGCGATGTGGTATTGCTGGATGTAACTCCTCTTACCTTGGGTATCGAAACCTTAGGTGGTGTGATGACCAAACTGATTGAGGCTAATACTACTATCCCTGTGAAGAAGAGTGAGACCTTCTCTACCGCAGCAGATAACCAGACCGAGGTAACTATCCATGTATTGCAGGGTGAGCGTCCTATGGCAGCTCAGAACAAGAGTATCGGTCAGTTCAACCTGACAGGCATTGCTCCTGCACGTCGTGGCGTTCCTCAGATCGAGGTAACATTCGATATCGATGCTAATGGTATCTTGAAAGTTACAGCTAAGGATAAGGCTACTGGTAAGGAACAGGCTATCCGTATCGAAGCTTCTAGTGGCTTGAGCGACGATGAGATTGCTCGCATGAAGGCTGAGGCACAGGCTAACGAGGCTGCTGATAAGAAGGAACGTGAGAAAGTTGATAAGCTGAACCAAGCTGACTCAATGATCTTCACTACTGAAAATCAGTTAACCGAGTTGGGCGATAAGATTCCAGCTGATAAGAAGCCAGCTATTGAATCTGCTCTGCAGAAGCTGAAAGATGCTCACAAGGCACAGGATTTGGCTGCAATTGACGCTGCAATGGCTGAGATAAACGCCGCTTGGCAGGCTGCTAGTGCACAGATGTATGCTCAGCAGGGTGGCCCACAGGCTGGTCCTCAGGATGGCGCAGGCTTTAACGGCGGTGCTGGTTTCAACGGAGGTCAGCAGGCTGGTCCTCAGGATAACAACAAGGGCGGCGACAACGTACAGGATGCCGACTTTGAGGAGGTAAAGTAAACTACGGCACTTAACACATAAATAAGATAAGATAGGGTGTGGCTCAGCAATGAGTCGCACCCTTCTTTGTAATGCATTACCCCTAGGTGTAGTATGCATTAACTATAGGTTTGGGGAACCTTAACCATAGGGCTGGGGGAACCGTAATCATAGGTTTCTCTAAAATAGTTTGTATGACTAAGGAAAAAGCTATACCTTTGTGGCAGGTAAAAGAATGTTTTTCAATAATTAAGAATAAAGTGAAGAAACTGGAACTGATTCGTGATGTTTTCCCATCCGCCATACTGGCAGGTATCTGTATTTCTATTGGATGTGTTGTCAACCTGAGGGTTGGGGGTGTGGCAGGTGCTGTGCTCTTTGCATTCGGACTGACTACTGTTGTCTACTATGGTTTGAAACTATATACAGGTACAGCAGGATTTATCCGTCGTCATGGTGACTGGAGCATGCTTGCTACCGTATTGGTTGGTAACATCGTGGGCTGTTTGTTAATGGCATGGATGATTGCCTATGCACAACCAGATTGTATTGAGCCTGCTACCAAGATTTTGGAAGGACGAATGGCAAAGGGCCCTTTCGCTTGTTTCTTGTTGGCTATAGGATGCGGATTCATCATGACTACAGCTGTGGAGTTTGCCAGAAAAGGAAAGATGCTTGCCTTGATACTGGGTGTGCCCGTATTCATCCTTTGTGGCTTTGCCCACTCTATTGCTGATGCGTTCTACTTCTTAATATCGCCATCAGACATCTTGCTTTCAAGCAGTGTACTGATTGTCTATATCGCTGAAGTACTGGGCAATTTCGTTGGCTGCAACCTTTATAGATGGGTAACTATCTTTACTCCTAAAGAGTAACCTATTTCTTTACCTCTAGAATGCCATCGATTTCGTGGGGCACAAAAGGGCCTTCTTTTACCTCAAAGACGACGGTTTCGGGAGCTAAGCACTCAACGGTGTGCCAAGTGTTCTTGGGGATGTCAACGCCATAGCGGCCTTGCTGTGGGTCAATGATGGCATCTTCAGTAATTTCTCCCTCGTCATTGTAGATAAGTACACGAACTTTGCCGCGTAGCACTACCAGGGTTTCATCTTTGGTGATATGATGGTGCACAGCTACCTGAGTGCCAGGTTCCATAGCATTGAGGAAACGATGGCACTTGTCATCCAGGCTTTGGTGGAAGTTATAGTTCATGCGGAGACGAGGCGATTGCTTCGCCTCCGCTGTTACTATATCCATTAATTTTACATCGATGATTTTCATAATATCATTAGTTATAGCAAAGGGCAATACCCGTAGGTGGTATGTTTATTTCTGGTTAGAAAAAGAGTAGGGGGCATCCTCTTCTGCTATGCCACGATTCTTGTTCGGCTCTGCTGCCATTTGCATCTCAATCTTTGCGCCTTGCATCAGGTCGTCGTGAGTGAGATAGTTATGCTGGTAGTCTTTGCCATTGAACTGCATACTGTCAATGAACTTATTGCTATCAGAGCTAGCAGGGGCATTGATCTCCACGATATTTCCATTCTCCAAATGCAATTTAACATTCTTGAAATAGGGCGTGCCCAAAACATATTGCCCACTGCCTGGACAAACAGGATAGAAGCCCAAAGCAGAGAATACATACCAAGCTGAGGTCTGTCCGTTGTCCTCATCACCGCAATAGCCATCAGGAGCTGCAGAGTAAAGCTTATTCATGACCTCACGAATCCAATACTGAGCCTTCCAGGGTTCACCAGCATAGTCATAGAGGTAAATCATGTGCTGCACTGGCTGGTTGCCGTGAGCATAGTTACCCATATTCATAATCTGCATTTCACGAATTTCGTGGATAGGGAACCCATAGTAGCTGTCGTCAAAAATAGGTGGTACAGAGAATACGCTGTCCATCATTTGGGTAAACTCCTGCTTGCCACCCATAAGGTTAATCAAACCTTGTGGATCGTGGAATACAGACCAAGTATAGTGCCAACTATTGCCCTCTGTGAAGGCATCACCCCATTTCAAAGGGTTGAACGGACTTTGGAAGGTTCCGTCTTCATTCTTGCCACGCATCAGCTTGCTTTCCTCGTCAAACAGGTTACGATAATTCATAGCCCTTTGGGCATAAACACTAATCTCGTTTTCTGGTTTACCTAATGCCTTGCCCAACTGATAAATGCACCAGTCATCGTAAGCATATTCCAATGTACGGGCAGCACTTTCATTGATGCCCACGTTGTAAGGCACATAGCCCAAACTGTTATAATACTCCACACCCTTTCTTCCTGTAGAACCTATGGTAGGATGCGCATGGTTGGCACCGTGTGTTACAGCTTCCCACAAAGTCTCGATGTCATAGCCACGCAAACCTTTCAGATAAGCATCAGCCACAACAGAAGCTGAGTTGTTACCCACCATGCAGTTGCGATGTCCAGGACTTGCCCACTCAGGTAGGAAACCACTTTCTTTATAAGCATTTGCCAATCCCTCCTGCATCTTTACATTCATGCTGGGATACATCAGGTTGAGGAAGGGGAACAGGCAACGGAAGGTGTCCCAGAAGCCAGTATCGGTAAACATATAACCAGGCAGCACTTCTCCATTATACGGGCTGTAGTGTACGGGCTTTCCCTCAGCATCTATCTCATAGAGACTGCGTGGGAACAATACCGAGCGATACAGACAACTGTAGAATGTGCGCAGGTGGTCTATATTATTATCGTTCACTTCTATCTTTCCTAATGTCTCGTTCCAGGTGGCTTTAGCCTCTGCACATACAGCCTCAAAACTGCGGTCACCTATTTCCTGCAGGTTCCTTTCTGCTTGTTCGTAGCTGATGAAAGATGATGCCACACGGGCTTCTACCACTTCGCCACGATGGGTAGAGAATCCTACGATAGCTCCTGCGTGGTTAGCTTCTGCCTCTGTAGTGCCACCTTTGACCACTTGGTCGGCTACCGCAGATACTTGTGAGAATGGTTTGCTGAACTCAATCACGAAATAGTTCTTGAAGTTCTCAGGTACCCCTCCGCTATTGCGTGTGGTATAGCCGATGATTTTCTGCTCATCAGGCAGTATCTGGATAGATGAACCTCTGTCGAATGCATCGACAACAACAGATGAAAACTCATTCTCGGGGAAAGTGAAACGGAACACTGCAGCACGCTCTGTAGGCGTGATTTCAGTTGTGATGTCATAGTCAGCCAAATACACCTTATAGTAGTAGGGTGTTGCCGTTTCTGCCTTATGCGAGAACCAACTGGCACGTTCTTCCTCGTCGAAGACAGTCTTGCCTGCAACTGGCATCAGACTGAACTGACCGTAGTCATTGATCCACGGACTGGGTTGGTGGGTCTGCTTGAAACCACGAATCTTGTCGGCATCATAGACATACGCCCATCCGTCACCCATCTTGCCTGTCTGTGGTGTCCAGAAGTTCATGCCCCAAGGCAGAGCTATAGCGGGGTAGGTGTTGCCTGTTGAGAGGGTATATTTGGAGTGGGTACCTACAAGGGTACTCACATAATCAACAGGTGTCTGTAACTCAAAAGTCGTTTCCTGTGTTTGCTGGCAAGCTACGAGCACCAACAAAGACATAAGTGGTAATAATCGTTTCATATCTTTCGTAATGGCTGTTTTAAGGTATTCTAAATGAAATTATCTGTCAATCTTCAGCAAAGCGCCGGTATTCACATCAAACTGCACTTTAGTCACAGTATTTCTGTTGAACAACTGAGATGACAGATATTCACGTGTGCCAAACTGAGTAATAGACAACTCGGTGTTGATGATGTCTTTGTGCTGATAGGTCAGTTTTACATCAGCTTTACCTGGCACATTGTAGGCAACACCTTCTATGGCTGTCTTGTTGCCGTTAGTCAGTATGCTGACAATTGATTTGCTTTGCTTCCCTTCTGGCTCTGCGGGCTGTTCAGGTATTACTTGTTTGTTTACGATGCTCAACTCGACAGGTTCGCCAGCCAGGTCGTCAGCATCCACAAAACCCAGTTTCTTGGAGAAGCGGAATACTACTTGATTGTTCATCTCCTGAGGTGTAACTCTCATGGTGAAATGTTGGGTGTCAGTAGTTACCTTTCCCTCAAACATCTGTACCATTGCTTTCTCCTGCTTGTTCAGATTGTCCAACATGATCTGCAGCTGTGCTCCATCCTTGGGCAGGTTCTCGGCTTCGCCTCTGAGCAGGGCATTCTTGCTCTCGCGAATGCTGTATATCTCACGAGCCACCAGCTCCGCCATCTTTGCAGTTGAGGCAGACATCAAGATCTCTTCGGTCAGGAATGAACGAGGATCAGGCAATACCTCTTCCTCTTGTTGCTTAACCTGTGGCTGAGCAGTCTTCTGGTCACCCACGAAAGGCACGTTGATAGAACGAACGATACCGTCGGAAGTGAGCTCCATTAATGGGGCAGTGGTGCGGTCTTTCATCTCTACAAAGTAGATGTTTGAAGGATCGGGAACGCCCACAATATTTACCTTCACCTCATCCAAAGACCATGTGGTCTCGGCTTCTTGCTTCACATCACGCAAGCGCAGGTAGCGCTCTGCGTACTGACTGAACTGTCCTGGTTCATAGTGTTGTCGTGTTGCTGCTGCCTCAATCACAATTTCTGTTTGGGGCAGGATGTAAGTCACACCAAATTTCTTGCCAAATGTGACACCTTGTGTTACTTCGGTTTGCGCCATCACTGCAAACAGATTACCTCCTATCAAAGCACATGCCAGTATGGCTCTGCGTGCGATGGTCAATGATACATTATTCATAAAACTACTCATAATACTCAATAGGTTTCGCTCTATTTTGCAAATACAATACATACTGGCTGACTGATGATGATGTCACGTTGGGTATTCATCAGCATACCAGTATTTAGGTTCCTTTCGAATACTTCAATCCTGTTGTCATTCATATCAGCCACCAAAACATACTTGCCATTGGGGGTGATGTTGAAATTACGCGGATGCTTGCCCGTATGCTGATAGCCCACCTTTTCCAACAAGCCTGTTACCTGATCTACCTTGAAGATAGCCAGCCCGTCTTCAATATTGCGAACACTGGCATACAGGAACTTTCCATCGGGCGAGAGGTGAATGTCTGCTGCATGACGGTCAGCCTGCGGATGGGTTTCAATGGTTTGAATCACCTGTATGTTCCCCTCGTCATAGCTGCATACCGTCACAGCCTCACTCAGTTCGCCGATAATATAGACAAACCTTCCGTCTTTGCTGAAGATAATATGTCGAGGACCAGAATCGTCATTAATCGGTGTATTCTCCAACTTCAGATGAGGCTTGGAGGGGTCGGCTTCTACATCAAAATGCAGGATGCGGTCGGCACTGAAGTCGGTAGCCAACAGCATTTTCCCATCAGGACTGAAGGCTGTGCAATGTACATGCGGCGCCTCCTGACGACTCATGTCCGGACCTCCGATGTTGCCACAGTAGATGGTATCGATAGGCTCCAATCCGCCATCATATCGCAGAGGGAATATTGACATACTGCCACCGGAATAGTTGGCTGTGGTCACAATCTTGCCGTTGGTAGCAACATAGCAAGGGTCCTCACCGTATGTGGGTTGCTGGTTAATCAGCTCGGCAGTACCATTCTCCTTGTCAAACTTGAATGCCGACACTGAAGCCGTTTCGTCATGTTGCTCACTCACCACATACATCACTTGCTGGTTGGCAGAAAGCGTGATGTAGGATGGATTATCCATCTTGATTGTCTCCAACGGCCTTACCATACCGTTCTCCTGGTCAAACTTATAGGTGTAGATGCCTTCACTGCCAGTATGCGTGTAAGTGCCCACAATCATGGTCAGCTCATCCGACTTCTGTGTCATGTTGCAAGCTGTCAGCGCCAACAGCAACCCACCTATAAATAATTTCCTTATCATAGTCATTCTATACGAGTAAATACAAACCTGCAGCTAATGCACATCCGATGACAGGACCTAAGCAGGGTACCCATGAATAACCCCAGTCGCTGTCACGCTTGCCCTTGATAGGCAGAATGAAATGAGCAAAACGAGGAGCCAGGTCTCGGGCAGGGTTGATGGCATAACCAGTAGTTCCGCCCAATGACATACCTATGGCAACAATCAGGAAGGTAACTGGGAAAGCACCTAAGCTACCCATGCCCATTTCTGGCGTGTTGCCCACGTTACCGATGGCCAGGATGCAATATACCAGCACAAAGGTGCCGATAGCTTCACTGAACAGGTTGCGCCACTTGTTGCGGATGGCAGGGATGGTGCAGAAAGTACCCAACTTGGCATCAGCATCAGGCGTTGCATCGTAGTGGTCTTTGAAATAGAGATACACTAGAACGGCACCTACGAAACCGCCCAGCATCTGGGCAATGATATAAGGCACCACAAGGTTCCAGTCGAAGGTACCAGCCAATGCCAAACCAATGGAAACCGCAGGGTTGAGGTGAGCTCCTGTATAAGGCCCAGCCACGAACACACCGCACATTACTGCCAAACCCCATGCAAAGGTTACGACTACCCAGCCGGCACCTTTGGCCTTAGATTTCTCCAAACTTACGTTGGCACATACGCCATCGCCCATCAATATCAGTATCATCGTTCCGATGAACTCGAAAATCATTTTCTCTATCATAGTGATTAAATTTTAGGTCTTACAATGATGATTGGGGAGTTAAGGTGCGTTGTATCGCCTCACGCCATCTCTTAACTTGTGCCTCCACCATCTGGCGGTCTTCGGTAGGCATGAACATCGAGTCAATCTGCCACTGGTCACGAATTTCCTCCACACTCTTCCAGTAGCCCACTGCCAAACCAGCCAAGTAGGTAGCACCTAAGGCCGTTGTCTCAGGATTGCGTGGACGAATCACCTTCGTGTTCAGTATGTCTGCCTGGAACTGCATCATCAGGTTGTTGCGTGAAGCGCCACCATCCACCTTCAGTTCGGCCAATGGAAGCTCTGCATCACGCTGCATGGCCTGCACGATGTCGAGTGTCTGGAAAGCGATGCCCTCCAATGCAGCACGTGCTATGTGGGCAGCAGTGGTGCCTCGGCTGATGCCTGTGATGCTGCCACGAGCATACTGGTCCCAGTAAGGAGCGCCCATACCTGTCAGTGCTGGTACGAAATACACACCGCCTGTATCAGGTACGGTAGCTGCCAAAGCCTCAATCTCACCCGATGACTTGATAATGCCCAACCCGTCGCGTAGCCACTGAACCACTGAACCACCAACAAAGATACTGCCCTCTAATGCGTAGGTAACCTTGTTGTTGATTTTCAGTGCTATGGTAGTCAGCAGGTTGTTCTTCGACATGATAGGCTTCTCGCCACTGTTCATCAGCAGGAAGCAGCCTGTGCCATAGGTGTTCTTCACACTGCCCGGCTCCGTGCAGAGTTGTCCGAACAACGCAGCCTGCTGGTCTCCGGCAATGCCACCGATAGGTACCTGGTGGTTGAAGATGGCCGACTGAGTGTAGCCATACACCTCGCTGCACGACTTCACCTCAGGCATCATCGACAGAGGAATGTCAAACAGCTTCAGCAAGTCCTCGTCCCATTGCAGGGTATGGATATTGAACAGCATGGTACGTGAGGCGTTGGTCACGTCTGTTATATGTAGGGTGCCCTTCGTCAGTCGCCATACCAGCCATGAGTCAACGGTGCCGAAACGCAGCTTGCCCTGTTGTGCACGAGCCCTCGCACCACTCACGTTGTCGAGTATCCACTTTATTTTCGTAGCACTGAAATAGGCATCGATAATCAGACCTGTCTTCTCGTGAATCATGTCTGTCACCCCCTGAGCCTTCAGCTCATCGCAATACTCAGCTGTTCTGCGGTCCTGCCACACAATAGCGTTATAGATAGGCTCTTCGGTTTCCACATCCCACACAATGGTGGTCTCACGCTGGTTGGTGATACCAATGGCAGCAATGCTGCTGCCGTCAATGCCCATCTTTGCCATAGCATCCCCAATGACGGATGCCTCCGACGACCAAATCTCATGCGGGTTATGCTCCACCCATCCCGATTTCGGGAAATACTGGGTAAACTCCTTCTGTGCCACAGCACAGCTCTCGCCCCTCTTGTTGAAGATGATGGCGCGCGAGCTACTGGTGCCTTGATCTACTGCTAAAATATACTTTTCCATAGTATCACGATTTATTATTGTCTCAATGCCAAGCAATCCTTGATTAGTTCATCCACATGCTCCTCGTCGGTAGCCCATGAGGTAACGAAACGGATGGCAGTATGCTGCCCGTCGATAGGCTGCCACTCCTCGAAGACATATTTCTTTGCCAGTATGGCCTTTTCTTCTAGTGTTACGATGGGGAACACCTGGTTGGTAGGCGATTCAGCCAGGAATTGGTAGCCCGCCTCCTTCAATGCAGCCGTCAGCTTCTTGGCCAGCACGTTTGCCTGACGCGCAATGGTGAAGTACAGGTCGTTCTTGAACAACTCGCCAAACTGCACACCCAGCAACCATCCCTTGGCCAGCAAGGCACCACGCTCCTTGCGCACATAGTCGAAGTCAGGATACAGCTCAGGATCGTTGAACACTATGGCCTCGCCAAACAACGCCCCGTTCTTGGTGCCGCCAATATAGAATACATCCGTCAGTTCCGTCAGGTCATGCAGCGTCAGGTCGTTCTCGTCAGACGTCAGTGCACTGCCCAGTCGAGCTCCGTCAAGGTACAGCAACAGTTTGTGTGCACGGCAGAACTCACTGATGGCCTGCAGTTCAGCTTTCTTATAGATGGTGCCCACCTCCGTAGCGTCAGACACATACACCATAGCCGGTTTCACCATGTGCGGACGCATGAAATAGTCGTCGAGTGCTTTCTGAATCCCCTCAGGCGTCAGTTTGCCCTGAATGCCAGGCACGGTGATGACACGATGTCCCGTAGCCTCTATGGCCCCTGTTTCGTGGGCGAAAATATGTCCGCCCTCCACACAAATCACTGCTTCCGGTGTGCGTAACAAGGCAGATATCACCGCCATATTGGCCTGTGTGCCACCTATCACGAAAAATATGCTTGCTTTTGGGTTGCCTATGCGTTGTCGAATCAGCTCTATGGCTTCTTTCGTCACCTCATCCTCTCCATAGCCAGGATGCTGCATCAGGTTTCTTTCCTGTAGTTTCTTCAGGATATTAGGGTGTGCCCCCTCTGAATAGTCGCATGTAAAACTGTACATTCTTCTTGTGGGTTTGATTTATTAATACCATGCGAAGTTACGTATTATTTTTCTATTATGAAAGAATATCAAGTCAAATTGTAGCAAAGGTGCTGGTATTGGTCTAAAAGACAATATCCCGAGAAAGGATTTCTCGTCAGCACAGCTTGTAAACGATTGCATCTGTACACCGTTTAGCTGCCCTGGGTGATTAATTAACTGTAGCAATAAGTCAAAGATCGTTTTGCAACGAAATACCTCGAGTCGCCGCTACTCGTTTGTCATTCATGACTGGTCGCAACTAAGAACTTTGTCATCTCATTGCTGTTGGCCACCAGCAGTGTTGTCGGCTTTGTTCTCAATCGTAATACAAAGATATAAAATATATTTTATATATGCAAATGATATACTAAAAAATATTATTATTTTTTGATTTTTTTTCTTCAACTACCTTTCTATAGCATGCAAATATACATCGCCATAATGTACAAAAATATGCAATGGCGCCAGGGGCCATTATAGCCCCCAGAAAGCCCTCGTTTCATTTAGAAGAAGAAAAAGAGGTGGTTTTACAAGAATTAAGCCGACAGTTTAGGGGAATTAATAGTTGTGCTTGCTGCTGGGGCTGGGCCTGGTGCAATTTTTCATGTAGTGTTGTATATGCAGTTTTGCTTATATTGCACCACATCACCACATCACCTCATCACATTTTGTTTTTGTGTTTTAGTAAGTCACCAAAAATGTTCCATCCAAACTTTACTTAATATTATATATATTATTATATAATATATATAATATTAAGTAAGCATATTGCTACTTATGTAGGTGATGAAATGATAATATTGAATGTGATGATGTGATGAGGTGATGTGGTGATGAGGTGATGTCATGGTGGACACCTTCTCCTGTATCAATTGTCCTCAAATCTTAAATCTTCACCTCCCAATGAAAATAAATCAACTTTCATAGTAGCGATGTTATTTGTCTATATTACGCCAAATGTCAAGGGTATCAAGGTGTTTTTAATAAAAATACTATATTGTAACTATATTGATAATCAAATTGAAATGTGTGATTTTGTGCTTAAAAACTGATGTAATTGGCAAGTGCTCGAACCATGTGGCATTCGACTACAGTCCCTTCGTTACATGGTAATAATACTTGACATTGCCGACCAGAAACAGCAAGAGCTCGATGAACTGTTCCTTGAACGAAAAACCATGCGGAGCGAGGGAGGCACTCCAACCAGCTATGTCTATTGGCTGCACTTTGCAGCCCGACCGAAAGACAATCGTAGGAAGATAGGATTTATCTTGAAGTAAATAATTATCCCCACCAAAATCGGTGGGGATAATCTATCTGTAATTGCTGAAGTTTTTTTATCCTTAGGATAGAGCATAAAAAAAGGGGGAAGAAATTCCCCCCTTGATCGTTTTACAGCGTTCCTTGCTTCAGCTTCTCTACATAAGCATCAATCTTTTGCATCTGAGCAGGGATGTTGATGCGTTGCGGACACTCGGGTGAACACTGGTTGCAACTGGTGCAATGACTGGCCTGACGGAGCTTGGGCACTGCACGGTCATATCCCACCAAGAATGCCTGACGAGCTTTCTTGTAGTTGGGGTCTTGCATGCTCTCAGGAATGTTGCCCTCGTTCACGCACTTGTTGTAATGAACGAGAATGCCTGGGATATCCAATCCGTAAGGACAAGGCATGCAGTACTGACAACTGTTGCACGGGATGGTGGGGTAGGTGACCATCAGGCTGGCGGTGTCTTCCAGATAAGCCAGGTCGGCCTCTGACAACGGTACCACTGGTGCCAAACTGCGGATGTTGTCCTGCAGGTGCTCCATATAGGTCATACCGCTCAGCACACTCAGCACCATAGGGAAGGTACCGCAGAAACGGAAGGCCCAGGATGCCACGCTGTTCTCAGGCTCTTGCTGCTTGAGGCGTGCCACGATGTGGTTGGGTACATTTGACAATCGGCCTCCCAACAAAGGCTCCATGATGGTGCAAGGTATGTTGCGTTTGGCCAGTTCGCCATACAGATACTCGGCATTGACATTGCGTGGGTTGGTTTCCTTGGCATGGGTCCAGTCGAGGTAGTTCATCTGAATCTGCACAAAATCCCACTTATATTTGCCTTCGTCATGCAACTGCAGCATGTAGTCGAACACTGCTACATCGCCGTGGAACGACCAGCCCAGGTTGCGAATCCTGCCTGCTTCTTTCTCTTTTACGAGGAAGTCGAGCATACCGTTGTCGAAGAATCGTTCCATCAGCAAAGGAATACCGCTACCGCCTCCGATAGAGTGCAGCAGATAGTAGTCGATATAGTCAATCTGCAACTCCTTGAATGAGTTGTAATACATCTCCTGTGAGCGCTTTAGCAGTTCCTGTGGCGATAGCCCTTGACCTGCAAAGCGTTGGTTGGACATCTTGGTAGCCACGTAGAAACTCTCGCGTGGATGGCGCTTCAGGGCAATGCCGGTGGCACGCTCTGACTGGCCCTGCACATATACGGGAGCCGTATCGTAGTAGTTTACACCATGCTCCATTGCATAGTCAATCAGCTCGTTCACACGCTCCTGGTCGATGATATTGCCATTCTCATCTGGCTTTGGAAGGGTAGGCCAGCGCATGCAGCCGTAACCCAAGAGCGATACTTTATCGCCTGTAGTGGGGTTGGTGCGGTAGGTCATTGTTCCCTTGGGAACTTCTGTCGTATGATGTCCGGCTGGGTCGTACTCAGCATTCTTCTTGGGGGCACAACTTGCCACAGCTGCACCTGCTGCAACTGTGGCTCCTGCTCCCATGACCTTCAGGAATCCACGACGGTTGATATTATTAGCCATAATTAGATAGTTTCTTGTTTTAATGCTTCAACATATTTGTCTATACGCTGCATTTCACCTGGTATATCTATGCGTTGAGGGCAATGAGGTGAGCATTGGTTACAACCGGTACAGTGACTTGCCTGACGAAGCTTCGGCACACTGCGGTCGTAGCCCACAAGGAAAGCGCGCCTTGCAGACCTATAGTTGGAATCACCCTTGCTTGTAGGGATGTTCTTCTCGTATGCACATTTATTATAATGTATGAAAATTGCAGGGATGTCGAGTCCGTAAGGACAAGGCATGCAGTATTTGCAATCATTACATTGGATAGTAGGTGTGGCGAGAACTCGTAAGGTGGTCTGTTCCAAATATTCCTTGTCATCTTCAGTAAGAGGCACTAATGGAGCCAAGCTGCGCAGATTGTCTTCCAGATGCTCCATCATAGTCATGCCACTTAGGGCAGTCAGCACTCCTGGCAGTGATGCTACCCATCGGAATGCCCATGATGCCACACTGTCTTCCGGCCTTCGTTGTTTGAGCATTACCACGGCATCATCAGGAAGTCTGGAAAGGCGACCTCCCAGCAGGGGTTCCATTACCACCACAGGAATGCCCCTGCGGTTCAACTCTCCATAGAGATATTCTCCATTGGTATTGCGGGCGTTGATTTCCTTTGCATGGAGCCAGTCCATGTAGTTGAGCTGAATCTGTGCGAAGTCCCAATGATATTTGCCTTCGTCATGCCATTGGAGGAGCAGATCGAACACTTTAATGTCGCCATGATAGGAGAAACCCAGGTTGCGGATGCGTCCAGCTTTCTTCTGTTCGACCAACCAGTCAAGTATGCCATTGTCGATAAATCGCTCATTGAACTCTTTCAAACCTCCCCCCATGCCGATGCCATGCAGCAGATAGTAATCTATGTAGTCAGTCTGCAGCTCCTTCAGTGAATTCTCAAACAAAGCCATGCTGGCTTCGCGTGGAAATTGTGCAGGAGCGAAATTCGACATCTTAGTAGCTATATAGTAGGAGTCTCTCGGATAACGACTTAGGGCTATGCCCATTGAACGCTCAGAACCACCTCGGCAATAGGCGGGAGATGTGTCGAAATAGTTGATGCCATGAGCCAGTGCCACATCTGTCAGTTCGTTTACACGCTCTTGGTCAATGTCGGCTGCTGTCTCACGCGCACTGCCTCCGTCAACTGTTGGCAGACGCATAAAACCATATCCTAGCACTGACACCTTATCGCCAGTATTGGGATTTTCGCGCATGGTCATTTGCCCTGTTGGCAAAGGCCCAGTATGAGTGCCAGCCACTGAAATTTGCTGTTTAGGTTGGCAACTTTCCATTGCCGCGCCTGCAGCTACTGTGGCGCCAGCTCCCATCACCTTCAGGAATCCACGGCGACTTATATTGTTATTAGCCATCGTAATTGTCAATTAGATGGTTCTGTGTACTTCGTGGCCTTCTACGTGGATAGCACTCAGCGGACGTGAAGGACAGAGATTCTCGCAAGCACCACAACCGATGCAGAGTTCCTCGTTCACCACAGGAATCTTCAATGACTTAGGATCGTTGGCATCAAGTGGCACCATAGTGATGGCGCTTGTAGGACAGTGACGTGCACAGTTGCCGCACTCCTGACCGTCTTTGATAGGCACGCAGAGCTCGCGTGTCCATACGGCATGACCAATCTGGATGGATGACTTCTCTGCCACATCAATCAGCTTGATGGCACCAGCAGGACAAACCTCAGAGCAACGTACGCACTCAGGACGGCAATAGCCCACCTCGTAGCTTGCCTCAGGCTGCATCAGGGTCATCAGGTCGGTGCTTGGACGCAACACTCCGTTTGGACAAGCAGAAACGCAGAGCTGGCAACCTGTACAGTGGCTCGCCATGTTCTTCAGGCTCACTGCTCCTGGAGGCACGATTCTGGTAGCACGGTTGGGCTTCACCTTGTCGGCAATCTCAGCCAGACCACCGTCCACCTTCTTGTCGGTAGCCTCAGGGATGATCTGTGCCTTAGCCGCAGCTGCAGCACCCACAGCGATGGTGGTGAGGAAGGTACGCAGACCTGGGTCTTTCACTGGAGCCTTTGTCTCTTCTGCCTTAGCCTCTGCCTTAGGAGCTGGCTTCTCCACCACTACTGGCTTTGGGAATGCGGTAGCCATTGAAGGTGTGGCAAACTTATAGCTCAGTGCACCGAACTTACATTTCTCCAGACAGTTGCCGCAAGTGACACAACGGCTGTAGTCAACGGTGTGTGTCTTATAGTCGATACAAGATGCCTTGCAGTTGCGTGAGCACATGCTGCAGTTCTTGCACTTCTCGGCATCGAAAGTCACATGGAAGAACGAGAAGCGTGCGAAGAAGCCTAACACAGTACCAACTGGGCAAATGGTATTGCAATAGGTCCTGCCATTACGCCAAGCCAGAATGAAGATAATGACCAGTGTAACGACGGCGATGATGAAGGTAGGCATTGACTTTACCCATACATCGACATCATAGATGGCATAGCTGTCATATTTCTCAGCGATGGAAGCCAGGATGTTGTTGCCCCAGCGATAAATAGGCTGGAAGATGTTGCTGGCGATGCGTCCATAAGAGCTGTATGGAGCCAGCAAGGCAACGAATGATCCCACACCAGCGATGATGGCCATTACGAACACACCCAATACTGTGTATCTCAGTGCGCTCATAGCCTTTGAATAGGTGTAAGGGATTTTGCGCTCCTTCTTGGGACGGGCCTTCTTGCCGAACCATGCGATGATGTCCTGGAACACGCCCATAGGACAGATCACAGAGCAGTAGATGCGTCCGAAGATGAGTGTCAGGGCGATGAGCAGAATAATCACTCCTACGTTGAGTGCGAGCACTGCAGGCAGGAACTGTAGTTTCGCCATCCATGAGAACCAAGTGTGGGTGACACCTGTGAAATCGAGGAACATCAGGGTGATGCACACGAAGAAAATGATGGCCAGAGTCAATCTAATTTTACGTACCATATTAAAAAAATTTGTCAGATTTATATTCTAATGGGTGTAAATCTACGTATTTTTCTTGAATTTAGAAAGTACAATCAGTCAAAAACGAAAAATATTGCCTAAAAACGAAACGAATAGCGACTATTCAATGACTGCTGCCCATCCACCGTTTTTGGCCAAATGGATGTTTAACTGGGTAGATGCATTCACGCTTTGTTCCACCTTGTTGTAATGCATGGCCTGGTATTCGGCATTCTTACCGTCTTTATAGGCAGTGAGCTGGTGCTGACCTGCAGACAGGAAATCCAGGCTGAGTGTCAGGTCACGAGCTGTCCCGTTGGTGATGGCACCGATAAACCACTTAGCGCCTTTTCGTTTGGCTACTACCACATATTCACCTGCCTGAGCTGCCAAACAACGTGTTTCGTCCCATGTGGTGGGCACACTGGCGATGTAACGGGTACAATCGTCTGCCTCGTAGTAGCGTGTAGGGTTGTCGGCCAACATCTGTACGCCACTCTCCAAAACTACATAAAGTGCCATCTGGAAAGCGCGTGTACCCATTGCTCCACTGTTAGGACGGGTAGCACGATAGCGCTCGGGTTGCATGTTATACATGCAACCAGGGGTGAAATCTGCGGGACCTACGGCATTACGGATAAAGGGGATAAAGAGGGTGTTGTCGGTGGTGCATCTTGCCCCTTGTTCCAGGCCCAGCACACCTTCATAGCTCAGCAAGTTAGGATATTCCTGTTCCAAGCCTGCTGGGGTGAATGCTCCGTGCCAGTCAATGATGATATGGTATTTGGCTGCTTCGGCAGTTACCCGTTTGTAGAAGTTCACCATCCATTGGTCGGCATGATCCATGAAGTCAATCTTCACAGCAGTGATGCCCCAGTCAGCATAGGTCTTGAAGATAGTGTCGAAGTTGTTATACACTGCCAGCCAAGGAAGCCAGAGCACAATCTTCACGCCTTTGGCATCGCAGTATTTAATCAGCTCAGGCAAACGCAGTTCATCATTACCGTTGAAGGGGTCGGTAGTGCTCTTGGCCCATCCCTCGTCGAGCAAAATGTATTCAATGCCATACTTGGCTGCAAAGTCGGCAAAGTAGCAATAGGTATCGTAGTTACAGCCAGCCTTGAAATCTACGTCAGGCCCATAGGGTGCGGCTCCGTTCCACCATTCCCAAGAGAATTGTCCTGGCTTTATCCAACTGGTATCGGTCAATACACTTCGGCGTGCCAACTGTACAGGTATGGTCTGTTCAATGATACCTTTTGAGTCTGTCACAGCCACCCAACGCCAAGGAAGTGCTCTCTGTCCATTAGTCTTGGCGATGTATGCAGCTTCTTGGGTGATGGTCTCGCTACGGTCTCCACGAGGCTCCCAACTGATAGGTGCTTTGGGGAAAGTAGTTGTGATAGTACCGTTTTTTGTCAGGAAGAACATATGAGGATAGTCATCCACATCGCTCTCGCCGATTAACAATTGAGTGTCGTCAGGAGCTGAAAGCAACAGGGGGGCAGTAGCCATCTTGTCATCCTGTTGCCATTCGGACAAGCTCTTGTGCTGGTAAAGCTCTTCGTATGAGGTGTTAAACGAACTGGCAGTCTGGTAATGTGCCGTAAAGTCATTGGCGGGACGCAAGTTGAATTGCTCGTCCATTATCTCCACATCACCCTTCTGGTTCAGTACGAAACGGTGTGCCACAGCATTGTCCATTACGCGCAGCAGCACTTGGTAAGCACCGTAATTGATAGTTACTTCATTGTAACTATCACGAATTTCGGCAAATTTAAGAGGGACTACAGGGTGGATGATCTGGCTGCCTGCCTTCTGCTTGATGCTTTTCACTTTGGCTTTATCACCTAAGATTTTTCCTCCTACGTTCAATGCGATGCCACTTTCTGTATAGACCGTCTTGCCATTACGGCTTACCGTCCATGAGAGTCCATCAGTAGTATTGATGCTCACTTTGATTTGTCCGTTAGGAGAGGTGACAACAGTATCGGCACCAAAGGCAACCATGCTGCAGCACAGCAATGCCAACCCAATGCTCATTATCTTTTTCATGGTAATATATGATTTAGTTCATAAGGCAAAGATAATGCAAGTTGACGACAGAACAAAATAAAGTATGGTTTTTTATGTTACAGCAAGATAGTGAGAATGACACTCCAGTGGGCGATAGCGCCCAGGAGCACGAATACATGCCAGATGGTGTGATAATGAGGTTGTTTGTCGTGTGCATAGAAGTAGGTGCCTGCAGTGTAGAGAATACCCTCGCTGATGAGAAATGCCAATGAGAGTGGCGACAGCTTCTCCATTACCTTGGGGAAGATAATCAGCACACTCCAACCCATGACAAGATACATCGCCAGCGAGAGGCGTGGATACTTGCCCAATGCCACTATCTTGGCAATGCTGCCTATCAGTGCCACCGTCCATAGGAATCCGAATACCAGCCATCCTAACCAGCCTCCGATTACTCCCACACAAATGGGGGTATAAGAGCAGGCTATCATTACGTAGATGCTGATATGGTCACACTTGCGGAGTATCTCTTTTGCCACACCGGGGCGGACCCAGTGGTAGATGGTACTAGAGAGGAACATCAGGAACATGCCTATGATAAAGAAGAAAACGCCGAATGCCATCTGCCAGCTGGTGTCGATGGCAGGCCACACCATCCAGATGGATGAGAGCGCAAAGATTACCCCAATCAGGTGGGTCCAGGTGTTGCCTAATTCTTCTTTAGAAGGAAATATGTTTGCCATTGTTGTCCAGTAGTTTTTAGGCGTTTAGCACGATAGACAAGCCTGGATAGCCTGTTTCACCTGGTCAGCAATCTCTTCATACGAAAGAGCACTGTCCGGATAGATAGGCGACAGGTAAGTCACCTCAATCTTATGGGGTGATGGGAAACGCTTGGAACGTGGCAATGCCTCGTAGGCTCCCTTGATGCATACGGGTACCACAGGCACTTGCAACTCCTTGCTCAAGATGGCGAAGGTTTTCTTGAAACTGCCCAACTCACCTGTATTTGTACGTCGCCCTTCTGGGAAGATAACCAGGTTCTTGCTTTGCTTGAGTACTTCACCCAACTTCAAAATAGAGTCGCGCAGGTTGCTTCGCTCCATCAGGATGATGTTGTTGTTACGCGCGTATGCTTTACGCAAGGCTCCTTGCATGTGCTCTTCAGTAGCGTAGTAATAGGTGTCCTTCATGACAGGTGTTGGCAGGGTGCACGATACTAACGGACCATCTAAGAAACTCTGGTGGTTGGGGGCAATAATCATCGGGCCATTAGCTGGTATATTCTCCACACCGTTGATCTGTACGTTGTTATATGATTTGTAGAATCCACGGATGATGGCATTGCCCAAAACCATGTATCGGTTGCCGTGAGGCAACTCCAACTTGGAAGAGTCGGCATGCAGGAACTGGTGCCAGTCTTCTTCCTGCACCTCCATGCGTGTCTTGCTGTTGGCAATGAACTCGGCCATTGCTTGAATGTTCTTGTAGCCTGGCATGTCGGCTGTGCTGATATGGGTGCCGAAAGTCTGTTGGATGAAACCTTCTAATGATACCATATCCAACGAATCGAATGCCAAGTCGGTCTCGATATGATCGGTAGGACGCAACTTTATCTTCTTCTCCTCCTCGATGTATTGCTTTAGAATCTGATATTCCTCGAATGTAGGCTCCACTATCTTCTCTTCTTTCTTGCTGACAGATGCTTCGCCCTTGATGATATCCTTCAGCTTATAACGCTTCAGTTTTTCCAATCGGGTACGAGGCAGTTCACCACGATAGACAAAGAGACTCATCAGTTTCTTGTAGTTGGTGACTGTTAGGTTGTAAGGTTCCAGCACCTCGCGTTTCAGTGTCTCTTCTACCTGTTCGTCAGAGAGGTCTTTTGCCCACTCTGTCTGAGGCACGATGATGGCACGCAACATATCGCCATCCTGCACCACTGCTGCTTCCTTCACACGATCAGTATATTTTTCCAACTTATACTCTATCTCGTTGGGTTGTACGTTCTTGCCGTTTGACAAGACGATGATTTCCTTGCTACGTCCAGTAATATACACACGCCCTTTCTCGTCGATGTAACCCAAGTCACCCGTATGCAGCCAACCATCCTTGTCGATGACTTCTGCCGTCTCTTCCGGACGATTGTAATATCCCTGCATGATGTTGGGACCTTTGGCGCATACTTCTCCGTTTTCAATCTTACATTGCATCTCAGATGAGGGGATGCCCACACAATTGGGTACTTGGTCGCCAGGACGGGTAAAAGCAATCATAGGTGCAGCCTCGGTCATGCCATAGCCTTCGAGCATCTCGAAGCCCAAAGTCTGTAAACCAAGCAGTATTTCTTTATCTAAGGCGGCACCACCACTTACCATGAAATCGACGTGTCCGCCCAACTTCTGATGTACCGCTTTAAAGATGAAGCGTGAGAATGATTTGTTCTTCAGTGTGGCACAGAGGTTGAAGAGTCCACGGGTAATGAAACTCGCATCAATTTTCTTCTTTATTCCTCCGTAGAGCGTCTGCCATAATCTGGGCACACCTACCATGATGGCAATCTTCCCTCTTTCCAGGGTATCGATGATATCTGGTCCCGACATGGTAGGGCATATGGCTACGCCTCCACCAACATAGAATGGAATAATAACAGTTCCCACTAATGGTAACACATGATGCAAAGGCAATAGAATCAGGGTTCTGCGCTCATCGCTGAAAATAGGTACCTCGTCGTAAACGGCACGCTTGTTGGTCAATATGTTTTGATACGAAAGCATTACACCCTTAGGTGAACCCGTAGTTCCAGAAGTGTAGATAATTAGGGCAGTGTCTTTTTCATCCAGATAGTTCACTTGTGCCTTCTCCTCATTTACTTCTACACGTTCGTAATCCTCAATCAGATGAATGTCAACGATTTGACCTGCTTCTTTCAGGGCGGCCTTCACTACATCTAACTTCGGACTAGTTGTCCATATGCAAGCAGGATGGCAGTCGTTGATGATATAAGCTACATCGCTTACTGTTGAAGAAGCATCTACTGGCACAGCTATGCCGTGATTCGCCCAAATAGAGTAAAAAGCATAGATCCAACCCTCACGGTTCTCGGCAAATATCAGGGTTCTTTCTTTGGGTTGTTTAGGGGTGAAACGACTATATAGCGTGATTCGTTGTAACATTTCAGGGAAATAGATATTGCGTTCTCCAGCAATAATCGCAATCTTATCGGAATCTTTTATCATAATCTTTCTTTTTTATTAGCAAATCACAATATTAAAAAATAAAAAAAGCAATCAACATCTAACCTTATTAGATATCAATTGCTTCATTTAGAGCGGAAGACGGGGCTCAAACCCGCGACCCTCAGCTTGGAAGGCTAATGCTCTATCAACTGAGCTACTTCCGCAGTTTTGAAGAAACTGCGGCATCATTGGCTGCGCCTCAACATAGCTCAAGCGAGCTTGGCTCTGTGTTCGGCTTGCTCAATAATTCCGCAAAATTATCTTCGTTTTTGTGGGCAAAGATGGATTCGAACCACCGAAGGCGTACGCCAGCAGATTTACAGTCTGCCCCATTTGGCCACTCTGGTATTTGCCCAAACCGTTATGTATAACTCTTATGGGAGTTTTGCATTTGCAAAGTTACAACTATTTTTGTAAACTGCAAGCGAAATTAATCATTTTTATTGCAGTCTCCGCACATTCACTGCCTTTATTGCCCAATTTCCCACCAGCTCTTTCCTCTGCTTGTTCCATATTATCAGTGGTTAATACACCGAAAATGACTGGAATGTCCCCCTCAGCATTGAGGTGTGCAATGCCTTGTGTTACACCCTGGCAAACATAATCGAAATGAGGTGTGTCGCCTCGGACAACGCTACCTAATACGATCACTGCATCAACCTCCCCTTGATTCAAGAAAGCTGCAGCACCAAAAGTCAACTCAAAGCTTCCGGGAACGGTTTTGACAATGATGTCTTCCTCATCAACTCCATGTTGGAGCAGGGTAGCAACAGCCCCCTCACAGAGTGCATCAGTAATGTTACTGTTCCACTCAGACACCACAATGGCAAACTTCTTGCCTTCAGCGTAGAGATTTGCCTCGTGGTTATCGTGGAGGATATGATATGCAGTTGCCATCGTATTACTTGTTGTTCTTCAATAACTCTGCTGCTTGGATGAAACGGTCAATGTCCATTGACTGATAAGAACGGAAGTACTTATCCTTGATGGTTTGGTAAGCTTCAATAGCTTCGTCGTACTTACCCTCCTTTACCAGCAACTCACCTGCTTGCTGCAAGAATACAGGACTCAGTGTGTTGTTGTCTGCTTCCTTAGCAGCTGCCTGCAACAGCGAGATAGCTTTGCTGATATCGCCCAGCTCAACATAGCAGTTACCCATAGCACCCTTGATGGCAGGAGCAATCATTTCATCTTTAGCGCTGAACTTGTCGAGCATCTTAATAGCTTCTTCATTGTTGTCAAGATGTGCATAGCTCAATCCTGCGTATGCTTTGGCCAAGTTCGCAGCCTTGGTGCCGCTGAACTCATCAGCCACCTTCAAGAAACCATTATAGCCGATGCTGTCACCGTTGAGAGCCAAGTCATACTGTTCAGCCTCGAAATACTGCTCACCCTTGAATAGAGCTGCATAGGCCTTCTTCTCACGAGGAGCCTTATACAGGTGGTTGTAGGCGAAAATGCCTGCAATGATAACTACCAGTGCTACGATAACACCTACGATTGTTTTCTTATTCTTTAAGATAAATGCCTCTGATGATGAGAGGACTTCTTCTACATTTAAGGCTTCTTCCTTATTCTTCTGATTTGCCATATCTATTGAATGTTTTTTATATTTTTTCGCTTTTATAGTTTTCGACCCGCAAAATTACAGCTTTTTGAACTATCTGCGAAATTTCAAGGCATCTTTTTTTGCATTTACTACACAAAACATCAAAAATTTGGCTACTTTTGCCTTGTGAAATGACTTAAATATGATATTAAACCGCATCTCCATACTGAATTACAAGAATATTGCGCAGACTGATCTGACTTTTTCTTCTAAACTGAACTGTTTCTTTGGGCAAAACGGTATGGGAAAGACCAATTTGCTGGATGCTATCTATTATCTTTCGTTCTGTAAGAGTGCAGGAAACCCCATTGACTCTCAGAACATGCTGCATACAGCTGAGTTTTTCATGATACAAGGTGAATATTCTACAGATGACGGTAGACCAGAAGAGGTTTTCTGTGGGATGAAACGCCGACAGAAAAAGCAGTTTAAGCGCAACAAGAAAGAATACCAACGCTTGTCTGACCATATAGGACTTATCCCTTTAGTGATGGTTTCTCCCGATGATTCTATCTTGATTGCAGGAGGAAGTGAAGAACGGCGCAAGTTTATGGATGTGGTTATTTCTCAATACGATAAAGAGTATCTGGAGTCATTGATACGCTATAATAAGGCACTGGCACAGCGCAACACCCTCTTAAAGAAAGAAGAGACCGTGGATGACGAAATGCTTGCTATTTGGGAAGAGATGATGGCTCAGGAAGGGGAAGTGGTTTTCCGTAAACGTGAGGCTTTTATACAGGAATTCATACCTATCTTCCAGCAGTTTTACTCCTTTATTTCTGAAGACAAAGAACTGGTGGGGCTTACTTATGAGAGTCATGCCAGGAACAATTCATTGAAGGAAGTGTTGAGGCAAAGTCGTGAGAAAGACCGTATTATGGGTTTCTCATTGCATGGCATCCATAAAGATGATCTTGAAATGCAATTGGGTGGTTATCCTTTGAAACGTGAAGGGTCGCAAGGACAAAACAAGACATACCTGATTGCCCTGAAACTTGCCCAGTTTGATTTCTTAAGGCGTATTGGTACAGTACCTTTGCTGTTGCTAGATGATATTTTTGACAAACTGGATGCCCACAGAGTAGAGCAGATTATCAAATTGGTTGGCAGTGACCGTTTCGGTCAGATATTCATAACGGATACCAACCGTGAAAATCTTGACAGGATATTGGAAAAAGTACAGGTTGATTATAGCTTGTTCAGTGTGACAGATGGTGTGGTGATCCCCATAAACTGATGTAGTTATGAAAAGGAATGATGCAGAATCGGTGGGAATGTTGATACGTAAGTTCCTTCGACAGGAGGGCTTGGAGACTCCTCTGAACGAGAAAAGGCTGATTGATGCCTGGGCAGAGGTGATGGGACCTACTATTGCTTCATGGTCAAAGCCACAGTATATCAAGAATCAGGTTTTATATGTAGAGGTAACATCGGCTCCTTTGCGCCAACAATTGATGATGGGTCGTCAACAACTGGTGAACAAATTGAACCAACACGTGGGGGCGCAAGTAATTTCCAATATTGTTTTCAGGTAATACTTTCTCTGGGTTTTCACAACAGGCAGGTCTACAGTATCAGGTGGAGGCTATAATGTTATTATCCCATCCATAGTAATGTCTGTCGGCTCAACAGGTACTTCATCAACTATTTGATAAGGGAAACAGATACCCGCCTTATATGCGTTGGTGAGTTGAGGTAGTAATCGGTCGTAAAAGCCCTTGCCTCTGCCTAAACGGTGACCATTCTTGTCGAATGCAATACCTGGTACTGCTACAAAATCTATCTGGTCATAATCCGTGAACAATGGACCTGTGGGTTCTGCGATGCCAAAAGAACCAATCTTCAGTTCATCCACATTTTGAAAATGGCGCAATACTAATTCATCGCCTACCACCACAGGTAAGAGGAGCTGTTTTTTCTTGCACCATTCTTCTACAAACTGATGTGTATCGACCTCATCATTTAAAGAATGATACAATAATACGGTCTTGGCTGCAAGGAAATGGGTATCACTAGCCAACAACTGCATAATCCGCTCGGAGTCAGTAGCGATTGTATCTTGATGCAGCGCCTTTAACTGTTTGATATGTTTCCGTAATTCGGTTTTAGTCATGGATTACAAAACAAGGGGGCGATCCCCCTTGCTAATGTTTAGTTCTCAATCTTCTCTGGTGCTTTAGGGAAAGCCTCTCCCTTTTCCAAAACTTCTATAGCTTTCAGTACAGTTTTGTCATCAAGGTTCCAGTACTGGACATACGGTTGTGTCCCCAGTACATTGCTGATGATATTGGAACAGAGATACTTCTCTAATAGCTTGTGTGACTTGCTGATGAGCAGGTTGCGACGTTTCACACCCTGACTGTCGCAATAACGGACAAACTGGCCAGTGATGTCTTGTTTTGACAGGTAGTTGGCCAACTTTTCATAGTTGCCTAATGATAGGAGCTTCTCGCGGTTCTTGTCACTATAGTTAAAACCAAAGCGGGAAATTAAACCCTTGTTGCTCACCTCTATCAGGTAGGATGTTACGCCAACGGTGTCTTGAGGCACGAAGATATCTGGCATAATACCACCACCAGCATAAACAGGTCGGCCAAGAGTGGTAAAATATTCCTCTTCGGTATTCAGTTTGATGCTGTCTTCCGAGAAGAATTCACCATGCTCGTATCGATTGATCCAATCGGTGTCATACTCAGGATCCTTACCATTCTCGTAAGGACGTTGGATGCAACGGCCTGAAGGAGTGTAGTACCTTGCCACAGTGAGTCGTATGGACGAACCGTCACTGAACTCGATGGGTTGTTGTACCAATCCTTTTCCAAATGAGCGACGCCCGATGATGGTTCCACGATCGTTGTCCTGGATAGCGCCAGCAAAAATCTCACTGGCGGAAGCAGAACTCTCGTTGATTAGTACTACCAATGGCATACGCTGGCAACTGCCTGTACCATTGGCATATTCTTCCATACGAGGATATTTGCGACCTTGTGCGAAGAGCATCAATCGGCCTTCTGGTAAAAATTCATTCACCATGCGCAGAGCAGCATCCATATAGCCACCCGTATTGTCACGCAGGTCGATGATTAGTCCTTTACAGTTTTGGTGACTCAGTTGTGCGATAGCATTCAGCAGTTCAACATGAGTAGTACGTGCAAACTTGTTGATTTTCACATAACCGAACTCATTGTTTATCATATAGGCAGCATTGATGGAGTTTTGTGGGATGTCGCCTCTTACCACAATGAAGTCTAATAAGTCTTTTTCTCCTGAGCGCTTAACGGATATTTTTACTTCAGTGCCTTTTGGACCTTTCAGGTGTTCTTTAGCAGTACGTTCGTTCACCATCTTGCCTACAAACAAGCTGTCGTTTACTTTTACGATGCGGTCACCAGCCATGATGCCCACCTTCTCAGAGGGTCCCCCCTCAATCACGCTATTGATGTGAATGGTGTCATCCTGTATCACGAATTGTATGCCAATACCACTGAAACTACCCTCCAACTCGGAATTCACCTCTTCAGCATCCAGCGCTGGAATATAGGTAGAGTGGGGGTCAAGTTGTGCCAGAATCTGCGGCAGAGCACCTTCCACCACGTTGCCCATATCGATGGTATCAACGTACTGGTCTTCTACTATGCGCATGAGGGCATTGATTTTATTAGACGAACCGTTGATGATTCCCAAGCGGTTGCCACCATAATGCTTGCTGTAGAATGTGCCAATCAATATGCCACCAACTATGCTTACGGCAATAATAAAAGGTAGAAATCTTGTAGTCTTGTTGTTTGTACCCATATCTCTCAAAATCTTCTATTATCTAAATCTTCATTTCTCAATGTCTAAAAACACCACTTCAATCCCCGCTTTTTTCAGCAGTTGCAAACCATCGTCCAACCTATATTGACGAGAATAAACCACTCGTTTGATACCAGCTTGGATAATTAGCTTTGCACATTCTATACAGGGAGAATCGGTGACATATAGCGTGGCGCCCTCGCTATGGTTATTGGAACGTGCTATCTTGGTAATGGCATTTGCTTCGGCATGCAGCACATAAGGATAAGTCACATTGTTTTCGTCCTCACATACATTCTCGAATCCTGATGGTGTGCCATTATAGCCATCAGAGATAATCATTTTGTTTTTTACAATTAATGCTCCCACCTGACGGCGTTTGCAATAGGAATTTTCCGACCAGATGCTTGCCATACGCAAGTATCTTTTATCCAGTTCAATTTTCTTTTCTGTTGTATTCATTATCTGTTCTTGGGTAATAAAGCTATTACGTATGTCACTTCACCATCTTTATAATAGATATACAATGAATTTGAGTCGCCACTATACTTGAAAGCGGTATTCATCCCTTTTTGGAACTGCTTGGCAAGTACGTCCGTCTCATCCTTGTCCCATTTCATGTCGTAGGTACTCATTGCCCTGTTTTTTGCATCAGCCCTCCATGTTCCTGTGAAAGATGAATCCACGCCCTTTCCAGAAAACGAACCGGAAAAGGCACCGTCGATTTTGGCACCGGCAAACTCTACCTCATAGTTGCCGTTGAGCTTTTGCAATTCAATGCTCTTTTTTTCTGCCTCTCGGTCTTCACCCCAGAAATTCACGTATGGTTTGGGATCCCCCTCTCGGGATATATAAGTCATTTTCCATGTTTTCCCTGTAAAGATAACTTTTACATCATCTTCATCATTACTGCACCCACTTATCAGTAGTGGTGTCAATACGAAGAGTGTCACTCCAATAATAAATATAAGGTGTCTTTTCATTGTTTGATACCGTTGCGGATTAATAATGCGTCGATAGTAGGCTCCTGTCCCCTAAAACGCTTGTAAAGAGTCATAGGGTGTTCCGTGCCTCCTTTTGACAAGATGTTTTCTCGAAATGAAGTAGCTGTGGATGAATCGAAAATGCCGTTCTGCTTGAAAAGGGCAAACGCATCAGCATCCAACACCTCTGCCCATTTGTAGCTATAATAGCCAGCAGCATACCCTCCTGCGAAGATATGGGAGAACTGTACGCTCATGCAGGTTCCTTCAACCTGTGGAAGAACCTGAGCAGGTTCCCATGCTTTTCTTTCGTAAGATATCACATCACCGTCAAAAGCTTCCTGGCGAGTGTACCATGCCATATCCAACAGACCAAAGCTTACTTGACGAAGGCTAGCGTAGGCAATGTTGAAATTCTGTGAGTCGATAATGCTCTGCACCAACTCATCAGGCAGTAGTTCGCCAGTCTTGTAGTGATATGCGAAAGTATGTAGGAAGTCTTTTTCCACAGCATAATTCTCCATAAACTGTGAAGGCAGTTCCACAAAATCCCAGAACACGCTCGTTCCGCTCAGTGTTCTGTAGGTGGTATTGGCAAACATGCCGTGCAAACTATGTCCGAACTCATGCAGGAAAGTATTCACTTCGCCATGAGTCAGCAAAGCAGGCTTTTCCTTGGTGGGTTTGGTGAAATTCATCACCAGTGAGATATGTGGGCGACTGTTCTCTCCCGTCTTCCTGTCAATCCATTGTTCCTTATAGGAGGTCATCCAGGCTCCCCCTTGTTTCCCTTCACGAGGATAGAAATCTGTATAGAGTACTGCCAAGAAACTACCATCTTTGTCAAATACCTCATAAGCATCAACATCGGGGTGATAGACAGGGATGTCCTTGTTCTCTTTAAAGGTAATGCCATACAAACGTGTAGCCAAACCAAACACTCCTTGTTTCACCTTGCTCAGCTCGAAGTAAGGACGCAGTTTCTCGTTGTCAAGGTTGAACTTGCGCTCCTTCAGTTTGTGAGAATAGTAGCCCAAATCCCAAGGCATCAAGTTGAAATCATCACCTTCAAGTTCACGAGCCAGTGCCTGTACCTCATCTATTTCTTTGTGAGCAGTAGGAGTATAAGCATCCAACAGGTCATTCAACAGTTTATATACATGTGCCTGGTCGAGAGCCATACGTCTTTCCAATGCGTAGTCGGCGTATGTCTTGTAGCCCAGCAGTTGTGCCACCTGCATACGCAGGTTCACCAATTGCTTCACCACTTCCATATTGTTCTGCGCATTATCGTGCGTACAACGTGTGTTGTAAGCCATGTAAAGCTGTTGGCGCAAATTTCTGTTGTCAGCATACATCATAAAAGGAGAGAAGGAGGGACTCTTTAAGGTGAACACCCATCCATCTAATCCTTTTTCTTCTGCCGTTTCACGAGCTGCCTCAACAGCACTGTCAGGCAACCCCTCTAAGTCATCTTCGTTTGTCAGGTGCAACTGATAATCGTTGGTCTCCTTTAGAAGATTGTTGCTGAACTGCAATGATAGCAGACTCAGTTGCTTGGTCAGTTCACGTAGGGTGGCTTTCTGCTCATCATTCAGGTTGGCACCACTGCGAGTAAAGCCTATATAGATATCTTCCAGCAATTTTAGCTGTTCAGCGTTCAACTGCTCATTGTTTCTATTGTCATATACTTGTTTGATGCGTGCGAACAGCTTTTCGTTCAGGAAGATGTCGTTCTCATGCTCACTGAGCATGGGCATCAGTTTGTTGGCCAGCTCTTGTAATTCATCGCAGGTATTAGCACTCAGTTGGTTGGCAAACACATTAGTGGTGCGTTCCAACAAATCGCCCGACAGCTCGTATGGTTCTATAGTATTTGCGAAAGTGGGCGCTTCTGGATTGTTGACAATAGAGTCAATCTCGGCTTTTTGCTGTGCTATGCCTTCCACAATAGCTGGTTCGTAGTGCTCCAGCTTAATCTGGTCGAAAGGTACTGTACCATGAGGAGTATTATATGTACCAAAGAATGGATTCATTATCATTTGCTTTATTTAAGGCGCAAAATTAAATATAATTTTGCTAACTCATGGCATACGAAGTCGTAAATAATATTAATAATCACCACTTAGTAGTGAAAATTCTCGGCGTGATGTTCAGCGATACCCATGCCCAACGCAAACTGCTGTCGTTGGCAGCTCGCTTCAGTTTCTCCATCGTCTTTGTGCCCGTCATATATGAGAAACCCAGCGACAACTCCACGTCTTTAATGATTTGGTAAGAACCCTCCAACTCTATTTCATGTCCAAGACTTCTGTCCAGATCTTTCATTTTGACAGCTGTCGCAAAATAGTGATAACTGGTACTGAGTTTCAAGCCCTTCAGGGGTTGTATATGCACGCCAAATTGGGCGTTTTGCAAACCAGGAGTAAATCCGTTAACATAGGTGGTGAGATAGAAGAAATCCATAGCTCCATAGAACTTATGATGTGAACCATATACAGGGTTGAAGCCTCTTATCACATCGTGTTTTATCAGTCCTATGGTACCATTTGGGGGAATGTTGAAATACTTGTCACCGCTCATGTAATCATACCCGGCATCGAAACCGATGACAGGAGATGGGTCAAAGGTTCCCTTCACGCTTGCCATCCAGGCTCTCAGCTTGCCACCGTGCTCCTCACGTCCCGTCTGACGGTAGTAGGAACCCTCCAGGCTCCACTTCTTAGGACTGAATTTAAGATAGCCACCCCACACTTGTTGCCATTCGGTATGTGGGTTCTGATCTATAAATCCTCCTTGCATACCGATGTTCATGAGTAGCAGTGAAGCACCCAGAGGGAAATTGGGAACATCATAGTGGTACCAAGCTGTGATCATGCTCTTATAGGGCATTGAACCATTCTCGTAAAAGCTGGTACCCATATCGGCGTTATCGCCATTTTGGTTGTAGGCAAAGATGGCATGCAGCTTGTGCCCATGACCCTCATAGCCCACCTTCAGCACATCGTGTGAAACACCCGCCATTGCCCAGTCGTTGGGACCAATGATACGTTCATCGTCATACGACAACACTTGGCGACCCACCTGCATGAAGAGTCCGATTTTTGAATTCAACTTCGCCCAAGCTTCATATACATTAACGCTTCCTTTACCTTCCTGGCCCCAGATGCCAGTATGCTGGATATTCAGTTTGGCCTGTATATATGGACGCTCATAGCCCAACACCAGTCGTGAGCGCCCCAACAGGAAACTCGACCTGTCGTTACCTCCTTCTACTTTCGGCAAGCCGCCCCTGCGTATCTCACCATGCGTCAACAGCTGTATGTCGGCCGTCACTTGGTTCTCCTTTTCGGTATCCTGGGCAGCCAAGCCCATCGGTACTGCCAATAGTAAGGCTAATAATACTTGTCTCATAAGGCATTTCATGACAATAACTTTTCAAAAGTAAGCCTTTTCCAACATATTAGCAAAAAGAATGATTCTTTTTTCATTATATTTGTAGCCAATAACCCCAATAAGTTAAGATGATGATGAAAAACACTTTGATATTCTGTGCCTTCATGGCCTTCGTTTCGTGTGCCGACAACACCCCGGCTCCAGCACCCGTTTATCCTATCCCTGCCCCCAAGCAAGTAGCTTGGCAACAGATGGAGACCTACGCCTTTATCCATTTCGGACTCAATACGTTCAATGATATGGAATGGGGGTATGGAGATACCGACCCCAAGACATTCAATCCCACCCGTTTGGATACCAGACAGTGGGCAAGCACCCTCAAGGAAGCTGGCATGAAGGGTGTGATTATCACTGCCAAGCATCATGACGGATTCTGTCTGTGGCCTACTGATCTGACCGATTATAACATCACCCACTCGTCATATAACGGTGATGTGGTGGGCGAATTGGCGGAGGCTTGTCGAGAGTATGGTTTGAAGTTTGGCGTCTATCTCTCTCCTTGGGACAGAAACCGTGCCGACTATGGCAGTCCTTCTTATGTGGAATACTATCACGCCCAGCTGCGAGATTTGATGACACGCTACGGAGACATCTTCGAGATTTGGTTTGATGGTGCCAATGGAGGTGATGGTTACTATGGCGGAGCCAGAGAACGGCGCAATATCGACCGTCGTAACTATTACGATTTTCCCCGTGCTTGGGCAACGGTGGAAGAATTGCAACCCAATGCCATTTGCTTTTCTGACGCAGGTCCTGGCTGTCGTTGGGTAGGCAATGAGTCAGGACATGTAGGCGCCACCAACTGGTCGTTCTTGCGTGCTGCTGAGGTCTATCCGGGTTATCCCAATGGAGACGAACTGTTCATTGGTCATGCTGATGGCGATGCATGGGTGGCTGCCGAATGTGATGTGTCCATCCGCCCGGGTTGGTTCTACCATGAGAGCGAGGACGACAAGGTGAAGACTCCCGATGACTTGCAGGAAATCTATTACCAGAGCGTAGGGCACAACGGCACCATGTTGCTCAACTTCCCCGTCAACAAAGAAGGGCTGATTTCCCAAACCGACTCCATCAATGCGGTGACATTCCATCAACGCATCACACAAGAGTTGGGCAACAATCTGCTCTTGGACGCAAAAGTCGAGGCTTCCGACATTCGAGGCAAACGCTTTGCAGCTACCCAAGCCAATGACGGTGATTTTGAGAGTTATTGGGCAACCCCTGATGACGTAAACAATGGTTCTCTGACCTTCACTTTCAGTCAGCCCCAATCTGTTACCCGCCTCCTCTTGCAGGAATATATCCCGTTGGGACAACGTGTCAAGAACTTCAATGTGGAATACCTGCACGAAGGCAACTGGCAACCTTTGGCATTGGATGAAGAGACTACCACCATCGGCTATAAGCGTATCTTGCGTTTCCCCAAGGTGACAACCAACGCCTTGAGGGTTAACTTTACCGATGCCCGTGGTCCTCTCTGCATCAGCGAAGTGGCAGCCTTTTAACAAGTCAAGAAATATGCCTCGTTGCACAAAAAATACTTTTATATATCATGATATTATAAAAAGCCTTATATTTGTAGCACAATAGTTTTTCAATCTATAATAAACGAAGTTATGAAAAAAATTCTTTTATTCGCATTTGCTGCTATGATGGCAGTAGGTGCAAGTGCACAGGAGTTGGCTAATTTCAGCCGCAATGCACAGCAAATCGTATCACCAGAGATCAAAGGTGATTCAGTTACCTTCCGTCTGAGTGCCAACTATGCTACCGTAGTCAACCTCTATGGCAACTGGATGGCTAATTACACCGATGTTGTGCCTTTGACCAAGGGCAATGACGGCGTTTGGGAAGTCACCATCGCTGCTCCCGAACCAGAGATTTATACCTACAACTTCATCGTTGACGGTGTAAGCGTGAACGACCCCCGCAACTACATGGTACAGCGTGACGGTACCCGTTACCTGAACATGCTGTTGGTGCCAGGCGAGCGTTCAGCTAACTACAACGAGACATTGGCACATCGCGGCACCGTAAGTTACCGTTGGTACGACAGCAACATCCTCGGCATCAACCGTCGTGTCACTGTCTATACCCCTTACGGCTACGAGAACAGCAAGCAGAAGTACCCAGTGCTCTATCTGCTGCATGGTGCAGGTGGCGACGAGGAAGCTTGGTCAAGCATGGGCCGTACCGCTCAGATCATGGACAACCTCATCGAGCAGGGCAAGGCAGTGCCTATGATTGTGGTAATGCCTAACGGCAACCCAGGTCAGCAGGCTGCAGGTACCATGGGCTTGCCAGTCAAGAACTATGACTATCGTGCTCCTGAGAATGCCAATATCTATGTAAGAAGCCTGGTAGAAGAGCTCGTTCCATTCATCGAGAAAGAATACCGTGCAATACCAAAGAAGGCCTCACGCGCCATCGCAGGTTTGTCAATGGGTGGTGGTCACACCTTTGCAGCTACTACCTTGTATCCTGACAAGTTCGACTATATTTGCCCACTGAGTGCAGGTACTCGTGAGAGCGACACACTGGATCAGCAACTGCAAGGCATCAAGAAGGCAGGCTACAAGCTCTACTGGATTGGATGTGGTACCGCAGACTTCGCTTATCCTAACAACCAGGTGCTCGACAAAGCCCTGACCCGCAACGGCATGCCTCATACCTTCTATGAGAGCACAGGTGGCCACGAGTGGAAGAACTGGCGTCTGTACCTGAACACCTTTGCTCCATTGTTGTTCAAGTAAGAAGTAACGCTATATAAATTAAGAGGATGTGCAAATGCGCATCCTCTTTTTGTGTATGACAAATGCGGCTGATAACCTAAAATGATGGCGACTATTATCTGTCTCAGACAATAGCCGCCTTATTCACACATGAGTGTACAATGGTAGAAAAGAAAAATATTAATTATAAAAGTCCATGACTTCCCAATACTATCAGCATCAGATAACCCAGTACCAAGCCGATGATACCCATAATCAATCCAGCTTTCATCATGTCTTTCTGACTGATAAAGCCCGTTGAATGCGCCATAGCGTTAGGAGGTGTACTGATAGGCAACAGCATCGCCATAGATGAGCTGAGGGCAATACCAATCAGCAAGGTAGAGATGCCACCCAGGTGATCCAGTTGGTCGCCCATGCTCGTACCCACAATCGCCAGGATTGGTACTAACAACGTAGCCGTAGCCGTGTTGCTGATGAAGTTTGAAAGGATGTAACACAGCAAACCAGAGCCAATGATGATGGCCAAAGCAGGCCATGTGTCAAATGGTATAGCATTAATCAGGTGCATGGCCAAGCCCGACTCCTCGAGTGCCACACCCAAGGCAAAACCGCCAGCCACCATCCAGAGCACGCTCCAGTTCAGCTCTTCCAAGTCACGCTTGCCAATGATGCCCGTCAAGGCAAACACTGCCACAGGTATCATGGCCACTGCGTTGGCATTCACGCCCGTATATTTGTCGAGCACCCACATGCTCACTGTCACGCAGAAAGTGATATACACCACCCAGTCGCGCCAGCTCTGCTTGTGCTCGTGCTGAATGTTCAGCACAATCTTCTTCTGTTTGAAGGGGAAAATATTGAGTAACAATACCCAGGCAATGAGCAATATTACAATGACAAAGGGGAACATCACCATCATCCATTCACCGAAACCAATGTTCAGGTTCAGGCCGTCAGGATTGTTCAGGTAACGCAATGCTATGGCATTGGGAGGCGTGCCGATGGGGGTACCTATACCACCCAGGTTGGCAGCAATAGGGATAGACATTGCCAGTGCTATCTTGCCTTTGCCGTCGGCAGGAAGCGACTTCATCACAGGGGTGAGGAAGGTCAGCATCATAGCAGCGGTGGCCGTATTGCTGATGAACATCGAGAACCAAGCCGTAAGCAGTATGAAACCCAACAGCACGAAACGGCTCTGTGTACCGAAAGGCTTCAGCATCACCTTGGCCAGTGTAGCATCCAGCCCACTCTTAGAGGTAGCGATGGCCATGATGAAACCACCGATAAACAGCATGATGATAGGGTCGGAGAAACTGTTGAGTATTGACTTGTAGTGGATGAACTCACCCAGCGACTGGTTAGGCAGTTCGTTGCGCATGAACCAAAGCGAACTGTCGCTGCAAGTCAGCAAGAGCAGTACCACGATGCCCATCGAGGTGGTCCATGCCGGCACAGGCTCCAATAGCCACATCAAGGTAGCAAATACGAAGATGGCAATTACTCGTTGTTCCACCAGCGTGAGGTCCGGTATGCCTAACGCAGTGGTTGGTAAAAACAACATCAAGAAAGTACAACTGATGATGAAAATCAGTTTGATAGTAGTTACAGAGAGGCGATACTTAAAGCTCTTACGCTCTCTACGTTCCCGCTTCCATGCCTGATATTGCTCAAACATGCTGAAGCCATGAAAGTTTTTAAACATAAAAACAGTACATGTAAATAGAAAAACAATGTTTTCGTACTACGCGCCTAACCCACGAGGCGGATAGCCTTTAATGAACGGCAGGTCTTCTGACTGACTCACCCTCTGGCGCCTTCCCAACTTTTCATGGCTAGATTTGTTAGTGGCAATTAGCATGTGCCAGAGAGCATTGACGAGCTTCACAGCAGCGGGACTGTCCAGGACTCTCACCTGATTCCCTTTTAATCCGAAGCGGCGAACCACCACGTCGGAACCAATTCTGGGTGCAAATTTATATCAATCCGTAGATATATCAAAACACTTTCGTGTTTATTTCGAGAAAAATGTTGCATACTTTCAGTTTACCAAAATAAACAGACAATCCCCATCCATACCCCATGCACGAAGTAGTGCTGATGGCTGTTCGCCTTGTTATTGCAAAACCAAATGTTATTCTGTTATTCTGTTAGTCGGGCAAGGACTGGTAGTTTATAGTAACTTATTGAATCTTCTGCACCAGTTCATCTGCCGTTATGTCCTTCATAAGGGTGAAGGCAAACCACTTCTTGCCCAAGTCTTTGATGGATGCCCCGATGTGATATACCTCGTCATCAATTAACAGGAAACGGTCGTGGGCTTTGTTGAAAAGTTCCACCTTGACAGGAGGGTACTGTGCATTATGCTTGCTGATGTCCAGTTGCAGTTGCTGACTGATTTTCTGCGTGTAGATAGTTGCCGAGACACCACTCTGTCTCTTGTCCAAGATGGCCAGTACTGAGTCATCTACATAGTTGTCAATCAGTACGATTGAGCGTGTCGCCTTGCGAATCAGGTCAGCAACAAAGTGGTAAGCATCAAAGATTTGGCCATCGAAGAAGATGCCCTCGATAGGGGGCAAGGATGTGTGGACAAAGAAATCAACTTTTGTTTCAATGGCATTTATTCTTGCATTTTGGCTTTCAAAACGATTGTCTATGCTATTCTCCAGATTGACCAGCCTTTGGTTAATAGCATATCCCTTTAACAAATAATTTCTAAGTACACTATTTGCCCATTGCCTGAATTCAATACCTTTCGCAGTATTG
>CACYZY010000004.1 GCA_902779085.1 uncultured Bacteroidales bacterium | reverse complement strand
CTGTGGTTGTGGGGCAAGGAGATTGAATCCCTCTTCGAGTACTACCCTTTGCTGAAAGATGTTACCAAGGGTTTGAAGCAAAACCAGTTTACGGCAGCACTGTTTGTTTCAGGCTCTTTGCTGATGACCTTGATGACTCGCTGCACCTACAGGTTCTACCATCGCCCAGAGGAATTGAGGCGACTCAACTCCTCAGTGATTGTCGAAGGTGATCCAGCCTGTGGCAAGAGCTTTGCCACCAGATTGTTCAAATTGCTGTCGAAGCCCATTGCCGAAAAAGACAAGGAAGGCAAGAAAGCCATCAATGCCTATCGTGAACTGATGAAGACTAAGGGTGCCAACAAGGAGAAGCCCAACAAGCCAAAGGTGGTGGTGAGGATTCACCCTGCACGAACTTCCAATGCCCAGTTCATACAAGATATGGTCAACTCCGTTGAGGTGGTAGATGGTGAGGAAATGCAACTCCATATGCTGACCTTTGACACCGAGTTGGACAATACCCTATGTCTCCAGAAGGGTGGTTCGTGGATTGACAAAATCAGTCTTGAACTCAAGGCCTTCCACAATGAGGAAGATGGTCAGGCCTACTCGAATGTGGATTCTGTGTTGCAAGATTTCATTGTCACTTGGAACTATATCTATACAGGTACACCATTGGCATTGAAGAAGAAAGTCAATGAACGCAACTTTGGCTCTGGCTTGGCCACACGATTGACCTGTATTCCTCTGCCCAGCACCAACTTTGAGATGCTGACAAGAGAAGTCAGTGTTGATTACGAGAGTGACGAACGCCTGAAGGACTGGGCTTATAAGTTGGACAAGACCAAAGGTGAATTGAGTTTGCGAAAGATCATCGATGCGTTGTTTGACTGGACAGAACGCCGTATGGCAGATGCAGCCTATAATGAGTCGAAGGCGGATGAGATGTTGCTGAAGCGTTGTGCTTATCATGGAGTCAACTTTGCGGCACCTTTCATCATCATGCGTCACTGGGACGAGCTGAAGAAAGATGGCGAGTTCTGGTGTGGAGCTTTTGGCACTGACGAGATAGATCAGCGTTTGGCTGAGCTGATAGTCAATATCCAGTTTGCTTGTCAGAAGCATTACTTCGGTGCTATGGCAGAGAAGTATTTTGATGACAAGACAAGGGATGCAGCCGTAAATCGCCAGCGCCAGCAAAAGACCATCGATGCTTTCAATCGTTTACCTGAAGAGTTTACTGTAGAAGATGTAATGAGATGTTTTGAGCTAAAATCGACACCCGTTGCACGCGTGCGAGCCAACAGGCTTGTCAAGGACGGCTTAGTTAAAAAAACAGGAGAAAGACTTTTAGACAATCATCGACAAGCAGTTTATATAAAAACCAGCTCTTTGTTGTATTAAGCATAACAACATAACAACATAACAGCATAACATTTGTAATTATGTTAGACAGAACCAAGAACCTCTCCGAGCATTTTTCGCTCGGAGAGTTGACCAAGACCAGTTTCAAGACTGAAGACAATAACGAACCTCCTTTGGAGGCAGTAGAGAACCTGATTCACCTATGTGAAGATTGGTTAGAAGAGTTGCGATTCAACTATAACACCATCTATGTGTTGAACAGTATCGAGGACTATTACACCTCTAAGGAAGTAGAGCCCTTAGTCATCAATCAAGGCTTCAGGTCGTATCAAGTCATGTTGGCGATGGAGAGGGCAGGGTTGAACCCCAGCAAGACCTCCAACCACATGAAAGGCTGTGCCGTCGATATTCGTTGTGCAGGAATAGAGCAAGCCCTTCGTTATATGGTAATAATACTTGATATTGCCGACCAGAAAAAGCAAGAGTTTGATGAACTAATCCTTGAACGACGAGGCACCATTTATTGGCTGCACTTTGCAGCTAGACCGAAAGATAATCGCAGGAAGATTGGGTTTATCTTGAAGTAAAAAACTAAGGCAGCTATCTTCACAGACAGCCGCCTTATACTCTTTCAATTAAACAAAGTGGAGAGAATCTCCACATTCGCATTGCAAATATACGACAGTATTTCATTACATCCAACTTTTACTCGTCATTTTTGAAAAACTTGGGAAATATCCCTTGTTTTATAGAAACAATAGTTATATTTGTATATTAGTAATTGTAAACTGGTAACATATTCCATTTGGAACACGTTGGAGTATAAATCTAAAGTCATGAAAATTCAATATATGAGTGATCTCCATCTGGAGTTGAAGGACAATCAGAACTACATCAAGGCAAATAACTTTGATGCAGTAGGGGATGTTCTGGTAATAGCTGGAGACACACTATATTTGAATAATACATTTAAGCCAAGAATGAAGTTTTGGGATTGGGCATCGAAGAATTTTCGTCAGACATTGATTATCCCAGGTAACCATGAATTTTACGCTAACGGTGACGTGACTAAACGAGGCGACAACTGGCAATATATGTTTCGTAAGAATATAGGATATTACTATAACAAAGTAGTGCGTATTGATGATACAGATTTCATACTTACCACTCTTTGGTCAATGATTTCTGCACAAGATGAGTATTTTGTATGGCGAGGCATGAGTGACTTTCGTAGGATTATGTACAACGGACATAGATTGACGATTGATGATTATAACCAAGAGCACAAGAAATGTCTCATGTTTTTGAAACAGGCAGTAGAAGAGAGTACCGCGAAACACATTATTGTTGTTTCTCATCATTTACCAACACAATCTGTTGTGGCTCCTCAGCACAAAGGCTCTGTGTTGAACAGCGCTTTTTCTACAGAATTAGGTGATTATATCGCTGATAGTCGCATAGATGCATGGATTTATGGCCATTCTCATACAAATATTAATACGATGATTGGCAATACCAAAATCGTATGCAATCAAATGGGATATGTATTTTGCAATGAGCATTTAATGAATGGCTTTAACCCAAGTGCATTTATTGAGGTAAATTAAAGCCTGCTTAAAAAACACTGTCAATTAATTGAATCTTTTTTCAAATTCCTTTATATTTGTAGGTTAAATATATAGTTAGTATTGAAAGATTCTTAGAACAAACAGTTCATGGTGTCTATTAATAATAAACTCGATGGTAGCAAAACATTTGTATAAATATCTTAATATTGATGGAGGGTTGAAGATGCTGCAATACAGTAATCTTCAATTTACTAATGCTACCAAATTTAACGATCCCTTTGACTGTCATCCAGCATTGTATGACTATTCAAATGTTCCTACAACCGAATACAATTGGCCTCCAGCTGATTTTGTCGCTGATAAGGGAAAGAATGATATGAAAAATTTGAGAAACAGCACATGGATTTGCAGTCTATCGAAGGTCTATGACTCTTTGTTGATGTGGTCATATTATAATCAACATAAAGGAGTTTGCATAGGATTAAATTTGGATGTTACCATAAAGTGCTGTAAATATAAATTCATAGGTACAATGAGCCCATTTGCTGCAGAAGTTAATTATAAGGACATACTTAAAAAAACTGATTATTTTAAGGAACGCCCTACATGTATAGACTTATGGACCACTAAAGCTAAAGCATGGGAACATGAACAAGAGGTACGCATAATTACAAAAGATCCTGTTTGGGCTAATGCGGCATGGAGTCACCCTGAAGAACTTGATGGAGAAGAATCTATTGATATAAAAGAAATTAGATATTATCCTCATTTATCGAAAGATTGTTTTGAATCGATTTATTTGGGTGTAAACATATTATCTAAAGACAAGAACCAAATAATTAAATTAGCAAAAAAGAATTACCCAGAGATAAAGATTTATCAAATGGCATTAGCTCCTGATGCTTTTAGGCTAAGGGAAGAACAAATTTATTAATTATGGCAAAAAAACAAGCAAAGGCAAAAGAAGCTGAGGAAATAGGCACCAGCAAGGAGTTGTATAACTTCTTGTATGAGGCTTGCAATATCCTTCGTGGACCAGTATCTCAGGATGCCTTTAAGGAATATATAACCCCATTGCTTTACTTCAAGCGCATCAGCGATGTGTATGATGAAGAGACTAAGGCAGCTCTTGAACTCTCTGATGGAGATGAGGAATTTGCTTCACTCCCCGAACAACATCGTTTTGTGATTCCAGAGGGATGTCATTGGGATGATGTACGCCAGCGTACAACTGATATTGGTAGTGCCATTATTGGTGCTATGCGCCAGATAGAGTTGGCAAACCCTATGACACTTTACGGTGTGCTTAGCGTTTTCTCTACTGCAAATTGGAGTAACAAGAACGTATTCAGTGATGAGAAGCTTCGCGATCTGATAGAACACATGAGCAAGCGTAAACTGGGTAATGGAGACTATAGTGCTGACCTGATGGGCGATGCCTACGAGATGTTGTTGAAGAAGTTCGCCGACCTCTCTAAAGCCAAAGCTGGTGAGTTCTATACACCTCGTTCTGTTGTTAAGCTCTTGGTTCGCATTTTGGACCCTCAACCAGGAGATACTGTTTACGACCCTGCTTGTGGCTCTGGTGGTATGCTCATAGAAGCTGTACACCACATGAAAAATGATGCGCAATGCTGTGGCGCAATCTATGGTCAAGAAAAGAATGTTACCAATGCTGCTGTGGCCAAGATGAACCTCTTTCTGCATGGAGCTAACGACTTTAATATCATGTGTGGTGATACTTTGCGAGATCCCAAGATTTTACAGAATGAACATTTGGCCCATTTTGATTGTGTGATTGCCAATCCTCCATTTTCACTAAAGAATTGGGGTGCAGAAGCTTGGAAAACCGATCGTTTTGGCCGTAACATTTGGGGTACACCATCAGATAATAATGGTGATTATGCTTGGTTGCAACACATGATTTGCAGCATGCGCAGTTTAACTGGCCGTATGGCTGTTGTGCTGCCTCAAGGTGTATTGTTTAGAGGTAATGAGGAAGCAAGGATACGTGAAGAGTTGGTAAAACATGATTATGTGGAAGCCATCATTACACTTGGCGATAAGCTTTTCTATGGAACAGGGCTTTCTCCTTGTTTGCTTATCATCAGAGATCAAAAACCTGAAGAACATAAAGGGAAAGTGCTGATGATTGATGGCTCAGAGATATTAACACCTCAACGAGCCCAGAACATCCTGAGTGATGATGATGTAGATGAACTCTATCGCCTCTATACTGCCTATAGCGAAGAGGAGGATAAAAGCATTGTGGTAGATATAGAAACCATTGCTGGTAAAGACTATGATCTATCACCTAATAAATACGTGAAGTATCACAAGGAAGATGTGAAACCTTATGCAGAAGTGTTAGCTGAGTTTAAGGCTGCTTATCAGAATATGATTGAAGCAGAAAAGAAGTTCCGTGACATTCTAAATCGTGAGGCAATATGACAAAACAGATAACATTGGATGAATTGGAAAGTTACCTTTGGCAAGCAGCTGTTGACCTTCGTGGTCAGATAGATGCTACTGCCTATAAGGATTATATCTTCCCATTGGTATTCTTCAAACGTATCTGTGATGTTTACGATGAGGAATATCAGAAATATGTTGATGAGGGTGGGGAAGAATATGCGCAGATGATGATGCAGGATTCCGCCATACAGATTCCAGAAGATGCCCATTGGAAGGTGGTATTTAATAAGACTGAGGATATAGGTCAGGCTTTAGTGGATGCTTTCCGTCAGATAGAACTAGCTAATCCAGGCAAGAAGATTGACGATCGCATTGTGGGTGGTTTGGAAGGAATCTTTGGTGATAAGGCTATTTGGACCAACAAGAACAAAATGCCCGATGCCATTATCCGCAATCTTTTGAACAGTTTCAACAAACTCACTTTGAGTCTTGCTGCCTGTCCTGCTGATGAGATGGGTACAGGCTATGAGTATTTGATTGGCAAGTTTGCTGATGATGCAGGTCATACAGCTCAGGAATTCTATACCAATCGTACTGTGGTGGAGCTGATGGCTGAGATTCTTCAACTTCAACCACACGAGAGCATTTATGACCCCACATGTGGCTCTGGGGGTATGTTGATAAAGAGTCTCACATACCTCAAAGACAAAGGAGAAGAATGGCGTGATGTGAAAGTCTATGGCCAGGAGATCAATGCAGGTACATCAGCCATTGCTCGTATGAACCTTTATCTGCATGGTATTCATGATTTTTCGATAGCAAATGACGATACATTGCAAAGACCTGCTTTTGTAAAAGATGGACGAGTGCAACAATTTAATGTGGTTTTGGCCAATCCACCTTATTCTATCAAGAATTGGAATCGCGAAGCTTTTGAACATGATAAATATGGAAGAAACTTTTTAGGCACTCCACCACAAGGCCGTGCAGATTATGCATTCTTCCAGCATATTCTTGCTTCTATGGATGAAAAGAATGGAAGGTGTGCTATACTCTTTCCTCATGGTGTCTTGTTTAGAAAAGAAGAAGTTGAGTTAAGAAGAAAACTCGTTGAGGCAGATCTTGTTGAGTGTGTAATTGGTATTGGAAGGAACTTGTTCTTCAATTCATGCATGGATGCATGTATCATTATATGCAGGACTAATAAAGGTGACAGGTCTAATAAAGTACTGTTCATAAACGCCAAAGAAGAAGTGACCAGAAAGAATGCTGAAAGCTATCTGGAACCTAAACATATTATAAAAATCAAGTCTACTTATGAATCATTCACTGACATTGAAAACTTTGCAAAAGTAGCGACACAAGATGAAATTCTGGATAATAATGCAAAATTGAGTATCGCCCTTTATGTCAAAAACAATAGTGGTGAAGAAGATTTAGATGCAGACGAGAGTGTAGGAGTATGGGCAGATTTAACGCCTAATATGAATAAGTCAATTGATAAACTTCTAAAGATGATTGAGCATGAAGATAAGTGATATAGCTGATATTATTAATGTGACAGAGAAAGATCCTTCAAACTGTGGGATTGATGTATTTGTTGGATTAGAACATTATGATATAGCTGAGCCTGTAATAAAAAGGTTTGGTAGCACCAAGATGCTAACAACGGCTACAAAGAAGTTTGAAGCTGGTGATGTTTTAATTGCAAGGCGTAACGTTTATCTTCAAAGAGCATCTGTAGCACGTTTCTCAGGCTTGACGTCTGGAGATTCGATAATCTTGAGAGTCAAAAAGAATCTGTGTTCTGAAAACACTGACTATGATACGATGTGTCAATTGCTTCCATTTATCTTGAATTCCATCAATTTTTGGGACTATGCAAATACAAATGCAGATGGCACTATGTCTAAGCGTTTATCTCCAGCAATGCTTCTAGAATATGAGTTTGATCTCCCATCTCTTGCAGAGCAAAAAGTTTTGGCAGAGAAACTTTGGGCAGCATACGAAGTGAAGCAGTCATATTTGAGAATGATTGAAGCCACACAAGAAATGGTTAAATCGCAATTTATCGAGATGTTTAAAGATACAAAAAGAGAACGTCTTGGTGACTTTTGTACTACTCACGCAAGAATTGGATGGCAGAAACTTACGAGAGCGGAGTTTCTTGATATGGGTGATTTCTATCTAATTACAGGGTGGGATATTATGGATGACCATACTGTTGATTTCAGCAAATGTAAGTATGTGTCAAAAGAGCGTTATGAACAGGATCCTAAACTGATCATGAGAGAAGACGATGTCCTGCTCACTAAAGATGGAACCTTGGGTAAAGTGGCCATTGTTAGAGGCTTAGATAAGCCTGCAACGCTAAACGGACACATATTTGTCATACGTTCGAAAGATGGTAGAATTATTCCTGAATTTTTAATCGGATTATTCACTTCAAACGAGTTTATTTGCCAACTTAACGACAACAAGGTTGGAAGCACAATTGCGGGAATTACTCAAAAGTCGCTGCTTGAGTTTCAGATACCTGTCGCTACAATTGAAGAACAACTTGATTTTGTTTCCATAATGAAGCAGGCCGACAAATCAGAATTTGAATTGCGCAAATCAATTGATGCAATAGATAAAGTCATTAAGTCACTTATTAACGAAAACCTATAGTATGGATTGGGGATTTTTAGACATATTTAAAAAGGCAGAATTTAATACTCTAATGCTTTCTATAGCTATTACTGGGGGAATTATGTATTTTTGTCATATTGACAGTATTATCTTTGGGCTATTTTCGGCTGCTTCAATCTATTGTCTGATTAGATTTGTTGTTTATTGCTACCTAACCATTGTTGCACACATTGCTACGAAGAATTATCAGGCACAAATGAAACGAGATAAAGAATTAAAAGACAAAGCAAATGAAGATAACAGAAGGATTGAAATTTCTCGAATGTTTGAAGGACTCTCAGATTCTAATAAGTTTATTCTTGCATCGATTCTGATTAATGGGGAAAAAGATTCTTTTCATTATAATGTTCTTCATTTCCCTAAGTATGGAAAAGATGCTTCTAATATTTTCATAGCGCAAGATATAAGTATGATTTATAGGACAGGGATTGGTGGTGGACAATATTGCATCAATAAAAGAGAATACACTGACACAATATCTGTAACTATTGATCCTATCCTTTACGAAATAATAGAAAAGTATATCGAAAAAATAAAAAGTAAAGCATCCTAAAAATAATATCATATGTCAAAACTTAGTATTGATCAAAAAACGATAGAAGGGTTATTCTCTGATAAGAAAACCGATTTTCTGATTCCTGATTACCAGCGTCCTTATGCTTGGGAGTTCAAAGAATGTCAGCAGCTCTGGGAAGATATATTTTCATTTGCATTCCCTGATGATGATTATGAGAAATTCAATAATGATGATGAATATTATCTTGGCACTATAGTAACCTTCAAGAATGAAGATAATAAGAAACTGGAGGTAATAGATGGGCAGCAGCGATTGACTACATTGATGCTTTTATTAAGGGCTTTTTATGCCAAGTTCGGAAATATGAAGGATAAGAATTCTATATCTACCAGAGAGACTATCGGCAAATGCATCTGGAAAGGAGATGAATTTGGAAATCTGAACGTAGATGTGCTGAAGATTGACTCACAAGTAGCAACCGATAATGACAAGGATGAGTTTTTGAAAATCTTGAGAGATGGAGTTGCTCCTAAAGAAATGAAAAGTAAATACGCTGAGAACTACAGATATTTTGAAGGTAAAATAATTGAATTCTTAGACGCGTTTCCTAGCTACTTTCCTTATCTCCCAAATAGAATCTTGAAGAATTGTATTCTATTACCTATAGAGGCTGAATCTCAGGATACTGCATTGAGAATATTCTCTACTCTAAATAATAGAGGTATCCCATTGTCGGATGCAGATATTTTTAAATCAGAATTCTACAAGAAATACAAGAAACTTGATCGTAAAGACGAATTTATTAATAGATGGAGGATTCTTGAAGAAAAATGCAATACATATTTCCATCCTATTTCTGGTACGCCATTAGATGAGTTATTTACTCGCTATATGTATTATGAACGTGCTAAAATGGATATCACGAAATCAACTACTGAGGCATTGCGTACATTCTATAGTAAGAATAAGTATAAGCTGTTGAATGAACAAACTATGGATAATCTGGAGATCTTAATGGATTTTTGGAAAGATGTCTTAGAACAGTCTGACGATCGTTTCTCACCAGAGGTGATAAGGCAATTGTATATCTTGGAATATGCCCCTAATGGTATGTGGACATACTTCTTGAGTGTGTATTTTATGCAAAACAAGGATAGAAATAATAATCTAGATAATGACAAGCTCTATACATTCTTGAGAAAAATAACAGCTTTCATTTGGACTTATGCTGTTACAAATCCAGGTGTAAATGCGCTTCGTACACCTGTATATAAGGAGATGAACAACATTATACACGAGAAAGAAGTAGAATTCAAAGAAGCCAAGTTTGATGAAGAAAAAACTAAGAACGCTTTGAAGAGTTTCAATTATTTAAATGGTCGTCCAATTACAAAGTCAATGCTTGTATGGTGGGCAATGAATTCTCCAAATCAAACCATTCCCGATCTTTCAACAGTCTTTGAGATAGAACACATTTATGCACGTAATCGTAATGATAAAGAGCATACACTTACCAAAGCATCTGATGTGGAATTGCTTGGTAATAAAGCTATCTTAGAAAAGCGTATCAATATCCGTGCTTCTGATTATAGGTTTGAAGATAAGAAGAAGTATTACCTTGGCTATACCAATAAGCGTAATGAGCAGAAAGAGGGTACTGTTGTGAAGGAACTTGAAATAATTGCCAATGATTCTACACGAACGGATTTCAATGAAACAGACATTCATAAAAGAACAGATGTCATTCTTGATATGTTCATTGATTATCTCAGAGAAGAAAATTTATTTGCTTAAAATGCTTATTATTGATAAAGCGATTTAGTCACTCAAAAACAAAACGCATATAGGCATATGGAAGTAACAATAACAGAAGATTTCATGGAAGCTTTGGGGAAGTTAGATGGCAATGAGATTAAAAAAGCTTCAAAGACCATTATGTCCATAAAAAAAGACTCTGCTGCTGGGGGATTACGTGCTCACAAAATAGAACATCCTAGTGGCGCTATTGTAAGTTACAGTGTAAACATGGATATTAGGATTATTGCTTATCAAAAGGATCTAAGTGTTATTTTCTTATATATTGACCATCATGATGATGCTTATCTTTGGGTAGAAAAGCGGAATATATTCTTTGGGCCTAATAATGATATTAGAATTGTTACGACTACCAATACAGCTCCTCCTTCAGCTTATGAAGCTATTATTCCTTATTCTCACAAAAAGATAGTTAAATCAGAGATTACTCCTGAAATGATAGAGGATTTGCGTTGTATGAATAGTGATGATGAACTTTTTGCGTATATTGAAGCACAACCTGAGGAATTACAAGAAAAGTTGTTTGATATTGCAATGCAGGCACTTAAAGCTGCATCTTGTAAGATATCCAATAGATTCGAAGTTAGGGTAGTAACAGATGATAAAATACTTGAAGATGCACTAAATTATCCATTAGAAAAATGGAGAATTTTTTTGCATCCAAAGCAAGAAGACATAATAAGTACACCTATTGAAAAATCTGTGCTGTTGACTGGTGCACCAGGTACTGGTAAAACAGTATGCCTTATTCATAAAGCAAAAAAGTTTGAAAAAGAATTAAGAGAAGGAGAATGTGTCATTATTTCAACATTTAAAGAAACTCTAAAGAATTATCTTCTTCAAATGCTAAATGCTTTATCTTATGATAAAGAAAAGATATTCATAGTGGATATTAGCTTGTTAAATCAGATTAAAGATTATACAATAACGGAAAACCTTGATGGTTTCTTTAGGTGGCAAAATAATAAATTGTTTTATTATAGGAAAAATGTTAAGTATTTGGTTAAACACATACTTTTTGATGAATATCAAGATTTTACTAGCGGCGCTTTAAGTACTATATTGCATATGGTATCTATTGTTCCATTTACAATATCTTATGACTATTCTCAAAGTATTTATAAGACTATAAATAGATCTACGGATTCTTTGCTTATTAATAATAATGTAGAGAAGTATATACTTGACTATTCTTATAGGGTAAATTCTCGAATATTAATAAAGTTAAAGAGGATAATGAAACTAATATCTTTGTTATCCAATGAGAATGAAATAAATGGTGGCGTTACAGAAGAAGAGCGAAGCATTATAAACTCAACAGAATCTGCATTAGAGGGATCAGATCTACGATTATTATCTTATTCCAATAATGAAGAAAGGGAATCATTGTTAAATGAGGAATATGCTATTTACAGGAATACTTATAAAGCTAATGAAATTGTCGTTACTCAGTTTATCCCTGATTTTTATCGCAACTTACAACAAGATGAAAACTATAGAGCAGAGGATATCCCTGTTTCTGTAAGATTATCATATTTATATCTTCCAACGCTTAAAGGTAAAGAATATAAAGCTGGTATAATTGTATTAGATAGTGCTTTATGCCATATATTGAATGTTAATAGGCTTCTATTTAACAGAGTAGATTCTACTGTAAAAAGTCCTAAAGTTAATGCACGTTTCTATTTAAATCTTCTTTATGTTGCATTAAGTCGTTTCAGAGATTTTATAACAGTTATTTATCCTTCAGAGTTTAAAGAAACTATAGTACCAATTTTAGAATCATAGCCATGATATTTAACGAAGACAATGTAACTGAACAGATGTGTTTAGAGGTAGCCAAGCAAGCTGGCTACGAGTATTGCCCTGTGAATGAACTGCGAGAGGCATACAATGATGTCATTGTGGAGGACCTATTGCAGCAGGCGTTGATAAAGATTAATCACATTTCGGTGTCTGAAGCTCAAATAGTGATTCAGAAAGTGAAGGATGTTATTTTTCAAGGTTATGCTGGTGACATCATTACTGCTAATCAGGCTTTACGTAACCTGTTTTTCAAGGAGAATAGTTTTCCTTTTGGCAAAGATGGTGAGCATAAGACTATAAATTTCTTCGATACAAACCCAGAAACAGCCAAGAAAAATAACACATACGTTGTAACTAATCAATGGGAATATCCAAAGAGTTCTTATGCTGGTGGCAAACGCTTGGATGTTGTCTTGCTAATAAATGGTATTCCTATGGTGGTTGGCGAGGTAAAGACTGCCACCAAAGCCAGTGTTACTTGGGCAGATGGTGCCAAAGATATATTGGACTATCAGAAGTCAATTCCTATGATGTTTGTGCCCAATATACTTAGCTTTGCTTCTGAGGGCAAAGAACTATACTATGGCAGTATAGGTGCTCCTTTGACAAAGTGGGGTCCCTGGTATGCTGATGAGGAACGTAAGCATGGAACTCTGGCTGATGTGCAGAGAAACCTGCTAAGCCTTATTGACCCTCTGCGCTTGCTGGATATCTATCGTTTCTTTACTGTCTTTACTACTACAAAAGATTCTTCTAAGAAGATTAAGGTAGTATGCCGCTATCAGCAGTATTATGGTGGTATGGCCATTGTGAATCGTGTTATGGATCGTACAAGGACTGGATTAGGACCTAAAAAAGGCTTGATTTGGCACTTCCAAGGTTCTGGCAAATCTTGGTTAATGGTGTTTGCAGCACAAAAACTGATGAAGATGCCAGAGCTTAATGCTCCTACAGTAGCTATTGTGGATGATAGAATAGATTTGCGTGATCAGATAACAGGCGACTTTACACGTGCCGAAATAGAGAATGTGGACTTTGCCTATACAAGGGAAGAACTGAAAGACTTCTTTGTGCATGACCAAAGAAAGATATTAATTACAACCATTTTCTTGTTTGGGAAGGTGCAACAAGCATTGAATGCTCGTGAGAATATCATCGTGCTTGTTGACGAGGCGCATCGTACTCAGGAGAAAGATTTAGGCGAATGTATGCGTATAGCTTTGCCTAATGCGTTCTTCTTTGGTTTGACAGGTACACCTATCAATAAACGAGACAAGAACACTTTTAAGTGCTTCGGTGCAGAAGAGGATACTGGTGGTTATATGTCAAAATATACCTTCCAGGACTCTATTGATGATGGTGCTACTCTGGAACTGAATTTCCGTGAGGTGCCTGTGGAGTTGCATCTGGATGAGACGAGATTGCAAGAGGCCTTCGATGAGATGGTAGATGAATATAACCTTTCAGATGAAGAGAAAGATCAACTGACGAAGGGTACTAAAGTTGAAGCATTCTTTACTTCACCTAAGCGTATCCATGAAGTGTGTGATCATATCATTAAGCATTATCGTCAGTATATTCGTCCTACTGGCTTAAAGTGCCAAGTGGTGGTGTATAATCGCGCTTGTTGTGTGGCATACAAAAAAGAACTGGATGCAATGCTGGCAGGCAGTGGTGATGAAACGGCTATCGTGATGCATACAGGAAATGACAAATCTGATGAATATAAGGAATACAGGTTAACTAATGACCAGCAAGAGAAATTGCTTAACAAATTTAGAGATCCATTATCTCCACTGAAATTTGTGATAGTTACCTCTAAATTGTTGACTGGTTTTGATGCACCTATTCTTCAATGTATGTATCTGGATAAGCCTATGAAAGACCATACATTGTTGCAGGCTGTATGCCGTACTAATCGTGTATATGAATCGCGCAAAAAATGTGGTTTGATTGTAGACTATGTGGGCATATTCGATGACTATGCTAAATCACTTCATTTTGATGAAGAATCTGTTAAAACTGTTATAAAGAATATTAGCGAGGTTAAGGGAATGATTCCTCAGTTTATCAAAGACTGTTTGGACTTCTTCCCAGGCGTTGATAGAACTGTAGGTGGATTCCAAGGACTTCAAGATGCACAAGAGAAGCTAAGAGATGATGAAGTCAAAATGAGGTTTGGCGCACACTATAGCAGACTTCATAAAGCATGGGAGGTTGTTGCTCCTGATGATGATTTGCTGAAGTATAAGATGGATTACATCTGGTTAAGTCAGGTATATGAGAGCATTCGTCCTGTAAGCACTTCTGGTAATCTGATATGGACATTGTTAGGTCCAAAGACCATAGAACTAATTCATGAGAATATTGTATCAATTGACATTGGCGAAACAGTTGAAGACCTTGTAGTAAGTGATACTCGTCTGCTGGAAGATTGCCTAAATGATGAAAAGAAGCGTAATCGTACCATCATCGAAATAGAAAAGATGTTGAAGTTACGCTTAGGCAATTCCAAGCATTCTGGCTCAAAAGAGTTTAAGAAACTCTCTGAGAAGCTGAAAGAACTTCAAGAAAGATTGCGTCAACAGCTTATAGATAGTATTCAATTCTTGAAAGACTTGTTGGCTCTTGCTAAAGAAACATTGGAAACTGAAAAGAAACTGGAACAACCTCAAGATAAACGACAGCAGGCTCGTGCAGCCTTAACGGAACTCTTTGAGAGTATTAAAACTCCAGAAACGCCAATTGTTGTAGAGAATGTGGTGAATGATATCGATTCTCAAGTAGTGAGTATCGTCCGTAGATTTAACAACGCTTTCAAGACTGTTACTGGACAGACTGAGGTTCGCAAAATGTTACGTACAATTCTATGGTTGAAGTACAAAATTAAAGATAATGAAGTCTTTGAAAAGGCGTACAAATATGTTGAGATGTATTACAACTCTGGTGTTGATGGTCCTGATAAAAGTCGTGTTGTTCCATTTACTCAACAAGAGAGTGACATATCCATGAATGCAGCTGAGAATGCTAAAATTGATGGAAGTCGCTATAATAGTTAAAAGATGAATGAATAGAATTGTTCTCATAGGTAACGGCTTCGATTTAGCCCATGGACTCAAGACTAGTTATATGGATTTCATAAACTGGTATTGGGAACAGAGGTTGAATGCTCTATTGACAGAAAATTCTGCTATCTCTGAAGATTGCCTATGTAAGTTGGAGATAACAAATACAAAGGATTGTTCCAGTTGGTTTTATTTTTTCTTTTCTCATTCATATAGGGATATATTAACTAAGGAGTGGAAGTATCCACCATCAGATATTATAGATAGAATCAAAGAAAATACAGATGATTTTTCTGTTAAGTGTTCCAAATTCTTTGAGACAATTTTGCAATCAATCGAAACGAGAGGTTGGGTTGATATTGAAAACGACTACTACCAACTTTTGAAAAGAAGTACGGAAAACTCTAACTGTGGCTATACCGTCAAGGAACTGAATGAGCAGTTGGGCTTTGTACAGGGAAAGTTGGTTGAATACCTCCGTACTATTGGCACAAATAAGTACATCAAAGACCTGCATAATGCCATGATCGATTTCTTAGACCCAGTTGATTTCTCAACAGAAGGGAGAAAGATGGCGATGGAGAATATAGGGCTTGACATTACTAGCCTTGAAGAGATACAAAATAATTTTGAGGAGCAAAAAAAACTGAGGCCAGAACGTATCATGTTGTTGAGCTTCAATTACACAGCAACCGCCAAGATGTATGGTAATTTTAATCTTGACTTCAACTATATTCATGGCGAGTTAGAACACCCTGAGAAGATAATCTTTGGCTACGGTGATGAACTTGACAAAGACTATAAAGACATACTTGACAGAAATGATAATGAGTTGTTGAAGAACAACAAATCTTCGAGGTATCTGTTAACAAGGCATTATCACATCATGCTGGAGTTCCTGAAGTCAGCCCCATTTCAAGTGCTGATAATGGGTCACTCCTGTGGCAACTCCGACAGAACTTTGCTTAATACAGTCTTCGAACATGAGAACTGCGTCTCAATAAAGCCATTCTATCATAAATGGGCTGATGGTAGCGACAATTATCTTGAACTAGTGCAGAATATCTCACGCAACTTCACCAATATGAGGTTGTTCAGGGACAGGGTTGTTAACAAAGAACAATGCTCGACAATGTAAAACAAAACATATAATCTATGAATAAGAAATCATTCTTTTTAGGAGTAGTTACAGGTGTAGTCCTGACATTCGTTATCCTATTTATCATTGGGTGGCTAAATATGAAATCAGGTGTTGATAACCAAATTCAGTATCTGGAAAACCCCGTGAGTTATGAGAATAAGGCCGAGGCATCTTTCGAGATTAGCCAAGTTATTGGCGAGGCAGCATTGGCTAGAGAAGCGTCAGACAATATAGGTGGTGATGTGTTGTATTACGGCAATACTGTTTTAATATTTGGCAAGAATTTTTATAGCGACCAAAAAATAACAATAAAGAATCCTATGAGAATAGGAACATTTAGTTATACAACCAATGGCGGTTTGGATATGACAGTTCCTGTAATTGAAGGAGAAATTAGTGAATAATATCCTTAAAATCATAATAAAACTTATTGCAATAGCTTTTGTTGCCGTACTGCTATTGGTGTTGGGGTGCTACTTCCTCGTGGACAGCAACGCCAAGGGGAAAGTGTATGAAGATGTGGAGAGTATCCCTTATCGGGAAGTGGGACTGCTGCTGGGAACAACGCCGCAGACAAGAATCGGGAGGCTGGAGAATCGATTCTTCCTTTTCAGAATAGATGCGGCGGAGAAGCTGTATAAGGCGGGAAAGGTGGCGAAGATTCTGATCAGTGGCGCCGAGGACAGTTTAGACGGGGTGAACGAGGTGGAGAGCATGAAAGAGGCGCTGATGGAAAGGGGCGTGCCTGAGTCTGCCATCATGCTGGATGGCAAGGGTTTCAGGACGCTGGCTTCGATAGAACGGGCCAACAGGGTGTTCGGGCTGAAGTCGTTCACCATCATATCGCAGCAATTCCACAACGAGAGGGCACTGTATCAGGCTGAGCATATGGGACTGGACATCGAGGACCCCATAGCTTTCAATGCTGAATCGCCCAGAACGGCGATGGCAACGCTGATCTATATGCGTGAATTCCTGGCTCGCGTGAAGCTGTTTATCGATTTGTTGCTTGGGATTTGATTATTTTTGTATTTTTGCAGCCTAAACGTAAAACAAGACGGCTCCCTGACTTGGGAGCGCGTCCATATGAGTTACACTAAGCCGTAATTAGACTATTGTCTTACTTAGTGTTTATCTAACAAAGTATAAAAGAAGCAGGACTAAGATAGCCCCGCTTCTTTACTGTTAGTAGATTTCGACATCTTCCAGTTCTCCAATTAATTCTAAGATTGATTTGCCATCAATCTTGAATTGTTCAAGAGCTGTGTTACCATCCTCAAATTTTTGGAACTCCTCAGTAAAACGTTCGTCACTTAGAGCTACATAGTCATTCTCAGACAAAAAGTAATAACGCTTTCCTTTATAAGTAAATCCCAAATCATATCCCTGAATGGCAAAGTCGAAATAAAGCGCCTCCTCAATACTGTTTCTATAGCCGTTATACAAACTACCATTAAGTTTGTAGTCTGGCATATATTTGGCATTATACCAATGCCCAGCGAGGTCTTTCATCATATAATCTTTTCGTGCCATTATAAAACTATTTCTCAAAGAGCTTCTCACCTTGTGAACCATACTTTGCAACGCCTTTAATTCCTTTCCCACCTTTATTAAAAATAGCATAGGTAGAATTAGGAGTATGGCTTTCTTCTGGCAATTTTAGAGCAGAAATTTTATATCTTCATACGCATTTTACTGCTCCTCTCAATTTTAAAAGTTAAAAAATTAGCATTTCTTTTCTAGAAGAAAAGAGAATACCTTTATCGTATGCAAAGATAAGTAATCCGCTTTTTATAAAACAAAATATTTTCGGAAAATCTTTTGTTTTTTATTTCTTGATATTTCTATTTCTTTTTTATATTTTTGTAATGTATTATGCCAAGTTTTGCTCTCTTTTTTTTGATGCCTGGCGCGCGTGAATCTTAAATAGGTGAGGAGATGTTTGGTGGCTACAAATTAAGTTGTATCTTTGCTGCCGATATCATTAGTATTAACTTTTAAAATTCATTCATAACATGGAAAGAATTATCGAAGAAAGCAATCAAAATTCATTTTATTTGCCTAAAAGTTGCAATATCCGACAACTTTTAATACATTTGCAGTCATGAAACGGAGAATTCGTACCTATGGCGGATTCTTTGAGGCTTTCATGGAATCCTTGACAGAGAAGGAGCAAGAAAAGATTCAATACGGTCTTTTGTTGTTAAAATCTCAAGATCGTTTGTCAAAGAAGTTTGTCAAGTTAATACGTGATGGCGTATATGAGTTGAGAACAGAATATGGTGGGAACATTTTCCGAGTATTCTTTATCTTTGATGAAGGAGATATTGTGGTGTTATTTAATGGTTTTCAGAAAAAGACTCAGAAAACCCCGAAAAGTGAAATAGAAAAAGCTATTAGAATAAAGGAGGCTTATTATGCAGACAAACAATCACAAAATCGTTGACTATGATGCCGTGCTTGATGCGAAGTTCGGCAAGGAGGGTACACCTGAAAGGGCTAGGGCTGAAGAGGCTGCTTACTCTTTTTATTCTGGGCAGATTGTGCAGGATGCTCGCAAGGAGGCCAAGATGACTCAGGCTGAGCTGGCAGAACGTACACAGACTACTAAGTCGTATATCTCTAAAATAGAGAATGGTGCTATTACGCCCAGCGTTGGTGTTTTTTACCGCATCATTGCAGCTTTGGGCATGAAGGTCGAGGTGGTAAAACCCACACTGTGACATAAAAAAGACAGTCACCTTTATAGATGACTGCCTTACTTTTATTATCGGCCTATTCTCAGTCGGCAAAGGTCATTTCTTTCAACAGCCATTGTGCATGGCCAATCTTTTCTACGACGAACAGCAGGTACCTGATGTCCAGGGAGATGTTGCGGCAGAACTCGGGATCGAAGGCGAGGTCGCTCATGGTACCTTCCCATACGCGGTCGAAGTTGATGCCTATCAGCTCGCCGTTGGCATTGAGGACGGGACTGCCTGAGTTGCCGCCTGAGGTGTGGTTGGTAGCCAGGAAGCATACGGGCTGGTCGTCATGACCTCCTTCGGCATAGATGTCGCGCAGGGTCTGCGGAATGTCGTAGTCGAAGATGCCTGGATTGTCCTTCTCAATGATGCCCTTGAGGGTGGAGATGGGCGAGTAGGTGATGGCATCGGAGGGGTTATAGCCTGCCACCTGACCATAGGACACACGAAGGGTGCGGTTGGCGTCAGGATAGAAGGTCTTCTCGGGCTGGAACTCCATCTGTGCTTTCATATATCTGCGATTGGCGAGGCTGATCTCTTGTCCCAGACGGCTCACTGTGGGCTGCAGATCCTTGCGGTACCACTGGTTGTAGGCATCGTACATCTCATAGGCTGGATCGGCCTTTATCTTGCTTAAATCATCCTTGGTGAGGCGCAATACCTTGGCCTTGTCGGTGAAGATGGAGCGTGCAAACACATCGTTGCGCCAAGCTTCCAGACTGCCGTACTGGGCGAGTTTCTGCGTGTGGTAGGCGGGCTTGAACTGTGCACTGAGCTGTTTGTCGAATGCGCCCATCATGGCCACGAAAATCTCTTCGTCAATAGGCTGGTAGTAGTCCTTGTAGAAGGCGTCTGCCACTGCTTCTACTGGGCGTCCTCCCTCAAGGGCTGTGTAGATTCTGTTGGCAAAAGCCAGCAACTCGATGGTGGATACGGTTTCGTTGTAGTATTCCTGTGCTCGGAAGTAGGGGTTACGGCGCTCGTAGAGGGAGGTAATCTGCTCGAGCAGGCCCTTGTACTGGTTCTTCTCTGCCCACTCACGGAACTTCTTCTCGAAGTCGAGCTTGGTTTCTACCGTCTTTCTGCGAGCCAGTCCTTTGGCTTCGCCTTGCCACTTCTTCCAGGCGTTGGACACGCTGGCGTTCTTGGAGGAGTACTGGATGCGTACTGCCTGGTCTTGTGACATATATTTCTTCTGGATGTCCAGACGCATGGTGCGGAGGGCAATCTTCTCGGGGTCGGAAATCTCGCCTGTATAGCGTACCTCGTCGGAAGTGACATATTCCTTGGTGGTGCCTGGGGTGCCATAGACCATCGTGAAATCGCCTTCCTTCACGCCCTTGCGGGAGATGGTGAAGTAGCGTTTGGGGTGATAGGGCACATTGTCCTTGGAGTATTCGGCAGGCTCATTGTCCTTGTTGGCATAGATGCGGAAGATGGAGAAATCGCCTGTATGACGGGGCCACATCCAGTTGTCGGTATCGCCACCGAACTTGCCGATGGAAGAAGGGGGAGCACCCACCAGTCGCACATCGGAATAGATCTTATAGACGAAGAGGAAGTACTGGTTGCCGTTGTAGAGGCCCTCTACTGAGGAACGGATGCCCTTAGCCTGGTTGTTGATGGCTTCGGTGATGACCCTTGAATTGACCTGTATCACTGAGTCGCGCTGGCCATTGGTCATCGTTGGCACATAGCCTTTCAGCACTCGGTCTGTCACATCTTCCATGCTTTGCAGGAAACTGACGGTGAGGCCTGGATTAGGCAACTCTTCTTCCTTGCTCATGGCCCAGAAGCCGTCTTTCAGGTAGTCGTGCTCTACCGTACTGTGCTCCTGAATCTGGCCGTAGCCACAGTGGTGGTTGGTAAAGAGCAGGCCGTCAGGAGAGACCACCTCGCCTGTGCAACCTCCACCAAAACGCACTACGGCGTCTTTCAGCGAGGCTTTGTTGACACTATAGATATCTTCGGCTGTGAGCTTGAAACCCTTGGCCTGCATGTCGTCTATCCGACTGGAGATGAGCAGGGGCAGCCACATGCCTTCGTCGGCTTTCATTGGCACCAGGGCCGTAAGCAGTACTAACGTGAGTAGGATTGTTTTTTTCATGGTTATCTGGTTTTATTATTTTCAAATCATTTTATCGACGCAGGGTGATGACAGTTACCTCGGGCCAAGCACCAAAACGGAAGGGCAGGCCTACGTAGCCTATGCCCACATTGACGTACAGGCCTTGTGTGCCTTCGTAGTACATACCTCCCCATTCGTCATAGGCCCATGAGGCGGGTGACCAGCCGAAGAGCATGAACTGGGCGCCGTGGGTGTGGCCAGCCAGCATGAGGTCGATGTCGGTGGTGGGCAACACTTCCTTGCGCCAATGGGTGGGGTCGTGGCTCAACAGGATGCGGAACATGCCCTCTGTGCCTTGCTTGGCTTTGGGCAGGTCGGCATATTCCTGGAAGGGTGGTTTGCCCTCGTTCTCCACACCGATAATGGCAATACTATCGTTATTTCTGTAAATGATATCATGTTGGTTTTTAAGGAATTTCCAACCCATATTAAACTGTTGCTTTTCCAAATGTTCTTGGTTCAATTCCTCATCTTCGGGCTTTGCCCAACGGTAATAATTGCCGTAATCGTGGTTGCCCAAGATGGAATAAACACCATCGGGGGCATGCAACTGACTGAGTACATCGGTGAACTCATCGACCTCAACAGATCGCTGGTTGACCAAGTCGCCTGTGAAGACAATCATGTCTCCTTGCTGGGCATTGGTCAGCTCGACCATCTTCTTCACAATGCCTGGACGCTGATGGAAACTGCCCGAGTGGATATCGGATATCTGCACGATGCGATAGCCGTCGAAGGCTGCAGGCAGGCGTGAGGAGGTGTAGGTTACTTGTTTTACTTGAAAATGACTGAGGCCAAGTGTGCTGCCGTAGAAGGCCACACAGAAGAAGCATATGGCCAGTATGGTGCCCAGCCAGGCGAACCATCGTACAGAAATGGGCTTGATGATGGCGTGCAGCAATCGGCCTATCAGGTCTACCAGCATGAAGATGAGCTTGGGCACACCGATGCAGAGGATCAGGATGCCGAGCCAGGCGATGATGCCCTGACGATCGGACATGGGGTTGTCTGTGCCGATATACCTGGCAGCGATGAATCCTATGATGAGCAGGACAGAGGGGAGCCACCAGAGGAGCTTGACTTTTTTGTCTTTAGCCCACTTCTTGATGTAGTGCCAGTAGATATAGGCATCTGGCACCAGAAGCAGGAGTACGAATATGAATGCAAAACGTTGTAACATAGTCTTATAGGTTGGCTGAAAGGAACTTCCGCATGGTGTCTGTGGGGAGTCCCCGTCGTTGTGAATAATCAATGAGTTGGTCCTCGCCAATCTTTCCCACACTGAAGTATCGGGCTTGTGGATGGGCCAGCATCAGTCCGCTTACGGAGGCGTGGGGATGCATGGCGCCATTCTCGGTGAGGGTGATGCCTATCTGACTGAGGCCGATCAGTTGGTCGATGATGAAGTTGACTGACTGGTCAGGTAGGGAAGGGTAGCCCACTGCTGGACGAATGCCCTGGAACTTCTCCAAATGGAGGTCGGCGATGCTGAGGTGCTCGTCTGGTGCATAGCCCCACGCTTCTTTCCTGACATAGAGATGAAGTTTCTCGACAGAGGCTTCTACCAGTCTGTCGCACAGGGTCTGCACCAACAGCTTGCGGTAGGCATCGTCTGTCTCTAATAAGGCCGTATCGTCGATGGATGCGGCAAAAACGCCTACTTTGTCTGGTTCGCCCATCTCAACGGGTCTGACGAAGTCGCTGAGACAGAGACAAGGTTGCCCTTGAGGGGTTTGTTGTTGGCGCAGCAAGGGGAACAGGGTGCCGTTGATGAGCAGGTTGTCGCCTGAAGCATTGGCCTCAAAGAGCTGGAAGGCACATCGACAAGTGAGTTGTCCATCCAACTCGCCCAACAGCCTACGGGCATCCTGGATGAGTTTGAGGGCTTCACGTGCCTTGGGCTGTTCTTGGGGCTCAAAGCCGTTGAGCCACGAGGCTTCGCACCCTGGGCATGCATGCACTTGGGCAATAGTGGAAAAGCGTGGGGCAAAACCCCACGCGTGGAAGAAATAAATCCAGTTCACGAAGTCAGCGACTTCGCTTAATTGATAGTTGATGGTTGGTGATTGAAAATTATCCACTTCTCAATCTTGCTGTCTTTATGCCAGTTCACAAACGGCCTTCATATAGCCGTAGGACTCAGCGATGCCGATGAACGGATTGTCCATATCCTTCTCATACTCAAGGCTGCACATGCCGTCGTAGCCTACCTGACGCATCATGCGCACGAAAGCTGGGAAGTCAATCTTGCCTCGTCCCATCTCGATGCACTTGCCCTCTTTCGAGTTGTCGGTCTCGTCCTTGATATGCATATCGAATACACGAGTATGGTATTTCTCGAGGTCAGCCACAGGGTCGGCACCATTGCGGAAATCGTGACCAATATCCAGGCACATACCGATGTTGGGGTCGAGGTCCTTCACCTTGTCCCAGATAACGGTGGCATCCTGATAAACATCCAGGTCTGGTCCATGCAGGTGGATGGCATATTTGATCTCGGGATATTCCTTGATTTTCTTATCTACGTAAGGCAACAGCTCGTAGGGAGGCACTGACAACATGACCTTAGCACCTACTCTGCGAGCATAGGCAAAGGCTTTGTCCACCTCTTCCTCGGTATTCTGGTAGATAGGACCTACACCATAGCCTGTAACGCCATATTCTGCACACTTTGCGTGGAACGCCTTGATCTGTTCGTCAGTAGCATCCAGTGGCAAGTGGAAGTCCTTGATGCAGAGGTAGTGGATATCGCACTTCTGCAAGGTCTGGAGGGCTGTGTCGATGTCAAACAGATGGAATGTCCAGTCTGCACAACTGAGGTGGAACTTGTTGTCGGCAGCTGTGGTCTTGGGAGCTGCTTCCTCTTTGGGGGCAGCTGGGGCGCAACCACCCATGGCCAAAGCAGCACCACCTGCCAAGCCTGTCTTGATAAATGATCGTCTGTTAATCCTCATAGTATTTAGATTTTAATTCTTATTTCTTATTTTGCTTTTCGCCAAATTCTGTTGCGACTCGGCAAAGTTCAAGCTAGATTAGCTCTACGCTTGCTACTTCAAAAAGTCATTATTAATATTGGTTATTTAAATTTCAGCTCTTGTCCTTTTTTTATTCCCTCCACTATCTTGCCGTTAGCAAATGCCAGATTGCCATTGACAAATGTTTGTTCAACTTGCCAGTTAAACTGGTGACCCTCCAATGGGCTCCATCCACATTTGCTTTGCAAGATGTCAGGATTAACGGTCCAAGGGCTGTTGGGGCGCACCAAGACGAGGTCGGCCTGATAGCCAGGACGGATGAATCCTCGCTGCTCGATGTGGTAGAGCAGGGCAGGGTTGTGGCACATCTTCTGCACCAGTGTCTCGATGCTGATGACGTCCTTGTCCACCAACTCCAACATGCAGTTCAACGAGAACTGGATGGTGGGCATGCCTGACATAGCCTTCAGGGCCCCACCTTGTTTTTCGGAAAGCAAGTGGGGTGCATGGTCAGTGGCTACTGTGTCGAGCAGGTTGCTTTGCAGGGCCATTTGCAAGGCTTGCTGGTCGGCTATGGTCTTTACGGCAGGGTTGCATTTTATCTTCGCGCCAAAAGACTGATAGTCAGTATCGTTAAACATCAAGTGTGAAATGCATACTTCACCTGTGATGCGCTTCTGGTCTATAGACTCATTGGAGAGCAAAGCCAACTCGCGAGCCGTAGAAATATGGGCGATGTGCAGACGGGCACCAGTCTCCTGTGCCAGTTCAACAGCCAACTTGGACGAGAGCCAGCAAGCTTCTTCGGAACGAATGACGGGATGCAGTTCAATGGGAGCATCACCATCTTCCCCTCTATATTTGGCTGTGTTCTCGCTAATGATGTGCTGGTCTTCGCAATGCGCCATGATCAACAAATCAGTACCCCCAAAGATATGGCGGAGGCTCTCTATCCTGTCTACCAGCATGTTGCCCGTACTGGAGCCCATAAAGAGCTTGATGCCAGGCACACGATGCTTGTCCAACTTGTCGAACAAGTCGTAGTTGCTGTTGGTAGCTCCGAAATAACAACTGTAGTTTGCTAAGCTATGTTGGGCAAAGTTGTCCATCTTCGCTTCCCAAGCCTCGATGGTGGTGGTCTGCGGATTGGTGTTCGGCATATCCATCACAGAGGTCACACCCCCTGCAACGGCTGCACGGCTCTCAGAGGTGATGTCTGCCTTGTGTGTCAAACCTGGATCCCGAAAATGCACATGTTCGTCGATGACACCAGGCAACAGGTAGCATCCTTCGCCGTTGATCACTGTCTCGAAATCTTCTATGTTGAAGACCTGTCCTTCTACAATGGACGTAATACGCTCATTCTCAATGATGACAGCACCCTTGAACTGCTTGCCCTCATTGACGATGGTGACGTTATGTATGAGTGTTCTGCTCATTTCTTGAACATTGAATCCCACTTCAGACGGATGACACCAAACATGGCCTCACCGAAAATACTGCTGTTCATTTTGGAGGTACCCTCTTTGCGGTTGACAAAGATGACGGGCACTTCCTTGATGAGGAAGCCCAGTTGCCAAGCAGTAAACTTCATCTCTATCTGGAAGGCATAGCCCTTGAAACGGATGTTGTCGAGTTCAATCATCTGCAACACTTCCTTACGGTAGCAAACGAATCCTGCCGTTGTATCGTGCACTGGGATACCTGTAATCAGTCTGACATACTTTGAGGCCCCATAGCTCATCAGAATACGGCTCATAGGCCAATCTACCACATTCACACCAGACACATAGCGAGAGCCGATGGCTACATCTGCTCCTTCCTTGGCGCAAGCATTATAGAGACGGGGTAGGTCGAGGGGGTTGTGACTGAAGTCGGCATCCATCTCGAAGATATAGTCATAGTCTTGTTCGAGCGCCCACTTGAAACCTGCAATATAGGCCGTACCAAGGCCTAATTTCCCTGTGCGCTCAATCATGTACAGGCGCTCAGGAAACTCTTCCTGCATGCGCTTTACAATAGCAGCTGTGCCGTCTGGTGAGTTGTCTTCTACTACCAAAATGTGAAAGTCGTGTTCCAGTGCAAACACTGCACGGATAATCTTCTCAATATTCTCGCACTCGTTGTAAGTGGGAATAATTACTAAACTGTCGCTTCCTAAATGCATGTTGTTATTTTGTTTTATATGTCACAAATGTAACTATTTTTGTTTTACAAACTCTAATAATTCATTGCTTTTTCACTTATTTTAAAAATAAAGCCCTATATTTGCAGTATTAACCTTAAATTAATGAAAAGATTGACATGAAAGAAAATCACATTTCACGAAGAAATTTCCTGCGCGGAGCTTCTGCTGTGGCTGTGGCAAGCGTTTTGCCTGGGTCAATGAAGGCAGCTTCTGTGGATGAGGTGAAGGCTTCTGAAGCAGCTCCTGCTGAGCGCAAAGGTCCTAAGAGAGGAGTTTCATTCTACAGCTATTCAGCTGAGTTCGGTTTCGAGAAAAACCTTGAAGATTGTTTTGAAGACGTATGCGACATGGGTGCTCATGGCATCGAGATTCTGGCCAATGCACACATCGCCAACTATCCTTATCCTACTGAGGAGTGGATCAACAACTGGTGGGCGTTGTGCCGTAAGTATGACATCGAGCCAGTAGAGTATGGTCATTGGTTGGATTGCCGTTTGTATCAGGACCGTTTGCTGAATGTTGATGAGGCAGTTGAGTTCCTGAGCCGTGACTTGCATCTGGCTCATCGTCTGGGCTTTAAGTTCCTGCGTACCAAGATGACGGTGAAAGACGGTGACTTGGCTCCTATTGACAACTGGCAGGATATCATCATCAAGGCATTGCCACTAGCTGAGCGCTTAGGCTTGGTGATGTTGCCTGAAATACATACTCCATCGAGCTTGACGGAGGGATTTATCAACGATTATGTTGATTTCATCAAGAAGACGGGTACCAAGAACTTCGGTCTGAATATCGACTTCAGCGTGTTCCGTACTACTCGTGGTCGTGAAACTCCAGGACAGACTGCTCATTACAGCAAGCCAGAGGATATTATTCCATTGCTGCCTTACATCTATTGCTGTCACGCTAAGTTGTTCCATATGAGCGACGACTTTAAAGAGACAGAGATTCCATACGAAGAAGTGTTGAAGATCATGATTGACCACAACTGGAACGGCTATCTGCTCAGCGAGTATGAGGGTAGCGACAAGTACGACCAGGGCTATGAGGTAGGTCAGACACTGCGCAAGCAGCACATCATGATGAAGAGAATTTTGGGTGATTAATGAAGGAGGAAACAGTATGGAAAAACAAGTAATACAATCTGTAGGATTTAGGAATATCACTGAGGGGGGCAAGGTTACTGGCTTCCAGGTGAAAATTCGTCTGCCTTATTACAGAGGCGTTTTCTTGAGCCAGGTAAAGGTGGGCTCTATCGTTGTCGATGGTGAGGAAATTACCAAAGACCATATCCTGTGGCGCTTGAATGGTTCTGACTATACTTGGCAGGAAATGCTGAAGGCTGGTAATGTGCACTGGAATCCATTGGAGCTGGTTACTCTGGTTGTGGATAAACCTGGTGGCTTGAAACAGGGCTATCATGACCTGAAGTACAGCTATGCCTGCACGCACTCATACATGCCACCTATCATGGAAGAACTGATGCAGCCTGATAAACCAGAGACCGTTTATCTGGTGGAATTCGGACATATTCACAACACTCGCCGACTGATTATTGTATAGGCGAAAAGTGACGTAAATCTTAGGAAGCTCCTCCTTCAAGTGAGGAGCTTTCTTTATTAAATCAATCATTTAACAAGTTATGAATAAGAAGCTGATATTTATAGTAGTATGTTTACTGTTTTTGGGGATAAAAGTACAGGCTCAGCAAGTAACGAGCTATGCTACTGACGTTACTCGTACACTGGACATGACAAAGGGACAAACCACACAAGGCGTCTCTAAAACGGGGTTGCCTGAAATACAAATCAACCCCTCTATCCGTTATCAGGAAATCGATGGATTCGGGGCTGCGATCACAGGCTCCACTGCCTACAACTTGTCGTTGATGCCTGCAGCAGCAAGGCACGCTTTCTTGGAGGAAACATTTGCTCCCGATAAGTTTGGCTTCAGCTATGTGAGGGTGAGCATAGGTTGCTCAGATTTCTCACTGAGCGAATATACACTATGTGACGAACCTGGCATTGAGCATTTCGGTTTGACAGTAGAGGAAACCAAGTATGTGATTCCTGCTTTGAAGGAAATACTCGCCATTAATCCTGCCCTTAAGATTATGGGTACCCCATGGACATGTCCGAAGTGGATGAAAGTGAAGAGTCTGGAAGAACCAGTGCCATTTGATTCGTGGACAGGGGGACAACTCAATCCTGCATACTATCAGGATTATGCTCACTATTTTGTGTTGTGGATACAGGCCATGCAGCAGGCTGGTGTGCCTATCTATTGTATCACACCACAGAACGAACCGTTGAATCGAGGCAATTCAGCTTCTTTATTCATGGGTTGGAAAGAACAGCAAGCCTTTGTGAAACAGGCATTGGGTCCTGCGTTGCGAAAGGCTAATTTGGCTGTAAAGGTTTATGCTTTTGACCACAATTACAATTACGACGATATGCCTGACCAGCAACAATATCCATTGCACATCTACGAAGATGCTGAAGCTGCGAGGTTCTTTGCTGGTGCAGCTTACCACAACTATGGAGGAAGACCATCAGAATTGCTTCGCATCCAACGTGAAGCACCAGATAAAGAGTTGGTGTTCAGTGAGGCAAGTATCGGTACTTGGAATAATGGCAGAGACTTGGAGAAGTCTCTTCTGCGTGATGTCGAACAACTGGGGTTGGCTACCGTCAATGGATGGTGCAGAGGCTCTGTGGTGTGGAACCTGATGCTTGACAACGATCGTGGTCCGCATCGTGGTGAAGGAGCTTGTGCCACATGCTATGGGGTAGTGGATATCGACAATACCGACTATACCACCATTACCCGTAACTCCCATTTCTATGCGATGGCCCACATGAGTGTGGCAGCAAAGCCTGGTGCTTATCGCATTGCTACCAACGATAAAGCTGCAGAAGGACTAACTTATGCTGCTTTCATCAATCCAGATGGTTCTTATGGCTTGGTGATCAGCAATCAGGGTGAAGCCCAACAAGTAAATGTATCCTTAAATGGTGTTGCTGCTTTCGTGGCTGAATTACCTGCAAAGGCAGTGGTGTCTTATAGCTGGAAATAAATGAAATGTATAGTTGCCATAGATTCTTTTAAGGGGTGCTTGACTTCTGTTGAGGCCAATGCTGCTGCTTGTAATGGAGTGTTGCAGAAACATCCTGAGGCAGAGGTGGTGCAGATTCCAGTGAGTGATGGTGGTGAAGGGTGGATAGCTGCCTTTCATGCTGCTATAGGTGGAGAACTGGTTGAGATTGATGCGCTTGACCCATTGATGCGTCCTATCCGAGCTTGCTACCTGAAGAAAGATGATTTGGCAGTGATTGAGATTGCCAAAGCCAGTGGACTGACTTTGCTGAAACCTGAGGAACGAAACCCCATGAAGGCTACTTCCTATGGCACAGGACAACTGATAGCTGATGCTATCAGAAAAGGTTGCAAAAGGTTTATCATAGGCTTGGGTGGAAGTGCTACGAGTGATGTAGGAAAAGGAATGCTGCAGGCTCTTTCAGATGCTCTCATCAATTTCCAAGATATACATATCAGTGTTGCTACAGATGTGGCGAATCCTTTGTGCGGACCTATGGGCGCAGCTCATGTATTTGGCCCCCAGAAAGGTGCCACACCAGCTATGGTGGAGGAATTGGACCAACGTGCTTTAGTCTTTGCCCAACAATCTGCTCAGCAAATGGGCTACGATTGTTCCAATAAGCCTGGTGCAGGTGCTGCAGGTGGCCTGGGCTATGCTTTCATGCAATATTTGCATGCCGATTGCCGATTGGGCATAGATCTGTTGCTTGATACCATCGATTTTGACAGACTATTAAAAGGTACCGACTTGGTGATTACAGGTGAAGGTGGTGCTGATGCCCAGACACTGATGGGCAAATTACCTTCGGGTATCATGCAAAGAGCAAAGAGATTTGGTATTTCTACGGCCTTGATAGCTGGAAGAATAAAAGACAAAGAGGCATTACTCGAAGCTGGTTTTGTTCAAGTGTTGTGTATCAATCCTGTCGATTTGCCTTTGACGGAGGCTATGAAGAAAGATGTGGCAGAAAGAAATATTGCGAATACAGTAGGGTTGCTTGTTTAAGTAGCGATTATTTTGTAATTTCGCACCCTGAAATGAAGATAGATGAATTGCGACAGCTGCTGGTGAAACATCCGCAAGTTGCGGCGATGAGCCAGCTGATTAATTCAGGTAAGGTAAAGCATATTTTTTGCGGAGGTCTCAAGGCTTCTGCCTCTTCTGTTTATGCCTCTGCGTTAATAGGTAACACCCATTGCCCCTTTGTTTTCATCTTGGGCGACCTTGAAGAAGCCGGCTATTTCTATCATGACCTTGTGCAATTGTTGGGTGATGAACAGGTGCTGTTCTTCCCTTCATCTTTCCGTAGAGCCATAAAATTCGGTCAGAAAGATGCTGCCAACGAAATATTGCGCACTGAGGTGTTGAGCCGCCTGGAGAAGAATGTTGCCAATTTGTTTGTGGTGACTTATCCTGATGCGTTGGCCGAGAAAGTGATAGCCCGCCAGGAATTGGATGAGAAGACGATCAAGATTAAGACTGGCGATCAGCTGGATATGAAGTTTGTAACTGACTTGTTGCAGCATTACGGATTTCAGTATACTGATTATGTATATGAACCAGGACAGTATGCGCAACGAGGCAGTATCATCGATGTCTTCTCCTTCTCATCAGAATATCCCTATCGTATAGACTTCTTTGGCGATGAGGTGGACAGTATCCGTACCTTCGAAATTGAGAGCCAGTTGTCGAAAGATAAAAAAGACAGCATAGTCATTGTGCCAGATCTCAGTGCAGGATTGTCGCGTGAGGGGGATGGTGGTATGGTGTCTTTCCTTGATTTCCTGCAACCCGAAACCATGGTGGTGATGCGTGATTTGTTCTGGTTGCGCGAACGTATTCAACAGGTGCATGATGAGGCTTTGACGGAGCAAGCCAAGTTGGCTCGTGAAGCAGAAGAACAAGGGAAACTGATATTGGAAGGGAAGCTAACTGATGGCGATGAGTTTATGCACAAGGTGGTGGCATTCAGACGAATGGAGATTGGCTTGAAACCTACTGGTACTCCTGATGCCTCTCTGTCGTTTGATACAGATATACAACCTATCTTTCACAAGAATTTCGACTTGTTGAGTGAACGTCTTCAGCAATATATGGCCGATGGCTATCGTTTGTTTATCTGTAGCGATAGCAAAAAACAGACAGAACGTATCAAGGCTATTTTTGACGATAGGGGTGACAATATTGAGTTCACTGCTGTTGAGAAGACAATACACGAAGGTTTTGTTGACCATCAGCAACGCATATGTTTGTTTACCGACCATCAGATATTTGACCGTTTCCATAAGTATAACCTTAAGAGTGATAAGGCGCGAAGTGGTAAGATTACACAAAGTCTGAAGGAGCTCAACGAGTTCCAATTTGGTGACTATGTGGTGCATACCGATCATGGTGTGGGGCGTTTTGCTGGTTTGGTGCGCATCCCTAATGGCAACACCACGCAGGAGGTGATGAAACTGGTGTATCAGAATGATGATGTGGTGTTCGTTTCTATTCATTCGCTGCATAAGGTATCGAAATACAAGGGCAAAGACGGTGAACCTCCTCGCCTGAATAAATTGGGTTCAGGAGCTTGGGAACGCATCAAGGACAGAACCAAGACCAAGATAAAAGACATTGCTCGTGATCTTATTAAACTGTATGCTGCTCGTAGGGATGAGAAGGGCTTTGCTTATAGTCCCGACAGCTTTATGCAGAAAGAGTTGGAGGCATCATTCCTTTATGAGGATACGCCTGATCAGAGCAAGGCAACTGCTGATGTGAAGGCCGATATGGAGAGCGACCGCCCGATGGACCGTCTGGTGTGTGGTGATGTGGGCTTTGGTAAGACGGAGGTAGCTATTAGGGCTGCTTTCAAGGCGGTGAGCGATAACAAGCAGGTAGCTGTATTGGTGCCAACTACCGTACTGGCTTATCAGCATTATCAAACTTTCAAGGACAGGCTCAAAGATATGCCTTGTCGTGTTGAATACCTGAGTCGTGCTCGCACTGCAAAAGATACCAAACAAATTCTTGCTGATTTAGCAGAGAACAAAGTAAACATCCTGATTGGTACCCATAAGATTTTAGGCAAGGAAGTAAAATTCAAAGACTTGGGATTGCTGATTATTGATGAGGAACAGAAGTTTGGTGTGAGCACCAAAGAGAAATTGCGCCAGATGAAGGTGAATGTTGATACCCTAACGATGTCGGCTACTCCGATTCCTCGTACTTTGCAATTCTCACTGATGGGGGCACGTGATCTTTCTGTTATTCAGACACCACCTCCCAACCGTTATCCCATACAGACTGAAGTACATACTTTCAATGAGGAGGTGATAGCTGATGCCATCAATTTCGAGATGAGTCGCAACGGACAGGTGTTCTTTGTCAACAATCATATTTCGAATCTGGAAATACTAAAGAATTTGATTTTAAAACATATTCCAGATTGTCGAGTAGCTATAGGGCATGGGCAGATGGATCCTGTTGCCTTAGAGGAAATCATCATGGGGTTTGTGAATTATGACTATGATGTGTTGCTTTCTACTACTATTGTGGAGAACGGAATCGACATCCCCAATGCCAATACAATAATCATCAATGAAGCACACAATTTCGGCCTTTCCGACCTGCACCAGATGCGAGGCAGGGTGGGACGTAGTAACAAGAAAGCTTTCTGCTACTTGTTGGCTCCTCCATTATCTACGCTTACACAGGAAGCTCGTCGCCGTTTGCAAGCCATTGAGAACTTCTCGGGATTAGGAAGTGGCATACATATCGCTATGCAAGATCTCGACATTCGTGGTGCAGGCAATATGCTGGGTGCTGAACAAAGTGGCTTTATTGCCGATGTGGGTTATGAAACCTATCAGAAGATTTTAGGAGAAGCTGTGCATGAGCTGAAGATGGAAGAGTTCAGTGAACTGTTTGTTGAGGCTAACAACCAAAATGAAGAAGATAGGGGTGAGCATTATGTAGATGAATGTCAGATTGAGAGTGACCTTGAATTGCTCTTGCCTGCTAACTATGTTGTGGGTAGCAGTGAGCGTATGTTGTTGTATCGTGAACTCGATAATCTTTCTACCGATAAGGATGTAGAGGACTTTAAAATCAAATTATTGGATAGATTTGGTCCTATACCCCAAGAAACAGAAGAGCTCCTGCGTATAGTGCCTTTACGAAAGTTGGCAGCAAGGTTGGGGGTGGAGCGGATTTTCCTGAAAGGCGGACGTATGACGTTGTTTCTGGTATCAAATCCTGAGAGTCCTTATTATAAGGGTAAGATGTTTGGCAAACTCATCGACTATATGATGAAATACACTCGCCGTTGTGAATTGAAGGAACGTAATGACCACAAACGTTCCATGTTGGTGAAGGATGTTGAGAGTGTGGAGCATGCGCTGCTCGTTCTTCAAGAGATCTATGCTATGGGCGAAGTTCAATGACGCCCATATAGCTTGTCAATTAGGTCGGTGCGATGAATGCGTCGCAATTCGTTGATGATTTCACGCTTTTGCTCTGGCTGATACCAGAAGAAGAAAAGACGTTGCGCCAGTTTCTCTCGTTGCGTGCGAGCACTGAACACAGGCTCTAAAGTATAGGGATGAAATCCTGTGTACCATGTTTCTGTTGATACGGTCATTGGGGTAGGCGTGAAGTCCTGCACTTGTTCCAAGTGAAAATCGAGCTTCTTTGTGATCACAGCCAATTCTGCCATATCTTCCTCTTTGCATCCAGGGTGACTGCTGATAAAATAAGGGATAATCTGTTGTCGCAGATTCTCTTGGGTATTGATGCGGTCGAATATCTTCTTGAACTCCTCAAACAGTTTGAACGAAGGTTTGCGCATGAGGTAAAGTACATCATCGCTTGTATGCTCGGGTGCTACTTTTAATCTGCCGCTAACATGTTTGGTAATCAATTCTTTGGTGTATTGCCTATTGGCTTTGTTTACCTCTTCATTTTCATTCCTATGAAGCAGTAAATCATAGCGTACACCACTACCTATAAAACTTTTCTTAATGCCAGGTAAAGCATCAACGGCGTGATAGATATCCAGTAATGGGCGATGGTCGTTATTCAGGTTTTTGCACACAGAAGGGTGAGCGCACGATGGGCGTTTACATTTCTTGCACAATTCTAGGTTCTTCCCGTGCATACGGTACATGTTTGCAGAAGGACCTCCCAAATCGCTCAGATAACCTTTGAAGTCTGGCATTTGTATTACCTTCTTCACCTCTTTCAGGATACTCTCTTTACTACGACTAACGATAAATTTACCCTGATGGGCAGAAATGGTGCAGAAAGCACAACCCCCAAAGCATCCTCTGTGCAAGTTGATGCTGAACTTTATCATGTCATAGGCAGGTATACGCTTGCCCTTATATTTTGGATGAGGCAAACGAGTATATGGTAAGTCAAAAGAATGGTCCAACTCTGCTTCCGTCATAGGTGGGTAGGGTGGATTCACAACCACTGTTTGCTTGCCCGTTCGTTGCAGAATGCGTTGTGCGCTCCACTTGTTGCTCTCCTCTTCAATATGTTTAAAATTGGCAGCTTCCTTCTTCTTGTCCTTCACACATTCTTCGTGTGAGAACAGTATAATATCAGTATCTTGGGGCTCAATGTTGTTAGTAAGATAAGCAATCTGAGGCGTGTCAGTCAGTGGTTCACCACGCTCTATCTTGCGAGCGATCTCCACCACTGTTTTTTCGCCCATGCCATACATCAGAAGGTCGGCACCACTGTCCACTAAGATGCTCGGGCGTACCCGATCTTCCCAGTAGTCATAGTGGGTAAGTCGTCGCATACTGGCCTCGATGCCTCCTAGGAATACAGGAACATCAGGGAATAGCTGTTTAAGAATCTTAGTATAAACAATGCTGGGATAATCGGGCCTCATGTCTGTACGCCCATCAGGGGTATAAGCGTCTTCATGACGGATGCGCTTGTTGGCCGTGTATTTGTTGACCATGCTGTCCATACACCCCGGACTGACACCGAAAAACAATCTTGGTTTGCCCAGTTTCTTGAAGTCACGCAAATCGTCACGCCAGTTGGGTTGTGGCACAATGGCCACCTTCAGTCCTTCTGCCTCGAGTATTCGTCCGATAACAGCTGCACCAAATGAGGGGTGGTCAACATAGGCATCGCCACTGAACAGAATCACGTCCAGTTCGTCCCATCCCCTCAATTCCATTTCTTTTTTTGTGGTAGGTAACCAGTCTGTTAAGTTGTTCATACTATGACCTATCTGTCACTTTGCTCATACTTCAGAATTCTCTGCTGGAGCCTCTACCTCAGGATGCTCAGCGTTCCATGTAGTATAGAGTGCCATCAGTTTCTGCAGACCGAAAGCTTTCATGTTGTCGTGATAGATTACATCAATACACAAGTTCAGCAAGTCTTTTATGTCGCCATTCTCTGCAGCTATGAGTGAACGCACACTGAGTTTCAGCTTTTCAAGCACATTCTCATCCACAAAACCATTGCTGTCGGTCAGGTTATTGAATAACCCATATTTGCGGATAGTCGTTAAATGATCGTCGCTGATTTGCATCGAGCGCGTTCCACTTTGGTTCGTTTGTATGGTGTACATATATTTAAAGATTAATTACTTGCAAATATAAACAAATAAATTGATTTATCAACCCACAGCCTGTTGCAATTGTTTCAGTGCCTTTTCCAATACGCTTCGTGGACATCCCACGTTCAGTCTCATAAAACCCTTGCCTTCTTTACCGAACATGGTGCCATCGTTCAGTGCCAGATGAGCCTTATCTACAAATAGGTTCACTAGCTCTTCCTGATCGAGTCCCAGTTTTCTGCAATCCAGGAATATCAGATACGAAGCCTGAGGTTTCAACATACTAATGGCAGGGATGTAGTCTTTTAGGAATTGTTCAGTAAAGTCAATGTTCGCTTGTACATAAGCCAGCATTTGGTTCAGCCAATCTTCCCCTTGTTCATAGGCAGCAGCACATGCCGAATAAGCAAACATATTACCCATAGAATACTCGCTTGACTCCATAAAAACATTGAACCTTTCACGTATTTCTGGGTTGAAAATCAAACTGTAAGAGCTGCTCAATCCAGGCATATTAAAGGCTTTACTAGGAGCCATAAAGGTGATGCTGTTCATACGCGCAGCTTCTGATACTGACGAAAACGAATGGTGTTTATAGCCTGGTAAGGTGAGGTCAGCATGAATCTCATCGCTCACAACCAACGTCCCGTTCTTTTTGCAGATCTCAGCCACCCGTTGCAACTCATCCATTTTCCACACTCTACCACCAGGGTTATGAGGATTGCAGAAGATAAGCATCTTGCATCCCTTAATATCTTGTTCAAAACGCTCAAAATCAATGTGCACTTGTCCGTCAATGATGTCCAAATGGTTGTACACTACCTGACGGTTGTTATGCTCGGTTACCAAGAAGAAAGGATGATATACGGGAGGCATCACCATCACTTTGTCATCAGGTTGAGTGAAACAATTCAATGCAAAAACTATACCCCTCACGATACCTGGGACAAAGCAAATATCCTCTTTTTGCACCTTCATATCATGACGTTTTCTTACCCATTGTATAATGTTATCGTACCAACTCTTGCAGGGCTGAGTATATCCTAGAACCCCTTGATCAAGTTGCTGACGAATTGAGTTTACGATAAAGTCTGGAGTGCGGAAATCCATGTCGGCTACCCACATAGGCAGCAAGTCATCACGTCCCCATAATTCTTTCACTGCATCATATTTCACACAGTCAGTGCCTTTGCGCACAATAATTTCATCAAAATTGTATTTCATAATTTAAGGATAGTTTTATTTTCTAAAAATAAGATATATTGTACCTCAATAATGTTTAAATAATTTGGCACTATTTTCGGTTTAAATTATCTTTGCAAAGGTATATTATTTTCACTTAATAACGAAGTATAATGTCGTTAAAATATGGATTGATAGCAGCTGGCCAAGGCTCTCGACTTGTCGCTGAGGGTATCACTGCTCCCAAACCTTTGGTTAAGGTGGGTGGGGAGACACTTATCGGCAGACTTATTCGACTGTTTTGTGAGAACGATGCCGAGAGTGTGAGTGTTATAGTTAATGAAGAGATGACACAGGTGTATGATTATTTGAAAACAATTAAACTATCTGTCCCTCTGAATATTGTGGTGAAATCTACCCCAGATTCTTTCCAGAGTTTTTGCGAGTTGCATCCCTTTTTACAGGATGAAGAATCAAAAATTTGTCTTACTACGGTTGATCCTATTTTTCATGAAAATGAGTTAGCTGCGTATGTGCGTCATTTCATGAATGATGATGTTGATGATGCCTTGATGGGAGTGACTGATTATATTGATGACGAGAAGCCGCTATATGTGAAGACACGTCAAGAAGATTTACGAATAACTGGTTATGCCAATGAAGCATACTCAGGTTGTCGATATATCTCCGGAGGAATTTATTGCATGAATCAACGAGCCTTATCATTGTTACCTACAGCTCGTAAAGAAGGGGTAAAGCGTATGCGTGGTTTCCAGCAATATCTGGTTGATGCTGGTTTACGAGTTCAAGCGTGGCCTTTCAGTAAAATCATTGATATTGATCATGCAGCTGATATTGAAAAAGCCCAACTTCTTTTATCAAGATGAAAGATTTCTATCATATAGCAGGTATCAGTAGAGCACCTATCTATTCACCCAATAGCGTTGATAATGATGGCGCTATCTTCTTGACTGTGCTTCAGCGTTTGGAAGCAATGGGACATCAAGTGAGGGTGTATCAAGAAGAAGATTTGCTGCATGACATCATACAAGAGAAATACATATTTAATATGGTACGCAGCTATGAGGCTGTGTCTAAACTGCAAGAGTTAGAAACACTGGGAGTCGTGGCAGTCAATTCTGGCTTCGGAATAGAGAATTGCCGTCGAGAGCAGATGACCTTGCTTTTTCAACAATACGGAATTCCGCAACCCGAGAGTATTGTGTGTGATTTGGAACAAGACTTTATAGGGGCTAAACCAAATGTTTTATCAAGTGAATCTTCTTGTTGGGTTAAGCGAGCAGATGGTCATACCACTCAGGCTAACGATGTTGTGTTTGTATCACAAACATCTAAGTTGCCGGAAGTGCTTGAGGACTTTGTCAAACGTGATATCGATAGGGTAGTGGTTAGTCAGCATTTGCAAGGCGACCTTATAAAGTTCTACGGAGTGGCAGGCACTTCTTTTTTCCATTGGTTCTATCCCTCTGTTGCGCATCATAGCAAGTTTGGCCTCGAAGAAATTAATGGCGCTCCTAAAGGTATTGCATTCTCTGTTGAACAACTTCAAACTATCTGTAATAAAGCTGCAGAAGTTTTAGCGATAGACGTTTATGGTGGAGATGCTATTGTTGCTTCAGATGGTACCATCAATATTATTGATTTTAACGATTGGCCAAGTTTTGCTCCTTGTCGTCAAGAGGGGGCTAAAGCTATTGCACAGGCCATAATACAGAAAATTGAAAAAGAAGAAATATGACAGAAGAAGATAAAAAGCAGTTTGAGTTATCTTTGAAATCGAAAGATACCGAAGAATGGATAGATTTGCTCTTCTATCGTCCTATAGGATTCAGATGTGCTTTGTTTTTCAGGAACTTGGGCGTTACACCTAATGCCGTTACCATCATGTCTATCTTTTTGGGAGTGGCAGCTGGTGTGTTGTTTTATTTTCCATCGCTATTGATCAACTTTGTTGGTATGGTGTTGCTTGTTTGGGCCAATACCTATGATAGCACCGACGGACAACTGGCCCGTCTCACAGGCCAGAAGTCGGAGATAGGTCGTATACTTGATGGCCTTTCTGGTGATATTTGGTTCTTTTCTATCTATTTGGCTATCTGTTTTCGCCTCTATCCCGAATGGGGCTTGTGGATATTCGTATTGGCAGCTATAGCAGGCTTTTGTCATAGCAAGCAAGCAGCAATGGCGGATTATTATCGTAATATTCACCTCTTTTTCTTATTGGGGAAACAGGGCAGCGAATTGGATAATGCCCGTCAGCAAGCAGAGAAATACAAAATGATGAGTTGGAAGGATGGTTTCTTGCAGAAACTGTTTCAGTTTTTTTATAAGGACTATACAGCAAATCAAGAAAAGATGACGCCTCATTTCCAGCATTTTTTCCATACCTTGCAAGAAAGGTATGCTGGTGGTGTAGCTCCGACTGAGATTCGTATGCAATTTCGTGAGAAAAGTCTGCCACTGATGCCTTACACCAATATTCTCTCGTTCAATACAAGGGTGATTGTGTTATTCATCTCTTTGTTTATCAATATGCCTTGGCTCTATTTTGTGTTTGAAATAACCCTGATGAACGCATTATTAATATATATGGTGTGGAGACATGAACAACTTAGCAGAGAAATGGAGGAGAAACTATGATTAAGGCCTTAGCCTTTGATTTTGGTGGCACGATAGACACGCCATTTATGCATTGGATGAAGGTGTACCTCAAGGTGTATGCCGAACAATTACATTTGCCCCTTACACCTGAAAATTTCCGCGATTCTTATGTGTTTGCAGAACGTGAGATGGAGCGACTACAGCTGGTGCAACCAACAGATGGCTTGTTGCAGACGCAACGTTACAAGACTCATTTGCAGATTGAGCATCTTTGTCAAAATGGAGTGCTTCCTGCCTCAACCCATCAAGAAGAATTGGCTGAACAGACTGCACGTTTGGTGACTGAGTTTTCCAATTCATATGTGCTCGCTAACAAACCTGTTTTGCAACTATTGGCAACTCGTTATCCTTTATTGCTAGTTTCCAACTATTATGGCAATCTTAAAACACAGGTTGAGCAAGCTGGTTTGTTGCCTTTGTTTCAGAGTATTATTGACTCAACTGTAGTGGGGATACGTAAGCCTGATCCTGCTATCTGGTTAAATGCTATTACGTCACAAGGTTTCCAACCAAATGAAGTTGTTGTCATCGGTGATTCTTACAAAAATGACATTGCACCTGCATTATCGTTAGGGTGCCAAGTTATTCATTGCTGCTCTAGTGAATCAGATAAAAAGCCTGGTGTACCTACCATAACAGAATTTAGTCAACTTTGCCACCTGGAGTCTTATTTGCAAGAGTAATAACAGATTTAGGACAAACCAATAGTAAGTGATCAATAAAAAAAGCCCTGAAGTTATTAGCTTCAGGGCTTTCTCTAAGTGTTAAGCATCTTGTTTCTCCTGCATATCAATCTCCTCGCCTTTCTTGTTGAAGAATTTATACTGCAAGAAAGCGAGACTTTGATCGGGAATTACACTGATGCCAAATCCATACTTCATCTGCCATTGTCGCTTGAGCGATAGCAGTCCTTTGTTGACATAAGCTGCCACATAAGGATGTACGTGTAATGAGAATTTTGACATCTTCACCTTGTTCACCAGGTAGTCGATCTTGCTCTCCAGAGAGTCTGTAAAGAGGATAGACGGGCGAATCTTTCCCTTGCCAAAACATGTAGGGCATGTTTCCAGCGTGTCTATGTCCAGTACAGGCCTTACCCTCTGTCTAGTAATCTGCATCAGTCCGAATTTGCTCAAAGGCAAGATTTTATGCCTTGCCCTGTCTTTCTGCATATTCGCGCACATTCTCTCATATAGCTTCTGACGGTCTTCTGCCAAAGCCATATCGATGAAATCCACCACAATGATGCCACCCATATCACGCAGTCTGAGCTGTCGTGCCAGTTCGTCTGCGGCACCCAGGTTCACTTCTAGTGCAGTCGTTTCCTGATTGTCGGTCTTGGTGCGGTTTCCGCTATTCACGTCCACCACATGCAAAGCCTCTGTATGTTCGATAATCAGGTAGGCACCATTCTTATAGGAGATGGTACGTCCAAACGACGACTTGATTTGCTTGGTTACTCCAAAGTTGTCATAGATGGGTAACTCGCCTTTGTACAGTTTCACGATTCCTGCCTTTTCAGGGGCTATGATTGATACGTAATCCTTGATTTCGTTGAATTCAGCTTCATCATTTACATAGATGTGCTCAAAATCAGGATTAAACAAGTCGCGCAACATACCTACGGCACGGCTTGTTTCTTCGTAAATCAGTGTCGGAAATTTCGTTGCATTCTGCACTTTCTGCATAGCGTCGTCCCATCTCTTCAGCAAGACTTTAAGTTCAGCATCGAGCTCAGCTACACGTTTTCCTTCAGCTACTGTTCTGACGATTACTCCAAAGTTTTTAGGAGTTATGCTCATCAGCAACTGCTTGAGGCGTGCACGCTCTTCGCCCGATTTAATTTTTTGCGATACTGAAACCTTATCATCGAAAGGCATGAGTACCAGATATCTGCCTGCAAACGACAATTCTGCGGTCAGTCTGGGTCCTTTTGTTGAGATAGGTTCCTTGACAATCTGCACCACCACTTCTTGTCCTACTTCCAGATAGTCGGAGATAGATCCTTCTTTCGGTAGGGTAGGCATTATTGAAGCCTTGCTGAGGGGGGCCAGTTTCTTCTTGTTGCTTAAAACTTGCTTGACATACTTGTTTTGAGAGCTGAATTTCTCACCCAAGTCCAAGTAGTGAAGAAATGCTTCCTTCTCGTATCCCACGTCCACGAAGCATGCATTGAGTCCCGGCATTACTTTCTTAATGCGTCCCAAATAAATGTTGCCCACGTTGAAAGCGGTATTGTTGCCTTCTTTCTGAAGTTCCACCAATTGCTTGTCTTCCAACAGAGCGATGGAAACCTCTTGAGGTTTCACATCCACCACAAGTTCGTTAGTCACGGGGTTACTTTACTAAATAAGTTAAAGATCTCTTTGTCTTAGACAAATGTTGTTTTTGATATAAATAAAAGGACAAACTTGAACAAAACTACTCAAATTTGTCCTTCTTATTTATCTCTTTTAGACCAAGAAAAAAGTTTACTTGCTCTTATGTCTGTTCTTTCTCAGTCTTTTCTTACGCTTATGCGTAGCCATTTTATGTCTTTTTTTCTTCTTACCGCTTGGCATAGCTTTTGAAAATTAAAGGGTTAATAATTATTTCTTTACCTGCAGAGTGAAAGTCTTAGCTGGCTTGAAAGCTGGAATGTTGTGCTCTGGGATAATCAGAGTAGTGTTCTTTGAAATGTTACGAGCGGTCTTCTGAGCGCGCTTCTTAACAATAAAGCTACCAAAACCACGGAGATAAACGTTCTCCTCTTTCTCTAATGAATTCTTTACTGCAGCCATGAATGCTTCAACAGTAGCAGCTACTGACTTTTTATCTACGCCAGTGTTCTTTGCGATCTCGTTAATGATATCAGCTTTAGTCATTTCTTTATTAATTTTTAGAATGTTAGTATTTTCGGACTGCAAATATACTACCTATTTTCTAATTCCCAAAATTGGAAAGGTCTTTTTTTATAAAAAACACGCATTTTGAGCAAATTAAGTGTTTACTTCTCCCGTTTTTACTATTTTTGTGAGCGTATTTCTAGAATAATACATGAGCAACCTCAGTAACTTAATATTAATATGGTATAAGAGCCATCGTCGTGACCTTCCTTGGCGCAACACCAGTGATCCTTATCGCATATGGATTTCTGAAATCATTCTTCAGCAAACACGTGTGAGTCAGGGCTACGACTATTTCTTGCGTTTTATGGAGCGATTTCCCACCGTGCAGGCGTTGGCCGATGCCCCAGAAGACGAGGTGATGCGACTATGGCAAGGACTGGGCTACTATTCTCGAGCCCGTAACTTGCATACCGCAGCTAAAAGTATAGTTTCAAGGACTATGGCAAACCATATTGCTTACACCGATGGCAAGAAGTGTAATTCCTTCTCAGAAACAACGAGAGAGGATAAAATCTTTCCTAAAACCTATGAAGAGGTTAGAGCCCTCAAAGGGGTAGGTGACTACACGGCAGCTGCTATCTGCTCTTTTGCCTACGATATGCCGTATGCAGTGGTAGATGGTAATGTCTATCGTGTGTTGGCACGCTATTTTGGCATCACAGAACCCATTGATACCACTCATGGCAAAAAACTATTTGCTGCTTTGGCACAAGATCAACTTGACCCATCATGCCCAGGTGACTACAATCAGGCCATTATGGATTTTGGCGCTTTGGTGTGTACCCCTCAGTCGCCTCAGTGTACCAGTTGTCCTTTGGCAGAAACATGTGAGGCTTTACGTACAGGAAAGGTGGATGTCTTACCCCAGAAGGAAAAGAAGTTGGCCATTAAGACGCGCTACTTCCACTATGTATGGGTCAAGGCTGGTGATTATGCCTTCATCCGTAAGCGCACAGGTCGTGATATTTGGCAGAACCTATACGAATTACCCCTTGTTGAGAGCGACCATCAACTTTTGCCAGAAGAAGTGATGCAGGCCATAAAGCCACAACTTACCGAGGAAGAAACTCCCCAACTTATCCTACTTTTTCAGGGCGTGAAGCATGTGCTGACCCATCGCGTCATTATGGCCGATTTCTACCAACTCATATTGCCCATTAACACACGTTCGTTTGCCTCTTATCATAAGATAAAGGTAGAGCAACTGAACGACTATGCCTTCCCACGACTCATCACACTTTTTTTGGATAAATCATCATAAAAACTTGCAAGATGCAATATTTTACTTTACTTTTGTGCCGAACAATTAATTTTAAAAATAACATTTATGAATAAAGCGATTTTAATTGGAAATGTGGGAAGAGATCCCAACGTGAAGTACTTTGAGGGCGGACGTGCAGTAGCACAAGTGACATTGGCAACTACTGAGCGTGGTTATACACTTCAGAACGGCACCCAGGTGCCCGATCGTACGGAGTGGCACAACCTTGTGTTCCGCAATGGTTTGGCACAAACAGTTGAGAAGTATGTTCACAAGGGCGACAAGCTCTATGTGGAAGGAAAGATATTTACCCGTAACTATGACGACCAGAGTGGCATCAAGCGTTATGTAACTGAAATCTATGTCGATGAGATGGAGATGCTGACGCCCAAATCCTCCAGTCAGTCAGCACCAACGGCACCTCAGCCAGTTGCTCAGCCTGCAGCTCCTGCAACCCAGCCTGCAACTGATTCAGCAGAAGACTTGCCGTTTTAACAACATGTTTAACTAATTTGTAATTCTTTGGACTCAGACTCGTTTTTATCTCAGCTATTAGCTGTATTTAATGACATAACAATTCAGCAGCCATCAGCAGCGGCCATAGTTGCCATTGTTGTGGCTGCTTTTCTGTTGCTATTCTCTGCCTTTGCTTCGGCATCGGAGATAGCATTCTTCTCACTTTCGCCCTCCGATCTCAGCATCATCGATGAAAAGAAAAATCCTGCCGACCAGCGTATTTCGCGCTTGCTGGGCGATAAGGAACGCTTGTTGGCCACCATTCTTATCACTAACAACTTTGTGAATGTCACCATCATTCTGCTCTGCAACTATTTCTTTATGCAGGTATTCAAGTTTGGCTCACCTTTGGCTGAGTTCCTCATTTTGACGGTGGTACTGACTTTCCTCTTGTTGCTCTTTGGTGAGATAGTGCCCAAAATCTATTCTGCACAAAACACACTGAAGTTCTGCCGATTTGCCGCTCCTGGCATCAGCTTCTGCAGTTCTTTGTTCAAGCCTTTTGCCCAAGCATTGGTGCACAGTTCATTCTTCATGAATAAATATTTCTCTCCCAAGAAACATAACGTCTCTGTCGATGAGTTGGAGCAGGCATTGGAACTGACAGACAAGAAAGAGATAACCGACGAGAGCTCAATCCTACAAGGTATTATCCGCTTTGGAGGTGAAACAGCCAAAGAGGTAATGACCTCACGTATGGATATGGTGGCGTTAGATATCCGTACTCCTTACAAAGATGTAATGAAGAGCGTCATAGATAATGTCTATTCTCGCATTCCTATCTATCAGGGTACGGTAGATAATATCAAAGGTGTGCTTTATATCAAGGACCTGTTGCCTCATTTGGGCAAAACTGACAATTTCCATTGGCAGTCACTCATTCGTCCTGCTTATTTCGTGCCTGAGACCAAGAAGATTGATATGCTGCTTAAGGACTTCCAGACCAGCAAGGTGCACATCGCCATTGTGGTAGATGAGTTTGGTGGTACTTCTGGCCTGGTGACGATGGAGGACATCATCGAGGAGATAGTGGGTGAGATTCGAGACGAATACGACGAGGAAGATCGTTCTTACGCCAAGATTGATGACAATACTTGGGTGTTTGAGGCAAAGACATTGCTTACAGACTTCTACAAGATTACCCAGCTTGACGAAGATACCTTTGAAGAGGCATCAGGTGAGAGCGACACCGTTGGTGGCTTGTTGCTCGAGCTCAAGGGAGAGTTTCCTAAGGTGCATGAAAAGATCGTCTATCAGGGTTATGAGTTCGAGGTGTTGTCGCTCGACAAGCGTCGCATTCTGAAGGTCAAGTTCAAGATTCTTCCAAAGGAACAATAAGAAAGGCTGCATTTCTGCAGCCTTTCTTGTTTTATCTCCCGAAGGATTAATTGCTCGAGTTTTACTGTTCGAGCGTTTTCAGGAATGCCGTACAATCCTCGAAAGTCTTGAACGTATGCTCTTCCGGCACCAAATCAGGAATCACATCCATCGTCTTCAGCATATACATTGGCTGAGGTTGGATAATGGTCATCAGTACTGTTGCCCCATGCGACTGAATATCCTTGATGGCCGTCTCCATAGCATACAGACCACTTTGGTCCATGAAGCTTACCAATCGCATGCGGATGATTACAATCTTCGCATCAGCAGGCACATCGTTCATCACACTTTGGAATTTGGTGATGGTGCCGAAAAAGATAGGACCATTCAGACGTTGAATATAGATACGGTCCTTTAGGCTCTCAGGAATGCCACCCTCATCAGCCCAGGGACTCTCCTTGTCGAAGTTGGTCATCACAGACGAGCTGTAGCCACCCTCTACCAGGTCGCTTGCGCGTTTCATGAACAACACGCAGGCTATCACCATACCAATACCTACAGCTGTAAGCAAATCTACCAATACCGTCAGACCAAACACGATGAGCAACACGCTTGCGTCGGCCTTTGGAATCTTCAGCAAGTCCTTGAAACCCTTGAAGTCGATGATGCCCCATCCAACGGTAATCAGGATACCTGCCAATACTGACAGAGGCACATAGCGCACCAGTCCGCCAAGACCTAACAAGATAGCCAACAGGAACAAAGAGTGAATCATACCGCTAATCTTCGTGCGACCACCACTCTTTACGTTTACCACCGTACGCATAGTAGCACCTGCACCGCCGATACCACAGAACAGACCACCCATCATGTTACCGATACCTTGACCAATCAACTCTTGGTTACTGTTGTGATGCGTCTTGGTAATGTTGTCGGCAACGACTGATGTCAGTAGGGTGTCAATACTGCCCAAACCAGCCAATGTCAAGCCAGGCACGATGGCCACCTTGATTGTCTCATACCAGTCAATGCCAGCCAGTGAGATATTGGCATTAGCGAAGAAAGGCATGGGCAATCCACCAGGGATGGCACCAATCAGCAAACGATCCTCCATCTTGAAGAACAGAGATACCACTGTCATCACCAACAGTGCCACCAGAGTGGCAGGCACCTTCTTCGTCAGCTTAGGCATCAGCCAGATAATGGCGATAGTGCCCAAGCCCAACAGTAAGGCTTCGTATGACACACCAGCAGTGATGCGCTCAGGCAACTCCAATATCATATCTATTGCCAGTACAGGCGATTTCAGTCCCACCAACGCATAGAGTTGTTGCAGGATGATGATAACGCCGATACCACTCATGAAGCCCGATAACACAGGGTAGGGGATGTATCTCACATACTTGCCTATCTTGATGACGCCAAACAGGATTTGGAACAAACCGCAGAACAGACCTGCCATCGACATACTGATGAGCACGGCACTGAGCGAATGCTGAGAGGCCCACACGCCACTGATCAAGGTAGCAGTGATGACCGTCATCGGACCTGTAGGACCACTGATCTGTGAATGTGTACCCCCAAAGAGAGAGGCAAAGAAGCCCAAGAGGGTGGCACCCACCAGACCTGCCAACGCTCCCATAGAGCTGGCAGAAGGATCGTCAATACTTCCAAATGCCTGAATACCAAAGGCAAGAGCTAATGGTAGGGCAACAATTCCGGCCGTAATACCACCGAAAACATCACCCTTCAAATTGTTTGTTTCTATAAAAGCCATAGTTGTATATAAATTTGAGGCTGCAAAATTACTGCATTTTTATCATATGACAATGAAAATACAACAAATAATGATGAATAAAACTGACATACGTTTCTGCAGCGTTAAGAAAATCGGGAAAGATTTATTCATCATTATGAAATATCTTCTTCGCCTCCTCCCACAAGGCATCCATCTCCTCCAGTGTCATGTCCTTGAGGTTGCGCCCCTGCTTGATGCTATGTTCCTCCACATAGTTGAAGCGACGAATAAACTTCTGGTTGGTGTGTTCCAACGCGTTGTCAGGATTGATGTGCATCAGGCGAGCTGCATTGATCAGACTGAACATCACGTCGCCAAATTCAGCTTCCGCTTCCTCCTTGGTCATGTCTTTCGATGCTTCTTCAAACTCGCTTATCTCCTCCTTCACCTTCTGCCAGGCTCCCGATGCATCCTCCCAGTCGAAGCCCACGTTGCGTGCCTTGTCCTGTATGCGATATGCCTTGATGAGGGTAGGGAGAGAGTTAGGCACCCCACTTAGTACCGTCTTGTTGCCCCCCTTCTCCTTTATCTTCAGCTGTTCCCAGTTCTGAAGAACTTGTCCCACATTCTCGGCCACCGCATCGCCGTAGATATGCGGATGGCGGTATATCAGTTTGTCGCACAGGCGGTCGCACACATCCTTGATGTCAAACTCACCCTTCTCGTCGCCGAATTTAGCATAGAAACACACGTGCATCAGCACATCGCCCAGCTCCTTGCAGATTTCCTTGTCGTCGTTCTTCATCAGTGCCTCGCAAAGCTCGTATGTTTCCTCAATCGTGTTAGGACGCAGGCTCTCATTTGTCTGCTTCCTGTCCCACGGACATTTCTCCCTCAACTCGTCAATGATGTCGAGCAGTCGCCCGAAGGCCTCCATTTTCTCTTCTTTTGTATGCATAGTCAAAAAATTTACTTCGTAATAATTCTGTCGCGACTCGGCATAGCTCAAATAAGTTTGGCTCTGCGCTCGCTGCTTCAGAAAGTCTCTGTTGCCATAATTAGTCCAATCACCTCCGAGTAGTTTTTAATCCCCTCTGGCATTCCATGATATTTCAAGTAGAGGTTGAACAGATACTCCTGCACCTCACCTATGATGTCGCTATACCGCTCTTGCCAGTATGCCCTGTCGCTCTCAATCATCTCCTTGATTTCAGGACGCAGGCGCTCATACAGGGCAAAATAGTCGTCCGAGTTCATCAGCACCCTGGCGTTGTTGAACACATGCCCCAGAATCGAGTAGTAGCCACTGAAGCGAATACCCTTGTCCATCGACTGTGTGGTGGCCAGGTAAGCATAGAAGTTTGCCTCCCCCTCCGAGGTGATGCCCTGCAAGTGAGCATACTCATGCGCATAGGAAGCTGCATAGTCATGCGGTAGCAGATCACCGTTTATCGTAAACTCACAGAAGAAGGGCGCCATGCTGCCCGTTACCAACACCATCGATGCCAAGGGCGTGTAGAGCATCGTCTTCACCTGAGGGTTCACCACCCGTATGCGGTTGAACCCATGCTGCTTGTAGGCAGCCATCACGTTCTCCTTCACCTTTGTCTCATCCTTCGCCTCCACCACCGTATAGTTACTGTTCAGCACCTCCACGTAATGGTCTGCGAAGCGTCTGAACGCCTGTTCGTCAATGGCCACAGGCATGGTGTTCGTACGCTCGTAGTAGCTCGGTTGTCCGTAGTTGAGCCCCCATGCCCAGTAGAACCACACCAGTACCCACAGCAAATACTCCAGCACGTTGCCGCATGCCTTCAGGAATTTCCTTTTCGGATGCACCAGTGCATAGATAGGGTAGCACACCATCCACACGATGCTCACCATCACGAACACCTCGCCAATAGAAAACGGAATCCACGAGGAAGCATTTGCGAGCAACGAACCAATGACCGGATAAATGCTGTTCGCATAGAACGCATTGCCCCCAGGTATCACCATCATGGCGAAGGTAATCATCAGTAGCACACCCAACAGCCATCGCCTGATGTTCGTATGCTTCATGGATGCCCCATCTTTCATCCCTTTCTTTCCCATAGGTCTTCACGTGATTTGCCTGCAAATTTAGCCATTTTTCCCGATGTATATCGTTATTCTTGCCCATATTTTGCAAATTAGCTGACGCTTCACTATCTTTGTGCAAAATAAAGAACCATGAAGAGACTCTTGATGATAATCTGCTTCGGACTGTTTGTGCTGGGAGCTTCTGCCCAACGGTTCTACAATAGCAGTGGCAGCCTGAAAGGACGGGTAGATAACAGTCGCATCTATGATGCCAGTGGCCGTTTGAGAGGCAGGGTTGATGGAGAACGTCTGTATAATGGCTCTGGCAGTCTGGTGGGGCGTATTGACGATGGCCGCGTTTACGATGGTAGTGGTCGTTTTATTGGTCGCATCGACAATGGTCGCGTCTATGATTACCGAGGCCGTTTGTTGGGTCATATTGATGGCGATAGGGTGTACAACTCCCGTGGTTCGCTCATTGGCAGGGCCGACGACATCGACGCCACTATGCTTGCTCTGCTTTATTTCTTCCCCCTTTGGTAAAATTGAATAATACAGCTATATGAAGAAGATTCGAGATTATATACATATGCTCGTTGATATGAGGAATGAGAATAAGTGGTCGAAAGCGTACGACATCATTATGCTCATAGCCATATTCATAGGTATTTTCCCCTTGATGTTCAGATCTACCAACACCTTGTTTTGGATATTCGACCTGGTATCCGGCATCTGTTACATTATTGACTATATCATGCGTTGGAGCACCGCCGATTATAAGTCAAAGCGCAAGCCCTGGGCAGCTTTCCTGCTATACCCCTTCACCCCGATGGCCATCATCGACCTGCTCTCCATACTCCCCATAGTCAACCTTCTCAGTCCTACATTCAAGTTGGCACGAGTATCCAGACTGTTCAAGACTATGAGTGTCTTCAAGGTGATACGTTATTTTGAGCCCTTGGAGATAGTGATGTCAGTAATGAGGAGGCAGATAGTCGTGCTCTGCACGGTTTTCACGTTAGCCGTGTTCTATATCTTCATTACGGCATTGATTATGTTCAATGCAGAAGAGCAGATTAATCCAGAGACAGGAGAGTTGCTTTTCGCCACTTTCTTCGATGCCTTTTACTGGTCCGCCTGTACGCTTACCACCGTTGGTTATGGCGATATATATCCCATATCCCAAATTGGTCGTCTCATCAGTATTATATCCGCCATGGTGGGCATCGCCATCATTGCCTTACCATCAGGCATCATCACTGCAGGATATATGGAAGAGATGAGGAGCAGGCGAGAAGCGAAGAATAAGAAGGTTAATACAGATAATTAAAGGTATTGTTCTGTCCATACCCATTGCTTGAAATAGTGCTGATAGACACCTTGTCAGCACACCTTTTAAACGATTGTATCTGTGGCACCGTATGGCTTGCCTAGGATAAATAATTAACTGTAGCAATAAGTCAAAGATCGTTTTGCGACGAGCTACATCGGGTCACCGCATCCCGCTTGTTTAGTCGTTTGTACTCTTCCACAGACTTCATCGGGCTGTGGTTCCCGCCTGCTTTTGAGTCGCTTTGTCCCGTCCCCCCGTGGCCTTTGGATGGTTTCGTGGCGCTACGTCTCAATTGCTAACCCTTAGGGTTCTTTTTGCTTTCTCGGTGAAAAATGGCCTTTTTCCCAAATTAAATCTACCTTTTTCCCGAAGCAGCAAAACTATGCCCTTCGAATGACGTCGCAACTGTCGTGCAAGGCAAATGCGGAGGCGAGCTTGCTTGGCCGCAGCCGACAGTCGCACTTGCATCGTTGCGGGTGCAAATATAAAACATGAAAAATGCGGGTATCGAATGTTTTGCTATTTTTTTCTAAAAATTTTTGTCAAGCATTTTTCAGCATTTTTAGTTTTCGCAGTCATTTAGTCATTTAGTCATTAGTCAAAATCGATTTCTGGTTGTCAAAATCCGCACTATAAATATAAATATTAATATTTATAATTATAGTGAGCAAAATGACGAATCCCAAAATGAAAATGACTAAATGACTAATGACTATTTGACTACATAACTATTACTACCCCTATAGTGCAATCCATGCTTTAAAATGTCCTCAATTGTTTAATCTTCACCTGCCCACGAAAAAATCAACTTTCATAGTAGCGATGTTATTAATCTATATTACGCCAAGTGGCAAGGGCATCGAGGTGGTTTTTATAATCAATTTACTATGTTGTAACTATATTGATAATCAAATTGAAATGTCAGGTTTTATTTGGCTTAGAAGCAAAAGTGACAAGGATTAAAACCGTGTTGCATTCGTCTGTAATCTCTCTGTTGTATGGTAATAATATTTGACGTTTTCGACTTTGAAGTGAATAGTTATCCCCACCGAATTTGGTGGGGATAATCTATGTTCAGTCGTTGTAAAGGGCAAACGTTTGCTCACCCTTTGTTGCATTATTCAGTTTCTTTCTTGTCTTCTTTCTCCCATTCGTTTTCGATGTCCTTCAATACACCCTCGAGCTCGTCTTCAACTTCTTTCATATTTTCTTCATTGAAGATATCCATAAAGCCTTCCTGGAACTCTTTGGCAATGGAACTTAACTCTTTTATGAGGCCTGCACCTTCTTTGCTCAATACTTTGGCACCCTTCTTGGCAATAGTAGCAGCAAGTTTGCCGTCGGCCCGCACCACTTGCTTGAGTTGTTCACTGGTAAAGTCACAGTCTTTCATGTCTTTGTGAATCTTCTCAAGATCACTAAAGGCTTTGCTCCAATCATCAGAGTCGAAGTCGGCCCCGTGTTTGTCTACGCGTTCAGACAGATTTTCAAGTCTGCTAATTACTGCCTCCTCTGATGTCTTACATGATGTAAAAGAGAGAGAAATGGTGGCTAAGAACGCGATTGTCAGTAATAATTTCTTGTTCATAATGTTGATTTTATGTGTTGATTATATGTTACAGTTACTATAGGCAACGGCTCACGCTACCTGCTTCCAACAGGCGCTTGTGCGCTTCCTCGTAGCTCAGTCCCAACGACTCTTGCAGCATCCTGGTGCCTCGGTTGATGAGCTTGTCGTTGGTGAGTTGCATGTTCACCATGCGGTTACCCTGCACACGACCGAGTCGGATCATCAGGGTGGTGGATATCATGTTGAGCACCATCTTCTGTGCCGTACCGCTCTTCATGCGGCTTGAGCCTGTGACGAACTCGGGGCCTACGATGGTCTCAATGGGATATTCGGCCTCGTGTGCCAATGGGGTGTCGGGATTGCTGGTGATGCAACCCGTCAGCAGTCCGTTCTTGCGAGCCTGACGGATGGTGCCCACCACGTAGGGCGTAGTGCCCGAGGCAGCTATGCCAATCACTGAGTCGTCCTGGGTGGGGTGGTGCGCTTGCAGGTCTTTCCACCCTTGCTCGGAGATGTCCTCTGCTCGCTCTACGGCATGTCGCAAAGCTTGGTCGCCACCTGCTATGATGCCCATCACCCATGTCTCGGGCACACCGAAAGTGGGTGGCAACTCACTGGCATCGAGCACACCCAAGCGTCCACTGGTGCCTGCTCCGATATAGAACAGGCGTCCTCCTTGTCGCATCTTGGGCTCAATGGCTGATACCAAAGCCTCAATCTGTGGGATGGCCTGACTTACCACCATCGCCACGTTCCTGTCTTCCTCGTTGATATGCTGCAAGAGCTCGAGTGCCGACATCTGTTCCAGGTGGTCGAAGTGTGAGGGTTGCTCGGTGATGAGTCCCTGTTCTTTTATGTCATTCTCTTTGTCCATTATCTTATTCTCGGTTTAGGTCTCACAGGGTCGGTAAGACGGGTGATGTGGTCGTATTCCACCGTTGTCACTCCCTTGACGCTCCTGAAATATTGCATGGTCTCCTCGAGGGACTTGTTGGCTGGTTTCTTCAACGCCATACCGTTGATGGTGTTGTAGTCGTACTTGATCTCGGCACCATATTCCTGTATGGCTTTCAGCAATGGTTCCTTGCCTACTTTCTCGTCGTACATCACCAGAAACACATCAGGCGAGTGTTCTTGCACATCTTGGAACTTTCTTGTGGCTATGGGTGCCTGCTTGTTGCCGATGTCAAAGTATACTGGGAGGGTCATCAGCTGGTAATAGAGCGTTGCCGCCATTCGTTCGTGCCCAGTGGTGTTGGGATGCAGGCGGTCGGTATCGGCATTGATGAAGTAGGGCACTTGCTCCTCTACCATAGGGTTCAGGCCCGAGAGGGCACTGAGGTCGATGACAGGGATGCCCCACACGTCAGCTGCCTCTTTGGATGCCTGGATATAGGCGTCAATATATTCGCCCGCACTGTTCTGGTAACTCTCGTCTGGTTGCAGATTGCGGTCGCCAAAGTTGGCGAGGCCACGATGCAGGGGTGTCAGTAAGACAATCTGCTTGGTGGGGTAGAATTGCTTCAACAGGCTCACGGCCTGATTGATGCGACCTTTGTATGTGTCGTCACTCATTACCATTGTCCGTCTCACACGGTTTACAGGCGCCTTGGGGTGCCCCACCGCTTGCATCACCTCCTCACGCTTCTCTGTCCACCACTCACCGATGGGTACACCAGCCAGGAAGTCGTTGGTGCCCACAAAGACGACGATGGCATCAACATCGTCGCCATGCTGAACCTTCAGTTGTTCGGCCTGATGACGGATATGTGTCCACTCGTTGCCACTCACCGCATAGACATAGGGCGTGATGCCCAGCCACTCACTGAGAAAACTCCATGTTTTCTTCATATCAGTATAAGCATTGGGATCCCAGATGGAGTCGCCTAAGAAACCTACTTTAGCACTTTGCCAGGGATGTTGCACAGGAGCCTGTGCCTTCAGTCCGATGGCGAAGCAGAGCAGAAAGCTGCATAATATGGCTTTGGTCTTGTTGTTCATGTTCTCTGATTGTTATGATAATAAAAAACTACCCGCCGATGTGAGCATTGTCAGGAGGCTTTGGCGGGTGGTTGTGCTACAAAGGTATGTATATTTTTTCAAAACATACCTATGAAGCCATAAAAATGTGAGGCTAGGGATTATCTTTTGTCGGGTACCCCATAGTCGGGCCACTGTGTCTGTGGATAGCGTAACTTGAGCATCTTTTTCTTCTCGGCATAAACGGCTTTTACCTGAGCCATCAGTTCGTTGGTGTGTTGTACCTTAGGAGCCAGTTCGGCGCGGATGAGCTCACACTCTTCACTGGCTTTCACCAGAGCGTCAAGAGTCTTCTCTAATTCATCAATCTCAGTGAGGGTAACGCCATTACCTCCCTCGTTGAGGTGCTTACGCAGACCTTTTGACAGGTCACGACTTTTCTCTACTAATAAATCTACTGTTTTTGACATGATAATTAACCTTTAAAATGATACTATTTGTTGTTTTTCCTTGAACAAAAATAACAAAAAAAGCCTTTTTTGCGTATCCTATAAATGTGCAGAATTAGGCTTTTTTAAGCAGAAAAAAGCATAGTGGTTAACAAATTTTTACAATTTAATGCCTTTCATATCAAATGTATGTCAGTGTCATCATCTTATTGTTCTAACTAAATGTACAAAAAATAAGTAACTTATTTTGTTGTCCCCTTAAAAACCATTATCTTTGCACCCTAAATTATTGAAAAAACGTAAAGAAAATAAGATAAAATGGAGTTAGCAAGTAAGTACAGTCCCGCAGAAGTGGAGGGGAAATGGTATCAGTATTGGACTGACCATAAGCTTTTTAGTTCGAAACCTGATGGAAGGCAACCCTATACCATCGTGATTCCACCACCTAATGTCACGGGTGTGTTGCACATGGGACATATGCTGAACAATACCATACAGGATATTCTGGTGCGTCGTGCCCGCATGGAGGGCAAAAACGCCCTTTGGGTGCCTGGTACCGACCACGCTTCTATTGCTACTGAGGCTAAGGTGGTGAAGAAACTGGCAGGCGAGGGTATCAAGAAACGCGACTTGACACGTGAGCAGTTCCTGGAGCATGCCTGGGCGTGGACACATGAGCACGGTGGCATTATATTGCAGCAACTGAGGAAGTTGGGCGCATCATGCGATTGGGACCGTACGGCCTTCACAATGGACGAGGAGCGTAGTAAGAGTGTGATCAAGGTGTTTGTTGACCTGTATAACAAGGGCTACATCTATCGTGGTCTGCGTATGGTGAACTGGGACCCCAAGGCACTGACGGCTCTCTCTACCGAAGAGGTAATCTACAAGGAGGAGCAGAGCCATCTGTTCTATCTGAAATACTATGTGGCTCCTGAATACCAAGATACTATTGACGAGAGTGGCGAGGGAAATGTGATTCACAAGGATGCCAAAGGCTATTATGCAGTTGTAGCTACTACACGTCCTGAGACCATCATGGGTGATACGGCGATGTGTGTGAACCCTAAAGACCCGAAAACACAGTGGCTGAAGGGCAAGAAGGTGATTGTGCCATTGGTGAACAGGGTGATTCCTGTGATTGAGGACCGCTATGTGGATATCGAGTTCGGTACGGGTTGCTTGAAGGTGACTCCTGCTCACGATACGAATGACTATATGCTGGGCAAGACACATAACCTCGAAACCATCGATATTTTCAATCCTGACGGTACCATTTCTGAGCAGAGCCCTCTGTATGTGGGCATGGACCGCTTTGATTGCCGTAAGGTGATAGCCAAGGACTTGCAGGAAGCTGGTCTGATGGAGAAGGTGGAGGACTATACCAACAAGGTAGGTTACTCAGAGCGTAACCCAGACACCGCTATCGAGCCACGTCTCTCTTTGCAGTGGTTCCTCAAGATGGAGCATTTTGCCGAGATAGCACTGAAGCCTGTGATGGAGGGTGAGATGCACTTCTATCCACAGAAATATGTGAATACTTACAAGAACTGGTTGGAGAATATCCAGGACTGGTGTATCAGTCGCCAGTTGTGGTGGGGACACCGCATTCCTGCTTACTACTACGACACCAATGATGATTTTGTGGTGGCAGAGACTCCAGAAGATGCACTTAAACTGGCACGTGAGAAAACTGGCGACAATAATTTGCAGTTGAGTGATTTGCGTCAGGATGAAGATGCCCTTGATACTTGGTTCAGCTCTTGGTTGTGGCCTATTTCATTGTTCAAAGGCATCAACAATCCGGGCAATGAGGAAATCAAATATTATTATCCTACCAGTGTATTGGTGACAGCTCCTGATATCATCTTCTTCTGGGTGGCCCGCATGATTATGTCTGGCGAAGAGTATATGGGTACTTATCCATTCAAGGATGTGTACTTTACGGGTATCGTTCGAGACAAATTGGGACGCAAGATGTCGAAGAGTCTTGGTAACTCGCCTGATCCATTGGAACTGATTGACAAATATGGTGCTGACGGTGTGCGCATGGGTATGATGCTTTCGGCTCCTGCCGGCAACGATATCCTGTTTGACGACGCGCTTTGCGAGCAAGGACGTAACTTCTGCAACAAGATATGGAATGCTTTCCGACTGATTCAGGGTTGGGAGGTAGCTGATATCGAGGTGCCAGAGGCATCAGAAATCGCAATGAAATGGTTTGAGAGCAAGCAAAACGCTGTAGCCTTAGAGGTGGCCGACCTGTTCAGCAAGTATCGTCTGAGTGAGGCCCTGATGGCTGTATATAAGCTGTTCTGGGATGAGTTCTCGGCTTGGTACCTTGAGTTGATCAAGCCTGCATATCTGCAACCTATCCCTCGTAAGGTGATGGAGAAAACCATCGAATTCTTCGACAATTTGTTGCATCTGCTGCATCCGTTCATGCCATTCATCAGTGAGGAGTTGTGGCAACACATCACCGAGCGTAAGGAAGGCGAGAGCCTGATGGTGAGCCCGATGCAACCTGTGGGCAAGGTAGATGAGAACCTGTTGAAGCAGGTGGAAGCTGTGAAGGAAGTTATCAGTGGTGTGCGTGCCATCCGTGTGCAGAAGAACATTGCGCAGAAGGAGCAACTGACCTTGCAGGTGGTAGGTACGAACCCTGTAGCAGACTTTAATTCTTTGTTGAACAAAATGTGTAATTTGTCTAACATTGAGAAAGTTGACAATAAAGCAGATGGCGCTTCAAGCTTCATGGTAGGTACTACAGAATATGCGGTGCCTCTGGGCAACCTGATTGATGCCGAGGCTGAGATTGCCCGTATGGAGAAGGAACTCAAGGCTAAGGAAGGTTTCCTGAAGGGTGTGCTTGCTAAACTGAATAACGAACGCTTTGTGGCGAACGCACCGGAAGCTGTGGTGGCTTTGGAACGTAAGAAGCAGCATGATGCAGAGAGCATTATCGCTTCGCTCAAGGAAAGTATTGCGGCTTTGAAAAAAAAATCAACCCAGATAGGGTAAAGCCAATCAAAATGAAAAGTCCCTCTTGTAAAAAGGAGGGGCTTTTTTTATAATATATTTTGTTTTTCTTTTGCTTTTCTATCGTTTATTCGTAACTTTGACTTCGTTAATAGCCATGAAAGCATGAAGAAGTTCAAGATAGGATTGTTGCCACGCATTTTGATAGCTATTGTGCTGGGCATCATTATCGGTCAGGTGTTTCCGCTTGGACTGGTAAGGGTGTTTGAAACATTCAACTCTATCTTCAGTCAGTTCCTGGGCTTCTGTATCCCTTTAATCATTGTAGGATTGGTTACCATTGCCATTGCCGATATAGGGCAAGGGGCAGGTAAAATGTTGCTTATTACAGTGTTTCTGGCCTACGGATGCACCTTGTTGGCTGGTTTCCTCTCGCTTTTCACTGGTCTTTCGTTCTTTCCATCGCTCATCACATCAGGCATTCCTTTGGAGGAGATTTCAGAGGCGCAAGGTGTTGAACCCTATTTCAGTGTGAAGATTCCTCCACTGATGGATGTGATGACTTCACTGGTATTGGCTTTCGTGCTGGGATTGGGTGCCGCTTCATTGAAGACGGACTACTTGAAGAATGTGGCACGCGACTTCCAACAGATTATCATCAAGACAATTAGCAGTGTGATTCTGCCATTGTTGCCGTTGTATATCTTCGGTATCTTCCTGAATATGACACACACAGGACAGGTGTTCTCCATCTTGGTGGTATTCATCAAGATTATAGGTATTATCTTTGCCCTGCATATCTTCTGGTTGGTGATGCTTTATGTAGTTACGGGAAGTATTGTGCATCGCAATCCGTTTAAGTTGCTTTGGACTATGTTACCAGCCTATTTTACGGCATTGGGTACTCAGTCGTCTGCAGCTACCATTCCTGTAACACTGGAGCAGGCAAAGAAGAATGGTGTAAGCAACGAAGTAGCTGGTTTTGTGATTCCACTTTGCGCCACCATCCATTTGTCGGGTAGTATGTTGAAGATTGTGTCTTGTGCTTTGGCACTGATGATTATGCAGGGAATGCCCTATAGCATTGGTATGTTTTCAGGCTTTATCTGCATGTTGGGCATCACGATGGTGGCAGCTCCAGGTGTGCCAGGTGGAGCTATTATGGCTGCTTTAGGTGTGTTGCAGTCGATGTTGGGCTTCGATGATGCGGCACAGGCATTGATGATAGGTCTGTATATTGCTATGGATAGTTTTGGTACGGCTTGTAATGTAACAGGCGATGGAGCTATAGCCCTTATTATTGACAAATTTAAGAAAAAGAAAATATGAAAAGACTGTTGTTTTGTTTGATGGGCTTATTTGCCCTTGCAACATTTGCTGTAGTTGGTGATGTTGAGATTGTTGATTTGGGTGATGGCCACGGAATGGTCCGCATTAACCCCACGCAGAAATATCTCATTCTGCCAGTGGAAGATTCAGCACCTGATGTAAGTATCAGTGTGATGGTAGATAATGTGCAGGTAGAGACGTTCACTGTACGTCTAGCCCTCAATAAGGTGGATTATACAGTGCCTTACGAATTGTCTAAGTATGCAGGCAAGCATGTGGTGTTGCGCTTCGCCATGAACCCTCAGGAGAGAGGAGGAGCCCGTCCGAAAGTAAAAGAGGCGGTTTTCAGCAACAACTTGGCATTGGCCAACAGCTATGATGCTTCCAACAAGGAGACATTGTGGCGTCCTGTCTATCACTTTGCACCTCAGTGGGGTTGGATGAACGACCCTAACGGTATGGTGTATAAAGATGGGGAATATCATCTGTTCTACCAGTATAACCCTTATGGTTCCCGTTGGGGCAACATGAACTGGGGACATGCTATCAGTCGCGACTTGGTTTCGTGGGAGCATATGCCTGTGGCTATCTCTCCTGATGGATTGGGTACCATCTTCAGTGGCTCTGCGGTGGTGGATAAGAACAATACTTCAGGCTTTGGTGCTGGTGCCATCGTGGCATTCTATACTCAGGCGAGTGCCCGGCAGATGCAGAGCATTGCCTACAGTACTGATAATGGCCGTACGTTCAAGAAATATGCCGGCAATCCTGTATTGACGGGTGAGGTAGTTGATTTCCGTGATCCAAAGGTATCGTGGAATGAGAGTACACAAAAGTGGATTTTGACTTTGGCAGTAGGACAGGAGGTGCGTTTCTATTCATCACCCAACTTGAAGGATTGGACTTACGAGAGTAACTTTGGCGAAGGTCAGGGTAGTCATGGCGGTGTTTGGGAGTGTCCCGATTTGTTTGAGTTGCCAGTAGCTGGTACGAACCAGAAGAAATGGGTGCTGATAGTAAACATCAATCCTGGTGGTCCGTTTGGAGGCAGTGCTACCCAGTATTTCGTGGGCTCGTTCGACGGTCATAAATTTGTTAACGAATCGCCTAAGGCTACCAAGTGGATGGATTTTGGCAAGGATCATTATGCTACCGTAACTTGGAGCAATGCTCCACAGAACCGCGTGATTGCGTTGGCGTGGATGAGCAACTGGCAATATGCCAACGAGGTGCCTACTATGCAATATCGCAGTTCTAACTCTGTGCCTCGTGATCTTCAACTTTTCGTGAAGGATGGCGAGACATATATGCAATCGGCTCCTTCGCCAGAATTATTGGCTTTGCGAAAAAGTAAGGTGATGAGCAAGTCATTCAGTGTCGGCAAGGAGTATGTCATCGAAAAACTGATGGATAACAATGTCGGCACGTATGAGGTGCTGATGACGGTACGTCAGAAGAAACAAGGTACTCTCAGCTTCCGATTGATGAATGGACAAGGCGAGGAGATAGAGTATAAGTTGGATATGGCGAAACGTGAGCTGACCTGTATCCGCGACAAGAGTGGTGTTGCAGGATTTAGTAAGGACTTCATCACACCTACTGTAACACAGGTGGATGGTGGTGATTTGCAGTTGCGCTTCCTGGTGGACCGTAGTAGTGTGGAGGCCTTTGTGAATGATGGTCGCTTCGTGATGACTAACTTAGTGTTCCCTCATACGCCTTATAACAAGGTGGTATTCGGTGCAACAGGTGGAAGCGTAAGTGTGAAGAATTTCACTGTTTACAAATTCTGATTTTGCTTCAAGCTAACATATTAACAAACTAACTATATGAGTAATCAAAATCAATCTCAGATGGCGAAGTTGGTGCCAGTAATGCTGTGCTTCTTCGCTATGGGCTTTGTCGATTTGGTAGGCATTGCCTCAAACTATGTAAAAGACGATTTGCAGCTGACGGACTCAGTCGCCAATATATTCCCGTCGTTGGTATTCTTCTGGTTCCTGATTTTCTCAGTGCCTACTGGCATGCTGATGAACAAGATTGGACGCAAGAAGACTGTGATGCTATCACTCATTGTAACTGTGTTCTCATTGCTGTTACCTTTGTTTGGCAAGAGCTTTGGCATCATGCTGGTGGCATTCTCTTTGCTGGGTATCGGTAATGCTTTGATGCAGACCTCGCTCAACCCTCTGGTGTCTTCTATCATTGGTGGCAAAAACCTGGCATCGACCTTGACTTTCGGACAGTTTATCAAGGCCATCGCATCGTTTATTGCACCTTATTTGGCTATGTGGGGAGCTACCCACGTAATTCCTGATTTTGGATACGACTGGCGAGTACTGTTTGCTATCTTCTTGGTGGTAGGCGTTATTGCAACGTTAGCGTTAGGTGTTACAAAGATTGACGAAGAACCTATTGAAGGCAAGCCTTCTACCTTTATAGAGTGCTTGCAACTGTTGGGTAAGCCTATTGTATTACTCTCTTTCTTCGGTATTATGTGTCATGTAGGTATCGATGTTGGCACCAACACCACTGCTCCAAAGATCTTGATGGAACGTTTGGGGATGACACTGAATGAAGCTGCCTTTGCTACCAGTCTCTACTTCATCTTCCGTACACTGGGATGTTTGACAGGTTCATTCTTCCTTCGCGTCTTGAAGACACGCACCTTCTTTATCATCAGTGTTGTAATGATGGCGTTGAGTATGGCACTCTTGTTTGCCGGACAGTCTCAGTGGGCACTCTATGCAGGTATCGCTCTGGTTGGCTATGGCAACTCCAATATTTTCTCCATTGTGTTCAGTCAAGCCTTGCTCTCTGTGCCCGATAAGCAGAACGAAGTGAGCGGTTTAATGATTATGGGTCTGTTTGGCGGTACCATCTTCCCATTGATTATGGGCTTTGCCAGCGATGCTGTAGGTCAGGGAGGTGCTGTTATAGTGATGGCCATAGGCGTTATTTATCTGTTGTCGTTTATCAAACAAGTTAAAGCATAATTATGAAAGATATTGTTGTAGGAATGGGCGAGGCCTTGTTCGATTGCCTGCCTGAAGGGAAGAAGATAGGTGGTGCTCCTGCAAATTTTGCCTATCATGTGTCACAGTTTGGGTTCAAGAGTTGTGTGGTGAGTGCCGTTGGAAACGATGAGGATGGCGATGAGATCATGCGCATTTTCAACCAGAGAGGATTGAATACGCTGATTGAACGTGTACCTTTTCCCACAGGAACCGTACAGGTGACGCTTGATGAGAAGGGCGTTCCTTCTTATGAAATCAAGAAAGGCGTAGCTTGGGACAATATTCCATTTACCAGTGAACTGAAAGAGTTGGCTCATGATGCGCGTGCTGTTTGCTTTGGCTCTTTGGCACAACGTAATGTGGTGAGTCATGATACCATCGTGAAATTCCTCGATGAGATGCCAGAAGATGATGACACCCTGAAGATCTTTGATATCAATCTGCGTCAGAGTTTCTACACTCCAGAGTTGCTGGAGGAGTCAATGGGGCGTTGTAATATCTTGAAGATAAATGATGAAGAATTGGAGCTGGTGAGCCGTATGTTTGGTTTCCATTCCATATCTCAGACTGATAAGTGCTGGCTCTTGTTGGCTAAGTATGGTTTGAAGATGCTCATCCTTACCTGTGGTGTGGAAGGCAGTTATGTCTTTACACCTGGCAAGATGTCTTTCCAACCTACACCACGTGTGGTGGTAGCCGATACCGTTGGTGCCGGCGATAGCTTTACGGGTTCGTTTACTGCTGCTATCCTGGCAGGCAAACCTGTTGAGGAAGCACATAAGTTGGCAGTAGAGGTGAGCGCTTTTGTATGCACACAGAGTGGCGCTATGCCTGTATTGCCTGACGAACTGAAGGCACGTATGGCTTGATGTGGTTGTTATAGAAAATAAAGAGCGCTTGCCGAAAGGTAAGCGCTCTTATTCTTTAACCCAATATGTGTTTGGTTTTAGTTTGCCAACAAATCTTTGAGAAACTCATTGAGTTCTTCGTCCAGACCTTGAAGCAAACCATCAGTGACGATGAGTGTATCGTCATCCATGAGCAGTAACTCGGCAATGGTTTCCTTGTCTTCATCTACATACACGAAAGAGTAGGGTTGTATAATTTGCAACTTTGCGAAATCGCCTGCATCTTTCATTTCTTGTAGTAAGGTGGAAAGGGTGTCAGTTACTACCTCGTCGAAATCATCACCCTCAAACGCTACCCATTCTTTGACGGTAGTGTGTCCCAGCTCCATATCATCGTCATCGATCAAGCTACAGGTACCAGTTTGGGGATTGGCCTGAATGTGCAGATCAGTAACAAATGACTCATTCTCGACAGTGTATTTGCCGATAGCCTTGCGTATGGTGGCTTTGAGCTGTGCGGATGAAGAATCGTTTAATTTCATATTGCAATGAATATTTATCGGGCAAATATAAACATTTTTTATAAAAGTGTTTACAAGATATCCTAAAAATCTTCATTAAAACGCTGCATCTGCATCTTCACACTGGCATAGCTCTGCTTTCTTGTATTTAATTGTTGCAGATAAATACCGGCCAGTTGTGCTACTTCACCTTGGTTGGCTTGAATGGCATATTGTTGTGCTTTAGTGGCCCATTCAATAGCCTTATCGATATCATCGAGCATCTCATTACCCAAAGCTAGGTTGTAGGATGCATACATTTTCTTCTTTGTGCTCTTGCTCTCGTCGAAGGATTTTTGCCACAATTTTTTGGCTTCTTCCCATTTGCTTTCTTTTACATAAAAGGCAGCATCACGCATAGCTACAGAACCGTTGGGAAAATAGAAACGGGTGGCCGTTTCCCAATAAGGTACGAAAGTTTTTGCAATGAATTCTCCTGCATATAGGCTAGCTTCGCGTACTAATTTCTGATTATTAGGTAATTCATGTACCGACTCGTTGATGTCATCACCAAACCCTTGCCAGAAAATGCTATCCATCTTGTTGATAGGTAAGCGTGGCGACTGTTGTGGCAGATAAACGCGAACGGTAGGAGATACCTTGACATCAGTGCTGGCTACGAATAAACCCATATAAGCATCGGGCTCAGCCTTAGACACGGCACGCAACTCAAGGTTTTCAAGGGAGATGAGGAAGTCAGTACCCAGTTGCTGGGTGAGTTCGTTTACCTCGTCGTTAGTAAGTGTTTGGCGGCGTTCTTCTTTGTCACCAACTCGCAATGCAGAGTCACAGATAATGACTGTATCGAAATAATCTCCATCGGCCAACGCCTGCGCTAGTGACTCAGTAGCTATCTTGCTGTCACCAGAGAGATATTGTGTCTTGTGGTACTGCAAACGTGCGTTTACGTCAGGTATGTCGGTAAACTGACGATCCAATGTAATGGGAGCCTCTTGAGGCATATTGTTCACCACTGCCACTTTCCTGAGCTGGTTGGGAAAACTCATCTCAGCAGGAAGCAGATAGTCGATAGACAGATAGTCAATGCTCTGGCATCCCCAGAGCATTGTCAATCCCACTATTGTAAGCAATACCTTTTTCATATCATCAATATTTATAACCCTTTTCCATGACAGTTCTTGAATTTCTTGCCACTACCACAAGGACATGGGTCATTACGTCCCACAGTCTTTGGCGCTACATACGGTGTTCTTTGTTGTTCGCGTGTGTCGTGAGCTGCAGCTGCCTGTTGTGCAGGATCACCACCAGACACAGAGTCAGCATCACGCTTATTCTCACGTAATTGGCTCATATCTTGTCTTCTTTCAGGAGCAGCTTGCTGAACCTGTTGTGGCTCCTGCAGAGGAATCTGTCCACGCATCAAAATAGAGATAGTATCATTGTTGATGACTTCCACCATATCATCGAACAGTTTCGCAGAATCGAGTTTGTAAAGCACCAATGGGTCTTTCTGCTCATAACGAGCATTCTGTACAGAATTACGTAATTCATCAAGGCTACGCAGGTTCTCTTTCCATTCCTCATCAATTACATGCAACAGGATAGATTTCTCAAACTGTTTGACGATAGCCTTACATTCAGTCTCGTATGCTTCCTTGAGGTTGCAAGAGATGTTGTAAACCTTACGACCATCGGTGATTGGGATAAGGATATTTTCATACATCTGTCCCTGAGTTTCATATACTTGCTTGATAACAGGGTAAGCAATCTCTGCCATATGGTCGGTGCGTTGCTTAAAATGAAGCATAGCGTTATCGAAAATCATGCCTGCAAGATCCTCCTTGTTCTTGTTCATGAAGTCATCTTCATTGAACGGAGTTTCCAAAGCGAAGGTCTTGAGCACCTCCATCTTGCAGTCGTCGTAGGTAGCCAACTGGGTAGCATTGATGCATCGCTCCCAAATCATGTTAGCGATATCCATACCAATACGTTCACCCATTAAAGCATGACGTCGTTTCTCATAGATAACGGTACGTTGTTTGTTCATCACATCATCGTAGTCGAGCAAGTGCTTACGAATACCGAAGTTGTTTTCCTCCACTTTCTTCTGTGCATTCTCGATAGAACGTGTGATAAGGCTATGCTCCAGCACTTCGCCGTCCTTGAATCCCATTCGGTCCATCAAACGAGCTACCTTCTCAGAAGCGAACTTACGCATCAAGTCGTCTTCCAAAGATACGAAGAACACTGATGAACCTGGGTCACCCTGACGACCAGAACGACCTCGCAACTGACGGTCTACGCGACGTGACTCATGACGCTCTGTACCGATAATGGCCAAACCGCCAGCCTCACGTACTTCAGGACTTAGCTTGATATCGGTACCACGACCTGCCATATTGGTGGCGATAGTAACGATACTTGTTTGACCTGCCTGGGCCACAATCTCTGCCTCGCGTTGGTGCAACTTGGCGTTCAAAACGTTATGTTTGATCTTACGCATAGTTAACATTCGGCTCAAGGTCTCGGAGATTTCTACTGAGGTGGTACCTACCAATACTGGTCGACCTTGGTTGACCATATTCTCAATCTCTTCAATAACAGCCTTGTATTTCTCGCGTTTGGTCTTATAGACACGGTCGTTCATATCCTTGCGAATAACGGGACGGTTGGTAGGAATCACCACAACCTCCAACTTGTAGATGTCCCAGAACTCACCTTCTTCTGTCTCTGCAGTACCAGTCATACCTGCTAACTTGTGATACATGCGGAAATAGTTCTGCAGGGTAATAGTAGCGAATGTCTGAGTAGCACCCTCAATCTTTACGCGCTCTTTTGATTCTACTGCTTGGTGCAATCCATCTGACCAGCGACGGCCTTCCATGATACGGCCCGTCTGCTCATCTACAATCTTTACCTCACCGTTGAGTACTACGTAGTCAACGTCAATTTCAAACATGGTATATGCTTTGAGCAACTGAATCAAGGTATGAACGCGCTCAGCCCTGAGTGAGTAGGTATTCAGCATCTCGTCCTTCTTTGCCAATCGTTCTTCGTCGTTTAGACTATGGTCGTTTTCCAACTCTGCCAGTTGCGTCACAATGTCAGGAAGCACGAAGAAACTGGGGTCTGAAGTGTAGCTACTCAGCTCGTCGAAACCTTTGTCGGTAAGCTCCACACTCTTCAGTTTCTCATCGATCACGAAGTAGAGTGGGTCGGTTACTTCATGCATACGCTTCATATTCTGCTCCATATAGATCTCCTCGGTAGCCAGCATACCAGTTTTGATACCCTGCTCACTGAGGAACTTGATCAATGGCTTGTTCTTTGGCAAAGCCTTATGACTTCGATATAGGGCGAGGAAGCCTTCTTCCACCTCTTTCTTATCTTCCGAATATATCAGTTTGCGGGCTTCGGCCAGATATTTGGTTGCCAAGTCACGTTGCTTAGCCACAATGCGTTCTACATAAGGTCGGAAATCCTCGAACAACTTAGTGTCGGCATTCTGAGGAATAGGACCAGAGATGATAAGAGGTGTACGGGCATCATCAATTAACACAGAGTCAACCTCATCGACAATGGCGTAGTTGTGCTTGCGTTGCACCAGGTCTTGTGGACGGGTGGCCATATTGTCGCGTAGGTAGTCGAAGCCAAACTCATTGTTTGTACCGAAAGTGATATCGGCCATATAGGCATTGCGACGTGCAATGGAATTGGGTTGGTGCTTGTCAATACAATCAACACTTAAGCCGTGGAACATATAGAGCGGACCCATCCACTCTGCATCTCGTTTTGCCAAGTAGTCGTTGACGGTTACCACATGTACGCCATTGCCTGTCAATGCGTTAAGGAATACAGGCAGGGTAGCTACCAAGGTTTTACCTTCACCAGTTGCCATTTCGGCGATTTTTCCTTGGTGTAATACTACACCACCGATAAGCTGTACATCGTAGTGTACCATGTTCCAAGTCACCTCATTGCCACCAGCCATCCAGTGGTTTTGGTATATAGCCTTATCATCTTCTATCCTAACAAAATCATGTGAAGCAGCCAGATCACGGTCGAAATCAGTAGCGGTCACCACAATTTCCTCGTTTTCAGAAAAACGCTTAGCTGTTTCCTTTACAATAGCGAAGGCTTGAGGCAACACTTCGTTAAGTTTCTCCTCGTAAAGGTCGAGAATCTCTTTTTCTATCTTATCGATTTGTGCAAAGATTGGTTCGCGATCTTCCAGTTCAGTTACTTCAATCTTAGCTTTTAGTTCGTCAATCTTGGCACGTTTCTCTATTGAAGCATCTTGAACATAACGTCTAATTTCCTGCGTTTTAGCACGCAAAGCATCGTTGTCAAGCTGTTCAATCTCAGGTGAGGCTGCCTTGATCTTGTCTATCCAAGGCTTGATTTCCCTCATGTCTTTCTGCGACTTGTTGCCGAAGATTTTGGTCAAAAAATCATTAAATCCCATTATGTTTTCTTTTTATTATTTACGTTTATATATCTGCATATTTGCACGTTCGGGGTGCAAAGTTACGAAAAGTTGAGAGCAGAACAAAATATGATACATATTTTTTATGCCGTGACGGAGTAACTTAGGCTATGCCAGAGTCACACGTTTGATGACTTATCAGTCTATTTTTGAAACAGCTTATTCTGCCAAAGGAAGGAGGGAACAACCATTTGGAGCTCGAATATGAATGGAATTAGCGATGGTAGGAGCGATGCGCTCGGCTACTATAGGTATAGTAATGGTTGTTGCTTTAAAATCGGGGTTTAATATGATAAATGGAGCAGGTATAACAGCCTTGCTCACCACCTTCTTTTCTTGTGTTTGTTCGTCAATAATTTGCCAGCCTGGTAATACTTCGATAACCAAATCTCCAGAACGCTTGCGGTGGAAGCCATTACGGTTGCGCTCGGTTCGTTCTGTATAAGGTGCCAATAACAGACGATTGGCTGAATACACCTCACTTACTCCACTGAATTGTACCAAAAATTCAGACGCCTTTTGCTGGATTTCAGCCATATCGAGCCCCTTGTTTTCTATCAACTTATGGTTGAGGAATATCTGTTGGTCGTAGTAATATTCCACGTAGTCACCTTCCCCATATGTAGCCATGAGGAACATATTTAACAAGGTGGCACAACGATTTAGGTAGAACTCGCCAGTAGGTATGTTATAGGCAAAGAGGTCATCATATATTGGATCAGTAAATCCTGTAGAGGTGATGTAGAATAGTACGTGATTCATGCCTACCTTTTGCTCCAACATGTCTAACAGGTCGCCTACACAGTGGTCTAGGTTGGAGTAGATGGTTTGCATTTCTTGCTGAACTCTTTGTAAAGGTTGATGCTGATAAGTTCCTGCATAATAGGTGAGTGCAAGAAAATCTATAGTATCGTCTTTACCCATATTGCTTTGTGCAAGCAACTCCTCTGTCAGTCGGTTCACTTCATCGTTTACGGCAGGAGTAGTGAGTAAGTGTCTATAACGATTCACACGGTCATTATCATTCACCCTGAGGTCTGGTCCCTGTTGTGTGTTATAGTCGTTGAGCCACCATGGGAAATCTTTGTAATAGGTAGTGCTACACCATTTACCTGTTTCCGGATTAATCCAGAAGGCACAGTTAGCTATATGGCCTGCTGATAAAATGGCAGCATCACGAAAAGGAGCTACTGCATAAACTATCGACTGATTATTGGTAGCTATTTTAAGTTCGTCTGGCAGGGTAGAGGTAAGGAGTAAATTAGCAGATGTGTTTTCAAAGGTATTGTTGCCCATATAGGCTACATCATCCACACAATTACGAGGCCTACCTGTCTCACGGTCAAGCCATTCGTTGCTAATAATACCATTGATAGAGGGGGTGGTACCTGAATAGAGAGCTGCCATTGCCGAAGCCCTGTCTTTGGCATCGAACGAGAACTGTACTAGTTGGTACACTTTACCTTCACGCATGAGTCGTTTGAAACCTTGTGAACCATAGTAGGGTGAGTAAGCGTCGATATAGTCACTGCGGAGTTGATCGATGGTAAGTGATACCACCAAACGCGTCTGTGCTGATGCATCGTGCATCTGCCAGCCTCCTATCGTCAGGACTAATATGGTAGCCAATAACTCTTTTCTCATGTCTTATGAGGTTGCGACAACAGCCAGTTACTTGCAGATCGTACAAGCAAACATAGTGCCAAAGGAAGTACGGCGAGCGGAAATTTTTGTGGAATCGCCGCCCATAATATAATAAATAATGTTAATTCTATGGTGAGAGCTACTAAGTAGCGGCTTCTCTGCATCTTCTTTACTTTCCTAATAAACCAAGGTAATAACAATAAATGAAGCGGATGGAAGAGAAACAACAAGTAGTTTGGACTAACTGTAGGATGCTCAGAGAATGTTGCCAAAAAAGCAAGCATACATCCTGCAATACCGGCGACTGCAAATAAGATGAAGTCATAACCCCACATACTATTACGAGAATGTATCTCATAGATAGTGAGTGCCGTTGTCACGATAAACAATAACATAGCACATCGAAAAGGGGTGAAAGGAGTGTCGGGGTTTATCTTCTCTGCTTCAGGAATCACAACCAAATTATGACTCTCGCTAACCAGAGGAAGTGTGTTGCCATTATTCTCTTGCACAGGGTCTTTATTTATATTTCGTGAGGAATAATTGTCTCTCTCGTTAGGAAGTATAGATGCCGTTTCAAAATATTGTTCAAGGTATAAAGGAATGAACATCATCATTCTGCGAGAAATGGGTTTGTCCGCCTCGCTTCCTAAACAGAGATCAATGCCGAATTGTGACCAAGCATTGTTAGCAGTAAACTCGTGTACGATGCTTCTGAACGACTGGCCAGTGGATGTTGTAGTCATGTCATCGGCATATAGTAATTCGCCTTGCAAGCATTTCTCAATCAGGTCTCTTGGCCGAGTAGCACAGTTGTCATAAAAGTAATTATAGCGATAGGTCCTGTTCTGAGGTTTATAGTTCTCGTTAAGCAAACCTATAAGGGCATTTTTCTCTTCTACACTTAGGTTAAGCACTTGCTCCCTAACATCTCTGTTGCTGTAGGCATACCAGTCTACAAAGTCTTGATATGCTTGGATACCCAAAAGATAATCGGTTTGTCCCAGAGTAAAACGAAGGGCAAAATTAGGAGTGTTGAAACTGAAAACACCATAATTATAAATAAGGTCAATGTCGCGTGTGACGTTCTTCATACGTATCGCGGTATGTCCAAACTGATTGTACACTTCTACACCGGGCCCACAAGTGATAAGACTCACCTGCCAAGTGTCAGTTGTATCAGTGGGTAATGTCAGCGAACGGGTTTGTGCGAAGATGTTGAGTTCACTGAGTAGTATCAGCACCCATAAGCCATATTTCAGTTTCATTAGTCTCATTTGGCTACAAAGATAATGTAAACGCAAGAAAAAATATCCCACTTTTGTTTTTTTAACGGCTTTAAGGGCAAAAAACTTTTGTTACGTGAAATAAAAGTTGCATCTTTGCAAACAAATTTCTATTTTTGATGAATTGTGTACGAATACTAAATAGAGAAATGAGATATAAACAAACGCTTTTGGTGCTGGTGCTCTGCCTTGTTTCAGGAATAGTCATTGCCCAAAACAACACAAATTCGCCATACAGTCGCTATGGTTATGGTCAGTTAGCTGAACAAGGGGCAAGTAATAGCAGAGCTATGGGAGGCGTGGCCTATGGTTTGAGAGACAAGGCCCATACTAATTTTGCCAACCCTGCATCTTATACAGCCGTTGATTCACTGACTTTTATCTTTGAAGCTGGAATGTCATTACAGAATACTAACTTTGACAACGGTATCGCTAAGACTAATGCTAAGAATACCAGTCTCGATTATTTGTCCATGCACTTCCGTATAGGTACTAGATTTGGTATGAGTTTAGGCCTTTTGCCATATGCCAATGTGGGTTACGACATGGAAAATGTGATAAAAGAAGCAGATAAAAAGAAAACAACCGTTACAAATTACTTTGGTGAGGGTGGATTACATCAAGCTTATGTAGGTTTAGCATATAAAATTAACAGAAAATTTTCAATTGGTGCAAATATTTCTTATCTTTGGGGTGACGTTGAGCATGCAATGATGCTTACATTCCCATATGATGATGATGCATATGGCTTTGCAAAGAGAGATCATGTGGGCATCAATAGTGTGAAACTAGATTTTGGCGCACAATACTCCTATCAGTTTGGTAAGAAACATTTTGCCACTTTTGGTGCAGTATTTTCACCAGGATACAATTTAACTAATACAACATATACTCAAGAACTGTTGGGTTTGTCAACTACAATTTTGTCGGGAGGTACTACTATGTCTGGAAAACAGACAAATCTGAACGTTAAGAATGGAATTCCGATGAGTTTTGGAGCTGGTGTTGCATATGTGTATGATGGCAGACTCACAGTAGGGTTGGACGTAACCTATCAGCAATGGAGCAAGGTTTCGTTTATGGGTAATAAAGACGCGTTCGTTGACAGGACTAATATAGCTGTAGGAGCGGAATACCTGCCAGATCCAATAGGCAGAAGCATCTTGAAGAGAATTAAGTATAGAGCTGGTGCTTATTATAACGCTCCTTACTATAAACTTGATGGTGTAAGGGCATCAAAAGAGTGGGGTGTATCGGCAGGTCTTTCTATACCTTTGCTGAGATCACGTTCCTATTTCAATATTTCTGCTCAATATGCCAGGGTTAACGGGCAGACTGCCAACTTTATTAATGAGAACCAGTTGAGGGTTAACATTGGTGTTACCTTCAACGAAAGATGGTTCTACAAGACAAGAGTAAATTAAAATTAATAATAACACTTTAAATTTAATGGCAATGAAAATTAAGAGTTTACTTGCAATCGCCCTCCTCGTTGGAGGTTTTAGCACTGCTTTCGCTCAAAGCCAGGAGTGCATCACCAATAGTTCTATTGGTCACGAGGCTGTAAAGGCAAAGAATTATGCTGATGCTTATGAGCCTACCAAGGCTGTCATAAAGGAATGCCCGACGATGAAGTATTATACCTTCACCGATATGATTGACATTCTGCAATCTTTCTTGAGCACTAATCAGAAGGGTACTGCAGAGTATCAGAAGTTTTTTGATGAGCTGATGAATCTTTATGATCTGCGTACCAAATATCTGCCTGAGTTCAGAGCTAAAGGTACCAAAGTTAAGTCTGATGCTGCCGCTTTGGCTGATAAGGCTGCTGACTACCTGACTTATGCACCAGAACCAAACCATAAGATTGCTTATCAGTGGTTCAAGGAATCAGTTCAGGGTGATGGTGTTAACACTAAGGCTTCTACTATTATGAACTTCCTCAATGAGTCAATGGCAGTTATGAAAGCTGACCAGTCTCACAGCAACCAGTTCCTGGATGACTATCTCTGGGCATCTGATTTGACTGACCAGGCAATTGCTGCTGCTTCTGATGACAAGGCTAAAGAGAATATGGAAGCTGCTAAGCAAAATGTTCTTGCCGTATTCATTAACAGTGGTATGGCTGACTGCGAAACTTTGCAGAACGTATTTGGTCCTCAGGTTGAGCAGAACAAGAGCAATGAGGCTTTCCTGAAGAACACCATCGCTATCCTGCGCATGATGAAGTGTAACGAAAGCGAAGTTTACTTCACTGCATCTGACTACATGTATCGCATCAATCCAACTGCTGATGCAGCTAACGGTGTGGCTTACATGTACTTCAAGAAGGGTGAATACGAAACAGCTGTTAAGTATTTTGATGAGGCTTTACAGCTGGAGTCTGACAATGCAAAGAAGGCTGAAATCGCATATGCTATCGCAGCTTCTCTGTCAACCATCAAGCAGTGGGGCAATGCCAAGAGATATGCTCAGCAGGCTATCAGCTTCCGCGATGATTGGGGTGCTCCTCACATCCTGATGGCTCAGATTTATGCAGCTAATCCTAACTGGAGCGATGAGCGTTCACTCAATGCATGTACCTATTACGTATGTGTTGACCGCTTGCAGCGTGCCAAGACTTTGGATCCAAGTTGCGCAGAGCAGGCTGACGAACTGATTCGTACTTATTCTCGCTACTTCCCGAAGTCAGAAGACCTGTTTATGCAGGGCCTGAAGAAGGGTGACCGCGTGACTGTAGGTGGTATTGTCGGTGAGACTACTACTATTCGCTAATGTTAAATCGTTTATGCAACTTATAAAAGTTCGCATATATAAAACTATGAGCATAACCACTGTCTTCGTGGCAGTGGTTATGCTTCTTTTTATTTCAGCATGCTCAGGTAATAAGAAACAACTGGGTGATGCTGTTATCAACCGTGATTCATTACCAGCACTTGAGACTCATGATGTGATTACATTGATATCAGACTCAGGTGTTATACGTTATCGTATTACAACTCCCCTTTGGTTGGTATACGACAAACTTAATCCTTCTCATTGGTCATTTGAAGAAGGTGTTTATTTAGAGAATTTTGATGAGAACAATGATGTTCAGGCAGAAATAAAATCAGATACGGCATATTATTATGATAAGCAAAAGTTATGGGAACTGCGTGGACACGTTGAGATTAAGAATCAACAAGGAGAGCGTTTTAATACGGAGTTGCTCTTCTGGAACCAGGATACACAGAAAGTGTATTCCGATCAATTTATCCGTATTGAACAAATTGACAGAATCATTACCGGACATGGGTTTGATTCTAACCAGCAGTTCACTGTCTATACCATCCATAAACCTGAGGGCATCTTCTATGTGGATGAAGACAAAATGGCTGCTACTCCTGCAGATAGTCTGCAAACAGATACGATTGCACCAGTTAATGCTGACCGACCTGTAAGGAAACGACCTTAGAAAACAACGGAAACTATATAAATGAACACACTGATTTGCCTTTTGATTGCTGTGCTTTTCTCCGCTTTCTTCTCGGGAATGGAGATAGCTTTTGTGTCGGTTGACAAACTGCGTTTGGAGATGGATCGCAAGCCAGGTATTACATCTTCTATCCTCTCATACTTCTTCCGTCATTCCAGCAATTTTATCTCTACCATGCTCGTGGGCAATAACATAGCTCTCGTTATCTATGGTATCTTAATGGCACAGATACTTGATAAATACATGTTGGGAGACATTGGCAATGAGTTTGTGGTATTGCTGCTCCAAACAGTTATTTCCACCTTGATTATTATTGTCACAGGCGAATTCCTGCCCAAGACATTCTTCAAGATGAATCCTATTCTCATGTTGCGCATCTTTGCTGTACCTCTTTATATATTATACATCATTCTATATCCCATTTCTAAGTTTGCATCTATGCTTTCCTACGTGTTGTTGAGGATGTTTGGGCAAAAAGTGAATCGTGATGTAGAGGAGAAAGTATTTGGTAAGGTGGACCTCGATTATTTCGTTTCTTCCAGTATTGAGAATGCTGAAAACGAAGATAACCTGGGATCTGAAGTTAAGATATTCCAGAATGTATTGGATTTCTCATCGGTAAAGTTGCGCGATTGTATGGTACCTCGTACCGAGATATTGGCCTTGGATGTCAAAACTCCCGTAGAAGAACTAATCAGTACATTCATTGAATCAGGCAATTCTCGTATTATTGTGTTTGATGGTAATATAGATAACATTCTGGGTTACATACATTCAGCTGAGATGTTCCGTAATCGTAACAATTGGGTAAAGAGTATTAAGGCTATGCCAATTGTTCCAGAGACTATGTCAGCACAAAGGTTGATGAAGAAGTTCATCAAAGACAAACAGAATATGGCAGTGGTGGTGGATGAGTTCGGAGGAACATCAGGCATCATCACACTCGAGGATTTAGTAGAAGAGATATTTGGCGAGATAGAAGACGAACACGATAGCTCAAACTACGTATGTAAGAAGGTAGGTGATAACGAGTATGTTCTTTCCGGTCGTCTGGAAATCGAACGTGTAAATGAGTTGTTTGATCTTGACTTACCAGAGTCTGACGATTACCTCACTATTGGCGGTTTGATTCTGGACCGCTATCAGAGTTTCCCCAAATTACACGAAACCGTGGAAATTGACAAATACAACTTCAAAATTATCAAAGTTGCAGCTACAAAAATCGAGCTTGTACGTCTAAAAGTGAACGAATAGAGATATTTGATTGATTTTTTTTGAAAAAAAACAATAGGGTATTAGTATTTTTTGTACCTTTGCACCGTTTTTGGAAATAAAAGCCAAGAACATAAAAACTTATCGAATAAAAAACTTAATAAATTAAATATGGCAGCTTTACAAGAAATCAGGTCTCATGGACCGTTGTTGATTGGTGTGATTGCCTTGGGCTTGTTTGCCTTCATCGCAGGTGATGCGTGGAAGGTAATAGCTCCCCGTCAGTCACAAGATGTAGGTGAAGTAAATGGAAATAAAATTTCTGCTCAGGAATTCCAGACATTGTTTGAGGAGTATTCTGACGCAGTGAAGTTCTCTCAGGGCCTCACGGCGCTTACTGATGAGCAGAACGATGCAGTTAAAGATCAGGTATGGCAAGCTTATGTCAACAACCAGTTGATCGAGAACGAGGCTTCAAAATTAGGTCTCACCGTTTCAGATGAGGAAGTGCAGGACATCATTGATCAGGGTACTGCTCCTATCTTAGCTAACACTCCTTTCCTGAATCAGACTACTGGTGTATTCGATAAGGATATGCTGAATATGTTCCTTGTGAACTATTCAAATATGAATGCATCAAACACCTCTCCTGATGTTATGCAGCAATACCAGCAGGTTTATAGATATTGGACTTTCATTGAGAAAACATTGCGTCAGAACCGTTTGGCTGAAAAGTACCAAGCTCTGCTTAGCAAGTCATTGCTTTCAAACTCTGTTGAGGCACAGAATAGCTTTGATGCTCGTACTACTCAGACTGATTTCCTGATGGCAGCTCTTCCTTATAGTTCAGTACTCGATTCTTCAATCGTTGTTACTGATGCAGAAATCAAGGCTCGCTATGAGAAGAACAAGGAACAGTATCGTCAGCTGGTTGAGACCCGTGATATTCGCTATATCGACGTGCAAGTAGAGGCTAGTGATGACGACCGTGCTACTCTTGAGGCTGAGATGGATGAATATACTGAACAGCTGAAGGGGGAGGTAGCAGATTATACTACTTTCGTTCGTCAGTCTGGTTCTGAGCAGCCATTCATTAATTTGTATTATACTTCAAAGGCTTTGCCTTCTGATGTAGTAGCTCGTCTGGACTCAGTAGAAGTAGGTGGCGTATATGGCCCTTACTACAATACTGCTGACAATACTATCAACAGCTTCAAGAAGTTGGAGGTAGTCAATATGGCTGATTCAATTCAGTTCCGTCAGATTCAGGTAACTGGTGATACTCAGGCTCGTACACAGGAGTTGGCTGACAGTATCTTTACTGCAATCAAGGGTGGTGCTCAGTTTGCTGAGATCGCACAGCGTTATGGTCAGACAGGCGAACCTGTTTGGATTACTTCTGCTAACTACGAAGGTGCTCAGGTGGATGGTGACAACCTGCGTTATATTGACGCCATCACTACTTTGCCTCAGAATCAGCTCACCAACCTTAACTTAAGTCAGGCTAATGTGATTCTTGAGGTAGTTGCCAAGAAGGCTGTTCAGCCTAAGTATAAAGTTGCTGTTGTAAAGCGTCCTGTTGAGTTTAGCAAGGATACTTATAATAAGGCTTACAACAATTTCAGTGAGTTTGTTGCTGCAAATAATACCTATGAGAAGATGGTAGCTAATGCAGAAGATGCAGGTTTCCGTCTCTATACTCAGGGTGAAGCGCAGAGCTCAGATCATACCATTGGTTCAATCCGCAACACCAAGGATGCTCTTAAATGGGTGTTCGAGGCTAAAGCAGGTGATGCGTCTGGTCTCTATGAGTGTGGCGAGAATGACCGTTTGATGCAGGTAGGTGTGGCACGTGTCAATAAAGTAGGATATCGTCCACTGGCACTTGTACAAGATGAGATCAAACGCGAACTCATTCGTGAGAAGAAGGGTGAGCAGTTGTTGGCTAAGGCTGCAGGTGCTTCTTTGGAACAATTGAAAGGGATGAATGAAGCAGTTAGCGATTCTGTGAAGCGTGTATCATTCTCTTCTCCTGCTTATGTAGCTGCCCTCGGTGGTTCAGAAACCATCTTCAGTGCTGATGCATTGGTAGGCAAGCAGGGCGTAGCAAGTGCTCCTCTCAAGGGTAACTATGGTGTATATGTGCTGGAGCCATACGCACAGAACAAGACTAACGATACTTATGATGCTGCAGTAGAAAAACAAACGTTGCAGAACAACAAGGTGAACATCGCTCGCCAGCAGTTTGGAAACGACCTCTATCTGAAGGCAAATGTAAAGGATACTCGTTATCTGTGGTTCTAAGATAGTTTTTTACTTGATATATTTTAGGGTTGGCTTCTCATTGGGTAGCCAACTCTTTTTTTTATAAAATGTAGGTACAATTGAAATATTATTGTACCTTTGTTCCAAAGAACTATTAAATTTAACAACCATGAGACGATTTCTTTTATTTTCTTTGCTCTGTATAGCAGTAGGCTTGCAGGCGCAACAGCGAAGCACGGTAACGAGTATCCTGGAGGTATTAGACGTTCAGACAGGTGAACGAACCGTACTCAAAGAATTCCCTTATCTGATTGAAGCGCCCAATTGGTCAGTTGATGGCAAGTGGATTATATACAATAGCAGTGGTTTGATCTACAAACTTGCTGCTGATGGAAAAGGTGAGGTAGGACTTATTAATACTGAATATGTGGTGCGTTGCAACAATGACCATGTACTCTCTGCCGATGGTAAGTCAATTGCAGTAAGCTCAAGCCCATCTCCTAGTGGTGGTACTTCATTAATTTATACTTTGCCTTTAGAAGGAGGTACTCCCAAACTGATTACCCCTTGGGGTCCTAGCTACCTGCATGGATTGAGTCCTGACGGACAGACTTTGGCATACTGCGCATTCCGTAGCGTAGCAACAGGTGCCGACATCTATACTATTTCAGTGAATGGTGGCGAGGAGAAACGTCTTACCACAGCAGAAGGTTTGGATGATGGTCCAGAATATAGTCCAGATGGCAAGCATATCTGGTTCAATAGTGTACGTACTGGTCTTATGCAGGTTTGGCGCATGAATGCCGATGGTTCTGAGCAGACCCAGATGACGTTTGACGAAACCCGCAATGCATGGTTCCCACACGTTTCTCCAGATGGCAAGCAGGTAATCTACATCACCTATCATGTCGGAGATCTGGAACCAGGACAGCATTTAGCTAACTATAATGTTGAATTGTGGTTGATGCCTGCAGCAGGTGGTCAACCTAAGCGTGTAGCAGAGCTCTTTGGTGGTCAGGGCACCATCAATACCAACTCTTGGGCTCCTGATAGCCGCCATGTAGCTTTTGTTAGCTATCGACTGAATGGAGGCAATTAAAAAACAATAATATCGCCAAGGTATTCTATAGAACTAAACCAGCCACTTGTATTCCGATGTAGGATAACAAGTGGCTGTTTTTATGTGCATTATTTCGCCTCAATGCTGTTTTTACCACCATGCAGGTTGTAGGTCTTGTCAGCCCATACAAGTGTGCCTGAAACATGGGTCGGCAATTCAATCTCTGCCATAAGGGCATTGCCATTCTTCTTATAGCTTACCTTGATGTCACCTTGTGGATGTGGCATACTGCCGCCAATCTGCTTAATGTCGCCCAAACGAGGTTCAATCTTCACTTTAGCGAATGCAGGAGCCGCACTGTCGATGCCCAAGAGGGTACGGAAGAACTCAATGTTAGGACTTGCACCCCAAGCATGACAATCACTGCGTGTACCATCTACATCGCTGGTTTCAGCCCAAGTGGTTAGGCCCTGTGCAATGTTCTCGCGCCAGATGTCGAGCCATTTCAAGTAGTCGTTGCCCAAGCCAGCTTTCACCAATGCCTCGTGCAGGTAGAATTTATAATATACCGAGCACTGCGATAAGGTAGTGTCAGTAAGCATCTTCTGTGCTACCTGCTTGGCCTGCTCACCAGATACCATTCCCGTCAGGATAGCCAACGAGTTGGCATGCTGAGAGAACAACTTCTTTTCGATGGTCTGTGCATAAAGGCCTTTGCCTGCATCCCAGTAAGCATTCTGGATGCCTTCCTTCAGCTTAGCTGCAGCCTGGTCATACTTGTTGGCCATGAAGGTATTGCCTTGATAGTTTTCCAGCTCGCTCATCATTTGCAACGCCAGCAGCAGTTGTAAATCCATCAGGATACCACCACCATCGCTACCCACTTGTGCCACACCCATCTGCCAGCCTTCGGTATCTACCCAGTCGGAGAAATTCCATCCAGGCAATCCCTTGATGCGTCCATCGGTCATCTGGTACTTGCTGAAATAGTGCATTATCTGCTCAGCCCCAGGAATCAGGTCGAACACTAATTGTTGGTCTTTGCCGTAGCGCATGTAGTCGTGAATAGAGTAGATGTAGCTCAAAGCATAAGGCGTGATATATTGAGGCAGCTCCGACGGAGCGCGTCCCATCGTTACACCTTCAGCACTACGACTCATGTCTGATTGACGCAGGAAATTCTTCCACAGCGTATCATCGCCACTATTATAGATGGATACCAATGCCTGAATGCGTGTGTCGCCCAGATATTGCAACTGCTCGTAGTAGGGGCAGTCGGTGTAAGTCTCGATGGCACAGAGCCGTGCAGTACGCCATCCAATCTCCATCATCTTTAGCAGTTCTTGGTTATCGGTGTTCAGCTGAGCATTCATCTTGAATGGGAAACCCGTGAACAAGCTGCTTATGTCATTGATTTCCAAATGTTCCTCCTTTGTATTTATCTCCAGCTTTACATAGCGGAACGTGCGCCAGTCTAATGAAGTGAACTGTTGGTTGTCCTTTCCGCTTGAGATGAGTTTATCATGGCGGCCAACAAAGTTCTTGCCCTCCACTTCGTTGCGGTTGCCTTTGTGTGAACCACGATCATTGTAAAGTGTTTCTGCATAGCGGATGGTAATCTCAGCTTGAGCACCCTTGCTGAAATTCAGTTGGAAGAAACCATTGGTCAGTTCTTCCTGATCAAGCAACAATTGTACCTTCTTGCCGGCAGGTATGGTTACCTTTGCTTGCTGTGCTGGCCATGCTTTTGACAGACTCACACCTCCTACCGTTGACCATTGCCCCTTGACTAATTGGGAAGCTGTGCCATCAACTGATAATTGACGTACAGTTTGCATGCGCTTCTCAAATCGTTCCACTTGTGGCAAGGTGCTGGGCACAAGTATGTGGTCAAATAGACCTCCGGTACCAAAACTGTTGTCGTGAGGTGCCCCCAGTTCAAATGAATTAGCATCTTTCCACTGACTCAGGTCGGCATTCGCATTCTTCCAGTCAGTAATGGTCTTGCTGAAGTCAATAGATTCACCAGCCCCTAAAGCATAATAGCCGGGAACGCTTTGGCGGAGTGGGGAATAAGCGGGATCCTGAATAGCCTTCCAAGTTTCGTCAGTATTCACCACTTTGGCATCGCCCTTACCCATCATCAGGAAGCCTGTGTGTACGGTGGCATTGGGCACAGGGGTAAAACTGCCCTCATTCCATACTTGTGCTGCCAAAACATTATTACCAGCTTTGAGGTAAGGAGCCAGATCTACAGTCTCATAGTTCCAGTGTCTGGAGTCGTTGCGGGCAGGGCCTAATGAGGCAAGTTGTCCGTTGACATAGAGTTTGTAACGGGTATCTCCGCTAACATACACCACAAATTCACTGGGTTTGCTGGCCAGGTTCACATCCTTACGGAAATAGTACACACCATACTCCTTAGCCTGTGTACCAGGAACTTCGATCCATGCAGCATCCCACAACTCAGTCTTCATATCGAATGAGGTACGGTCTTTTAATTGCATCTTAATATACTGAAGAGGATATTGTGCAGATGCTGTCAGCAGAGAAACTCCTAGCAATAATAAAGTTAATAGTCTTTTCTTCATATTATAATTATCATTTTCTTAATTCAATGGCGTTTTATGCTCGCGTCTCCACTTCATATATTCCTCCCAAAGTTGCAACTGAGGCAGGTTATGAATACCAGTGAGGAAAGCACCGTCTCGGAAGTTCATCACACATTCAGTGCCCTCGGCATATACAGGCCACAAAGGCAGATAACCACCATTGGGATCTCCTGTTTTGATAAAATTAATCCAATATTGCATCACCAAACGAGACAATGCCTCGTCAGAAGGACTGGCAGGACCACCGAATCCACCCAGTTGTCCGAAGGTCAGACCCAGTTCACCGGCATGCATGGTTAGGTATTCGCGTCCACCCTGATCACCTCTGCGGAAGAAGTTCTGCTTGGCATGATTGAAGAAGAACATATATACCTTACCTTTGCCTTTACCATCAGCTGTGTTCTTGCTCTGCAGATTACCCCACGCATAGGTAGGCCATGCAAAAGCTGCCTCACGGAAAATGTCACTGTGAGCATCAAAAGCCTCTTGGTCGGTCTTGCCAGGATACATCTCACGGAATTTCTGCTGCCAACCAGCATCAGGGAAGCTTTCCTTCATCTCCTGCTCATACTGCTCAGGCTTGAAACCGCCCAGGAAACCAGTAAACATAGAACCCTCATCACTGTTGGTACCCATCAAGATGTTCACATCGTTATAGTCGCCCTGTTGGTAAATAGGATAGGGGTCGCCCTTCAATACATAGCCGTCATACACTGGCCACAACGCGCCTCCAGCCCCAAAGGCGATAGGGTCACCCATGAACTTCTCAGGATCCACCTTACGCAGGTCTTTCAGTCTTAGTTTACCCATCCCGATGCGGTTGATAAAATCTTTGCCATATTTCTCACTACCTGCCATGTTGCGGATGGAGTTGTTGTCGATGCGCACATTATCCTCTGGCGCCATGTTGCCGCCACTCTCGGAGATAGCTCCACGGAACAGACCTTTAGCCAATGGGCTTTGGCAGAGCATAGCCACAGAGATAGCACCAGCACTCTCACCCATGATGGTCACTTTCTCAGGATCTCCACCAAAAGCAGCAATGTTGTCATGAATCCACTGAAGCGCCATAATCTGGTCCATTAGTCCGTAGTTGCCACTGATAGCACGCCCGTTCTCTTTCTGACTCTCCTGACTCAGTTCTGGCAATGAGAGGAATCCAAACACGTTGGTACGATAGGTGATAGCAGCATAGACGATGCCTGCTTGTGCAAACTTCTCACCGTTGTTCTCCCACGAAGCTCCTGTGTTGAACCCACCTCCGTGAATCCACACTAGTACAGGCAATCCTTCGCCAGCTTTCTTGGCAGGAGTAAGCACATTCAGATAGAGACAATCCTCACTGACACCAGGTTGTCCAGGACGTGCAGGACCCTGACTCTGCTGATAAGGTTTGTCCTTAAAAGAATCTGCCTTGTAAACACCCTGCCATTTCTGAGCAGGCAGAGGAGCCTTCCAACGCAGGTCGCCCACAGGAGGAGTAGCGAAAGGAATGCCCTTATAATGAGCCAATCCATTTTGTTCAACACCTTCCACTTCACCTTGTGCCACAGTAGTATGCAGCAACTGGGCATTCAAACTCATGACCATCAATGCCATGCATGCGGTAGTAAGTATCTTTTTCATAATAAGTTTCTATTCAATTTTACTTTACTCCATCAGGATAACGATAGCTGATATTCACGCCAAAGTCGCGGATGCGACCGTTGAGTCCCATCATGCCTTGGTCTGACACGTTGCCTTGCCGCGTGCCGTTGATCATTTCTTCAGACATCTTCTTCAGGTCACTAATACGTTGTTGCGTCTCTGGGTTACTGCCCATATAGTGACCAGGATACATCTTCTCGATATTGTGGCGTTTCATATAACTCTCGATGCGAGTAGTGGTGGCCAAAAGGGTAGAGAAGTTGGTAGTAAGCAACAGGTTGCCTGAACCAAAGGCATCGCCGCTATAGCCCCATTTCCTGCCATCCATCTCAAAGAAGGTGGCACTGCCAGGGGTATGACCAGGGGTGAATATTACTTCTATACGACGGCCACCCAAGTCGAATACTTGTCCGTCTTCCAAGAAGTTCACCTTGCCTTTATAGCCGGCCATAAACTGAGGTACATTTACCTCGTCGCCAGCATTGATCCAGATTTCATCAAAATCGTGTATGGCACTGCCGGTATGGTCTGGGTGAACATGCGTGGCAATCAAAGTAATAGGTTTCTTTGTGATGCCCTCCACAATCTTCTTCAACCCGTCAATCTTAGTACCGGCATCCAGTAAGATGGTGCGGTCATTACCTTCAATGATATAGATGGTCTCATTAGCCATCAGGTGACCATTGCCCTCCCAAGTGTGTTCGTCAATGCGACGGATAATCACATCTGGACCTTCATAAACCACAGGCTCGTTATATTTTGGCTGTGGCATTCCTTGTGGGTTCTGTGGAGAGTCGGTCAGCTTGCTCATGGTGGCTTCATCCAATACGTCAGAAGCTTTTACAAAGGGTGAGAAAGCCAATCCTACAGCTCCCATGCCCATCATCTTCAGTACATTTCTTCTTCCTGTATTCATATTTCAATATTTTAGTTTCATTTCTTTTGCAATAATTATAACTTTACAAAGATAAACTTTTCTTACAAATCCATCAAGTCTTTATTGCCCCTTCGCATTTAGTTTCAATAATTAATCACTTTTACAGGACCCAGCAGACCAGCAGGGAGCAAGGGCTCCTGACCGTTGAATCCTTGGGCGTCTGTCCAACCGATGCGTGTAGCACCAGGTTGCTCGTCACCAATAAGGCGATTGACCCAAACGTTCGCTACCTTTACCTCAAGAGTGTTGTTCCCTTGCTTAATGGCTTTAGTGATATCTACCAGATATGGTTCTTTCCATGCAGCGCCACAGTATTCGCCATTCACATATACTTCTGCCAAATCGGCAACACGACCCAAGTCGAGCACTGTCTTTTCTCCTGGCTGTGCTTCAAAACTATTATTATATGAGGCAATTCCTGAGAAATATTTAATACCTTGGTCTGATGATTCTGTGTAACTGTCCAAAGACGTAAACTCTGCCGAATCAGGAGCACCACGTTTTTCTTGGAATTTAACGGTCCATGTACCTTCCAGCGCTAATTCATTCTTTCTCTCTGCAACAGGCATTTTGTAATCTTTCTCTGCCTTGCCAGAGAATACCACAAAAACAGCATCATCTGGAACAAGGTTGAGTGTTACCTCTGTGCGTCCATTGTTCTGAGCATAAGACACCTCTTCCTGCAATCCATTGTCAGGATGCCACAACATGGGCTTCAGTCCACTCACACGGAAGGAGAGTGTAACAGTCTGATAATCTTTAGCAGGTTTGTTTACCCAATAGATCTCAGCACCTTTCAAAGTACGGTGTAAGAACTTATAGCCTTCAGGAATATTTATATCTTCAGCAATGCCAGCTGCTTTGAGCAAGTCAGCCAGTTCTTTGGTCTCCACCACATTCTTGCGTCCACTGTCCCATATATCAGCTACAAGAGATGCAAACTCAGTGGCATCATCGGTTAGCGATGCAGGTCTTGTAGGACGAGTACCACCAATCCATGCACCAGCCTGAACGAGTGATGCTATTTTCTTGAGAACAGGAACAGACATTACCTCCATGTTACGGTCCATCCAAATCACTTTATAACTTGTCCCACCAGTTGATACCAGTTGGCCTTTATTATATGAAATGTGATTCAGCAGACCATCAGGATTCAGATAATCCCACTGATATCCCAAAGGTATTGATGGGGCACGTTGGAAGACAGAAGTAACGTTGGCATCCTCACCATAATAATAAAGTATGTCGGCGACATTCTTGCCTGCCTGCAACATAAAGCAGCTGCGTGACATATAATCTGCCCAGATGCCAGCCATAGGAGCCCAACTGTCATGACGGTTGAACCATTGTCCAATGCCACCTAATGACATACCAGGTACATGCACATCGTCTGGCTGGTGGGCACTCTCGTGGATGACAAAGCGATTGATACCGTTGGATAGCTCACGGTCAGCTACGTACTTGAGGTTTCCCGGATGGTATGAATATGATTTTCCTCCTCCACCAGGAGCAGTCATTGACTCAGCTGCAGCTATGTTCTGTCCGTATATATGAGCTACAGAAGCCGACTCCTTATCATCAGCATCATACACACTCATATCAGGTTGCCCATCAGGTCCTACTGGCACCCAAGGGGCAGTTACCCACATTGCACTCATTGGTACTTCGGCTGTAGCCTTCAGATCCATACCGTCGCCCACGTAGGCACGGCCACCCTCATGACTTTCTGTATAGCGTCCCTTCATGCCATAATCCTCTTTGGCGATTTTGGAAAGCAGGGTATAGTTGTCAGCAATGAGTTCGCCAATGGTGATACGCCAATCGAAGAGAAAGGCATCGCTCTGCTGTGGTGAACCGATAATCTCGCCAGACAACACAGGCAACCATTTCTTGAGATCATATCCCCTGCGTGTCTGGAATTCATTAAACATAGCTGGAGTCCATGTCTCACATTCAGCCTCATAACTGTCGGTAAGCACATATTGCACACCTTGTTGTCCTATCAGTCCGCCTGAGGCATCCTTATACATATCTAAATAAGTATGGAAATACCTTGTCCATGCTTCAGGGTCTAATTTGTCCACCTCCAGACCTGTTGCTTCGAGTGGGGCAGGGTGGTTCTGTTTGCCTGTAAGTGACCATCCGTAGCGAATAATTTTCCAGTTGCCTTCAGGAGCGTTCCAAGAGAGTTTACCATTCTTATAATATGCAGTTACATCCACAACATCGTCAGCAGTTGGGAATACTTCGCCATTAACCGATGGAGTAGGTGTGTTGCTCATATTGGATGCTGATGAGAAAGCTGCCTTGTCCTCAAAACGGTGTACCCTTGAATATGGATATAGTTCGAGCTCGGCAATCATGGTGCCTGCAGGAGGAGTTGATGGTCCTCCGCCCATGCCAAAGAAACCACCACCAGCAGCACGCGGATTGGCCACTTTCACACGGAAATACTTGGATGTTGTAACAGGCACAGACATTGTTACTTGGGCCACATTGCCACCACGAATGTCGCATACAGGTTTGAAAGACTTGCCATCATCACTGGCTTCCAACTGTGTAGTGGCTGCTCCGCCACCAAAGCCACCACTAGCGCCCACCATCTTCAGTGACTTGATGGTGACAGGTGTTGGAAATTCGTATTGAATCCAAGCAAAGCCTTTTTTGTCGTCGCGGGGCAACATTACAGCATCAGAGATACTACCATTGGTGAGTTGCTCTAGTGTAAAGTTTCCTCCACTTGCTGTTACTTTGGCACCCAAGGTAGCAATAGTCTGACGGTCTGCTGGTTGTTTGACAGCAATAACAGCTATATCTTCATAATACTCATAGTTGGTTCCAGCCGATCCTCGTCCTGCAGGGGCTCCATCTTGGAAAGCTCCTGTCGTATGTGGAGGTTCTGGAAGAGTCATATCTATAGTGCCCGAAGCGAAAGTTTCGCTCCACACTAGTTTTTTCATCGCATCCTTTTCACTAACCCACGGACCACCAGTAGAGCTCCATCCAGGAGCAGATGCCACAGTAAACTCTAATCCCAACGAGTCGGCTACTTTTACGGCATAGGCAAAAGCATCTTTCCATCCTTCATCCATGTAGATGAGTCGCTTATCTACGATGGTGGGGGTGCCCAACGCAGCATCAAAGTTATGCACGCCACCTTGGCGGGTATCTTTCATCCATTGCAAGTCCTTCTGGATGCCATCTTTGGTGATGTTACCATTCATCCAGTGCCACCACACTCGATTACGGGCGCTCTGAGGAGGATTCTCCCAACCATTCTGCAACTCTTCAATAGAGTTTTGGGGAGTACAGGAGATAGCTGATAGTAATACAACAGTTGCTGCAACTAGTTTTTTGACTAACATAATATAATACTTTTGATACATATTTCTACAAAGATAAACTTTTCTTACAAATCCATCAAGTCTTATATAGTTAATAACGAATCATTTTTTCTCAAAACGAAAAAAACACTATCTTTGCATCAATCAATTAACTATTTCAGGTATGACTAAAATCACTTCCGAACGTGTATTAAGCATTTTCAGTGAGCTTAACCAGATACCACGTCCTTCACATCATGAGGAGCGTGTGGCCGACTATCTTTGTCAGTTTGCACAGCGTCTGCAATTAGACTATGAACGCGATGCAGAAAACTGTGTTGTCATTCGCAAACCAGCTACTCCGGGCTATGAGGCTGCTGAGCCCATTGTGCTGCTGAACCACATGGATATGGTATGTGTGGGAATGTCTGATCCCCTCAACGACCCCATCGTGGCATACGTTGAGGATGGATGGATGAAAGCTCGAGGCACATCATTGGGAGCCGACAACGGTATTGGTCTGTCTATGGCGCTCGCCGTACTGGAAAGCGACAGCATTGCACATCCTGCCTTAGAAGTGATTACTACCACCAACGAGGAGGATGGTATGTCGGGTGCTGCTCAACTCTCAAAAGATTTCCTGCACGGACGTAAGGTCATTAACCTCGATTCTGAAGATTATGACACCATCACGACAGGTGCTGCAGGAGCCTGCTTGCAGTTTCATCGTCTGCCTATGCAGCTGGAACAACCACCAATAGGTCAATATGCTTGGTATAGTATCCGTTTTGAAGGTGGATTGGGTGGACATTCAGGCGTTGACATCAATAAAGGACGTTGCAGTGCCGTCGTTGCCGTTAAGGCTCTCCTAGAGGCTATCGGTAAAGCATGCGACTACCGCATTGCCAACATACAGGTAGGAGAGGCCAACGCCTCTATCGCCTCTACGGCCAACCTCACCATCTGTGTACCTACTACTGAAGCTGTCGTTGAACAGGAAAAGTATATCAACAAATGGATACGACATGAATATCCTGCTGATGCCAATTTGCATTGTACTATCCAATCTTGCGACCCTCAGGATAAAGTCATTACTAAAGATACTGTTGATGCATTACTTTGTGCTTTGGCAAAGACACCGCAAGGGGTAGTGAAAATGAGTGAAGTAATGCAAGATACCGTAGAGACATCCAATAATATCGGGCGCATCGTGACAGAGCCCGACCATCTCTTTGTGTCCACCCATACACGTAGTTTTATCGATGCTGTGATGGAGCAGCTCAGCAAGGATATTGCTGCTAATTTCGCTTCCGTTGGTGCAGCCTCTGAAACCATTATGTCGGCACCAGCTTGGCAGGAAGACCAGCACTCGCCCTTCCTGCAGCTTACCAGCGATACCTTCCTTGACGTACTGGGTTGGCGTCCCCGCATGGTGGCCATGCACTTCGTGCTTGAGGCTGGTTTCTTTGTGGAGCACTATCCTGGAATCCAAATGGCCAGCATAGGTCCCCGCATCGTAGAGCCCCATTCTGCCAGCGAGCGTGTGGAAATGAAAACCATCGATGACATCTGGCAAGTATTGTTGGAATTGCTGAAGCGATTGAAATAGTATAGATTTGATTTTCAGTTTAATTACGTGCAGTTTGGTCTTTCATTGAATCATTCCGTATTTCTCGAGCAGTTGGCGAAGCGTACCGTCTTCTTTCATCCGCTGAATGGCGTTGTTCACCACCTGCAACAGATCCTCTTGTCCCTTCTGCATTAGTACGCCAATCTCGCTATGAGTGAAGGGCTTGCTCATCAGTGGTGCAGCCAGTCGGGCATCGGTTTGCACATAGTAGGGAGCCTCTGTCACCTCCGTTATCATTACGTCTGCTGCTCCTTCTGCCACCAGTGAAGGGATTTCCTCGTTCTTCTGGTGAACGATGATGGTGGCATGCGTAAGGTTATCGTTGGCAAATTGCTCGTTCAGCCCCCCAGGATTCACCATCACACGCACATCCGATTTATCTATGTCGGCCAGAGACTGAAAACGGTTTGTATCCGATGCACGGCATAGGATAGTCTTCCCGTTAGACAAATAACCCTCGCTCATCAGCATTGTTTCCTTTCGTGCATCAGTAATCGTGATGCCTCCAATAGCGAGATCAAATAGCTGAGGCTCTGCCAACACGTCTTCCGTCAGGGTAGGCCATGTGGTCTTGACGAATGCCGTTTCAACGCCCAGTTCTTTTGCTATCTCTTTAGCTATCTCTATGCCAAAGCCCCAATAAGAACCGTCATCTTCACGAAACGATAGTGGGCGATAGTCGCCTGTTGTGCCAACGAGCAAAGTGTCACGCTTAATAATCTCAGCCACCTTTCCTTCGACAGTATTTTTCGTAGAGCGTTGGGCAACTGAGGATGACCCACAAGCACAGAGGAAGAACAAAGTTATCTGGGCAACCAGAATAAGTGGTACGCCATATCTGAACTTCTTGTGCAAGGTCTTGTGATGCCACACTTTCATTCCTAGCCATGCACCGATACTTCCGCCAATTACTGCCATTCCCAGTAGGGTAGCTTCTGGAATCCTCCATTTCGACTGCTTAGCTTTCCACTTGTCGAAACTAAATAGGAAGAAAGTGACCACGTTGATAACAACGAGGTAAATGAGCAAAGCATCCCCCTGTGTCGTAAGTCTTTCAACTATATCAGTCAAGTATTCAACCATCATATCGCGAAATCTTTATGCAAAGGTACTCTTTTTTGCTAATTCTCTGTATATGTTGCTGCCTATAATTGATGATATTCAGCGCAACTCTGTGCAGAACCCGTTGTTTGGGAAAATAAAGCCATAAAAAAGCCCAGACTTTTATAAGTCTAGGCTTTTCTTTAGGGATAGATAGATTCTTATTTCACCTGATATAATTTCTTGCCTATCTCAACAGTTATACCCGTTAACTTCATGAAAGTTAAGTCTGTGTCAGTAAGAGCATCTGGATGCGCTTTTGTTACACTTGGGTACATAGCAAGAAACTGTTTCCGAACTTCAGGCGTTTCTGCCTCTACTAACTTGCAGCTAATGCGTGCCCAATTACGACTGTCCTTAGGATAGAATACAATCTGGATATTGGGGTTCTTTTTTACATGTTCGTAAACATCCTTTGATTTACGAGTCATGGAATACACCTCACCATTATATACATCAATAAAAGTTACAGGACGAACACAAGGAAGGTTGCCATTAACAGTTGCAAGGTAATAGTGGCCACATTCTTTTAACATTGTTACAAGTTCTTGAGAAGTCATGACCTCTGCTACATTTGCTTTTGAAGTGGCCGAAGTACGTCCATCAATTTTCTGAGCATAAGACATAGAGAATACCACTAAGCTCATAGCTAAGATTAAAAGGAATCTTTTCATGTTGTTTTATGCTAAATTAATACATTACTTTACGCTATATACATTCTTACCCACTACTGCAGTAATGCCCACCAGTTTCATGAAAGCATAATCAGGATCATCAACTGGATGTGCCTCTTTCATGCTGGGGTACTTGTCAAGGAAATGAGTGCGTACCTCAGGAGTTTCAGCTTCCACCAACTTGCAGGTGATACGCATCCAGCCACGTCCTTCGTTGGGGAATGCTGCAATTTGCACTTTAGGATTCTTTACCAATTGCTTATATACATCCTTGTGTTTGCGGGTCATGAAATATACCTCACCGTTGATTACGTCGCAGAAACTGAAAGGGCGGACGCGTGGCTGATCACCGTCCATAGTAGCAAGGAAATACTTTCCACAACTCTCCAAATATGCCACAAAATCCTCTGGGCTCATGGTGTCTGTAGCCTTTGGGGTAGCAGATGTTGTTGTATCTTGCTCTGTAGGAGTTTCTTCACTCTGCTGAGGCTGAGCCTCTTTCTGTGAGCAAGAAATCAGGCATGCAGTCATTACTACAGCCAACATCAAAAATAACTTTCTCATTTTTCAAGTTTTTATTAGTTATACATCATTTATTTGGCTGCAAAGTTACGACTACTTTATGGATGAGTATTTACCAATTTTTCCACAAAAATTACAATAATTACCCAAAATGCTTGTCTAAGTGAATAAAGAAATGTATTTTTGCCTTATGGCGACAAAAGAATATGATATTCAAGTGCAAGATATCCTTTTCACGGAGGATATATTGGAAGCATGTAGCGGCACATACAATGATTATCTGCTGCATATATTCATCACCCAAGGAAGTATGAGCTTCGTGATGGATGACAAACTCTATCAGGCACAGGCGGGAAGCGGTATCATCCTCATTGAAGGTAAGCCCCTCCGTGATGTACGGGTAGAAAAGGGGACAAAAGCCGTTGTCTTGATGAAATCCAGACGCTATCATCTGTCACATCCACTAAGGACGCCCCACAATATCAGGGGCCTGACCTATTACTACGATAACCCCATCATGCAGATGAGTGTACAGGATATGGAGCTGTGCCTTCGAGATTTGGACGACATCAAGTGCAGATTGTCGCAAACAGACCATTTCTATCATCAGGAAACACTTGAACGCTCGATGGAAAACTTTGTCTATGACATTTTCTACATCTACAGCGTCTGTAACAGTCAGCAGTCTTCAAAAGGGGGTAGGGAAGCACTTTTGGCTCAGCAGTTCATCGATTTGTTGCAGCAACATGTGCGTCAAGTGCGTACAGTTGAGTTTTATGCCGACAAGTTGTTCGTCACTCCTAAATACCTCTCCAGGATTTGTCAGCAGTCCACTGGCCACAACGCCTCTTATTGGATCATTCATTTTACTTTGGCACAGATTATGGAAGAACTGACTAGTACAGACCGCACGCTGACCGATATCAGTAATGACTTTAATTTCCCGTACCTCTCACACTTCACCCGTTACGTTAAGCAACACTCTGGTAAGACACCTTCGGAGTACAGGATAAAGCGATAGTTTTACAACTCAATTCCTATAAAGGCAGAGGCTGGGGTGCGTTGCTATGAGGTTTAGGGACAGATTATATTTAGCGGTACTAAGAGGACGGTTTAGGGGAAGTAAGCGGGCGTTTTAGGGGAAGTAACGCATCGACCTTTCTGAACTGACATTTTATTTCGTATTCAGTATCCCTCTATACAAATACTATTGTTTTTTATCGATGTGCTACAGTTGCTACAGTTGCTACAGTTAAAAACTACTTATTCAAAAGTCAAAAATATTTTTTATATTTATATATATATGTATATATAAATATAAAGATAAATTTGGGATGTGTATAGTCTCCAAAATAACTGTAGCAACTGTAGCAACTGTAGCAAACTTGAAAAAATGTCTATCTGTGCGCCCTCTTAATGTCCTTACCAAAGCTATTTGGCAACTAGGCTTCGAGAATCGCTTTCAGATAATGCAGTCAATAGCTGTTAGTCTGTCACTACATCCTTGAAATGCTCTTTGCCCCATTCGATGAGGGCGGTGATGACTGGCATCAGTGATTTTCCTGTGTCGGTGAGGGAATACTCTACACGGGGTGGTACCTCGGGGAAAACTTGACGATGTACCAGATGGCTCTGCTCCAAATTCTTCAACGTCTGTGAGAGCATCTTCTGGGAACAGTCGGACATAAAGCGCCTGATCTCATTGAAACGCATTACGCCCGTTTCGCTCCTACTCAAGAGAAACAGGACAAGCATGGACCACTTGTCGCCAAAACGACTGATAACATTTCTGATTGGACAAGCCAAATATTCAGCTTTAATATCTGCCATAACTATTGAATTTTCTGCAAAAGTAGCAAAATTATACCAGGTTTCGATTATATACTATGTTAATGTGAGTTAAAGTGGTTTTTAGCAATGTCCGACAACTTCTCAATTCCTACTTTTTGGTAACTATGTTACTTCTCAGTGCCTTCTTGCGGGGATGTCTTTTGCATCGTATTTTTGCAATGTCAAAACGATTAATAATATTTTAAATAAAAAGAATTATGAAAACAATTGAGACTATTAAGTGTGGTAAAAACTACAGCGCAGTAAGCGTGGGTAAGATGAGTGAGATTATTGAGCACGTGCTTCCAATGGGTCCGGAGATAACCATTCAAGGTAAGGTGTTCGGAGGACAGGCTGTTGGCGCAACAGGCAGCGAGTTTTCGTTCCAGACACTGGTGCCTGGACAGGACAGTGGTTTCCTGCACACACACAAGACGCATGAGGAACTGTACTTTATCCTGAAAGGAGAGGGACAGTATCAGGTAGATGGCGAAATTTTTCCTGTTAGTGAGGGTACCATTATTCGTGTGGCTCCCGAGGGCAAGCGTGCGCTGAAAAACACTGGCAACGAGAATCTGACAATGCTCTGCGTGCAGTATAAGGCTAATGCCTTTACTGAGGCTGACAGTCCTATGACTGATGGTAACATTCTGCAGGAACCGCTTAAATGGTAAACGACTATGATGCAAGAAGCACTCGATTTTTTGCGCAGCCACAATGAGATTGCCTTCGCCACGTGCGAGGGCAATCTGCCTAAACTGCGTATGTTCCAAATCATGAAACAGGAGAATAATCTGCTTTATTTCGCTACTTCGGCCAAGAAGGCTGTCTGGAAGGAACTGATGCAAAACCCCAATGTAGAGGTGCTGGCTTATGCTGATAACGTGTCAGTCCGTTGTTCTGGCATGGTGAACTTCGATGTGGAGGATGATGTGAAGCGTTGGATATACGACAACAATTCCGTATTGTCTCGTCTCTATAACAGTTATGACCAGATGGAGTATTTCTGCCTGCCAATAGCAGAAATGGATTATTACGACCTGTCACCAACGCCTCCTGTATTTTTGCATTTTGACCTGATGGCAGGCGAGGTGGGAAAAGGTTTCGTGGGTGAAAAATTTAAGTGATTTTGTTTCATAATTCAAATATTTTTTTATATCTTTGTAGTATATAAAATAAACGAATTATGGAAAGAATACTATACATTTTAGCCTTAGGGTGTCTGCTGTTGGCTAGCTCGGTGAGGGCACAAAACGTAGCTGAACCTTTTCAGACAGGTAAGCGCTATAGCGTGATTATTGACAATGACTTCATGGGTGATCCAGATGGGTTGTTCCAGCTGGCTCACCATGTTTTGTCTTCATCTTGTGAAATCAAGGGAATCGTGGGTGCGCATCTTAATGGCAATGGACGGGGCTTCTTCAGGGATTTGCAAGGCAAGGATGAGGCAGATATGTCTGTGAATAAAGTGAACGAAGCCTTGGAAGTGATGGGCATGAAAGGACAATTTAAGGTGGTGCCTGGCGCTCCTGTTAAGATGACCGACACTAATAAGCCTGTTGAGTCAGAGGGTGCTCGTCTCATTGTGGAAGAGGCGTTGAAGGCAACTCCCGAAAAGCCACTGTATGTGTGCGTGGGTGGTCCGCTGACTGACATCGCTTCTGCCTGGCTGATGAATCCTGAAATTGGCAAGAATATCATCTTGATTTGGATTGGCGGACAAGAGTACAAGGAAACAGGGGCTATTGTGCCACCTGGCTACTCGATGCCTGAATATAACCTGAACCTGAGCATCGCTGCTGCGCAAGTGGTGTTCAACAAGAGTGACATGCGTATCTGGCAAATCCCCCGTGATGTGTATCGCCAATGTATGTATAGCATGACCGAACTGGAGGCAAAAGTACGCCCTTATGGAAAGCTGGGTGCTTACCTCTATGACTCGTTGGCTGGTATTATGGCAGGCAGGAATGGATTCTCGATGGGGGAGACCTATATATTGGGCGATAGTCCGTTGGTACTGATGACGGCTTTAATGAGCAATTTCGAAGCTGACCCTGCATCGTCGCATTATCAGTATGTGACTATCCCGACAATAGCCGATGATGGCAGTTACCGTTATAACCACGAAGGGCGTCAGATTCGTGTGTACGACAGGATTGATACGCGGCTGATGTTTGCTGACATGGAAGCTAAGCTGCAGCTCTTTGCCAACAAACAAAAATAAGGTGTTCTATTGCTTCGTTTCTCTTATTTCTTCTCAGTAGTTTCTTCCGTATTCTGAGGGGTTTCAAACTCTTGTTTGAACTCGGGTGGTACCTGGAGGTCAAGGTCGCTTCGATGTGCGTAGATGTGTGGTGACATAATCTCAACACCTCCTTCAAAGAAGCGCTTCAGCAGATTCTGGTGCAGATTGGAGTAGATGGTACTCAACCTCACTGCATCGTCGGTAAAGGCATTGATTTCGTATTCCACATAGTAATCGTCGAGCGAAGTCGTCATCATGAATGGACGGGGCTTGTGCTTGATGCCTGGTGTCTCGAGAGCTGCCGATTCCATGATTTCTTTCACGTGTTGCCAAGGCACATCGTAGCCGATGGTGACTTTGGTGTGAACTATGAGGCCGTAGTTCTTGGCAGCTACGGTGTAGTTGCTGGTCTGAGAGCCCATAAGGCTGGAGTTCTGCATGGTGATGACCTCGTTCTTTCGGGTGCGAATGCGGGTGACAAGCATGGTCTTCTCGATCACTTCACCCACAACATCGCCTACCTTAATATAGTCACCTATGCTGAATTGGCGCATATAGGTCATCACCATTCCGGAAATCAGGTTGCCGATGATGGAGGTGGAGCCCAAGGAAACGACGAGACCGATGAACACAGACACGCCTTGGAACACCTGAGAGTTGCTGTTGGGCAACAGAGGCCATATCATGACGAGCATGAGCGAGTAGAGCAGCACCCTGAGTATGAAATAGGTGGGTCTGGCCCAGTCAGCATAGAATCCACTGATCTTGAGTCGCTCAGCTGCAATTTCATTTGAGATATAGCGGATGAACTTCACCAGATAGTGGAAGCAGATATAGATGACGGCTATCTGGAAGATGCTCGGCATATAGTCGATGACGGCTCTGAATATGCCCTTGAATGGAGTCCATATGTAGTCGAATATAGTGTAGGTAAGTGTCTTGGTTTCTGGGAAGATAGAGAACAACAGGGGTATGCTGAGGAACAACTGGAGGGCTATGATGATATAGCGCACCGTGTTGTAGCCTATCATCACCAAAACGCACTGCCTGTGTATGTTCAGGAACTGGTAGTTCTTCATGCTGATGGGACGCAATAAGCCCACCACTTTGCGGATAAGTCGTATCTTGTAATGTCGGAAAATCCAGTTGGTAAGGCGTATGAGCAGGTATTGGCCAAGGACGATGAGTGCAGCCAAAAGCAAACCCTTCATCTTTTGTTTGAGTCCGTATTCTTCGTGCAGTTCATTGATTTTATGCTGAATGATGGGGAGGTATTCGCTGGCCAGTTCTTGTCGAGTCTTGTGTTGCCATATGCCATCCATATCAGTGATACTGGCCACTACATGTTCGCCCACCATAATGTCGGTCGAATACTCACCTTCGAAGATATAGATGGAATCAAGGGTGAATGTGAGGCTTCGTCCGATGTCAGTAATCACCTCCTTGGTTACCCTTACACGTGTCTCAGCCATCATGCCACCCTTACGGGCATAAAGGGTGTAGAGGGTATCTTCATCGATGATGAGTGGGGCACCTGGTGTAATCTGGCGGAGCGAGTCAACACGTCTGTGACGTTCCAGTTCTGCCAACGAGTCATTCACGTATTTCTGCCCTGTGCGTTCCAGTTCCTCTTGCAGGATAATTTGCTGCATCTTGAACTCCTGCAGTTGGCTGCGCAGTTCCTGTATAAGGGAATCTTGCGCATTTTTGAGCGAGTCGATCATCTCCGTGGCTTCTGTAGTCTGTGCCGCTGCTATTCCCGTCAGAAAGGATAAGCAGAGCATTACTGCCCATTTAGTCATCTTCATCATATCCAAGAAGTAATATTTTGGCTTCCTAAAATAGTTCTTAAAGTGCAAAGGTATGGAATTGAATTTAATAATTCAATATTCTAATGGTGTTTTTTTTATGTTTCGCAGCCTGGCTGGTTTTTATCGGCAGAAAACAAACCTATTCATTTTGTGGTTTGTCGGTTTATTCATAACTTTGTCTCGACTATTGGTATGTATGTGTTAAATAATTAGAATAACAAATAACTACAAATTATGAATAATCAAGTAAATAAAGTGTATAAAGACATCTACCTTGCTGGTGGTTGTTTTTGGGGTACAGAGCATTTTTTCAAGCAGATAGAGGGGGTAGTGGAAACGGAAGTGGGCTTTGCCAATGGACACACGGAGAACCCAACATATAAGGAGGTTTATACTGACCAGACTGGCTTTGCAGAAACAGTGCATGTGAAGTACGATCCTCAGGTGGTGGACCTTGAGTTTCTGTTGCAGATGTTTTTCAAGGCTATCGACCCTACCAGTCTGAACAAGCAGGGACACGACGAGGGCACTCGATATCGCACGGGTATTTATTATGCCGATGCTGAAGATTTGGCCGTTATTGAGAAGGTATATGCCGAAGAACAGTTGCGTTACGATCAGACATTGGTAGTGGAGAAGTTACCGTTGAAGAATTTCTATACAGCGGAGGAGTATCATCAGGATTATCTTGACAAGAACCCTACAGGCTACTGCCATTTGCCTCAGTCGCTCTTCGAGTTTGCCAAGAGTGCTTCTGCCAAGTATAGTGCAACGAAACGAGATTAAGCAGAATAATCAATCATAGTCGTAGAATTCGATTGTCAGTTCCTCGCTGACATCGAAATCTTCGTGGTATCTGTCATCATACTGATAGATAATTCGCAAGCCCCGATAGACTGATGGAACCTTCAGGGTTTCCAACAAATGCCATTTGGGTGCCCCGTAGTCGTAAGACGTATGGTCGAGGATGAGGCTATTGGAGATGTAATCGAAATGATAGTAACCTCCGCCGATACACTGGTCACCAGGCTTCAGCAAGTCTTTATGCATATGGACCATACCGAGTCGGAATACGCCATCAAGGGTAATAATGAATTTTGGCTGTGTCATTGTTGGTGCTTATTCATTAACTCTTTAGCTTCTTTGCCTGTAAGATGCTCGATGTCAAAGCGAATCATCAGCATACGGGCGAGACCGTTTTCTAACTCCTTTTGTAGCGCTTCATCCTGATCTGGATTGTAGCGGTTACCCAGCATACGGGCCATTTGCAGCTTTTCTGTTTCATCCTCTATGATGTGTATCTTGCCAAAAGCAATGACGCTTCTGAAAAAGGTAGTGTATCTCTCTGGGTGCACCTCATCTTGCTCAATGACACAGAAAGAGGCCTTGTCGCATTGGCGGATAGCATCTACCTTATGGCCTTCGACAGCACTATGGAAATAGAGCTTCCCCTCGTGATAGACATAGCTAATGGGAACAGCATAGGGGTATCCGTTATCACCCAGCAAGGCCAAAGTGCCCGACGTTGCCTTCTGCAATATGGTAATGCTTTCTTCCTGTGCAAGCTCCTGGCGCTTGCGTCTCATGAGGCGGAATTCACTCATGGTATAATTCATAATAGGTTTAATTTTATACTGCAAAAATATGAAATATTAAACAGAAAGTGTAACTTTGCAGCTATGAATTTGATGAAGAAACGACATCTTATCTCCTGGTGGCTATTGGCAGTTTTTGTTCCAATGCTACTTTTGTCGTCGCTTCATGTGCATGAGGAAAGTGTTTCGGTAACCGCAACGGAATGCACCGATTGCGTGCATCACAGTTGTCAGGGTCACCTGATGCAGACCTCATTGTTGACACATGATTGTGTGCTATGCCAGTTTCTGACGCTCACCATGATTACAGCTGCAGTGGTAGCTGTATCAGTATATTATCATGTATGTAAGGAATACCTGGCCCAGTTGTTTTGTGGCTATCATGCTGCTTGCTGTGGCATCATCGTAACACGGGGACCTCCGTCTCTCTGATATTCACCGAAATATTACATACATTATTTTTCCATTATATTAATCACAGAATGAAAACAACATATATCATTCTGCCATTGCTGTGTATATGCATGGCGGTGGCAGCTCAAGATGATGTAAAGATACATCAACATGCGGAAGATTCTACGGATGTTTTCTTCCGCCATCTGAATCTAAACGAAGTTACGGTAACAGGTGTTACGGGCGATACTAAGTTGAAATACTCAACAGCTCCCATCAGTGTTGTCACACCACAAGAATTACGTTCTACGGCATCAACCAATATCATTGATGCCATCAGTCACCAGCCTGGTGTCAGCCAGTTGACGACGGGTGGCAGTATCTCAAAGCCCATTATCCGAGGACTGGGCTATAACCGTGTGGTAGTGATGAGTGAAGGGGTGCGCCAGGAAGGTCAGCAGTGGGGTGACGAGCATGGAGTGGAAGTTGATGGCAGTAGTGTCAACTCAGTAGAAATCTTAAAAGGTCCTGCCTCGCTGATGTATGGCTCGGATGCGATGGCGGGTGTGGTTATCCTTCATGCACAACCCACACTTGCAGAAGGTGAGATGCGTGCCAATGTGAGTTCGGAGTACCAGACCAACAATGGCCTCTTTGGCTACAACCTGTCTATAGCCGGTAACCAGAAAGGTCTTGTGTGGGATGCCCGTTATAGTGATAAGATGGCTCATTCATTTAAGAATAAGTATGACGGCTATGTGCCTGGTTCGCAGTTTCGTGAACGTGCAGGAAGACTGATGTTGGGACTCAATAAAGCTTGGGGGCACTCGCGCCTTATATGGACGGCTTATCATCTGACCCCAGGCATCGTGGAAGGTGAACGTGACTCTGAAACTGGTGAACTGGAGCATGCTGAGGGTTGGTCGGCGCACCAGTATGGCAAGTCTCTGCCCTTCCAGCAAGTGAAACACTACAAACTGGTTTGGGATAATTCGTTCAATTTGCATTCTGGAAACATAAAAGCAATTATAGGTTATCAGCAAAACAGACGTCAGGAATTCGAGGAGTCAGCTGATGAATACGAATTGTATTTCAAACTGCATACGCTGACCTATGACCTGCGTTATGTTACTAACGAGAGGAATGGATGGAAATTTTCTACGGGCATTGGCGGTATGTATCAGAAATCGGGCAATGAGGGTGAAGAGTACTTGATTCCAGACTATCATCTGTTTGATTTCGGCATCTATGCTACAGCTACAAAAAACATCGGTAATCGTTGGACATTGAATGGAGGTGTACGCTACGATTACCGAAGGTTGCATGGGAATGAACTTATAGAAGATGGTAATAAACGCTTCAATGATTTCTCTCGCAACTTTAATGGTTTGACGGGTAGCATTGGTGCTGTCTATAACATCAATGAGCATTTAAACGTGCGTTTAAACCTTGCACGTGGTTTCCGTACACCAAATATGAGCGAGTTGGCTTCCAATGGCGTTCACGAGGGCTCCATCAGATACGAATTAGGTAATCAGCAACTGAAGGCAGAATATAGTTTGCAGGCTGACCTGGGGCTCGACTTTACCTCGCAATATGTTTCTGCACAGGTGGCACTTTTTGCCAATCGGATAAACAACTATATCTTCACCCATAGATTGAATCAAGAGATAGAAGAGGGCTACCTCACTTACGCCTATACGCAGGGTGATGCGCGATTGTTGGGTTTCGAGGCAGGTATTGACTTCCATCCTGTTCATTCTATCCATTTCTCCAATTCCTTCTCGAATGTTGATGCCCAGTTGATGCATGCCAGTGCCGACAAGAAGTATCTTCCTTTCACACCGGCTCCTCGCTGGTCATCGGAACTAAAGTGGGAACTTTTCCATCATTCGCACACTACTGTCAATCATCACCATATGATGGGAGCGGTACATCGCTTGTTATTTAACAATCTGTATGTAGCTGCAGGACTTGACTGTTATTTGAAACAGACGCATATATACAGCGCTGATGATACAGAAACTGAAACGCCAGGTTATACTTTGCTCAGTCTTTCTGCTGGCACTGATATTCAGGTGAAAGGCAAAAAGATTGCCGAACTGTATGTTACTGCTGATAACCTTTTGAATAAAGCCTATCAGAACCACTTGAGCCGACTAAAATATGCTGATGAGAATGTGGTTACTGGTCGCAGAGGTGTCTTTAACATGGGGCGCAATATCACTTTCAAGATTGTGTTACCTATACAGTTGTAATACATTTTTTGTTATGCCAAGTATCAACAGATGTAATTATTGAATACATAATTACGAATAATCGAGCAAAAAGAGTACCTTTGCAAGTAAATTATTATCGCATGGGCATTGAGCAACAATTGGTATTGCACAAGAAATCGTTCAAAGAACTGACTGTGGATGAGCTTTACGAACTCCTGAGGGTGCGTAGCGAAGTCTTTGTGGTGGAGCAGAATTGTGCCTATCAGGATATGGACGGCGATGATCAGGAGTCCATTCATTTATGGTTGACTTCAGAAGGTAAAACCATTGCTGTGGCTCGGGTGTGTCCTGCAGGAACTCATATGCAGGAAATTTCTATCGGCAGAGTTGTCACTACCGAACGAGGCAAAGGTTATGGCAAGCAAATCATGCTTCATGCTATTGATGCTGCTATAGAATATTTCGGTGCGAAACGCATTGATATTGAGGCACAGGAATATGCAAAGGGTTTCTATGAAAGTGTTGGATTTGAGCAGTCGTCTGACACTTTCATGCTTGATGGTATTCCCCATATTAAAATGACTTGGACAAAAGAATGAAAAAGATATTGTTCCTTCACGGATTCTATGCTAGCGGACAGTGTGTACCAGCATTGGCTTTCCGAGAGTGTTTCGATGGGCGGGCAAAGGTGCTTACACCCGATTTGCCTATGCATCCTAAGGAAGCTATCTGCTTCATCCGTGAGATGATAGACCATGAGCAGCCAGATCTTTTGATAGGTAACAGTTGTGGCTCGTTCTATGGTCAGATGATAGCACCCCTCGTTGGCATCCCTGCATTGTTGGGCAATCCTCATTTCCAGATGACTGCATTCTTAAAGCAACGTATAGGGGAGCACCAGTACAAGTCGCCAAGAAAGGACGGTCACCAAAAGTTTGTCATTGACGAAACTTTAATTAATGAGTTTGCTGAGTTAGAGGCTATTCAGTTCGACAACTGCAACCCTGTATACAATGACCGAATCTGGGGCTTGTTTGGCGAACAGGATACGCTGGCACACTTTGAACCACTCTTTTTGGAACACTATAACCAGTCGTACCACTTCCCTGGAGGTCATACCCCTACGGCAGAGGAAGTCCGTAATTGGTATGTACCTTTAGCAGAAAAACTGCTACTTGCAAGGAATGAATCACATACGCATTAAGTTATTAAAACCTAAACATATGAAACATATAACATTATCAATCGTATTTGTAGTTTTGTTTTTATGCTCATGCCATAATAGCAAGACGGGCTCGATGCAGTCTACTGAAATAACGGCAGAAATGGCCTATGAAGGAGTTAACAACTATTGTCATAGTGAGTATGACTGGAGTATAGCAAAAGATAACCCCTCTATTATGAATGTAGAGATGGGAGAAGAGAAAGAATCTGAGTATCAGGTGGTGTTTCGCAGTTATACAGGCGCATTGGTGTATTTCTATGTTGATAAAGCAAGTGGTTCTACAAGAATGGTAGAGTATGTTCCTACACTTAATATCGAGAGCGAAGCAGGTACCATCAATCTATTTGATTACTTAGAGAAGGATTAACGCTATTATCTGGTAGATGCAATCAGACGATTCTCTTTTGCAAGTTATATAAATAGTTTGCAAGGCTATATGAAAAGTATGAACTGGTATATGCATATTAAGTGATGCTGTCGCTCAAGGGAGCGATAGCTTAACAGAAATGTTGTTCTGCCCACCTTTTAAGAAGGTTTTCAGTTCATCGGCAGAGAGACCGTCGATTTTTCCTAAACGAGTGTAGCTATATGAGTTGCTGCCATAAAAGATGCAGATATTACTACCGTTATAAAGCACAACATCGCCCGGTTGTCCGTTGATGTTTTCGTTGGCCGTAGGCAATGAGAATCCCAGTGCTCCCCAGATTTCAAAATTGGCGTTAGTGTTGAGCGACACACTAACAGTACCTTCCTTCAGTTTCGCATACAGGGCTTGCGTGGCAACATTGTCAACAAGTTTCACTTCGTGAGTCACGTTGTCGATAGTTATATTGATCGTCATAGTGCTAGAGGTTTCCTTTGTTTCTTTCTTTATCTCGTTGCCAGATGTTGGCTCCGCCAAAATTACGTTATCAGAAGAGCAACTGGCGAAAATCAAAGCTATCAGCGTTAGCAGAAAGTTCCTCATGGTTATTTTAGATTATCATTGAAGAATGATTCGATTTTGTCATAAGGAATAACTCCAGCCACATCGTCGTATAGGTCAACATGAGATGCACCAGGGATGACAAGGAGTTCTTTGTTGCCCTCCTTATACGAGCCAGCGTATTTACCAGTGGGAATTTCATTGGCAGTGGCACATTCGGCAACGGAAGAGTTGAATGGCTTCTTACCGGTCATCTTCTCGAAGGCATACTCCGAGAAATAGCGTGAGTGAGCTTTCTCGCCATGAATGAGCAGCACTGGATTCTCTATCTCATGGGCCCAGGCTAACAATGGTTGATTCATAAAAGATTGACATCCAATTGTATTCCATCCGTCATTAGAGTTGCCACTTCGCTCGTGATAGCCACGCTCTGTTTTGTAATAGGCATAATAGTCTTTCACAAACCATGGAGCGTCATCTGGTAGGGGGTCAACCACACCACCAGCACGCTGGTAAATGCCTGCCTTGTAGTCGACAGTACGTTGTGCGGCTATGGCTTTGCGACTCGCCATACGTTGAGCAGGACTATCCTCGCTTCCAAAATAACCCTCAGCATTCACCTTGCTCATGTCATACATGGTCATAGCTACGGCACCTTTTATGCGAGGATCAATAGCAGCAGCATTCACTGCCATACCACCAAAGCCGCAGATGCCTATGATTCCGATACGCTCAGCATCCACATTGTCCTGAATAGAAAGGAAATCAACAGCAGCTAGAAAATCTTCTGTATTGATGTCAGGCGATGCCATACGACGAGGTTCGCCGCCGCTCTCACCTGTAAATGAAGGATCGAAGGCGATAGCAATAAAACCACGCTCCGCCATGTGTTGGGCATAAAGACCGCTTGATTGTTCCTTTACAGCACCGAAAGGTCCACTAACAGCGATAGCCGCCAACTTGCCCTCAGCATTCTTGGGCGTGTACATATCAGCAGCTAGTTCAATGCCATAACGATTGTGGAACGTTACTTTCTTATGATCCACTTTGTCACTCTTTGGGAATGTCTTGTCCCACTCCTGAGAAAGTTGCAGTTTTGTATTCATACTTTCATTGATTTGATTGTTGCTTCCGTTGTTTTGGCATGCAGTGAACATTGAGGTCACGAGCAATGCAAATAATAATTTCTTCATCGTAAAATACATTATGAGTTTCTGTTTGCAAAGTTACGACTACTATTTGTATATATAGTACACAAAAAGCATAGCTATCTACCAATTTTGCAGAATTTTGTTTATCTTTGCTATCGATATGAAGAAGATACTGAAGGTTGACAACCCGAATGTCTTTGCGCAACATGTAGGGGCACCAGAACTGCATCCGTTGCTGAGCATCATTCACTTTGATGAAGTATCTCCCATACATAATAGTCTGAACGATTATGGTGTTTATGGGCTGTTTATCCAACGTGAGTTCCCTAAGAACCTCAGTTATGGCGTTAAACCAATGCTAGTGAGTGATGCATCTGTTATTGCTGTTGCTCCTGGTCAATTGGGTGGAGGTGAAGACAATGGTGAACTGCTTACAATAAGCGGTTGGGCATTGCTGTGGTCACCAGAGCTGATACATAATACTGATTTGGAGGCAAGGATGCGCGAATATCATTTCTTTTCCTATTTCTATTCGGAGTCGTTGAAAGTGAATGATTCTGAGTGGCATTTTTTCTCACAGCTTATCAGCATGATGCATCAAGAATTAAAGGATAACGAAGATTCTCCAGTACTTCGTCAAGTGTTACTTGGTTATCTTAGGTTGTTGTTGGATTATTGCCAACGTATTTATCTGCGTCAACTTTCAGAAGAAAACGAGGACACTTCTGATATCCTGAAGCGTTTCCATGCTGTTCTCGAACAGTATTATTTTGATGAAAAGCAGTTCCAGTTAGGTTTGCCTACTGTGTCATATTGCGCATCAGAGATGGCTTATTCTTCTCATTATTTTGGCGATTTGTTCAAACACTCTACAGGTAATACTGCCATCAGCTATATCCACACCTATGTCATAAACATAGGGAAGAGTCTACTAATGCAAGGCTATAATATTAACGAAGCATCTCATTTGCTTGGCTTCGAGTATTCCCACCACTTTTCCCGATTGTTCAAAAAAATAGTAGGCATGACTCCCAGTGAATTTATTGAAAAGTAAAACCAGTTAATAATTACATAGAAATGACAGTCGAAGAATTCAGAAAGTATATGGCTTCAGGGAAGCCGGTAATAGGAGGCTCTGATGTACACATGATGTTTCACCAGTTGTCACAAGAGGCTCTTCGCATCACCGCTGAAATCAATGGCAAATATCACGCACCAGACGAGTTACTCAATTTGTTAGAACAACTATGGGGACGTGAAGTACCTAAGACAACAGGCATGTTCCCTCCTTTCCATACAGATTGTGGCAAGAATACTGTTGTAGGAGAGCATGTCTTTATCAACATGGGTTGTAAATTTCAGGATCAGGGAGGTATCACCATCGATGATGGCGCTCTGATCGGCCACAACGTCGTTTTAGCTACCCTCAATCATGACCTTGATCCTGCCAAGCGGCAAAGTATGAGTTATGCTCCAATCCATATCGGCAAGAATGTCTGGATTGGAGCCAATGCTACAGTACTTGCAGGAGTGACAATAGGTGATGGAGCTGTTGTTGCTGCTGGTGCTGTAGTAACTAAGGATGTAGAACCTAATACGATTGTTGGTGGTGTTCCAGCCAAGGTCATCAAAAAGATAAAGGTATAAAAAGTACAAATGATAACGACTCTGATCATAGGATTATTGATTCCGTTGCTTGGCACAATGCTCGGCTCTGCTTTCGTCTTCATGATGAAGGACGAAATGTCTGTGCGTCTGCAGAAGTCTTTGCTTGGTTTTGCATCGGGGGTGATGGTGGCAGCATCAGTATGGTCGCTGCTGATTCCATCAATGGAAATGGGGATAGAGAAAGGAGTATGGTCTGTGATGCCTGCTGCGATAGGTTTCCTGTTAGGTATGGGGTTCCTTTTGCTGATTGACGAACTGACACCACATCAGCATCTCGGAACAGATAAACCCGAAGGAATGCGTTCGCATCTTTCAAAGACGGCGATGTTGGCTTTAGCAGTTACCATCCATAACTTGCCAGAAGGAATGGCAGTAGGTGTGGTCTTCGCGGGAGCAGATAGCGGCGTTACAAACATCTCGCTGGCCAGTGCCGTTGCTGTTTCGTTAGGTATTGCCATACAGAATGTGCCAGAAGGAGCAATTATATCTATGCCGATGCGTGCAGCTGGCAATAGTCGATGGCGTTCATTTCTGATTGGCTCGCTGAGTGGAGCTGTAGAACCAATAGGAGCTATTGCTGTCTTGTTGTTGGCTTCATTGTTGATGCCTGTCTTGCCATACATGTTGGCATTTGCTGCAGGAGCAATGTTCTATGTTGTGGTCGAGGAATTAATTCCTGAAGCCTCCAGCGGTCAGCATTCAAATCTCAGTACGATTGGCTTCGCCATTGGTTTTGTACTGATGATGGTACTCGATGTGGTGATGGGATAGTCCAATGAAAAGACTTAGAGTAGTAGTTTAATTGTATTACTGGCAAAAAGTCTTGTTGTTATTTGGGTGATACTATTTAAATAATGTATCTTTGCCCTATTACTTTAAACGATTTTAATCGTATGAAGAAAATTATCATTATTGATGGAGGTCCTCGCAAAACGTTTAATACGGCTTCCATGCTGCAGAAGTTTGCAGAAGGTGCTATGTCTGTCAGTGATCAGATTGAAGTAAAAACCATTCGACTTTATGGTCTTGACTATAAAGGATGTATGTCGTGCATGGCATGTAAGATTAAGGGTAAGGCATCAAATGTATGTAAATTCAAGGATGCGCTGACACCTATACTTGAAGGAATTGCTGAAGCTGACGGACTAGTGTTGGGCTCACCAGTTTATTTTGGTGATGTAACTGGTCAGATGCGCACATTCCTGGAACGTCTGGCTTTTCCATGGCTTTCCTATAATGACTATAGCTTGACAGCTCCAAAACGTATGCCTGTTGTATTGGTGGAGACCATGAATGGAACTCCTGAAATGAATAACAGTCAGGGCTATGGTTCGATGGAGAACTGCATTAAAGCTGCCCTTGGAGAACCAGAACGCTTGATTGCTTATAACACATATCAAGTGAAGAACTACGATCGCTTTGAGCTTGCTGGTTTCTCAGAAGAAGCTAAGCGCCAGTGGCGTGACGAGCATTGGGAGCAGGACTTGCAAAAAGCTTTCGAAGCAGGAAAAAAGATGGCTGAAAAAATATAGTTTATGAAGAGTTTTAAATCTAATGCGTGGTTATTGCCACAACCTGTGCTGATTATCGGCACTTATGATAAGGAAGGTAAGCCTAATGCTATGAATGCTGCTTGGGCTGGTCATTGGGATGCACACGAGATTATAATCTCACTTGGCTCTCATCAAACTACGGACAATCTTGCTGTGAATCCAGAGCTCACAGTTACTTTCGCTACAGCAGGTACTATGATAGCTGCTGACTATGTGGGCATCGTCAGTGGAAGGAATACTCCTGACAAGTTGGATAGAACAGGGTGGATTGCAGAGAAGGCTCCCAACGTGAATGCTCCTGTATTCAAGGAATTTCCCATGACATTGGAATGTCGCGTGAAACAAAAGTTAGATGAGAGTGAGACCGGGTATTATCTTATAGCAGAAATCGTGAACATCCTTTGCGATGAGAAGTTTTTGGCTGAAGATGGCAAGCCTGATGTGGAAAAAATGGGACTGATTACCTTCGATCCTGTACACCATACCTATATCCAGCTAGGCAAAACTGTAGGTAAGGCTTTCTCTGACGGTAGACAGTTAAAATAAAGTTTTAATTTAGAGAGGTCTTGGCAGAGACCAGAGCTGTGACTCGAAACACTCCAATGTATTTATGAAAAAGTTATTTGCTTTTCTTATTAGTGTCAGTTTCTATATAGTAGCATCGGCACAGGGAGCATTACAGTTTGACAGCAATGCGGGCGTGAAGTCATCGATAGTTGTCTACGATGGTACCAAAGTGGATTTTATGGCCTATGAACGGTTGTTCTATGTGACAAATGTAGAGGATTCTGTTTATCGGTTCCTTAATGTCTATGTGCCCGAAGGCGCAACACAAAAGACTCCGATATTCCTCCGTACATATGTTGGAGGATACATGGCTTCTCCTGCAGCACAACCTCAAGCAGGTGATGCTACAGGTAGGGCATTGAAAGAGGGATATGTAGTGGTTATACCAGGTTCTCGTGGCCGTAATTCTGCTATTGTTGCTGATAAAGCATACGCCAAGGCCCACAAGGGAGTAAAAGAGGGACAGACCATTTATACTGGTCGAGCTCCTCAGGCTATCCTTGATTTGAAAGCTGCTATTCGCTATTTGAGGCATTTTGACAAGGATATGTTGGGAAATGCCGAATGCATTATTACAGACGGTACTAGTGCTGGAGGAGCAATGTCGGCATTGATGGGAGCAACAGGCAATAATCCTGAATATGCAGACCTGCTGAAGGATATGGGCGCTGCCGACGAACGCGATGATGTGTTTGCATCTGTATGCTATTGTCCCATCATCGACCTTGAACATGCCGATATTGCCTATGAATGGCTTTTCCAACAAACTGATTCTCGACAGGATCTTGATGACTTGCATAAGGGGTATACCCAGGCATTGGCTGCGTTGTTTCCAGCATATATAGAAAGTCTAAGACTGAGAAAATCAGACGGAACGATGTTGACAGGAGACAATTATCTTGACTATATCAAGAACGAGATTATTCGCTCAGCTCAGATTGCTAAGAATGCAGGGGCCGACATCCCTGATAGTCTTGGTTTCTCTTTCAGCAATTCTGCTGGTGGCATGTTTGCAGCGCCGATTAATGGAGGCATGCGTCCTCAGATGCAAGGGGGACAGCTTCCTCAGGGTATGCGTCCTGTGCGAGGTGGCAGAATGGGAAGCAGACAAGTGGGTGAATACATCACCGATCTTGATATGAAGAAATATTTGAACTATGTAGTTTCCACTCAAACTCTGAAGGGTGTACCTGCTTTCGATAGTCAGATAGAAGACATTAACAGAGCCAGTGGAGAGAATGACTTGTTTGGTGACTGGTCAGGTAATAGTGTAAATTATACTGATTTTACAGCTAAGAAGAATAATGCCACTTTGACTGATGCCATCCGTCAGAATGTGAAGTTGATGAACCCCATGAGCTTTATAGACGATAGCAAGACAACGATAGCTCCTCATTGGTATATCCGTCACGGAGCTAGAGATAGGGATACAGCGTTCCCTGTCCCCGTCAACTTTGCTACAAAGCTCCAGAATGCTGGTAAGAATGTGAACTTCCTCCTTGCATGGAATCGTCCGCACAGCGGTGACTATGCGCTGGACGAGCTGTTTGAATGGATTGCTCTTATTTGCAAGTAGTGGCTTAGTAACTAGTTTAATATGAAAGAGTACAAATGTAAGGACATGAATATCAAAACATTCAGCCAGATAGACGATAGGAATTGCACGATTTACCAATCGGAACAGGCTGAATGTTTGTTGTTTCAACCTGTAGATGAGCATGATCTGGAGGTGTTGGACAATGAGGTGACTATGATTCATTCTTTGACAGATAAGTCCTTTACACTTGTAGCTTTCGGAATAAAGGACTGGCAGAATGAACTTACTCCTTGGCCTGCCCCTCCTGTCTTCGGGAAAATTCCTTTTGGGGATGGAGCAGTAACGACTCTTTCATTTGTGTTGGAAAAACTGATTCCTCAGTTGGCACAAAAAGGCTTTTATAGTAAAGATACTATGCGATGTCTGTTGGGGGGTTATTCGTTAGCTGGTTTTTTTGCCTTATGGGCAGGTTATCAGACAAAAGTTTTTGAAGGTATTGCTGCAGCCTCGCCATCCGTTTGGTATCCTCAGTGGATTGATTATGCGGACAACCACAAACCTATTGTGGCTGATATCTATCTTAGTCTCGGAGATAAGGAGGAAAAGACGAAAAATCCAGTCATGAAACAGGTCGGAAACTGTATTCGCAGGCAACAGGAACTGTTGGTGTCACAAAGAATCAATACAGTGCTTGAGTGGAATCCTGGTAATCATTTCCAACACTCAGATGAAAGAATTGCCAAAGGATTTGCGTGGCTCATCAATCAAATACATTAAAATGTTGTTGGTTTAACTGGCTGATGTAGATAGAATTATAGCTGTTTATTATAGAAGATTTAAGAACATGGGAACAACGAATGATAGATCTCAGCAAATTATACGAACCAGTTGGATAGGTATTATAGCTAATGTGTTGTTGGCTGGTTTTAAAGCTGTAGTAGGTATTCTGTCAAGTTCAATAGCTATTATAATGGATGCCGTCAATAATCTGAGCGATGCATTGTCGAGTGTTATCACTATAGTAGGCACGAAACTATCACAACGTCCAGCTGATCGCAAGCATCCTTTTGGCTTTGGACGTATCGAGTATTTCAGCGCCATCATCATTGCCGTCATCGTACTGTCTGCAGGTATTACCTCATTTATTGAGTCAATCAAGAAGATTCTCAATCCTTCAGAGCCAGAATACACTACAACTACACTTGTGGTCATTGTGGTAGCCATTGTGGGAAAACTGGTGTTAGGGCAGTACGTCAAACGAAAAGGTGAATTTTTGAAGAGCGATGCATTAATAGCTTCTGGCTCAGATGCCTTATTCGATGCCATCATTACATTGGCAACACTCATCTCTGCTGGTGTTATGCTGTTGTGGGGCGTTTCGCTTGACGGAATTCTTGGAACTTTGATTTCTTTAGTCATTATTAAGGCTGGTGTAGAAATGTTGGCTTCGCCTATCAATGAGCTATTGGGTACCAGTATCCCGGCTGAACTTACCAACGAGATTAAAAAAGAGGTTTCCAACTTCGATGATGTGCATGGAGTGTATGACCTCATCTTGCATAATTATAGTCCTGATGTGAAAATTGGTTCACTGCACATTAATGTCTATGACACGATGTCGGCTCACGATATTCACGGTCTTACACGCAAAATCACTACACAGATGTTCGATCATTATGGCATTATCATGACCGTTGGCGTATATGCAATAGCTACAGGGGAAAATAGACGTACTGAATTGCAATCTACTGTAATGCAGACGCTTTCATGTCATCAGGATGTTGTTCAGGTTCATGGCTTCTACTACTCAGAGAAGGATAAGATGCTATCTGTTGATGTTGTCCCCGATATCTCTGTCCATGACGAAACTACTTTTGTTAGCCGACTTACCAGTGAGATACAGCCATTGGTGCCTGACATGCAGGTGGTCATCGTTGTAGATCACAATTATAGCGAATAAAGATAATTAATTAACATATTATGATAGATCAGATTATAGAATTCAACAAAGACTTCGTTGCCCGGAAAGGTTATGAGAAGTATCTCACGGACAAATACCCAGACAAGAAACTGGCTGTGCTGTCGTGTATGGACACACGACTAACAGAACTGTTGCCTGCAGCATTAGGCCTTAAGAACGGAGATGCTAAGATTATCAAGAATGCAGGCGGTTTAGTTATCTCTGCTTTTGACTCAGCTATGCGTAGCCTGATAGTGGCTATATATGAGTTGGGTGTTGAGGAAATTATGGTGGTAGCTCATTCTCATTGTGGGGCATGCCACATGAGTTATGACCATTTTCATCATGAGATGATTGCACGTGGTGTAACAGATGAGACACTCGACACAATTCGTAAATGTGGCATCAACCTCGATCATTGGTTAGAGGGATTCAAGGATACGCCTGAATCAGTAAGAAATACTGTTGAGACCATCAAAACGCATCCGCTAGTTCCAAAGGACATCGTGGTTCGAGGCTTTATTATTGATTCAGAAACAGGAGAATTAGAGGAAATCAAATAGCAATACTTTCAAGATATAAATTATGAAGGTTTTATTGATCAACGGAAGCCCCCGTAAACAGGGCAATACATTTTTAGCATTGAGTGAAGCTGCGAAGACACTAGAGGCGAACGGTATTAATACAGAGATTGTTCAGATAGGAGTTAAACCTGTGCGTGGATGCATTGCTTGTGGACAATGCAAGCAAAAGGAATTGGGACGATGTGTGTTTGACGATGACATTTGTAATCGTATTTCAGAGAAACTCGAAGATGTAGATGCTCTTATTATTGGTTCACCTGTTTATTATGGTCAACCCAATGGCAGTCTACTATCACTGATGCAACGTATGTTCTTTTCGGCAGGTGATAAGGTGGTGAATAAACCAGCAGCGGCAGTATGTGTATGCCGTCGTGGTGGTGCTACAGCTGCTTTTCAAACCTTGAACATGCCGTTCCAGATGATGAATATGCCAGTTGTCACTTCACAGTATTGGAATATCGTATATGGTCGTGAAGAGGGACAAGCTGCACTTGATACAGAGGGCATGCAGACTATGCGAACGATGGCTAACAACATGGCATGGCTTTTGAAGAAAATACATACAGGTGGAGAAACTAATTATCCTGAACGTGAACAGTGGGAGCCTATGCACTTTATCAGATAAAATATGAGTGTATTGAACATAGAACAGGTGCGTGAATACGTATTATCACTAAGTGGAGTGACTGAGGATCAACCATTTGGTGATGATGTTATTGCATTCAGACTAGAAGGGAAGATATTCATGTGTCTTAGAATAGATGCTGGAAAGCATACCCCCATGGACTTAACTCCTAAATTAGCTTTGAAACTTTTGCCAGAAAGGAATGAAGAACTACGGGAACAGTACTCAACTGTGACACCAGCATGGCATTGGAATAAAAAACATTGGAGTGATATTTATTACGAACAAGTAGATGATGCTTTAATAAAGGAATGGATCAGAGAGTCATACCTACTACTTGTTTCTAAACTCCCTAAAACTATACGGCAGAAATATCTTAAGATGTAAGATCCTCTGTATTCAATTGCTGGGTAGAGTAGTTATACTCTGACCCGTATGAACTATGGGGGATAGTAAAGATAGCTATCATGAATAGCACTGCAAGGCCAACGACCCACTTATTGTATTTCCACTTCAAAGTAGCAATAGCTGCAACAAAAAACAGAAAGGATAGGAGTGTCTTGTTGTCTGTAAGGTCTGTTCCAAAAGGAAATCCTGTCCACCAAGGTCCGAAAGCCACATGTTGGACGAGAGGGCCTAAGATAAAACCACCAACAAATAAAGTTCCCACAGTAATTTTAAGCCAATGGCTGTACTTCTTGCGTGTGATAACCAATAAGAATGTATAGACAGCAAACAGCATTGCAGCAAACATGAACAAGATATGCGGTATTAGAATACTGGCAGGAACATCATTCCGGAAACGTATAATAAGTGGTTCATCGACAGGATAGTCCTTCCCCTCAACTGTGATATAATACTGCAATTTTCCTCCTACAGGCTGTACAGGTAATGTTGCCTGACATTTATCGTCTTTCCAACTGAAATCTATTGTAGTATATTCATCAGATGTAGGATAGCGATGGTAATGTATTTGTGCATTGGTATTTGATGGAATACCTTTAAGGATAACAATCTCATCTTCTTGTACACCACTTCGGGGCAATTTTAACTTATAATTCTTTTCATTAAGTTCCACAGTCACTCTCTTGGGATTGGTGGGACCAGTCATGCGCTGGTAAATGCTCAATACCAATGTGATGACGATTGCAATTAGCCAATATCCAATTTTTTTCATTTCTCAGCTGGGTTTAATTGAACTTGAAACACAATAGTTTCTTTGCCTCGAAGTACTTTTACGGGAATAGTAGTACCAGCCTTAAGCTCTGACAATCGTTCCATGTATTCGTTGATGTCCTTGACAGGCTTACCATCAATTTCTTGAATGACATCACCACTTCGCATACCTGCATTATGCGCAGGTTTTCCTGCGACCACGATGTCTGCCCGAAGACCAGGAGTGCTACTTGCGCCTGTCACATCTGGCATGAGACCTAAAGTCACTTTGAACTTAGCATGACTCATTGTGTTGCTGCCTGGTACATTAATGAAGTCAGGCGCTTTAGGCATTTCTGTTAGTTTGGTAATCAGATTCTTAGTATATTCATACGTCTGCTGCATACCATCATAGTTTAAAGTTGTAGGTATATCTGCAGGAGTGTGGTATTCCATATGACCTCCTGTAGTAAGATATAGAACAGGGATATCAGCTGCCACAAATGAAGCCTGATCACTCGGACCATAACCATCAGGTGTGCATGTGATATGCAAATTGTTTTCTTCTGCAATACTCTCTGCAATGGTTTTGAATTCTGAGCTTGTTCCAGTACCAGAAACACTTAAAGCATTGTCACGCATACGTCCTACCATATCCAGATTAACCATAGCTACAATACCTTTTATATTGTCAGGAAGATTGATGCGCCGTACATCACTATGTTTCATCCATTCTATAAAATCCTTGGAACCAATCAAACCTTGTTCCTCAGCACCAAAAAAAGCAAAGATAATACTTCGTGATGAGCGCATCTTCTTAAAGTGCTTTGCCAGTTCGAGTACCACAGCATCTCCACTTGCATTGTCGTCAGCACCAGGGTGTACAGCCAAAGTGTCGGGACGTCGTGACCCTGAATTTTTACCTCCTAATCCCAGATGGTCGTAATGAGAGCCAACTACAATGTATTCGTTTTTCAACAGTTTATCTTTTCCAGGAAGAACAGCGATGATGTTATGAGTAGTTCTCTTTTCTGTCTTACCATAAGTAAAGTTGTGATAGTAACCTATTTTCTTTTTACCTTTTATAATACGTTTGAGCTTTAGGCTACGCAGTTTACCAGAAATATAATCAGATGCTAGTGTATCGCCCCTAGTTGCAGGGTATCTGCCACCAAGTTCCTGTGAAGCCAAAAATTCCACAGCTTGACGCATGTCTACCTGATTTTGTGCATATGCCTGCAAAGCAAATACGAAAACAAGTGACAATATAAAATATTTATTTTTCATGATTCTTGCAATAACAAAATGATAATCAGTCTTATCCTCCTTTTCTGAATTTCTTGGGTGATACTCCCAGTTGCGTCTTCACAAACTTACCGAAGAACGAAAGGCTAGGAAACTTCATATCATCTGATATTTCTTTGATAGATTTATCAGTATATTTAAGTTGTCTAACTATGGCGTGAATGGTTGTTTCATGAATTAGAGCGAGAGCAGTACGGCCGCTTAATTGCTTTACCACCGATGAAAGGTATTTAGGTGAAACGTACAGCATATCAGCATATTCTTGGACTGAACGCACACGTCCTTCATGTTCTGCTAGAAGTTCAAGGAAATTCCTAAATAATACATCGCTCTGGCTGGCTTGATCATTTTCTTCGAAATCTATGCTTTCTACCTTGTTAGTAAGTGCCAGTAGTTCAAATACTACACAATGAACGAGTGACATCATGATGGCTTGGTGGAAAGGAGATCGTTCACTGTGTATTTTCAGATTGGCTAATTCATAATAGTGAGAAAACAACTCAATGTCGTTGTCGTTAATGTCAAGCACAGGGTTGTTAAGTAAAAAGTAGAAATTTTTCCATATGTTCTTGGTCATGAACACAGAACTGTTCAAGGCACGGGTGGAGATCCCAATTATCTTTACTTCGAAATTTTCAGTTAATTTCATGTAATTAGAATAAACAGTATGTGGCATCCCCAACATTAACTGATTACGTTTTAATTGATACCTTGTACCGTTCATAGTTACTTGACCGACACCAGACAAGCAGAAAATCACAATAATAGCTTCTACCTCTACAGCACCCATCTTGATAGTAGGTAGTTTTTCTACATCTTCAATCAGGAAGAGGTCACCATCGATATAATCAACGTAGTCCTCGTTCTTCAAATACTCGATACTAATTTTTTTCATATCGCTACCTCCCTATAAATGAAGTTGCATATCTCTTCCCAATTACTTGCCACGCTTTCTAGTAGAGCATACTGGTTCTTAGCCCTAATTAAATTCTGTTTCTGATAGTCTACGTGGTAATAAACATTCCCGTTCATAAAATCTGTCAAGAACCTCACACTTTGCATCAAAGGGAATAAAAGAACGGAATAGGGGAGCAGTTCTTTCTCTGCTGGTGTGAGTGTATCTTTCATTTCTTGTAAATAGCCTTCTGTAAATGCCTTGAACACGTCGATGTCAAATCCTACATGGCTGTACGCTCTGTCATTCTCATGGGTAGTGTTGGCTGCTGTACGAAGAAAATCACCATAGTCAGAAGTGATGTATCCAGACATCACAGTGTCTAGATCAATTAGGCAAAGCACTTCACCTTCATTATCAAAAAGCATATTGCTTAGTTTGGTATCAAAGTGACACACACGCAGTGGCATTTCCTTGAAGCGTTCGAAAAATGGCTTAAAATAATCATAGCACATCAGCAAGTCTTCAAACAAATCACCCATACCTGTTAAATCACGATTGCTTAAAATCGCGTCTGTCAATGCTTTATCCATTTCCTTGATCCTAAATTTAATATCATGAAAATGGGGAATAGTAGGTTTAAGTTTTGTAGGAAAATCAGCTAACATGCGTTCAAAGCGTCCTATAGCGGCTCCTCCCTTATGATAAAGATCTAAACTCATTTCTGGTTGTTCAGCATGAGGAATATACACCATCATACGCCAATAAGTTTTACCATCGGTGTAGTAAGTCTTGCCGTCTAAAGTAGGTACTAAGGTCAGTACTTTACGGTCAATGTCTGTCTCGCCTTGTGCAACAAGTTTCTTTCGCAAGTGTCTGGTGACTTTGCTGAAGTTATTCTGCAAGCGAGCTACATCCTTAAACACGTAGTTATTGATACGTTGTAGTACAAATTGTGGTACATCTGCCCCCTTTGTCCAGACAAGGTAGGTATCATTTATCAACCCGCCATGTAAAGGTTTAATCTTTACAATATTCTTAACTTTGAATTGTTTAACGATATTAATCATGAAGAGTATGTTTGTCTGTTCATTTATTCTGCGAAAGCATATTTGAATCCTTTCACTTTGTCTTGACCACCACGGGTAAAGTCGGGTATTTCTACTGGCACACAGCCATTGTCCATTGAAATGGCTGACAATTCACCAATGCAGCACCATTCCGCCAAGTCATATACATCCATATCTAAAGGCAATCCATTGTGAAGACAATAAACCAGTCGGTAATCCATGATAAAATCCATGCCACCATGCCCACCAACAGCTTTAGCTGTTTCTTCTAGATCTTTGGTGAGAATTGGACTTCGATATGCTTCCATTACTTTGTCCTTAGCTTCATTGGTAAGTGTCACTTCATAGCGCTCGTCAAACTTCTCAGGTAACAGAGAACGGTCCAATTGCTCTGGCAACACGCAGAACTGCTGTACAGGATATTTGCCTGCAAAACCCTTGGTACCTACCACCTGATACATACGGCTGTAAGGGCGAGGCGTCATAACACCATGCTCCAACAAAATTGTAGCACCGTTCTTTGTTTTAATCATGGTGGTAGTTTCGTCACCGTTTTTGAAATCGGTCACAGTTTCTCCTGTGGTTTTTAAGATATGAGCAGGACCGTTCACAGCTTTGGTGTCCATCGCTACAAGGGTTTGCAACTGGTCACCACGGTGAATATTCAGTACTTGGCATACAGGGCCAAAACCGTGGGTGGGGTAGATATCGCCACGATGTGTACGGTTGAAATCCATGCGCCAATTGTTCCAATACTCTTCCCAATAAGGATCAAGGTTGTGGAGATAAGCACCTTCTACATGTAATATTTCGCCAAATACCCCTTGCTGTGCCATATTCAGTGCTGTCAACTCAAAGAAGTCGTAGCAACAGTTCTCCAATTGGATGCAATGTTTGCGTGTCCGTTCAGAAGTGTCTATCAATTTCCATATATCTTCAAGAGAAGTGGCTGATGGTACTTCAATGGCAGCATGTTTACCATGTTCCATCGCATAAAGCGCCACAGGTACGTGATGTATCCAGTCTGTGGCAATATATACTAAATCAATATCATCGCGTTCACATAGTTGCTTAAATACTTCAGTATCTCCACTATAGGCTGCAGCTTCGGGAAGGCCTGCCTTCCTTAATATCTCTTGGCACTTTTCTACATTTTCGGGTAGTACATCACATAGCGCAACCACCTGCGTGCCTGGTATATGAGTGAATCGATCCACAGCCCCAGGACCTCTCATGCCCAATCCCACGAAACCAACGCGTACAGTTTCTAACTTGGGCGCTGTAAGTTGGAGCACATCTTCTTGCCCTACAGGGCGCTGAGGAACAACTGTCTTGATAGGTTCAAATGTTTTATCCTTTTCTTTGGAAGGAGTGACACAACTGGTAACTAGCAATCCAGCTATTAAAATACCTAAAACAGAGCGAATCATAGTAGTATTTTCTTAAAATAGGTTATTATAGTTCAAAGGTAAAGAAATTATTTAAAAAACAACGTATGTTTCCAACTAATTCTTTAACTTTGCCTAAAATTTAACGATTATGCTGAAAAAATTTATTATAGGTTTATGGATTTTGCTGGTTATCGGGCTGATAGCATTGCTATTGGTATTTACTAGTATAGCCAAAGGATGGATAGGTTATATGCCTCCGGTAGAAGATTTGGAGAATCCTAATTATAAATTTGCTACAGAGGTAATCTCTGATGACGGTGAAGTACTCGGAACTTATTCTTATAGTAAAGAAAACCGAGTGTATGTGGGCTACGATGAGATAGCTCCCGACATGATACATGCGCTGATAGCAACTGAGGATGTGCGTTTCAATAATCATTCTGGCATCGATTTCATCGGTTTAATACGTGCTATTATCAAACGTGGCGTGCTTATGCAACAAAATGCTGGAGGTGGTAGTACTCTCACCCAGCAACTCTCTAAGCAACTTTATTCGCCGAGTGCAAGCAATATCATGGAGCGAGCTATGCAAAAGCCTATAGAATGGGTGATTGCAGTTAACCTTGAGCGCTACTACACTAAGGAAGAGATTATCACCATGTATCTTAATAAGTTTGACTTCCTTAATAATGCAGTGGGTATCAAAACAGCGGCTTTCACCTATTTCAATTGTACCCCAGGTGAACTGAAGATAGAAGAGGCGGCTACCTTGGTGGGCATGTGCAAAAACCCATCTCTATACAACCCCGTACGTTTTAACGAGCGTTCTCGTAGTCGCCGTAACGTTGTACTAGGTCAAATGGAGAAAGCTGGTTACTTGACTTCTCAGGAGGCTGACTCACTCAAGGCCTTACCTTTGACACTACATTATAACCGTGTTGACCATAAAGAAGGTATTGCGACCTATTTCCGTGAATATCTACGTGGTGTGATGACAGCTAAGAAACCAGAGAAATCTAATTACCGTGGTTGGCAGATGCAACAGTGGTACGAAGATTCTCTTGATTGGGAAACGAATCCACTTTATGGTTGGTGCGAGAAGAATGTCAAGAAAGATGGCGAGAAATATAATCTCTATACTGATGGTCTCAAGATTTATACTACCATCAATAGCCATATGCAACGCTATGCAGAAAATGCGGTAGAGGAACATCTCAAGGAACTACAACAACAGTTCTTTAAGGAAAAGGCAAAATCAAAGACTGCTCCATTTACACGTAACCTTACTACGGAACAGGTAAAGGATATTATGGATCGTGCAGTGCAGCAGAGTGATCGTTACCGTAACATGAAAAAGGCTGGTGCTTCAGATGCTGAAATAGACGAGGCATTCAATACCCCGATAGAAATGTCTGTTTGGAGTTGGGATGGTTTAAAAGATACAATTATGTCACCGCTTGACTCCCTGCGCTACTATAAGTATTTCCTCCGTTCAGGTTTTATGTCGATGGATCCGCGTTCGGGTCATGTAAAAGCATATGTAGGAGGACCTAACTACAACTATTTCCAATACGATATGGCTATGCAGGGGCGTCGTCAGATAGGGTCAACGGTAAAGCCATACGTCTATACATTGGCCATGGAAAACGGCTTCTCGCCTTGTGATTTGGTGCGTCATGTGTCATATACCTTGTTGGATGAGAACAACCGCCCTTGGACCCCTCGTAACGCTAATCATAGTCGCATTGGCGAGAATGTTACCATCAAGTGGGGGTTAGCAAATTCTGACAACTGGATTACGGCTTATTTGATGGGCAAGCTTAGTCCATATAGCCTCAAGCGACTTATTCACAGCTTTGGCGTGCGCAACCAAGAGATTGACCCTGTAGTTTCTCTTTGCCTTGGTCCGTGCGAAATATCAGTAGGTGAGATGGTAAGTGCTTATACTGCCTTCCCCAATAGAGGTATCCGTGTGGCACCTGTATTCGTTTCACGTATTGAAGATGCTGATGGGAATGTGGTTGCTACCTTCTATCCAGAGATGCAGGAAGTGATAAGTGCCTCAAGCGCCTATAAAATGCTGGTTATGTTGCGTGCCGTTATCAATGAGGGTACAGGTGGTCGTGTGCGTCGTTTAGGCATTACTGCTGATATGGGAGGTAAGACAGGTACAACTAACTCTAACTCTGATGGCTGGTTTATGGGTTTCACTCCTTCATTGGTGTCTGGCTGCTGGGTAGGAGGTGAGAATCGCGATATCCACTTTGATACGATGGTTTATGGTCAAGGTGCCTCTATGGCATTGCCTATTTGGGCTGCCTATATGAAGCAGGTGTATGAAGATCCTACCTTAGGGTACGACCAGAGTGAAAGTTTTAATTTTCCTGCTAACTACGATCCTTGCAGTGACGATGGTGTTGATATGACTGACAAAACTGTTGCAGAAGGATTGGACGAGATTTTTGAATAATAGGAATATGGTATTTATTTTATGTATAGGTAGCAATACCGATTCAGAACAAAATATGGCGTTGGCCCAAAAAGAGCTGACCCGTTACTTCCCTGATATACATTTCAGTAGTGAACAGACATCAGAACCTATGGGTACGCTGCGTCCTGATTGGTTCCTGAATCGTGCAGCATGTTTTGAATCTGACATGTCATACGAAGAAGTGCGTTCCATCACAAAGGAGATTGAGCGAATGGCTGGGCGCACACCAGATGAGAAATACAAGGAAATCATTCGTCTTGATATTGATATATTACAGGCTGGTACTCAGAGATTCAAAGAACATGACTGGCAGCAACCCTATGTACAGCGACTCCTCCGCCAACTTAAAATGAAGTTTGTTGGTATCATCCCTGCTCGTTATGCATCCACCCGTTTCCCAGCCAAGCCGTTGGCTATGTTAGGAGGCAAACCCGTGATACAAAGGGTTTATGAGCAAGTTGTTGGAGTACTTGATGATGCTTATGTTGCTACAGATGACGAACGCATTGAACAGGTAGTGAAAGATTTTGGAGGAAAGGTCGTCATGACATCTACCCATCACAAGAGTGGTACTGACAGATGTTGGGAGGCTTACCAAAAAATAGGAGGAGGTTTTGATGTCGTGGTCAATATCCAAGGTGACGAACCATTTATCCAGCCTTCCCAACTTGAAGTAGTTAGAGCCTGTTTCCTTGACGAGCAGACACAGATTGCTACACTGGTGAAACCATTTACTGTTGACAGCGGTTTTGAAGCATTGGAAAATGTCAATGGGGTGAAGGTGGTGGTTAACAAGAATATGAATGCACTTTATTTTAGCCGTTCCATAATACCATTCCAACGTAATGTCGAGAAATCTGAATGGTTATCACACCATATTTATTATAAACACGTAGGATTGTATGCCTATCGTGCTGAGGTGTTACAGCAGATCACTTCTTTACAACAATCGTCTCTTGAGCTTGCAGAAAGTCTCGAACAGTTGCGATGGCTTGAGAATGGTTATTCCATTAAGGTAGGATTGACTGATGTTGAAACCATTGGTATTGATACACCAGCTGACCTTGAGCGTGCTGAAGCTTTCTTGCAACAGCTACACAAAGCCTGAACCAATTTTTCGATGATCGACCGTAGCCAACAGCCGCCCTTGCACGACCTCGAAGAGTTCGACTTGCCTTCACCTCAGTGTGTAGTATTACCCAACAGTGTTAAACTATGGGTACTTGATGTTGGCGATGTGGACGTTACTCGTATTGATCTTGTGTTTAATGCTGGTCTTCACCAGCAGTCGCAACTCTTGCAAGCACTCTTTACTAACCGTATGTTGCGCGAGGGAACTAAGTTACTTAATCGCGCTCAAATAGCGGAGCAACTCGATTATCATGGTGCTTGGATGGATCAAAACGTGTCGTTTGAACATTCATATGTTACTCTTTATACACTTAACAAACACCTGATACCAATCATTGATCTTCTGTCACAGATGGTGAAGCAGCCCGTCTTTGATGCCCAGGTGCTTGAGGTGGTAAAACAAAACAATCTGCAACGCCACCTTATAGCCATGCAACAGCCTAGTACACAGGCGCGTCGCTTCTTTCAACGTTTAGTTTATGGCTCTCAGCATATTTTAGGTCAAATGGCTGATGCAGCTGATTATGAAGCTATCAATGTAGATATCTTGCAAGAGTATTACCAGCAATGGTACAATAGTGACAATCTTACCATCTACCTTTCTGGTCGTATTTCTAATAATTGTATTGATCTTATCAGTCAAGCTTTTGGCCAGCCTTTCGGCAAAGGTAAAAAAGGTGGGACCAACCACCATGGTATTATCCCTCTACAATCCCGTAAACAGCAGTTCAAGGAAATGCAAGGCACGACACAGAGTTCAGTTCTTATAGGTAAATCCACTATTGATTTGCACCATCCCGACTGTCTTAAGTTACGTGTGCTTGTTACCCTATTGGGAGGTTACTTTGGGAGTCGTCTCATGGCGACCGTACGTGAGGAAAAAGGACTTACCTATGGTATTTATGCCGTACTCAATCCGTCGCCTTACGACAATACACTCATGATACTCAGTGATTGTGATCACAACTTCGTACAGCCCTTGCTTTCTGAGACTTATCACCAGATAGACATGTTGCAAAACGAACAGGTAAGCGCTGATGAGCTGACGCTAGTGCGTAACAGCATGAAAGGAGAGATGCTGCGAGCTTACGATTCATGCCTCTCACTTAGCGACGCATGGATATACTTGCATACCATGGGCCTGCCAGATGACTATTTCCATCAATTTTGGCAAACGATTAATACCATTACGGCTTCTGATTTGCAACATCTCGCGTGTTCGTATCTCAATAAAGACACTTTAACAGAAGTGGTAGCTGGTGAAAAAATGTCATAAATCTTGTTCACTTTCTTTCTCATTTAATGAACAATTCTTACCTTTGCAACATGATGAAACATACGACAGCTATCATATTGGCAATTTTTAGTCTTCTGCCAGCTACCTTAGTGGCACAAAACAAACAAAATACAGGCATTGTTGATAAAATCAAAGGCGTGTTCTCTACTTCTATCAAAATAGGTACGTATACCTTCAGTGATGGAGCCGTTTATTCTGGCGAGCTCAAGAGTGGTAAGCCCAATGGCAAAGGCAAGACAACATTCCCTACTGGTGATACCTATGAAGGTGAATACATTAAGGGAAAGCGTCAAGGATCAGGTACATATATTTTTACCGATGGTGAGAAATATGAGGGTGAATGGTTCCAAGATCAGCAACATGGCCATGGTATCTATTATTTCCAAAACAATAACCGTTACGATGGTATGTGGTTTCAAGACTACCAACAGGGCAAAGGTACCATGTACTATTACACAGGCGATGTGTATGTAGGAGAGTGGAATCACGACCAACGTGAGGGACATGGCACCTATACCTGGCGCAATGGTGCCAAGTATGATGGACAGTGGCATGCTGATAAGAAAGAAGGACAAGGAGCCTTTACCTGGAATGATGGTAGTAGCTATACTGGTGGCTGGAAAGCCGATATGCGCGAGGGTACCGGCACTTTTGTCTATACCAATGGCGACAAGTACGTAGGTGAATGGCACAACGATATGCAACATGGTCAAGGCATTTATACTTTCCATACGGGTGATCGTTATGAAGGCTCTTATCAAAATGGTGAACGCACAGGCTCTGGCGTCTATCTATATGCCAACGGCAACAAATATGTAGGTGAATTCCAAAACGGCATGCAGGAAGGACAGGGTACTTTTACTTGGGAGAATGGTGCTGTTTACGAAGGTCAGTGGCACGAGAATATGCGTCATGGTAAAGGCACCTACAAATGGAATGTGGGCGATAGCTATGAAGGAGAGTGGGCTAACAACGAGTTCAATGGTGAGGGTACCCTCATTCAGACCGATGGTACACGCTACAAGGGACATTTCGTTAATGGTATGGAAGATGGTCATGGAGTGCGTATTGATAAGACAGGTACTCGCTATGAAGGTACTTTCAAGCAAGGTAAGAAAGAAGGAGTATTCACTGAAACCGATTCTGCAGGCAATTCCCGTACTATCAACTATCGCAATGATCGCATCGTATCTCAGTAGTTTAATAGTGTACGTAATTATAAAGAGGTGTCCGTTTTCGGACACCTCTTTTTGTATGCTTATGCTCATTATCAGTAAGTTATCAGTTTGGCACGGCAATTGCGATATAAAAATATCAAATATTAATTATTGTATGGATAGACAGATTACAAAAGAAGAGAAAGACCTGGCTCGCCGCAAGAAGCTTATTAAAGGTGGCATAATAGGAGGTTGCGTATTAGTGGGTGGCATCATTGTGATGAGCTTGATGCGTACCAGCGTTAGCAGAGAAGATCTGACGGTAAGTGAGGTAAGTAGAGGTACTATTGAGGTGAGTGTGACAGCTACAGGAAAGGTGTCGCCTGCCATCGAGGAAATTATCAATTCCCCCATCACTACACGCATCATGGAAATAAATAAAAGAGGAGGCGACAGTGTGGATGTTGGTACACCTATCCTTAAGTTGGATCTGTTGAGTGCAGAAACTGACTTTGGCAAGCTGAGTGATGAGCAGCACATGAAAGCCTTGCAACTGGAACAACTCAGAGTGAACAACGAGACTTTCCTAAGCGACCTTGCTATGAAGGTTCAAGTAGAAGAAATGAAATTGAGCAGTATGGAGGTGAACCTGAGAAATGAACGCCGTTTGGATAGTTTAGGCAGTGGCACCACTGATCGTGTACGCCAAGCTGAGTTGGACTATAACACTGAGCACTTGGCTTTACAACAGCTTCGTCAGCAACTCGCCAACGAGCGTAGGGTAAAGGAAGCTGACTTGAAGGTAAAAGAACTTGAACTGAACATCTCTACAAAGAGCATGAACGAAATGCGTCGCACATTGGAAGATGCACAGATACGCTCTCCACGCAAGGGCATCCTCACCTTTATCAATACACAGGTGGGCGCTCAAGTTGGGCAGGGCAGTCAGGTGGCCATCGTGAGTGACCTGAGTCACTTCAAGATAGATGCAGAGATAGCCGACAGCTATGGCGACCGTGTTGCTCCCGGTGGCAAAGCTATTGTTAAAGTTGGCAGCAAACGATTAGAGGGAGTGGTGAGCAGTGTTACGCCATTGAGTCGAAATGGAGTCATCAATTTCAGCGTCCAACTTAATGATGACAACGACGAAGCTTTACGTTCAGGCTTAAAGACCGATGTATATGTGATGAACTCCATCAAAGACGATGTGCTTCGTATCGCATCGGGCAGCTATTATCAAGGACCTAACGACTATGAATTGTTTGTATTCAATGGTGACAATGAGTTGGTGAAACGCGATGTCAGACTGGGTGAGAGTAGCTTTGAGTATGTGGAGGTCCTGTCTGGTTTGAAAGAGGGTGATCGAGTAGTGATCAGTAGCATGAGCAACTATCGAGGCAAAAGTTCATTAAAAGTTAAATAAAACATACCATGATTGTCAATTATCAATTTGAAAAACTATGATTAAAGACTACATTAAACAAGCCTGGGAGCTGATGAAGCAGAATCCGTTGTTCAGTTCCCTATACATTATAGGTACAGCGATGGCCATTTGCTTCACTACAGTGATGGCGGTGGCATACTATGTGAAACTGGCGCCACTCTATCCGGAGTATAACAGAAACCTTACTTACTACAATGATCATGTGAGGGTAGAGACACCTGATAGCAAAAACATCGTGAACTCAGGTTTTAGTTATACTTCATTACGCGACTGGCTCTACCCGTTGAAGAATGTGGAAGCAGTATCGGGCACCATACAAGAAGCTGACGAGCACTGGATACACCCTTCTGAAGGCAACGATTTTAGCGTAAGTGCCATCTATACCGATCCTGGCTTCTTCAAGATTTATGAGTTTGAGTTTATAGAAGGCACCTCTTTCAGTCAGGCTGATTTCGACAGCGGTGTGCGCACGGTGGTCATCAGCGATAAGTTGGCACAAAAAGCATTCCATCAAACCACCGGTGTGGTAGGCAAGATGCTGAACTATGATATGAACGATTATCGTGTATGCGGTGTGGTGAAGGCAGGAAGCAAGTTAGGGAGCATGAGCTATAGCGATGTTTATTTGCCTTATAAGACTCTTCCTAGCTATCAGCAAACTTTCTATTATGACGAAGTGGGTGCCTTTTTTGTACGCTTCAAGGTGAAGAACAAAGCACAAGCCGAGGCCTTGCAGGAGGAGCTGGATGCTGTGATAGCTAATGTGAATCAGCAGAATAATGGTGAGAAGACGGTGAGCACTCGTCCTATGCGCCCACATTTCAGCATGGTGTTCGACGACCTGTATTGGGGCAATGGATACAAGGTAAACTTCTGGATACTGCTCAAATACTTCCTGCCCATCTTGATGGTATTGTTGCTGATTCCGGCTCTAAACCTGAGCGGCATGATTAGTAGCCGGATGGAAGACCGGTTGGCAGAAATGGGTGTGCGCAAATCGTTTGGTGCCAGCAGGAGTGTGCTGCTCTCACAAGTGATGTGGGAGAACTTGATTCTTACATTGGCTGGAGGTCTGGTGGGCTTGATTATCGCCTGGAGTATGCTTTTATTAGGTAAAAGTTGGATCTTCACCCTCTTTGAAGACTATCCTGATGCGCTTTATGACAACAGCGTGACGGTTACGGGAGAGATGTTGTTTTCTCCCACTGTGTTTATCACAGCATTGCTGGTGTGCATCATCATCAACTTGCTCTCTGCCTTGATTCCTGCATGGAACTCGTTGCGGAAGCCTATAGTAAGCTCGTTAAACGAAAAGAAATAATCTTTAATCTTCAATTTTCAATCTTCAAAGCTTATGTTTAAATTGATATACAAAAACGTCTGGGCTCGCCGTAAGCGTAATGGATGGCTCTTCATCGAGCTGGTGGCGGTGGCCATTGTGTCATGGGTTATCTTCGACCCTGTGGTGGTAGGACTTTATGTGCGTAATTTGCCAACAGGCTATGATACCGACCGTTTGTGCCGCATCTCCTTAGGGAGGTATTACGAAGGTGCGTCTGAGTATAGTGCCGATGCCGATTCCACCCTCTTTGAGGATATTGACCGCATCATGTATCAGGCCCGCAACTTGCCTGATGTGGAAAGTTCCACACAATTGTTAGGTTTTGCTTACCCTGGTTCATCTGGCAATTCCAACTCAATGTATTGTAACCCTAATGACACCACCAAGTTGTTGAGGGTAAGTAATATGTATTATAAACCTCGTACTGACTTTTTCAAGACTTTCGGCATTCAACCTGTCGAGGGCTATACCGTGGAACAACTGGAAGAGGCCGTTTTGCCGGCTAACAGTATGCTGCTTTCTGAAAACGGAGCAAATGAGCTGTATGGTTCTAATCGCACCAACATGCGAGCATCCTTGCCTCCCCAGTATTTGGAAATGGTACCGGATTGGAAAGACAGAGAGGTTACTGGTGTGTTCAAACCTATCAAAATGAACAATGGCAATCGCGCTATCCCTGTGGCTTTCTACCGATTCAGCCCAGATGATAATAATGGAACAGAAGTACCAGGACAAACATTTATTTTGGTGCGTGTGAAAGATGGTGTAAAGCTGGATAAATACATCGATAACTTCAATGAGAGTGATATGAAGCAGTTGCATAGTGGCAACCTCTATGCCCGTAGCATCACCAAGTTCAGCACTGTAATGAAAGACAGAGATAGTTATTACCTCAACGCGATGCGTATGCGATATGTATTGGCGGCATTCTTCATGATCAGTCTCTGCTTGGGCGTGATTGGAACATTCTGGTTGCAGACCAAGGTGAGGAAGGAAGATGTGGGCGTGATGTTGTCCTTCGGTGGTACACCAAAGACAATCATGGGTATGCTGATGGGCGAGGGAGTATTGCTTACCACCATCGCTGTTGTCATAGGTTGCCTCATCTATATGCAGTATGGCATCAGCGAGGGCTTGGTGAATGATTACCTCTGGGGAGGAGCACGAGCAGACTCGCCGATGGTAGCAGACTCATGGATTGATAGCTTTCCCCAGCATTTCTTCATCGTGAGTGGCATTATCTGGCTGATTATGACCATTGTTGTACTGATTGGTATCTTCATTCCAGCATACAAGATTAGCCATATCCTGCCAACAGAGGCTTTGAGAGACGAATAATAAATTAAAGCAATAGAATTATGGAGACAATTATCAGATTAGGAGGTATCAATAAGATATACCGTACAGACGAAGTGGAAACGCAGGCATTGGAGAATGTAAACCTGCAAGTAAACAAGGGCGAGTTCCTCAGCATCATGGGACCATCTGGCTGTGGCAAATCCACCTTATTAAATATCATGGGCTTGCTCGATGCGCCTACCTCTGGCAGTGTGCTGATTGACGGCACAGCTACCGAGAAGCTGGGCGATAAGGCGTTGGCGGCTTTCCGTAATGAGAAGTTGGGCTTTGTGTTCCAAAGCTTCCACTTGATCAACTCCCTCAACGTGATCGACAACGTGAAAATTCCTCTGCTCTATCGCAAAATGTCAGGAGCCAAGCGTGAGGAATTGGCGAAGCAGGTGTTGGAGCGAGTGGGCTTGAGCCATCGTATGCGCCACATGCCCACCCAGTTGAGCGGTGGTCAGTGTCAGCGTGTTGCTATCGCCAGAGCTATTGTGGGTAATCCAGAGATTATCCTGGCCGATGAGCCAACAGGTAACTTGGACAGCAAGATGGGTGCTGAGATCATGGAACTCCTTCATCAGTTGAATAAAGAAGATGGCCGTACCATTGTGATGGTAACGCACAACGAGGCGCAAGCCAAACTGACCGACCGCATCATCCGCTTCTTCGATGGACGACAAGTGGAGTGACCTTTAGGCGATTGATGATTGTTACCATAAACCAAACATACTTCAACATATTGCGATGAAAAGAATACTCTATTCCTTATTAACCTTAATGATGAGCACCCTTTCGTTGCATGCTCAGGTGGAGACCTCGGTCCGTAGCATCTCGCTCGATGAGGCTATCCGCCTGGCAAGGGTGCAGAGTGTGGATGCTGCGGTAGCCCTCAATGAACTGAAAACAGCTTATTGGGAATATCGCACTTATCAGGCAGAACTGTTGCCTGAGGTGAACTTTAGGGCTACTTTACCATCCTATAACAAAAGCTATACGGCTTATCAGAATGATGCTGGCGAATACAGCTACCTGCGAGGCGACTATATGCGAATGAGTGGCGAACTGAGCATCGATCAGAATATCTGGCTGACGGGTGGTACACTTTCACTGAACACCTCTTTGGATTACCTGAAGCAGTTTACAGGTAGCAAGGACCATAGCTTCATGACGGTGCCAATAGCCTTGACACTGAACCAGCCTATTTTTGGAGTGAACCGCATCAAGTGGGACAGACGTATTGAGCCTGTGCGCTATCGTGAGGCAAAGGCAGCTTTCCTCAGTGCCACTGAAGATGTGACCATAGCTACCATCAATCATTTTTTCAATCTGCTTTTGGCTAAAGAGAGGGTGGCAATCGCTCAGCAGAACCTTGACAATGCAGAGAAACTATATGAGGTGGCGAAGGTGAAACGGGAAATGGGACAGATAAGTGAAAACGATCTGCTGCAACTGCGCCTCAATGTGCTGGATGCTCAGTCGTCGCTTACTGAGAACGAGACAACTCTTAAGAGCTGTATGTTTAAGCTGCGTTCTTTCCTTGCTATTGGAGAGGACGTGGACTTGGAACCTGTGGTACCTGAGACAGCGCCGTCTGTTGAGCTTTATTATGATGATGTATTGCAGAAAGCCCTTCAAAACAACTCGTTCGCTCAGAATATCCAGCGTAGACAATTGGAAGCAGATTATGAGGTGGCAAAAGCAAGAGGCAACCTGAGAGAAATACAGTTATATGCCCAGGTTGGTTTGACAGGTACAGATCATACATTCCGCTCTGCCTACGATGGGCTGAAGTCGAACCAAATTGTGGAGGTGGGTGTAAAGATTCCAATACTGGATTGGGGCAGACGCAAAGGGCAGGTACGTGTTGCTAAGAGTAATCGCGAAGTAACAGAAAGCAAACTTAGACAAGAAACACAGGAGTTTAACCAGAACCTGTTTGTATTGGTGCAGCAATACAATAATCAGTTGGCACAGCTGACCATTGCTGATGAGAGTGACCAGATAGCACAGAAACGTTATGCCACGAATGTGGAGACTTTTATGATTGGTAAAATATCTACCCTCGACTTAAACGATGCACAAGTGCGTAAAGATGAGGCAAGGCAAAAGCACGTCAACGAATTGTTCTATTATTGGTATTATTATTATCGCCTGCGTAGCCTCACTCTTTGGGACTTCGAGAAAGGCACTAACATTGATGCCGACTTTGAAGCAATCATCAAAGGATAATTTGGCTGTTTCATTTGAATGCTTTATTTTTGCAATGTATGATACTGGTTATTGACGACGATAGTGCGATAAGAACTTCATTAAGCTTCATGCTGAAACGGGCAGGCTATGAGGTGCAGGCTGTAGCTGGGCCAAAAGAGGCGATGACGATTGTCCGTAATGAGGAAGTGCGTCTTATTTTAATGGACATGAACTTTTCTCTCTCAACAACAGGAGAGGAAGGCCTAACCTTGCTCAAGCAAGTGAAGTTGTTTCGTTCAGAGGTTCCTGTGATTCTGATGACAGCATGGGGTAGCATCAGTCTTGCCGTTGAAGGCATGAAGGCTGGTGCTTTCGATTTCGTTACCAAACCTTGGAACAATATAGCATTAATGCAACGCATAGAAACTGCCTTACAACTGACTGATCGCAATGAAGATATACATACTGGGGTAGTTGGTGAACAGCAGTCAGAGAGCAAGACTTTTGATCGCAGTTTCATTATAGGAGAAAGCCGTGCTCTGAATGAAGTATTGAAGGTGGCTGAACGTATTGCCAATACCAATGCCTCAGTATTAATCACAGGTGAGAGCGGAACAGGCAAGGAACTTATTGCTGAGGCTATTCATCGTAATAGTAGGAGAGCCGACAAACCATTCGTAAAGGTGAATTTGGGAGGTATCTCACAAAGTCTATTTGAAAGCGAGATGTTTGGGCATAAGAAAGGTGCTTTTACTGATGCTGTTGCTGATAGGAAGGGCCGCTTCGAGTTGGCCGACAAGGGTACCATCTTCCTTGATGAGATTGGCGAACTTGACCTGAGTTGTCAGGTAAAACTCTTACGTGTATTACAGGAGCAGACTTTCGAACCTTTGGGAGACAGCAAGCCGAAGAAGGTGGATATTAGGGTGGTGAGTGCCACTAATGCTAACTTGCAACAGATGGTGCAGGACAAAACCTTCCGTGAGGACTTGTTTTATCGCATCAACCTCATCACGATTCATCTGCCTGCTTTGCGTGAACGCAAGGAAGACATCCCTCTACTGGCGGCTCACTTTGCTAAAAAACAATGTGAGGCAAATGGCTTGCCTATGGTTGCTATTTCAGAGGAAGCCAATGACTATTTGGCATCTCTGCCATACCCTGGCAATATACGTGAGTTGAAAAACTTAGTAGAGCGTACTATTCTAGTGAGTTCAAATAATCCTTTGCGTGCATCTGACTTCCAACAGCAATATCAAGGGACTTCTTCTCTGCAAAACGCAGATGCTGATGGTCTGACTTTGGATGAAGTGGAATATATTGCTATCAAAAAAGCGTACGAGAAATACCATGGCAATGTGTCACAGATGGCATCAGCCTTAGGCTTGAGCCGTCAGGCACTTTACCGAAGGATGGAGAAATATAGTTTAGTGTGAAACTCAAACACTTATTCTACATATTAGCTGCTTTGCAACTGGCACTGCTTGCCTTGCTGTTCTACTCTTCCTCACAGCGTCAGGACATTCTGTTCTATATAGGGGAAGGCTTGGTAGTGTTGGTCTTGTTGTTCCTTGTGTATTTTTACTATAAGGTGTTAATGCCTTTGGATGTAATAGGTAATGGTATGGACTTGCTGAACGAACAGGATTTCAGCAGTAGACTTAAGCCTGTGGGTCAACAGGAGAGTGACCGCATAGTACAGGTGTTCAATAAGATGATGGACCAGCTGAAAGACGAGAAACTGCGCTTACAGGAGCAGAACCGTTTCTTAGACTTGCTTATCAGTGCATCGCCGATGGGGGTAGTGTTGTTGGATTTTGATGAGCACATCGCAATGATGAACGACGCTGCTATCCGTTTCCTGGAAATAGATAATGTAGAGTATGCCCTGCATCAATCCTTGAGGCAACTAAGCTCTCCTTTGGCACAAGAGATAGTCAATATTCCATTAGATAAGGCTGAAACAGTTCGTCTGAGTGATTCCATGATTTATCGTTGCAGTCACCTCAGTTTCATGGACAGAGGCTTTGCTCGTCCATTCATACTGATAGAAAGTCTGACAGAGGAAGTGATGAAGGCTGAGAAGAAAGCGTATGAGAAAGTGATACGCATGATAGCGCATGAGGTCAACAATACCGTGGCTGGTGTAACATCTACTCTCGATACGGTTAACGATGTGTTGTCAACGATGCCAGAGACTGAGGATTTGCGTGAGGTCATTGCAGTAGGTAGCGACCGTTGTATGGGCATGAGCCGTTTCATTACTCGCTTTGCCGATGTGGTGAAGATTCCTGATCCTCAATTGCAGTCTGTTGACCTTAACCTACTGGTTGCTGGTTGTAAATCCTTTATGGAGAGTGTCTGTGTCAATCGGAATATCAACATCAGCATGAACCTTTGCGAAGGTCATGCCATGGTCAATATTGATCCTACGTTATTTGAACAGGTACTGGTAAACATTGTCAAGAATGCAGCAGAAAGCATTGGCTCTGATGGGGAGATAACTATCACCACACAACCAAACTTTATTGAAATAGCTGATAACGGTAAAGGCATTAACCCTGAAGATGAGAAAAAACTATTCTCTCCATTCTTTTCTACAAAACCTAACGGGCAGGGTATAGGACTGATGTTTATTCGCGAAGTTCTCATCAAACATGGTTGCTCTTTTTCCCTTCGCACTTATCCTGACGGATACACTCGCTTCAAGATTGTGCTTTGATAGCCTCCAATTGGCGCTGCTAAAGTCTGCTATGGGTGTCACAAAAGCTTGCTATCACATGGCGTAAAGCTTGCCACCACTGGCCGCAATATCTGCCATCACCCGACGCAGTATCTGTTATACCCCTATAGGAGATACTGCGATGACTCATGCAAGGCTTTCCGACGACCTGTGGCAGATACTGCGACTACCCGTAGTAATGCCTTTTTTCAGGGATGGCTGTTTTTGATGTTTCCAGACAAAAAAAGGGGCACTATTTATGGTGCCCCTATAATCTTTAATGAATGGTTACAGCTTAGATGATGTACTGAGAGCTGATGGACTCGTTGCAAACCACACGACGGATGGTTTCTGCAAAGATGTCGGCAATGCTCAATTGCTTCACCTTGTCACACTTCTTGCTGTAAGGAATGCTGTCGGTAAAGACCATCTCTTCCAACTGTGACTCCTGCACACGGAATGAAGCAGGGTCAGACATCACGCAATGGCTGGCAATGGCACGTACTGAACGAGCGCCATTCTCCATCATTAGGTTAGCTGCCTTGGTGATGGTACCGGCTGTATCCACAATGTCGTCAATCAAGATAACGTCCTTGTCCTTAACTTCGCCAATTACTTGCATGCTTGCTACCACGTTGGCTTTCTCACGTGTCTTGTTGCAGAGTACCAAAGGCACGTCAAAATACTTGGCATAGGCACCTGCACGCTTAGAACCACCCACGTCAGGAGAAGCCATGACAAGGTTATCACCCAGGTTGAGCGATTCGATGTATGGGATAAATACGCTGGATGCATACAGATGATCTACAGGAACGTCGAAGAAGCCCTGAATCTGATCAGCATGTAAGTCCATAGTGATGAGGCGGTCGATACCGGCTACAGACAACAAATCAGCCACCAGCTTGGCACCAATGGATACACGTGGCTTGTCCTTACGATCCTGGCGAGCCCAACCGAAGTAGGGGACAACGGCCACGATAGACTTGGCAGAAGCACGCTTTGCTGCATCAATCATAAGCAGCAACTCCATGAGGTTGTCGGAGTTGGGGAAGGTTGACTGTACCAGGAATACGATTGCGCCGCGAATGGACTCTTCGTATGATACAGCAAACTCACCGTCGGCAAAATGAGTAATGTTCATGTTGCCCAACGGACAATTCAAGCTGGCGCAAATGCGCTCGGCAAGGTACCTTGAGTTGGTACCTGAGAAAACCATAAAGGGTGATGTCTCGTTCATTATATTAAATAATTAAATTGATAAATCAGATTTTTTCGCCAATGGTATATAGTAGGTAATAGAGAAATTCCCAACCGCCTACTTTCTCAATTTTGAGAGGCATACCATCGTCGTCACGGTCGAGGATAAGTTCTGTCTTCTCTACCTTATAGCGCTGTGTCTTCCCTTCAGGGCTCACAGCTACAAGCTGTTTCACAGGACGTGGGTTCCATATCTTGCCCGTATAACCCGTAAAGAGGTCACGGTTGTCGGCATAGAGGTTTACATCCACTTCTTTATCGCCGTCAGCTAAGCTATCATACTTCTGCTGGTTGAGTGGCAAGGTGAGTACACCGTCGTCTGTGAGTGATGGTTGTTGTATGTCAATAGTCTCGGGCAGATGGTCCTCGTCGATGAGGGGCGTATCAAACACAAACTGCTCTACAGTATCACAAGGAATGGGCTGTTGGAGTGTATGAGGATTGGCTAACTTCCAGTTGACACAGTCAGGCAAGCTCCATACAGACTCTTCTTTTTCGGAAAAGCCAGTGATATCCACATAACCCACAATAGCTCCAGTGGGCAACGAGGAGAGAGTGTCTAGTTGTCCCATCAACAGATAGTTGTCGATACGGTATGACCAACACTCAGGCAATGCCTGGTGGTAGTCCTCAGGTATCTGAATCTGTGTGGCAACAATGGCTATTTTGCCTGGATTCTCTTTCGGCTTCCATGCCATGCTCATTACATCTTGCAGTCCTGCACATAGCAGTGAGGCCCAAGGCTGAGGCATACAGATTGCTTTCATATTATTTAAATAGCAGAGGAGTAAACTCAGTTAAATAAATGCGCCAGTTGCGCCAGATGTGGCCACCTTCGGTCTCCATATACTGATACTTGTAGCCCAGACTGTCGAGCTTCTGGCGATAAGCATTGTTGGCTTGAATCAGGAAGTCTGTCTTACCAATGCCAATCCAGTAAAGGGAAGGCTTCTTGGTAAACTGTGTCTTCAGTTTGGCATCCTCATTCTGATAGATAGGGGAGATAGATGGATCTGTAACACCAAGAGCTGCTGAGAACAGACCTACATAATCGAAGGTGTCAGGGTTGTTCAGTGAAATGAATTTTGAGTGGAAACCACCCATAGACAAACCTGCGATTGCACGGCCTTGTTTCTTAGCGATGGTGCGGTAGTTGGCGTCGATAAACTTCACTACTTCCATGAAGCTAGTCTCAAAAGAACCTTCCATAGTCTTTGGTAAGTTCATTGAAGGTGGAATGAAACCTGCGGAGGTTTCACCAGGAGCAGCTTCCTGAGATACGTTACCATTGGTCATTACCACAATCATAGGTTCTGCTTTGCCCTGAGCAATGAGGTTGTCGAGAATCTGAGCGGTGCGGCCCTGTGTCAACCAAGCCTCTTCGTCACCACCCATACCGTGCAACAGATAGAATACAGGATAACGCTTGTTGCTGGTTTCATAGCCTGCTGGAGTGTATACACTCAAACGACGGTTCAAACCATCCTGCTTGTACCAGCGCTTTGCTACGGTGCCATGAGGAACGGCATTCACCTTGTAGAGGTCAGAACGGCCACCGCCAATGAGCAAGATACTGCTCAAGGTAGAAACGTCACGGTTCACATATACATTGTTCATGTCAATCACACGCTGACCATCTATCAGGAAGTGATATGTATAGAACTCAGGTGCCAAAGGCTCTGGGGTAGTGTATTCCCATACACCATCTTTCTCTGTGAGGTCAGCTACGCCAGTAGCTTCAATTTCCATTTCGTTGTCACCAAACTTTACAGTCTGTTTCTGTGTAGGCAAGAAATCGCCAGTAACTTGAACAACAACGGCTTTAGGAGCCACAATACGGAATGTCACCGTATTGTCAGGATGAATCTCAGGAGACACGATGCTTGCGCCTCCAAACAAAGCCTGCTGAGCAAAAGTCAATGTAGTGGCCAGCAAAGCAATAACAGTGAATAATGCTTTTTTCATATTGGTATTATTAATCTAAAAGTTCTGCAATTCTTTCATACAGCTTTTCACCACGTAGATTGCGCTCGATGATGGTGCCGTCTTTGTCGATAAGTACGGTGTGAGGGATAGCACTTACGCCATAAATAGCAGCAGCCTCACACTGCCAATATTTGAGGTCGGACATCTGAGGCCAAGTGATATCCAAATCGGCAATGCCTTTCTTCCAAGCATCGGCGGTCTGGTCAAGTGATACACCCACTATTTCAAATCCTTTATCCTTGTATTGGTTATACACCTTTACTACGTTAGGCATCTCCTGTCGGCAAGGACCACACCAGCTGGCCCAAAAGTCCACTAAAACCACCTTACCCTTGCCTGCATAGTCACTCAACTTGATAGGATTGCCTTCCGGATCCTTTAGCTCAAAGTCAGTAAATTTCTGACCTACAGCTGTTGCAGTAAGTTTGTTAACTTGCTGCTTGATAGTACTGATAGCTTCATCACTGGCAAATTTATCAGGGACGAGGTTGACAATCTCAGCCAACTGAGGGGTATCCATATAGTAGTAGAAATTCTTCAGCATGTAAACACCCACCTCGTTGGTAGCGTTATCTCTCGTACCTTCAACGATAGCATTGATGAAGTGCTGATCTAGTTCATTGCTTTGTTTCTCCAAAGAAGCACGAACATCATTTCCCAGGTTTTCATCGCTGAGTTTATCATATAAATCGCTCATATCAGCAGCATACTGGTTTAGTTTGTCGCGTACCTTCTGATAAGCATCGTTACAAGGAGTACCTGTGGCAGATGGGTAATCTGTATCCATCTTTACATTGATAGTTCCATTCTCAAGAAAGAATTCCATAGACTGATCGTTCTCGTTGTTCTGATACATGATGTATCGGAGAACAGGTGTGCTTTGCTCACCTTTGAATTGGAACTTTCCGTCATTGATAACAGCACTTTGTTGATTTGTCATTTGCCTGCCATTCATTTCAACCAGGAAGATAGAGTCACCATTGTTGGCGTCAGATATCTCTCCCTTAATGGTGTAACCGTTGCCATTGCATGCTGTAAGGGCAATCAGCGCACCTACATAAATAATTTTCTTCATACTTGTTTGTTTTGTTTAGTCTATTTGGGAACAAAGTTAACAATTATCTGGGATGTGAACAAAAAAAACCTCTCCGATTTGAACATCGGAGAGGCGTTTTCTGTAATCATCTAATTGAACCCCGACTTTATTCAGCAGCTGGAGTTTCAACAGCAGCATCGGCAGGAGCTTCAGCAGGAGCCTCTTCTGCCTGAGCAGCAGCTTCTTCTGCAGCCTTAGCAGCCTCTTCAGCAGCTTTTGCAGCTTCTTCTGCGGCTTTCTTTTCAGCCAGTGCCTTAGCCTTTTCTTCGTTGACCTTCTTCTCTGCAGCCAGACGAGCAGCGTCAGCAGCTTTCTTGTCAGCAACAGCCTTTTCAGCGATAGCCTTCAAGCCATTCTGCTTGTCTTTCTTCCAAGCTTCGAAACGCTTCTGAGCTTCAGCCTCGTCGAATGCGCCCTTCTTAACACCAGTGAGCAGGTGTTTCATCAGGTATACACCCTCGTGTGACATGATGCTACGTACTGTGTCGGTTGGCTGTGCACCTACATTAACCCAATACAGTGCACGATCAAACTTCAATTCTACAGTGGCAGGATTGGTGTTTGGGTTATAAGTACCAATTCTCTCGATGAACTTACCATCACGTGGAGCTTGTGCATCGGCAATGACGATGGTGTAGAATGCATAGTTCTTATGACCATGTCTTTGCAATCTAATTCTTGTTGCCATAAATTTTAATTACTTTAAATATTAAAAAATTGAATTGATGCCCTTAACTCGTAAAGGCGGGTGCAAAGGTAGTGGTTTTCCCTGAAACTACAAAACTTTTATTAAGAATAATTTATATTCACAATTATGCTCAGCAACTATCTCGTCATGACTCGGCATAGAGCAAACAAGTTTGGATACTCTGAAATACTATGAATATTTGCGAGGCAGGCGTAGCATGATGGCAAGAATGGCACATATTCCCATGCAGAATGGGTAGTATAACGACCCTGTGATGCTGACGGGCGAGATACCGGCAAGGCCAGAAGCAATGAGCATTTGCGCCCCGTAAGGAATGATGCCTTGTACCATGCATGAGAAGGTATCGAGGATGCTGGCCACTTTACGCTTGTCTAAACCGAACTGCTGCGATATCTGGCGTGCAATAGGGGCAGTGGTGATGATGGCTATGGTGTTGTTAGCAGTACAAAGATCTGCCAGTCCCACTAATACACCAATGCTCATCTCGGCACCACGTTTGCCTTTGATGCGCTTTGTCATCTTCTTGATGATGAATGCAATTCCACCATTGAAGCGTATCATCTCAAGCATACCACCTGCCAGCAATGTAACAATGATGAGTTCACTCATACCCATGATGCCTTCACCCATAGCTCCTAACCAACTGAAAAATGGTGTGCCAGTAAATGTACCTATGATGCCTGTTGCCACTAAACCGATAAGCAACACTAGCATCACGTTCATACCTCCAAGGGCTAGGATGAGCACTAACAAATAAGGAATTACCAGTGGCCATTCAATAGGGCCAATATCGGGCGTAACATCGAGTGCTATTCCTTGTATGATATAAATGACTAGCGATACGAGAGCAGCTGGTAGAATGATTTGTATGTTCACACGGAATTTGTCCTTCATTAGGCAATCTTGTGTCTGTGTCGCGGCAATAGTGGTATCACTGATAAACGACAGATTGTCACCAAAGAACGAACCACCTACTACCACTGCTGTCATGAATGGTAGGTCAATGCCGGTCTTTGCTGCCAATCCACTTGCTACAGGTACCAAAGCAGCAATGGTACCTACACTGGTACCTACTGACAAAGATATGAAACATGATGCTAAGAAAATGCCTGCTAGTAAAAGATCGCCAGGAAGTACGGTAAGGGTGAGGTTTACCACTGAGTCAATGGCGCCCATCTGTTTGGCTCCTTGGGCAAAAGCACCTGCCAAAATAAAGATCCACACCATGAGCAGGATGCTCTTGTCGCTGGCTCCTCTTGAAAATACGCTGATACGCTCGTCGATAGATAACCCGCGGGTGATAGCTACTGCATAGCACGACGAAAGCAAAAAAGCTACTGTAATAGGTATTTTGTAGAAATCATTAAGCAGGAGTGAAGCCCCCAAATAAGAGAGAAGGAAAACCAGCATAGGACTCAAGGCCAGCCAACCATGAATCCTGAATCTTTGCTTTGTTTCAATAACTTCCTCTTGCATTTCTTTCTCTTTTGTTATAAATAGCGGTCAAAGATAATGAAAAAACTTCTGTATGCAGTGCCTTTTGGTATTAAAATAACAACTTTTTATGTGTAGCTAATTTCTTCTCCTTCTTTTATACTGGATATGCTCGTAACGGATGAATCGTGATATTGGCTTGACGGTTACAATAACGGTAACAGCAGAAAGCACCATTAATATGCCAATGATATTCTTGAAAGTAAGTAGCTCACCAAACACTAATACGCCACAAACCAAAGCTGTGACAGGTTCTAGGGCTCCAAGTATTGAAGTCGGTGTGGAGCCAATCAAGTGAATGGAGGCTGTGATGGTTACTAATGAAATAACGGTGGGTAATAAAGCCAGCCCGATAGCATTCATCCACATGAAGGGCGTGTTAAGTGGTTGCAAGTCGGTGAGGAAGTTTAATCTAATTAAATAAATACTGATGCCAAATAGGATGCTGTAGAATGTAAGTTTCTCAGTTGGCATAGATTTCAAAACAGAACGGTTTACACCAATCAAATAAATAGCATACGACAAAGCTGATAGTGCCACAAGCAATAATCCCATAAAATTCAGTGGCTTGCCAGAACCATTCTCATTCAACATACTGATGCCCCAGAAAGCCAAGACTATGGCAATTATCGTCATCAGCGATAACTTCTCATGGAAAACCAATGCACTGATTACTGCCACCATGATGGGATATAGGAAAAGGATGGTGGAGGCAATGCCAGCATCCATATAGTTATAACTCATGAACAAGGTTAATGATGAAATTGAGAAAAGGATTCCCATGATGGCCAATGGTAAGATTTCATTACGCTTTAAGGAGAATGATTGTCCGTGATACTTCATCAACATTGCCAATAAGATGATGGCAAAAAAGTATCGGTAGAATAACACAGAATCTGGAGATAGACCTTTTTGGTATAGAGGAAGGGCAAATAATGGATTTAATCCGTAGCAGGCTGAACCAATGATGCCCAGCAAATATCCTTTGAAAATTCTCCCTTTCATAATTTGATATAAAAATCTTCTGTAAGTTGTCTATATTCGGCAGAATAACTGCCGTCAGAGTTCATCAGACATAAAGACTCATCTTTGTGAACGTATGGATATGACAGGTCATGATTATTCCCCATCCAGTAGGTGATAAATATGCGACGGCAAGGTTTGCCCATTTTTGTGTAGATGCGTATTACTTCCCTAGGAAAGAAGTGATTCTGGCATGCATTCTCATTGACAAAAGACTCAGCTTCAGCTGGAATAATCAGGCAACAATTACCCCCAAGCTTAAGCAATTGTCTGGCATGATAAAAAAGCTGATAATAGTTTAGCGTTTCGTTATGACGAGCTACTGACCGCTGAGGATCTGGGTTCCTCAAGGCATCAGTAAAATAGGGGGGATTGCTCACTATAAGGTCGAACTTTGTATCAGAAACATAGTCGTTGAAATCACCATGAATCAGTTGGATGCGCTCAGACCAAGGTGAAGCTGCAAAATTCTCTTCTGCTTGTGCAGCTGCATTATCATCTATTTCTATAGCTGTAATCTGTGCCTTTGGGCATCGTTGTGCTAGCATTAATGCAATAAGTCCACTGCCTGTGCCCACATCTAGAATACTGTTGATGCTTCCGATAGGGGCTAAAGCACCAGCTAGTACTCCGTCGGTACCCACCTTCATGGCACAACGATGATGCCAGATGGTGAATTGCTTGAACTGAAAATAGGCGTTCGACATATTGTCTGCTGAAAATTGGTGCAAATTTATGGATTATTCGGCTATTTCAGCAGTTTTTGGTATATTTTTTGTTTTTTAATAGGCGAGAGCGTGGGAAAATGAATAATTAGCCGTAACTTTACACGCTTTTTAGGCTTTGTCACATGTGTGGCATGATTTTTTAGGTGAAAAGACGATGAAGAATTACAGATTTGACGAAGAAGACGACAGACAAGAGAAAGTTATTTCCGTGTTCACTGACTTGGATAGTGGTTCGGAAGATAGATTTGTGAATTTTGAAGTGAATGACGAAATGCCTTTGTTACCTGTTAGGAACATGGTGCATTTCCCTGGTGTAGTGCTGCCTGTCACGATAGGAAGGAAATCTTCTTTACGCTTGGTAAAGGAAGCTGAGCGGAAAGGATTGCAAATAGGGGTGTTCTGCCAAAAACAATCAGATACAGAAGATCCAATTATGGAGGACCTTCACACTGTAGGTGTGGTGGCCAAGGTATTGCGCCTTTTGGAAATGCCTGACAATACTACTACAGTGATCTTGCAGGGTTTCAGGCGTGTGAAACTTTTGGAGGTTACACAGCATGATCCTTATCTTAAGGGAAGGGTAGCCCCTCTGAATGATATCATGTTCCCCAAGGACGATAAAGAGACGCGTCCACTCTTGGAAGCTATCAAAGATATGGCTATCAAGTTTATTAGATTGTCTGACATTGTGCCACCAGATTCTGCTTTTGCTATTAAAAATATTACCAGCTCACTCTTTCTTGTGAATTTCCTTTGTGCCCATTTGCCTATCCAGATTGAGGAGAAGATGGAACTTTTAATGATGGATTCGTTGAAAGATCGAGCTTACCGTCTGTTAGGACTGATGAGCCGTGAGGTGCAGTTGGCTGAAATCAAGGCATCTATTCAGATGAGGGCGCGTGAAGACATAGACCAGCAGCAGCGAGAATATTTCTTGCAACAGCAGATCAAGACTATTCAGGATGAGTTGGGTGGCAATGGTTCTAGGCGCGAGATTGAGGAAATGCGCAAGAAGGCTAATACCATCAAGTGGAATGAGGAGGTGAAGAATACATTCCTCAAAGAGGTGGATAAATTAGAGCAAATGCATCAGCAGTCGCCGGAGTACAGCATGCAACTGGATTATCTCAAAACCATGATGGGTTTGCCTTGGGGTATCTATACTACCGATAATTTGAATATACAGAATGCTGAGAAGGTACTCAATAAAGACCATTATGGATTGGAGCGTGTGAAGGAACGCATTCTTGAACATCTGGCCGTGTTGAAGCTGAAAGGTGATATGAAGTCGCCCATTATCTGTCTCTATGGCCCTCCTGGAGTAGGTAAGACTTCTTTGGGTAAGTCGATTGCTACGGCACTGAAGCGTAAATATATTCGTATGTCATTAGGTGGTGTACACGATGAGGCTGAAATTCGTGGACATCGCAAAACCTATATCGGTGCTATGCCTGGTAGAATCATCAAAGGTATGATGAAAGCAGGTTCGTCTAATCCTGTGATTGTACTTGATGAAGTGGACAAACTGGGTAACGATGTGCATGGTGATCCTTCGTCAGCTTTGTTGGAGGTGCTTGATCCTGAGCAGAACGCTACCTTCCACGACAATTATCTGGATGTGGATTACGATCTCTCGAAGGTAATGTTTATAGCTACCGCCAACAATCTGCAGACTATTCCACAGCCTTTGCTTGACCGTATGGAGCTAATAGAATTGAGTGGTTATCTTACTGAAGAAAAGATAGAGATTGCTCGCAAGCACTTGGTGCCTAAGCAACTTGAAGCTAACGGCATGAAGAAGGGTGAGGTAAAATTCCCTAAGGCTACTTTAGAGGCCATTATTGAGAATTATACTCGTGAGAGTGGTGTGCGAGAGTTAGAAAAGAAAATAGGCAAGGTGTTGCGTAAAATGGCATATCAATATGCTAAAGATGGTGTTTTGGCCAAAAATGAGGTAAAACCAGCTGATTTGCGTGGCTACTTGGGCGTTCAGGAATACAGCCGTGACAAATATCAAGGTAACGACTATGCTGGAGTGGTAACAGGTTTGGCTTGGACAGCAGTAGGAGGTGAGATTCTTTTCATAGAAACCAGTCTGAATCATGGTAAGGGTAAACTTACACTGACAGGAAGTCTGGGTGATGTGATGAAAGAGTCGGCCATGCTGGCAGTAGAATACATCAAGGCACATCCCCAATTGTTGGATATTGATGTAAGGGTATTTGATCAGTGGGACATTCATATTCATGTGCCTGAGGGAGCAGTACCCAAGGATGGCCCTTCTGCAGGAATTACGATGGCAACTTCGTTGGCTTCAGCATTGACACAGCGCAAGGTAAAGGCCAATGTGGCAATGACAGGTGAGATTACCTTGCGAGGAAAAGTGTTGCCTGTTGGTGGTATCAAAGAGAAGATACTGGCAGCAAAACGTGCAGGTATCAAGGAAATTATCTTAAGTGAGGCCAATCGTAAGAATATAGAGGATATTCAACCTATTTACATAGAAGGATTAACTTTCCATTTCGTGAAAGATGTAAAAGAGGTATTCGACTTGGCATTGCTGAAAGAGAAAGTGGCGGATGCTATTGACTTGACTGTAGTAGAAGACAATAAGAAGAAAGAAGAATAAGTGGTGTTCGTCGATGATGACTTTTGAGTTACAATATACCGATACTAAGACAAATGCGCGTGCAGGTTTGATTACTACTGCCCATGGGCAGATAGAAACACCTATCTTCATGCCTGTAGGGACAGTAGGATCTGTGAAAGGTGTGCAGGTGTCTGACTTGAAAGATGACGTAAAAGCACAAATCATTTTGGGCAATACCTATCACCTGTACTTGCGTCCAGGATTGGAAGTATTAGAACGAGTGGGAGGCTTACACAAGTTCAATTCATTCGACCGCCCAATGCTGACAGATAGTGGCGGCTTCCAGGTGTTTTCTCTTACCGGCATCCGCAAAATGAAAGAGGAAGGTGTGGAATTCCGTTCACATATTGATGGCAGTAAACTTTTTTTTACTCCAGAGAAAGTGATGGATATTGAGAGAAGTATTGGTGCTGATATCATTATGGCATTTGATGAATGTACACCAGGTACAGCCGACTATGCTTATGCCAAACCATCTATGGAACGTACACATCGCTGGCTTGACCGTTGTATCCAACGTTACCAAGAAACCGAACCTAAATATAGTTATCATCAGTCTTTGTTTCCTATAGTACAAGGTTGTGTCTATCGTGATTTACGCACCCAATCAGCTGAATATATCGCATCTAAAAATGCAGAAGGAAATGCCATTGGCGGATTAGCTGTGGGAGAGCCTACTGAGGTGATGTATGAAATGATAGAGCTGGTGAATGGCATTCTGCCAAAAGATAAACCTCGCTACCTAATGGGGGTGGGTACCCCCGCCAATATCCTGGAATCAATAGAGAGAGGTGTAGATATGTTCGATTGTGTGATGCCTACCCGAAATGGTCGTAATGGAATGTTGTTTACCAAGCAGGGCATTATCAACATGAAGAATAAGAAGTGGGAATTCGATTTTTCACCTATTGAAGAGGATGGAGCTTCTAAGGTGGATACGATGTATAGCAAAGCATACCTGCGCCATCTGTTCCATGCTCAGGAATTGTTAGCTATGCAGATTGCTTCATTGCATAATTTGGCTTTTTATTTGTGGTTAGTAGGTGAGGCCAGAAGGCATATCATAGCAGGCGATTTTGCTACATGGAAACCCAAGATGGTTGAACAAGTATCTCAAAGATTGTAATGAAAAGTAATTGGAATATAGGTGGTTTGGTTAATAAATTGGAGTCTTGGTTGAAAGATCAAACCTGGGCTCAGAGATTGTGGGCGTTGATGCCTCACAAGTACCTGAAACGCTTGGACTACTATATCATGGCCAAGTTTCTAGGTACCTATATATTCGCCATCGCTTTGATTATTTCCATTGCAGTAGTTTTTGATTTCAATGAAAAGATGGATCGCTTCATGGAACATGATGCTCCTTGGAGTGCCATTATTTTTGACTACTATAAGAACTTCATTCCCTATTTTGCCAATTTGTTTAGTCCGTTGTTTGTCTTCATCGCTGTGATTTTCTTTACAGCCAAGATGGCAGAGAACTCTGAGATTATCGCTATGTTTTCTACGGGTATGAGTTTTAAACGCATGCTTCGTCCTTACATGGTATCTGCAGCTATCATCTCTATCGTAACATTCTTCTTGGGTGCCTATATTATCCCAAATGGTAGTGTGACACGCATCAATTTTGAAGATAAGTATTATAAGGAACGTAAATTAAATACTGCAAGGAATATCCAGATGGAAGTGGATACTAATGTTGTGGCATATATTGAACGTTATGAAGACAATAGTAAGATGGGCTACCGTTTTTCGCTCGATAAATTTGATGGCAAACAACTCGTGTCGCATATGACGGCTCGTACTATTGTCTATGATACAGCGCACGCATATCATTGGTCTGCGCGAGACTATATGATTCGTGAATTAGGAGGTGATCGTGAGATTATAAAGCGAGGCAATAGGATTGATACGTTGATACGGCTTACCCCTGATGACCTGATTCTAATGCAGAACCAGCAGGAAATGATGACCAACCCCGAATTGAGTGCTTATATTGACCGCCAAAAGGCTAGAGGCTTGTCGAATACTAAGGAGTTTGAAATTGAGTATCATAAACGCATCGCTATGTCGTTTGCATCTTTTATTTTGACGTTGATAGGTGCTTCGTTGTCATCCCGCAAGATGAAAGGTGGAATGGGACTCAATTTAGGAATTGGCTTGGGCTTGAGTTTTAGCTATATTTTGTTCCAGACAGTATCTTCTACATTCTCCGTAAATGGTGCTATGCCTCCTGTCCTAGCAGTTTGGATTCCTAATATCCTCTATGCTTTCATCGCTTTCTTCTTGTATAGAAGGGCTCCGAAATGACAGGTGTTGTATTGGAAGATTATTTATATAAGAGAAAGTTGAGTAATGATAAATGAAAATAAATAAAAGGCGGATATAATTATCCGCCTTTTATTATAAATATGGTATTAAGATAACTATTCCTCTTCTGGCTTCATGTTGGTATAAACATTCTGCACATCGTCAAACTCCTCTAGACGTTCCACCATTTTGTCGATAGTTTCGCGTTGCTCAGCAGTTACATCCTTCAGGTCGTTAGGGATGTAAGTGAAATCGCCACCCACATCCTCAAAGCCTTGCTCTTCCAAATGTTTTTGGATAGCAGAATAGCTCTTAGGATCGCCATAAATAGTGATAGTACCTTCTTCATCGTCGATGTCATATTCCTCCTCAACATCATAATCAATCATCTCAAGGATAAACTCATCCATATCGAGATTGTCCTTCTTTTTGAAAGTAAACACAGCTTTGTGGTCGAACAAGAATGCCAGTGAACCCATAGTACCTAACGAACCGCTGAACTTATTGAAAACAGAACGAACGTCAGCCACCGTACGAGTAGGGTTGTCAGTCAGTGTGTCAACAAAAATAGCTACTCCATGAGGGCCATAGCCTTCGTAGGTCATACTCTTGTAATCACTTTGGTCTTTGCCCATCGCATTTTTGATGGCGCGGTCGATGTTATCCTTTGGCATGTTCTCACGCTTGCAGTTGGCGATGAGTGAACGTAACGTAGGATTGTTTTCAGGTTCTGGACCACCAGCCTTTACAGCAATGGCGATTTGTTTACCCAGACGTGTGAAGGTCTTAGCCATGTGACCCCATCTCTTCAGCTTTGCAGCTTTTCTATATTCAAACGCTCTTCCCATTGGTTATTATATTTTAATTTTCAAATTATATCTTAATAATTATCTTAATCTTGCTCCTGCTCTCTCTTCCAAACTCTTGATGATTTTTTGCATCACTTTGTCAATGACCTTATCGTTCAGTGTCTGACTCTCGTCCTGGAGGGTAATGCTGATAGCATACGATTTTTTCCCAGGCTCTAAGTGCTTGCCTTCATACACATCAAATAAGTTGACAAATTTCACAAGTTTGCGATCGGCATCAAATGCCAGTTTCTCAATCTGAGCAAATTGTACGCTCTTGTCCACCAGTAATGCCAAGTCTCTGCGAACAGCAGGGAACTTAGGCAGTTCCTTGAAGCTTACTTTTAGTGAACGGATGCTACGCATTACTTCAATCCAGTTAATGTCAGCAAAATATACCGCATTGTCAATGTCAAACAGTTTTAGCAACTTTCGTGTAACAGTACCAATCATTGCCAGGCGCTTGCCTCCCTGAGTTTTGATGACGATAGCAGAAGCATAAATATCTGTACTCAAATTCTCTATGGTAAGGTCACGCATACGCAGCCCCATTCTGCCAAGTATGTTTTCTACATAAGCCTTCAGCATATATGCGTTATTATCCTCATCTGCATGAATCCATGAACCTTGCTTGTCCTTACCTGTAAGCCACAAACCGAGGTGATAACTCTCAGAGTAGGGGGCCAGAGCCTTCTCCTCATTGCGTTTCTCCTCACGATAATAGTAGCAATTGCCAAACTCAAACAGTTTCAGATCGGGATTCTTATGATTGGCATTGCGAGCGATGGTTTCCAAACCACCAAAAAGCAAAGTTTCTCTCATTACATTCAGATCACTGCTCAGAGGGTTCATCAGTCTTACCAGGTTCTGGGCAGGATAGGAAGTGAGATTATCATAATAGGCAGCTTTCGTCAGTGAGTTGTTCATGATTTCATTAAATCCAGCACCAACTAGCTGTTCAGCTACCAAGTTCTGCAACTTATTCGATTTGTCTGTTTCAGTCTCAGCCACCAAACTTGATTTCAATGTGGTAGGTATCTCAACATTATTATAACCGTAAATGCGGAGGATATCCTCGATCACGTCGCAGTCACGCTGTACATCCACACGATACTGTGGAACGTCAAGTGTCAATCCCTCTGCAGTCTCTTCCACTATTTCCATCTCAAGGCTGTTCACGATGCTCTTCACTGTCTCCACAGGAATGTTCTTGCCAATCAAATCGTTCACACGCTGATAAGACAGTTCCACTCGAAATGGTGGGAAATCCTTGCAAGATACATCCTTGATTTCAGAAGAAATTTCACCACCAGCCAACTCTTTCACCATCATGGCAGCTAGCTTCAAAATATAGATGGTATTGTTTGGGTCAATACCACGTTCGTAGCGGAAAGAAGCATCAGTACTCAGTCCATGACGGCGAGCAGTTTTGCGAATCCATGTCGGGTGGAAGTAAGCACTTTCAAGAAACACATTTTTTGTTTCCTCTGTAGTACCAGACTCCAAACCACCAAATACACCACCAATACACATAGGCTCTTTGGCGTTGCAAATCATCAAATCGCGAGAACTCAACTTACGCTCAACACCATCCAAGGTGACGAAAGGGGTACCCTCAGCCATGCACTTTACTATTACCTGATTGCCTTTGATCTTGTCGGCATCGAAACAATGCATCGGATGCCCGTAAGCAAACAATATATAGTTGGTAATATCAACAATAATATTGATAGGACGCAGGCCAATCATGCGCAGATCATTTTGTAACCACTCTGGGCTTTCCTTTACCGTAACACCTTTAATGGTAATGCCGGCATAACGAGGACAAGCCTCGCTATTTACGATGGTCACATTTATGTCAAGATCGTGATTGTCTACTTTGAAATCATCAACACTCGGCTTGTGTAATGTTGTCTTAATGCCACGCTGTGTCAAATATGCATAGAGGTCACGTGCAACGCCATAGTGTGAACAAGCATCTGCACGGTTAGGGGTAATATCGACTTCTAATACATAGTCACTTTTGATATTGTAATAATCTTTAGCAGGTGTACCTACTACAGCATCGTCTGGCAAAACAATGATGCCAGAGTGGTCTGTACCTATGCCAATTTCATCTTCGGCGCAGATCATACCACATGATTCGATGCCTCTGAGTTTGGATTTCTTGATAGTAAAGCAGTCGTCGCCGTCATACAACTTAGTTCCTATAGTAGCTACTATCACTTTCTGTCCAGCAGCCACATTCGGTGCGCCACAAACAATTTGTACTGGCTCGCCAGATCCTAAGTTCACGTTGGTTACGTGCATATGGTCAGAGTTAGGATGAGGCTCGCACGTCAGCACTTCTCCAATAACGAGTCCTTCCAGTCCGCCTTTTATGGTCTGAATTTCTTCTACGCCACCTACTTCCAAACCTATAGAAGTCAGTGCGTCAGCCAATTCCAACGGGCTTAAGTCAAAGTCCACAAACTCTTTTAGCCAATTATAAGAGATATTCATATCATTGATAATTATAGTTTCCTCATAAAATCATGCAAAGTTAGCATATTTTTTCTGAATGAAACACATAAATCGCAATAAAATGATTACTTTAGCAGAGCAATTTGAATAAATTCAGTTTCTGAGATGGCTCATAATAAGAAATATCATACTGGTTTTGTGTTAAGTGGAGGCTTTATCAAAGGCTTTGCTCATCTTGGCGCAATCCAGGCATTGTTGGAGCATGATATTCGTCCGCAGATCATCAGTAGTACTAGTGCTGGCTCTTTGGTAGGTGCCCTCTATGCTGACGGTAATGAACCCTATCAGGTACTTGAGTTTTTCGACGGTCTAAAATTTTCAGATTTTACCAAGCCTATTCTGCCCACTACAGGTTTCTTCGAATTGAAGGAATTGGAGGATTTTCTGCATGCACACCTCAAACGTCAGCGCATTGAGTTACTTCCTGTACCAATGGTCATTACAGCCACTGATTTAGATCATGGCAAATCGGTGTTTTTTCGTAGTGGTGATATTGCCCAGTGTGTGGCAGCATCTTGTTGTATGCCAGTGCTCTTTTCGCCTATCACCATTGAAGGCACACATTATGTTGATGGCGGTGTTTTAATGAACTTGCCTGTATCTCCCATTCGTGAAGAGTGTCAACATATTTATGCTATCAATGTGAGTCCGTTGATGACACCCGATTATAAATTGAACATTATTAGCATTGCCGAACGTAGCTATCAGTTCATCTTCCGATCTAATACTGTTGCTGAGCGTGAAATGGCTAATGTGTTAATAGAACCTGTCAATTTATCGGGTTATAGTAACATAGATCTGGATAAGTCTAAGGAGATTTTTATGGCTGGCTACGAAAAAGCGAAAGAAGTTTTGGATAAAAGAATAAGAACATGAAAAAGATAATATACCAGGTGTTGCCCCGATTGTTTGGCAATGGAAACGAACGCTGTGTTAAAAATGGTACTATCCGTCAAAATGGTTGCGGTAAATTGGCTAACTTTACACCTTTAGCTTTGCAGAAAATCAAAGAGTTAGGCGCTACACATATTTGGTACACAGGCGTTATAGAACATGCTACCCAAACTGATTATTCTCGCTATGGAATACAAGTAGATCACCCTGCTGTGGTGAAAGGCAAGGCAGGCTCTCCATATGCCATCAAGGACTATTACGATGTAGATCCCGACTTGGCGATGGATGTGTCGGCTCGTATGTTTGAATTTGAATCATTGGTGGAGCGTACCCATCAGGCTGGACTGAAGATGATTATGGACTTCGTTCCTAATCATGTGGCACGTCAGTACCATAGTGACCAGCTCCCTTCTGGCGAGAAGCAATTGGGCGAGACAGACAATACCGACTTTGCCTTTAATCCTACAAATAATTTTTATTATATTCCACGTACAGAGTTGCAGGGACAATTCGATATGCAGCAAGAAGCACCTCTTCCTTATCACGAATATCCTGCCAAGGCTACAGGTAATGATAAATTTGATGCTTATCCAGGCAAGAATGATTGGTATGAAACGGTAAAGCTGAATTATGGTATTGATTACCAAAATGGGTGGCAAAGGTATTTCAACCCAGTACCAGACACATGGCATAAGATGTTGCATATCTTATTGTTCTGGGCAGATAAGCGAATCGATGGTTTCCGTTGTGATATGGCCGAAATGGTGCCTGTGGAGTTTTGGGAGTGGGCAATACCTCAAGTAAAAGCACAGTATCCAGGCATCGAGTTTATTGCAGAGGTTTATAATCCAGGACAATATCGCGACTATATCCATCGTGGACATTTCGATTATTTATATGATAAGGTGGGATTGTATGATACCCTCTTTGCAGTGATACAAGGCCGTCAATCCGCTACTGCAATTAGCCAATGTTGGCAAAATGTGGGCGATATCCAAGACCATATGCTTAATTTCCTTGAGAACCACGATGAGTTGCGTATTGCTTCCAGTTTCTTTGCCGGTGATCCTCGCAAGGCCATCCCTGCTTTGGTGGTATCGGCATGCCTGAATACCAACCCTATGATGATATATGCAGGACAGGAGTTAGGCGAAGCTGGTATGGACGAAGAAGGATTCAGTGGTAAAGACGGACGTACCACTATCTTCGACTATTGGAGCCCAGATACTTTACGACTCTGGTATAACCAGGGAACTTTTGACGGAAAGAAATTGAACCGTGATGAAAAAATGCTACTCAAGACATATACTAGAATACTGAACCTCTGCAATAGTGAAGCAGCCCTTCGTGATGGACAATTCTTTGACCTTACCTATGCCAATATAGGTGGTTGGCGCTACAATGAGCACCGTCAGTTTTCTTTTGTTCGTAAGGCAGACAAAGAACTTGTTTTCATAGTGGTGAATTTCGATGCCGATCCTGCTGACATTGCTGTGAATTTGCCTACCCATCTTTTCGACTATTTCCACTTGCCAGAGATGGACGGCATCAAGGCGGTAGAACTGCTAACAGGTAAGACTGAAATCATCAATTTTTCTCCTCGTCATGCTTCTGATTTGTTGGTCCCTGGGTATAGTGCCAAACTACTAAAGATTAAAATGTAGAATATTTTCACTACCTTTGCACCGCAATACAAAGCTTATAGAAATGTTGATAATTAAGAGGGCCATATATGCTTGTCTTTTTCTGCTGATAGTATGTCAATTATCAGCACAAGCACAGGATATGGTAACCAGTGTCGGAAGCCAAGGCTTGGAAAGAACTGTTAGCTACAATGTGGCTAGTTTCACTGATATACGCGATAAAAAGCTGGAAGATGTGATGAGTAAGATGCCAGGTATCTCGAAAAGTGAAATGGATGAGGGCACCTATACATATAATGGCTTGATGATAGATCGCATGTACATCAATGGTAAGGATGTGCTGGAAGGCAATTACGCTGCCATCTATAACATGAAGCCTGAAGATGTGGAGCGTATTGAGATAACTGAGAACCATGTATACATGAAGGTGATGCGCGGTAAACAATTCAGTAATTCAGCTTCCATCAATGTAGTTTTAAAGAATGAAGAAACCAACAAGTGGTTTGGCTCCGTCAAAGGTGGATTAGGTTTAAGCCCTTTGCTGGTTAATACTGACCTTATTGCCATGAAGATGGGCAACGATTGGCAAACCACCGTGCTATTTCAAACCGATAATACCGGTCTTACTTTAGGCAATGCTGTGAGAGGATTTGGAGGAACTTATATGGAAGGTGCATGGGATGCTGATCCATATTCGCTTAGTGGCATTAACTATAGTGTAAAGAGTTTCCTTGATCTCGAGCCCGACTTGGCTCCTTTGTCGCTTGATAGGGTGCGCTTCAATCGTAGTGGTCTCTTTCATCTTGGTACCACAGTACAACTCAAGAATGACTATCAGTTGAATTTCCAACTTCTCTTTCATTCTGATCGACTTACTGCTTTTAATGGCACAGAAACTACCTATTATATGGATGGCGGTCAAACCATCGATTATGTTTCTACCGAAAGGGCTAAGAACCATCAGAATGATATCCAAGGAGACCTTGTTTTGCTTTCCAATACAGACAAGCATTTCCTGCGCAATAACTTGAGCTTTGCTGCACAATGGTATGATACCCATACTGTTGTGACTGGTTCTGCCCCTAATACGATGAATGGTACCAATCATCCAATATTGCTAAAGAATAATTTCCAGTATAAGTTGCCTTTAGGTGAAAATGTTTTGACCATTGGTGCCAATGCTGGGCTCTATTCTCGTCCACAAAACCTCAGCGTTTCTAAGGAGCGTGAAGGTACTATCCGTCAGGAAATCAGTTCCTATTCTGCCTATGCTGAGACTAAAGTGATGTTGGACAGGCGCATCGGCAACCACCTTACTTTCTCACTAGATGCCGGCATGTCTGGCAATTTGCGACAGTTGAAAGCTGACATGTTAGAGCTGGTTGATCACGAATTGCAGGATGTAAATTCACGCTTCAATGCTTTTGATGTTTATAGTGGGGCTTCGCTGACATATATATCCGACCGTTTGCAGGCCATAGTCAGACTTCCATTCAATTATACGCATTATGTCTTGAAAGACCAGATGAATAAATCTAGGCAGCATAAGTCGAAGTACTTTTTTTCACCGGAACTAACGCTCACCTATATACCTTTCGAATTTCTTTCGCTCAACCTCGAAACAGCTATCTATAATAACGAGCATCCTCGTATGAATATATATAATGGCATGGTGTTTAGTGATTTCCGTACTCTTGACGAAGGCTATACAGGCTTCCGCGGCAGTAAATCTACTAATGCACAACTCACTGCCAGTTTCAGTTGGCCCAAAAGTTCCTTCTTCGTCAATGCCAATGTAGGTTATTGGGGTACGAAAGAATATTGGGGAGAGGTGATGGATCTTGATACTCAGTATATGATTAACAAATATACAGACGATCCTGGCGAAGAAAAGATGTATAATGCAAGTATAGACATCAGCAAGGGTTTCGAGTCGTTGAAAGGTATGGTGGGTGTCAAAGTCGGTGCAACTATGCTAGATACCGACGTAGAACGCAATGGAGTTACATTGGCTTTCAAGAATCATACATTCAACGTTTCGCCCTATATCAATGGTCGTCTGAATTCTTGGTGGAATGTAGTATATAAACTACAATATTCGAGACATAAAACAGTGTTGGATGACAATTCTACCTCTTTTGCTATCCACGATTACAATCATTCACTCGAAATGATTTTCTCGCCTTGGAGTAAGTTTAATTTTAGTATTTTAGGTGAGCATTATCATACTGAGTTTTCAGATAATTTGACCAAAGATCTGGTGCTGTTTGACTGCAAGGCTGAGTATAACCTTACCGATAATCTGCAACTCATCCTATCAGCTAAAAATATTCTGAATCAGAAAAGCTATAATCTCACCATCGAAGATACTGACATGTTTTCCAAGTCATATTCTTCCTACGACATCCGTCCGCGCAATATATTGCTCAGCTTGTATTACAAATTCTGAGAGGGATAGATTAGGGACCAGCCAATCTTACAAATATAAAAAAGGTGACTTCTGAAAGTAAACTTTCATGTCACCCTTTTTACGTTTGTGATTCCGCCGCGATTCCAATTTATGAAAATGTATGAAATTAAATGAAACAAAATTAAATGTTTTACAGGCTTTTATAAATTATATTGTTTTCATTGTGTGACCTATTCTTTCGTTATTGTGACCTAATTGTGACCCATTTTTTTGTTGTTTTGTTATTGTTTTATATCTTTGTAGCATGATTAAAACATTAAATCTATGGCAACTTCATTTTTAAAACTATCATCTAAAAAAGGCCTCTTGCGTCAGGTTATTGTGAAACTAACAATTGCACGAAAAAACAGGCCTTGCTTTAAGTCGGGCGTATTCATAAGGCCAGAATGGTTTAAGTCAAAAGAAACAAGCAGGGGCTTTACTTATGATGTAATACCACCCAAGAAGGGAAAGTTAAACCAACCAGAGGTTGAGCAAGCAGAGAAAGCCAAGTCGGATTTGTACTCTTTCATATCCCGTTTGGAGGCTGTGACAAATGCGCTGAAAGAAGGCAAAGAGGTTTTATCGCACAAGTCGATTGAGGATGCCATGAGCTTAGTAAGTGGCATTGATGCAAAAAATATATCCTATTATGTCATTCAGGAGAAAAGGAGAAAGAGAAAAGAAGAAAAAGAAGGCTCTCGAATGATGAAAACCTTTTTTGAATGGACGGAGGAATACATGAATAAGAAAGAAGTGTCTGAGGGTAGAAAGCGTGGTTTTCGTGTGTTGGTGAGAATACTGGCAAGGTATGAAAAGTATGTTAGAATGACGGACAAAGAGCGGAGGGGTTTCACATTAGACATTGATACAATAGACCGAGAAACGATTGAAGATTTCTTTAACTACATGGCAAACGAGAAAGCATTATCGGAAGAACACCCGAACATCTTCCAGACTCTTCTTTCCGATTATCCAGCAGAGTTTACCCCCAAGCATAAAAACTGCAAAATTGAGGCAAGAGGCAAGCACATCATCACAAACCGAAAAAACCACCTTAGAGCTTTTTTTAATTGGCTGGACGATAATAACTATACCAATAACAGGCCATTCAAAGGTATAAAGATCGCACATGATGATTACGGAACACCATTTTTTCTCACACTTGAAGAGCGCAACACAATAGCCGATTGGGATTTCTCCGACAATAAAGCTCTGGAGCAACAGCGGGATATATTCGTATTTCAATGCCTTATTGGTTGCCGTGTGTCTGACTTGTTGAAAATGACCTACGATAATATCTCTACAATAGAGGGTGTACTTAATGTTTCATACATTCCAAGAAAGACTAAAGACAAGAAATCGGTAGTTGTTTATGTACCACTTAACAACAGGGCGAAAGCATTGGTTGAGAAATACAAGGGTCTAGACGTAAAGGGCAGGCTTTTCCCTTTCATAGAAGCGCAAAACTATAACAATGCTATTAAGAAGGTGTTGACCGCTTGCAACATTAACAGGAAGGTAACAATAGTAAATCCAACGACTGGAGAATCTGAACAACGGCCGATTAACGAAATTGCCTCTTCACACATGGCAAGAAGAACCTTTATTGGCAATCTTTACAAAAAGACCAAAGACCCCAATATTATAGGGAAAATGAGCGGACACGCAGAAGGTAGTAGGGCGTTCTCTCGATATAGAGATATTGACTTGGACGTGATGAATGAAACGGTAGCACTAATAGATTAAGACATATTTGCAAAAAACTCCGCCTATCTCTCGCAGACAGACGGAGCAAATTTGCACCATGAAATATTTAACTATGTATAACGGTCAAAGTTGGTTGCCATCCGACAGCATGGTTAATGCTTTACATAGCTTCAAGTTTAGACAACTTCTCTTTTAAATAAGCGATTTCCCTTTGCTTGGCTTCTTCTGCCATTCTCTGGCGGTCTGCCGCAGAAACAAACGGCTCTCGCTTATAAGTCCAGCCCTCTTTTTTTGCCTTAGCCGCCCAGAGGTCTTGATAGTGTTCGTGTGCGTCACGTTCGTGTTGTTCGCTCTCCAGATAGGCGGCTCGCTCTTCCTGTGCCTGTGCTAATTCTGCCTGCCGCTGGGCAATGGCTTCTTTTTGTGTTTGTAACAATTGATCCTTGTAACTCATATTATTAAAATTTAAAAATGAAACTCTTTGCATCTTCTTCGATGGCTGATGCCCAGCCCTAAATTGTATTAAGTGAACCTATCCCACAGCTCTGCAAGCTTTTCTATCTTGTTTTCTATATCTCTTTTAGTCAGTTCCTGCAAAGCCCTTTCTCTCTTCAACTCTCTAATATAGCGGTCATACGATTGGGTCGAATATGTATTTCTGAATTTAGCAGGGACCTTGCTTTTAGTGTCACGCTTGATTTTTTGTATCTCGCGTATCTTACTATTAAGAATATCAATATTTTGGCAGGCGTTCATGTATCGCAGCCTAAACCCTTGTATTAATTCAACAATACTTGCCATAAGTGCCTATTGTTTAGTCCTGTTCTGCCCGCTGATGTCCTTAAACAACTGCACCAGCTTACAGGAGCGACAATGAGAAACGAAAGGAAGATAGAAACGGCGTTGCTCCTGTTCCTTGCTCTCGCTGTCCTTGCCTTTCAGCCCTACCAAGTCGGAAAGCTTCATGGCAATAGACGCACGGTCGCTGGGATCAGCGGTCGCTTTAAGTGCAAGGCGCAGCTCCTTGACTAAAAACGCCTTTGTCAACGGCTCGTCCTCCTCCGTTTCCATTTCTATAGCATCATCGTTTCGTTGCAAGTGGATTGCCCGAAGGTCGTTTGCAAAAGACTTGACGGTCGGATTGTTCCACCACCTCAAAGCCATCTTGTGGAAAATTAAGGGGCTTTCAACGGTGGTGTCTGGTTTCAGGATGTGGTAAACCATGTCCAAGCTATCCCTGCCCAGTGTCAGGGTGGCGGCGATACATACCCGCTCCAAATCGGTTAATGTCTTAATTTTCATTTTGTGCCTGTGTCTGCGTTAGTTAAATCTTGTTCCAAAGTTAGCAAATTTTTTGATAAATAGGAACATTATAAGCAAACAATCACTATAAGAAAAAAATAAAAAAATTTGGATAAGGAATGAAAGTGTTTAACGTGCTTAATAATAGGGGGGGTGGTATAATGCCATCCCAGCCCCCTCTCTGGAAAAGTAATCATTGATGAGTGAAGACAGCATCGAGCAATTGGCGATAATACTCCAAAATCGTTTGCACTTCAGTCGCACAATTAAAAGTTGTTTCGTCTTTTTGCTCGCAATACTGGCAAAGAAAGGCAAGCGACTCATATGCCCGTAAAAGTTCACACAACAGCTCCGACTTGTCAGCCCTTACAACTCGATTAAAAAAGTACTCTACTTCATTGATTGCCGATTGGTTTAATTTAAACTCCATACATTTAAAATTTAGTTGTTAATAAATGACGGGGCAAACATAGCAAACAATAAGCGAAATACCAAAATAAATTAAGTCAAATTGTTGATTAATAGGCATTTAAAGAAAATATTCTTCATTTTCTGAAGAATATTTTCATAACTGCTCTAATAAGATGATGACCTTTTAGTCGTTAGTGCCGAATCTTTGAATAAGCCTACTAACTTGCATAGGTGTAAATTTCTTGCCTGTTGGTGTTAAATAGCCTTCCGCATTAAGATAGTTAGCTTTTGCACGCAAAGAGCCTTCCATCAGTCGGATTGCTCCCCATGCGTGGCGGTTGGCTTCGTTTGTGTTGGCTGATTCCTTTCGCTTCTCTGCTCCGAGATGGTTGTACATCTTCAATGTGTTTCCCGCATGAGGGTTGCCTAATTTAACACCGTCTGCCTTCTTGGCTGCTAAAGCTTCCTTTGTTCTTTTTGAAATCATTTCACGCTCTTTCTGGGCAAGAGTGGCGAAGATGCCCAGCGTCATCGTGTCGCTTGCATCAATGTCGCAAACCTCAAATTTAAGTTGTCTGTCCTTCTTCAATGCAAAAATGTCCATGATGTCACGGGAAAGCCTGTCTAATTTGGCAACGACCAAAATACAATCATCGGTTTTGCATTGCTTGATTGCCTGTTGCAATGCTTCTCGCTTAATTGTTTCCTTGCCCGATTCCTTCTCCGAATAACTGGCTATGATAGTCCCGCCATGACTCTTAACATAGGCGTTGATAGTTGCGGCTTGGGCGTCCAGTCCTAAACCCTGCTTTGCGGTTGAAACCCTTGTGTAACTGATAAACTTTTTCATAACTCAAATTGTTGTTTTTCTGCTACAAATATACAAAATAGTTTTGTAACAAAACACAAACGGACATTTGTATTGTGAGATATTAAATATTATTAACAAAACACAAACGGGTAAAACAAAAAAACAGCCCTAAAACGACTCAGGGCTGTTAAAATACGATGTATTAGCATTGCTTGTCTATGGCTTCGGCAATCAACCTTTGCAACTCTTGAGTAACTTTGTTTACATCCATCTTCAGGCGATTGCCAAATATTTCTTTAAGATCGATAGGCGGCAAAGTAAAAAGAGCATGGCCGTTAAATGAGGGTGGAGCATACTCTTTAAGAATACGCTCATAAACTTTCTCCGCTTCTTCTAGTGTAATGTACTTCATAATTCTATTAATTTGCCAAAATTAAACATTAGGACTGGAAATAACAAATTAAAATTCATAGCAAAACTCTACCATTCCCTTTTTGAGCCTGATAAGGTTATAAAATCGCATATCGTCTATTATATCGCTGGCTCTCTTCGGGAATGTGTGACAATGCCCACAGAGCCAGGTATTAAAAATTGACTTGGCAACAGGGCAAGACCCGAACCTTTCTACAAAGACGACTACAAGGTCTTTTAACTCTTCTTTGGTCATGGTATCAATAGTTAAATAAAGATAGCTGAATATTGGCACATTTGCTATTTGTCGGGCTTTCTAGTGGCGGGGTGGACAAACATACATCTTCGCCCGAAACTCGCCGCCTGTAGCGACTGCAATATCCCGCCCACCTAGCAGAAGATAAATAAACCTCTCTATAAACAACTTTAGTACAATTACGGCACTTCCCATCCAGAGAAATATCTGCATTGCTGTTGTCAATTAAGGTGTTTTGGCAACACTTGTTTTTTATTGAAAGATCCGTTTTTTTTGCATTCATGTCTTTAAAATAATAATTCCTTAAAAAATAGACACACTCATTTTTTTAAATGAGTGCTTTTCTTTTTTACGTTCATTCTTTATAAAGTTCATTCTTTATTTATATTCATTCTTTAAGGCAACCACATAGCAACCACATAGCAACCACATAGCAACCACTATTAAAGTCATCCACTATTATTGATTACCAAATGTTAATATAGTCTTAACATCTGGGCAAGCTCATCCCTTTGCCGTGTGGCTGTGTCCTGAGCGGAAAGGCCTCTTTTCTTCCTCATAAAATTAGCCACATCTAACTTGATGTCGTCCCAGTCGTATGCCGTTGCAATAATAGTTCTGCGTCCGTAGCCTACCCAGACCTTCACTAATTCTCCTGTTAGATCTCTTCTCAGCTTGTCAAATTGGCGATGGGTGGTGTAGTGTTCGACCTGATCTTTGAGCCTTTTGTTTTTCTTCTGGGTCAAAGCCTTCTCTAGTTCCTTGGGGGAACTAAAACCGAACATTCGGCACTTAATTAGCGAAAGGGTAGTAACGGCGTATTTCTTCCCCATACCTATTATTGACTTAATGCCAAGAAACAAAGCAAGCTTGATCCTGTCTTTCTCCGTCTTTGTGTTATTAAGATAGTTCAATAAAAAGATAATGCCGACTGGTGCAAACGCATTCCCTTTGACCAGTCTTTGCATTTCGTTGTGTTTCCTTATTATATTCTCTACATTCCCGCTCAGTTGGAACTTAAATAATACTGCTCGGATTCGACACCACTCGTTTGCGATTTCCAGAAAATGGTCTTTGGTAAAGTCCAGCCTGTCATCTTCGTTGCCAGCCAGAAAGTTGGTTAAATCTTCAATTTCAAAGTCTGGTTGAAAATCGCCTTCGGTGGTATTCCCTTTGTAGTATTCGTCAAAACTAATTAAATCTGCGTTTTGCAAGTCATCAAGGCAATTTATGAGTTCATCAGTCAAAGCCCCATTACTCGCATAATAATTATAAATAAGGTCTTTCTGGAAAGCTTCGTCGTTGGCGATTGAGTTCGACTTGTAAATATCCATCGCAGCTTCATAAACGCAATATGAAACTAAATGCTCAACGCTGTACTCTGGCATTACCAATTGCCTGATTAAGCAAACAGGGATGCGCACATAGCGAACGGCCTCAACATTATTGGCAACACCTTCCATGATCAACCCTCCCATAGTTTTAGCTGTAACCATCTGCGTTTTTGCCAGAGCGACGAATCAGCCGAATAATGGAAAGCCCAATGTCTAGTCGTTCGGTCTTTGTCCCTCCTGACTATCCCGAGCAATCCCAACTCGATTAAAAACGAAATATAATAAGTTATCGAATTGCGGAGTATTCCCGTTGCCATCGCACAATCAAGCGACGTGCCAACGTTATATTGAAAATAGTTCAAAACCTTTTCGACATCTTTGCAATTTTTATCTGAATATTGTAAATTTGTGGTGTGAATATCTAGCTTGGATGCCTTTGGATTGCTCACTTTTTTACGGATAGCGGTTGCTGCCTCAAAAGCGGTGACCGCTGCTGTTTGTGTAGTCATGCTTTATCCTCCTGTTTAATTATCTCTCTGCGCTAATAACCAGCGCATTCTTTGTAATTCCTTTATAAGGTTTCCGACTTGTTTGTCGTCAAACTCGGCAACTTGAAAATTTCCGTCCGTGCCTTCCAAGACCAGCAAGCAACTGGGCTTCTCGGTGGTTTCGTCAGGTTCGCACATTTGCAAAGCAACATAAGTGTCGAAACAGTTAGGAATTTCTATAATATTCTTTTCGTTCATGGCTACCCCCTAATTTTTAGATCGCATTGCCGATAAAAAACTTTAGTTCCTACGACGGTTTGGCGCATAATGCCAGCTTGCACCCAACGCCAGAGTGTTGCCTTGCTGATTTTGTTTTTTTTGCAAAATTCTGCAGCAGTTTCCAACTCTTCGCCTTTGGTGGCTTGTTGCTTGGCTTCATGAATCAATGACAAGGCGAATTCCTGTAAATCGTTTGCCGTTACCATGATAACAGCATTTCCGCCGTTCTCGATTTGTGCTTTAATGTTCATTTTGTGGCCTCCATTTTTTTTAGGATTTCAGACTTGAGGTAAAGGTTTTTGAGTCCAATTTTGCGAGGCTTGACCAGGCCTTTGGCTCCCCAGTTGTAAAGCGTCTGCCGTGTTATGGACAACATAGAGCAGACTTCGGTAGCGGTTAAAAATCGTTCCTCCATATTCTTAAAAATTAAATTAAAAAAAATAGAGCTATAACAAGGGGGTTAGCCCTCATTATAGCTCTACGGCTGTTTATTTGTTGCAAATATAGTACTTTTATTCGTATTCTGCAAGAATTATTATTGAATTTTTTATGTTTTGCTTTTTTGTCGAATCTCCGTGTATTCAATTTAGTGAAACGCCTGTGCTATTGTGACCTATTTGTGACCTTAAATTTAGATGATAGGTTTAAAAGAAATCCGCTAACTAACTGTAATATTGTTAATTAGCGGATATAAACTAAATAAAATTAGGTGATTCCGCCGCGATTCGAACGCGGGACCCACAGCTTAGAAGGCTGTTGCTCTATCCAGCTGAGCTACGGAACCTCCAACATAAAAACCCTTAATTTGAAATTTCGGCTGCAAAGGTAATGTTTTTTATCCGAACTACAAACTTTATAATAAGATTTTTTCGAGTAAGAAGGTGAACGTAATGAAATAATGCTTACCTTTACGGCAAAGAAACATAATTATAAGAACTATGAAAAACAAATTCTATTCAGCTATTTCGTGCGCCTTGTTGGGCATGATGATGACAATGACTTATCAACCAGCTTTCTCCCAGAGCATTGATATCAACGATTTGAAAACGTGGGCAAACTATGAACGCTATGCCGAAGCCAATAGAAGCGTGGGCTCTCCAATAGCCGTATTTATGGGCAACTCCATTACCGACAACTGGGCTAGAATGCACGAGTCTTTCTTTACTGAAAATAATTTCGTTGGTAGAGGTATTAGCGGACAAGTAACTGCACAGATGTTGGTGCGCTTCCGCCCTGATGTGTTGAACCTACACCCAAAGGTTGTGGTGATTTTGGCAGGCACCAATGACATAGCCCGTAACGACAAATATGTACCAGTAGAGCATATCGCAGGCAACATCATCTCGATGGTGGAGCTGGCGCAGGCTCATGGCATCAAGCCTATTATCCTGAGCATATTGCCTGCTGCTCAGTATCCTTGGAGAAAAGAGATTACCGACTCTACACAGCAAATTCTGCAGATTAATGCTATGCTGGAAAGCTATGCCAAGTTGAATGGTGTTAGCTATATTGACTTGTTTAATATTATGAAGGACGAGAACCAGGGATTGCCCAAGAAGTTATCACCTGATGGTGTGCACCCTAATCTTGATGGTTACGCTGTTATGGAACCAATTGTTAAAGCTGAAATCTTGAGACTTGCAAAATAAGAGTTGAACAATTATGATGTAGAATAAGAAGGCTGCACTACTGCAGCCTTCTTTTATTTCTCATAGAATTCTATTGGCAAACCATCAGGGTCAGCAAAGAAGACAAAGCGCTTATCAGAAAAAGGATCTACTCGAGGAGTCTCATGCTTAATCCCCAAACGGTCTAACTCTTTAAGGTTAGTATCAATATCATCCACTTCAAAGGCAAGGTGACGCAAACCTGCAGCTTCAGGATTGGTGACACGCTTGGGAGGGTTAGGGAAGGAGAAAAGCTCGATGATGAACTCTCCATGCAGGGCGAGGTCAGTTTTGTAAGAGTCACGCTCAGCTCTGTAATGTTCTGCTATCACTTCCAAACCCAATACTTGAGTGTAGAACTGCAGGCTGAGAGGGTAGTTAGAGCAGAGCACTGCAACATGATGTACTTTATTTATCTTCATTTTACTAAGTATTATCCCTTTTTACGACTTGTCCTATCAAGCAGGCATGAAAGTTTTTTTGTTCTCAAATGCCTAATAAAAATAAAACCCTGGACTTCTTGCGACGTCCAAGGATTTTATTAGCAAACTAATACTCTTTTTGGGAGTGGTGTCACCAGGAATCGAACCGGGGACACAAGGATTTTCAGTCCTTTGCTCTACCAACTGAGCTATGACACCATCATTGTGTTGCTATCATTTTCTGATAACGGGTGCAAAGGTATGACTTTTTTCTGAATCTACCAAACTTTTTGCGAAAATTTTACGATTTCTCTTCTTTCAGTGGATTCCACCCTTGCGCCTTTAACTCAAATTCTTGTCCGTCGCGCGTAATCAATGCACATCCTAATTCAGGTTTGGTGATGTGCCCAATTAACCGTATGTCGCTGATTTCTTGTATTTTCTCGTGATATGACAATGGCACAGTAAACAGTAACTCATAGTCTTCGCCGCCATTCAGCGCACAAGTAGTGAGGTTCATGTTAAATTCCTCCGCCATCGCTGCCGTCTGGTAGTCAATGGGCAGATGCTCCTCATACACCCTGCAACCCTTGTTGCTTTGCTTGCAGATATGCATTAATTCAGACGACAAACCGTCAGAGATATCCATCATAGAAGTTGGTTGGATACCTGCGTCAGCCAGTTTCTCAATGATATCTTTTCGTGCTTCTGGTTTCAGTTGGCGTTCCAAGATATATTCCCTGCCTGCAAAATCAGGTTGCACATCCTTGTCAGTACCAGCCAACACCTTCTTTTCGCGCTCCAATAACTGCAAGCCCATGTAAGCAGCCCCCAGGTTGCCACTCACACAAATCAAGTCTGTTTCCTGCGCACCATTACGATACACCACCTTATCTTTATCCGCCTCACCGATACAAGTTATGCTGATGGTCAGACCTGTCAGCGATGACGTAGTGTCGCCCCCAACGATGTCCACCTCATAATCCTCGCATGCCAAACGGATGCCGGCGTACAACTGCTCCATGTCCTCCACAGAGAACCGCTTGGAAACACCTAATGACACCGTAATTTGCTTCGGTGTACCGTTCATAGCGTAAATGTCACTGAAGTTCACTACTGCAGCCTTGTACCCCAAGTGCTTCAGAGGTGTATATACCAAGTCGAAGTGAACGCCTTCCAACAGCAAGTCGGTAGTTACCAGCACCTGCTTGTCGGTAGGATAGGAGAGCACAGCTGCATCATCGCCAATGCCTTTCAAGGTCGAAGGATGCATAGGTTTGATACCTTCTGTTAAGTGATCTATCAGCCCGAACTCCCCTAATGTAGCTATTTCTGTTCTCATAATCAAATTTTTATGAGCGATTTATCATTTCACGCATCAAGGCGCACATCTGAGGCTCAACCATAGCAGCCGCTTTCTGTACCTCCTCATGACTTGCCTCAACCGCATAATCACCCACACCCATATCAGTGATGGCAGAGATACCGAATATCTTCAAACCACAATGCACAGCCACAATTACTTCAGGAACGGTTGACATACCCACTGCGTCAGCACCCCAAATCCTATACATATTATATTCGGCAGGAGTCTCGAAGGTTGGGCCCTGAGTAGCCAGATACACGCCATGCTGCAATCTGATGTCCAATTCGTCAGCTATTATATCTGCTTTATGTATCAGTTCTTTGTCATACACATTCGTCATACCTGGGAAGCGTGGGCCATAAGTAACGTTAGGTCCCCATAGTGGATTGCCGCACATAAAGTTGATGTGGTCAGTAAGCACCATCAGATCACCCACTTTGAAGTGAGGATTACAACCACCGCTAGCGTTTGATACGAACAACGTCTTCACACCCAGTTCGCGGAACACTCTGATAGGGAATGTCACCTGTTGCAGCGAATAACCTTCGTAGAAATGGAATCGTCCCTGCATGGCAATCACCTCTTTCTCACCCAGTTTGCCAATAATCAGTTTACCCTTGTGTCCTTCTACGGTAGAAACTGGGAAGTTAGGGATATCGTGATACATAATTTCCGTCTTGTCAGTAATTTCCTGAGCGAGACCACCTAAACCAGTACCTAAAATAATGGCAGTTTCAGGGCATTTTTTAATCTTCCCCCTCAGAAACTCAGCTGTTTGTTGAATCTTCCTAAGCATATCACACAAAGTTTATAGTTATTATTCAGCGAAGATACAGATTTTTTTTCTTTTCCCCAACTTTTAGCAGCTATTTTGAGGAAACCCCTGGCCTTGTCTCCATTAAACAGACAATCCCCCATGCACTACATATTTTGCATTCTTATTTAAAACCTATAGGTTTTCGTTCCTTCTTTGCTGGCTCTTTGGCTTGCAACTCTGCCAACGCCATACTGATGGCATCCAGTTGTGCACGAGTATCCTCGTTTATATCGTTTTGGTCAGAAAGTGAATCGTTCATGTTTTGTTTTATTTCTCTTATTTCTTTCTCTATCAGATTTAAACGATTGGCTGTGTCTGGTATAGATAGCATCCTTCTAAGTGCAACGAAAGCTCGCATTATTGATATGTTTACTTGTATAGCTACATTCGATTTAAGAACACTTGAAAGCATAGCAACTCCCTGTTCTGTAAAAGCAAAAGGAGCATATGCACTGAAGTTGTACATGGGTGTCCCATTTTGGGATACCCTACTGGATAATAGATAGTTGGCTTCTTCTTTAGAGAGTTCAAACATGAAGTCGGAAGGAAATCTTTCGATATTTCTTCTAACTGCTCTTTTTAATAATCTTGTCTCTGTTGAGAATAGCTCTGCCAAATCGAAATCCAGCATCACCTTCTGGCCACGAATCTCATAAATCTTGTTTTGGATTATCATTAAGTCGTTCATTGTTATGAATGTTTTATAGTTGGTAATTGCCTGCAAAGATAGACTATATTCTTTTATTCCCAAATGTTTACTTGGTTTTTTATCATTTCAACATGTTTCTATGTTTTGTTCCTTACAATAATAGCGTGGCCTTGTGACATTAGCTAATTTGCCATTTTTGCAAGCCTTGCGACGCCAAAATGTTTGGTGCTATCCTTAGCTAACCTTATTTTTGCTCCAAAAAGTAGAAGTATGGAAGATATTATACCATTTGAGTTTGTGACCGATAAGATGCAGAGCATCATCAAGGTAATTGGTGTTGGCGGAGGTGGATGCAATGCGGTGAACAATATGTATAAAGAAGGTGTGGAAGGCGTTTCGTTGGCTGTCTGCAACACCGATAGTCAGGCATTGGCAGGATGCTCAGTGCCCATAAAATTGATGCTGGGTGAGGGACTTGGAGCAGGAGGGAACCCAGATATTGGGAAGTCTGAGGCAGAGAAGAATCTGGAAGACATCAAGAAGCTGATGGGTGATGGTACCAAGATGGTATTTATCACTGCCAGTATGGGAGGAGGCACTGGCACTGGTGCTGCTCCTGTGGTAGCTAGTGTGGCTAAAAAGATGGGCATCCTTACTGTAGGAGTAGTCACCATACCTTTCCTGTTTGAGAAAAAGCAGAAGATTATTAAAGCCTTGCGGGGAATTGACGAATTGAGGAAGAATGTCGATGCCTTGCTCATTATCAACAACGAGCGATTGAGCGATGTCTATGGCGATTCTGATATCTCAGTTAAAGAGTCGTTTAGCCGAGCCGACAATGTGTTGAAGGATGCCGTGAAAGGCATTGCCGAACTGATTACTGTTCATACAGAAGGTAATATCAACCTCGATTTCAGAGATGTAGAATCCACCATCCGAGATGGAGGAGGAGCCATCATGGCCATTGGCCGAGCCAGTGGCAAGAACAGGATAGCCAAAGCCATAGTCGATGCACTTGATTCCCCTTTGATTCATGGCAACGATATAGGCAAAGCCAAACGTATATTGTTCAATATTTATGATAGCGACGAGCATCCCATTACGGTGAGAGAGATGCGTGAGATCAATGAATTCTTTGACAACCTGGATTCTGATATAGAGGTTATTTGGGGCACCTCTACAGACAGCAACCTGAATGATAATGTAAAGGTGACAATACTCGCTTCAGGAATGGAAGTTGAACCAACAGACAATGACAATCAGTCCGTAGAGAGAGATGATGCCTATTATGTCAACCTCACCAAGAAGCTCTATCGCCCCATCACAAAGCCTGTGGAGGAACCAGTCAAAGAACCAGATTTTGTGGTAAAAGTAGCACCAGAGCCCGAGAAAGTAGAAGAACAACCAGTCGCTACTGCTTTAGAGCCCACCTTGAAAGACAAGTTGAAGACCTGGCTCTTGCAGATAGTGGAAGATGAGAGCTTCTGAAAGATAGGAACTATTCCCAAATCACCAGGTCGCGTGGGAGGTCAATCTTCTTGGCTTCCCCACGACGGCCGTCAACGCAGTAATGGTTGGCAAGCCTCTCATCAAACTTGCTGACGAAAGCCTCACGGATGCGCGCACATTTCTCGTTGATAGAGTTATTGAAAGGATTGGTGATGTCATCAATGCTCTTTCGGTGGGTAGATGAAATCATGCCATCCTTCAATTGAGAGTATATGCCCAACAACTCATCGTGATAGTCGGGCAGATGTTTGAAAATGATACCTTCTGGATGACGCAAGAAAAGAATGAATACCGCCTTGCTCAGAGGAGCCATCTTTATTTCCATGTTGTGATAGTCAGGCAGATAAATATCATAATCTTTGGTAATCACCAATCGGCTGAGCTTCTCCTCTTGGTGAATAATTGCTTCCAGCATAGCCTGACTGAAGCCACGTTGCCTAAGCATATCTATCTTGTAGATGACATCCTCTAATAGCTCACGAGATTCGACGGTGAATCTGTCATCGGTTGTACCCTTAGTGCCAAATAACTCGCTAGAGAGATTGTCAAATCCCTTCTTAAATCTGTTTAAGAATGAATGATTCTTTCTACTCCTCTCTCGGCGTTTACGTTCTACCTCATCGATTTGTTCATCTCCAAGTTTATTATCTTTTCTGCAGTATCTTACTATGATTTGTCTAAACAACTCATTGAAATAGTTTGTCCTTGTGTAGTCATAGTCGTGAATCACCAGAACTTGAGCATAACCAGAAGCACTCCAATACACTAACGATGGCTGAAAAGTTGCTTTGTCTGCTGTGTTGTCTAGATAGTCCAGCAACCAGCTACTGGTTAGCTTTGGTTTGTTTTCAGCCAGATCCAGGTAAGGAGCATAGTAGGGAAGCACCCCTTTTTGAGTTAATTCGTTTACGAAGAAAGGGATATACACAAACTGATAGCCTGAACCTTTCAAACTATTCTTAATGGCTTCGTAGTTGTCCTGTATATATCGATTCACCTCAGCATCATATTCATTCTCCACGTAAAAGATGGTGTGGCTATCTGGCTTGAAAGGCAAATCCTTGAATATTAGTGTGTCTATCATGGAATCTATATTTATCACATCTTTTGTCTGTAGCAAAGATACAAAATAAACAATCAAAAAAAAAATCAAATTTGCAAGGCTTGCGAATCCAATTTCTTTTTTCTTTCCTCTTTCTTTCTTTATCTTTGATTTGAAAATGAAAACAAGAATATGAAGAGAAATAAGATGATAAAAATAGTAATTTAAACTAATTTATTCAGAAAATGCTGTTATATACATCTTTAAGTGAAATTGGATTTAAACTGTTGATTTAATAAAAATAATCTTTTATCTTTGCGATAAATAGAAAAAGAATACAGTTATCTTTTCTGGGTTTATCAATAAATATATACAAAGTTTTATAATTATTACAAATATGGATAAGAAAACATTAATTAAAATTAAAGAGAGATTGGAAGAGTTGAACATAGAATGGAATATCGCTTCGAATTGGAAAGACAAAAGGAGCCGTCATAATAAAATCCGAGAAGTGTCTGTTGCTATAAGTAATTATGCTGATACTTTACCTCCTGAAGTTTTAGGCTTATTTGATATTGAGGTGGCACCAGCTGCTTTTAACTCACAGTTCGCAGGTGAAGATATTGGTAAATGTATAGTTGTATTAGAAGAGATGATCAATCAACTAGAAGATAGGTAGCATTAACATCCTTTTTTAGAATAGAGTATACAATATTTGTTTAGTTTTATGGCTAAAGTTGTTTCAAAAAAAGTATTAGATGAATTAATGGGGGAGAAAAATGTAACCATGTTATTTATGGATGATGGTACTACTTTCTATATAACAAAACCAAATAGCTTAGTCGAAATAGCACCTTTTCTTGGTGCTTGTCGCATGGAGGTTAAAGGCAATGATAAAAAACAAGTATTATTCCTCCTAAATAAGAATTCTTCTGTTGTTGGGCAATATTTAATGTCTAAAGAATTACAAGGTTTTTCAACTCCAGAGTTATTCGCCCAACGGGCTTTGCTCAGTTTTTTTAAGACTTGGTCTATTGATTATCAAAAATGGGTACCATGTGTGTCCGGAAAACTTGATCATAATTGTATAGTAAAAGAATGGAAAGGTATCAGAACTGTTTATAATGAAAATAAATGGTGCATAGAGTGTGGTAATTTAATAAATAGTTTCTATTTAGTTCCACCAGGTAAATATGATTATATAGATGATTTTAATGAATCCGGCTTGGCAAGAGTTAGAAAAGACAAGATTATTGTATTAAATGATAGCACTGTAACTAATGAAAGGTGGGGAATTGTAAATGTTGATGGTGAAGAAATAATACCTGCGGTATATTCAAGCATTGTCGATGTTAGTTGTGGTAAATGGAGGAAAGTATTTAAGCTTTGTAAATACGAGGATAACTCTGAAGGAAATACTAATAGAATAATACGAGAATTCTTTTTTGATTATCATTACTATAGTTGTGGAGTTGAAGTAGAGCTTTTGCCAGTTGAAGATTGGTTTTATGAAAAAGATAATCAATCTTTATTATCAATAGCAAAAGGAACTCTTAGTGAAGAGGATTATTTAGGATTTGAGCTTTCGTTGATTAAGAGGAATAAAAATGAAAGATTGGCACTGCATAAAATATGGACAGATTATGATGCATTAACTAAAGAGGAGAAATTAAAAAATATTGTAAGATGGGATTGGCATTGGCTTAATCTAAGATATGTTTTTGTACGTTATGATTTTGAATATGCCAAAGATCATGTTTCTGAATATGCGAAGATATTATACTTTTGGGTAGTTTTTCTAGAAGAAAAAGAAAAACATCCTGAGGAACTGAACTTTCAGTTCCAGTGTGATAATGTTGTTTATTCAGAAGATAATCTTCAGAAACTTGTTAAGTGGTATAATAATTATTATGAAAAAGATATAGATGCTTATCTTCTGGATGAAGGAATAGAAAAAAAATCTTCTAGTTATTTTCAGCGAATTGATAAAAATGATTGTGTTGTTAGAAAAACAAACCATAATAATGAAATTATCTATGAAGTAAGTATTAAAGATGGCTCAAAGTTTTATTATAAAAATGTGAAAAGGCTATCAGATGTATTTAAATCTAAGGAGAAAAATGCGACCTTAATACTGAAAAGAAAGCCTACAAATCTTTTCATAAATGAACAATCTTATTTTTTAGATATGAAGATTGCGAGCTATCCATTATATAAAATTGTAGATAAAATGGATTTCCTAGTGGCTTGTGAATATTCAAATAACTTAGTCGAGTGGAAAGGCTATATAAATAACGAAGAACTACTGTTGTCTATATGTAAGAATTATATATCTTTTATTTCTAATGAAAGGGTTGTGACACAAGATTGCTTTGGTGCATGGGGGGTTCTTGATTTATCCGGTAGAACTATCGTACCAATGGGGAAGTATACTAAAATTGATGGTTATAAATATAACCTTGCAAAAGTAAAAAAAATAGAAACTATTATTAATTGGGAGGATAAGTCTGAAGAATACATTAATATATATGGTATTATTGATAAGAATGGTAATGAAGTGGTTAAATGTGAATATGATACAATTTACAAATTTTATGATAACGATAAGTGGTACACAACACTGAAAAAGAATGGCAGAAGATTTAAATTTCATTTAGGATATTGGAAAGAATTTGGTGATATTAGAGATGTCGAATGGTTTCAGTATTTAGAGGATAGAGGATGTCTAATGTGGAAAGGAGGTAATCGTCATGGAGGTTCACATAAAGACTTATATGAAGAAAACGATACAAGTAATGACTATTCTGTATGGGATGCTTTAGAAGATAACCCAGAAGCAGCAGGCAATATTGATTATGAAATGTAAAAGAATTATGGAAAAAACAAATACACTTAGTATCCCTATTGTTATATGTGACAATTCTCCTTTTGTGAGAATAACATTTGACGGAAAAGACCTGTTGGCACTAGTTGATAGCGGTTGCCAGGATTGTCTGTTGGACAGAAAACTAATTTCGTTGCCTGATGAACAGTTGGGTAAAGGCTCTAGTTTAACTGGTTTTGGAGATGCATCTTTTGTAGGCCATGATATCTTTGCTTTCTTTAGAATTGCAGAGCATGATTTCTGTAGTATTTGCACTGTTTTGGACTTAGGTAATGCATTAAACAAGTTTAAGAATACTATTGGTGAAGTAAGTGGAATCATAGGTGGTAATTTCTTATGCAAATATGAAGCAGTAATTGATTTTAAGGCTAAAGAACTCCGAATTGAGGAAAGCAAAATAACTGAAATCATGGAAGATACGATGAAAATGATCAATGGCCAATAGAAGAGTTTTTCTCTGCAAGGCTTGCGGAGTGAATCTTGTTGGAATTCTGTTCTTTAATTTCTAAATTTGGAACATAATTAGTGAAGATATTGGGATATGAAGACCAAAACAGAAGGTATCAATATGAAAAAGAATTTGGTGAAGAAAAACGAAGAGGACTCTAATAAGGATGTCCTACAAATGACGGCAGACGAATATGTGGAATACGTCAAGAAAGTGATGGCAGAGGACGCCAAGTTAACAGACAAGGAGTTAATGGCAAAGTATAGAATTTTTTAAATCTACGACTTTGTAGAATATGAAAAAGATACTCTTTTTAGATATAGATGGTGTGCTGAATACCGAAAGGTGGCACAAGAAGATGGTGGCTAGTCATGCTCCCCAGGATAGCTTTGGATATGACTTTGACCCCGAAGCTGTAGCTAATCTCCGTCATATCGTTGAGGCTACTGGAGCAGAGATTGTGATTTCCTCTTCTTGGAAGGGCTATGGTATGGATGGTTTGCAGGAACTCTGGGAAACAAGAGACTTGCCTGGCAAAGTAATAGACTTTACTCCTGATGTGGTGACAGACGAGATGCTGCTCCAAATAAACCTTGAAGAGGTGGATATGATGATATGTCGAGGAAAAGAGATTAAGAAGTGGTTGTCGATACATAAAAACAAGGTGAGCCATTATGCCATCCTTGATGACTATGATGATATGCTTCCCGAGCAGATGCCTCACTTTGTGCAGACCAACTATGAGGTGGGTCTCAGCAAAGAGAATGCAGATAGAGTGATTGAGATATTGAATAAATGAACCTCAGGATAAGAGGACTGTGGCAATGGATTTTGAATAATAGTTTTTATGATAATCTACGAAAGCAAGAAACCATATAAGGACGATGTGTCTGGAAACTCAGATCCATTCATGTTTGCATTGGGTTGTGTGTTCTTGGTCATCATGCTTGTTTATTGGAGTGGGGCATTCATCTATAAACAGATTAGATTATGAAGAGATTCAATCGCATATTAAGGATAGGGGTAATTGCACTTTCTGCTCTACTGGTTCTGTCGTTGGCTAGCTACTTGATGGAGTCAAGAAGCGATGAGGATCAAGCTGAGTATGATGAAACTGAAGTGTTGAATTTGGGGGTCAAATCTACTGATTATTCCATTGTCAATTATCGTCAGCGTGTAAATGGTTATCAGGTAAAAGCAGTTTTAAGATGGAAAGATTGGGGAGATTTTTATGAGATACCTGCAGACCTTATTTTTACAAAAGATGATAAAACATTTACTTTGCAGACAGAGTGTTTTGGTGATACCGCATATAGTAAAGGAAGACTTAACGAACGAGATAATTTGAGATTGATAAAGGAACATAGGAATAAGACTATTGATGCTGACTACCCAACTGGTCATTGCGAGGAGGGTGCAACTATGCTAAGAGATACACCTTTCTTCTTCAAAGATTTAGATTTTGACGGCATAGATGAGTTGGTAATTGTACATTATTCAATGGCAGTAAGATACCATGATGGTTTTAGTGTATATCGTATTGTTGATGGTGAACCCTTCTTGATAGATTATCCTCCATATAATACAGGTGAATATAAAAGTTTTGGAATGACTGATTATCCTGAATTTGACTTTGAGAAAAAGACAATTGATTGTCCTTATCCAGAAGGAGAAATGAAATGGGATGGTCGTACAACTTATGGCGTTAGCAAAACAAGGAAAGACACCATAGTCGTGAATGGCAAGGAGCACTATTTTAATCATCTGGTGGTGATAGAGGAAATTAAATTTGAATAATATAAGTCCGATGAAGATAACTTCACCGGACTATTTTTTACATATAGATAGGACCATGTCCCATGCAGCTTGTTGTGCTGATGGCTGTCAGTGCAGCTGTCAAAACCGATATTACCAATTGAATAACGGATCTCCAAAATTCCTTGTTTTTCATAATGTCGTTTTTGTGATTGATAAACTCGACTGGATGTCGAGTTTATTCAATCAAGTTCTTAGTAAATTAGATCTGCAATCCGTCGCCACCATCACCGCCACCGTCGTTGCCTCCGGTATTGCCACCAGTTGAGCCACCAGGGTTGGTGCCAGTGTTACCGCCAGTGCTTGGTGTACTGCTACCAGAGCGAGTGATAGCTACTGCGGTAGAGATAGGAGTGAGCGTCTGCATCTTGCGGATCTTGCCATTCACGGTCACCTCCTGGGTGTCCACGATGTTGCGCAGCTCCAGGGCGCATGCCTCCTTGAAGGCCTTGCCACTGATGTTGTCCAGCTTCGATGTGTCAGGCAGGAAGCGGATGTGGATAGCCTCCACGATGTCGTTAGGGTTCAGACCGTCCATGTCAGCGATGCTCGACACTGCTGCATCCTTCTTCACCTGCGCTGTAGGGTAGAAGGTACCCAAGCCACCCAGCTGTACAGGTATGCCCTGTGACACCAGTTCAGGAAGACATTCAGTGATTTTGATCAGCACACCCTCGAGAAGGTCACGTCCATAGACGCTGCCATGATCAGTCATGTGCTTGGCGAATCCACGCAGAGACAGTGTCTTCTGCACATCCACCTCAGGATAATACTTGCCGTATCCGGCGTTACCAGTGATTTTGTTCTGTCGGAGATTGATC